>NZ_LMUQ01000076.1:177778-212646 GCF_009765865.1 Acidisoma sp. L85
GCGCGGGCATGGGTGTGCAGCCCGGTGAACGCCGGCAACAGGCTCGGATGGATGTTGATCATCCGCCCCGCCCATCGTGCGACGAGCCACGGGGTGAGCAGCCGCATGTAACCCGCGAGACAGATCAACTCGACCCCATGAGCGACCAGCGCGGCATCCATAGCCGCCTCATGCGACGCGCGGTCCCGCCCGAACGTCCGATGGTCGATCGCCTCAGTCGCCACGCCCCGCGCGGCGGCGCTGGCAAGACCCTCGGCCTCCGGGTTGTTCGACAGCACGAGCGCGATCTCGGCGGGGAAATCGGGTGCCGCCGCCGCCGCGACCAGCGCCATCATGTTGGAGCCTCGGCCGCTGATCAGGATGCCGACCCGGCGGCGAGAAACGCTCATCCCAGCCAGTCGGCCGGCGTCCGCACCTCGACCGTGGCCGGACCCGGACCCGCGCCCGCGTCGACCTTGCCGATGGTGAAGACGCTTTCGCCCTCTGCTTCGAGCATCGACCGTGCCGCATCCACATCCGCCGCCGCGACTACCAGCGTCATGCCGATGCCGCAGTTGAACACCCGCAGCATCTCCTCATGCGCGACGCCACCGGCCCGAGCGAGCCAGCGGAACACTGGCGGTACATCCCAAAGGGCCGCGTCCAACCTTGCGACAGTGCCTTCCGGCAGAGCGCGGTTGAGATTGCCCGGCAATCCGCCGCCGGTGATATGCGCCGCCGCCTTGAGCAGCCTGGCACGATGCAGCTTGAGCAGCGGCAACACATAAAGCCGCGTTGGCGTCATCAGTGCCTGCGCCAGGGTCTGACCCTCGGTGAAAGGGCAGGGGCCATCGAGATCGGCACCGGCCCGCTCGGCCACGCGCCGCACCAGCGAAAAGCCGTTTGAATGCACGCCCGAACTGCCCAGACCCAGCACCACGTCACCCACCGCCACGTCGCGTGGCAGCAGCGCGCCGCGTTCCGCCGCCCCCACCGCGAAACCGGCGAGGTCATAGTCGCCACCCTGATACAGTCCCGGCATCTCCGCGGTCTCGCCACCCACCAGCGCGCAGCCGGAGAGGCGGCAACCCTCGGCGATGCCGGCGATGACCTTTGTCGCCGCCGCGACATCCAGCGATCCGGTCGCGAAATAGTCGAGGAAGAACAGCGGCTCGGCGCCCTGCACGATGAGGTCGTTGACGCACATCGCCACCAGGTCGATGCCCACGGTCTCATGCAGCCCATGGTCGATCGCGATCTTGAGCTTGGTGCCGACGCCATCGGTGGCCGAGACCAGAACCGGATCGGTGAAGCCTGCCCCCTTAAGGTCGAACAAGGCGCCGAAGCCGCCCAGCCCGCCCATGACGCCGCTGCGCGAAGTGGCGCGGGCGAGGGGTTTGATGGCCTCGACCAGCGCATCCCCGGCTGCGATATCGACGCCCGCCTCGCGATAGGTCGCACCATTTCCGCCGGCGCGCCCGGCGCTCGCCCCTGTGGTCATGCTGGGCTCGTGCCTCTGGTCATCCGGGCCCTCGATGCGCTAGGCCTTGGCCGCTGTTCCGCCGCGTTTCGTGGCGGGCTTCAGAGGGTGCAAGGCACAGTCCTGTGACGAGGCGCGGACACAATCACAGCCGTCTCGCCGGCGCAACCGCCGTCCCAGCGAGATCGGGCAAGGGTCTGGGCGCCTTCGATGCCTGACGGCGCTCGCATTTCCGGGCCACATTCCACTGCTCTGCTGACAGCTCCAAATCTCATAACGCTCGCCCGCATCGGCGCCGTTCCGTTAGCCGTCTGGCTCGTGCTGCGGCAGGATCTGTCGCTTGCCTTCTGGCTCTTTCTCGCGGCTGGCGTCTCGGATGCCATTGACGGCTGGCTGGCCCGGCGAGGGTCCGCCTCCGTCATCGGCGCGATACTCGATCCGGTGGCGGATAAGGCTCTGCTCGTCTCGATGTATGTGACGCTTGCGGCGGTCGGTGAACTGCCGCCGTGGCTCGCCATCCTCGTGGTGTTCCGCGACCTGGTGATCGTCGGCGGCATCCTGTGTCTGTCCTTTATCGGCGTCCGGGTGGCGATCAAGCCGCTCCGCATCTCGAAGTTCAACACGGTGCTGCAGATCACACTGGTTGCCTTAGTGCTGTTGATCAGCGGCTGGCATCTTGCGATCCCCGCTCTCGTGGACGCGCTGGTTGTCTGCGTCGCACTCAGTACCTGCGCTTCCGGCGCCGCCTATGTCTGGCAATGGACTGCCCGGCGGTGAGGGTGGCGAATGGCTGAGCGCATCGAACCGCCGCCGCTACCGCCGCAGGCACCAGTCGAGATGCCGGTCATCCTCGGGCGGCGGGCGACGCGAGGCCAGCGCATCGCCCTCGTCATCTGCATTCTGCTGCTCACCTGCCTCGTCTTCTACCTCTTCTCGAGCGTGCTGCTGCCCTTCGTGGCCGCGGCGGGCATCGCTTATTTCCTGGATCCGGTGGCGGTCCGCCTCAATCGCCTCGGCGTGCCGCGCTGGGTGGCGGCGCTACTGCTGGTGCTTGCCCTCATCGCCCTGACCCTCACCTTCGTGCTGCTGCTCTATCCCATCATCCTGTCGCAGCTCGGTCTGTTGTTGCAGCGGGTGCCGACCTATGTGGTCGAGGTCCAGGCCTGGGCCAACGGCACGCTGTCCCATCTGCAGGAACATCTCGGCCGCGATTTCGTGGACAGCAAGCTGCGCGAGATCGTGAGTTCGCATGCGGGCGCGATGATCCCTTATGCCGTCGGCGCGCTGACGCGGGTCATCGGCGGCGGCTTCGCCATCGTCAATGCCATCGCCCTGCTCGTCGTCACGCCGATCGTCGCCTTCTATCTGCTGCGGGACTGGCCGAGGCTGGTGGCGAGGATCGATGCGCTGCTGCCGCGTCGCTATGCCGGCGTCATCCGGCTCCAGGCGCTAGAAGTCGATCGCATCCTCTCCGCCTGGCTGCGCGGACAGCTGCTCTGCTGCCTCATGCTGGCGATCTTCTATGCCATCGGCCTCACGGCGGTCGGGCTCGATCTCGGCCTCATCGTGGGCATGACGGCGGGATTGCTGTCCTTCATTCCCTATGTCGGGACCATCACGGGCGCGGTGACCTCGATTGGTCTGGCGCTTGCCCAGTTTCCCAGCTGGAACGGCGTCTTCCTGGTTGCAGGGGTCTTCATCCTCGGGCAGATCCTGGAGGGCTACGTGATCTACCCGCGCCTCCTCGGCAACCGGGTGGAGCTGCACGATGTGCTGGTGATCTTCGCCCTGATGGCCGGCGGCGCGGCCTTCGGCTTCCTCGGCGTGCTGCTCGCGGTGCCGGTCACGGCGGCACTTGGCGTCCTGACGCGCTTCTGGCTCCGCCGCTACCTGGCGAGCCCGCTCTACCTCGATCCGCCGCCGCTCGATCGCTTCCGGCACTGACGCCGCGCTGATGCGCCAGCTCGCCTTACCCTTCGCGCATGCCCCGCGCTTTCGCGCCGAGGACTTCATCGCCGCGCCCTCCAATGCCGAGGCACGCGCATGGCTCGACCGCCGCACGAGTTGGCCGGGCGGCCGCCTCGCGATCTATGGCGACGAGGGATCCGGCAAGAGTCACCTGCTCCATCTCTGGGCAGCTCGCCAAAACGCTGTCCAGCTCAGCGGCCCAGCTCTGAGGATCCTACCCAAACCGGGCGAGACCGGCCCGCTCGTCATCGACGATGCGGATGCCGCCCCTGACGAGGCCATCCTGCTTCATCTCCTCAACCTCGCCGCTGAGGATGCTCGCCCGGTGCTCCTCGCGGGCCGCTTGGCACCCGCACATTGGCCCGTGCGCCTGCCCGATCTCGCGAGCCGCCTGCGTGCCATCTCCGCGGTACTCCTGAAACCCGCCGAGGATGATCTCCTGCAAGCGCTCCTGGCGCGGCTCCTATCGGATCGCCAATTGCTGCTGCCCGAAAGCCTCCAAGTCTGGATGCTGACCCGCCTGCCGCGCCATCCCGCCGCCTTGCGCGAGGCGGTTGCCCGGCTGGATCGACAAACCCTTGCCGAGGGCCGTCGGGTCACTCGAGCCGGCGCCGCTGCCGTACTCGCTGAAATCTGTGCGGAAAATGATGATTTCGATAACTCTCCGCCGCTACTCTCCACAAATCCGGCGAGTCTCCTGTAGGGTAAGACATGAGCTCAGTCGCCCGGCTTCCCCCCGCCGCCGAAACCGAAATCCCCGCGATCGCGCCCGACTCGCCGAGTCGCTTCATAAACCGGGAGCTGTCCTGGCTGGATTTCAACCACCGCGTGGTCGAGGAGGCCGAGAACCGCCACCACCCGCTGCTCGAACGCCTGCGCTTCATCTCGATCAGCGCCTCGAATCTCGATGAATTCTACTCGGTCCGCGTTGCCGGGCTGGTCGGCCAGGCCAAGGCCGGGGTCAACGTGCAGTCGCCCGACGGGCTGACGCCGGCCCAGCAGTTGCTCGACATCAACGCCCGCGCCCGCCGTCTCCTCGCGGACCAGCAGCACGCCTGGCGCAAGGTGCGCGACGAGCTGGCCCATGCCGGGCTCGTGGTCTGCGATGCGGATGATCTGACGGCCGCCGATCGCGAATGGCTGAGTGCCTATTTTATGGAGCGCGTTTTTCCGGTTCTGACGCCGCTCGCCATCGACCCCGCCCATCCGTTCCCCTTCGTGCCGAATATGGGTCTGGTGATGGCCCTGCTGCTCGTCTCGAATGAAGACCGCACGACGATGCGGGCGCTGATCCCGCTTCCCGCGCAGATCGAGCGCTTCGTGCGCCTGCCCTCGGAAGCGGGCAGCCCGATCCGCTTCATCATGCTCGAAGCGCTCGTCAACTTGTGCCTCCAACGGCTCTTCCCGGGCTATTCCAATGCGGGCGAGGGGCTCTTCCGAGTCATCCGCGACACTGATGTCGAGTTCGAGGAGGAAGCCGAGGACCTCGTTCTCTCCTACGAGACGGCGCTCAAGCGCCGCCGGCGCGGTGTCGCCATCAACCTCACCCTCCAAGCTTCAATGCCGGACGACCTCCGCGAGCTGGTGACCGAGGAGTTCGAGGTTCCGCCTGACGAGGTTTTCACCGAGGCCGGCATTCTCGGCGCCGTCGATCTCAAGCAGCTCATCGTCGATGACAGGCCGGACCTGCTCTTCCCGCCCTATACGCCGCGCTTCCCCGAGCGGGTGCGTGACTTCGGCGGCGACTGCTTCGCCGCCATTCGCGCCAAGGACATCATCGTCCACCACCCCTTCGAGAGCTTCGACGTGGTAGTGCAGTTCCTGCGCCAGGCGGCAGGCGACCCGAACGTGATCGCGGTGAAGCAGACGCTTTACCGCACCAGCAAGGACAGCCCCATCGTCAAGGCGCTGATCGAGGCGGCGGAGGCCGGCAAGTCGGTGACCGCCCTGGTCGAGCTGCGCGCCCGCTTCGATGAGGAGGCCAATATCCGCCTCTCGCGCTCGCTGGAGGCGGCGGGCGTCCAGGTCGTCTTCGGCTTCGCCGAACTCAAGACCCACGCCAAGATTTCGCTGGTCGTGCGGCGAGAGGGCGGTGCGGTACGCTCCTACGCGCATTTCGGTACCGGCAACTATCATCCGATCACCGCGCGCATCTACACCGACCTCAGCTTCTTCACCTCCGACCCCGACCTCACCCGCGATGCCGCCCGGTTGTTCAACTACATGACCGGCTATGCGCGGCCCGAGAATATGGACGCCATCGCCTTCAGCCCGCTGACCACGCGGCTGACGCTCGAGTCGCTCATCCGGGCGGAGATCGCCAATGCCAAGGCGGGCAAGCCATCCGGCATCTGGCTCAAGGTCAATTCGCTCGTCGATGACCGGATGATCGACCTGCTGTATGAGGCGTCGCGCGCCGGCGTCAGCGTCAAATGCGTCGTGCGCGGCATCTGCTGCCTGCGTCCGGGCGTGCCGGGCCTGTCCGAGAATATCCGGGTAAAATCGATCGTCGGGCGCTTCCTGGAGCACGCGCGGATCTGCGTCTTCGCCAATGCCCATGCCCTGCCCAGCCGCCAGGCCAAGGTCTTCATCAGCAGCGCCGACTGGATGTCCCGCAATCTCGACATGCGGGTGGAAACGCTGGTGCCGATCCGTAACGCGACAGTGCATGCCCAGGTGCTCGATCAGATCATGGTTGTGGACCTAAAGGACAATGTGCAGTCCTGGGAACTCGGCGGCGACGGGGCCTGGAGGCGTGTTCAGGGTGGACGCAAGCCGATTTCCGCTCATAACTACTTCATGACCAATCCATCCCTCTCGGGCCGCGGCTCCGCGCTGCATGGCCCCGCGATGGCGGCCACGGCGGGGCGTCGCCCGCTTCACGCATTAAGGGACTGACCGCTGACCCCGCCACGCTTCGCTGTCGTCGATCTCGGCTCCAACTCGGTCCGCCTCGTCGTCTATGAGGGTGAATCCCGCAATCCGGTCGCGATCTTCAACGAGAAGGCGGTGCTGCGCCTCGGCCGTGGTCTGCAACAGACCGGGCTGCTGAACGAGGAAGGCGTCTCCCAGGCGCTGACCGTGATGAGCCGCTACCACGCGATCGCCCGCGCCATGCATGCCGACCCCTTCGAGGTATTGGCGACCGCCGCGGTTCGGGACGCAGAAAATGGCCCCGCTTTTGTTGCTGGTCTCCAGGCCCGCATGCCGGGCGTGCCCATCCGCGTCCTGCCCGGCAAAGAGGAGGCACGGCTCTCCGCCCAGGGCGTGGTTTGCGGCATTCCGGACGCCCAAGGCATCCTGCTCGATATCGGCGGCGGTTCGCTGGAGGCGGTGCGACTAGTACGCGGCACAGTGGTACAGAGCGAAACCATGCGTCTCGGCGTCATCCGCCTCGCCGACCGCTCCGAAGGCGACCTGCTGCGGGCGCGCATCATCGTCGAGGAAGACACGGCGAAGGTGCCGTGGCTCGGCGATGGCGCGGGCGAGACGCTCTATCTCGTCGGCGGCGCCTTCCGGGCGCTCGCGCGCATCCACATGTCGCAGACGGGCTACCCGCTCAACATGATCCACCAGTATTCCATCGCACGCGAGGAGGCGCGGGATCTGGCGGGAGTGGTGGCCGGCGCCAGCCGCCGCGCGCTGGAACGGCTGCCCGGCATCGCCCGGCGGCGTATCGACGATCTGCCCTTCGCCGCCGTCGTGCTGCGCCGCCTGCTACGGGTCACGGCCGCGGCCCGCGTCGTATTCAGCGCCAATGGTCTGCGCGAGGGTTGGCTCATGGAGCGCATGCCCATCAACGTGCGCGCCGAGGATCCCCTGCTGGCCGCCGCGCGCGATATGGCGACCCGTTTCGGTCGGGACGTGAACCTGCCGCCCGCTTTGTTCGAGTGGACAGCCCGGCTAGCCCTTCGCGAGACGCCCGACCAGCGGAGACTGCGGGAAGCCGCCTGCTGGTTCTCGGATGTCGCGAGCCACGACCATCCGGAATACCGCGCCGAGCAGGCGTTCCTCCGGGTTTTGCGCCAGCCGGAAACCGGCGTCAGCCACCATGCCCGCGCCTTCCTCGCCCTGGTCATCGCCATGCGCTACGAGGCGGAGCCCGATGCCGCCTTCCTCGGCAGCGCCAGGCTGCTGCTGGATATGGCCTCCGTGCAACGCGCTGAGGTGCTCGGTGTCGCTTTGCGCCTCGCCTATACGCTTTCGGGCGGCACACCCGACCTTCTCGCCGGCACTTCGCTGGGTATCGAGGAGGGAAGACTGATCCTCGACCTCAACGAGAATGCGGGTGTTTTCGCGGGCGAGAGCGTGATCCGGCGTCTTGGCCGAGTCGCGGCGGCCCTTGGCCTCGAACCGGCCGCCCGCGTCGCGCAATGATTGCCTCGCCGGCTGCCGGGTCCCCCGGAAGCCGAGAAGTGAATTGGGGCGCCGCCGCTGGATCCGGACGTCAAGAGCCGGCAAGCCGCGCGACGGTTAACGCTCCGCCACTTCGTTGCCTGCTGGCCGCACGGCGACGCAGGTGCGGCCATAATGGTTCATTGCGTTGCAGGCGGCGCGGGCACGGACTGGGCTGACCGAGGCGATCCAGGCATGCCACTTGTGATGCCGCCCGATCTTGGCGGAAACCAGGTGAGCCGTGCCGCCGCCCGCCGCGCGGACCCCGATACGCAGCGCCGACTGCGCCAAGCCCTGGCTTGGATAGCTACCGAGATCCAGACTCCATGCTCCGGAAACGATGCGCTGGCCACTCCCGGTCTGGCTGCCGATCTGGCGCCGGCCATGCGGCAGCATGGCGGTCACCGGCACGATAGGACCGCTGCCCGCTACCCGCTGGGCGCGGCGGACCGCGGCATTGGCGGCCATGGCGGATAGGCCAGCCGATGGACCGAGCTCCGTGGCGAAGCCGTCATCCAGCATGCCGGTCATCTGGTGATCGCGAAAGCCGTTGGAGGGCGCCGCCATGACGACCCCAATCAGCCGCACACCGCTCCGCTGGGCGCTTGTCACAAGGTTATGGCCGGCGGCATTGGTGAAGCCGGTCTTCAGGCCGTCCGCGCCCGGATAATATTTCAGGAGGTTGTCATGGTTGAAGACGACCCGGCCGCGAAATAGAAAGCTCGGCGCCGAGAAGTAATGGTAGTCGTCCGGGAAATCCTGGATCAGACGCCGGGCCAATACAGACATGTCCCGGGCCGTCGAGATCTGTGCTGGGTCTGGCAGGCCGGAAGCGTTGCGAAACACGCTGCTGTTCATGCCGAGTGAATGGGCCTTCAGTGTCATGAGAGCGCCGAACCGTGTCTCATCGCCGCCCGCAAGGAACTCTCCCGCAGCCGTCGCCGCGTCATTGGCAGAGAGTGTGACCATGCCGAGGATCGCCTCTTCCACCGAAAGTCGCGAGCCTGGCCTCATGCCAAGCTTCACCGGCTGAACCGAGGCGGCATGGGCGGAGACCGGCATCATCTCGTCGAAGCTGATGCGGTGATCCCGAATCGCCTCGAACAGCATGTAGAGTGTCATCAGCTTGGTCAGGCTGGCCGGATAGCGCGGCGCGTCCGCCTGTTGCTGGAAGAGCGTTTGCCCGCTCCGCGCATCGACGAGGACGGACGCCATGGGCGGTAGTTCATCGGCTCGCGCTGCGGCTTTGCCCATCACGCTGAGCACGGCCAGGCTGGCAATGAGCCTGAAAATCACCCGGATCGGGGAGCGTCGCCGCGGCTGATCGGCAGAATCGCTGGCTGCCGTCATGCTCTGCCGTCCTCCATCACGTCGATCCTCTGTTTCGGCCGGCGCGGGAGCCGCTCACTGCCGCGAGAGGTTTGAAGCAAATCTACCGGAATTGCAATCAGTTGGAGGATGGACCTCACAAGCTTCCTATGACCTTGGCGGAGATAGGAAAATTAAATTTATTGTGCAGCGCACAATTTCTCTTGAGTTAGCGGTGTTAGCTCTGTAAACGCGGTTTTGCTGCACCGCAACACGACGTCTCGCTGGCCTTTGCCACCGGACAAACCAAGGCGGGGCAACGCATTAGCAGAGCGCTCGGAAACCGGGTACTCGAATGAAACGAAACGGAGGGGCCAGCCTATGGCAGACGAAGTGAAGAGCGCTATCGAAAAGAACACCGAAACCGCGAAGACGGTGACGGCGAAGGCTGTTGAGCAGACGAAAGCCGTGGTCGAGCAGACCAAGGCCGCCGCCGATCGCAGCTTCGACAACACGGTCGCGGCCGTCAAGGACGGCATGACCAAAGCCGCTTCGGGTTTCGAAGCATCGCAGGACCGCTATAAGGAAGGGCTTGAAAAGGCAATGAAGTCAGCTGAAGAAGTCGTCGCGTTCAACCAGGGCAACGTCGAGGCCTTCATCAAGTCGGGCCAGATTCTGATGGCCGGCCTGCAGGACCTTTCGCGCCAGATCGCCGAGTCGATGAAGGCGAGCTACGAAGAGTCTGTGAACAACGCCAAGGCGTTGACCTCGGTGAAGTCGCTCAAGGAAGCGATGGACCTCAATGTTGGCCTCGTTCGCACCGCGATCGAGAAGAGCGTGAGCGAGTCCGGCCGCTACACCGACGCTTCAATTAAGCTCGCCGAGCAGGCCATGGCGCCGCTGACGAGCCGCGTGACCGTTGCCGTCGACAAGCTTGGTAAGGCCGCCTAATTCCGCCTCGCCGAGACGAATTGGAGGGCCCGGGTGGAAACGCCCGGGCCCTTTTGCGTTCCCCGGGAGTAATCGCCCGGTGACACAAGGGGGCCTAGACTTCACAGCCGCGTCATGAACTGCGGGCTGCCCCGTTGAAAGCAGATGCGCGGTGGCTCTTTTCTGCGCAGAATGGATTGCCCACATAGGGCCTGTCAGGGTCGGAAGAGCGACGCTGCAATCTTGGACTTCCTGTCTCTTCGCCCATGCCCCTATGCTGAGTCTCGAACGGAGGCGGTTGGGCAGCCGCCTGGATCAATAAGGCAGATTGGCGCGGCCCGTCAGGTTCGCCCGGTCACCCAGAGGAAGTGCGATAGGCGCGATGAGCGATAGCGGCAGGCGCAACGGCGACCAGGATACTCCGAACGTCGGAACCGTGGTGAAGACGCGCGCGAAAACGCGCAAGCCCACCATGTACAAGGTCCTGATGCTAAATGACGACTACACGCCGATGGAATTCGTGGTCCATATCCTGGAGCGCTTCTTCCAGAAGTCACGGGACGAGGCGACGCGAATCATGATGCATGTCCACCGGCGGGGTGTCGGGGTCTGCGGCATTTTCACCTACGAAGTCGCGGAAACCAAGGTAACGCAGGTGATGGATCTCGCTCGGCAAAACCAGCATCCGCTCCAATGCACCATTGAGAAAGAGTGAATTGGTCAAAAAAGAATTAGGTGAGGAGGCGAAAAAGAGTGAGCCTGAGCAAAAGTTAATCTCTGCATCTGAACTCATGGTGCAGGATGATGACTCAATACGAGCCGCAGCCGCGGCGCGAAGGCGAATAGGAGACTGGCTACCCCTGGGCGGGCCTCGATCGACGGTGTGTCGGTGGCGTGCGTCGACAGGGGCGAAGTGAAGGAGCGTCGGACTGATGTTGTCACGTAATCTCGAACAGACCCTGCACCGCGCGCTCTCACTGGCTAGCGATCGGAAGCACGAATACGCGACCCTTGAGCATCTCTTGCTCGGACTCGCGGAAGACACGGATGCCGCCACGGTGTTGCGCGCCTGCGGCGTCGATCTCGATAAGCTGCGCGCCGACCTGACCGAATTCCTCGACAAGGATCTCGCCGGGCTGGCGACGGACCGGCCGGGCGACCCGAAACCCACGGCGGGCTTCCAGCGCGTGGTCCAGCGGGCCGCGATCCATGTTCAGTCCTCAGGACGGGATGAGGTGACGGGCGCTAATGTTCTCGTCGCGCTGTTCAGCGAGCGGGAAAGCCATGCGGTGTATTTCCTGCAATTGCAGGACATGACCAGGCTCGATGCCGTCAACTTTATCAGCCACGGCATCGCCAAGGCGCCGGGCAAATCCGCGCCTCGGGCGGATAAGGCATCCTCGTCCCAGGACTCGTCGGAGCAGGAGGAGAAGACGAACCGTCGCGGCCAGGACGCGCTGTCCAATTACTGCGTCAATCTCAACAAGAAGGCGCAGAACGGCAAGATAGACCCGCTGATCGGCCGCGAGAGCGAGATCGAGCGGACTATCCAGATCCTCTGCCGCCGCACGAAGAACAATCCGCTTTATGTCGGTGATCCCGGCGTCGGCAAGACTGCCATCGCCGAAGGGCTCGCCAAGCGGATCGTCGAGGGCGACGTGCCGGAAGTTCTGGCGAAATCGACGATCTACGCGCTCGACATGGGCGCGCTGCTCGCCGGCACCCGCTATCGTGGCGATTTCGAGGAGCGGCTGAAGGCCGTTGTGACGGAGCTGGAGGCACAGGCGGCCGCCGTGCTGTTCATCGACGAGATCCATACCGTCATCGGCGCCGGGGCGACCAGCGGCGGGGCGATGGATGCCTCCAACCTGCTGAAGCCTGCGCTTGCCTCGGGCACCCTGCGCTGCATCGGCAGCACGACCTATAAGGAGTTCCGCAACTACTTCGAGAAGGATCGGGCGCTAGTGCGCCGGTTCCAGAAGATCGACGTGGCGGAGCCCAGCACCGAGGATGCCTTCCGCATTCTGCGTGGCCTGAAGCCGGTCTACGAGAAGCACCACAAGGTTCGCTACACGGATGAGGCCATCCGCGGCGCGGTGGATCTCTCGGCGAAATACATCCACGACCGCAAGCTGCCCGACAAGGCGATCGACGTGATCGACGAGGTGGGCGCGAGCCGGATGCTGCTCCCCGAGCATAAGCGCCGGAAGACCGTGACCTTGCGGGACGTCGAGGAGATCGTCGCCAAGATCGCCCGCATCCCCCCAAAATCCGTTTCGGCTGACGACAAGGAGACGCTTCGCAATCTGGAGCGTGACGTGCGCTCGATGGTCTTCGGCCAGGACAAGGCGATCGAGTCGCTGGCCGCCGCCATCAAGCTCAGCCGTGCCGGGTTGCGGGATCAGGAGAAGCCGATCGGCAGCTACCTGTTCAGCGGCCCCACCGGCGTCGGCAAGACCGAAGTCGCGCGGCAATTGGCGAGTGTCCTGGGCATCGAGCTCGTTCGCTTCGATATGAGCGAATACATGGAGCGGCACTCCATCTCGCGCCTGATCGGTGCGCCGCCGGGCTATGTGGGCTTCGACCAGGGCGGCATGCTGACCGACTCCATCGACCAGCACCCGCATTCCGTGCTGCTGCTGGACGAGATCGAGAAGGCGCATCCGGATCTTTACAACATCCTGCTGCAGGTCATGGACCACGGGAAACTCACCGACCACAACGGCAAGACGGTCGATTTCCGTAACGTGATCCTGATCATGACGACCAATGCCGGCGCCGCCGATATGGCGAAACCCGCCATTGGCTTTGAGCGGGAAGCGCGGATCGGCGAGGACGAGGATGCGATCAAGCGTATGTTCTCGCCGGAATTCCGCAACCGCCTGGACGCGGTGATCGCCTTCGCGGGGCTTACGCCGGAAGTGGTGGCGCGCGTCGTCGAGAAGTTCGTCATGCAGCTCGAGGCCCAGCTCGCCGACCGCAACGTGACGATCGAACTGTCCTCGGCGGCCAAGGAGTGGTTGTCGGAGCGCGGCTATGACAGGCTCTATGGCGCGAGACCGCTGGCGCGGGTCATCCAGGAATACGTCAAGAAGCCACTCGCCGAGGAGCTGCTCTTCGGACGCCTGGTGAAGGGCGGCGCGGTCAAGGTCGGCATGAAGGACGGCGCGCTCGACTTCGAAGTCACCGAGGCAGCGGCGCCAGCCGCGGTGTCTCGGCCGGGTGGCGGAGACGAGAGCGGGACGGAGAAGGAGCCGGAGGAGGTGGAGTAATTCCTCCACCATCTGGCGTGAACTTTGGGCGGTGCCGTAGGGCGCCGCCCTTTTCGTATCGGCGGCGTCCTGGGAGCGTCGAATGTGTAGGGTTCGTCTCAGCGCGGTTCTGCAGGACCCGAGCTTCAATAAAAATTCAGCATTGCGTCGCAAGATAAGCGCCGCTCCGAATCTACTTTCACGGGATGAAAATGGTCATCGAGATCCAGGGGGCATTCGGTCGCGCGCAAGACAACAGCGACCACACAGCAGCAGGGGCGGCTAGCGAGTGGTCCGCGATATACAGCGATCCTCCGCCACCTCATCCGAGCCACGATTTTGCACCGCCGCCCTATTTCGCCAAGACTCACGCAGTACCGCGCTCCTTTCGCCCGGGAGCGCCGGTGAGAATGCCTCCGTCACCTCCGGATTACAGCCTGCAACCTTGTAATTTCAGCCAGAGCCCGCCCGACGCCGAAACCTGGTGGTCGAAGCTGTTCTGCGGCTGTCTCCGTCCCGTCTACGACTGACGGCCGACGCTAGCTGAACCGCCACATCGTGGTCGCGGCAATGAAATCGCGAACCGGCCTAGCCCGCCGAGGCAACCTTCATCCGCGACGGCGCCGCTACATTGGCGATGACCTCACCGAATGGCCCGGCGTTACGTGCCGCGCCGAGGTCGTTGCCGGTCGTCTTCTTCAACGGCAACAACGGGAAGACCAGCTCGGCGAAGCGGTAGCATTCCTCGAGATGCGGATAGCCCGACAGGATGAAGCGGTCGATGCCGAGCGCCATGTATTCCTTCATCCGATCCGCGACCTGTTGCGGATTGCCGACCAGCGCCGTACCAGCGCCGCCCCGTACCAGACCCACGCCCGCCCATAGATTGGGGCTCACCGTCAGCTTGTCCTTGCGGCCGCCATGCAGCGCGCTCATTCGCTGCTGCCCGACCGAATCGAACCGCGAGAAGGCCTTCTGCGCCGTCGCGATCGCCTCGTCATCGACATGCTTGATGAGCGAGTCGGCCGCAGCCCAGGCCTCTTCCTCGGTCTCGCGCACAATTACATGCAGCCGGATGCCGTAGCTGAAGGTCCGGCCCTCTTTGGCGGCCGCGGCGCGGGCGGAAGCGATCTTCTCCGCCACATCGGCCGGCGGCTCGCCCCAGGTCAAATAGACGTCGGCATGTTTGGCCGCTACCACCTGGCCATCGGCCGAAGACCCGCCGAAATACAAGGGCGGATGTGGCGCCTGCACCGGCGGATAGAGCAGCTTCGCGCCCTCCACCGTGATGTGCTTGCCTTTGAAATCGAAGGTCTCGCCAGCCAGCATCCGGCGCCAGACTTCCAGATATTCGTCCGTCGCCTCGTAACGCTCGCCATGGCCGAACCACACGCCGTCGCCATGCATCTCGAAGGGATCACCGCCAGCCACGACATTGACCAGCAGCCGCCCGCCGGACAGGCGGTCCAGTGTTGCCGCCATGCGAGCCGTCATGGAGGGTTCGGAAAGGCCGGGCCGCACCGCTACCAGGAAGCGCAGCCGCTGGGTCAGCGGCACCATCGCTGAGGCGACGACCCAGCTATCCTCGCAGGAACGCCCCGTCGGCAGCAGCACGCCAAAGTAACCCAGCTCATCGGCGGCTTTCGCGATCTGGCTGAGATAGCCGAGCGTCACATGCCGCGCGCCGACCTCGCTCGCGAGGTATCGGCCGTCGCCATGCGTCGGCAGAAACCACAACACATCGGTCTCGGTGGCCGCCGGCACGCCCGAGATTCCAGTCACCGAACCGTCCATTGTGAATTGCGCTCCACAGCCTGCATTCGACCGAGGGATATAGGATCGTTCAGCGGGGAAGAGAAGTATTTCCGCTATTCAACGAGACGCCGAGGTGATTTGCGCGCCACGCTTAAGGCCAAGTCCGAGTTGCACCCAGGCAAAACCGTGGAACACCAATTCGACCGCGATCAGTGTTCCGACGGCCCAGAGTCCGGACCAGGGCAGCGAGGCATAAAGCAGTACGCCAACGACGAGACTCACCAATCCGCTCAGAACCACGAGCCACCACCCCGCCATGTGGCGATGCGTCGCCGCCATGATCAAGCGCGATATACCGGCGATGACCAGGATGACCGAAATGATCGAGGTGAGGATTACCGAGCCTCGCACCGGCTCCTCCATCAGCAACACGCCGCCCGCCATATAAAGGATGCCAAGCAGGAGGTTGAGCAGGAAGCCGCTCCAGCCGCGTACAGCGAAGGCGTGGACGAATTGCAAGACGCCGCCGATCAGCAGCAGCGCGCCGATCACGATCGTCCCGGCGATGCTGGCCGCCACCACATCGATCCAGGCCAGGATACCGATGATGATCTGCAGCACGCCGAGGCCGACGAACCAGCCCCAGCGATGGCTCGGCAATCTACCGGCAAGGTTGAGGGAAGGCGCTAAAGGAGATCCGGACATGGGCAATCCTCATTCTGACGGCGGCGCGAAGGGCAGAAGGGCCGCCGCACGCCGTTATGTTGAGGAGCGTGTTATTGCAATGAGCCCCATCGCGCTACCGCGGGCTCTGCCTCGGCCCATTTCCACCCGCCCGACTGGTGGCAGGCTGTCGTGACGTAGCGCGGGTCGTCGGGCTGCGGCGCCTTCTTTCGCGCGACCGAGAAGACCAGCTCCTTGCAATCGGCGAGCGCCGTGTCGATCACTCGCGTGACCTGCACCTCGCCATGTTCGTCGCCGATGGGAATGTCGTGCTGAATTTCCCAAGGCTGCACGACGCCGGGCGGGAGCGGCCCGATGACGGCCGCGATGGCATTCTGCTCGGCCTGCTGGCGCTTGCGCATGACGTAGCTCACGGCTGTATCGGTCGCCGCTCGCACGCCGACGGCGACCGCATAGCCAACCAGCGGGTTCATGCTGACCGAGCCGGTCGCCGCGCCGGCAACGGCACCGGCGATGCCGCCAGCGGCGCTGCAGCCCGTCAGGAGAATGAGCGCCCCGAGGCCGCAGGCCGCAGGCGTCAGGCGCTTCACTGCAGGGCGCCCCACCGTTCGGTGGCGGGTTCGGCGGAGGCCCATTTCCAGGTCTCGCCGTCCCGGCAGACGGTCGCGGTATAGAAGGCCCGGACGAGCTGAGCCTTCTGGGTGGTATCGACGGAGAAGACGATCTCACGGCAAGCGAGCGTTGGCGTGCCGATCTCCCGGCTCACCACCACCTGGCCTTTCTCGTCAGCCTCCAGCGGCACAACATGCGTGACCGACCACGAGCCCACGGTGCCGGGCACGAGCCCTCCGGCGATCGCCGCGATCTCGTTCTGCTCTTTGCGATGAACCGCCCGCGCCTCGGCCTGAACACCGGTCTGGGCGACAGCCTGCACGCCGAGACCGATAGCCGTGGTGACGGTCGGATTATCCGTGATCGCGCGGGAGATGGCGGCGCCGCCGACACCGGCGGCGGCTGAGGCGCTCTCCCCGACCAGTGCATTGCAACCGCTCAGCGGCACGATCGCGGCCAGGAGGAGGCAGGCGAGGAGACGCGGATCGCTGTTTCGCACCAGCTCTTTCTTTCGCGTAGCGCCGCCTGCGCGGCCCGGCTCAGTCGGCGCGGTCGCGCCTGCCTAAGTTTTGGAGAAAGATTCCAGCAGGCGCAATGGAGTATTGCCCAATGTTACGCAGGACGTACGACCGCGCGGCTCCTCCGGCGCGTATTCACGTCATCCACTTTGCTTTCGCGGGATGAAGTCCGGGGAGGCCGCAGCGAGCCTCCCCGTCGCAACCCTATCGAGATTGCTGGATGCCGGAGAGCACCCAGTGGCTGTTGCGGGCCCGCAGGAAGGTCCAGACCTCGGTCGCCAGACTGCGCGTCGTCGTACTGCCATCGACCACTTGGCCCCGGGCATCCTGCGTGACATCCAGCATGGAGAAACGGATCGCCACGGTGCCGTAGTCCATGCCGTTTTCGGTCCAGGCTTCGGACAGCTCCATGCCTTCGATTCGGATGTCGGAGATGCGGTTACGCAGGCCCTGTCGCTGCAGGTTGGTCAGCTGCTCGCGGAAGTAGCCCACCATCTCCGGCGTCGCGGCGCGGCCGATGGCGTTGAGGTCCTGGTTGTCCCAGGCCTGCTGCGTGTAGAGAAAGCATTGCTCGAAGGCGCGGAAATCCTCCGGCGACAGTTGCAGCGGCGCACTCCCTCCCGCGCCGCCGCCCATGCCGCCCGCGATCCCGCCCCAGCCTGAGCCTTGATTTGCAGGCCCCCGGCTGAACGCGGGGCTCGCCCCGGCCATTCCCCCGCGACCGCTGAAGAACCGGCGAAACAGCCAGCGTACGATGAAGAACAGGATGATCAGCTGCAGCAGCACACCGAACATGCCGCCGAAGCCGTAGCCTGGATGGAAGAAGCCGTGCCCAAAGAGCATTCCGCCGATACCAGCGCCGACCAGGCCGCCGAGCAAGCCGGTGGCGAAGGGATGCCGGCTGAACATCGACCCGCCAAGGCCGGCACCGGCGCCATAGCCGTTCTGGTTGTAGCCGCCAGCCGGCGCCTGGCTGCGCTGGAAGGGCTGCGCCGAGTTGGGCGAAAGCCGTGTCGAGGGTGAGGCGAAGTAGCTATGGCTGCCACGGCTGCCGAAGGAATGGCCGCCGCCAAGACGCGCATCGGCGTCTGGCACCAGAAGCGCGCCCATCAGCGGTAGAAGGGCAGCGAACAAAATCAGGAAGCGGCGCATGACGCGCTTGATCTCCTAAGGGGTGGAGATGACGATATGGTGATGGGGCGGCGAAAATCAGGCGCCCGCCATCGTCATCCCATCGATGCGAATTGTCGGTGCATCGGTGCCGCGTTTGAACTCGAGGTCATTCGCGGGTCGCATCCCCGCGAACATCTCGATGAGATTGCCGGCGATGGTGATCTCCGCGACCGGCTCGGTGATGGCGCCATTGCGGATCATGAACCCGGCCGCGCCGCGGCTGTAGTCGCCGGTTGTGGGATTGATGCCGGAGCCGATCAGCTCGGTGAGATATAAACCTTCGGTTATATCCGCCATCAGCTCGGCAGGCGTGACCTGTCCCGGTGCGAGATAAAGGTTGGTCATCGAGGGGCTCGGCGGCCCGGAGGTACCACGCGAGGCATGACCGGTCGTCGTGAGGCCAAGCTGGCGCGCGCTGCGGATATCCAGCACCCAGCTCGTCAGAATGCCATCGGCGATGAAGTCCCGCGCCATCGTTGGCTGGCCTTCGCCATCGAAGAGGCGTGATCGCAGGGAGCGGCGGCGGCGCGGATCGTCCCTGATGGTGATGCCCGGAGCGAATATGCGCTGCCCCATGCGATCCTTAAGAAAGCTCACGCCGCGCGCGACGCTGCTACCATTGATCGCCCCAGCCATATGGCCGAGCAGACTGCCCGAGACGCGCGGGTCGTACACCACGGGCAGTTTCGCGGTTTTGGGGCGTCCAGGATACATCCGCGCCAAAGCCCGCTCGGCGGCGGAATGCCCGATCTCGGAAGGTTTCGCGAGGTCATCGGCATGCACCATGCTCGAGTAGTCGTAATCGCGCTGCATATCGACGCCGGCGCCCGCAATGGCCGTGGCGGAGATGCTGTAGGTCGTGCGCGTGTTGCTTCCGACAAAGCCGCGGCTGGTCATGAGGATGGACAGACCGCGCGCGAAATTAGCGTCACCGCCCTCGCTATTGGTGATTCCCGGCACTGAGCGCGCGGCATCTTCCGCCTCTGCCGCCCAGCCTTGGAGCACGGCGACGTCGGGCTCGAAAGGGTCATCGAGATCGAGGTCATCGGCTGGAACCGGATGAACTTCGCCCAGGCTCGCCAGCGGATCAGGGGGCACCACTCGCGCCATCGCGACCGCGCGGTCCGCCATATCGGCGAAAGACGCCGGGTCCATCGCAGAGGCGGAGACGATCGCCGAACGCTCGCCAAGGAAGACGCGGAGGCCGAGATCGCGGCCCTCTTGCCGCTCCACATGTTCCGTCTTGCCGAGGCGGCACGCGACCGAAAGGGATGTGCCGGAAAACAAAATCGCGTCCGCCGCATCGGCCCCAGCGCGCTTGGCCTCGGCCAGCAACGCGCCGAGCCGGTCGGTCAGGGCAGCAACGCCAGCGTCGCTCGTGAGGGTCTCGCTCATGCCGCCAAGGTCTCCGTGATACTGGGGAGCGCGGGTACCTTATCGGCCGGACCCATAACGGCGAGTGTCGGGGTAGCCCGGAAAAGGCGCGACGCGGTGCGGCAGACGTCATCGATCGTCACCGCCTCGATCTTGGCGACCATCTCAGACACCGGCATCAGGCGGCCAAGGATCTGGATCTGCCGGGCGAGCTGCTCGCACCGGCTGCCGGTGCTTTCGAGCGACATGAGGATGCTCGACTTCGCCTGCGCCCGCGCCCGCGCCAATTCGACCTCGGTCACGTCATGCTGCACGCGGCGCAGTTCCTCCAGCGTGACGGGCATGAGTTCCTCCGCCTCGCTCTCGCCGGTGCCGGCATAGATGCCGAACAGGCCGGAATCCATCGCGGGCGCGGTGAAGGAATAGATCGAATAGACCAGCCCGCGCCGCTCACGCACCTCCTGGAACAGCCGCGAGGACATGCCGCCGCCGAGCAAGGTGGACAACATCATCGATGGGTAGAAGTCGGGGTCGCTGTAGGAGACCGAGGGAAAGCCGAGCACGATATGGACCTGGTCCAGATCCCGCGCCTCGCGGAATTCGCCGCCCCGATAGGCAGCGGCGTGCGGCATGTCAGGCGAACTGGTGGGCAAATCCGCGAAGTGCTTCGCGGCGAGCCGCACGACCTCCTCGTGCTTGAGGTTGCCGGCGGCGGCCAGCACCACGTTCCGCGTTCCATAATGGGCGCGCATATAGTTGGTCAGCGCATGGCGCGGCAGCGAACGGATGACGCCCTCTGTCCCCAGCACCGGACGGCCCATGGCCTGGCCGGGATAGGCGGTCTCCTGGAAGTGGTCGAAGATGATGTCGTCGGGCGTGTCGTTGGCCTGGCCGATCTCCTGCAGGATCACGCCGCGCTCGCGTTCCAGCTCCTCCGGCTCGAAGCTGCTATGGGTCAGGATATCGCCGATGATATCGGCACCCAGCGCCAGGTCTTCCTTGAGGAGCTTGACGTAATAGGCGGTCTGCTCGCGGGCGGTATAGGCGTTGATATGGCCGCCGACCGCCTCGATCTCCTCGGCGATATGCGCGGCGGTGCGGCTCTCCGTGCCCTTGAATGCCATGTGTTCGAGGAAATGGGAGACGCCATTCTCCTCGGCCTGCTCGTGCCGCGTGCCGGCCGCGACATAGGCCCCGAGCGAGACCGTTTCGACCCGTGTCATCTCCTCCGTCACCACCGTGAGGCCGGAGGGCAGGGTTTCGACCCGGATGGCATCGCTCATGCGGCGGTTTCCTGTGTCTGTTGGGCGGGTGGCTGATTGGACTGGGCGAAGGCGCGGATGAGGCTCTCCACCGCGCCGATATCATTGGCGGCACGCGAGAAGCGCTCGGTGCCACTCATGAGATGGGCGAGGCGCGGCGGCAGAGGAGGGCGGATTCCGGTGGCCTGCTCTACCGCATCCGGGAACTTTGCCGGATGCGCGGTTGCCATGGCGATGATGGGCACGGGCTCAGGGAGGCTCGCCGCGCGGGCGGCGGCGATGCCGATGGCGGTATGGGGGTCCGCGAGATAGCCGCTCGCCGCATGGATGCGCCGGATTTCCGCGGCTGTTGCGGCATCGTCGAGAGCAAAACCCTGTAACAGCGCGGTAGCCTCACGCCAGGCCGCCTCGGGCACCGGCATGCGGCCGGTGGCGCGGAAGTCGCGCATGGTGGCGGCCGTTGCCTGGGCATCGCGGCCGAGCAGTTCGAAGAGCAGCCGCTCGAAATTGGAGCTGACCTGAATGTCCATGCTCGGCGACAGGCTGGGCTCGACCCCTCGCGCCGACATGTCATTCGCGGCGAGGAAGCGCGCCAGGATGTCGTTGCGGTTGGAGCCGATAATGAGCCGCTCGACCGGCAGCCCCATCCGCCGAGCCGCCCAGGCGGCGAGGACATTGCCGAAATTGCCCGTCGGGACCGCAAAGGCCACCGGCCGGTCCGGCGCGCCGAGCGCCAGGGCGGCTGCCACGTAATAGGGAATCTGCGCCGCGATCCGCGCCCAGTTGATCGAATTCACCGCCGAGAGATGCATGTCCGTGCGGAAGGCCGTGTCCGCGAACAGCGCCTTCACCATGTCCTGGCAGTCGTCGAAGGTGCCGGCCACCGCGATATTGCAGACATTGGCGGCATGCACAGTCGTCATCTGACGCCGCTGCACCTCGCTGGTGCGGCCCTCGGGGTGAAGGATGGCGATCTTGATCCGCGCGCGGTCCCGGCAAGCCTCGATCGCCGCCGATCCGGTATCGCCGGAGGTCGCGCCGACGATGGTGATCCGCTCGTCCCGCTCGGCCAGCACATGCTCGAAGAGCTGCCCGAGCAGCTGGAGCGCCATGTCCTTGAAGGCGAGGGTGGGGCCGTGGAACAGCTCCTGCACCCAGAGCCCGTCCTCAAGCTGAATCAGCGGCACGGTCGCCGGATGGTCGAAGCCGGCATAGGCGCGGCGGCAGAGGGTCAGCAGCGTCTCGAAGGAGAGCGTTTCGCCCAGGAAGGGATGGATGACGCGGGCGGAAAGCTCAGCATAGGGCAGCCCACGCATCGCACGCCACTCCGCGGCGGAGCGTTCCGGCCAGGTTTCGGGCATGAACAGCCCGCCATCCTCGGCGAGGCCAGCCAGCAGCACGCCGCCAAAGTCACGAGGGGGCGCCTCGCCGCGGGTCGAGATATAGCGCATCGGACGGAGCTATCCCAAGACCGCCTGAACCGCCAGCGGGAAGGCGGCATGGCGGGGGCGATTGTGTGTCTTCGGGTCGTATCGGGAAGTTCCACGGTCCGCACTCGAGTGACCGGCACGTTTTGTCCGCCGGAGCTTCAGCGCCGATCAACCTCCCGGCAGCGAGATGCGCATTGCTGAAAAACCACTTCGAGGGTCCACCATGATCCCATTCGAACTGCTGTCGGCTGCAGCCGGGCTTCTGCCAAACTCGGTGAGAGGGCGTTGCGACCTTTCCCAATTCGCGTAACTGGCCGCTATCGCCAAGACACCGGCATCCTTGGCGCACCGCCGCATACTGGGATCCAGGCACCGCGCGACGCTATTGGGCGAGGCATAATGCCGTTCGGGCACGCCGCTAGCTCCAAAGGCTTGAACGTCATCAGAATTTTCCTCCGCCCACCGCCCGATTTAACGCTCGCAAGAGTGTTAACGTGCAAACTGCACCGGCATGCGGTTGGGACCATCGGTGATCAGGCAGGCCACGCCTATCGCCTATTCAAACCAGCATGCAGAGGCTTGCAGCTGACAAGGTGTGCCGCGATGGTCGCAATAGTTACTCGGCAAGACCCCGCGTCATGGGTGGGACACTCCAAGGTCGCGCAAAATGCCGGAGCGTTCCAGCATGCTTTGCAAGTTCGTAGACCAGCGGCACAGGTGAGGCACGCCCCCGAAACTACCACGGTCGCCGCCCGCCATCACATGGGCTACGGCGACGGCCGCTATCCTGACCAGCAGGATCGCGCCTTTTGGGGAACCAGCTCCCACATAGCCGACGCCAGAACGGCTAGAGAATTGCTGTGCCGAGCCGTGAAAGACATCGACGACGCGACACAGCACTATATTGAAGGCGGTTCGACACTAAGCGCCGCCATCCTCACACCGGATCATAAGCTGACAACCCTGCAGATCGGCGACAGCCCCTTGGGTTACGTCTTGGTCAATAGAAGGACCGGAAAAGCCGACCTGCGCGATCTGACCGAAGACCAGAGTCCAGACGCACCGGCTGAGCTCGCGAGGATCAAGAGGCGGGGCGGTAAGGTCGAGCACGGCCGCCAGGTCAATGGTAACGCGGATCTTGCACTTGCTCGGAGCTTCGGCGACCGTGAGTTCGTCGGCATTACCGCCAAACCAACCATCCAGACGCTCGATCTGAATCAGGTTCTTGCCAATCCCGATATCGACGTCTTTGTGTTCTGTGCCAGCGACGGCCTGATTGAATGCAACGACACAAAAGATTTCGAGGCCGAGTTCAAGCCGGGAGACAAGTCCGCGGATATCGCGAGACGCTGTATAGACCGCGCCCTCAAGAGCGCGGAGAAGGCGGGGGTGAAAAAGGGCGACAATATCTCCGTCTCCATCGCTCGGCTGAAACGAGATTCCAAGGTCGCCACCTACATTGGCGTGGCCGACGGCCATGGCGAAAACGCCGCCGAGGTGGCGGCCACGGTGCGGTCCGGCATCCACCATGCGCTTCATGCGCGCGAGACCGAGTCTGGGACGAGCCGGCGACATCATGCCTCAGCAAGGCCTCGGCTGGCAGCGCCTGAGCAATTGGCTGCGGCAGCAACATCTGCTGGCGAGCAGACAACAGGTGTTACAGGTTGAGCTGATCGTTAGAGGCGGCTGTGAAGCAGCCTTGAGCCCCGTTGGCTCAGCGGCACCGAGGCCACGAATGGAGCGACCAAAAGTCGATCAAGAGATTGAAGTGTTCTGCGATGGAAGTGTGACGTTGCCAGCACGATACGACGTTCGCGGATAGCCCATTGCGATGCTAGTGTTGAGAGATGCCGCAGCGGGCGCCGGTGTCTAGCCTCATGACAGCTTCATCGACGCTCCGGAGCGAGGCGTCTATCGCCGGTAAGGCGAAGGCAGCAGCGCGCGCACCGGCAGCTTGATGGGCGCCAGCAGCCCCGGCAGGATCACCCGCGCTTCCGGGTCATAGTCCAGGATCATCTCCCGGCACGCGCCACAGGGCGAGACTATGGCGAGGCTCTGGTCGTCCTCTCCTGGCTTCGGATGGCGGATCGCGACTGCCGTCTCGATCGTTCCGTCGCCTTCGAGAATGGCACGACCGAGAGCCACGGCTTCAGCGCAGACCTGCAGCCGGCCGACCGTCGCGCCTAGATGAATACCCGTCCAGACACGTCCGTCCCGCCCGCGCAGCGCGGCCGAGACCATGTGCCAGAAGGGCCGGTAATGCCGCGCGAGCGTCTCCCGCGCGGCCGCGATCAGTTCGTCATCCGCCTCGGTAAGCGGTTCGGCGGGGTCCAAGGCCCCGGCATCCACGTCATTCGGCAGCCTCAGCTTCCTCCTCGGATGTCGGCTCGGCCATCATGGCATTGACCAGGATGCCTGACTGATCCCGCAGCTTATGCTCCAGCGCCTCGGCCATCTCAGGATGGTCGGTCATGAACTGCTTGGCATTCGCGCGCCCCTGGCCGATGCGCTGGCTGTCGAAGCTGAACCAGGCGCCCGACTTTTCCACCAAACCGCCCTTCACGCCAAGGTCGATCAGCTCGCCCATCTTGCTGATGCCCTCGCCATACATGATGTCGAACTCGACCTGACGGAACGGCGGGGCGAGCTTGTTCTTCACCACCTTCACGCGCGTCTGGTTGCCGACGACCTCTTCCTTGTCTTTGATCTGGCCGATGCGGCGGATGTCGAGGCGGATGGAGGCATAGAATTTCAGCGCGTTGCCGCCCGTCGTCGTCTCCGGATTGCCGAACATCACGCCGATCTTGAGGCGGATCTGGTTGAGGAAGATCAGCATGGTCTTGGATTTCGACACCGAGCCGGTCAGCTTGCGCAACGCCTGGCTCATTAGCCGGGCATGCAGCCCGACATGGCTGTCGCCCATCTCGCCTTCGAGTTCGGCGCGGGGCACCAGAGCAGCGACGCTATCGACCACCAGCACGTCCACCGCGCCCGAGCGCACCAGCGTATCGGCGATTTCGAGCGCCTGCTCGCCGGCATCCGGCTGGCTGATCAGCAGGTTGTCGACATCCACGCCCAGCTTGCGGGCATAGAGCGGGTCGAGCGCATGTTCGGCGTCGATAAAGGCGCAAGTGCCGCCGCGCTTCTGCGCCTCCGCGATGGCGTGCAAGGCGAGGGTGGTCTTGCCCGAGCTTTCAGGGCCGTAGATCTCGACGATCCGGCCGCGCGGCAGGCCACCGATCCCAAGCGCCAGGTCGAGCCCGATGGAGCCCGAGGGGATCACCTCGATATGCTCATCGCCCGTCCGGTCTCCCATCCGCATGATAGAGCCCTTGCCGAAAGCGCGCTCGATCTGCGCCAGGGCCGCGTCGAGCGCCTTGTTCTTTTCCATCGGGGTCTCCAAAAAACGGTGCCGAGTCGCAATCCGCGCTGTCCGAATCGGCCGGGCGCGGACACTGCCTAAATGTGAACGTTTAAGCAACACCGCATGGGGCGGCCTTCGTAAAGTCTAGCCGATAAGTTGTGAGATCGTTACGAAATTCGCACCCGCAACGGCCATATTGCGATGCGCCCGGGCCATCGAGCCATCGAGATCGATCGCCCGGCTGGCCTCCTCGATCACTTTCACGGTGAGCCCGAAATGGCGGCCGTCGCAGGCGGTCCAGCCGACGCAGAAATCGGTGGCGAGGCCGCAGACGACGACCTCCGTTATGCCCCGGCTGCTGAGCCAGCCATCGAGCCCGGTGCGCGTCTCGCGGTCGGCTTCCAGGAAGGCCGAATAGCTGTCGACCGCCTTGTGGTAGCCTTTGCGCAGGATCAGCCCGGCATGGCGGATATCCAGATCGGGGTGCAGCGCGGCGCCGTGGCTGCCCATGACGCAATGATCGGGCCAGAGGATTTGCGGACCGTAGAAGGCGTCGATGGTCTCGTAGACCTGCCGCCCCGGATGGCTGGAGGCGAAGGAGGCATGGCCGGGGCAATGCCAATCCTGCGTCAGCACGACATTGGCGAAGCGCTGGGCGAGACGATTGATCGGCTCGACGATCTCATGCCCGCGTGGCACAGCGAGCGCGCCGCCCGGCATGAAGTCGTTCTGCATATCGACGACGAGCAGCGCCGCATTCGGCGTCATGCCGCATCCCGTGCGGCGAGGGCCTTCAGGACATTCGTCACCACCTCATCGGGCGGCGGCCCCATCTCGATCGTCACGGCGGCCTCGTCGGCGCCCGGCTCCTCCAGGGTTGCGAGCTGGGTGTCCAGCAGGCTCGCCGGCATGAAGTGGCGCGTGCGGTGCTGCATGCGGTCGAGCAGCAGCGCCCGGCTGCCCTTGAGGTAGACGAAGAGCACATCGTCATGCCCGGCGCGCAGCACATCCCGGTAGCTGCGGCGCAGCGAGGAACAGGTGACGATCCCCTCCATACCGTTTTGCCGCCAGGCCGCGATCTTTCCGGCGATGATGCGCAGCCAGGGCCAGCGATCCTCGTCGGTGAGAGGCGTGCCAGCGGACATCTTGGCGATATTGGCGGCGGGATGAAGGTCGTCCCCTTCCAGCATCTGCAGCCCGAGCTTTTCGGCAACCCCGGCGGCGATGGTCGATTTCCCGCTGCCGGAAACGCCCATGAAGATGAGGGCGGTGGGTCGGTCGGCCGTCACGGCGGCTCCTGTCGCAATGGGTCGCGGACGGCTCAGTAATGCGCCGGCACCGGCTTCACGCCGGCTTCGATTGCCCGCTGCTCTACGCGGCGAAGCAGTTCACGCTTCTCGGGCGTGCGGTTGAGGCCGCTATTGCGCAGCGCCTCAACCCCGGCCGGCGTATCAGTCATGCCGAGCGCCTTCTTCCGCGCATCGACTCGGGCCAGCAGATCTTCAAGCCTGATCGTCTTCATGTTTCGAAACCTCCGACCGTCTCAGGGCTCCAGCAGCCCCAGGTCGCCACCTTCGTCGCGTATTCGTTTAGAGAGATAAGCGATGTCCAACCCGTCTGCCAGCCGGAACAAGGCCCGAGCTTGCTCAAGCCCCGAAGTGTCGAACGCGTTCCCGGCAGAATACTGAGCGAGGCGATCCGCGATCATATCCTCGATCGCGGGGAGGAGTATCGCGTCGTCTTTGGCATGGCACTCCGTCACACGTTGAAGCGGAACAGCAAGACGTCGCCGTCCTTTACCACGTATTCCTTACCTTCGATCCGCAGCTTGCCGGCCTCGCGGGCGCCAGCCTCGCCTTTGAGTGCGACGTAATCGTCATAGGCGGTGGTTTCGCAGGCGATGAAGCCGCGCTCGAAGTCGCCGTGGATGGCGCCCGCGGCGCCCGGCGCCTTGGTGCCCTTCAGGATCGTCCAGGCCCGCGTTTCCTTGGGACCGACCGTGAAATAGGTGATGAGGCCCAGCAGGCCATAGCCTGCGGCGATGACGCGCGCGAGGCCGCTTTCGGTCAGGCCCAGACCCTCCAGGTATTCGCCCTGATCGGCCTCCGGCAACTGACTGACTTCGGATTCGATGGCCGCCGAAACCACGACATAAGCCGCGCCTTGCCGCGCCGCCATCTCGGCGACCTTGGCCGAAAAGGCATTGCCGCTCGCGGCCGAGGCTTCCTCGACGTTGCAGACATAGAGCACCGGCTTGGCGGTCAGCAGTTGCAGCCGCTCCGCCGTGCGGCGATCAGCCTCCGGGATCGCCGTGCGCGCCGCCCGGCCTTCGGTGAGCGCCGCGATGATGGGCTCCACTAGAGCAAGTTGGGCGACGCTGTCCTTGTCGCCGCCGCGCGCCCGCTTCTGCAGGCCGATCAGCCGCTTCTCCAGGCTTTCGAGATCGGCGAGCATGAGTTCGGTCTCGACCACCTCGGCGTCGCGTACCGGGTCGATATCGCCCTCGACATGGGTGATGTCGCTATCCTCGAAGCAGCGCAGGACGTGGATGATGGCATCCGTCTCGCGGATATTGGCGAGGAACTGGTTGCCGAGGCCCTCCCCTTTGGAGGCGCCGCGCACGAGACCGGCGATATCGACGAATTCCAGGCTCGTCGGCAGAATCTTCGCCGATTTCCCGATGGTGGCCAGAATTTGCAAACGCGCGTCCGGCACCGCCACGCGGCCGACATTCGGTTCGATCGTGCAGAACGGATAATTCGCCGCCTGCGCCGCCGCCGTCGCCGTCAGCGCGTTGAAAAGCGTCGACTTGCCGACATTGGGCAGGCCGACGATGCCGCAGTTGAAACCCATTACGATACGCTCCGCATCTTTTGCGCGACGGCTGTCATGAAATCTTCCGGCCGGTCCTCGGCCAGGAGCGGCGCGTCATCCGCCACGGCGTCCAGGAAAGGGATCAGCCAGTCGCGGTCGCCGGCGGAAAAGTCGCTCAGCACATGGCCCGTCACGCGGTCCTTGTGGCCGGGATGGCCGATGCCCAGCCGCACCCGGCGGTAATCCGGTGTCCCGAGCATCTGGTCTATGCTGCGGAGGCCGTTATGCCCCGCCGCTCCGCCGCCCTGCTTCACCCGCAGCTTGCCAGGCACCAGGTCGAGCTCGTCGTGGAAGACCGTCATCGCCGCCGGTTCGATCTTGAAGAAGGCTGCCGCCGCCTGAACCGATTGGCCGGAGGCGTTCATATAGGTCAGCGGCTTGAGCGCCAGCACGCGCGCGGTGCCGACGCGGCCTTCGGCGATCAGCCCTTTGAAGCGCGGCCGCCATGGCCCGAAGCCATGGCGGATCGCGATGACGTCGAGCGCCATGAAGCCGATATTGTGGCGATTCCGGGCCATCCCCGGATCGGGATTGCCGAGGCCGGCCCAGAGCAGCATCGCAGCGAAGCTAACCCTGTCCGGCCTGGCCAGCCCTTATTTCTTCTTCTGCGGTGCCTTCACGGCCGGGCCAGGGGTCGAGCCCTTGGCGGCAGCGGGTGCGGCACCTTTCGCGGCGCCGCCCTTGGCGGCCACAGCGGGCTTGCCGCCAGTCGGGGAGGCGGCGACGGCGGCGGCGGCATCCTCGGCCGCATCGGCCTCGGCCTGCTGCGTGGGCGGCGCGACCGTGGCGACTACGAAGTCACGCTCGACGATGGTCGGGCGCGTGCCCTCGGTGCCGCGCAGGTCCGAGAAGCGGATGTTGTCGTTGATGTCGAGTTCGCTGAGATCGGCATGGAAGGCTTCCGGCACTGTCTCAGGGTCGGCATAGACCTCGACCGTGTGGCGGACCACGTTCAGCACGCCGCCGCGCTTGATGCCGGGGGACACCGTGTCGTTCTCGAAGATCACCTGCACGGCAACGCGGATCTGCTCGCCGGGGGCGAGGCGCTGGAAGTCGACATGCTCGGGCTGGTCGCTCACCGGATGGAACTGCACGTCCCGGATGAGGGCGCGCGTGTTCTCGGTGCCGAGGTTCAGCTCATACAGACGCGACCGCCAACCACCGCGATGCAGCTCCTTCATCACGGCGCGCGGCTCGAGCGAAATGAGGGTCGGCGCCTGCGAGGCACCATAGATAACCGCGGGAACTCTCCCCGCCCGGCGTGTCGCGCGCGCTGCCCCCTTACCTGCCCGCTCGCGCAGCTCGGCCGGAATAGACGTAAACTGGGCCATAACCTGCTCCTTGGGTAAAACACTAAAAACGCCGGCCTCCAGGGGTGCCGACGTTCCGGGCGCGATGTAGCGGAAGCGAACAGGACGAGCAACCGCTAAGGGCCGCACGGCTGCCTCAAGCGGATCGCGCTTAACGGTGACTTTCTCGTTGCGGAACTTTTCGGCCGCGGTTTAAGTCAGATTCAACGAATAAATCGTTTCGGCGTCGCGAAAGCATAGCGCCTTCCGATGCTGGTTCCTGCTGCCTGATTTCCCTTCAAGAGGAGACTGGCTATGCCGGGTTCAGTCCATTTCGCCAAGGAACAAGACCCGCCTGGGGGGCACGCCGATACTGCTCCCGCTGGTGCCGAGGGGCGGTAGCATGTTTGGCAGTGCAATACTTGACGTCGGGATCGGGCTTGTCTTCGCGTTCCTTGCCGTCAGCCTGATCAGCAGCTCAATTGCCGAGGCGATCAATTCGCTCTTCAAGATCCGGTCAAGTTCTTTGCTGGGCGGGATCAAGGACCTGGTAAATGATCCCGAGTTGCAGGGCCTCGCCAGGGTGCTTTACGGCCACGCCGCCATCAATCCGCGCGGCTTCCTGCCGCCGCTTTCCGCCCCACTCGTCGCTCCGGTGGCGGCGCCGGCCGCTGCGCAGGCAGGCGCGCCAGACGCTGCCCTGGCGCATGTCGTTGACGCCGCGAGAGCCGCCGCTGGTGCCGCTGCCACCCGGGCCGCTGCCCCGGGTCCCGTGCCGGCCAGTTGGGGATGGCAGTGGGCCCAGGGGAAGATCGTGGAGGTGTGGCGCGGCGGGACGCGCCTGCCCGCCTATGTCAACAAGATACAATTCGCCAACGCCCTGCTCGATGTCACAGGACTGAACGCCGCCAGCAGCGCCGCCGCTGCTGCGCCCGGACCCGAGGCGGTGCGTAACCTCAAGGCGGCGCTGGCGGCCGGACTGGCGACGATTGGCCAAGTGGATCCTCAGGTGCAACAGCTTCTGGAGGGGATCATCGACCGCGCCGAGGGTGATATCAAAGAAGTCCGGACCGAGGTCGCGGACTGGTTCGATAGCGCTATGGACCGCGTCGGTGGCGCCTTCAAACGCTGGGCACAGCTTCTAACCTTCGTGATCGCTCTGCTCGTTTCCGCCCTGGTCAATGTCGATACGATCCATCTGGCAACCTCCCTCTGGAGCCATCCCGAGCTAGCCGAGCAGTTGAAGATACCGGACAGCATGAAGCCCACGCTCTTCGCAAACCCGACGAATCTCGCTGATTGGGCCACAGCCGCGACTGGCATGATTGGGCCGCTAGACAAGACGCTGCCGGTCGGCTGGCCGCCGGGCAGATGGGGCTCAGGCTTCACTTTGGAATCCGTGTTGGGCTGGCTGGTGACCGCATTCGCGACGCTGTTCGGCGCACCCTTCTGGTTCGATACGCTTCAGGGCTTCGTGCGTCTCAAAGGAGCCGGTCCTAGCCCGCAGGAGAAGACGGACAAGACCGCCGCCTCCGCGTAAAGTCCGGCCATGCCTGAGCGGTGCGGCTTGCCCGACGTGCGGCCATCCGCCATGGTCCCGGCCGCTCACCGCCTCGGGCCGCATGACACTTCACGCCTCGATCCGCCACCTGGTCTTCCTCGCCGGCCTGGCGCTGCTCTCGGCGGCGGTCGTGCGGGTGATGATATCCGTCGGCTTCATGGACCACCCGAGCGAACGCAAGGTGCATGGCGCGCCGGTGCCCAAGATGGGCGGCGTCGGTATCGTGGTCGCCTATCTCCTCGGCATCGCGATCCTCTATCGCTACGCCGGCTTCGCCCGCATCGCGGATCCTTATTTCCGCGGCATGATCATGTCGTCCTGCGCCATCGCGCTCGTCGCCTTCCTGGACGACCTCTACGACTATCCCTTCGTCATCAAGCTGGCGACGCAGGTGGTCGCGGCGCTCGCGGCGGTGGGCAGCGGTCTCTATGTCGGGCTGTATCGCGTGCCTTATGTCGGCGGCGTCGATGTCGGGCCGCTGGCGATCCCCTTCACCCTGTGCTGGATCCTCTTCGCGACCAATACGATGAACTTCATCGATGGGCTGAACGGGCTCTCCTCGGGTACCGCGCTCATCACCTGCGTCTTCCTCAGCATCTTCGCGGCCCATGCCAATGGCTGGTTCACCTATCTCGCGGCGGCGCTGCTGGCGGCGGGCATCCTTGGCTTCCTGCCGTTCAACTATCCCCGTGCCCGCATCTTCATGGGTGATGTCGGCAGCCAGTTCTGCGGCTTCGTGCTGGCCATGCTCGCGGTCGCCTCCTCCCGATTCCAGACCCAGGAACTATCCTTCGTCCTGGTGCCGATGATGCTGGCGGGCGCGCTCTACGACGTCGCCTTCACGCTGGTGCGCCGCCTGTCGCGCGGCGAGAACATTACCCAAGCCCATCGCGGACATCTTTTCCATGTCGCGCACCGCGCCGGCATGGACCCGCGGCTGATCACCCTGATCTATTGGGGCTTCGCCCTGTTCGGCGCGGCCTCGGCCTGGTGTTTTCTGGCCGCGCCCTCGCCCTATAAGCCGCCGATCGTGCTGGTGCCGCTGCTGCCGCCGATCATCTGGACTTTCTATGTCGCCCATCGCGCCCGGCGGGCCGAGATTGGTCGATGGTCGCGATGAACCGCCTGTGCGGATCCCGAACTTCCCCTACATTGTCTTGAGGCCCGCAGAAGGCCGCATGGCCGCGCGGGACTGGAAGACCGGCGAGAAACGTCGGAACCGGGAACAACAGGGAGGCTTAACCATGGCTCGCGTCGCATTGGTCACCGGAGGCACGCGCGGCATCGGTGCCGCCATCAGCGTGGCGTTGCATAAGGCGGGGCGAAAGGTCGTGGCGAATTACGCCGGCAACACGGCCGCCGCCGAGGCCTTCACCGCCGAGACCGGCATCCCAACCATCCGATTCGACGCCGGCGATTTTGCCGCCTGCGAGGCGGCGGTCGCGCGGATCATCGAGGAGCACGGCGCGATCGAGATTTTGGTCAACAACGCCGGCATCACGCGGGACGGCACCATGGCGCGGATGAGCCGTGACATGTGGGATCAGGTGATCGACACCAACCTCGGCTCCTGCTTCAACCTCTGCAAGCTGACCTTCGACGGGATGAAGTCCAAGAAATTTGGGCGCGTCGTCAATATCGGCAGCATCAACGGCCAGGCGGGTCAGTATGGCCAGGTGAACTACGCCGCCGCGAAGTCGGGCATCCATGGCTTCACCAAAGCCTTGGCGCAGGAAGGCGCGCGGTTCGGCATCACGGTCAACGCCATCGCGCCAGGATATGTCGATACGGAAATGGTACGGGCCGTGCCTGAGGATGTGCTGGTGAAAATCGTCGCCCGGATCCCCATGGGCCGACTCGGCCACGCCGAGGACATCGCCCGAGGCGTCGCTTTCCTTACGGCCGACGAGGGCGACTTCATCACCGGTTCGACGCTATCGATCAACGGCGGCCAGCATATGTACTGATGATAAACATATAATGATGTCTTTATGTCTCTGAGGATCGGCATCGCCGGCATCACCGGCCGCGTCGGCAAGCTGCTGGTCGAGGAAGTGGCGGCCGCCGGCGCCGTGCTGGCCGGTGGCACGCGCGGGTCGGGCGGCGGGGAAGCGCCGCTCTTCCCAAACGTCGCCGCCCTCGCGGTGGCGAGCGATGTCGTGATCGACTTCACCCGTGCGGCGGCCGTTCAACAGCACGCCGCTGTTTTGGCCGAGGCCCTTACACCTTGGGTGCTCGGCACCTCGGGCTTGTCGGCGGCGGACGAGATGGCCGTCAGCGAGGCGGCGAGGCGCGTCGCGATCGTCTATGCCGCGAATTTCGCGCCGGGCGTTACAGTCGTCGAAGCCCTGGCCGAGCGGCTGGCAGCCGCCCTGCCGCCGGAGAGTTACGACGCTGAAATCGTCGAAATGCATCACCGGCAAAAAGTCGACGCGCCCTCCGGCACCGCGATCGCGCTGGGCCGCGCGGTGGCGCGCGGGCGCGGCGTGGCGCTTGAGCAGGTCATGCGGAGCGGGCGGGACGGCCATTCCGGCCCTCGCCCAACTGGCGAGATTGGTTTCGCCGCTTTGCGGGGCGGCCAAGTGGTTGGGGAGCATAGTTTACTCTTTGCGGGAGCAGATGAGCATATCGCTCTCATACATCGGGCCTTTGATCGCAGAGCCTTTGCGACAGGCGCCGTGCGCGCCGCTGCCTGGATAGCCACGCGGCCGCCCGGCCTTTATTCCATGCGGGATGTTCTGGGTCTTCACTAACCGCCGCTGTATTGACCCCCTAGCGGCTTTCGGCCAAACCCCCTGCGCGCCGCCCGGTGCGAACTATCCCTGTGGTCTGGAATCAGTAAGCAATGCGTGACAGCGGCGAGTATCTCTTCACGTCGGAATCGGTGTCCGAAGGCCATCCGGACAAGGTCGCCGACCGTATCAGCGACACCGTGCTCGACGCCTATCTGACTGCCGACCCCTATGCGCGCGTCGCCTGCGAAACTTTGGTGACCACGAATCGCATCGTGCTAGCCGGCGAGACCCGGGGACCGGATACCATCACGCCCGAATATCTCGCCCATCTCGCGCGCCTCGCGGTGCATGATATCGGCTACGACCAGTCCGGCTTCTCCTGGCGCAATGCCCAGGTGGATGTGCATCTGCATGCCCAGTCCGCCGATATCGCGGTGGGCGTGGACGCCGCCGGCAACAAGGATGAGGGCGCCGGCGACCAGGGCATCATGTTCGGCTATGCCTGCCGCGAGACCGAGGATCTGATGCCCGCGCCGCTGTACTATGCGCATCTCATCCTCCGCCGGGTCAGCGAAATGCGCCGCAACAAGGATCTGCTGGTCGCCGGTCTGCAGCCCGACGCCAAGAGCCAGGTCACGCTGCGCTATGTTGATGGCAAGCCGGTGGGCGCCACCAGCATCGTCGTCTCGACCCAGCACGACGAGGGCGTCAGCCAGAGCAAGATCAAGGGCATGTTGTTGCCCATTATCGAAACCAGCTTGCCCGCCGGCTGGATGCCCCCTGAGAAAGAAATCTACATCAACCCGACCGGCAGCTTCGTGGTCGGCGGCCCGGACGGCGATTGCGGCCTGACCGGGCGCAAGATCATTGTCGATACCTACGGCGGCGCGGCTCCGCATGGCGGGGGCGCCTTCAGCGGCAAGGAC
>NZ_LMUQ01000076.1:212933-268294 GCF_009765865.1 Acidisoma sp. L85
TGGCACCGGGAAGGACGTCGACGAGAAGAAGCTGGAGCGCGTGCTGCGCGAGCTGGTCAATCTCTCGCCGCGCGGTATTCGCGAGCATCTCCACCTCAACCGCCCGATCTACGCGGTGACCTCGGCCTACGGCCATTTCGGCCGCACGCCGGATGAGGAGAAGGGCACCTTCACCTGGGAGCGGACCGATCTCGAGGGACCGCTGAAGTCCGCCTTCGGACGCTGAACCGGCGGCTTGCGGGTTGATCGCGTCGGTCAAGCCGCAACCTGACCGGCTTTACGGTCGCCAGCGCAGCCATCCGCTCAGGGCGCGGCAGGAATGGCTGATGCAGGTCGTCCTGCCGGTCGCGGCTTTCGCGGCCGAGTGCGCGACCGATCCGCGGCGAGCCTTTCCGGCCTCCATAGCTGAGGTCTGGCTGGAAGTCGGTTTCGGCGGCGGCGAGCATGCGCGCGCGCTTGCGGCAGCGCACCCCACCGCGGGGCTGATCGCCTGCGAGGTCTTCGAGAACGGGCTGTGTTCGATGCTGTCCGCCCTCGTCCCGGATGACGGTTCGGAGAAAATTCCGCTCTTGCCCGCCAACCTCCGGCTTTGGAGCGACGACGCACGGACGTTGCTGGCCGCATTGCCCGCCGGGTCGCTGTCGAGACTATTCCTGATGTTTCCCGATCCCTGGCCGAAAACGCGGCATGCGAAGCGCCGCTTCATGCACCCGGCCAACATCGCCTTGGCGGCGCGTGTGTTGCGGCCGGGCGGTCTCTGGCGAATCGCGACGGACGATCCGACCTACCAGGACTGGACCACCGAGGTTCTCGCCACGCAGCAGGATTTCGACGTGCCGCCGCCCGCGACCGAACGGCCCGACGGCTGGCCGCCAACCCGGTACGAGGCGAAGGCCGCTTTGGCTGGACGGCCGTCGCTTTACTGGAACCTTACCCGCCGGCCGTGATCGGGGCTGGTCCGCGGACTTTCGCCCAGTTTTGGCCGGGCAGCTCAATGAGATGGTGCAGTAGCCAGGCGGCCAGGATCGGCAACAGGATCGCCGGCGGCACCCAAAGCCAGACGAAACGCCAGGGATCGCCACTTGCCAGATTGCCCGCCGCCAGCATCAACGCGCGCTGAACCGGCGCGTGGATGAGGTAAAGCGGGTAAGAAACAGCGCCGAGCCACAGAAGCGGCGGCAGGCACAACAGTCTCCTCGTCAGCCGGCCTACTGCGCTCTGAGCCCACAAGCTCGTCAGGCAGACCGCCCAAAACAAGGGCGCGCCGATTTTGGCGAACCCTCCGTCGAAGACAGCCGATAAAATGCATCCAATGAGGGCAACGGCGAAAAGCCCGCTCGATTTCGCCTCTCGCCGCGCCAGCGCATCACTCGCGACGCCGAGCGCGAAGTAGGCGGCCTCTTGCGGCAGGAAGGCACGGCCGAACTGCCACTCGGGCGGCAGCAACTCCAACGCCCGGCCCGCGATGCTCAGGATCAGCAATCCGGCGACCAAGGGCGCAGGGCGGGGGCGCCGAAGAACAAGGATCGCGGCGAGGCACAGATAGAACTGCCACTCCGTGCTGAGGCTCCAGGCCGGTCCGAGGATGGAAAACTCGGCATCCGGCAGCATCGCCGGAGGGAAAAGGCCCTGCGCCATCATCAGGTGGACGGCGAGATGCGTCATCGCCTGCGGCGGCCAGCCGGCGGCCACGATGTCGCGCGCCTCCGGCCGGCTCAGGGCGGGCAGCACGGCGTAAGGGTCGCCGAGCGATAACGCCGCGCATGCCGCCATCAGCGCGACGAGGTAAACCGGCAAGAGTCTCGCCGCCCGCGCGCGCAGAAAAGCCATCGCGACGGTCCGGCCAGGCCGCTCGCTTTGCCAGCGCCGCAGCGAGCGGAAGATCACCATGCCGCTCAGGATGAAGAAGACATCGACTGCCGCCCGGCCATGCGAGGCGCCTCGCGCCAGCCAGCCCAGCCATGAGGTTGCCGGAACGAAGGGCATCGTGTGGCCGAGCAGGATGTAGACGGCGAGGATACCCCGCAGCCCGTCCAGGCTTCTCAGTCTGTCCGTTGCCATCTGGCAACGATATCACGACCTGATTATGCCGTGGAGTGGCGTCCCAGCCGTAATTTCAGTGGCGGCTGTAGTGCGGCGTCAGGCTGGCGTGGCCGATGGCATGGCGGCGGAGGTAGATCGCGATGGCATCCGCCGGTTCGCCGTTCTTGAACGGCATCTGCGCCTGGGTCAGCGCCCAGACGGTGATGAGGTAATGATGCGGCAGACTGCCGCGCGGCGGGCAGGGGCCGCTATATCCCAAGACATTGAAGCTATTGACCGCCTGACGCGCTCCCGTAGGCCGCAACGCCGGATCGAAATCCGCATTCTGTGCCATGTCAGTTGTGGCGGCGGGAATATCGAACAGGATCCAATGCCAGAGCACGCCGACCTTGGCATCCAGATCGGCCATGGTGACCGCGAAAGCGGCGGTGCCGGATGGGGCATGGGCCCAGGTGAGCGGCGGCGACTGGTTGGCGCCCGAGCACCCACCGCGATTGGAGATCTGTAGCGGCGGCATGGCCGCGTTATTGTGCACTGCTGAGCTGCTCAGGCTGAAGGCGGCTCCCGTCGCCGCGGCCGAGGGAGTGCGCGCGGCCAATCCCAAAGCGCTCGTGAGAATCACGAGTCCCAGGACCAAACGGCGAAACCCGAGACGGTTCAGCAGCACATCCCGGCAATGCCGCGACAAACCGCTTGGCACGCCGCCGGGTTGCGAGTTATACATCACGCAACAAACACTCCCGCATATAATGGGAACAGATCACCGACCTAGAAAAGGGTGGCCAAGTGGCCGCCTTTTTTATTTCGTTTTCGAACGTTACGTCCCCCGGCCCGCATCTAGCGAGGGCCGGAAGCGCTTGGCAAGAGCGGTGGGATGAAGCTTGGCTATCCGGACAGCCGACCCGCTGCGCGCCGATGGCGCTTGCACCGGGATGATTGGATGTCTATATGCCCCTCATCCAATCATTCATGTCAGATCGAATGGGGGTGGCCCAAAAGGCCGCCTTTTTTGCATTGAGCAACGAAGACAGACCACACCACACCGGGATCGAAGCCCGAATCGCCGATATCGTGGAGCCTCGGCTGGCCGCGATGGGCTATGAGCTCGTGCGGATCGCCTTGCTCGGACGGGAGAGGCCGACCCTGCAGATCATGGCGGATCGCGCCGATGGCGGCTTGATCGCCGTCGAGGATTGCGAGGTGATCAGCCATCAGATCGGCGCCGTGCTCGACGTCGAGGATATCGTGCCCGGCGCCGCCTGGACGCTGGAGGTCAGCTCGGCGGGCATCGACCGCCCTCTGACACGGGTGCGGGATTGGAACCGTTTCGCCGGACACTCGGCCAAGGTCGAGATGTCGGTGCCGACTCTGGACGGCCGGAAGCGCTTCACCGGCACTTTGCTAGGCGCTGCTGGCGGCGAGGGCCGGCTGAAACTCGACGACGGAACCGAGGTTGTGGTGCTGCTCGCCGATATCCGGCGCGCGCGACTCGTTCTGACTGACGCCCTGATCGCCGCGACGGCCGCGCCGCCGCCGGTGAATTGATCGCCTAGCCGGCCGGCCCTGCCGACCGAATCGAGACCTGAGTGAGAGGCCACGAGTGATGGACACCGCGATAGCCCGCCCCGAATTGCTTTTGGTCGCCGACGCGGTCGCGCGCGAGAAGTCGATCGACCGCGACGAAGTCCTGGAAGCCATGGAGCAGGCCATTCAGAAAGCCGGCCGCGCGAAATACGGCCAGGAGAAGGACATCCGCGCCACCATCGACCGCAAGACCGGCGATGTCCGGCTGTCCCGCTGGACCGAGGTCGTGGAAACCGCGGAGAATGAAGACACCCAGATCCCGCTGCATATCGCGCTGAAGTTCAAGCCGGAGATCACGCTCGGCGAGTTCATCGTCGATCCGCTGCCGCCAATCGATTTCGGCCGTATCGCGGCGCAGACGGCCAAGCAGGTCATCGTCCAGCGCGTGCGGGAATATGAGCGCAAGCGCCAGTTCGCGGAGTTCAAGGACCGCGTCGGCGAGATCATCAACGGCGTGGTGAAGCGCACCGAATACGGAAACCTCATGGTCGATCTCGGCCGTGCGGAGGCCTTGCTGCGCCGCGACGAGCTGATTGCTCGCGAGAGCTTCCGCAACGGGGACCGCGTGCGCGCCTATATCTATGATGTCCGCGAGGAGCCGCGCGGGCCGCAGATTTTCCTGTCCCGCACGCATCCGGGGTTCCTGGCGAAGCTCTTCGCGCAGGAAGTGCCGGAAATCTATGACGGCATCATCGAGATCAAGGCCGTGGCGCGTGATCCCGGCAGCCGCGCGAAGATGGCGGTGATCAGCCGCGACAGTTCGATCGATCCGGTCGGCGCTTGCGTCGGCATGCGCGGATCGCGCGTGCAGGCCGTGGTGCAAGAGCTGCAGGGCGAGAAGATCGACATCATTCCCTGGAGCCAGCAGGCCGCGACCTTCGTCGTGAATGCCCTGGCCCCCGCCGAAGTTACCAAGGTGGTGATGGAGGAGGAGACCGGCCGGGTCGAGGTTGTGGTGCCCGATACGCAGCTTTCGCTGGCCATCGGCCGGCGCGGCCAGAACGTCCGGCTGGCGAGCCAGCTTACTCGCTGGGACATCGACATCCTGACCGAGGCTGAGGAGAGCGAGCGCCGGCAGGAAGAGTTCCGCCGCCGCTCCGGCCTTTTCGTCGAGGCGATGGACGTGGACGACGTGATCGCGGGCCTTTTGGTGACCGAGGGATTCACCACTTTGGAGGAGCTTGCCTTCACGCCCCTAGACGAATTGGCTGATATCGAGGGCTTCGACGAGAGCGTCGCGGCTGAGCTTATCCGCCGTGCTGAGGAAGCCCTGGTCCGTCGCAACAATGAGTTGGACGAGAAGCGCTTGTCCCTCGGCGTCACCGATGACGTCGCCGCTTTCGAGATCTTCACGCCGGCTATGCTGGTCACGCTGGGTGAGAAAGGCGTCAAGACTCTGGATGATCTCGCGGACCTCGCGTCGGACGAGCTTATTGAGATTCTCGGCACCGCCGCGCTCGATGAGGAAGCGGCGAATGAGATCATCATGCAGGCCCGCGCTCATTGGTTTGAAAATGAAGAGGGTGGTGAGGGCGTCGCGGATGAGGATGCGGATGACGTGACGCCGGGCGAAAACCCGGAAAGCGGGGAAGCGGTTGCCCACGACCGAAACTGAAACGACGGAGGCGGCTGACAACGACGCGGAAGACGAGAGCGGCCCGTCTCGCCGCTGCATCGTGACGCGGGAACGCGGTCCGGCGGAGACGATGATACGATTCGTTGTCAGCCCGGACCGCATAGTCGTGCCGGATATCTTGGCAACCCTGCCTGGGCGGGGAATGTGGTTGAGCGCGCGGGGCGATGTGTTAGAAACCGCTCTCGCTCGCAAGGCCTTCGCCCGGGCGGCCCGTGCGGAGGTGATTATCCCCGCGGGATTGCCGATGATGATCGAGACGGCGCTGTTCCGCAGGGTGCGGGACCTTCTCGGTCTGATCCGACGTGCGGGGCAGGCGGTCAGCGGCTTCGAGAAGACGCGGGAATGGCTGGTACTGCAGCGCGCGGCGCTTGTGGTTCAAGCATCTGACGGTAGCCCAGACGAGCGGGCAAGAGTTTTGAGTGGACGAGACGTGCCTGTGATCGCGCCGCTGCTGGCCCAGGAACTCGGGCAGGTATTCGGTCGGGATCGCGTTGTGCATGTGGCGGTGGCGGCTGGACGTTTGGCCGCGACGTTACGGACTGAGGATGGACGCTTGACCGGCATGCGCCGGTCGATTGCGGGCTGATTAAGCGGGCGGGTGAATGAGCGATACTAAAGATCAAGACGGCAAGGCGCGTCTGTCCCTGCGTCCCGCGGGGCGGCTGGAACTTGGGCGGACGGTCGATGCCGGTTCTGTCCGGCAGAGCTTCAGCCATGGACGTTCCAAGGTGGTGCAGGTGGAGGTGCGCAAGAAGCGCGCGGCCACGGCTCCGCTGCCGGCGGGGCCTACGCCTGCGGGCACGACCCCAGCACGGCCCAGTGGTGGGAGCCGGGGCCCAAGCGGTGCGCCAACCCGCGCGCTGACAGCGAACGAGCTTGCCATCAGGCAGCGCGTTCTCGCCGATCAGCAGCGCGACACCGCGAAGCGCGAGGCCGAGGCACGTGAGCAGGAGAAGATCTCGATCCTCTCCGCCGCCGAGGAAGCGCGCCGCCGTGAGGATGACGCGAGGCGCGCGGCCGAGGAAGCCGAACGCATGAAGGCCGAGGAGGCTGCGCGCGCGATCGCCGAGGAAGCTGAGCGGCGCGCTGCCGCTGAGGCTCACGAGCGAGCTGCCGCCGCACCTGTGCCGGTTGCCGATCAGCCGGTGGCGCCGCCACCGCCGCGTCCCGCGCCCGGTGAGACTCTGCGTCTCAAGACACCCTCTCGCCCCGGCGAGGAGGATGAGGATCAGCGCCCGGTTCGCCGTCTCGGCGTGCTGGTGCCGCCGCGCAAGCCGGCCGTCGTCGCGCCTAAGAAGGGTGCCGATGATCGCCGCCGTACCGGCAAAATCAATGTTCAGGCCGCGATCGAGGGTGACGACGAGCGGGTGCGCAGCATCGCCTCGATGCGCCGCCAGCGCGACCGTGAGCGCCGTCAGCAGGAACTCGAGCGTCTGCGCGCCGATCAGGTGAAGGTGGTGCGCGATGTCGTGCTGCCGGAAGCCATTACGGTGCAGGAACTCGCCAATCGTATGGCCGCGCGGGCCGGCGATGTGGTCAAGACGCTGATGCGGATGGGCGTGATGGCGACCATCACCCAGAGTATCGATGCCGACACCGCCGAACTCGTGGTGCAGGAATTCGGCCATCGCGTGAAGCGCGTGTCCGAAAGCGATGTCGAGATCGGTCTCGAAGGCGCGGATGACGAGGACGTTGACCTCATCAAGCGCGCGCCTGTTGTGACCGTCATGGGCCATGTCGATCACGGCAAAACGAGCCTGCTCGACGCGCTGCGCCGGACCGATGTCGCGGCCGGAGAGGCGGGCGGCATCACCCAGCATATCGGCGCCTATCAGGTGACGCTGCCTTCGCAGGAACGCATCACCTTCATCGATACGCCTGGCCATGCCGCCTTCACGGCGATGCGGGCACGCGGCGCCGGTGTCACGGATATTGTGGTGCTGGTCGTCGCGGCGGATGATGGCGTGATGCCGCAGACGATCGAGGCGATCAGCCATGCCAAGGCCGCGCATGTGCCGATCATCGTCGCCATCAACAAGATGGATAAGCCGAGCGCCAACCCCGAGCGCGTGCGCAACGAGCTGTTGCAGCACGAGATCGTGGTCGAAAGCCTCGGCGGCGATACGCAGGAAGTCCATGTCTCGGCGCTGAAGGGCACGGGTCTCGACAAGCTCGAGGAAGCGATCCTCGTCCAGGCCGAAATCCTCGACCTGCGCGCTAACCCCGATCGCGATGCGGAAGGTACTGTGATCGAAAGCCGCCTCGACCGCGGGCGTGGTCCGGTCGCGACGGTGCTGGTCCAGAAGGGCACCTTGTTCCAGGGCGATATCGTGGTGGCCGGCGCCGAATGGGGCCGGGTGCGCGCGATGCTCGATGCCAGCGGCCAGCCGGTGAAATATGCCGGTCCGTCCATGCCGGTCGAGGTGCTCGGCCTGTCGGCGGTGCCTTCCGCCGGCGAGCCCTTCGTGGTCGTTGCCGACGAGGCGCGGGCACGCGAAGTCGCCGAGTTCCGCACCCGCAAGGCGCGCGACAAGGTGACGGCGGGCCAGATCGCGGGCCGCGGCACGCTCGACCAGATGCTCGCCCGCATCCAGGCCGGCGTGCAGAAGGAAGTCGGTGTGCTGATCAAGGCCGATGTGCAGGGCAGCGCGGAAGCGCTCCAGGCCGTCGTGCTGAAACTCGCCAATGAGGAAGTGAAGGTTCGCGTGCTGCTGGCCTCGGTGGGTCAGATCACCGAGAGCGACATCCAGCTCGCGCGTGCCTCGAACGGCATCATCGTTGCCTTCAATGTGCGTGCCACCGTGCAAGCGCGGGAACTGGCGACGCGTGAGGCGGTCGATATCCGCTACTACAGCATCATCTACGATGTCGCCGACGACATCGAGAAGCTGGTGCGTGGCCGGATGGCACCGATCGTGCGCGAGAACTTCCTGGGCTACGCGCAGATCCGCAAGGTCTTCGACATCACCAAGTCCGGCAGGGTTGCTGGTTGCATGGTGACCGAGGGTCTGGTCCGCCGTGGCGCCGGTGTCCGCCTGCTGCGCGACAATGTGGTCATCCACGAGGGCGATCTGTCGCAGCTCAAGCGCTTCAAGGACGATGTCCGCGAAGTGGCGCGCGGCTACGAGTGCGGCCTGTCCTTCGCCGGGTTCCAGGACCTGCGTGAGGGCGACATGGTCGAGTGCTACGAGAGGGAACTCGTTCCGGCGTGATTGCCGAAGCTCCGACCCAGAGACAGCTTCGCGTCGGCGAAGAGATCCGCCACATCCTGGCGGGTCTCTTCGCGCGCGACATGATCCGCGAGCCGTCTCTCAATGGTGTCACCATCACCGTCACCGAGGTTCGCGTAAGCCCGGATCTCCGAAATGCGACGGCTTTCGTGACGCGTCTGGGGCGGGATGATGTGGACAAGCTGCTGCCAGCGTTGAAGCGCGCCGCGCCTTTTCTGCGCGGTCAGGTCGCGAAGGCGATCCGTTTGCGTGTGGCGCCCGAACTTTCCTTCCAGGCCGACACCTCGATCGACTACGCGATGCAAGTCAGCGCGCTGCTGCACCGGCCCGAGGTCGCACGCGATCTAGGCGCGGACGAGCAGCCTGCCGAGGGCAAGACTTCCACCGGTTAAGCGGCAGCTAGACCAGGCTCTCTCTGGTGTGAACCCTGCTCATGCCACCGCGTCATCCTCGGCGAAGGCCGAGGATCCACGCCTTGCCTTCGCTTGCGTGACGAAGGCAAGGCGTGGATGGCATGCCTTCGCATGCCATGACGGCGCTTTGAGGCACGGTTCAGTATCAAATCATCACGCTGTAGGCAGCGTGGCCGCACGTTTCGCATGCGGCCACGCTGATTGGTGGATGGCATCAAACGCGATAGCCTCGGCCTGACGCAATCTCAGTCCGAGGAGCCGCGCGTGGCGCCGATCTACATCACCTACCTCAATCGCCTCGATATCGAGGAACTCAAGATCACCGATGAGGAAATCCTGACGGCGATCGAGACCAGTCTCGCGACGCAAGGGCGCGGCGAAGCGGTGATCGAGCCGCGCATGCATCTGGAGCCGAAAGTCGCGAATGGCCATTTCAACGTATTGCGCGGTGCGCTGAAGGCTCCGATCGATTTGGCGGGCGTCAAGGTGGTCGGTGATTTCGTCGATAACTACAAGCTGGGCTTTCCCTCCGAACTCGCGGTGCTGTTGTTGCTCGACCCCGCGATGGGCGCGCCGAAAGCGATCCTGGACGCGAGCGGCATCACCGATATGCGCACCGGCGCAGTGACCGCGATCGGTGCGAAGTATCTGGCGCGCAAGGACGCCAAGGTGCTCGGCCATATCGGCGCCCGTGGCACAGCTTATTGGAACGTGCGCCTGCTCAACCACCTCTTCGACTTCGACGAAATTCGCATTCATTCCCGGCGCCGCGAGAGCCGCGAGGAGTTTGCCGAGCGGCTGCGCCAGGATCTCGGCAAGCCCGTAACCGTCACTGAGGATTGGCGAAGCTGTGTCGAGGGCGCCGATATCGTGGTCGAGGCTTCGCGGCTGAGCGAGCCGCAGCCGCTGCTGCTCACCGAATGGATCAAGCCCGGCGCGCTTGTTGTGCCCTACGGCACAATGAGCGCTGTCGAGTTGTCGCTGACCGACATCATGTCGAAGCTCGTGGTGGATGACTGGGGCCAGTGCAGTGGCGGGAAGTTCGGCAGTCTGCGCGCCCATGTCGAAAGCGGCCGGTTGTCCGAGGAAACGCTGTATGCCGAGCTTGGGCAGATCGTCGCCGGTCTGCGCCCCGGCCGGGAACGCGAGGATGAGACGATCCTGCTTTGGCATCGCGGGTTGTCGCTGTCGGATATCGCACTGGGTCATGCGATGCTGGAGAAGGGCGCGCGCCTCGGCATCGGCCAGCGCCTGCGTTTCGCCTGAATCCGATGGACGCGCTCGAAATAGGGACCGTTCCACTGCGTCCGCGCGCGGTCGCGGTCGCGGCGCGATCGGGGCTGGCGGTGCGCCTGCATCCGGCGGCCTGGGAGCGCATCGTGACGGGCCACGAGGCACTCGGCCGGCTGATCGTCTCGGGCGACGCGATCTATGGTGTGAGCACGGGTTTGGGCGCGGTCGCGGATACCCGCATCGCGCCGGACGGTGATGGGGTGCAGCGCCGTGTTGTGCTGGGGCGCATGGTCGGCGTCGGACCGCGCGCATCCGCCGAGCAAGTGCGCGCGGTGATGCTGGCGCGCCTCGCCGGTTTCGCCGAGGGGCGGTCCGGCGCTTCGCCGGAAATCGTCGCGGCCTATATCGGTCTGCTCAATGCCGGCGTCATCCCGGTCATGCCGCTGATCGGCTCGGTTGGCGAGGCCGATCTGGCGCCGCTCGCGCATATCGCCGGCGTATTGGCTGGGGCAGGCGAGGCGATGATCGACGGCGAGGCCCTGCCCGGACCCGAGGCGCTTGCTCGCGCGGAGCTTATCCCGCCGGTGTTCGGCGTGAAGGATGGTCTGGCGCTTGTTTCGTCCAACGCCGTGGCGACCGGTCTCGGCGCCCTGATTCTGGCGGATGCGGAGCGGCTGTTCGGTGCGTGGCTGGCCGCGGCGGCGCTGAGCTTCGAGGGCTACCGGGCGAATCTGGCGCCGCTCCACCCTCAGGCGGCGGCGCTGCGCCCCGCGCCAGGGCAGGGCGAGGTGGCAGCAGCACTCCTCGGCCTGTTCGAGGGCGGCGACCTCGTCCTGCCGGGCGCCGCGCGAAAGCTGCAGGATCCGCTGAGTTTCCGATGTGTGGTGCCGGTTCTGGGTGCCTGCCTCGCCGCGCTGCGTGGCGCGACGGCGGCCGTGGAGCTGGAACTTAATAGTTCGGACGACAACCCGGCGATCATCGCGGCTGAGGGAGCGGCGGACGACGCGGTGCAGCCGAACGCCAACTTCGACACGACGCACCTGGCGCTGGCTTTCGAAACCCTGAGCCTGGCTGTGGCGCGTGTGGCATCGGCGCAAGCCGCGCGGATCCTCAGGCTGATGTCGGCGGAGTCGAGCGGCCTGCCGCGATTCCTGTGTTCGGCGCAGGACGGGCGGAGCGGTCTGGCCGGGGTGCAGAAAACCGTGGCGGCGCTGGTGGCGGAGATCGGGCAGCGCGCTGGGCCGATGCCGATCTGGTCTGTGCCGGCAGCGGATGGCGTTGAGGATTATGCCACCATGGTCGTCTCGACGCTGGGCAAGCTCGGCGAGTCGCTGGAACGCCTGCGCTTGCTCTGCGGCATCGAATTGCTGGTGGCGGCGCAGGCTTGCGACCTGAGGTCTGAATTGCGGCTCGGCCTGGGCACCGCCGCCGTGCGGCGCGCGGTGCGGGGCACGGCGGCGATGCTGCTGGAGGATCGTCCGATCGCCCCGGACATCGAGGCTCTGGGTGCGCTGATCGCCAGCGGCCGGTTCGACGATTTCGCGGCAGGGATGTTTCGCTGAGCCTGACGATCCAAGGCTGCGGCGCGACCCAAAATGTCCGTCATGGCATGCGAAGGCATGCCATCCACGCCTTGCCTTGGTGGAGCAAGCAAGGCGTGGATCCTCCGCCTTCGCGGAGGATGACGTGGTAAAATGCGAACGCTCAACTGAAGACATCCCGCTGAGCGGATAGCCTTGCCTCGCGACCTATCGCAGGCTGGCCTGCGCGGCGGCGTAGGCGGCGGGCGTGGTCAGCAGGAACTGCGCCGCCTGGGAATCGAGCGCGGAGCCGAGCGCGGCGGGACAGGCCTGGCGGATCTGGAGAATGCGGCTCAGCGAAATGCCGGGACGAGCCGCGCGTGACGCATTCAGGGCCCCGGCAAGAACCTGCGTGCCGTCGGCCAGGGACTGCAGTGCCGCCTCCACCTGATCGGCGCCGCCGCTGGTGCAGACCTGCGGCATCACGCCCAAGCCCTGCAACGGCCAGCCCAGCGGCGCCAGCACGCGCGCCCAGGTGACGAGCAGATCGCCGCCATCCGGTAGCGCCGTGCCGGTCTGCACGAGACCTTTTCCCAGCGTCGCGCTGCCGACCACCACCGCGCGGCGGTTATCGGCCAGCGCCGCCGCCAGCACTTCGGCGGCGCTGGCGGTACGGCCATCGACCAATACGATGATCGGCAGGCCGCTCGCGGTATCGACGCCGCTGCCGCGCCAGAGCTGGTTGGCCGCGGGGTCACGGCCGATGGTGCTCGCGATGGTGCCGGAGACGACCAGCGTGCCCGCTATCGCGACCGCCTGGTCGAGCAGCCCACCGCGATTGCCGCGCAGGTCGAGGACGATGCCGCGAACGTTGCCCGTGGAACTCGCGATGGCCTGGCGCAGATGCTGGGCGGTGTTGCGCTCGAAGCCGGCGATCTGGATCGTGAGGATGCCGTTTTGCAGAGCCGGAAACACCGTCTCGGGCAGCAGGGCGGCGCGCGGCACCGCGATATGAACCGGCCGCCGGCTACCTTGGGGCAGGATGACAAGGTCCGCCGTACTGCCAGGCGCGCCGCCCAGCCAGTTGTCCAGCGTCGAAAGCGCTTGCCCCCGCGTCCGGTGGCCGTCGATCGACAGCACGCGGTCGCCGACGGCAAGGCCCGCTGTCGCCGCTGGCCCGCTCGGATCCACGCTCTCGATCGACGCGCCGCGCCCCCGCGAACCAAGCGCGAAGCCCGGTCCCGCCGAAAGCCTGTCGGGATCGGAGTCGCCGGGCGCGATGTAGCGGGAATAGGGGTCGAGATGGTTGAACAGCTCGTCGAAGAAACTCGTGACGATGCCAGTGGTGCCGGCGCTCGCGATGGCGGGCGAGACCTGCGTCGCCTTGTCGCAGAGCGTGGCGGCGATATTGCCCCAGCTAGCCGCATCGGTTGGCGGCGGCAGCGGCAGGGTGAGGACGGTCTGGTTGCGGCTGATCAGGTTGATCGCGGTGCTGCTCAGGGTCGGGCCAACAAGGGGGTCGAGCGCCGTGAGCCCCCGCAATCCCCATAGCGTCAGATTGGCCATCGGGATCGCGTTCAGCGTGCGCGGCGCCATGAAGGCGAAGGCGGCGCCATAGACCTGCGCGGCGAGTCTCGGGTTCCAGCCCTCGGCCGCCACGGGAGAACCGCTTTGGGCTTCGGCCGTGACCGGAAAGGCGAATAGCAGGAGAACGAGGAAGGCGCCGCGCCTCACCGGCGACCCGATCGCGGAACCGCCGAGCCTTGGCCGGATTTTGAGCGAGGCTGAGGCCGCCCGCCCTCGCTTCCGCGCGAACCGTCCGTGATCTGGAACAACAGGCCCCCCGTCAGTGGCCGCGCTTCCACCAAACGCACCGCGACAGTTTGCGCGAGGTGATAAACGACCCGGCTGCGGCGTCCGCTCAGGCTCTGGGTGGCTTCGTCATACATCCAGAAATCATCAGGGAGAGCAGAGAGCGGAACCATTCCGCTCGCACCGCTGTTAGCCAATGTGACGAAAATACCAAAGCGCGTAACGCCAGAAATGCGTGCGTCGAAGATGAAGCCGATCTTTTCCGCCATAAAAGCCGCCATGTAGCGGTCAGTCGCATCGCGCTCGGCCTGCGCGGCGCGGCGTTCAGTGGTGGTGATGTGTTCGGCGGTATCCTCGAGTCGGGCTTCCTCATCCGCCGTCATGCCGTCATCGCCGAGCTTCAGCCCTTTGATGAGCGAGCGATGCACCAGCAGGTCCGCATAGCGCCGGATCGGGCTGGTAAAATGCGCGTAGCGGGTGAGGGCGAGGCCGAAATGGCCGATATTCTCGGGGCTATAGGCAGCCTGGGATTGGCTGCGCAGCACTGCCTCATTGACCAGCGGCGCCTCCTCCGTCTCCGCGACGCGTTGCAGAACGGCGTCTAGGTCGCGCGGATGCAGCTGGTCACCGGGCGGCAGGGAGATGCCCATGGAATGGAGATAGGTGCGGAGCCCTTCGAGCTTCTGTTCCGATGGCGGCGCATGGACGCGATAGACCACCGGGCGCTGTAACCGCTCCAGCTCCTCGGCGACCGCGATATTGGCGAGAACCATGAACTCTTCGATGAGCCGATGGCTGTCGAGGCGCGGGCGGCGGGAAACGTTGGCGATTTTGCCTTCCTCGTCCAGCGCGACCTTCCATTCGGGCAAATCGAGGTCGAGCGTGCCGCGTGCCTGCCGCGCCCCGAGTAGCAGGCGGAACGCGCCATAGAGATCGTCGAGCGGTAGGCCCGGCGTTTCGCGCCCGGCGTTATGCGCTTCCTGAACCTCCTCATAGGTCAGGCGGGCGGCGCTGCGCATGAGGCCTCGGCCGAAGCGATGGGAGAGCTTGCGGCCGTCTCGGGCGATGCGCATCTCGGCAAAGAGGCAGGCGCGGTCCTCGTTCGGCCGCAGGCTGCACCAGCCGTTGGAGAGCGCCTCCGGCAGCATCGGCACGACGCGATCGGGGAAATAGACGGAATTGCCCCGGTCACGCGCCGAGCGGTCGAGCGGCGAATCCGCCCTCACGTAATGCGCGACATCGGCGATGGCGACGAATAGGCGATAGCCGTCGCCATCGGGCGTGGCGAATACGGCATCGTCGAAGTCCCGCGCATCGGCGCCGTCGATGGTGACGAGGGGAATGTCCCGCAGATCCTCGCGGCCGTCCGGCCCGACGCCGCGCGCGCGTTCCGCCTCGGCGACCACTTCATCGGGGAAGCTGTCGGGAATGCCGAGAGTCGCGATGACCAGCAGGCTAACGGCTTTCGCGGCGCCGGCATCGCCGAGGCGTTCGAGCACGCGGGCGGGTTTGAGGCCGAGACCGCCATGCGGCAGGGGCTCGGCGCGGACGATCTCGCCATTCTGGGCGCCGCCATCCTCGCCAGGCGGCACGATCCATTCGGCCTTCACCTTCTTGTCGGTGGGCTCGATCCGCATGAGGCCGCCTTTGCGGCGGAAAACACCGATGACGCGGCCGGGTGTCGCCTCGATGCGCTTGAGGGTGCGGCCCTCAAACTTCCGGGCGCCGCCACGGCCCTCGCCGATCGGCTTGAGGCGGGCGAGAACCTTCTGGCCGGGCGCGAGCGCCGGTTGGCCGCGTGCCTCGGGCTGCATGAAGATCGCGGGAGGCGGGCCGTCGCCACGCCAGCCGATGGGGCGGCCGATGGCGTCGCCCTCGCTGTCGATGCCGGTGATCTCGACCATCACGGCTTCCGGCATGCCCTCGCCGCCGCGCCGTGCCGCGCTTCCCGAAGGTGCGGTGAAACGCTTGTGTCCGGCGGGGGCCGCTTCGCCGCGCGACGCCAGTTCCTTGAGCGCGGCGCGCATCTCGACACGGTGCTCGGGACCCAGCCCGAAGGCGCGCATTGCCTCGCGTTTGCCGACGCGGCCGGGGGCCTCGGCGAGGAAGGCTCGGAGCGCGTCTCGGCTGGGGAAGCTGCGCGGCTCGACCGGGAGTTTGGCGGCTGCCTTGGGCTTCTTCCGCGCGGTCTTCATACGGTCTTGCTACTGCGCTGCGCGGCGGGGAGGCGCCTTGGTCGCGGCTTTCCGGGCGGCGGGTTTCGCTGTTTTGCCAGCGGGCTTGGGGGTCGCTGACTTAGCCGCCGGTTTGGCGGCGGCTGTCTTTTTGGCTGGAGCTTTGCGCGGTGTGGCGCTCGGTGCCGCTGTCTTTGCCGCAGGCTTGGCCTTCGCCTTCGTTGACTTCGCACCACGCGCACCGGGCTTCGGCTTGAGTTCTTTGCCCTTCTCGGCGAGCAGCGTGACCGATTCCTCAAGCGTGATGTCTTCCATCGCGACGCCGCGCGGAAGGTTGGCGACCATCTTGCCGTGCTGGAGATAGGGGCCGAACCGCCCCTTCTTGACCATCACCGCCTCGCCATCCTTGGGATGGGAGCCGAGCGCGCGGACGCTCGCCAGCTTCTTCGCCAGCAGATCAACGGCGCGATTGGCGCCCACGCTCAGCACATCGTCGTCGCGGTCGAGCGAAGCATAGACGGAGCCCATGCGGATATAGGGTCCGAACCGGCCGACGCCGGCTTCCATGGGTTCCTTCGCCTCGGGATGCAGGCCGATGAGGCGGGGCAGGCCCAGCAGGCCGATGGCCTGTTCCAGCAATATCGTCTCACCATCCACGCCGCGCGGCAGGGACATGCGCTTGGGCTTCTCGGCTTTCTTGCCCTTGGTCTCCGACGGCGGCGGTTCGCCTTGCTGGACATAGAGGCCGTAGGGACCCCGGCGGACCGTGATCTCCTCGCCAGTCTCGGGCGAGCGGCCGAGCACGCGCATGCCCTCCTTCAGCGTCTCCTCGCCCTCCTCGCCGCCATTGATGGCGAGGCGGCGGGTATATTGGCAGGCAGGGTAGTTCGAGCAGCCGATGAAGCTGCCATGGCGCCCGAGCTTCAGTCCGAGGCGGCCATTGCCGCAGGCCGGGCATTTGCGCGGATCGCTGCCATCGGCGGGCGGCGGAAAGAAATGCGCGCCGAGGTCATTGTCCAGCGCATTGATGACGTCGGAGATCTTGAGGTCCTTGGTCTGGTCCACGGCCTCCGAGAAGTCGTGCCAGAAGGCCCGCATCACTGCGCGCCAATCGGCTTTGCCGTCCGAGATCTCGTCGAGCTTCTCCTCCAGCGAGGCGGTGAAGCCGGTATCGACGTAGCGGGTGAAGAAGCTGGTGAGGAAGGCGGTGACGAGCCGGCCGCGATCCTCCGGCACCAACCGCTTGGCGTCCATTCGGACATAGTTGCGGTCGCGCAGCACCGAGAGGGTGGAGGCATAGGTGGAGGGGCGGCCGATGCCGAGCTCCTCCATTTTCTTGACCAGGCTCGCCTCGGTGAAGCGGGGCGGCGGCTGGGTGAAATGCTGGCTGGCCTTGACGCCACGGCGGGTGAGGGGATCGCCCTCCACCATGGCGGGCAGCACGCGGCTTTCGTCGTCTTCTTCCGACTGGTCGTCCCGGTCCTCGCGGTAGAGTTTGAGGAAGCCGTCGAAGGCCAGCAGGGAGCCGGTTGCGCGCAGCACGGTGCCCTGGCCGTCGGCGATGTCCACGGCCACCTGATCGAACTCGGCATGGCTCATCTGGGAAGCGACGGCGCGTTTCCAGATCAGCTCATAGAGCCGGGCCTGGTCATGGCTGAGGCGCCCGGCGACATCCTGCGGGCGGCGAGAGACATCGGTCGGGCGGATCGCCTCATGCGCTTCCTGCGCGTTTTTCGCCTTGGTGCTGTATTCGCGCGGGGCGCCGGGGATGTAGTTGGACCCGAATTCGGCCTTCACATGATCGCGGATAGCATGCACCGCCTCGCGCGCCATCTGCACGCCGTCGGTCCGCATATAGGTGATGAGACCCACGGTCTCGCCGCCGACATCGATACCCTCGTAGAGCTGTTGCGCGATGCGCATGGTCTGCTGCGCGCCGAAGCCGAGCTTGCGGCTCGCCTCCTGCTGCAAGGTCGAGGTGGTGAAGGGCGCGCTGGGATTGCGGCGGACACGCTTGCGCTCGATCTCGGCGACCGAGAAGGTGCCGGCTTCGACCGCCGCCTTGGCGGCCTCGGCGGCGGCGGAATTGGGCAGGTCGAACTGGTCGAGCTTGCGGCCCTTGAGGGTGGTCAGCCGCGCGGTGAAGGGGGCGCCGGCGGGCGTCGCCATCTGCGCTTCGATCGACCAGTATTCGCGTGCCCGGAAAGCCTCGATCTCGGCCTCGCGCTCGCAGACCAGGCGGAGGGCGACGGATTGCACGCGGCCGGCGCTGCGGCTCCCGGGCAGCTTGCGCCAGAGCACCGGAGAGAGGGTGAAGCCCACGAGGTAATCGAGGGCGCGGCGGGCGAGATAGGCCTCTATGAGTGGCTGATCCAGCTCGCGCGGCTTGCCCATAGCCGTTGTCACGGCGTTGCGGGTGATCTCGTTGAAGGTCACGCGATGGACGATCTTGCCCCGCAGCGCGTTCTGGTCCTGCAACATGGCGCGGACGTGCCAGGAGATCGCCTCGCCCTCACGATCCGGATCGGTTGCAAGGTATAGGGTGCCGGCGCCCTTGAGGGCGCGGGCGATCACGGCGACCTGGCGGGCACCGCGCTCATCCGCTTCCCAATCCATCGCGAAGTCCTGGTCCGGCCGCACGCTGCCATCTTTCGGTGGCAGATCACGCACATGGCCGAAGCTGGCGAGGACGGTGTAGCCGTCGCCCAGATACTTGTTGATCGTCTTAGCCTTAGCGGGGGACTCGACGACGACGACGTCCGGCATACTGCTCCTGCTCGCTCAGCCGCCAAATTCGGGGATCAGGACCACGCGATTGCCGGGAAGAGACTCGATGCGGCCGCCGAGTTCCAGGTCCAGCAGGGCGGCCATAATGGCGGCATGAGACGTGAACTGGCAGTGTCGGAGCAGATCGTCAACAGACGTAGGTGCCGGGCTGAGCATCTGCAGCACAGCATTTCGCGTTTCGATGGGTGCCTCTTCCGTTTCTGAAGCGTAATCGAACGCCTGCGCGGGCTCGGCCAGGCTCGCGGGCGGGCGTAGCTGCTCGGGCCCCTGCGGTAGGTTGGCGAGGACATCGGCGGCCGTCTCGGTGAGCTGGGCGCCTTGGCGGATGAGGTCGTTGGAGCCATGGCAGCGGGGGTCCAGCGGTGAGCCGGGCACGGCGAAAACCTCGCGGCCGGATTCGAGCGCGAGCCGGGCGGTGACGAGACTGCCGGAATGGCGCGCGGCTTCGACAACCACCACGCCGAGAGAGAGCCCGGCGATGATGCGGTTGCGGCGCGGGAAGTGGCGCGCCTGGGGCTGGGTGCCGAACGGCGCCTCGCTGACCACCGCGCCGGTCTCGGCGATGCGGCGCTGCAGGTCGATGTGCTGTGGCGGATAGGTCTGGTCGAGGCCGCCGGCGACGGCCGCGATGGTGATCCCGCGCGCCTTCAGCGCCGCCTCATGCGCGGCCGCATCCACGCCGCGCGCCAGGCCGGAGACGATGGCGAGACCGGCTTCCGCGAGCGACGCCGAGAGGTTGGCGGCGATGTGCTGGCCATTGAGGGAGGCCTGGCGGCCGCCGACGATGGCGACCGCGCGTTTCGCGAGGAGGGTGACGTCGCCGAGCACGCTCAGCGCCGGCGGGGGATCGGCCAGCATGGCGAGAAGGGGCGGGTAGGCGGGCATATGCGCCATCAGCAGCGTGGCGCCGAGGCGGGTCAGGGCCGCGATCTCATCCTCGACGGCGGCCACCGGCGGGATGGTCTTTTCCGTGCGCCCGGCGGCGCGGATGAGGCCGGGCAGGGCGTCGAGTGCGGCGGCGGCGCTGCCGAAGCGGGTGAGCAGGCGGCGGTAGGTTACCGGCCCAACGCCATCAGTCCGCGCCAGTCTGAGGCGGGCAACGAGGTCGCTGATGGGTCGGGTCCCGCGGCTCACGTCGCGCCGATACGCGGTTCGGTGCCCGCCAGAAGGCGGCGGATATTGGCGTGATGGCGGGCCAGCACCAGGATGGCGACGACAAGCGCCAGGATCGCGCGGGCCGGACCGCCGAAACCCCAGGCAAGCAGCGGCGAGAGGATGAAGGCCAGCAGCGCTGAGGCGGAGGAGATGCGAGTCGTTTTCGCGCCGACCAGCCAGATGAGGCACATGATCGCGCCCTCCGGCCAGCAGGCGGCGAGCGCCACACCGAGGCCGGTCGCGACACCCTTGCCGCCGCGAAAGCGCAGCCAGACCGGGAACATGTGGCCGAGCACCGCTAGACCGCCTGCCCAGAGCGGGGCGAAGCTGCCCGGTATGTCGAGCGCCGGGACATTGGCCACGATCAGAACCGCGGCGGCGCCCTTGAGCCCGTCGAGCAACAGGGTCGCGGCGGCGAGGCCTTTGCGGCCGGTGCGGAGAACATTGGTGGCGCCGATATTGCCGGAGCCGATCTGGCGGATGTCTCCCGCGCCGCCGAGGCGGGTGATAATGAGGCCGAAGGGGATGCTGCCAAGCAGATAGCCGACGAGCACCGCGAGGAAGGGGAATTGGGTCATCCGAATACCCTCCGTCCCGCTTTCCAGGTGCCGAGCACGCGACCCTCTAGCGCGCGGCCGTCGAAGGGCGTGTTGCGCGCCTTGCCGGGGAGTTTCCCGGCCTCGACCTTCCAGGCGCGGTCAGGATGAAACAGGCAGAGGTCGGCGGCGACGCCTTTTGTGAGCCTCCCCTGCGGCAGCCGCAACACGGTGGCCGGACCGGACGTCAGCAAAGCCAGCGCGCGGATGAGCGGGATGGCGCCGCCATGGACCTGCGCCAGCGTCACCGCCAGCAGGGTGGCGAGACCGGCGCCGCCAGCGGAGGCCTGGGCGAAGGGCTGGCGCTTGTCGTCAGCGTCGCGCGGCTGATGGTCGGAGGCGACGGCGTCGATCGTACCATCGGCGAGTGCCGCGACCACCGCCAGGCGGTCGCTGTCGGCGCGCAGCGGCGGTGAGAGTTTCGCGTAGGTGCGGAAATCGCCGATGGCGATCTCGTTGAGGTCGAAATAGGGCGGCGCCGTATCGCAGGTGATGCGCAACCCCTCCGTCTTCGCGGCGCGGATGAGGTCGAGCGCGGCGGCGGTGGAGATATGGGCGAAATGGACCCGGCCGCCGGTGAGGCGAACCAGGGCGATGTCCTGCGCGACCTGGATCGCCTCCGCCGCCGCCGGGATGGCCGGCAGGCCGAGACGTGTCGCCAGCTCGCCCTCGGTCGCGCAACCGCCCTCGGCGAGCGACGGATCCTCGGGGTGCTGGACCACAATGCCGTCGAAGCCGCGCGTATAGGAGAGGACCGCGCGCATGAAGCGGGCCGGGCCGATGGCGCGGCCGCCATCGGTGAAGGCGACTGCGCCGGCTTCACGCAACAAACCAAGCTCGGCGAGTTCCACCCCGGCGCAGCCGCGCGTCACGGCGCCATAGGGGAGGATGCTGAGGCTGCCGGTCTCGACACCACGCGCCAGCAGCAGCCGTACCAGCGCCGGATCGTCGATGGCAGGGCGGGAGTCGGGGAGCGCTACCAGCGTCGTGATGCCACCGGCGGCGGCGGCGCGGGCGACCGAGGCGATGGTCTCGCGATATTCATGGCCGGGCTCGCCGAGTTCCGCGCGCATATCCACCAGGCCGGGGCAGAGCACGGCGCCCTCGGCGGCGATGATGTCGGCGCCCTCGGGCTGGACGAGGCCCGTTGCGATCTCGGCGATCAGACCGTCGCGGAGCAGAACGTCGGCGGTCTGGTCGAAGCCGCTGGCCGGGTCGATGACCCGGGCGCCGGCGATGAATGTGTCCCGCAACTGCACCGGGGGCATGGCGTTCATCGGCGCACGATCTGCAGTGGCCGGGCGAGGCGGTCGAGCACCGCCATGCGGATGGCGACGCCCATTTCCACCTGCTCGCGGATGACGCTGTGGACGGGGTCGTCCGCCACCGCGCTGTCGATCTCGACGCCGCGGTTCATCGGGCCGGGATGCATCACCAGTGCATTGGGCTTGGCATAGGCGAGCTTGTCCGCATCGAGGCCGAAGAAGCGGAAATATTCGCGCGCGCTCGGGACAAGGTTGCGGGTCATGCGTTCTTTCTGCAATCGTAACATCATGACCACATCCACCCCCGCCAGTCCATCCGCCATGTCGTTGAAGACCAAGACGCCGAGTTCCTCGATAGCCGCCGGGATCAGGGTTGGCGGTCCCACCACGCGCACCTGGCTGCCCATCGACAAGAGAAGATGGATGTTCGAGCGCGCGACGCGGGAATGGCCGATATCGCCGCAGATCGCGATGGTCAGCCCTTCGAGGCTGCCGCGATGACGCCGGATCGTCAGCGCGTCGAGCAGCGCCTGGGTCGGGTGCTCATGCGTGCCGTCCCCGGCATTGATGACCGCCGCATCGACTTTCTGGGCGAGCAGGTTGGGCGCGCCGGATTGGTCGTGCCGCACCACCAGCAGATCGCATTGCATGGCGTTGAGCGTGGAGGCGGTGTCGAGCAGCGTCTCGCCCTTCTTCACGCTGCTGGTGGAGACCGACATATTGAGCACATCGGCGCCGAGGCGCTTGCCGGCGAGTTCGAAGCTGGTCCGCGTGCGCGTGCTGTCCTCGAAAAAAAGGTTGATGAGAGTGCGGCCGCGCAGCACGTCCCGCTGCGTCTTGCCCGAGCGGTTGAGCAGAACATAGCTCTCGGCGAGGTCGAGAAGATCCTCGATGACGGAAGGCGCCATGCCCTCGATGGCGAGGAGGTGGCGCATTCAGGCGGCATCCTGCGTCGCGGCCGTGACGGCGGCGATGCGGGCGAGACTCTCCTCCCGCCCCAGAGCGGCGAGAGTCGCGTCGATCGGCGGGCTGGTGGTGGTGCCGGTGAGCGCCGCGCGCAGCGGCTGGGCGACCTGGCCGAGCTTGCGGCCGGTGGCCTCGGCGAAGGCGCGGAGGGCGGCATCGACCGCGGCGGCGGAGAAGTCGGTCGCGGCGAGATGCGGCGCGAGGTTGGCCAGCATGGCGCGCGCTTCCGGAGTGAGCTGCAGAGCCGCCTTATCGGTTATCGCGAATGGCAGGCGGCGCGCGAGGAAGGCGGCGGAGGCCGCGAGTTCGAGCAGGGTTTTCGCGCGTTCCTTGAGGCCGGGCATCAGCGTGGCGATACGCGCCTCGGTCGTCTCGTCGAGGACGAGGCCGGGCTCATCCGCGAGACGGCGCGCGACGTCCCGCGCCAGCCGTGCGTCATCCGCCTGGCGCAGCCAGAAGCCGTTGAGGTGGGTGAGTTTGGCGTAGTCCATCCGGCTCGCCGCGCGGCCGACGCCATCGAGGTCGAAGAGGGAAATGGCTTCGTCCCGCGACAGTATTTCCGCGTCGCCGTGGCCCCAGCCGAGGCGGAGGAGGTAGTTGCACAAGGCTTCCGGCAGGAAGCCCTCGCGCTCGAATTCCAGCACGCTGACGGCGCCGTGACGTTTCGAGAGCTTTGCGCCATCCGCGCCGTGGATCAGCGGGATATGGGCAAAGCGCGGCAGGTCCCAGCCCATCGCGCGGTAGATCTGGACCTGCCGGAAGGTATTGGTGAGGTGATCGTCGCCGCGAATGACATGCGTGATCGCCATGTCGTGGTCGTCCACCACCACGGCATGCAGGTAGGTCGGCGTGTTGTCGCTCCGCAGGATGATCATATCGTCGAGCTCGGCATCGGCGACGCGGACCATGCCCTGCACCAGGTCGTCCACCTCGGTCACGCCGCCACGCGGGACCTTCAGGCGGATCGAGGGTTTGACGCCGGCCGGCGCCTCGGCCGGGTCGCGGTCTCGCCAGCGGCCGTCATAGCGCGGCGGGCGGCCTTCCTTGATGGCGGTCTCGCGCATCGCCGTAAGCTCCTCGGGCGTGCAGTAGCAGCGATAGGCGCGGCCTTGGTCCAGCAGCGCGTGCGCGACCTCGACATGGCGCGCCTCGCGGGCGGATTGGTAGACGGCTGGCTCGTCAGGCTGCAGATCGAGCCAGGCGAGACCTTCGAGGATGACCTGGGTCGCGGCGGCGGTGCTGCGGGCGCGATCGGTATCTTCGATCCGCAGCAGGAACTGGCCGCCGTGGTGGCGGGCGAAGAGGTAGTTGAACAGCGCGGTGCGTGCTCCGCCGATATGGAGCAAACCGGTGGGGCTGGGGGCGAAGCGCGTGCGGACGGTCATGGCCGCTCCATAGAACATTTGAGGGCGGCGTGAAAACGCCGTGAGGTGGCGGCGGCCGCCCGATGCGGCCCGCCTTTGGGCAGGCGCCCGGCTCGCCTTCGATCGATGGACGATGGCCGAGCATGGCCGGTTCCTGGCTTGGCTGCCGGTCTTCATGGGCGCGGGAGTGCTGCGATACTTCGCGGCGGAAAAGCCGGCGGTGCCCTGGCTTGGCCCGGCGATGGTTGCGGCGGCGCTCGTGGCGGTGATGGCGTCGCGGCTTTGGCTGGCGCCCCGCGCGGTGGCTTTGGCGGGACTCGCGGCAGCCATCGGCTTCGCTTCCGCCGCTCTGCGAACGGAGCGGATGGCGGCGATGCCCGACCTGCCGCGCCACGCCGCGATGATCTCGGGCATCATCCGCGCGGTCGAACCGCTGCCCGCCGGGCGGCGCTTGGTGCTGGATGATGTGCGGATCGACGACGCGGCTGCGCTCAGTCGCCGCATCCGCATAAGGGTGCGTGGCACTGACCGGCAGGCGCTGCTGCCTGGCGAGCGGGTCAGCATGAAGGTGCTGGTGCGACCGCCTTTCGCGCCGACCTATCCCGGCGGCTGGGATCTGCGGCGCGACGAATTCTACGCGGGTCTCGCAGGCGGTGGCTTCGCGCTGTCGGCGGTGACGCGTGAGAGTTTGCCCGAAGCGCAGGGGCTGAGCGAACGCTGGCAGGTACTGCGCGAGACTATCGCCGGCCGGATTCTGGCGGTGCTGCCGGGCACGACGGGCGCGGTGGCAGCGACGCTCCTCACCGGCATCGCGACCGCGATCCCGCCGGACGACCGCGCCGCCTTCGCGACCGCTGGGCTCGCGCATATCCTGGCGGTCGCCGGGCTGCATATCGGCATCGTCATGAGCACGGTTTTCGCGGCGTCCCGTGCCGCCCTCGCTTTGTCGCGCCATACGGCTTTGCGCTGGCCCATTAAAGAGATCGCCGCCGTCATCGCGATCGCGGCCGGTGGCGGCTACATGGCGCTGACCGGCATGCATCTGCCGATCATCCGCAGCTTTGCGATGGCGTCCCTGGTGACGGTCGGCCTGGTCCTCGGCCGCCGCGCCTTGTCGCTGCGCGGGCTTGGGCTGGCGGCGACGCTGCTGATGCTGACGCAGCCTGAGGCGGTGGCGGATGTCAGCTTTCAGATGAGCTTCGCGGCTGTGCTGGTGCTGATCGCGGGCTATGAGGCGATCCGGCAGCGGCCCATCGTGTTACTCGCGCGCGGTGCCGGCTTCTTGCGATGGCTGCGGCGCGACCTGCTGCTGGTGGCAACGACGAGCCTGCTCGCCGCAGCGGCAACGGCGCCCTTCGTCGCCTACCATTTCGGCCAGGTGCAGCCCTATTCGGTGATGGCCAATCTGCTGGCCGTGCCGTTGACGGCGTTCTGGGTGCTGCCGTGGGGACTGGCGGCGCTGGCGCTCATGCCGCTGGGCCTCGCCTTCCTCGCGCTTGTTCCGATGGGTTGGGGCTGTGCACTGCTGATCGGCATCGCGCGGCTCATCAGCCGGTTGCCCGCCGCGACCCTGGCTGTGCCGCCTGAGACGCGCCTCGCATTGGCGCTCGCGGCCTTTGGGCTGATTTGGCTGTGTCTGTGGCAGAGCCGCCTGAGGTTATTGGGTCTGGTGCCGCTTGTAATCGGCGCTTGCGTGCTGCCTTGCCTGGTCACGGTGCCGGATCTGCTGGTCTCGCCCGATCTCCGCATCATCGCCTTCCGCACGCCGGGCGCGATCTATCTGCTGCAGGCGGGCAAGGACGACTTCACGCTTGGCGAGTGGCACCGCTTCTTCGGCGCGCGGACGCTGCGGAGTTTTCCCGCGCAGGGCAGCTCACCCGATGGCAAAGTGGTTTGCAGCCCCGACGGCTGCCTGTTGCACGGCGCCTCGACCGCGCTGCTGTGGCGCGCGGAGGCACCACCGGAGAATTGTCGTGGGTTCGCGGTCCTGGTCACCACCGACTTCCTGGACGGTCTGTCCGGCCCGGCTTGCGCCGAGATGCCGGTCATCGATCGTTCGACCGTTCGGCGCGTGGACGCAGTCTCGGTCAGGCTGACGCCCAAGGGCGCCGTGCTGGCGGAGGACCGGCCGTTGCGTGGCGACTGGCCCTGGCTGCCGTCGCCTTGGCGGCCGGAAAACGGCTCCGATGAGCATTGGTAACGACTTCCGCATTGCATTTGCCCACAAGTCGGGCAAGACTTCGCATCAACGAATAAGCCGCGATCCGCGGGGGGACGTCATGAACGAGAGGTCGGCCGCCGAGATGCGGTCGCCGCAAGGTGCCCGGCTGGAACAGGCCGCACGCGCGGCATGGCTCTACTATGTCGGTGGCCGCACGCAGGATGAGGTGGCGGGGCAACTCAACATCTCGCGGCAGGCGGCGCAGCGGCTGATTTCGCTCGCGCTGTCCGAGAAACTCATCAAGTTCCGCTTCGACCACCCCATTGGGCCGCGCATGGAAACCGCCGAGGCGCTGTCGCGGCGCTTTGGCCTCACGGTCTGCGAAATCGTGCCGACGATGGGCAATGCCACAACGACTCTCGCCTCCGTCGCCATCGCGGGCGCGCAATTCGTCGAGAAATGGCTGGCGCAACGCGCGCCGCTGGTACTGGGGATGGGAACCGGCCGCACGCTGCGTGCGATCGCCAATGAGCTTTCGCCGATCGCTGCACCGCAGCACAAGATATTCTCGCTTTGCGGCACGATTCTGCCGATGGGACGCGCCATCGCGCTCGATCCTGTCTTGCGTCTTGCCGAAAGGTCCGGCGCGCAATGCTACTCGCTGCCAAGCCCGGTCATCGCCGCGACTGTCGAGGAACGCGAGATGCTGCAAAAGCAGCAGCCCTATACGACGGTACGCCACCTCATCAGCCAGGCACGCTGCATGTTGGTGGGCATCGGCGCGGTCGGCTGGCGGGAAGCCCTGCATGTCGATGGCGTGGTCTCCGACGCCGAATTGACTGAACTGATCGAGGAGGGGGCGGTGGGCGAAATCACCGGCTGGTCCTACGACGCGAGCGGAAAACTGCTCGGCGGCGCGATCAACGACCGGGTGGCGGGGCTGTGGCCCTTGGCGCTCGAATCGGGTGCCCTGCGGGTGGGCGCTGCCTTCGGGGCCCAGAAGGTAGCCGCTATACGGGCGGCCCTTTCGGGCGGCATGGTGAGCGGGCTGATCACCGACGAAGCGACGGCGGAAGCGCTTCTAGTGGAAGGGAGTTCTTGACAGTCGTTTCTCTACTTGATGTTCTGCTCAAAGCCTGGGCATACGCTCGGTTCCGGATTGGCTTAAAATTATAAACGACGAGGGGATGGACATGCGCATGAAGACCATCGCGGCTTTTGCCGCCGCTTTGCTAGCCGGCACGAGCCTCGCGGCCAGCGCCGAGACGATCACCATCGCGACCGTGAACAACTCGCAGATGGTCGTGATGCAGAAACTCGCTCCCACCTGGGAGAAGAAGACCGGCAACAAGATCAACTGGGTCGTGCTCGAGGAGAACGTGCTGCGCCAGCGCGTCACCACCGACATCGCGACCCATGGCGGCCAGTTCGATGTCATCACCATCGGGTCCTATGAGACGCCGATCTGGGGCAAGCAGGGCTGGCTCACGAGCGTCGGCGATATCAAGGGCTACGACTATAACGACGTGTTCCCGTCGGTCCGTTCGGCGCTCAGCGAGGGCGGCAACCTCTACGCGCTGCCCTTCTATGCCGAGAGCTCCTTCACCTATTACCGCAAGGATCTGTTCGACGCGGCCGGGCTGAAGATGTCGGACGCGCCGACCTATAAGGATATCGACGCCGCCGCCGCCAAGCTCACCGACAAGAGCAAACAGCAGTACGGCATCTGCCTTCGCGGCAAGCCGGGCTGGGGCGAGAACATGGCTTACCTCGATACCGTCGTGAATACTTTCGGCGGCTCGTGGTTCGACATGAAGTGGAATGCGCAGCTCGACAGCAAGCAGTGGAATGACGCTGTCACCTTCTACATCCACCTGCTCAAGGATTACGGCCCGCCGGGCGCCAGCTCCAACGGCTTCAACGAGAACCAGGCGCTGTTCGCCACCGGCCATTGCGCGATGTGGATCGATGCGACTTCCGGCGCCGGCATGATCTACGACAAGAGCAGCAGCCAGGTGGCCGACAAGGTCGCCTTCACCGCCGCGCCGGTCGATGTGACGCCGCATGGTTCGCATTGGTTCTGGGCCTGGGCGCTCGGCATTCCTAAGACCTCGACCAAGGCAGAAGTCGCCAAGGACTTCATCGGCTGGGCGACGTCCAAGGATTACATCGACCTCGTTGGCCAGACCAATGGCTGGACGACGCTGCCTCCCGGCACGCGCCTCTCCACCTACGAGAATGCCGACTATCTCAAGGCGGCACCTTTCGCCCCTGCCGTGAAGCAGGCGATCGATACGGCCGATCTCGATCATCCGACGATGAATCCGGTGCCCTATACCGGCGTCCAATACGTCTCCATCCCCGAGTTCCAGGCGATGGGCACGACGGTTGGTCAGCTCGTTGCCGCGGCCCTGACCGGCCAGAGCACGGTCGAGAGCGCGTTGAAGCAGGCACAGGCTTCCGTCACCTCGACGATGCAGCAGGCCGGCTACACGCAGTAACGCGTCTAGACGCGGTTTGGCGTAACTTCATGAACGGCTCGACGTACCGCGTCGGGCCGTTCATTGTATTTGAAACGAACCCGGGGACACACCGGGGGCCGCGAAGCGGGGGAGGATTTGGATGAGTACGGCCGCATCTGCGACAATGGGCGGCCCGCGCGCCAAGCCGGGCAAGAAAAAAGCGATAGGCGGCGGCGTCAATACTATGCCGCTGCTGGCTCCCGCGGTCGGCTTATTGCTGATCTGGATGATCGTGCCTCTGGCGATGACGCTGTTCTTCGCCTTCCGCCGCTACAATTTGCTCAACCCGATGATCCATGGGTGGGCCGGGTTCAACAATTTCAAATATCTTTTCGAGGACCCCGCACTTCTCCACTCGCTGCTGGTCTCGGTGATCCTGGTGGTCGGTGTCATCGCCATCACCATCATTCTGGGTTCCATTCTCGCCGCCATCTTCAACCAGCCCTTTCCGGGGCAGGGCGTCGCGCGCGTGCTGATGATCTCGCCCTTCTTCGTGATGCCAACGGTGAGCGCGCTGGTATGGAAGAACCTGCTCATGCATCCGGTGAGCGGCCTTTTCGCCGCCTTCGCGCGCATGCTCGGCTTTCAGCCGATCGACTGGTTCGGCTCCTTCCCGCTCAGTTCGATCATGCTGATCCTGTGCTGGGAATGGCTGCCTTACGCCTTCCTCATTCTGTTCACCGCGCTGCAGTCAATGGATGAGGAACAGCTGGAAGCCGCCCGGCTGGACGGTGCCACGGCCTACAACATCTTCGTCAGCATCCAATTGCCGCATATGGCGCGCGCTATCTCGGTCACGATCATGATCGAGATGATCTTCCTGCTCAGCGTCTTCGCCGAAATCTACGTGACGACGGCGGGCGGCCCGGGCTTCGCCACGACGAACCTGACCTTCCTCATCTACCAGCGCGCGCTGCTGGCCTTCAACGTGGGCGGCGCTTCCGCCGCCGGTGTCATCGCCATCATTCTCGCCAATATCGTCTCCGCCTTCCTCACGCGGAGCGTCGGAAAGAGGCTTGAGATATGAGCCATTCTGTCGCCAAGCAGCGCCATCCCGTCGCCGGCATCATCGCCTGGGTCGTGGCGCTCGTCATGTTCTTCCCAATCGCCTGGATGGCGCTCGCAAGTTTCAAAACCGAGGTGGAAGCGGTACAGACGCCGCCGCTGCTGTTCTTCATGCCGACGCTGGAGAATTACCGGGCAATTTTCTCCGAGGCGAATTACCTGCTGTTCGCGGGCAATAGCGTCGGTATCGCGGTCGGCGCAACCTTGCTGACGCTGATCATCTCCGTCCCGGCCGCCTTCGCGATGGCCTTCTACCCGTCGCCGCGCACCCGTGGCCTGCTACTATGGATGCTTTCGACCAAGATGCTGCCCGCGGTGGGTGTGCTGGTGCCGATCTACCTTCTGGTGCGCGACGCGGGGCTTTTGGATAGCCGCACCGCGCTGATCGTCATCAATACCCTCAGCAATATGCCGATCGCGATCTGGATGCTGTTCACCTTCTTCCGCGATCTGCCGAAGGACATCATCGAGGCGAGCCGCATCGACGGTGCCAATCTGCGGCAGGTTCTGGTGCATGTGCTGCTGCCGCTGGTGATGCCGGGCATCGCCTCCACCGGGCTGCTCTGTATCATCCTGTGCTGGAACGAGGCTTTCTGGAGCCTCAACCTCACGGCGCATAACGCGGCACCGCTCACCGCCTTCATTGCGTCTTTCTCGGCGCCTCAGGGTCTGTTCTGGGCGAAGCTTTCGGCGGCTTCGGTGCTGGCGATCGCGCCGATTCTCATCTTCGGCTGGTTCAGCCAGAAGCAACTGGTCAGCGGCCTGACCTTCGGAGCTGTGAAGTGAGACTACTGGGCAAAGTCGCCGTCATCACAGGCGGCGCGCGGGGCATCGGCCGCGCCATCGCGACGCGCTATGCGGAAGAAGGCGCGCGGGTGGTGATCGCGGACATCAACCAGGCGGAGTCGGAGAACGTCGCGCGAGAGATCGGGCATGACGCTCTCGGCGTTGGCCTCAATGTCACCAAGCAAGAGTCGATCGACGCGATGGTGCGTGACGTCGTGGCGCGGGCGGGGCGAATCGACATCCTCGTCAACAACGCCGGCGTTTTCGAGATGGCGCCGGTACTGGAGATCACACGCGAGAGCTACGCAAAGCAATTCGCGGTGAATGTTGAGGGTCTGCTCTTCACTCTTCAGGCTGTGGCGAAGCAGATGGTTTCGCAAGGAGAGGGCGGCAAGATCGTCAATTTCGCCTCCCAGGCGGGGCGGCGAGGGGAGGCGCTGGTCGCGGTCTATTGCGCCTCCAAGGCCGCGGTCATCAGCCTGACGCAGAGCACCGGCTTGGGCCTGATCAAATACGGCATCAACGTCAATGGCATCGCGCCGGGCGTGGTGGATACCCCGATGTGGGATGTGGTGGACGCGCAATTCGCGAAATACGAGAATCTCCCGCTCGGCGAGAAGAAGCGGCAGGTAGGCCTTGCGGTGCCTTATGGGCGTATGGGCAATGTCGGGGATATGGTGGGCGCGGCGGTGTTTCTGGCGAGCGCCGATGCCGGGTATATCGTGGCGCAGACGCTCAATGTCGATGGCGGGAATTGGATGAGCTGAAGGGGGCCGTTCATTCAGAGCGGGATGACTTTGGCTCGAAACCGTGCCCACTCCACCTCGTCATGCTCGGCGAAGGTCGAGCATCCACGCCTTGCTTGCTCGACGAAGGCAAGGCGTGGATGGCATGCCTTCGCGTGCCATGACGAGTATTTGGTTCGCGGTCCAGTATTAGATCAATACGTTTCAGCCCAAAGTCTTCAGCAGGTCCCGGAAATAGCGCGGCAGGTCATTCGGCTGGATGACCGCCGCTCTCACCGTCTGGTCGAAATGTTGCACCAGCGCGCGGACGTGTTCGCGTGACTGGAACACGAGATACATCTGGCCGACATAGATGGTCGCGCGGATCGGCCCGAAGATGGTGATCGGCGCGGAATACAAACGCCGCCCGTCATAAAGATACCAGCGATATCGGGGATAAAGCTCGTCGCACAGGGCGATGAGATGCTCCAGCTGCGCGCGGCGTGTCGCGAGCGGGAGATCCTCCCAGATCCCCGTGCCCCGTGCGAAGCTTTCGATCACCTGGATCGACGCGCAGACTTCCATATCCGTCTCGGGACGCCGCAAATAATCGAGACGAGATCGCGTGATTTCAATTCGTCGCTGTGGCGAGAGGGCGATGAAGTGCTCGTATTCGAAGGCGATGACCTCCTCGGTCTTCAGCACATCGGGGAAATTGCTGGGAATGTGCCGCACTTTGTAGCCGGTCGCTTCCTCGTGCCACTCGATCAAGCGCTCATCGACCGGCGACAGGGCATTGGCCTCGATGCGCGGTCTGTCATCGCTGAGCACGCCGGCTTCACGGTCCTCGATTTCCCGCAGACCCAGCAGCCAGTCCACCGAGACCTGGCCGATCCGAGCGATAGCGGCCACCGACTCGATCCGCGGCAGGCGATCGTTTGTGGGTGAAAGAATCTGCGACAGGGTCGAGCGGTCTATCCCGATAGCCCGGGCGAAGTCGCTCTGCCCCCCGCCGGAGCGGGACATGACCGAGAGCAGGCGGGTGCGGAAGACACGGACAAGCTCGGCGCGACTTGAAGAGGCTGAGATCATAAATACATTGTAAAGCCAATGCTGTGAATTATCAACAGAAGCGGATATTGGTTATCATTCCCACGATCCATTTGTTGGTTATCTTATTGAATCCCTCATATTCCCCGATCATCATAGGGGAATGCAATTACAGAGCCCAGCCGCCAGCCTGCGCCACCACTCAGCCGTCGAATGGCCGACCTGTTTTCTGGCGCTCGGGATCTATCTCTGCTGGGGGTTGCTGACCTTTTTCCACGCGTCCATTCCCTGGCCGGTATTGGTCGTTGGCGGCGGCTGGATCGTCGCCTGGCAGATGTCGCTGCAGCATGAGGTCATGCATGGTCATCCGACGCGTTATCGCTGGCTGAATGACGCGATTGGGTTGCCGCCGCTCACGCTTTGGCTGCCCTATCCGATCTACCGGCGGTCGCATCTTCGGCATCATCGAAACGCGCATCTCACCGATCCGCTCGAGGATCCTGAGAGCTACTACCTGACGCCGGAGCGTTTCGGCCGTCTAGGGAGCGCTGCCCGCGCCTTCCTGCGGTTCCGCAACACGTTTTTCGGCCGCATCACCTTCGGCGCCGTCCGCAGCATCGTGCTTTTCCTCTGGAGCGAGTTGCGTCACGCCCTGCAAGGCGATCGTGCGACCTTGCGCATCTGGTTGCCCCATCTTCTCGGTGTCGGGTTTCTCTTAGTCTGGGTCTGGGGAGTTTGCGGCATGTCGCCGCTGGTCTACGTGGCCTGCTTTGTGCTGCCGAGCCGCTCGCTATCGCAGATCCGCTCCTTCGCCGAACATCGTGCGGCCGACGTGCAGGACGAGCGAACCGCGATTGTCGAGAATTCCCCCGTCCTGGGCCTGCTGTTCCTCAACAACAATCTGCACGTCGTCCATCACGACAAGCCCGCGCTGCCCTGGTACCGCATCCCGGCCTATTACCAAGCAAATCGCGCACGGATCATCGAGGCGAATGGCGGGCTGGTCTATGACGGCTATGGCGATGTGATCCGGCGCTATTTCCTGACGCCGCATCACGAGGGCGCCCATCCCGGCCATGACGCCCCGCGCGTCTCGGTGCCATCGCCGGCGCGGCGATTAGCCCATGCGGCAGTGCTTTCTCAGGCGATTGTGGAATACCCCGCCGCTGCCGCCTCCTCCTCGAAAGCCGCGACGGCCGCGTAGGTTTGGGCCTTGACGGGGCGGATGTCCCGGATGCTCAAGCCGGTCATCGCCTGCCGCAGCGCCGGACGGTGAGCGGCGCCGGTCAGCACCCGGCGCAAGGCTTCGATGAGGGCCGGCTCGGTGTGGGACGAGGTGATGAACGGAATGGCGGGGCTGGCGGCGGTCTCGGCGATGATGCGAAGGCGAGTGATGTCCTTCGGCCGATAGTGCGCGACGAGGCCGAAGGTCACGCAGTCGATCGCGGCAACATCGGCCGAGCCCTCCGCCACCGCTGCCATGCTGGCGACATGGGCGCCGCTGACGGTGACGGAGCCGAAGAAACGGGCCTCGCGCGCGAGACGTGCCACGAGATGACGAGGCAGGTTCATCCCTGAATTCGAGTGCCATCCATTCATGGTGAAACGCGCGCCGCGAAGATCTTCGAGGTTGCGAAGCGGCGAGTCGGTTGCCACGACGATGAAGGATCGGTGGGTCGGCATGCCGCTCGGGTCCATCGCGCAGCCCGGCAGATCATGCAGCGGCGCGGCGAGGATTTCATATTGGCCGGGATAGAGGGCGAGCAGCGGGTAGCCGCACATGTGGCTGAGGAGCGTTTGGGGCTCGATCTCCTCTGGCAGGTCCAAGCTCGGCTGAACGATCGTCTCCGGGATGTTCGCAAAGCCTTCCTCTTGGAGAGCTTCGCGGATCGCGGCCCAAAATGTAGCGTTGGCGGCGGCCATCTCGGGCAAGGCGTACATCGACAGCGAGACGAAAGGCGTCATTGTTATTCGATGGCCGTTAGAAGCCGAGGATATCTCTGGCCTGGACCGTCCTCACTCCACCACGTCATGCTCGGCGAAGGCCGAGCATCCACGCCTTCCTTGCGCGACGAAGGCAAGGCGTGGATGGCACGCGGGGGGCCGCCCCGCCTTAGCGTGCCATGACGGATCTTAGGGGCCTGGTTCAATGCTTGGGCGCCACTTTTCAAAGAGTCGTCGTGACCCAACTCGGGCCAAGTCAGCCTCATGTCAGCAGCGCTTCCACTTCCGCCAGGAGCGCCACCATCTCGCGCGCCGCCTGGGACTTTGGGCTCGCTTCCGTCACACCCATGCCGACGGCGAAGGCATTGGCAAAACCCGCGCGGTTGCCGAGCGTGGATGTGAGCAAGGCATAGCCTCCGCCGGCGATCTCCTGCTCGACGAGGCTGCGCAAGCGGGAGGAGGCTGGCGTCCGGTTGAGCAGCAGCCGAACCAGCCGCTTCTCCGCCTGCGCGAGTTTCAGCGTTCCCTCGGCAGCCCAGAGATCTGGCGGACTCGGCTGGAGGGGCACGAGCACCAAATCAGCCTCCCGCACGGCGAGCTTCGCATCGGTGTCGATATGCGGTGGGCTATCGACGACAACCACGTCGTGGCTTTGCCGCAACCGGTTGAGCTCCGACCGCAACCGCCATCCCGATAAATCCGAGGCGGTGATCTTGGGGAGCGGCCGGGATTGGCGTTCCCGCAACTCGTGCCAGCGGGCCAGGCTGCGTTGCGGGTCGATATCGAGCACCGCGACGCGGCGCGTGGCGGCGAGCGCGGCAGCAAGATTGACGGCAACCATCGTCTTGCCCGCTCCGCCCTTCTGCTGTGCGATCGTAATCACGAATGACATGCGCACGACTCCATCGAGACGCCCATTATAGGACGAGATGGTGTCTATGCGTCTGCAACGACTCTCGCGGTCAACTTGCTGCCTGCACCGTCTGCCATCCCTCGGAGGCAAGGGCGTGCAGGATCTCATCCTCTCCGCATAACCCGACCACGCGGCCCTCCGCCGTCATGATGACGGGGAGCCCGGAGGTCTGCCGCGCCTGGATGACCGACTTCATCGTCGCCTCGGAACTGATCGCCGTGCACCAGCCTGGCTGCGTGACGTCGTTTTCGGTCGCGGCGAGCAGTACTGGCACAGGCTTGCCATCGACCTTTACCTGGATGTCGCGGCCATTGCCGAGATCCATGAGGATGTCGCGATGCGGATCGAGCACTTTCCAGCCGTCGCGGCTCGGCAGCTGGTCGAGCTGCCGCATGAAGGTCCGGCCGCGCAACACGTTCAGCGGATTCATGTGCTGGACGAATTCCCGGACATATTCGCTGGCCGGGCGCAGCACGATATCCTCCGCCACGCCGGATTGGATGATCCGGCCGCCTTCGAGAATGGCGATCTGGTTGCCCAGCTTCAGCGCCTCGTCGAGGTCGTGGCTCACGAAGATGATGGTTTTCCGGACCTCCTTCTGCAGGGCGAGAAGCTCGTCCTGAAGCTTGGTCCGGATGAGTGGATCGAGCGCGGAAAATGGCTCATCCATCAGCAGAATATCGGCATCGGTCGCGAAGGCGCGGGCGAGGCCGACGCGTTGCTGCATGCCCCCTGAGAGTTCGCGCGCGTATTTGTCGCCCCATTTATCCAGCGCCACGAGCTTCAGCTTCTCATCGACGATGCGGCGGCGCTCGGAATCCGAAACCCCGCGCAGCTCGAGGCCGAGGCCAACATTTTCGCGCACCGTGCGCCAGGGCAGCAGCGCGAATTGCTGGAACACCATGGCGATGCGCCTTGTGCGCATGAAGCGCAGAGTGGCGGCGTCGCAACTCGCCATATCGACCTGGCCTTGGTCACGCGCCACCAGGATGCGGCCGCGCGTCACCTTGTTCAGGCCGTTGACGGCGCGCAGCAGGGTGGATTTGCCCGAACCGGACAGACCCATGAGAACGCAGATCTCGCCCTCGCGAATTTTCAGCGAAGCACCTTGTACGCCCATGACGACGCCGGTTTTGGCGATGATCTCGTCCCGGCTGTGGCCCTTGTCCATCAGCGCGAGGGCCTCGTTCTTGGCACGAGCGCCGCGCCGGCCGCGGCCTGAGAACAGAATATCGACGTTCGAGAATTCGATGACCGTCTTGTCGTCCATGATCAGCCCTCCCCGCTCTCACGCGGGCGACAGACGCGATCGAGAATTACGGCCAGGACGACGATGCAGAGACCGGATTCGAAGCCGACATCGACCCGGACGGAATTCAGCGCTTCCACCACCGGCACGCCCAAACCACCTGCGCCCACCAGGGCCGCAATGACGACCATCGACAGGCTGAGCATGATGCATTGGGTTAGCCCGGCCATGATCGTCGGCAGCGCGTGCGGCAATTCAACCTTCCAAAGGAGCTGACGCGGAGATGCGCCGAAGGCCTGTCCCGCCTCGATCAATGGCAACAGCACGGAGGCGATGCCGAGCTGCGTGAGCCGGATTGGCGCGGGCAGGGCAAAGATGATGGTGGAGATCAGGCCCGGCACGGCACCAAGGCCGAATAGCACCAGCGTCGGGATGAGATAGACGAAGGTTGGCAAGGTCTGCATGAGGTCGAGGAACGGCCGGACGCCGACGAAAAGCCAAGGCCGATGGGCGCAAGCGATGCCGATCGGCACGCCGATGAGCATGGAAATCACGGTCGCGAAGATGATTAGCGACAGCGTCTCCATCGTCGCCGTCCAATAGCCCTGGTTGAGGATAAAGAGCAGGGCGATCGCGACGAAGAGCGAGAGTTTCCAAGACCGGCGCATCGCATAGGTGATGGCGATGACGATGAGGATCAGCACGATCGCCGGGATCGCTTCCAGCACGTAAGTGACGCCGTTGATGGCGCCAGCGATCCCGTTCGAGATGGCGTCAATGAAGTCCGTGCCGTTAATCGCGTTGACGATGCTCGCAAGCCAGTCGCCGATCGGGATTTTGTGACCGGAAACGAGCTTGGCGATTCCATCGAACATGCGGCACTCCGTTGCTAGTTGAAAACGATCGTAACACGGCGCACCGCTTCGGCGAAGGCGAAGATTCCTTTGGCGCCGGCGACCATCGCCGCCGGCGCGCTTTCTGACTTACGAGGTGGCGAGCGCCTTTTTGACGGCCTCATCGGCCGGCTGGCTGCCGTCCATCGTCGTCACGCCCTGCAGCCAGGGCGTCATCGCATCCGGATTGGCCTTCAGCCACTTCGTCGCCGCAGGCACGGGATCCATCTTGTCATACATGATCGAACCCATGATCGTGTTCTCCATGTCAAGATTGAACTTCAACTGCGTCAGGAACTTCCCGAGATTCGGGCAATCCTGCAGGTAGTTCGCGGCCACATTCGTATAGACGGTGGCGCCGCCGTAGTTCGGACCGAACACTGCGTCACCGCCCGACAAATACTTCATGTCGTATTTGGTGTTCATCGGGTGCGGCTCCCACCCTAGGAACACAATGCCTTTGTTGTGCTTGGTTTTACGGGAAACCTCGGCGAGCATGCCCTGCTCGCTGGACTGCACCAGCGTGAACTTGCCGACGCCATCGGTGTTGTTCTTGATCATATCGAGGATGAGGCGATTGCCGTCATTGCCCGGCTCGATGCCGTAAATCTTGCCGTCCAGTTCACTGTAGAACTTCGGAATGTCCTGGAAGGACTTCAGCCCCTGGTTGTAGAGATAGGTCGGAACCGCGAGCGTGTATTTGGCGCCCTCGAGGTTCGCCCCGACAACATAGACTGTTTTATTTGCGACATATGGCTTGATGTTATCCGCCATCGTCGGCATCCAATTGCCGAGGAAGACATCGATCTTCTTCTGCTTCATTTCCTCGTAGGTGACGGGAACCGAGAGCATCGTTGTCGTCGGATTATAGCCGAGCGCCTGAAGAATTGCCGTCGCGGTGCCCGTTGTGGCCGTGATGTCGGTCCAGCCGACATTGGAGAACGGTACGTTTTTACAGCTCGCCGGATCACCGGCGGCGCGCGCCGCCTGAACGCCGCCGCCAATCGTGACCGCGGCCAAGCCCATTGCCGCGACAGCCCGAAGAAGTTGTTTGCGCATCGCGCGGTTCCTTTTGACGAACGGAGTCTGGGAGCCCGAGGCGCTAGGCCTGGACAAGAGTTGAACATACTTTCAATAATCGGGTGGGGTCACGCATTTTTCGCCCAAGACGAGGCCAAATCAGCAAAATTAACCCGAAGCCCACCAAATTCTTCGGCTCGCTGGGCGAGATCTGGTGATGAAAGGCGGGGCCGAGGTCCATTTCGACATCGCTTGATTGCACGTTCAAGCAATTCTACAAGAGCCGGCCAACTCATCGACGGACAGGAGCATTCGTGGCCCGCCGAGATTCCGAGGATGTCCGACGCCGGCAATTGATCGATACGACGATCATCGTCATGGCGCAGGTCGGGTTCAATGGAACCACGCTTGGCCTCATCGCGAAACATGCAGGCGTCTCCACGGGGCTCGTCGCTCATTATTTCGGCGACAAGGACGGGCTGCTGGAAGCGACGCTTCGCGCCCTCGCTTCCCGCCTGAGCCTTGCCGCCGCAGCGCGGATGCGCGCGGCCACGTCGCCGCGCGCAAGGCTGCAGGCGGTAGTGGATGCAAATCTGGCGCCAGAGGAGATGGATTCGCAAACCGCGACCGTCTGGCTAGCCTTCTGGGGTCAGGCGATCCATTCGGAGCCGCTCAAGCGCATCCAGCGCGTCTATCAGCTCCGCGTCCTGTCCAATCTCCGCCACGCCCTGCGCAGCCTGGTGCCGGAAAGCGAGGTCGCGCGTCTCGCCATTATCATCGCCGCTATCATCGACGGTCTCTGGCTGCGTACCACGCTGTCCGCGTCCTGGAGCGAGGCGGATGCCGATGCGATACGCCGCATCGCCGCCGGTTTCGTGGAAAGCCAGATCATCGTCCGCACGGAAGGACTTCCCATGGCCGCCAAAGCCGTCCCGCATCCGCGGCACCTGAATTGGATCGGCGGCGCGCCCGTCGCCTCCGCCGCGGGCCGCAGCTTCACGACGATCAATCCCGCGACAGGCGAGGTGCTGGCGGAGATCGAGATCGCCGAAGCGCCCGAGGTCGAGGCGGCCGTATCGGCCGCACGGGCGGCGCAGAAGCTCTGGGGCCGCATGACGGGATCGGAACGCGGCCGGATTCTGCGCCGGGTCGCGGATATCCTGCGGGCAAAGAATGACGAGCTGGCCGAGTTGGAGACGCTCGACACCGGCAAGCCGATCCAGGAGACGCGGGTCGTCGATGTCATTTCGGGCGCCGACTGCATCGACTATTTCGCGGGTCTCGCGGGCGGGCTGGCGGGCGAGCATATCGATCTCGGTCCGGGTGCCATGGGCTATACACGGCGGGAGCCGCTGGGCGTCGTCGCCGGGATCGGCGCCTGGAATTATCCGTTGCAGATCGCCTGCTGGAAGGCCGCGCCGGCGCTGGCGGCGGGCAATGCGATGATCTTCAAGCCCGCCGAACTCACGCCGCTCACCGCGATCAGGCTCGCCGAGATCATGCGGGAAGCGGGGGTGCCGGACGGTGTTTTCAATGTCGTGCAGGGCTTCGGCGACACCGGGCGGCTACTGACGCGCCATCCCGGCATCGCGAAGATCTCGCTGACCGGCGAGGTCGGCACCGGCAAGAAGGTGATGGCGGATGCCGCCGAGACCCTCAAGCAGGTGACGCTGGAATTGGGCGGCAAGTCGCCGATCCTCGTGTTTGAGGATGCCGATATCGAGAATGCGGTGTCGGGCGCGTTGCTCGGCAATTTCTACTCGGCGGGCGAAGTCTGCTCCAACGGCACGCGGGTTTTCGTGCATCGCGCGATCAAGGAGCGGTTTCTGGCGCGCCTCACCGAGCGCACCGCGCGCATGGTGGTGGGCGACCCGATGGACCCCGCAACGCAGGTGGGCGCGCTGATTTCCGAGAAGCATATGGAGAAGGTGCTGTCCTACGTCGCGCGCGGCGTAGCCGAGGGCGCGCGGCTGGTCTGCGGTGGCGAGCGCATGACGCGCGACGGGCTCGATCGTGGCTTCTTCGTCTCGCCCGCCATTTTCGATGGCTGCCGCGACGATCATGCCATCGTGCGGGAGGAGATCTTCGGCCCGGTGATGACCGTGCTCGACTTCGAGCATGAGGACGAGGTCGTGGCGCGCGCGAACGATACCCCCTTCGGCCTCAGCGCCGGGGTGTTCACGCGCGATATCTCGCGCGGCCATCGGGTGATCGCGGAGCTTCAGGCCGGGACCTGCTGGATCAACACCTATAACGTGACGCCGATCGAGCTACCCTTCGGTGGGTACAAGCAGTCGGGCCTGGGGCGGGAGAACAGCCGCGCGGCGCTGGAGCATTACACGCAGCTCAAGAGCGTCTATGTCGCGCTCACCGATATCGACGCACCGTACTAACGGTGCTGCCGTCTCCCGCCGTGAGGTCAGAAGAACCGAATCATATGCAGTGCAGGCAGGGCACTGAATGGCGGTGTCGTAGTCGTTGTCGCGTTGACCGTGGTACATGATTCGTTGCCCAGAACGCGCGCGAAGCGGTCGAGCACGATGGGCAGAACCCCAGCCGCTATTCGCGCGGTTAGGTGCGGTTCGAAACCTCCATTAGGGGACGTGAAGTTATCAAACACGGAAAATCGAACAGTGCCGTGGCCAATTCTCGCATCAGACGTTTAGTCATCTCCTGATTTTCGACCAGGACACCCTAAGCCCGCCGGCACTAACAAAACCTGAGTCAATCATTCCAGCCAACGGAACAAGGATATGGAAAGCTTCGACTACATCATCGTCGGCGCGGGCTCCGCCGGCTGCGTGCTGGCGAACCGGCTGACCGAGGATGGCGAGCACAAGGTGCTGGTGCTGGAATATGGCGGGTCGGATCGCTCGATCTTCATCCAGATGCCGGCGGCGCTTTCCATTCCGATGAACCGGAAACGTTATAACTGGTTCTATGAATCTGAGCCGGAGCCGCATCTGGCGGGCCGGCGCATGCATACGCCGCGCGGCAAGGTGATCGGCGGCTCGTCCTCGATCAACGGCATGGTCTATGTGCGCGGCAATGCCCATGATTTCGAAAGCTGGGAGCGGCAGGGCGCGCGCGGCTGGGGCTATCGCCATGTGCTGCCCTATTTCCGCCGCGCCGAAACGCGGGAGGAGGGTGGAGACGCATATCGCGGCGCGGATGGTCCGCTCTACACCTCCTATGGCAAGCTGAAGAACCCGCTGTATCGCGCCTGGATCGAGGCGGCGAAGCAGGCCGGCTATCCGGAGACCGAGGATATCAACGGCTTTCAGCAGGAAGGCTTCGGCCGCATGGACATGACGGTCCGGCGCGGCCAGCGCTGGAGCGCCGCGAATGCCTACCTGAAGCCGATCCGTAGCCGGACCAATCTTGAAATCCGCAGCCATTGCCTCGTTACTTCGCTGATCCTGGAAGGCCGGACGGTGGTGGGCGTGCGCTACCGGCGGGGCAATGTCTCGCATGAGGTCAGGGCGTCGCGCGAAGTTATCCTCGCCGGCGGTCCGATCAATTCGCCGCAGTTGTTGAAACTCTCTGGTATCGGGCCTGCGGCGGAACTCGCGGAACACGGCATTACCACGGTCGCGGACCGTCCCGGTGTTGGTGAAAACCTCCAGGACCATCTGGAGTTTTACTTCCAGGTCGCGGTGACACAGCCGATCACGCTGTTTTCCGCGCAGGCGCTGCTGCCGAAAGCGGCGATCGGCTTGCGGTGGCTGCTGCGGCGGGATGGGCTCGGCGCCACCAATCATTTCGAGAGCTGCGGCTTCATCCGCAGCCGTGTGGGGATCGATTATCCGGACATCCAGTATCATTTTCTGCCGCTCGCGGTGTCCTATGACGGCAATAGCCTTGCCACCGAGCATGGCATGCAGGCGCATGTCGGCCCGATGCGTTCCAAAAGCCGTGGCTGGGTGCGGCTGCGATCAGCCGATCCCGCCGACAAGCCGCGCATCTTCTTCAACTACCTCAGCCATCCGGACGACCGGGAGGAGATGCGCGCCTGTGTCCGCCTGACGCGGGAGATTTTCGCCCAGCCCGCATTCGCTCCTTATCGCGGGCGTGAGATCCAGCCGGGTGCAGATGTGACGAGCGACGAGGCGATCGATGCCTTCGTCGCCGCGAAGGTGGAAAGCGCCTACCACCCGTCCTGCACTTGCAGGATGGGCGATGCCGCCGACCCCATGGCGGTGGTCGATCCGGAAACGCGCGTGATCGGCGTCGAGCGGCTGCGGGTGGTCGATTCCTCGATCATGCCGAGTGTGACCAATGGCAATCTCAACGCGCCGACCATCATGATCGGCGAGAAGGGGGCTGATCATATCCTCGGGCGGCCGTTGCTCGCGCCCTCCAACGCGCCCTTCTACACCGCCGCGAATTGGGAGCAGGCGCAGCGATGAGGTCCGCGTTTGCCTATGGCGCCGCGCTGATTGTCTTCGTGGCGCTCGACTTTGTTTGGTTGACGCTCACGGGCGGCTTCTATCGGGAGGTTCTGGGTGACTTGCTGGCGCCCAGTGTGCGCATCGCTCCGGCGGTTTTGTTCTATCTGGTCGATACCCTCGGGCTCCTGCTCTTCGTCATGCGGCCCGGCTTGGGCGGATCGGCTGCCAGCGTGCTTGGCCGGGGTGCTCTGTTCGGGGCCTTCACCTACGCGACTTATGATCTGACGAATTACGCGATCCTGCGCCGCTGGACACTGGGGATCACGCTCGCCGACATCCTCTGGGGCATGGTGATCAGTGCTCTGGTGTCACTCGCCGGCTGGGCGGTGCTCAGAAGAGGAAATCGCGCGAGCCCGGAATAGCCTCTCGAAAGGCGGCGGCTTCGCTCCGGCGAATGCATTCCGGAAGCGGATCGTTAACATCTTTCTGGTCTTATATCGTCACGAATAGCCGACGGATTGATAAGGACTCATTCAGGTCTCTCTCATTTCCGGATGGTGACAGGTGGGAGAACAATCCGTTCTCGACCGAGTCTCGTGACAATATCGCCGCCGCAGTGGCGCCGTAATGAGGTTCAACATGTCGAGCGTCGCGCCCTTTTCCTCGGTCTCTTCTGCGGATGGTCTATTCGGGTCTGAAGGCGTTGGCTCGACGACGCAGCCTGATTTCGCCGCGCTCTTCAATTCCTATCTCGATGACGACGACGAGACCGGCGGCGAGTCGCAGTCGTCGGCCGCTGGCCCCCTCGCGAGCGCGCAGGACAATGACATACTGCAGCAGATTACCGCCGGGGATTCCACACTGGGCGCGAAGTTCGAGAAGGATATGAAGAGCGGCGACAAGAAAGCGATCCTGAATGACATCCAGAATGCGTTGCATGAGGGTCTGATCTCGAAAGACGCCGCCTCCCAGTTCATGCAGCAGCCCGACATGGAGAAGTTGTTCAAGGGCACGCATATGGCGACGTACAAGGGTTACGAAGACGTCATCAACGAAGACGATACGAGAGGTTTCGACGGCGGCAAGGGCGGCTCCGATCTGCTAAAGGCCGGCGATAAATACGATGCCGAGCAGGTCGGAATGATTTTCGCTAAAATCTTCCTTGGCGTTGTCGCGGCGGCGGCGCTCGTCATTCCCGGCGTGGGTGAGGCGGTCGCTGGCGCAATGGGCGGCGTCGCCGCCGGTGTCGCGGTCGGTATAGGGGAGGGCGCGTCGGCGGCGGTCGATGTTGCGACCGGAGTAAGCTCGACGGTCGCCGGCGTCGTTGGCTCGGTCAGCGATGCCGCCGGTTCGGTCGCCGACGGCGTGGGTTCGGTCGTCGATGGCGTCTCGGACGCAATCAGCCCCGCCACCGATGCCGTCAATCAGGCCGTCAATCGGGCCGTCACGCCGGCGGCGGATCTCTTCGATACCACCAACGAGGACCTCTTACAGAGCGCTCAGGATGCGACAAACAAGGCCAATGATGCGGCCAATTTCGCGCAGCAGCAGGAGCGGAACGTCAGCCAGCAGCAAGACTACGATCAGCAGCAGGCCGCTCTGCAACTCCAGGCGTTGCAGGCGCAGGCAGCCGTAGGCGCCTGACGAGCAGGCGCCTTGCTTTCTGCGTTACGACGGTCGTTTTCTTCTCGGTGCGGCGCCATTCGTCGTGCGGATAGACGACGAAAGTCTCGACAAGGACGTGCTTGGCGCACTCGTTGAGACGGCATAGCCAGAGGAGCCGAGAGACGATCCAGGCTCGGGCGAAATCCTCTCGAACAGGGTGGCAAGGCGGCCTTTCGGTGCGGTATCGAGCCGTTCCGATAAGCGTATCTTAAACGCGCAATGCCTAAGGTCGGTGCGGTCAATCGGCGCCAGAGCGAATTCGCTTCGCGTGCGTTCGGGGAAAAGGAGGTCGGATCATGACGATAGCGCACGCTTCTAGACGGTCTGCTACCCAGTTTACGCGGACTCATGCCCTGGAAAACAAAGGCGAGGAGCAAGAGTCACAGCACGCGTTCACGACGCATGCTCCTATCGCGACTTTGCACCATCAGCCGGACAGAGAGCCGCCAAGACAGGCGAATCCGAGGCGTTTTGTCTCTTCCAAAAATAGTCCGCGCGGGCTTCTCACAAGGTCCTCGCGTCGCTTTTCGTCGGCGTTCTTGGGTGATCGTGCCGCTGACCTGGATGGTGACGACATTGAAGGGAGCAACGATGCTGATGCCAGGCAGACAGGCTCCAACAGCCTCAGGCCTGCTACCGGACGGCCCAGGGCGCGCACCTATGGCGATAAATACATCTTCATGGATCGGAAACGCCAGTCGCATAGGCCGGTTACGCTTAGAGCGGCTAAAGGAAAAATTCAGCCGCTGACGCCAGCTGAACGGAGGGCCACGCTCAGCGCGTATCGCGCTGCAGCGACATACGGTGGGAAGGCGCAGTCCTACAGAAAGAGAAGTCTCAGGGCACCTTGGCGGGCGCAGCCGAAGCCGCCATCCCAGAGCCGGGTGCGCTTACTAAACGAGCAGACTCTGCGAAACGCGATGATTCGACGCGGAAGTCGTAGCGATGTGCCCCGTAAAGCCGTCGCCAACATTCCCATAGGCGCCATGTTTGCCAGTGCGGCCCGCAGATAGCGACCGTCAATCGCCAAACGACAAGATCAAGTCTCGGTAGTGACACCACCGCGGACTGGAACTCGCCGTCCCGAACGCCCTTAGCTCTCGCCATCCGTCTTGAAGCGAAAGATCGTGCTCGACCGGAAGACGTGGCCAGGCTCCAGAACCGTCGAGGGGAAGCCCGGCTTGTTTGGTGAGTCCGGGAAATGCTGCGTCTCGAAACAAAAGGCGTCGGACTGGCGATAGGCGCGCCCCGCCGTGCCCGCCGAGCCGCCCCCTAGGTAGTTGGCGGTGTAGAACTGCACACCCGGCTCAGTTGTATCCACTTCCATGATGCGGCCGCTCACCGGATGATAAGCTCGGGCGGCGAGCGTCATCGCATGCGGCGCGGGTTTGTTCAGGACCCAATTGTGGTCGTAGCCATGGCCTAGCAGGATCTGCGGATGGGCGATCCGAATCCCGGCCGCGATCGGCTTGGGGTGGCGCAGGTCGAAGGGCGTGCCGTCGACCGGGGCGATCTCGCCTGTCGGGATGCCGGTCGGATCCGTGGGTGTGAAGGCATCGGCATTGATCTCGACGAGGTGCTCAAGCACCGAGCCGCTGTCATTGCCCCCGAGGTTGAAATAGGCGTGGTTGGTCAGGTTGATGACCGTGGCGGCCGTGGTCTCGGCCCGGTAGTCGATGCGGAATTCGCGTTGATCGTTCAGGCTATAGACGACCTCGACCGTGAGCGTGCCGGGGAAACCCTCATCACCGTCAGGGCTGGTGTGGGACAGGATAGCGGAGAGCGCGTGGCCGCTTTGGGCTGCGGTCACCGTCCAGATGGCACGGTCGAAGCCGCTTACGCCGCCATGCAGCGTGTTGCCCTTCTCGTTCGCCGCGAGGCGATACGTCTTGCCGTGCAGCGAGAATGCCGCCCCACCGATCCGATTGGCGTAGCGCCCGATGAGCGCGCCGAAATGGCCGGGATTCTCCTCGTATCCGGCCATATCGGCCTGATCGAGGGTCACGTTGGCGAGCCTGCCGTGGCGGTCGGGTACGAGGATCGCGGTCAAGATGCCGCCGAGATCGAGGAAGCGTACCTCGACCCCGTTCTCGGTGCGCATGCGATGCTCGGTCACCGCGCTGCCGTCAGCTAGGTGGCCGAAAGGGCGATGCGACAGGCCGATCGAGTCCCGATCCTTGGTGCTGGTCGTCATGATGCCCTCCGCCTGATGGCCGGACCCTAGACGACCCTCGGGGCGAGGGGAAATGCCGGGATCGGGCCTCGGCTTAACCCGCGGCCTTGAGCATCGGCAAAAGAAGATCCTGTACACCGGCGGCGACGATCTGCACGCCGATGGCGAGAAGAATGAGCGCGACCAGCCGCGTGACGATGCGCGAGCCGGTGTCGCCGAGGCTGCGGACCACGAAATCCGCATAGCTGTAGATAATCCAAACGATGAGGGCGATGGCGATCGAGGCGATGGAGACGCCGAGGTAGAAGGGGATTGTGCGATCGCCCGGATGCGCGGCCCCCAAGGCGATGGCGACCGAGATCGAGCCGGGTCCCACAGTGAAGGGCAGAGTGAGCGGGAAGAAGGCGACATCGGCGAGATCGGCGGTGGCGACGGTTCGTCCGTCCTGATGAGCCTGGTCGCGCTTCTCGGCCTCCCGCACCTCGGGCGACTGCAGCATGCTCCACCCCCGCGCCGCGACCACGAGACCACCGGCGATCCGCAGCGCGCCCAGGGTGATGCCGAAGAAACTCAGGAGATAGGAGCCGGCCCAGAGCGAGATGAGCAGCAGCACCATCGAATAGAAGCCAACCTTGCCGGCCAGTTTGCTCCGCTCGGCATGGCTGCGGCCTGCCGTAACCTGGGCGAAGATCAGCGCGCCGCCGATCGGATTGACGATCGAGAATAGCGCCGGGAAGGCGAGGAGAAACGCCTTCGGCACCGTGGAGACATCGCCGATCGTGAATAGAGAGGTCATCGGCGCGCTCCCAACGTGGCGCCAGGATGCCGCAGCCTCGAAGCTGGTCAAGCCCGGCGGTGCAGTCGGTTCGCGGCTGTCCGCCACTTGGCCATTGCTGGCGGAGGGGCCTAGACTTTGCGACCGCCTCGGCCATTTCGCTGCCGAAGGCGAGTAAAAAGACGTTGGTAGAACGCAAAAACAGGAGAACGCTCCGATGAGTGCTACCCTAATTCATCCTACTGTGGATAAAGGCGTCGTGCCGGGGAAAGCGGGCTTCGCCGGCGGCACGCTGGTGTGTCACTGCAAGAGCGATCAGGTAAAGGTCGAGGTCGCTTCGGATGTCGCGCATAATCATGTGTGCGGCTGCACTCAATGCTGGAAGCCTGAGGGCGCGGACTTCGCGGTCATCGCGGTGGTGCCGCGCGATAAAGTGCGGGTTGTGGCGCATGAGGAGAAGCTGGCGGTGACCAACCCTGCCGCCACGATCCAGCGCCATGCCTGCAAAGCCTGCGGCGTTCATATGTTTGGCCGCATCGAGAAGAAGGACCACCCTTTCTACGGCCTCGATTTCGTGCATACGGAGTTGGCGAGCGAAACCGGCTGGTCGCCGCCGGGCTTCGCGGCCTTCGTGTCCTCGGCGATCGAGGGGGGCGTTTCACCCGGCCAGATGGCCGCGGTCCGCGCCCGTCTCAAGGAATTGGGACTTGAGCCTTATGACTGTCTCTCGCCGGCGCTGATGGATGCGATCGCCACCCATGTCGCCAAGGCGAGCGGTAAGCTGCATTGATACAAGGCGGAGCGAAAGAAGGATGACCCGGCCATTCTCCAAGCATTGACCGGCCTGCTTTGCAGCCTGCCAACCACCCTCGCGACGGTCGTGGCGATGGTGGTGGCAGGTTTACTTTCCGCAGGCTGCCTGCTGGCGGTCCATCGCCTGATCCCGCACAACCTCCGCAGCCTGCACAACGACATCGCGGGATTCGTGCTCGCCATCGTCGGCGTGATCTATGCCGTGCTGCTGGCTTTCATCGCTATCGCGGTGTGGGAGAACTACACCGCCGCCGACAACCTGGTGCAGACCGAGGCCAATCTGGTGGGGGATCTATACCGCGCCACGATCAGTCTGCCCGACGATGTCGCGCAGGGGTTGAGGCGCGATCTCTTCGCTTACACCGAAGCTGTCGTGAAGACCGAGTGGCCCGAGCTCGCCGGCGGTAAGGTCATGCAGCATGGCGGATGGCTGGCGCTCGACAACGTGCACCTCAAGCTCGCCGCGCTGCATCAGGAGGACCCGGGCACGCTGGCGGCTCAAACCTCGATGCTGCACATGCTGAACCAGCTTTACGATGTCCGGCGCGGCCGCTTCCACGCCGCGGCGGCAAGCCTGCCGGAGATCTTGTGGTGGAATTTGCTGGCGGGCGGTGGGATCCTGATTGTCTTCAGTTGTCTGTTCGGGGTGCCGCGACTTGCCATGCACGCGGTCATGGTCGGGTTGCTGGGTGCATCGATCGGGCTGGTGCTGATGCTGATCGTGCTGCTGGACAACCCCTTCAGGGGCCGCAGCCACGTCTCCGCCGAACCCTTCGACTCGTTGTCGAAAGCAGTGGAGACGATGGAGTATCCGGGCTTCATGGCGCCAGCGATGCGCGTGCGTTAGGCTGGCGAAACGATCAGGCGCGTCGCCGGTCACCCGGCTTAGCGAGTCGGACCGAGGTTACGCCGGTCTGTCCCCTAGACTCATGCAGCGCACCGCAGGCTTGGCATTCGATGATTTCACCGCCGGCCGCCGATGGTTCCCGTGCTGCATCTTCTCTCAGGCAGACCGGGCACCCGCGCAACGAACGCATCGCCGTATGCGGAATACGCCAGAAAACGCGAAGCAATGCCCGCACGGCAGGATCAATCTCAACCCGCTCCTGCTCCCAGTTGCGCCAGGTCGCCACTGGCAACTGCAGCTGTTCCGCCAGTTCGACCTGACTTAATCCAAGCTTCCGCCGCACCGAGGCAGGAGAAGGATACCAGTCGTCATGAACGACGTCTGGGTCCTCGCCATCCTCGATCATATGGCCCCGAATGTCTGCCTGCGTTGTGGCGGTCGTCTTAGGCCTGTTTATCCGGCCAGCGCCCAGCTCTGAGGCTGTCAGCCTCACTTCAGCCATCTGTCCAGCTCCTTCTGATGGGCACGTCTCGCGGAGATGATGTGCTTAGCGCTGCCGCGTTGCGTGTAAATAATGGCGTAAAGCTGCCCACCGACGCGGCCAATCTGTCTTCGTACCTCGCCGTAATCGAACCGATCACCAACCCGCTCCAAATAAGAACTGGAGAAGAGGCGGGCGACGTATTCAAAGTCTAATCCGCGCGCCGCGTAGCATCGGTCACTCTTGGCATGATCCCAAGTAAATGAGGCATCCTCGCTCACGCACTAGACTACGCTCCTAGCGTAGGCAGCTAAAGAGATTTGTGTGGACGAGGGGTCGCTTTACAGCTGCTCCAGCTCGGCCTTCGCCACGCGTCCCATCTGGTCCAGCTCCAGGTGGCAGCGGATGCCGTGGTCGCCTTCGCGCTGGATGAGGGCTGGTTCCTGAGTCTCGCAGATGGCGCCGATCTTGCGGGGGCACCGGGTGTGGAAGACGCAGCCGGAGGGCGGGTTCATCGCGCTCGGGATCTCACCATGGAGGCGCCGGGTGCCCTCGCTGTCAGTCTGCGCGGCGGCGGCGAGCAGGCTTTCGGTATAGGGGTGGTGCGGTCCGCCGAAGACCCGCTCGGCCGGGCCGATCTCCATCAGGCGCCCGAGATACAGCACGGCGATGCGGTCGGAGATGTAGCGCACGACACGCAGGTCGTGGGAGACGAAGAGGTAGCTCACCCCCTGCTCGGCCTGGAGATCGGCGAGCAGGTTGAGGATCGCCGCCTGGACCGAAACGTCGAGCGCGGAAGTCGGCTCGTCGCAGACGACGACTCTCGGGTCGCCCGCGAAGGCGCGGCCGATGGCGACGCGCTGCTTGAGGCCGCCCGAAAGCTGGCGGGGCCGCATCGGCAGATAGCGCTCGGCGAGACGGATATGGCCCATCAGCGCGGTCAATTTCGTCGCCAGCGCGGCGCCACGATAGCGGCCGAGCTTGCGCATCGGGCGAGACATGATGCGGCGGATGGTCTGGCTGCGGTTGAGCGCCGCGTCTGGGTTCTGGAAGATGATCTGCAGCGCTTCGAGTTCGGCGGGCTGGCGCTTCACGGCGGCGGCGGCGAGCTTGTTGCCGTCGAGTTCGATGACACCGTTGAGATCGGGCGCGGAGAGGCCGAGCAACAGCTTGGCGAGAGTGGTTTTTCCGCTGCCGGATTCGCCGACCAGACCGAGCGTCTCGCCCGGCCAAAGCTCCAGCGAAATGTCATGCAAAGCACGGATCGGGGTGAGCGCGCTGCCGAAGGTCTTGCTCACCTCGGCGGCCCTCAGTACGGGGCGCAGGGCGGCGCGGCTGGCGGTGCTTTTCGGCGGCGAGGGCGGGGTCGCCCGCGGCAGCGCCGGCGCCTCTTCGTGGAAGTGGCAGCGGCTGAAACGGCCGCCGGGGAGGGCGATGAGCGGCGGCTCCTCCTGCCTGCATAGGTCGCGGGCGAGGCCGCAGCGGTCGGCGAAGACACAGCCTTTGAGACCCGCAAGGGATGTCGGCAGGAATCCCGGAATGGTATCGAGCCGCGTCTCATGTTTGGAGAGGCCGGCTTGCGGCAGGCAGCGCAGCAGTCCCACAGTGTAAGGGTGCCGTGGCGCCGCGAAGACTTGCCGCGTGGGTCCTTCCTCGACCAGCGTTCCGGCGTAAAGCACTCCGACGCGGGCGCACATGCGGCTGATGACCGCCAGGTTGTGGCCGATGAACAGCACGGAGCTGCCGAATTCCTGGCGGAGTTGCTGGATGAGGTCGAGCACCTCCGCCTCGACCGTGGCGTCCAGCGCCGTCGTCGGCTCGTCGAGAATGAGCAACGTGGGATCGACGGCGAGCGCCATGGCGATCACCACGCGCTGCAGCATGCCGCCCGAAAGTTCGTGCGGGTAGCGGTGCATGACACGCCCGGCATCGACAATGCGAACGCGTTTGAGCATCGCCTCGGCACGGTCCAAGCGTTCGGCGGCGGGCACGCCCGCCACCTCGAAGACCTCGGCGAGCTGGCGGCCGATGCGTAAGGAGGGGTTCAGCGCCCGGCCGGGGTCCTGGTAGACCATCGAGATACTGCGTGTGCGGAGGCGCCTGAGTGCGACGGCATCCATCGCCAGCGCATCCTCGCCCGCGATGCGGATGGCACCGGCGCGCACGCGGCCGTTGCTCGGCAGATAGCGGGTGACCGCGAGGGCGACGGTCGATTTGCCGCAGCCGGATTCGCCGACGAGGCCGAAGGTTTCGCCGCGGCCGATGCGGAAGGAGACGCCGCGGATGACTTGCCTGTCCCGGCCACGCACCCGATAGGCGATGTCGAGATCCTGCACGTCCAGCGCATCAGCGGCCGCTGCGGAGGTGCCGAGGGTTGTGGCGTCAGGCATCGACCACCCCATGGATGCCTTCAGCGGCCAGATTGACGCCGACAACAAGCGAGCCGATGGCGAGGGCGTCGAACAGCACCGTCCACCAATAGCCGCCACCGATCAGCCCGTAATTCTGCGAGATGGCGAGACCCCAATCCGATGAAGGCGGCTGAATGCCCAGGCCGAGGAAACTCAGCGAGGCGACGGTAAAGATGGCGTAGCCAAGGCGAACGGTCGCTTCCACGAGGATGGGCGGCAGGACGTTCGGCAAGATTTCGACGGTCATGATGTAGAGCGGATTTTCGCCGCGCAGATTGGCGGCGGCCACGTAATCGAGGTCGCGTTCGCTCAACACGGCGGCGCGTACTGTGCGAGCGATGACGAGACCGAAGGACAGGCCGATGACGATGATGACCGTGGTATTCGAGATGCCGAGCGCGGTGATCACCAGCATCGCGATGATGAGCAGTGGCAGCGCGAGAAACGCTTCCATGATTCGGCTCACGACATCATCGGTCAGGCCGCGCGCATAGCCGGTGAGCAGGCCCAGGAATGTTCCGACTATGGTGCCGAGCAGCGTCGCGAGCGGGGCCACAATCAGGATGTCACGCGAGCCGACGATGACGCGGGAGAGCACGTCGCGGCCATATTGGTCGGTGCCGAACCAATGATCGCCGGAGGGTGGTGTGAGGGTATTGAGCAGGTCGGTGTCGTTCGAGCCGTAAGGCGCGATGAACGGTCCGGCGATCGCCATGACGATCCAGAAGATAAGGATGACTGCGCCAATAACGAAAGACGGCGAGCGCAGCAGCAGTCCGAGGCGTTGGCGGCGGATGACGTCGGGCGTGTCGAGCGAGGGTGCGTTCGGCGGAACGGGCGCGGCCTCGACGTCCGGCGTGAGGGCCGTGCTCATTCGCGTCGTCCGAAGGAAATGCGCGGATTGAGCGCGGAATACAGCATGTCGGCGACTAGGTTCGCGACGATGTAGGTTAGACCGATGACCAGGATGCCGGCGGCGAGCATCGGGAAATCCTTCGCCTTCGCCGCCGCGAAGATCAGGCCGCCAATGCCGTGGTAGTTGAAGAGCGTCTCGACCACGACGAGTCCGCCGATCAGATAGCCGCTCTGCACAGCGACAACGGTGATGGTAGGCAACAGCGCATTGCGTAACACGTGCCGCCAGATCACTTGGCGATAGGTAAGCCCCTTGAGTACGGCGGTGCGCGTATAGTCGGAGGCGAGGGCTTCGACCATGCCGGCGCGCGCCATGCGAGCGATATAGCCGAAGATGATCATGAAGAGCGGGATTGCCGGCATCAGCAGGTAATAGAGTTGGGTGAGTCCTCCGGCGCTGTTCGGCGCCGTTGCTGTAAGCGGGAAGACGTGCAGCCAGATGCTGAACACCATGATGAGCACAATGCCCGACACGAATTCGGGCACTACGGTCGCCGACAATCCGGACAGCACGATGGCGCGGTCAATCCAGGTGCCGAGCCGCAACGCCGCCACGACACCGCCGAGGATGCCGAGCGGCACGACAAAGACGAAGGCCACGCCGGCTAGTTTCAGCGAATTGACCAGCGCATGGCCGATGAACGGGCCGACCGGCGCGCGGTAGGTATAGGACATGCCCATATTGCCCTGCACCATGCCGCTGACCCAATGCCAATACTGGAGGAGAAGCGGCTGATCGACGCCGAGCTGGTGGTTCAAAACGGCGACCGCCCGCGCATCGGCGAGCGGTCCCAGAATGGCGCGGCCCACATCGCCGGGCAGCACCTGGCAGCCCGCGAAAACGATGATGCTGAGCAGCACAAGGGTAATGACCGCGAGCAATAGACGGTAGGCGAGGGCCTGTGCGAATCTCATCCTGCCTGCGGTCTCCCCTATGGTCAGGTTTTCGCGATGCTCACACGATCGAGGAACGGACGGTCCGCCACGGCAGGCAGGCCCGAGACGTTCTTCGAGGTTGCATAGAGATAGTTGTAGAAATAGCCGAAGATGATCGGCGTCTCGTCGAGCAGCAGGCTCTCGATCTTGCCGGAAACGGCGCGCTGCCCGCTGAGATCCAGCGCCTTCACATAATCGACAACGAGGCCGTCATAGGTCTTGTTGTTGAAATGCGCCGCGTTCCACGGACCGCCGGTTACCAGCGGCGCACCAAGGAACACATTCGGCACACCACGATTGCCGTAATCGGTTATGCCGAGCGGGCTGTCGAGCCAGTCGGATTGACCGAAGACCGCCTTGCCGTAATAGGCGCCCTGATCCTCGACATGCAGCTTGATGTCGATGCCGATCTTCTTCGCGAAGCTCTGGATGAGCACGGCGTAATCGGGAATTTCGAGGAACTGTTCGGTGGTCAGCGTGACAGAGAAGCCGTTGGACACTCCGGCGGCGCCTAGCAGCTCGCGCGCTTTCTTCAAATCCTGGTCGCGCTGCGGAATCGAGGTGTCGGTCGATGGGAAAGCGGGGCAGAAGGGACTGTCATTGCCGACATCCGCATGGCCCTGGAACAACCCGCGCACGAGCGCCTTGCGGTTGATCGAGAGCGCGAGCGCCTGACGCACGCGCTTGTCGCGGAACGAGCCCTGGTCGCAACGCATATGCACCTGCTGATGCGCGCTCGACTTGCAGCTGACGATCTTGAAATCAGGATTGTTGAGGATCGCGCGGCCGGCGGCGACGGGCATCTGCGCCAGCATATCGACCTGGCCGCCCTGCAACGCCAGAACCTGAGGCTGCATGTCGGAGTAGAAGGTGAATTCGAGCCGGTCGGGAAGCGCCTTCGGCCCCCAATAGCTGTCGTTTCGGGTGTAGGAGCAGCCGACCTTCGGGATGTATTTTTCGAGCTTGAACGGCCCGGTGCCGATGAAGCTCTGCTCGAACCCGCCCGTGTAATTCGCCGGCAGGATGTAGCAGTTATAGTTGTCGGAGGAGAGAATATAAGGGAAGTTTCCGCTGGGCGCGTCGAGATGGAATTCGACGGTCAGATCGTCAACCTTGTGCGATGCGCCGACCGAGAGCACGCCCTTGAAGGCGGATAGCGCGTTGGAGGCGTTCTTAGGATTGGCCAGCCGCTCCACGCTCGCGATCACCGCATCCGCGTTCATCGGTTCGCCATTGGTGAACTTCACGCCCGAGCGCAGCTTGAAGGTCCAGACCGAGCCGTCCGTGTTGGGAGACCAGCTCGTTGCCAGAACCGGACGGAGGGTGAAGTCGGGATTGAGGGCGCAGAGGTATTCGGCGCTTTGCATCGCAACCATCAACCCGCCATCGTCGGCGATTGTAACGGGATCGATCGCGCCGGCCGGCATCGTCATGGCGACGCGCAAAGTGCCGCCCGAGGTTCCATCCGCTCGCGCACCGCGGCTGCCGGCCATGCCCATGGCGCCCGCAAGCGTTCCGAGCAGCGGCAGGGACAGGCCGAGGCGCGTGCCGTGAATGAGAAACCCGCGGCGATCGACCCGCCCGGCCAGGGCGTTGTCCATCAGGTCGTTGTCGACTTCCGACAGGTTGCGCCGAATGGCGGAGATCAGGCTATCGCGCTGGGACATCATATCCTCTTTTATTGTGGCCGCGTGGCAGGAAGGGGCCGATCCTCTAAAGTGGCCGCCGGTGTCCCCGGCCATTGGGCGAGCCACAGGCATACACTCCACGGCATGAATGACGGACGGAAAATCTAGCTTTGTCAAATCCCGCGGACCCGCCAATCCGGATCTTTTGGCGTTACAACTT
>NZ_LMUQ01000076.1:268392-299336 GCF_009765865.1 Acidisoma sp. L85
TGCTTATCGAGGCAATCCGGCCGGAGGAACGCGGGAGATGAGCGGGCGATCGGGACGCATCGATCGGCGCTGGCTGCCGCTGAACGCGTTGCGCGCTTTCGAGATGGTCGGGCGCCATTTGAGCTTCACCGGCGCCGCGCAATCCATGCATGTTTCGCAGAGCGCACTTAGTCGTCATGTCGCGATGTTGGAGGATCTGCTCGGCCAACCTTTGCTTTCGCGCCGGCCGCACGGGCTGGCGTTGACGGAAGCCGGGGCAGCGCTGCTTCCCGCGATCGGCAAGTCCTTCGATCGGTTGGAGCAGGTGCTGAACGATATCGTTCGGCGGGATGGGCGGCAGCGCCGGCTGCGCGTTCATATGGCGCCGTCGTTCCTCCATCAGGTCGCACTACCTATTTTGGCTGAATTTCGCCGCGACTTCCCCGATGTGGTGATTGACCTGTCCAGCGCCTTGGCGGCCGGGCTGCCCGCGACGGAGGTGGATGTCGCGGTGGTCTATGATCGTCCGCAGGCCGGGGACACGGTGCGGGACCTGTTGTGGCTGGTGCGGGTAACGCCGGTTTGCGCGCCTTCGGTCGCGGCACGTTTCGCGGGCCGTGCGCTCGGCGAGTTCCTGGCGGAGAACGAGTTGCTCCACGTCAAGCTTCAGGGCGAGCCGACGGGCGCGCCCTGGGCGCGTTTCGCGCGGCAGACGGGGCTGGCGCTGGATGTTGGCGGCGGCATCGCCTTCGAAACGGTCACGCTCGCGGCGCAATATGCAATGGGCGGCCAGGGTATCGTTCTGGCGGATGTCGAGATGTTCGCCGCCGAACTGGCCAGTGGACGGCTGGTCGCGCCCTATGATGCGGTGACCGAGGATGGCTATGGCTACTACCTCGCACTGCATCCCGAGGATCTTGCGGATCCGGCGATCAGTCTTTTCCGCTCGTGGATGATTGGGCGGCTCGGGCGGCCCTCGAAACCCAGGGAACTGCCCGCGGGGACGGTGGACGCGGTCTCGCCCTAGCCGCTTCGTCGCCCGCCGCCTATTCTGCCGCCTCATGATGGGGTGCAGCGTCAATGCCTGAGGCCTTGCGGGTCGCGGTCCAGATGGATCCGATCGAAAGCATCAATATCGACGCGGACTCGACCTTCGTGCTGATGCTGGAGGCCCAGGCACGCGGCCACCAGCTATGGCACTACGAGGTCCGGCACCTTTCGCTGTCGGGCAGCCGCACCGTCTCGGCGCGGGGGCGGCCGGTGACCTTGCGGCGTGAGAAGGGCAACCACGTCACCGCCGGGGCGTTCGAGCGGATCGATCTCGGCACCATGGACGTGATCCTGATGCGGCAGGACCCGCCCTTCGACATGAGCTATATCAGCGCCACTCACCTGCTGGAGCATATCCACCCCAGGACGCTGGTCGTGAACGACCCGGCCTCAGTGCGCAACGCACCCGAGAAATTGCTGGTGACGAGCTTCCCGGAGCTTATGCCGCCCACCCTCGTCACCTGGGATCGCGCCGCGATGATCGCCTTCCGGGCGGAATATCGCGACATCATCATCAAGCCGCTGTTCGGCAATGGCGGCACCGGCGTCTTCCGCCTCAAGGAAGACGACGAGAATTTCAGTGCGCTGGTCGACACCCATTTCGCGCGCTCGACCGAGCCGCTCATGCTGCAGCGCTACGAGCCCGCGGTGCGGGCTGGGGACAAGCGCATCATCCTGGTCGATGGCGAGCCGATGGGTGCGATCAACCGCGTGCCGGCCGCAGGCGATGCGCGCGCCAATATGCATGCGGGTGGCCGTGCCGAGGGCAGCGTCATGACGGCGCGGGATCGCGAGATCTGCGAGCGTATCGGACCCTATCTCCGCGAGCATGGGCTGCTGTTCACCGGCATCGACGTGATCGGCGACTACCTCACCGAGATCAACGTGACCTCACCGACCGGCTTGCAGGAAGTTGCCCGCTTCGACGGCGTTCAGCTTGAAAAGCCGATTTGGGACCGGATCGAGGCACGGCTTGCCGGGCGATAGCTGCTCAGCTCCCTCACCGCGCCGATGAAGGCTTGGCGCGGCGCGAAGCCTTGGCCGAGGCCGCTGCCCTTGGATGGCCCATGGCCTGGCCCGAAGGCTCTAACCGGCCTCGGGCGTGTGCTGATGCGAACAGGCGCTTTCCTGCTCTGGACGGCGATCTGCGTGCCGGTTCAAGCGCTGTTTCTGGTGTTGCCGGGCCGAGGAAAGGCCTGGTTCACGACAATCTATTGGTCGGGCGTCTGCGTGCTGCTCAGTTTGCGCGTGCGGGTTATCGGCACGCCCGCGACCGGACCGGAGCCTGTTGTCTTCGTCTCGAACCATTCCTCCTGGCTCGATATCCCGGCGCTGGGCGCCAAGCTCCAGGCCTCCTTCATCGCCAAGAATGAAGTAGGGCAGTGGCCGGGCGTTTCGGTGGTCGCGCGGCTGGGGCGCACGATCTATGTCAGCCGCCGCATGACGGGCGCGCGGCGGGAGAACCTGGAGATCCGCAACCGCATCGCGGCCGGCGATAGCCTCGTGCTGTTTCCGGAAGGCACGACCTCGGACGGCGCCCGCGTCATGCCCTTTCGCTCTGCCTTCCTGGCGATCGCCGAGACCGACCAGCCGCACATCATCCAGCCCGTCTCGATCGTCTATGACGAACTCGACTATCTGCCGGTCCGGCGGGAGCAGCGGGCCTTGTTCGCCTGGTTTGGGGATATGGAGCTCGCCTCCCATTTCGCGCGCATCGGGCGGCATCGCGGCCTTCGTGTCACCATCCTGTTCCATCCGCCCTTCGACGCAGCGCATCGGCCTAGCCGCAAGCGCCTGGCTCAGGAAAGCTGGCGCCAAGTCGCGGAGGGTGCCGCCATGCTCCGCCATAACTGGCGCGACCCTGAGCTGCTTTCGCGAATAGAAGAGACGACGTCCGCCGCCGCCGCTGGCGCGGGCAGCTAAAGAGAAGCGCGGGAGGACCGGCACCATGCATCCCCAGCATCTCGAAACCAGAATCCAGACCATCGTCGCCGCTGGCCCGAGCTGGCTGCCCCCTGCGGTCTGGAGCACCGTGATACTCCTTGTCGCGGCGGGGCTTGCCTTGCTGCTGCATGGCGCCAGCCTGGAAGTGTTCAAACACCTCTCGCCGCCGAGGAAGGTTCGCAGCTTCTGGGAAGCGCTGATCGAGAACACGATCGGACCGAGCCGCCTCGCCTACGTCGTCTTCCTGGTCGGCGCGGCGCTTCCCTCCACCAATTTCACGCTGCCGACGACTCTCGCCATCGCCCATGGCCTGCTGGTCGCCTTTATCTTGCTCGTTGGCTGGAGCTCGATGCGCAGCCTGGAAATCGCGGCGACACTCTACCTCCACCACTTCCGCACGGATGTGGACGACAATCTGCGGGCGCGGAAACACCTCACCCAGATCCGCATCCTCAAGCGGGCCGGCGATATCCTCATTGGCGTTGTCACTGTCGCGGTCGCACTAATGACGTTCGACCAGGTGCGGCAATACGGGCTGAGTCTTTTCGCCTCCGCCGGCGCCGCGAGCCTTGTTCTCGGCCTGGCGGCCCGGCCACTGCTGACCAACCTTATCGCCGGTGTGCAGATCGCGATCACCCAGCCGATCCGGTTGGAGGACGCGGTGATCGTGGAGGGTGAATGGGGCTGGGTCGAGGAAATCACCAGTACTTATGTTGTGGTGCGACTATGGGATTGGCGTCGGATGATTCTGCCGATCGCCTATTTCCTGGAAAAGCCGTTCCAAAACTGGACCCGCGAATCCGCCTCGCTTATCGGCTCCGTCTATCTCTATCTGGACTACAGCGTGCCGGTGGAAGCGGTGCGCACCAAGCTCTCGGAGATTGCCGCCGAGAGCAAGCTTTGCGACGGCAAAGTCATCAACCTTCAGATGAGCGACGCGCGCGAACGGGTGGTGGAGTTGCGAGCGCTGGTGAGCGCCCGGACGGCGCCGCAATGTTGGGACCTGCGCTGCGAGGTGCGGGAGAAGCTCGTCGCTTTCATTCGCGAAAACTACCCCGAGGCGCTGCCGCAAACCCGCGTGCAACTGGACGCCGTCGCACAGCCCATCCCCCAGGGCAATCCTGCCATGCGCGGGGCGATGATGTAGGCGGCCCTGCCCAGGTCGAAGGTAATTCGGTAATTTGACCAAATATTTGACGTTCCGCTGGAATGGCCTGAAGCAGTAGGGATTAACAAAAATGAGCGTCGCCGCCTCTTCACAACCGAGCGGCACCGCCGCACGCAATAAAGCCGCCTTCACCGCGGGAATGGCGGCGCTGGCCGGTCTCATGTTTGGCCTTGATATCGGGGTCATTTCAGGCGCGCTCAGATTCATCGGCGATACCTTCCACGCTTCTGATCAGGCGAAAGAGTGGATCGTCAGCAGCATGATGATCGGCGCCGCGATCGGGGCTTTGGGGGCAGGCGTTCTGTCCTACCGACTTGGCCGCAAAGTCTCGCTTATTCTTTCCGCACTACTCTTCGTTATTGGATCATTGCTCTGCGCCTTCGCCTGGTCGGTCTTGACCTTGATCATCGCGCGGATCCTTCTTGGCCTTGCCATCGGGACGGCGAGTTTCACAGCGCCGCTCTATATCGCGGAGATCGCGCCGCCCAAGAAACGCGGCTCGATGATCGCGACCTATCAGCTGATGCTTACCATTGGCATTCTCGCGGCCTTTATCTCGGACACTCTGTTCGCCTATGGCGGCCACTGGCGCTGGATGCTTGGAATTGTCGCGGTTCCAGGCGGCATGTTTCTGGCCGGGGTGTTCCTGCTGCCGAACAGTCCGCGGTGGCTCATGATGCGGGGACGCAAGCCCGAGGCGCTGGTGGTATTGCTCACTCTGCGCGAGAGCCGGCACGAGGTCGACGAGGAAGTGCGCGAGATCGAGGAGCAGCTGGGGCGCCCGCAAGTCGGCTGGGAGCTGTTTCGCGCCAACTCCAATTTCCGCCGCTCGGTCGGCTTCGGCCTACTGCTCCAGGCGGTTCAGCAATTCACCGGCATCAACGTCGTGATGTATTACGCGCCCCGCATTTTCGAGGAGGCCGGCTTTGGCCTGCACGCCTCGTTGTGGGGCACGGCGATCGTCGGCTTGGTCAATGTTCTGGCGACGTTTATCGCGATCGGCGTTGTCGATCGTTTGGGACGGCGGCCAGTGCTGCTGATTGGCTTTGCGGTGATGGCGGTGGGCCTGGGTGCTCTCGGGATCCTGCTCAATATCGGCACGCATGACCTCACCATGCGGCTGATCGCGGTGGCCACGCTGCTCATCTTCATCGCTGGCTTCGCGATGTCTGCGGGGCCGCTGATCTGGATCCTGTGCTCGGAGGTGCAGCCCACGCGTGGACGGGACTTCGGCGTTTCGGCCTCCACCTTCATGAACTGGGCGGCGAATTTCGTGGTCGGGCTGACCTTCCTCTCGCTGCTCAACGGTCTGGGCACGGGCGCTACCTTCTGGCTCTACGCGGCGCTGAATGCAGCTTTCATCGTAATGACATTTTTCCTCGTGCCGGAGACCAAGGGCGTTTCGCTAGAGGCGATCGAAGCGAATTTGATGGCGGGCAAGCCGCTGCGGCGTATTGGCGCGTAGAAACACGGCTTGACCAAGAAGGCGGCGGATCGTCTCTGGCGGCGGCAGATAGGGGATGGTTCATGAGCGGTGCTGAGCGGCGGAGTGCGATCCGGCTGGTGGTGAGCGACATCGACGGCACGCTGGTGCGTCATGACAAGACCCTCCATCCGGAGACGATCGCCGCCGCCCGGCAACTGCGCGAGGCGGGGATCCTCTTCTGCCTAGTCAGCAGCCGGCCGCCGCGCGGGATGGACATGTATCTCGCGCCCCTCGGCATCGACACGCCACGCGCCGGCTTCAACGGCGGCGCGATTGTGGGCGCCGATGACGCGATGCTGGAAGAGCTGGTCATTCCGGGCGACGCGGCGCGCCAGGCGGTCAAGGATATGGAGAGCGCCGGGCTCGATGCCTGGGTTTTCGCCGGCAATGGCTGGTACGTGAAAAGCGCCAATGGGCCTTACGTCGCGCATGAGGCGGAGGTGACGCGGAATACCTTCGTGGTGGTGGAGGATTTCGGCGAGCATCTGGACCACGCCAATAAGATCATGGCCTCATCGAAGAACTTCGATGCCGTCGCGGCGGTGGAGAGCGATCTCCAGGCGCGGCTGGCGGGCGTGGCCTCGGTCAACCGCTCCTCGCCCTATTACGTGGACGTGACGCATCCCGACGCAAACAAGGGCCACGCAGCTTTGGCCTTGGCGAAGATCGTCGGCGTGCCGCCCGAGGCGATGGCTTGCCTGGGCGACATGCCGGTCGATATCTCCATGCTCAAGATCGCCGGCGTCTCCATCGCGATGGGCAATGCACCTGATAGCGTGAAGGCGGCGGCGAGGTTCGTGACGGGCACGAATGACGAGGCGGGATGGGCGGATGCTGTGCGACGGTATGTGTTGAGTCCGACGGATAGCTAGCTCCATCCGCCGAGGCGCTTGTCTTTCATAGGCTCAGATTTTTGCGACGAGCCAGCCCGTCGTGTTGGTGTCCGGTGTATCAGGGGAAGTCTGCATGTAATGCGCGAAGTTGGGTCGAGTCAGCTCGGGCATGCTTCCGTAGCCAATCTGATAGTTGCTTTGCTCAGGATTGAATCGTGTTGGCGGTCGCCGGTTCACAAGCGTTAGCGCTACAGGTTGCGGTTCCTCGACAGAGGGCCTGGTTTGACCGAGCTGGACGATTGCGAAGCTGGCGCGTGGGATTGGGCCCAGGGATTCGACTGAAGCAGTATGGCGAATCGGGAAAGGCGGGTGATTTGATGTCTGCTGATCAGCATACCATTGTAGATCCGACGCACTAAAACTGCGAGTTATCTGTGACACATTTGACTCCATCTGCGGGTCGAAACAGAAGATTGCAAAATCCGATTAATATCAGCTTTGCACGCATCATCGTCGACTCTGTCTCTGAAGCTTCGGCTGAAGCGGGCCGACTGGCCTATGCTGGCAAGCGCGTCTGAGCAAGCACGACTTAGCCACCCACGCATTGACCAAATGGATTGAGTTGTAACTAATTGCGAAAGGTCTGATCATGATCACGAGCATTGGATCGCGTTCACCGAGATCGGCTACAATCGGCTAATGCTAGCCGCACTATTCTGGCTTACGGCCTATTGCGGAGCCGGGAGGAAGTCCATTGGGCCTGCAAATATAAATGAATCAAGATCCGGAGAATCTCTTCCTGCATTTTCGTGGGACGGTTGGGAGGGCTGCCGATGCAAGGGCAGTGTTATTTTGAAGATGGCGTGCGTTAATGCATCGACATTGAACGCATCGGCTTTGGGCAGAAGCGGGTTCTGGCCGTTCCACCAAGTCGGCTCGTCAGGCCCCGCTTGAAACCCGTAGGGCTGATAGCCTGGAGGCTGGTAAACAAAATTTGCTCCGTTTGGGAATCTGGTTACACTCATAGCCGCTCCTGTTTGTTGCCTCGCACGTTTCCCACAAAGGAGCGGGCGAGAAGAGAAGCTACAGAAGCAGGAAATGTCTTGAAGGCGCCTAATCAAACCACGATCAAAGGACTAATGTCGATCGCCTACCGTCGCGATTCGGATCGCGGATGCGGGGTAGTGAGCCACCCGGACTCAATACCTGGATCGACCAAGGCTATCGCCGCAGCGCTAATTCGCGCGGCGGCGTAGGCTCGGCTTGGCGCTGTCGCCATAGCTGCGCGGCTTGGTGCTGCGGTGCGGGCGATCCTCGCGCCGCGCATGGGTCTGCGCGGGCGGTGGGCCGTCGGCGGCTTCGATGCGAATTTCGTTTTCGCCCGCATTTCCGAGTGCGGCGGCGAAGGCCTCGGACGCCGTCTCGGTGATCTGAAAGCGCGTTTCGTGCTCGGAGATGCGGATTGCGCCGACATCCTTTTTCGTGACCTGACCCAGGCGGCAGATCAGCGGCAGCAGCCATTTCGGATCGGCCTTGTTCTTGCGGCCGACGCTGGTGCGATACCAGACCATCGGCACATCCTCGGCGCGGAAGCTCTCGCGTGGAACATAGGGACGCTCCGCACGCTCGGCGCCTTCGCTGCGGGTGCGGGGCTGGGACTCGTCCGGCGTGGCGCGGGCGCCGGCGATCTCGACCGGGCTCGGCAGCAACTGGCGGCGCAGGCGGATGAAGGCGGCGGCGAGAGCTTCCGCGCCATGCCGCTCGGCAAGCTGATAGGCGAGTTCGACATCGCCATCCGAGGGCGGCGCGCTCAGCATCGGGTCGGCGAGCAGATGGGCACGGTCCTGGGCACGGATTTGCTCGGCGGTGGGTGCCGTGCCCCAGCTTGCCGTCAGCCCGGCCCAGCTCAGCAGCAGCTCGGCTTTGCGGCGGCGAGGATGCGGCACCAGCAGCACGGCGATGCCCTTGCGCCCCGCGCGGCCAGTGCGGCCCGAACGATGGAGCAGCGTGTCCTTGTTGGTCGGCAGATCGGCATGGATAACCAGGCCGAGATCCGGCAGGTCGAGCCCGCGCGCCGCGACATCGGTCGCGACGCAGACCTGCGCCCGCCCGTCCCGCACCGCCTGGAGCGCCGTATTTCGTTCGTGCTGCGACAGCTCGCCGGACAGGGCGACGGCGGTGAAGCCGCGGGCGATCAGCGCATCGGCCAGGCCGCGCACGCTCTCGCGCCGGGCGCAGAAAATGATGGCGCTGCGCGGGGAGATGAGGCGCAGCGTATTGACGATGGCGCCCTCGACCTGATCGGGATCGATGCGCATCGCGCGGTATTCGATGTCCTGATGCGGCTGGTTGCGATCGACCGTGTCGATGCGCAGCGCATTGCGCTGGTAGCGCTTCGCCAGCATCGCGATGTCGCGCGGGATCGTCGCCGAGAATAGCAGGGTGCGCCGCTGGCCGGGCGTCGCGTCAAGGATGAACTCAAGCTCCTCGCGGAAGCCCATGTCGAGCATCTCATCCGCCTCGTCGAGCACGACGACGCGGAGGGCCGAGGGGTCGAGCTGCTTGCGCTCCAGATGGTCCTTGAGGCGGCCGGGGGTGCCGACGACGATATGCGCGCCCTGGGACAACAGCCGGGCCTCCCGCCGCGCATCCATGCCGCCGATACAGGCGACGACCCGCGCGCCGGCCTCGGCATAGAGCCACAGCAGCTCGCCATGGACCTGAAGGGCGAGTTCCCGGGTCGGCGCGATGATGAGAGCGAGGGGCGGGCCGGCTGGCGGCAGCCTGTCCTCCTCGCTCATCAGGGTCGGCGCGAAGGCGAGGCCGTAGCCGACCGTCTTGCCCGAACCGGTCTGTGCCGACACGAGGAGGTCCCGATCCACGGGGGCGGCGAGGACCTCGGCTTGCACGGAGGTAGGCTCGGAATAGCCTCGTGCGTCGAGGGCGCGCGCAAGAGCGGGGTTGAGCGTCGGAAACGGCATTTTTGAGGAAGGTCCGGTCAAATATAAAGGACAGCGGTCCTCTTAGCGCAAAAGAGTCGGGTTTCGCGAGCGGAGACAGGGCAGGGGTGGGCTGCGCCGAGCACGACGACTGCGAGATGAGGCGCTTGCCATGTCCTCGCCTCGCCTTCATGGGTCTTTCGGGCGCGGCCTGTGCCGCATGCTGCCGAGAGCTGTTGGGGCGGATGCCGTGTCGATCGTTCCGGGCTTCGACTTCAGCGATAGCGGCGGCCTGGCCCTCAGCCTGCTGCGGGGTGCCACGGATGGCGCCGTGCTGGGGACCTTCGGGACCTTGGTGCTGACGTGGCTGGTGGCGCCGCCGGCCTTGGCTGTGGCCGAGACGCCCGGGACCTTGCGCCTCGGCTTGCGGCGGCAGGGCGTCTGCTGGGCGGTGGCGGCGATCGGCCTGGTGCTGGTCTGGCTCGTTTTCGTCGCGAAATCCTTGAGCGAGGCGGCCGATCTGCCAGCTCTCGCGGCGGCCGTCGGGACCGTGGCGGCGCAAACCCAGTTCGGCCACCTCGTTCTGGCGACGCTGGCCTGCCTGCTGCTGGTGATCGCGGCGAGCGTTGCGCCTCTTTGTCGGGACCGTCTTGCGTGGGCGGTGATGCCGGCGATCGGGGCGGTGGTGTTGCAGGCCCTTCACGGTCATGCGCTCGGCATGGGGATGCCGCTGATGGTTGCCTCGGAATGCGCGCATCTGCTGGCGGCCGGGGCGTGGATCGGCGCGCTCCCGGCCTTCTGGCTGCTGGCGCGGCGGCTGCCGCCCGAGGGGCTGTCGATCCTGGCGAGGCGGTTTTCACCGCTGGGCGTCGCCTGCGTGCTGGTGCTTGCCGCGACGGCTTTCGCTCAGGGCTGGGCGCTTATCGGCAGCTTCGGCGCGCTGGGCGGGACCGCCTATGGCTGGATGGCGCTGCTCAAGCTGCTGTTCTTCGTGTTGCTGCTGAGCCTCGCGGCGCTGAACCGGCAATTGCTGACACCGACCCTGGCGGGTGCGGTAACGGCGGAGGCGGCGCGTCGCCACTTGCTCGCAAGCGTCGCTATGGAGGTTGTGCTCGGTTTGGCCGCCATCCTCGCTGCCGGATTGCTGGCGAGCCTGGAACCGACGATGCCGATGTAAAAGCTGGCGGCGCCTTCACGATAAACTAAGAAGCCCCTGTGTAAGACACCTCCGAATTAAGCGTTGTTGCCGGTTCGCAACATGAGCGCCACGCCGTTCCGCGGAGCGGCCGGGGCGCACGGGGGCTGCCATGGCGTTCGCGACCCATTTGCAGAAGACGGAGGCCGAGCTTGAAGGTTTGGAGCGCCCGCAGGCAATAGATCTCACGGCTCAAGCAGCGCCACTCTTGGCGGGGCTCAACCGCTTCCTTCATCCGCGGCGCCTGCGCCAGTATCAGTCGGCAATCTTCGACCGTGGCCATTTCGTGATCCGGGATCCGCGCGATGGGCAGGAGCGCATCTGCGACGGCACGCTGTTCGCGCCGATGAAGGCTTTCGCCTGGCGCTTTCCGGCGCCGGCCGGCGATCTGTGGCTCATAAGCTCCGGCCCCGATCGCGGCTACGAGATTGATGGCGTCTATGATCCGGCCCGGCGATGCCTCACGCTGCCGTCGGGCCATGACAGCGCTGTGGCGATCTTTCTCGTGCGCCATATTCGGGCGGTGGCGGACGCGCCGTGCGGCAAGGGTCAAAGGGCCAAACTGGTATTGGGCCACCCAAATTTCGCGCATTTCTTATGGAACGAAATGCCCGCGCTGCTGGAGCTCGAAAGCCGCACTGCTTCAGGGATCGCCGGCATCCTGCTCGCACATGAGCCGATCCTGCCATTCGGAAAACTCTTCGACTGGGCCTTGGCGTCTCCGGTCTCCACGATCACCCGCGAAGCCTCGCACGGTCATAGGGCGCGCTTCCATCCCGGCACGCTTTTCGCGGCCGGATCGACGCGAGTCAGCCTCGCGGCGAAGGCAAGGGTCACGCAGCGCTGCCGGAACGCGAGCGGCACCGTCGCGGCACCAGAGCCCGGCGCTATCCGTTTGTGGCTCAGCCTGCGTGCGCTCTACCGTCGCCCCGTCAATCAGATCGAGACCTTTGTCGCTTTGTTGCGGAGCTTAAGTCGTTGTGGAACCCGCTTCGAGGTTCTGCTCGATGGCTATTCACTCCCGCATGACATCGAGGTTCCGGGCCGCTACGACATCGACCGGGAACGCGGCAATCGCGCCGAGGTTATCATCATGGCGCGGGACCTAATGGCGCGCTGCCGCGGATGGGTCGGAGGACCGGCGCTTATCGACATTACTGGCTGCGGCCTCGTCGAGAGCATCGCCTATGCCGCGACCGCGCAATACTACATCTGTCATCACGGGACGCAGCAGCACAAGATCGGCTGGCTGTACGATACACCGGGCCTCATTCACGCAGGCCCCAGCATCGTCGCGACGCAGCCTGCCGGCTGGATGGCCGATCAATGCGAGGGCGCGCTTCCGCCCGTCTATTTGGCGGAACATTTCGTCGCGGAAGCGAAGACGGAGAACGAACGGCCCGGGCAACCCTATTTCGCGGATTATCTCTTCAACGAGCCGAAGCTTGCCGCCGACGCGATGATCGCCGCGCTGCGCCAGACGCTGAACCTCGGATGACGTCACCGCGCATTGCTCCGACCATAGGCAAGCCCGATGCCGCCCGCTTGGTCGCGGCGGCGGCGGGACTTCCCGAGCTTGACCCCTATTGGGGCCCCGTCGCGCAGAGTCTGGAGCAGGCGGAGCGGTTGTGCGGCATCGGCTGCAACGAGGACATTGCTTTCGTTACCTCGGCGCCCGCGCTGCAGGAGATTGTTCTCGCGCGCGGTCACGATCGGCTCTTGCCGCCCCCCGGCTATCTCAACGGGCGGCCGGATTGCTTCCCGGGCTTTCCCGGAATGTGGCCGAGCGGTGCCGCGGCTCTGAGAGGTTTCGTGCTGCCCAACGCCTACTACGGCTTGGTCGCGGACGCACCGGTGGCGATCAGCGCGGAGCGGAAAGCTGTCGCATCCGCTAGTTCGAAGTTCGCACGCCTGCTGCATTTTTACGATTATCCACTTGAGCCGCTGTTGTCCGATGCGCCTTTCATCGACGGCACTGTGCTCGCCTTGGTCGATGATGTCTTCGGCCTCAACTACTGCCATTGGATCTGCGACTGGTTGAGCCGGCTCGCCCCGTTCAAGAATGTCCTCGGCCGCGATGATTTCTTTGTCCTCACCTCGCCGCTCACCACTGATTGGCAGCGCCGAACGTTGGAACTTTGCGGCGTCTCACGCGACCGAATGATCGCGGTGCAGCCATGGCAAGCGGTTCGGGCGAGAGAACTCATCACGCTCTCCGACATCAGCGATATTCACCATCCGATGCAGAAGGGCGCGGTTTGGGCGATGACTTTCTTGCGGGACCGTCTCCTCGCGCCGGTCGCGACGGAGATGGGGGCGGGGCGCCGCGCGGCCGGCCGCAAGATCTACGTCTCGCGGGGCGATGCTGGCGGACGCCGAGTGCTCAACGAGGATGCGCTAATGGCGCTTCTAGGTCGTCACGGCTATGAAAAGGTTGCTCCAGGCGAGCTCGATTTCGATGCGCAGGCAGTGCTATTCGCCGAGGCGTCTCATATCGTCGGGATCCACGGGGCGGGGCTCACCAATATCATCTTCGCACCGCCCTACTGCCGGGTCATCGAGATCCTGCCGCGGAGCTACGGCACACCGGCCTTCTGCGTCCTGGCGGGCGCGCGGGGGATGCCGTACTACACTTATGTCGAGGGCGCGGTCACCGCCAGCAGCGATAGCCAAGCCGACGACATCACCATCAACGTCGCCGACTTCGCCCGATGCGCGGAGGTTCTGCTTTGAGGTGCGGCGCTTTCACGAACGGGCATTGACGATGACCCTCTCGCGTCATCCTCGGCGCAGGCCGAGGATCCACGCCTTACTCGCGGCACGAAGGCAAGGCGTGGATGCCCGGCCAGCGCCGAGCATGACGAGCGATTTGCCTGATCAGTCGGTATCCGCGCAATCGGTATTACACAATCGGCTCGCGAAAGCGGAAAAAGTGACGCTGGGTCTCGGCATCATTCTCGGTCTTGAATTGGTGAAGATCCTTGAGCCCCAAAGCACGCTGCGCGGCGGGACGCTCGGTGATCGTGTCCAGCATGCGTTTGAGATGCGGCAGCGTGTCCCACACGCCTTCATCGGCGAGCATGAAGGGAACCAGTCTCGCCCAGCCCCAGACGGCCATATCGACAATCGTGTAGGTGTCTCCCAGCATGAAGCGATTCTTCGAGAGATGCGTGTTGAGGATGCCGTAGTGACGCTTGGCCTCGAATTCGTAGCGGGTATTGGCGTAGTCCTTGGGCTCGGGCGCGTAATGGCGAAAGTGCACGGCCTGGCCTGAATAGGGGCCGATCCCCGTCGCCACAAACATCAGCCATGACAAAAACCTGCCACGCGCCTCCAGCGTGTCCTCGGGAAGGAACTGTCCAGTCTTTTCGGCGAGGTAAAGGAGGATCGCGTTGCTGTCGAAGACCGTTACGCCGTCATCGACAATACAGGGCACCTTGTTGTTGGGATTGAGGGCCGCGAAGGCGGGGTCGAACTGCTCGCCCTTCCGGGTGTCGACCGGAATCGGCTCGTAAGGCAGCCCCGATTCTTCCAGGAACAGCGCCACCTTCATGGGGTTTGGAGCGGTGTTGTAATAGAAGCGGATCATTTGAGTTCCTCCTTGGTCCGGAGAGCATAGGCTGCCCAGTCGGGAGCCGCAAAAGATCAGCGCGAGTCGCATGCTTTTGCGTTCCGCCGCTCCCTGCGCGGTGTTACAGATCCCGCATTCCGGCGCGGTGCCGGGAACAGGAGAGCGACATGGCTAAAGGTGAGCAGAAGAGCAACCGTGAGCCTAAGAAACCGAAGGCATCGAAGAAGCCGGCCGCCGGTGCGCCCGCGTCGAGCAGCGGCAAGGGCTCGCCCAAGGGTAAGTAGGCCTCAGGCTGGGCGGCGCCAGCCGCCCAGCCACATCGCCAGCCGCTCGAAGGCGACATCGAGCAGGATGGCGAGAAGTGCCAGCAGGATCGCGCCCTGTAGCACATAGGCGGTGTTCGAGCCGCTTAGCCCCAGGATAATTGGCGACCCCAGCGTTTTCGCCCCGACCGTGGAGGCGATCGCCGCGGTGCCGACATTGACGATGACGCTGGTGCGGATACCGGCGACAATGATCGGCGCCGCGAGCGGCAATTCGATCCGCGCGAGCATCTGAAACCGGCTCATGCCGATGCCGAGCGCCGCCTCCCGGGTATCCGCCGGCACCGTCTCGATTCCCGTTATCGTGTTGCGGACGATGGGAAGCAGGCCATACAAGGCGAGCGCGATCAAAGCCGGGCTTTCGCCAAATCCCATGACGGGCACTGCGATCGCAAGCACGGCGACGGGCGGGAAAGTCTGCCCCATCGCGGCGACGGTCTCGACCATGCCACGGAACTCGGCACCAGCCGGGCGCGTCACGAAGATACCCAGCGCCACGCCCACGATTGTCGCCACCAGACTGGCGACTCCGGCCAGCCAGAGATGCGCGAGCATTAGCGCGGTGAAGCTGTCCTGCTCGTACATGGGCCGGTCGAGCGCCGGGAACATCGCATGGAACAGCGGCTTGGTCGCCGGCATGCCAACAGTCGCGACGACCAGCAGAAGCAGCAGCCAGGGCAGCGGGCCGCGCAGGATCCTCACAGCCGCACCAGATCGTCGAGGTAGAGTTCACCGACGACGCGCCCCGCTTCCTCCACGCGTAACGCGTGCTGGCCCGTCGCCAGCATCTCGGACAGTGCTTGCCGCAGGTCGGAACCGGCCGCGATGGCGGGCGTCTCGGCGGCGAGGCCGTTGACGGGGCGCATGCGGCTCGCGGCGGTCTCGATCGCAAGCAGCCGCAAACCGCGATCCTCGGCACCCAGGAAGCCGCGCACGAAGTCATTGGCGGGCGCGTGCAGCAGCTCGCGCGGCGTGCCGAGCTGGACGATGTGACCGCGATCCATGACGGCGACCTGGGTCGCGAGGCGCAGCGCCTCGTCCATGTCATGCGTCACGAAGACGATGGTCTTGCCGGTCTCCTTGTGGATGCGGGCGAGCGAGGCCTGCAGGGCATTGCGCGTGATGGGGTCGAGCGCGCTGAAAGGCTCGTCCATCAGCAGCACGTCCGGATCGGCGGCAAGGGCGCGAGCGATGCCGACGCGCTGTTGCTGACCGCCAGAGAGGCGATGTGGATATGCCTTGCGGAAGCGATTCGCGTCGAGCTGGAGCAGCGCCAGGAGTTCCGTCACGCGATCGCGGATGCGCTCAGGCTTCCAGCCGAGCAGCACCGGCACGGTCGCGATATTCCGCTCGACCGTCCAATGGGGAAACAACCCGCCGGATTGGATGACGTAGCCCATGCGGCGGCGGAGGGTTTCCTCGCGGAAGCTGCGGATCTCCTCGCCGCTGATGCGGATCGATCCCTCGTCATGTTCGATGAGGCGATTGATGAGGCGGATGGTGGTGGATTTGCCGCAGCCGGAAGGGCCGATGATGGCGAGGAAGGTGCCATGCGCGACGCTGAGCGAGACATCATCGACAGCACGTACGCCGCCGTAAATCTTGCTGACATGGTCGAGCTGGATGATCGGCGGGGCGTCGGTCATGCGGACCACCTTGCGGTGAGGCCGGTCGCGACCCTGAAGATCAGATCAACGAGAACGGCGAGGAAAATGACGGGCAGTGCGCCGAGCAGCACGAGATCGAGCGCATTGGCGAAGAGTCCGTCGAACATGATGGCGCCAAGACCGCCCGCGCCGATCAGCGCCGAGACCGCGGCGAGCCCGACGGCTTGCACGGCGGTGATGCGGAGGCCCGCCAGGATGACCGGCAGAGCGAGCGGGATTTCGACCCGCCAGAAGGATTGCCGGCGCGTCAGGCCCATGCCGCGCGCGGCTTCCTGCACTGTGGCCGGAACACCGGCCAAGCCTTCTGTTGTGTTACGCACGACGGGCAGCATCGAATAGAGCACCAGCGCGATGATGGCGGGCGCCACTCCAACCCCCGAGATGCCGAGGCGCGGCAGCAGCGGGATGGCATCCGAAAGGCTCGACAGCGGGGCGATCAGCAGGCCGAAGAGTGCGATCGAGGGGATCGTCTGCACCACGTTCAGGATTGGGAAGGCGATGCGGCGCACGCTCTCTCGCCGCCAGGCGGCGACGCCGAGCGGAATGCCGAGCAGCACGGTCGGGATCAGGGCGCCGGCCACCAGCAGGATGTGGCGCAACAGGGCCGCCATGAAGACATCGTGCCGCGTCGCAAATTCCTTGAGGATCGAAAGCTGATTGAGTTCGCCTAGGCCGAGCAGCAGCACGAAAGGCCCGAGCATGAGGAGCGCCGTCAGCCAGATCAGCGATAGGGGCAGGCGCAAGCGTTGCGCGGCGTCGCCCGCCGCCAGCAGCGCCATGACGGCGGCGATCCAAAACCCAGCGCCGAGGCTGGTGCGGGCGGAGGGCGAGCCCGTCAGGGCAAGACCGATCGCCGCTGCCCCGGCAACCCAGCCGAGACCGCCGAGCGTCAATCCGCTCCCGAGCAGGCTGAGCCAGCGCCCGGCGCGCGCGGGAAACAGGAAAGGCGCCAGCAGCAGCAGTACGCCCGCCGCGAGCAGGGTGACGGGCGCAGTGTGGGCAAGTTGCGCCGCCTGGATGAACCCGACGGGCTTACCGGAGACCAGGCGGTTGCGGGCATGGCTGACGAAGGCAAGGCTCGCGATGCTGACGGCGCCTACCGTCAGGAGCAGCAGCAATACGCGGTTGGCGCTGAGCCTCTTCCGCCCCACTTCCGTCATCCCGCGCGGCCCGTCAGAGCAGCTTCTTGCTTTGCAGCCAATCGGTCGCGACCGTCTTGGGATCGCCGCCATCCACCGCGATCTTCGAGTTCAGCGCGCGCAGCGTCGGGCCATCGAGGGCGGCGAAGGCTGGGGCGAGGATGTCCTTGATCTGCGGATAGGCCTCCAGCACCGATTGCCGGATGATCGGCGCCGGCTCGTAGACCGCCTGCGCGTGCTTGGTGTCCTCGAGCGCCACGAGGTCGAGCGCGGCGATGCCGGCATCGGTTCCGTAGGCCATGGTGCTGTTGACGCCCGACGTGCCATCCGCCGCCGCGCGCTCGGTCGCCGCCGTGTCGCCGCCGGCGAGAACCAGCGTCTGGTCCTGGGTGAGCTTGAAGCCATAAGCACTCTCGAAAGCGGGCAACGCGAGCGGGCTTTCGACGAACTCCGCCGAAGCCGCCACGCGGACCTTGCCGCCGCCATTCACCCAATGCGCGAAGTCATCCAGCGTCGCGAGCTTGTTCTGCTTCGCGGTGTCGCCATTCACCGCGATACCCCAGGTGTTGTTGGCAGGCGCCGGGGCGAGCCAGACGATCTTATTCTTCGCGAGATCGAGGTTCTTAACTTTTTCATAACCGGCCTCGGCATTCTTCCAAACGGGGTCGGTATCGATGTTGAAGAAGAAGGCGCCGTTGCCGGTGTATTCCGGATAGATATCGATCTCGCCCGAGAGCAGCGCGGTGCGCACGATCTTGGTGTTGCCCAGCGAGACGCGATTGACCGTGGGAATCTTATGCGCCTTCAGCAGCGCCAGGATGATGTTGCCAAGCAGGCCGCCCTCGGTGTCGAACTTCGAACCGACACGAACCGGATCAGCCGCGCGTGATGTTATGGGTGACAGCAGGATGGCGAAAGCAGCGGCGGCCGTCGTGGCGAGTAGAGTGCGGCGGGAAACTGAGGTCATGTCTCGGAAACCTTTCCAGATCGACGCTTTGCTAAACAACTCCCGCGTTCGCGTAAATGCGAATATTTTACCTTCTCATGATCGTGATTTTGGCGTCGTGGACACGTCCTGGTTGAAGAGCCTGCCGCCTTGCGGCATGACTGCGCTAATTCTGGAGGAAACAAGGTCATGACACGGGTCACCAAGGCTTGTATGCGCGTGACCTTATTTCTCGGCTTGGGCGCGATGCTGTCGCTGGCGCCGCTGCGTCTCGTGCAGGCGCAGGATGACGCCGCGCCGGAGATCGACTTACCCGGCTTGCAGTCAGACGCAGAAGCCTTCGAGGCCAAGCTGCGCCAGGCCTACCCCGCAGGCGCGACCGACGATCAGCGGAAACGCGCGGCCGATGCCGCAAGCACCGCGCTGAAGACGGAGAGCTGGGCGCAGGCCTTGCCGGCGCTCCAAACCCTTGTCGGCGGCAATGGCCCGAATGCCACATCGAGCTGGAACAACTGGTATTTGCTCGCCCAGGCGGAGATGGGCGTGACCCCGCCGCATCCGGAGCTGGCCTTGCAGGCGGCTTGGATGGCCTTCACCCGGATCGACCAGAACAGCGACACATCGGCGGCGGATCAGGCCTCGGCGCTGAAGATCATGGACCGCGCCTTGGTGGCGCTGAACCGGCCGCTGCCGGAGATCGAGGTTCTGCAGGCCATCGCGCGCCGGCTGCCCAACGATCACGACGCGCAGGTCGCCCTGACGCAGCGCCAGCAGCAGCTTGGGCTGCTCTTCAAGGGGCTGGCAACGGATGCGGAGGCCTTTCCGGCCCGCGCCTGCCTCAGCTTCCTCGGCGACCCGTCGAATTCGCCTGATTTCCATCCGGCGGATTGGGTGAAGCTCGCGCCGGCCCAGAAGGACGCGGCGGTCACGCTCGAATCGCGCCACATCTGCGTCACGGGCCTGCCCGCGGGCGCGACGACAACCGTGACGGTCCAGCATGGGATGCCGGGAGACAACGGCCTCACACTCAAGCAGGATTTGGTAGTTTCCGTCGCCATGCCGGATCGCCAGCCGCGCCTCGTTTTCGATGGCGCGCGCTATATCCAGCCACGCGATGCGCAGGCGACGGTTGCACTCGACAGCGTCAATCTTTCGGCAGTGAAGCTGTCACTGGTGCGCATCGCCGAGCGCAACTTGCTCCATGTCATGCAGACCTACCCGCCAAGCCAGGGCGCCATCGCATCCTATGGCGCGACGGATCTGGCGCAGAACCAGGGCCGCGTGGTGTGGACCGGCAGCGCGGATGTCGCGGGTTTCGCGCGCAATGCGCTGAACCATACGGTGCTGCCGTTGCCGGCCGCTTTGTCGTCGCCGGGACTCTATGCGCTGATCGCGACGCCCGGCGACGGGACGCCCTTCGCGGAGGGCAGCGCGCCCACCGCTGTGCAACTCGTGCTCCGTACCGATCTGGCGCCGACCGTGTGGCATGGCGCTGAAGGCGATACCGTGCAGGTGAGGAGCTACGCGAGCGGGCTGCCCATACCGGATGCGAAGATCGATCTGCTCGCGACGGATAACGAGATCCTCGCCAGCGCGACGACGGATACCGATGGCGTGGTGCATTTCGCGCAGCCATTGCTGGCCGGACAGAACGGGCTGGCGCCCGCATCGCTGCATATCCGTGGCAAGGATGGTGACTTCACGCGCCTCGATCTCACAGCGCCCGACTTCGATCTTTCGGATCGCGGCGTCACGGGTACCGCGCAGCCCGGACCGGTCGACCCGTTTATCTGGACCGATCGCGGCATCTACCGCCCCGGTGAGACGGTGCAGGTGATGGCACTGCTGCGCGATGAAAGCGGCGCGCCAACGGATCTGCCGCTGCATCTGATTGTGACCCGGCCGGACGGCCGGGTGTTCCAGGACACGGTGCCGCCGCGCTCGGCGGATGCCTCCATCCACAAAGCCGTCACGCTGTCGAACGGCGCGCAGTTCGGGACTTGGGACATCGCGCTCAAAACCGATCCCAACGGGACCGCGATTGCCGACCAGAGCTTCCAGGTGGATGCCTTCGTGCCGCCCCGCCTCGCGGTGGAGTTCACCCAGCCGCCGGCGATGCTGGAACCTGGGCGCAGCACGGATCTCCCAGTCGCGGTCCGGTTTCTTTACGGCGCGCCAGGCGCCGATCTGTCGGGCTCCGGCACCATCACGCTGACACCGAACCCGACACCTTTCGCTGACTTTGCCAAATACAGTTTCGGCCTCGCGGAAGAGACTTTCACCTCGAAGCAGCTGCAGGCGGATCTTCCGGCGACCGATGCGGATGGCAAAACGACACTGTCGGTGGATCTTTCCGCTCTGCCGGATGTGAGCGGCGCTTTGCAGGCCTCGCTCTATGCCTCGATCAACGATCCCGCCGGGCGCAGCGTCGGCACCTCGACGAACCTGCCGATCCGTCCTGCCGCGCCGCTCATCGGCATCGGCGAGGATTTCGCCGACGGCACGGTGGATGCCGATGCCAAGGCCGGCTTCCGCATCGTCGCGGTGGCGCCCGATGGCAAGCGCGTCGCGATGCCGGTGCAGATCCGCATCGTGCGGCAGGAGCCCGATTGGCGCCTCGCGGTGAAGGACGGCCAGGCGCGATACGAGACCGTTTGGCGCGACGAGCCGGTGGATAGCCGGGACGTGACATTGCCGGCCGATGGCGCGCCCTATGTCTTCTCCCGCCCACTGCCCTTCGGCCGCTACCGCCTACAGGTCTTGCAGGCGAGCGGCGGCATGGCGGCGAGTTCCGTCATCTTCTATTCGGGCTGGGCGGTCGGCGATAATCCCGACGTGCCAGCGCGGGTCTCGGTCCGCGCCGATCACAAAACCTACAAGCCCGGCGACATCGCGACGATCCATGTCGAGGCGCCCTATGCGGGTCCGGCGACCGTGCTGGTGATGACGGATCGCGTGAAGCGGCTGATCGACTTGCCGGCGGCGAGCGCATCCTTCGACGTTTCCATTCCGGTAACGGCGGATTGGGGACCGGGCGCCTATGTCGGCGTGCATGTCTTCCGTCCCGGTGGGGCGGATGGCAAAACCGCGCCAGGGCGGGCGATCGGCTTGACCTGGGTCGCGCTGGACCCCGCGCCGCGCACGCTGCCGCTCAGCATCACGACCGACACCATCTATCGCCCGCGCACGACGGCGACTTTCGCCGTGCATACGACTCCCGGCGCCTGGGTGACGCTGGCGGCGGTGGATGAGGGCATCCTGTCGCTGACGAATTTCCAGACGCCTGATCCGCTCGGTCACTTCTTCGGCCAGCGCACGCTCGGCGTCGGCATCCATGACGACTGGGCGCGGCTGCTGCCGCCGGCGGGCGCCGCCAATACGATGCTGCGCCAGGGCGCGGGCGGTGACGACGATACGCAGTCCAATCCCATTCCGCAGATGATCGTCTCGCTCTTTGCGGGACCGGTGCAGGCGGGGCCGGATGGCGTGGCGCAATTCCCGCTCGCGCTGCCGGATTTCGACGGCACTCTGCGCCTCATGGCGGTGGGCTGGGATGGTGCGAAGACGGCAAGCGCCGCACAGGACATCACCATGCGCGATCCGCTCATCGTCGAGCCGCTCTTGCCGCGCTTCCTGGCGCCGGGCGATCAGGCGCGTATCGGCGTCATGTTGCAGAATCTGGAACTGCCGGCGGGGCAGGTTTCCGTTCATCTCACAGCCAGCGGCACGCTCGGACTATCCGGCGGCGATCCGGCGCCGGTGACCCTCGCCAAGGAGCAGCGGCTGGTTCTGCCGGTCGAGCTGATGGCGAACGGCACCGGGCTCGGCACGCTAACGGTGGCGGCCGATGGACCCTCGGGCTTCCACGTTACGCATAGCGCGACAATTTCGGTTCACGCGGCGCGTGGCATGATCGCGCAGGTGACGCCACTGACTTTGGCGCCGGGCGCCACGCAAAGCTTCGCGCCCAATAGCGGTGCCTTCGTGCCGGGGAGCTGGAAGGCGAGCGCCAGTTTCGGCCTCGGTGTTCGCTATGATGCGGCGGCGCTGGTCCGGGCGCTGGAAGCCTATCCGCTGGACTGCCTCGAACAGCTCACCAGCCGTGGCCTGCCGCTGGCGATGCTGTTGCAGGGCGACACCGCCGGACCGGATCGCGCCGGACGATTGGAGCAGACCACCGAGGCGGTGCTGGACCGTCAGCGTTATGACGGCTCCTTCGGACTATGGTCCTCGGCGGGCGATGCGCAGCCCTGGCTGACCGCATATGCGACCGACTTCCTCATGCGTGCCCGCGCCGCAGGAGCGGCGGTGCCGTCAACCGCCGTCACCTCGGCTTTGGGCTGGCTGACGACGGAGGTGGCGACGCCGCCGGGCAGCCCGACCGACCAGGCGGCGCAGGCCTATGCGCTTTACGTGCTGGCATTGTCCGGCCAGGCGCCGGCTGGAGCCATTCGTGTGGCGGCGACCAATCTCGATGCCGAACCCACACCACTTGCCCGCGCGCAAATCGCGGCGGCGCTGGCGAGGCTGGGTGAGACGGCGCAGGCGCAAGACATCTTCGCGGCTGTGCTCAAGGATCCAGCGCGCGACTATTGGTATGACGATTACGGCTCCGCGCTGCGCGACCAATTCGCGACGGCTGTGCTGACGCAGGAAAGCGGCGTCATGGCGCCGCAGCTTGCTGGTATCCGGGCGGCGCTGCCGGGGGCCAATCTCGATCCGGATGCGCTGAACACGCAGGAGCAGGCATGGGGCGGCGCGGCGGCGGCGGCGGCGGGGGCGAACGCGAAACCCGTGTCGGTCGTGATCGACAACAAGACGCTCGGCCCGGCGCCGACGCTAAGTTTGCCGGTCGCCGGCAAAGTGACGGTGCGGAACACCGGGCGCGCGTCTTTGCCCGGCAGTCTGGTGGTGCAGGGTGTGCCGTTGCAGGCGCCGGCCGCGGCGCGGAACGGCATGGAGATCCACCGGCACTTCTTCGCGCAGGACGGTTCGGCGCTGGATCCGGACAAGCTGGCGCAGAACACCACTTTCGTCATGGAGGTCGATGGCCGCGCGACGGATGGGCAGGGACATCAGGCGATGATGCTGGCCGGTCTGCCGGCGGGGTGGGAGATCGCGGGCCATTTCTCGGGTGGGACCGTGGCCGGGATGGATTGGCTCGGCACGCTGTCGGACACCGATAGCGAGAAGGCCGCGGATGACCGTTATGCCGTGGTGCTGAGCCTGACAGCGGATCATCCGGACTTCCGCGTCGCGGTGATGCTGCGCGCGGTGACGCCGGGCACCTTCGAATATCCGGGCATGACGCTGGCGGACATGTATCGCCCCGCCATCTTCGCGCGGCAGGGCGCGGTCCGCATTTCGGTGACCCCGGCGACGCCGTGACTCTGACCGGGCGCAAGGGGCGCCTGTTCGCCACACTCGCCGTCGCGCCAATCGTGGCGCTGGCTGGGGTGGTGACGTTGGGCGCCGTGTGGCCCGCGCCGACGCCGCGCGCGGAATGTTGGGGAACGCGGGTGGTGGATCGGGGCGGCGCATTGATCGCGCTTTCCCCGGTACCCGGCGGCGTCTGGCGATTTCGCGTTTCGCCGGAGCAGGTGTCGCCATTCCTCGTGCAACTGCTTGTGGCGGTGGAGGACCGGCGGTTCGCCACCGAGCCGGGGGTCGATCCTCGCGCTGTTTTGCGCGCGGGATGGCAGTGGCTGCGCGCTGGGCATGTCGTATCCGGTGGCTCGACGCTGACGATGCAGGTCGCGAAGCTGCTCGATCCCCGGCCGCGTGGCCTATCCGCCAAGGTCATCGAGGCGGCACGGGGGGTGGACCTGTGGTGGCGGATGCCGCGCCGGGATGTTCTTGGGCTGTGGCTGTCGCTCGCGCCATTTGGCGGCAATCTGGTGGGGGTCGAGGCCGCCTCCTACGCGTATTTTGGCAAGCCGCCGGGCGCGCTCGACGCCGCCGAGGCGGCACTTCTGGTGGCTTTGCCGCGCCGCCCCGAGGCGCTGCGCCCAGATCGGCATCCCGAGGCCGCGCGGCGGATCCGCGACCGCATCCTCCGTCTCGCCGAGACGCGCGGTCTCCTGACGCCGGAGGAGACGCGGGCCGCCATAGCGGAAGCGCTGCCGACGGCGCGGCAGCCGATGCCGCGCGCTGTGCCGCAGCTTTTCGCGCGTGTGCATCGACCGCCATTGCTCACGACGACGCTGGATGGGCCGACCCAGGCGGCGCTTCAGCGATTGGCCCGCGCGACGCTTGCCAAGCTGCCGCCGGATGTTTCGCTCGCCGTGATGATCGCGGATCTACCGAGCCGGCGTTTGCGCGCGGTCTGGGCCGGTGATTGGGGCGACGCGCGTCGCGCTGGGGCGATCGATCTGACCTCAGCCGAGCGCAGCCCGGGTTCGGCGTTGAAACCGTTTCTCTATGGCCTCGCCTTTTCGCAAGGACTCGCCAATCCGGACACACTGCTTGCCGATAGTCCGGCGCGGTTTGGCGGCTATGCGCCGGAAGATTTCACCGGGCGGTTTGCGGGAAATGTCAGGGCGGCGGATGCCCTTCGGCGGTCGCTCAACCTTCCCGCGGTTAGGCTGCTGGCGCAGTTCGGCGCGGTGCGCTTCGCCGCGGCTTTGTCGGCGGCGGGTGAGCCTTTGCGCTTGCCGCGTGGCGCGGTGGCGTCGCTTCCAGTGGTGCTTGGCGGCGCCGGTCAGACGATGCGCGGGATGATGGCGCTCTATGCGGCGCTGGCGACGGATGGGGCGGTTTCGCCGCTCGGCTGGCGCCCTAGCGGCGTGGCCGCTGCCTCCAGGCTGCTTTCGCCGGCATCCGCGCAGACCATCGCGGCGATCCTGACGCGGGCTTTACCGGGCGCTCCGGAAGGTCAAGGGATCGCGTGGAAGACGGGAACCAGCTGGGGCGATCGCGACAACTGGGCTTTCGGGTTCGATCGCGCGCAAGTCGTGGGCGTCTGGGTCGGACGGCCCGATGGCACGGCGATGGATGGTGGTGCGGCGGCCGATCATGCGCTGCCAGTTCTGGCGAGGGTCTTTGGTCTTTTGCCAGCGTCGCCGCGTTCAGCCGCCGAGGCGATGCACCTGTTATCTTTCGCGGTCACGCCCGACCCGGATCCGCTGCGCCTACTATTCCCGCCGCCGGGCGCGGTGATCGACGGCGCCGGCGCCTTGGACCTCAAGGCCATGGGCGGCATTCGGCCCCTAAGCTTCCTGGTCGATGGCGCGCCGGTGGCTTCCGTGGGAGCCCTCCGCACGACGCAATGGACGCCGCCCGGCCCGGGCTTTTACCGGGTCACAGTACTCGACGCACACGGCCGCGCGGCCCAGGCGGCGATACGGATTAAGGCCGCGGAGTAGAACAGTATCGAGCGGCGTTGGCGCGAAGCCTCCCCATCGTCATCCTCGGCGAAGGCCTAGGATCCACGCCTTGCTTGTGGCGGCGAAGACGAAGGCGTGGATGCCCGGCCTTCGCCGAGCATGACGGTGGTAGCCGTCCGATGGACCGATCTGATCCAGTAGGTTTGCCCTCAGGCAACCGCCTCCGCATCCGGATGGGCTGGTGCCGTGGCCCAGGCCAGTTCGACCAGCGTGACGCTGCGGCGGCCGAGGCCGTCGGTCTGGCAGACGATGAGGCCGCGTTCCTCCATATAGGCGAGTAGCCGCCGTGCCCGGCCGAGCGAGCGCGTGCCATAGGCGCGGGCGAGGGTTTCGTCGCCAGGACAGGGCGCATGGTCCCGCGCCGCGCGGGCGAGCATGAGGTAGATGCCCTGCATATCCTCGGGCAAGACGCCGGCGCGCGCGGTGATGTCCTGCCAGGTGGCATCCTCGGATTCCGCGGCGCCAATTCCGGCGCGGGCATGGGTGAGCATGCGGCGGAAGGTGGGAAGATCGGGCGGCGTGGCGCGCAAACCCTCGATCCGGCACCGGACCAGGAAGTCCTGATACAGCACGCCGATAGCGCGGAACCCGGCCTCCGGATCGGCCAGAATCGCGGCGAGGATAGCGTCGAGCCGCGCGCGCCGATCGGCCAGCGCCTCCGGCGTCGGCGTCTCGGGCGTTTCCGCCACACGGGCGACGGCGGCGGGAGAGTAGGCGATGAGCTGGCTCAACAGGTCGGGCGGCGCCGGTGCCGGCGCGCGGCGAGGCGTGCGAGCGGCTTCAGGCGGTGGTGCCGCGAGGATCACGGTGCGGGCGTCATCCAAACCGGCGGAGGGCATCGGCATCAGGCGGGGGCTTTGGCTCCGCGCCTCCGTCTCGGTCGCGGCGATGCGCAGGCTCAGCGGCCGGCGTGACAGAGCGGGGCCGAGGGCGATAAAATGGCCCCGCTCCAGATCGCGGAAAGCCTCAGCCTGGCGGCGCTCCATGCCGAGCAAATCGGCGGCGCGCGCCATGTCGATATCGAGGAAAGTGCGACCCATGAGGAAGTTGGACGCCTCGGCCGCGACGTTCTTGGCAAGCTTCGCCAAGCGCTGCGTCGCGATGACACCGGCGAGCCCCCGCTTGCGGCCCCGGCACATGAGATTGGTCATGGCGCCCAGGCTGAGCTTGCGGGCCTCGTCGGAAACCTCGCCGGCGACGGCGGGGGCGAAAAGCTGCGCCTCATCCACGACCACGAGCATCGGATACCAGTGATCGCGAGGCACCTCGAATAGCCCGCTAAGAAACGCCGCCGCATGCCGCATCTGGCCCTCGGCATCGAGGCCCTCGAGGTTGAGAACAGTCGAGACGCGATGCTCCCGCGCCCTTTCACCCGCGAGTTGCAACCCCTGCTCGGTCTGAGACTCGGCGTCGATCACCAGATGGCCGAAGCGTTCGGCGAGGGTCACGAAATCGCCTTCGGGATCGATCACCGCTTGCTGCACCCAGGGCGCGCTCTGTTCCAGCAGCCGGCGCAGGAGGTGGGATTTGCCCGAGCCGGAATTGCCCTGGACCAGCAGACGGGTCGCCAGCAGCTCCTCCAGGTCTAGCGTGGCGGGCGCGGTGACGCCGAGGCTGGTGGTCTCCCCCATCGCGATCGCAACCGTCATCCCGAGTCCCGCTCTGTTGCCGGCGGAGGGCTTATCAACGCCGCTCCAGCCAGTCGAGCAGTCCGGTGGCTGCTGCCACACCTGTCGCCATGCAGGCTTGCAGGAGATAGCCGCCGGTTGGCGCCTCCCAGTCCAGCATCTCGCCGGCGACGAAGACGCCGGGCAGGCGGCGGAGCATGAAGCTGTCGTCAACCTCGTCCCAAATCACGCCACCGGCCGAGGAGATGGCGCGGTCGAGACTTTGCGCTGCAGTCAGGCGCAAGGGTATCGCCTTGATGCGGGCGGCGAGGGCAGCGGGACCTCGTGGCAGCGCGATCTCCACTTCCCGCAGCAGCCCGATGGCAGCGGGGGCGAGGGCAAGCGTGCGGCGGAGGCCGGTCGAGAGACTGTCGCGCGGACGCAAGGCCGCGAGGCGCTTCGCGACTTCGCCTGCTGGCAGATCGGGCCGCAGGTCAAGCTGCAGAATGGCATGACCCTCGGCCGCGATGGCGTCCCGCAAGGCAGCGGCGAGTGCATAGACTGGCCCGCCCTCGATGCCGTAGCTCGCGATGATGGCGTCACCACGAGCCTGCTGGCCGTGAAACCGCAGGGCGATCGATTTGATCGGCTGGCCGGCATAGCGCTCCCGGAAATGCTGAGACCATTGCAGGGTGAAGCCGCAATTGGCTGGCCGGAAGGGTGCGAGCGCGACGCCGCGCTCGGCGAGCGTTTTCGCCCAGCCACCATCGCTGCCGAGGCGCGGCCAGGCAGCACCGCCGAGCGCCAACAGCACCGCGTCGGCCCCGGCGGGCGGCAGGCCCGCGAAGCTCAACGCACCATCCTCGGTCCAACCGAGCCAGCGGTGCCTCGGCATGACCTTGACGCCCTGCGTCTCCAGCCGTCCGAGCCAGGCGCGCAGGAGCGGCGAGGCTTTCATCGTCTTGGGAAAGACCCGCCCGCTGCTGCCTGTGAAGGAGGGCTGGCCGAGGCCCTCCGCCCACTCCCGCAGTGCTTCGGGCGGGAAGGCATGGATCACGGGGGCCAGGCGCTCCTCCGCCTCACCGTAGCGGCCGAGGAACTGCGGCAGGGGTTCGGAATGGGTCAGGTTGAGGCCGCCCCGCCCGGCCATCAGCAGCTTGCGGCCCGGCGCGGGCTTGTGGTCGTAGAGTGTGACGGCATGGCCGGCGGCACTCAGGCGCTCGGCCGCCATGAGACCGGCGGGACCGGCGCCAATAACAGCGATGCTTGTCACGAAAGGCCGGCGCGAATGGTCTCGTGGGCAGCGCTGTAGTTTCGCTCGAGCGTTTTGAGGTGGGGGCGGAGCAGGGCGTGGAGTTTCGGCAGAGCGTGGAAGGGCACGCCGGGCGCCCAATGGTGCTCGATATGAAGATTGGCATTCCAGAACAGCAGTCCGAAGGCGCGGGAGGCGAGGGTGGTGCGGGTATTGGCCATGCGGTCGTTGTTTTCGGGGCAGCCGCGATGCTCCGCCATCAGCACCGCCCGCAGCACCGGCTGGCCGAGCAGCATGGGCACGACCCAGAGCAGCAACGCGAGCGGCGACCAGATCAAGGTAAGGGCGGTGAGGAGGTAGAGCGCGAGGTAGACTCGCGCCTCGCGCACCACCGAGGTGCGGGCGGCGGCTGGAATCCAAGGCACGTCGGCGTTGCCGAGAGCCGTCACGAGAAGGCCGCGAACCTGGTTCGCCCAATAGGGCAAGCCGGTCAGCAGCCAGACGTAGCCGAGACGCGTGAGAGGGCGGGCGCCGATCAGTTCGGGATCGCGCTCGGGGTCCTGTGTGTGGCGGTGATGGGCAAGGTGGAACAGCCGGAAACCCTCCGGCGGCAGCACCAGCACGAAACCGCCGAGCCAGCCGGTAGTGCGATTGAGCCAGAGGCGGCGGAAGGTCGTGCGATGCGTGCTCTCATGCAGCGGCGCGAAGAGCGCAACCTCCAGGACCCCAAGCAGCGCCATCGCGGGCAGCAAGGCCCAGCCGTGGCGCGCCGCGATCACCAGCCCGAGCGCCAGAGCGATGGCTCCGAGATGGCCGCTGAACTGAATCAGGCCACGCCCGTCTGAGCGCACGGCCAGCGCCTTCAGTGCTTCGGTGGAGACGGGTGGGCGCGCGGAAGAGTGAAAGCCGTCCACGGCCCGCACTCTACCAGGATTTTCGCCGCGGTCGTCAGGCCGAGACCTTCACGCCTTTCCAGAACGCAACGCGGTCGCGGATATTGGCGGCGGCTTCCTTGGGCTCGGGGTAATACCAGGCCGCGTCTTCGTTGCGCGTGCCGTCCACCTCCAGGCTGTAGTAATGCGCCTCGCCCTTCCAGGGGCAGCGACTGGTCAGGGCGCTCGGCTTGAACAGGTCCCGGTTGAGACTGCTGGCGGGGAAATAGGCATTGCCCTCGACGGTCACGATGTCGTCGCTTTCCGCGAGAACCGTGTTGTTCCAGGTGGCTTTCATGCGTCGGATCCTTCCTTCGTTGTTTCCAGATCGCCAGCGTCGAGTGCGTCGATGCGGGCGGCGAGAATGAAGTCGTTGCGGTGCAGGCCCCGGATGGCGTGGGTGTGGAGGGAGATCGCGGCGTAGCCCCAGCCGAAGGCGATGTCCGGGTGGTGGCCGGACGCCTCGGCGACGGCGGCGACCTTCTCGACGAAGGCCAGTGCGGTCGCGAAGTTCTTGAAACGCCAGCCGCGTTCGATGCGCGATGGTTCCGCGGCCAGTCGCCAGCGCGGCACTTCCGCCAGCAGGCCCTGAGCCTCGGTCTCCGTCAGCGGGGTGACGCCGCCATGGCAGGGTATGCAACGCTCCTTCGCAAGTCCTGTCATGCCCCATCCTTTCTCGCCAGCCGCCGGTCGAAGCTGTGGCCGCGCGGGCTTCGGCACAAGGGCCGGGTGGCCTTCTCGGACGCCCGCGGCATCGGGGCGCGAGAGTTTCGCACGTGGGCCACTCGGATTTCACTATAGCTGGGTAGTGCAAGATGCGTCCCGGCCTCCAGATTGGCAGGACCCGCCGCGAAAGGTGCCATCATGCCCAAGGCCGTGATCTTCGACGTCGACGGAACTTTGGTCGATTCCGTAGACCTCCATGCCGAGAGTTGGGCGGTGACCTTCGACCATTTCGGCCATGCCATCCCGGTCGAGAAGGTGCGCTTCCAGATCGGCAAGGGCGGCGACCAGTTGCTGCCCGCGATGCTCGGGCAAAAGGAGGCGGATGCGCGGGGCAAGGAGATGGAGGACTGGCGCGGCGATCTTTTCAAGCGGCACTACCTGTCGCGGGTGCGCGCCTTCCCGGAGGTGGTGGCGTTGTTCCGGCATCTCCGTTCCGACCGTAAGCGCGTTGCGCTTGCCTCATCCGCCAAGTCGGAGGAGTTGCAGATTTACAAGCGGATCGCCGGCATCGAGCATTTGATAGACGCGGAAACGACGTTGCAGGATGCCGAGAGATCCAAGCCCCACCCTGACATCTTCGCCGCCGTGCTGAAGAAGCTGCACCTGCGCCCCGCGGATGTCGTGGTGGTAGGCGATACGCATTACGACATCGAGGCGGCGGGCGCCCTCGGCATCGATGCGGTCGGGCTACTCTGCGGCGGCTTTCCTGAGGGCGTGCTGCGCGCGGCGGGAGCTGTGGCGATCTACCGCGACCCGGCGGATCTTCTGGCGGAATATGCGAGTTCACCGCTGGCTTGAAATG
>NZ_LMUQ01000076.1:299546-377424 GCF_009765865.1 Acidisoma sp. L85
TAACGGGGCGGTTGACGTCTCGATGGTCAGGAAACGGACAGGACGAAGATGGCGGAGCTAGCGGAACTTGGCGTGCTGGGCCTGGCGGTGATGGGCGCGAACCTCGCGCGCAATGCCGCCCGAAAAGGCTTCGGGGTCGCCCTCTACAACCGCAATCATGAGCGGACTGACAAGCTCATGGCCGAGCACGGCAAGGAAGGCCGCTTCGTGCCGACCAAGAGCGTGGCCGAGTTCGTGGCGGCGCTGAGCAAGCCGCGCGCCCTCATCATCATGGTGAAGGCCGGCAAGCCGGTGGACGACATGATCGAGGAACTGCTGGGTCATCTCGATCCGGATGACATCATCATCGACGGCGGCAATTCGCTGTTCACCGATACCAATCGGCGCTTCAAATACTGCCAGGAGAAGCGCATCCGGTTCATCGGCATGGGCGTTTCGGGCGGCGAAGAAGGGGCGCTGGAAGGCCCCAGCATGATGCCGGGCGGCGAGCGCGCTGCCTATGACCACATCGCGCCGATGGTCACCAAGATGGCGGTCTCGGTCGACGGCACGCCCTGCTGCACCTATATCGGCCCGGAAGGCGCCGGCCATTACGTGAAGATGGTCCATAACGGCATCGAATACGCCGATATGCAGCTGATTACAGAAGCCTACGACCTGCTGAAGACTCTGTATGGCTTCGACGCGCCCGCCATGGCGGAGATCTTCGCCGATTGGAAACAGGGCGACCTCGACAGCTATCTCATCGAGATCACCGCCGCCGTGCTGCGCAAGACGGACGGCACCGGCAAGCCTCTGGTGGATGCCATCGTCGACGAGGCCGAGCAGAAGGGCACCGGCCGCTGGACAGCGCAGAATGCGCTGGACCTCGGCGTGCCGGTCACTGCTATCACCGAAGCCGTCTATGCCCGCGCGCTATCGGGCCGCCGCGCCATGCGGGGCGAGGCGGAGAAGAAATACCCCCATCCCAAAGTGCCGACCAAGAAAGCCGGCAAGGCCGAGATCGAGGCGATCCGAGACGCGCTCTATGCCTCCAAGATCGTCGCCTATGCCCAGGGCTTCGAGCAGATGACCGTCGCCGCCAAGCAATTCGGCTGGGAGCTGCATCTGGGTGAGATCTCCACCATCTGGCGCGGCGGCTGCATCATCCGGGCGCGGTTCCTCAACCGCATCAAGGAGGCCTATGACCGCAACGCTTCGTTGGAAAACCTGCTGCTGGACGACTATTTCCGCGATGCCCTGGTGAAGGCGGAGGACGCCTGGCGCCGGGTCATCGTGCTGGCGGTGGAGAATGGTGTTGCGGTGCCGGCCTTCTCCTCGGCACTGGCTTATTATGACGGTCTGCGCCGGGCGCGCGGGCCCGCCAATCTGTTGCAGGGTTTGCGGGATTATTTCGGCGCCCATACCTATCGGCGCCTGGACAAGGACGGCAGCTTCCACACGCGCTGGAGCCAGGACGGCAGCGAGATTTCCGCCTGATCGTCACGACTGCTTGAGATCAAAGACGCGCGGGGGCAAATCTCCGCGCGTCTTAAAGACATAATCCAAAACACGGTTTGCCCGCAGCGCGCTCGGCTCGCGGGATCGTGGACGCCAGGAGGAATTTCCCGATGACCGCTGAGACCGCCGACGTTCAAATCGCCACATGGGTAGAGGCCTTCGGAGCCGCCCTGTCACGCGGCGATATCGTAGGCACCGCCGAACTCTTCGCGGAGGAGAGCTATTGGCGTGACCTCGTCTCCTTCACCTGGAACATCACGACGAGCGAGGGCCGCCCGGCCATCCGCGCCATGCTGGAGGCGAGGCTGGCCGACACGCAGCCAACCCAATTGACGCCAACCGATGAGGCGACTGACGTCAACGGCATCGTCAGCGGCTGGTTCACCTTCGAGACGGCGCGCGCTCGCGGCATTGCCTATGTCCGGCTGCGGGAGGGCCGCGCCTGGACGCTGCTGACCTCCATGGAGGAGCTCAAGGGCTTCGAGGAAATGAAGGGACGCCGCCGTCCCTTCGGCGCGGAACACGGCGTCCATCAGGGCCGCAGCACCTGGCTGGAGCGCAAGCTGGAAGAAGAAGAGGCGCTCGGTTTCACCAAGCAGCCCTATTGCGTGATCGTCGGCGGCGGCCAGGGCGGGCTGGCGCTCGGCGCCAGGATGAAGCGGCTTGGTGTGCCCACGCTCATCATCGAGAAGAATGCGCGAGCGGGCGATTCCTGGCGCCATCGCTACAAGTCGCTGTGTCTGCACGATCCGGTTTGGTACGACCACATGCCGTATCTGCCGTTCCCGGATGACTGGCCGGTGTATTCGCCCAAAGACAAGATCGGCGATTGGCTCGAGATGTATGCCCGCGTGATGGAGCTGAACATCTGGACGTCCTCCGAAGTCACTGGCGCACATTACGACGAGGCGAAGGGCGCGTGGGAGGTCGTGGTCGATCGCGACGGACAGTCCATCACGCTGCACCCGACGCATCTCGTGCTCGCCACCGGCATGTCCGGGATTCCCAATGTCATCGACGTGCCGGGTGCGACAACATTCCGTGGCACGCTGCATCATTCGAGCCAGCATCGCGGCGGCGAGGGCTATCGCGGCAAGCGCTGCGTTGTCATCGGGTCGAATAATTCCGCCCATGATATCTGCGCCGATCTTTGGGAGCATGGCGCGGCCGAGGTGACGATGGTGCAGCGCTCATCGACGCATGTCTCGAGCTCGGAGTCGCTCTTCAAGTTTGGCACGAGCACGCTCTATTCCGAGGATGCGCTGGATCGGGGCATCACCACGGCGAAAGCGGATCTGCTGAACGCGTCGGTGCCTTATGGGATTTTGCACCACTTCACGACGCCCACCACCGAGGCGATCCGCAAGCAGGATGCGGACCTCTATGCCCGGCTCGAGAAGGCCGGCTTCCTGCTCGACTTCGGCGATGACGGTTCCGGCCTGTTCATGAAATATATCCGCCGCGGCTCCGGCTATTACATTGATGTCGGAGCTTCCGAACTTGTCGCCAATGGCAGCATCAAACTGAAAAGCGGTGTCGGTGTGGAGCGCATCACCGAGAATTCCGTGATTTTCAGCGACGGCAGCGAATTGACGGCGGATCTGGTGATCTACGCGACCGGCTATGGCTCGATGAACGGCTGGGCGGCGAAGCTCATTTCGCAGGACGTCGCGGATCGGGTCGGCAAATGCTGGGGAATTGGCTCAGACACCACGAAGGACCCGGGTCCCTGGGAAGGCGAGCTGCGCAATATGTGGAAGCCGACGCAGCAGAAGGATTTGTGGTTCCACGGCGGGAACCTGCATCAGTCTCGCCATTACTCGCAATATCTGGCGCTACAGATCAAGGCGCGGATGGAAGGGCTGCCGACGCCGGTCTATGCATTGGCGCCATCCCACCATCGCGAGTGAGCGGCGAGCGAGAGAACCACGCTCTGTCCGCTTCCGTCATGCTCGGCGAAGGCCGAGCCTCCACGCCTTGGTGCCTGCCCAAAGCTAGGGCGTGGATGGCACGGGGTGCCCCGCACGCCTTCGCGTGCCATGACGGATCTTTTGGACCGCGGCTCTGTTAGCGCATCACGCCCTACTTCTTCAGGGCGTCGGCGGCCATGCGGCAATCCGGCGGCGGGGGCGGCCCCATGTAGCGGGTCCAGATGCGCTTGGCGCCGAGCGCCGGGAAGAAGAGATAGCCGCGCAGCCGCAAGACGTTCTCGCTCATCACGCGAACCTTGGCGTTGTATTTATGGCCATTCTGCGGATCGACGATGAAGCCGCCCCAGGAATGCCGGCGCGGCATGAGCTGGGTGATAAAAGGGAAGCGGCATTGCGGCTTGTTGTTCCAGGTCATCGGTGCCGGGTCGGTGGGGTGATCGAAGGGGAAGCCGACAAGCGCGCCGCAGAGCGTGCCGCCGGTGCCGCAGGGGTAGATCTGCACCACGGCATCGCGGCCGTTGGTGACCCAAAGTCCTGCCGGATTCGGGGCGTTGGTCTGGGCCACCGCGGAGGCGGCTGACCCCAAGAGGAAAAGGCACAGGACGAGGAACTTGCGCATGAGACGCGATATGGCGCGGCGGGCGCGCCCTGTCGATGAGATTCATGCCGCAGGCCGAGCCGAGCGGGCATAATCGAACATGTGGCCCGGCCCCAACCTTCGGCGGCCAGAGCGCCCTCAGGGTTAACAGAAGAGCGTCGCCGGTTGACCGTTGCTGGGACGCATGCTGCATTGGATTTATGAACGTTTCCCGCAGCCTATCGGTTCTGATGATCCTTGGACCCATGCTGGGTGTAATGAGCTGCGCCAGGCAGCAGGCGGCGCCCCTGCCGGTGGCTTTCCCGCCCGAGGTGGCCCTGGCGACGGTGCCCGATGCGGCACACGAGTTTGCCGCGCGCGCGGTGGAGCGGTCGGTCCCGGTGGCGCTGCGTGATCAGGCTCATGCCTATATCCGGAGCCTCCTGAAGCACCCGGCGGACGCGAGGTTCAAGCATGAATATGCCACGAGCGGGAAGAAGAGCCTCGCCGTCTGCGGCTTGGTGACAGAGCTGAACGGGTCCGGCGAGCACGGAGATTACCAAGCCTACTACGTGGAGAGTGTCGGCGGCGTGGTGACGAGCGGCGCGATTGGCCCCTTCGGCGCGGATGTCCGCTTCGCCAATGTCTGCGGCAGCGGCGGCAGTCCCGATCCGGCACATTTCGCCTTCTAGCGCTGGCGGCGCCCGCTCCCTGGCCCATGGGGGACGGCGCGTCTCGGCCGATCGGGTCAGGGACTGGGCTCAGATCGATATGGCAGGAAAGTCTGCTCCAATTCCGGTAGTTGCATATCCGCGACCGGCTGTGTCCGCGCGATAAAGCCATGCCTGATGAGCAAGAATCGAGCGAGTATGACCATTGAAATCGTGGTCGCGACCGCGCCCGCGGCGATTGCGAAATAGGTCGGCAGGTTCTCGGTGGTGAAAGGCGGCAGGCCAGCGCATTCGGCTTCTTCCTCAGCCGAGCGTCCGATCCGACCGCGGCTGAGGTGTCTGACAAGCTGATTGGTGCACCGGTTTATAAAATTCGGGTTTGGGCAGATCCTGGAGGATGGTGAGGCCCGTGTCGTGGGAGTGAAGGAAGGCATGGCCTGCACAGCTGTGTCTGGGCCGGCTAGTGGTTGAGCGACAACGAAGGGGCTATAGCCAGGGAAGAGGGCGTTCGGCACCTTTGCCTCCTGAGATGGTTGAGCTCTATTGAGCCGTCCGATCATTTATTTGTTGGCAGCTTGCCAAATCCTTAAGTCGCGCCATGTGGCGCCGTCATCTTTACCTTTGGTGCCTTAAACTCCCCCCGTGTTACGTGATGACCTCGCTCCCGCAAGCGGTGTGCGATCGTGGCGGAGCGGTGCGGATCTAGCCTGTCCATCTCGCGTGAAAGCGTGTCAGCTTCGCGCCATGGATACGGACGAGGATGACGACGGACCGCCCCGGCTGCCGGATGGCAAATACCACATGACACCGACGGGCCACGCGCGCCTTGAGGCGGAACGCGCTCAGCAACGCAGCGAGCGGCATCGCGTTGTGGAGATTGTGTCCTGGGCCGCGGGCAATGGCGATCGCAGCGAGAACGCGGATTACAAGGAAGGCAAGCGCCGGCTGCGGGAAATCGATCGCCGCCTGCGCTTCCTGAGCCGCCGCCTCGCTTACGCCGAGGTGGTGGATCCCAGCACCCAGCGCCAGCGCGACCGGGTCTTCTTCGGCGCGACCGTGACGTATCTCACCGAACGCGAAGAGTCTGTGACGGTGACGATTGTCGGCGCCGATGAGGCGAATATGGCGGAGGGCAAGATCAGCATCGGCTCTCCGGTGGCGCTTGCCCTGCTGCGCTCAACCGTAGGTGACGAGGTCGTGGTGCGGACACCGCGCGGAGCGGAGACGCTGGAGGTTGTGGAGATTAGCTATCCGGAGCCGGAGTAGGCCCGGTTTGCACCGCACCCAATTCGCCACGACAGAAGCGGCGCAACGCGGGATGGGTAGCCGCAACCGCCCATCCCGTCCGCGATTAGTCTTCGGTCGTGCTCACCTGAAGACTTCTCAGCGCCTGACCGATGCCGAAAGTCGCGGATGGCTGTCGCGGCGGGTATTGTTTGAAGGTCGCCAAGAACTTTCCAACGATACCCTGTGCTGGAACCAATAGAAACAGATGGCGAATACGCCAGTCGTCGTAATAAGACGATTCGTGGTCCGCGCGCTCATACGGATCGCCGCGCAGATCGAATAGTTTTGGCACGCGCAACGGAATCAGCGGCGTTTCCCAGACAGCGAAGCCATCCGCTTTCTGCTCGGCGAACACCAATTTCCAGCGATCGTAGCGCAGCGCCATGAGATCGCCGTCGTCGCTGAAGTAGAAAAATTCCTTGCGTGGCCAGGTCGTATTGTCGCCGCGAAAAGCCGGGCCGAGATCATAGCCATCCAGATGAACCTTGAAGTTCTTCTCGCCAGCTTGGTAGCCGGTCAGAAGCGTCTCGGTCACATTCACAGCCCCCGCTGCCGCCGCGAAAGTCGGGAACCATTCCAGAGCGGATGTCGTATCGTTGATGATCGTGCCGGGCTTCACGGTTCCGGGCCAGCGTAGAAGTGCCGGAACGCGAAAGCCGCCTTCCCAATTGGTGTTCTTCTCGCCGCGGAAGGGCGTGGTGCCGCCATCCGGCCAGGTCATGACCTCCGCGCCGTTATCTGTGGTGTAGAGAACAATCGTGTCGTCGGCGATGCCGAGGTCATCGAGTTTTTGCAGAAGCTGACCGACATGCCCGTCATGCTCGACCATACCATCGGCATAAATGCCAAGACCGGTCTTGCCTTCCGTGTCGGGCTTCAGATGCGTGAAGATATGCATTCTGGTGGGGCAGAACCACAAGAAGAACGGCTTGCCGGCGGCGTGGGCGCGATCGACAAAACTCAGGCCCGCCTCAAGAAACTCCTCGTCGATCGTCTCCATACGCGTGCTCGTCAGCAGCCCCGTATTCTCGATCTTCTGCGTGCCATCAGGATTGGCGTAGCTGTGGATGACGCCGCGCGGCCCGAAGTTTTTCAGGAATTCCGTATTCTTCGGATAATCCGGATATTCCGGCTCCTCCTCCGCATTCAGATGATAGAGATTGCCGAAGAATTCGTCGAAGCCGTGGTTGGTGGGCAGGAAATCATCGGTATCGCCGAGATGATTCTTACCGAATTGCCCGGTGGCGTATCCCAGCGGCTTCACGATCTCGGCGATCGTCGGATCCTTTCCGCTCAATCCGAGATCCGCGCCGGGCAGGCCGACCTTTGTCAGCCCAGTACGGAAAGGACTTTGGCCGGTGATGAAAGCGGCGCGGCCGGCTGTGCAGCTTTGCTCGCCGTAGTAGTCGGTGAACAGCGCGCCTTCCTTGGCGATCCGGTCGATATTGGGCGTGCGGTAGCCCATCATGCCCATGTTGTAAGCGCTGATATTCGACCAGCCGATATCGTCAGCCATAATGACGAGGATGTTCGGTCGCTTGCCGGAACCAGCGCCCGTCGTCACCGAGGCCGTGGTGCTCTGAGCCTTGGCCACGCCGCCCGAGGTTCCGGCCACCAGCGCGGCAGCGGCGGACAGCATGGTGCCGCGCAGCAGCAATCCGCGGCGCCCGACGCCTTTGGCGGGTGCGTCGTCAGTCTTCGGGGTCTCGTCGCTCATCAGATGTTCCTTTTTGATGACATTTTTGGCGAACTCCGGGGCGGCGAGACGGACCCCTCTCCGATAGTGCGCTGCATCGGCCCGGCCGGGCCCTGGTGGACAATCCAGCCGAAAAGCCGCATTTTAGAGGCAGCAAATATTTGAAATCGCCTCGCCGTGCGCATCCGCCGGGCGAGGATATCGGGTCGTCCTACAATGGGGCGGCGGGTCAGTTTAGGCTTTCTGTCTCGACCCTGGGCGTCACGTGCTCATCACCTGCCTCGAAAGGAACTTCAATGCAACTCGGTATGATCGGGCTTGGACGGATGGGCGGCAACATGGTCGAGCGGCTGATCGCCGCCGGCCATAACCTTGTCGTTTACGACAACCACGCGGATGCGGTGCAGAACCTCGTCGGCAAGGGTGCAACCGGCACCACGAGCCTGCCCGAATTCATCGCCAAGTTGAGCAAGCCGCGCGCGATCTGGATGATGCTGCCTGCCGCGATCGTGGACACGATCCTGGATCAGGTTTCCGCGCATCTCGAAGCCGGTGACATCGTTATCGACGGCGGCAACTCTTATTACCATGACGATCTCCGCCGCGCGCATGCGTTGAAGGCGAAGAACATTCATTATGTCGATGTCGGCGTCAGCGGCGGCGTGTGGGGGAAGGAGCGCGGCTACTGCCATATGATCGGCGGTGAGGATGACATCGTCGCTCATCTCGATCCGATCTTCCAGTCACTCGCACCCGGCGTTGGCTCGGCGGAGCGGACCCCTGGGGCTGCTGGCACGCCGACACAGGCCGAACACGGCTATCTGCATTGCGGCCCGAACGGCGCTGGGCATTTCGTCAAGATGGTCCATAACGGCATCGAATACGGAATGATGGCGGCCTTGGCGGAGGGCTTCAATGTCCTGAAAAAGGCAAATGTCGGATTGCAGACTCAGGTGCACGACGCGGAGACAACACCGCTACGGAACCCCGACCTGTATAAATACGACATCAATGTCTCAGACGTCGCGGAAGTTTGGCGCCGGGGTAGCGTGGTTGGATCCTGGTTGCTGGATTTGACGGCGGCCGCTCTGCGGAAAAGCCCGGAGCTTGCGGAATTCCGCGGCCATGTTTCCGATTCCGGTGAGGGTCGCTGGACTTTGCAGGCGGCCATCGATGAGGGCGTGCCTGTGCCGGTGATGAGTGCCGCGCTGTACGACCGTTTCGCGTCACGGGGACAGGCTGATTTCGCCGACAAGCTGCTCTCCGCCATGCGCCTCGAGTTTGGCGGTCACCTGGAGAAGTCTTCCTAAACAACGCTCGTCGGGCTGATGGCTCCGGTGGATGGCACCATGCCATTCACCGTGAAGCCAAATTCACGAGCGCCGTATCGATGCGGAGCAGCAGACGCGCCGCTCGATTCGCGATCTCTCCGCGCGGCGTCGCACCCAGATCCTCTGCGGGTTCGCTCGGAACCTGCGTGAAGGGCGACGCCGTGGCCCATCGGTCGATGAGGTCGGCTAAGGTCTCGTCGATATGGGCGGCTGTTTCACGAACCGAGCGGATGAGGGTGGGATCATCCAGCTCGGCTGGCTGCAAAGCGAGATTACCCAGCTCGCTCGCCCACTCCTCGATCGGTTCAAGCAGCAGAATGCGGTCGCGTTCTGTCTTCTCTCTGGGAGAGGCCAGTCCGGCGGGTCTGTAGCCGCCATTTTGGCTGAGCGCGATCAGATCGTGGAAACGCTGCGCCGCGGTCAAAATCTGCGCGGCCAAGCCGAGCTGGGATTTGTCGTCGAGCAACGCGCCCGAAGCGCTGCGCAGTAATTCGCGAAGCGCGCGAAGGAATGCGAGCCTGGCTTCCAAGGCCGCGGTGCCATCTCGCCGAACCATGACCAGGGTTGCCACCAAGGCACCACAGGCGGCACCCGTCGCGGCTTCCTCCAATCGCATCAGCAGCAGGTCGGGCGTGAAGTAGCCGAGCATTCCGAAGAGCAGGCCGAGGATGACGGTGATCCAGAACATCATCACGACATAGGCCGCGGCGTTCGCCTGGAAGGCGAGGAAGACGGCGACAATGATTGCCGCCATGCTGAGCATCTCATGGCCTGACAGCAGAGTGGCCGCCAGCATCCCGAAGACGACACCTGCCAGGGTGCCGATCATGAACTGCACGCCCTTCTTGAGCGATTCCCCGCGCGAATGCGTGCCCTGAAACATCACGAAGGCTGCGAATGCCGCCCAGTACCATCGGTTAGGCGAGACGAGATTGCCGCCCAAAATGGCGAGGCCGGCGGCGATCGCTGTCTGCAGCGCGGGACGCAGGCCGGACCTCGCGCTTACCGACGGCGGAGTGCTTGCGGTGACCATTTCTTCCGGCGGGTCGTGCATGACTTGGCTGAGCAGGCCGAGTGTGGCGGAGAGGCGGGCGGTCGACTCGGAAGGCGCCGGGGTTTCGCCGCGCCGCACAGCCTGAAGGCTTGCGAGTAGCGAAGTCTGGTCAGCTGGCGTCCCCAAGTCCCGCAAAGCAACGCGCGCGGTGCGCTCGGTCGCAAGCTCAATCTTCAAAAGCTGTCTGACATGGGCTTTCTCGGCGGAAGCCTCGCCAGAGAGTGCCGCGACCCGGCCTTGCGCCAATAGGATCGTCTCGCTGAGGCGACGGAGATCATGCTGCAGATCGGCACGCGCTCGTTCGGTCCAAGCCCCGCTGGTGATGGCCGCCGCGATCTTATCGAGCACGTTACGGATGCCGGCATCGATCGCGCGGCTCAGGCGCGCCAGCTCCGCTTGTGGTTTTTCCGGAAGCAGGACGCGCCGGATGACGGCGGCATTGGCGGCCGCGATCATCAGCACGACGAAGCGCATCGGCAGCGTGTCGGGCGGCAGTCTCGTGACCAGGCCAATCGTATAGGCGATCACCGCGACAGTTCCGAGCGAGGCGTAACGCGGCCCGCGCGACGCTCCGTAGGTGGCGGCGAACATGATGAGCGGGATGACGGCGGCGGTGGCGATTGGTTGGTCAAGCAGCAGCGCGGCGAGTGTGGCCGCGGCAAAGGCGGCGAACGGGGCGATGGCGGTGGTGATCAACTGCTGGCGCGGCGTGCCATCGCGAACGGTCGCGGTGATGAAGAGCGCGAGGGCGAAGCCGAGAATGCGATCCGCGTCCGGTATCGTGGCAACGGTGCCGAGAAGCATGACCAGGAGAAAAGTCAGCACCCCGGCCAAAGTCGCACGCAGGGCGGCGAGAAGGCGCAAGGCGCCCGGATCCGGCGGAAAGACGAAGTCGAGCAATTGGCGAAGGCGCCTCGTCCCCATGTGTCTACTAAGTCCCCCCGCGTGATCCATAGCCGATTTCGACACCCGGCGATGGTTCGCTGGCGCCGCGCGCCTCGGCGGGTGCTATCCATCGTATGCAATGGACCGCCCGAGTTTCACGGATTAGATTGGCACATGGACCTTGGGGTCACCCTCTTCCGTTGCGGGCATCTCGGCAAACTGCCGCGGGTGAGCATGGTGGCGAAGATGGATGAGGGCCTCGGATGATCGCCCGGCGCAACCCGTTTGAGGTCCTTATCGGCGCCATTGTTATTGTTCTGACATTGGCCCTGGTGCTCTACCTGGTCGCCAGTCTGAGCGCGTCCGGCGCGTCCCGCTACATCCTACGGGCGGAGTTCGGGCGCATCGACGGCATTGCCGCCGGTTCTGACGTCAGAATTGCCGGGGTCAAGGTCGGCACCGTTGTCGGCACCTCGATCGATCCGAAGACTTACAAGGCCGTCGTCCGGCTGGCAGTTCGACCCGACATCCGGCTCCCGACCGACAGCCTAGCCGAGATCACCAGTGAGAACCTGCTTGGCGGCGATTACATCTCGCTTGTGCCCGGCCAGGCGGGCGCGAAGATCAGCTCCGGCGGCCAGGTGGCGGGAACGCAATCTTCCGTCGATCTCGAGAGTCTGTTGGGCAACTTCATCCTGAGCGTTACGAATCTGGTTTCGATCGTGCAGAAGCGGGAGACGGGGCACTAAGGTGGGATGATCTAATATTGAACCGCGATCACAAGATCCGTCATGGCACGCGAAGGCGTGCCATCCACGTCTTGCTTTTGTCGCGCAAGCAAAGACCTGGATGCTCGGCCTTCGCCGAGCATGACGAGGTGGAGCTCGCAAGGGTCAGCCAAAAACGTCCGGGACTAAATATCCAGGTTCGCCACCTTAAGCGCGTTGCCCACGATAAACTCCCGCCGAGGCTCGACCACGTCGCCCATCAGCGTGGAGAAAACCTGCGCCGCTTCCTCCGCATCGCCCACTTTCACCTGCAGCAGCGTCCGCAGATCGGGGTCCAGCGTGGTCTTCCAAAGCTGGTCCGGGTTCATTTCGCCCAGACCCTTGAATCGCTGGATCGCCAAGCCGCGACGGCCATGCGCCAGCACCGCGTCGAAGGTCGCATGCGGGCCGCCTGGCCGCTCCTCGCGGCTATCCAGCTTCAGCTGCGGGGCTTCCGTAAATCCAGCCGCAATGCGCGTGTGGCGTTCCGATAGCCAGCGCGCCTCGGCACTACGGAGCGCCGCCGCGTCCAGCGTATAGCGCTCGCCCACGCCACGAACGCGGCGGGTGAGCGTGATGCCGCCCGCGACCGAACCCTCGCCGATCCAGCCAGCCTCGCCATCCAACAAAATCGCATTGAGGCGCACGGCGAGTTCTTGCGCATGCAGCAGCGCGATCGAGTCATCCGCCGGCACCGCCAGCGTGCCGACGATCGCTGCCTGTTCCAGCACGGCGGCGGGCACCGTGGTCGCCATGCGGCGAACGCGGTTCCAGGCCTCGCGCAGGAAGCCGATCTCCTCGGTCAGGGTCTGGCCCTCCAGCACGCGGCCGTCGGCATAGGTCAGCCGCGCCTCGCCGAGCGCCTTGTCGAGCAGGAAGTCCTCCAGCGCGCGATCGTCCTTCAGGTAGCGCTCGTCATTGCCGCGCTTGGCGCGATAGAGCGGCGGCTGCGCGATATAGAGATGGCCGCGCGCGATAAGCTCCGGCATCTGGCGGAAGAAAAACGTCAGCAGCAGCGTGCGAATATGCGAGCCGTCGACATCTGCATCCGTCATGATGACGACGCGGTGGTAGCGCAGCTTCTCGACATTGAAGCCGCCGAGTTCAACCTCGCCCGGCCCGATGCCGGCACCGAGTGCCGTGATCAGCGTGCCGATTTCGGCGCTGCCAAGCATGCGGTCGAAACGCGCGCGCTCGACATTCAGGATCTTGCCTTTCAGTGGCAGGATCGCCTGGAACTTGCGGTCGCGCCCCTGCTTGGCCGAGCCGCCGGCGGAATCACCCTCGACGATGAAGATCTCGCATTTGCTCGCGTCACGCTCCTGGCAATCCGCGAGCTTGCCGGGCAGCGTCGAGACATCCAGCACGCCCTTGCGGCGCGTAAGTTCGCGCGCCTTGCGGGCGGCCTCCCGCGCGCTTGCCGCGTCCATCACCTTCTGGATGATGCCACGCGCTTCTTTGGGATGCGTCTCAAGCCAGTGACCGATGGCATCCGAAACAACCGCTTGAACCACGGGCGTCACTTCGGAGCTGATCAGTTTCTCCTTCGTCTGGGACGAGAATTTCGGGTCCGGTACCTTCACCGAAAGCACCGCCGACAGCCCCTCGCGCATGTCGTCACCGGTGAGCGCCAGGCTGTCTTTCTTGCCCATGCTCTCGGAGTATTTCGTGACCGCGCGTGTCAGCGCCTGGCGAAAGCCGGAGAGATGCGTGCCGCCATCCCGCTGCGGGATATTGTTGGTGAAGCACAACATCGTTTCGTGGTAGGAATCATTCCACTGCAACGCGAATTCCACGCGGATGCCGCTCGCTTTGTCCTCGAAATTGGCGGAGAGGGCAGGCGTGAATAGCGGCGCGCGGGCGCGATCCAGCCAATCCACGAAGGCATTCAGGCCGCCCTCGTAGTATAGCCGCGTCTCCACCGCCGGGACATGCCGCTCGTCGCGTAGGGTTACGTCGAGGCCGGAATTCAGGAACGCGAGCTCGCGCAAACGGCGCTCAAGAATCGCAAGATCGAAATCGATGTGGGTGAAGGTATTGGCGCTAGGCTTGAAGTTGATCTCGGTGCCATGCGCCCTTTCGCTCGGGCCGATCTCGGCAAGCGGAGCGTCCGGCTCGCCGTGCTGGAAGCGCATGTAATATTCGCGGTTCTCTCGCCAGATGCGGACTTCCATCCATTCGGACAACGCATTGACGACCGCCGCGCCGACGCCATGCAGTCCACCCGAAACCTTATAGGAATTCTGGTTGAACTTTCCGCCCGCGTGCAACCGTGTCAGCACCAGCTCGGCGGCTGAAATCCCTTCCTCGATATGAATATCGACCGGAATTCCACGACCGTCATCCCGCACGGTGACGGAGCCGTCACCATTGAGCATGACCTCGACTTTGGTGGCGTAGCCAGCCTGCGCCTCATCCACCGCGTTGTCGATGACCTCGAAGGCCATGTGGTGCAGGCCGGAGCCGTCATCGGTGTCGCCGATATACATGCCGGGCCGCTTGCGCACGGCATCCAGCCCCTTGAGGACGGAGATCGAGGCGGCGTCATAGACATTGGGATCATTGATGGCTTCGGGGGTCGCAACAGGCATAGGCGCGGCGGAATCGGACATGCCGAGAGTCACTCCGGAGATGCAGGGAATCAGACCCCTCCTTATAGCGAATTTCCGTTCGCGGGCCTAGCGAATGCCGGATCTGGCGCAAGCGTTCCTTCCATGCATCGAAGAAAATCCGCTTCACCCGCCAGCGCCGCGAAAGGCGCGGCATCGGTGCCGGTCAAAAACGCCTGTGCCGGAAGGCGTTGCAACGCCTCCAGCAGCGCCGCGCGATGCTGTTCATCCAGATGTACTAAGGGCTCATCCAAAAGCAGCAACGGCGCGAAACCACGCGCCTCGGCGATGACCAGCGCATGGCCGAGCACGACCCCGAGGAGCAGCGCCTTCTGCTGACCCGTGGAGGCGAGGCCCGCCGGGCGGCCGGTGGCGAGGTCGGCCAGCGCCATATCCGCCCGATGCGCGCCGAGAGAGGAGGAGCCGGAGGCCGCATCGGCCGCGCGTGACGCCGCCAAGGCCGCGCGCAGCCAGTCCTCCACGGCCAGCGCCGGCATTTGGTCCAGGCGCTCGGCTATCGGGCAAAGAAGGCTCATGCGGGCGGCGGGGAAGGGCGCGACCGCACCACTGGCGAGTGCCGCGTTCAGCCTTGCCACCAGAGCCCGCCGGCCGGCGGTGGCGGCAACGGCGTGGCGGGCCATGCCATCCTCCAACCCCGCGAGCCAGGCGGGGTCGGCGCGACCGTCGCTTAACAGCCGGTTCCGCCGCACCATCGCGGCGTCATGTGCCGCCACCTCCCGCGCATGGGCGGGGTCGAGCGCCCAGACCAGCCGGTCGAGGAAGCGGCGGCGGCCGGAGGGGCCTTCGCCGAACAGCCGCTCCATCTGCGGCGTGATCCAGGACAGCGTCACATGGGCCGCGAGATCGGTTTGGGATGCGGGCGCGCCCGCCAGCCGGACGACGCGGCGATCCGGCGCTCCGCCCTCAGGCGGGCTGCCGGTGCCGATTTCGAGCGGCATCCCGGGCGCGCTGGGTGCCGCGAAACGTGCCGCTACCGCCCAGGGGCCGGGCGGCCCGTCAGGGCGATGGCGCGCGAATTCCGCCACCCGCGCCTGCCGCAGACCGCGGCCCGGACCGAGGAGGGAGATCGCCTCCAGCAGGTTCGTCTTGCCGCTGCCGTTTGGCCCGCTGATGACGGCCAGCCGCGCGGCCGGACGCCAGCTCAGCCGGTCGTAGCTACGGAAGGCGGTGAGGTCGAGGCGAAGGAGGCGGAGAACCGCGGCCTGGTCAGACACGCATCGGCATGAGCACGTAGAGCGCGCTCGGGTCGCCGGCGTCACGCACCACGGTCGGTGCCGAGCCATCGGCGAAGAGGAACTCGACCTCGCCGCCAATCTGGTCGGTGATGTCGTTGAGGTAGCGAGCCTGGAAGCCGATCTCCATCGGCGTCGAACTATAGGTCACGCGGCCGCCATCCAGCTCTTCGGTCGCCGAACCCTGATCAGGACTCGCGGCGGAGAGCGTCAGGAGATCGCGGTCGAGCGCGAGCTTCACCGGGCGCGAACGCTCGGTGGAAATCGCCGCCACGCGCGCGACCGCATCGGCGAAATCCTTCTTTCCGACGCGCAGGATCTTGTCGTTGTCGCGCGGGATGACGCGTTCGTATTCGGGGAAGGTGCCGTCTATCAGCTTGCTGGTGAGCTTGAGCGTGCCGAGGCTGAACTGGATGCGCGTTTCGGACAGGCCAATTTCGATATCATCCGAGGTTTCGTCGATGAGCTTGCGCACCTCCGCGACGGTCTTGCGCGGCACGATGACACCCGGAATGGCCTCGGCGCCCGCCGGCAGCGTCTCCTCGACACGGGCAAGCCGGTGGCCGTCCGTCGCGACGGCGCGCAGCATCTTGTGCCCGTCGGCGCCATCGGCGGCATGGAGGTAGATGCCGTTGAGGTAATAGCGCGTCTCCTCGGTGCTGATGGCGAAGCGCGTGCGGTCGATCATGCCGCGCAGCGTCTGGGCCGGGAGGCGAAAGCTATGCGGCAGGCTGCCCGCCGTCATGGACGGAAAATCATCCGCCGGGAGAACCATGAGGCTCGTCGCGAAGCGGCCGGCGCGGAGGGCGAGTGGGGCATCGCCGCCGGGATGGTCGAGTTCGACCTGGGCACCCTCGGGCAGCTTGCGGACAATCTCGTAGAGTGTCGCGGCCGGAGCGGTCGCGGTGCCGTCCCGGCTGGTGGTGGCCGCGACCTGCTCGACGAGCGCGATCTCCATATCCGTCGCTGTCAGCGTCAGCGCGCCCTGGCGCACGCTCATCATGAGATTGGCGAGGATGGGAATCGTATTGCGCTTCTCGACGACGCTCTGCACATGCGCCAGCGCCTTGAGCAGGGTCGCGCGTTCGGCCGTGAACTTCATTGCCTGATCCTTGGGCGCGGCGCCGAGAAGCGCGGAGTCTAAAAAGGGTCGCTAGTCTACCAGCCCGGGCGCGCCGGGCAAGCGGCCCGCCCCGCTGAGACCGTTGGAGAACGAGCCTGCACCAGCCCTCACCCCCACGCGGCCACCCATCAGCATATTGTCGTGGGTGGCTGGGTGGGGGTGAGGGCCGGTGCAGACTCAGAAAATGCGCTGGCAGCACATTTCAACGGTCTCTCAGGACTCCAGCATACGGCGGAGCAGCTCGACATCCTCCGCGAAAGCCGCATCGCCCTCCATGAGGCCGCTCACGCGGGAGACGGCATGCATGACGGTGGTGTGATCGCGATTGCCGAATTTTCGGCCGATCTCCGGCAGCGAACGACTGGTGAGCTGTTTGGCGAGGAACATGGCGACCTGGCGCGGCCGAGCGACATTGCGCGCCCGGCGCGCCGATGACATGTCGGTGAGGCGGATATTGTAGTGCTCCGCCACCCGGCGCTGAATCTCCTCGATCGTGACGCGGCGGTCATGCGCGCGGAGGATGTCGTGCAGCACCTCCTGCGTCGTCTCCAGCGTGATCGGCCGGCCGAACAGCGCCGCATGCGCGACCAGGCGATTGAGCGCACCTTCGAGCTCACGCACGTTGCTGGTGATCTTGTGGGCGAGGAATTCCAGCACGCGCGGCGGCACCGCGACGCTTGCCCGTGACGCCTTCGCCTCCAGGATGGAAATGCGAAGTTCGAAGGTGGTGGCATGAAGGTCCGCCACCATGCCGCAGCCCAGACGGGTCCGCAGCCGGTCTTCCAGGCCGGAGAGGTCGGACGGCGACTTATCGGCCGAGACGACGATCTGCTTCCCGGCATCCACGAGCGCGTTGAAGGTGTGGAAGAACTCTTCCTGCGTGTTGTCCTTGCCGATGAGGAACTGCAGGTCGTCGATCATCAACACATCGACGCTGCGGAGCTGGTCCTTGAACTCGATCGTCGACTGGTTACGGATCGCCGCGATGAATTTGTACATAAATTTTTCGGCGGACATATAGGCGACCGAAACCGGCGCCGCATCCTGGCGCCGGAGCCCCTGTAGTTTCCAAGCGATCGCATGCATCAGGTGCGTTTTGCCTAGTCCGACCCCGCCATACAGGAAGAGTGGGTTGAAACCCTGAGAGGCGGGCTTGTCGGCGACTCGGCCGGCGCAGGCGAAGGCGAATTCGTTGGGTTTGCCGACGACAAAGGTGTCGAAGGTGAAGCGCTGATCCAGCCCGGCCGGGTCGCGGCCTTCCGTGCGGTCATCGATGCTGGCATCCGTGACGCTGTCGGCCACCGCGGCAGCGACACTATGTCCATTGCCGATGGGAGGCGTCGCCGGCGCCAAGCCTTCCTCTGCACGTCCCACGCGAATCTCGACCCGGCGCACACGGCGGTTTTCCGCCTGCCACAGGCTTGTGAGACGATCCCCGTAATGGCTGCGAACCCAGTCGCGCAAGAACCGCGTCGGCAGCAGGATCGTGAGTTCATCACCCTCTGCCTCACCTAGGCTCATTTGCCTCAGCCAAGTGCGGTATTCGACCTCTCCCACCTCGCCTTGCAAACGTGTTCGGACCCGGGCCCACTGCGTGGCGAGGTCGGCTTCGCTTGGGCGAACATGGGGAATTGCAGTCAGTTGATGCTCCATGCGCCGTTCACGCTTCCGCCCCGATCGACGACCTCCTCCTAAAGGCCAAGCAGACACCATGCTCCATCCCGCCGTTAAAGCGACGGATCGAAGTGGAGATGGCGAGGCGCGTATCGCCAGGAGGACGCCGCAACCTAGTCAGGGGCGGTATCCTGCGCAACCTGAATCAAGTAGATCCGACACGTGACAACGATCGAGCAAGTCGTTGACGAGTATAGATTGTCGAGGGATTACCGCCGTCTAAGCACATCATACCGGAATCGTAACGTTATGATGACAAACTAACCGCAATCAGTGACAGTAACTTGCCGCCTTTGCTGCGGGGGCGACAGAATTAAGGTCGCGGAGTTACCCGCGCCTCATTCAACTCAAAGATGTGGATTGACAGTCAGAGTTAAGCGGCGAGCGCTTTGATGCGGCCCGACATGCGGGACAGCTTGCGCGCAACCGTGTTGCGGTGCGTTACGCCCTTGCCTGCTGCACGCTGCAGTTGCGGCTGAGCCGCGCGGATTGCCGCTTGGGCTGCCACCTTATCGCCGCTCGAAATAGCTGTCTCGACCGACTTGATCGCATTGCGCATGCGCGTCTTGTTGGCCGCGTTGCGCGCGGTGCGCTTCACAGACTGGCGAATGCGCTTGCGGGCGGAGGCGGTATTGGCCATTGTCGATCGTCATCCATCAAAAAACGCGCAGTCCCGGACATGGTGATGTCCCGCCGCGCAAGAAGGCCTCTCTAGGCGGCGCGGCAGCCTGGAGTCAAGCGCGTGGTGGCTTGGCGTGGCATGTCCGGAAGTCTTGGCGTGCGACCTTATCGCTGCGTGCGAGGACAGAAAAATGTGCTCCGCCCAGCTTGCGTCATTTGGCGGATCCCGGGGCAGGGCGGAACGCCAGGGCAACGCTCGCAAGCCAACCCCTGCCGCCCATAGACTTTCCACGCGTGCTGAAAATAGCCGAGCTCACCATCCGGCTGCACATAGTCCCGCAGACTTGAGCCCCCGGCAGCAACCGCTTCGGTGAGCGTTGCCTTGATCGCCGGCACCAGCCGCTCGGCGCGCGCGCCGGGGATAGATGTTGCCAATCGACGCGGGCTTATTCCCGCGCGAAACAACGCCTCCGAAACGTAGATATTGCCCAGGCCGGCGACAACGTGCTGGTCGAGCAGCGCCGCCTTGATGGGCGTACGTTTGCCCGACAGAGCCGCACCGAGAACCGCTGGGGTAAACGCCGCATCCAACGGTTCCGGCCCCATTCCACGCAGCAGGGAATGCGCGTCCTCCTCGACCGTCGGCAGCAAATCGAGCAGCCCGAACCGTCGCGGGTCGATCAAGCCGATCCGCCAGCCGTCCTCGGTCTCGATGACCAAGTGCTCGTGCTTTTCGCCTGGATGGGCGGCGGATGACGGCCGGATCGCCATGCGCCCGGACATGCCGAGGTGCAGGAGCAGGCTGTCACCTCTGTCGAGGCGCATGAGGATATATTTCCCCCGCCGCCGAAAACTCGTGACTCGCGCACCGGTCAGTCTGGCGGCGAGGCCGGCCGGGATCACGCGGCGAAGGTCGCCACGGGACAGCGTAGCCTTGCGGATCACCCGGCCGTCGAGCCGTGCCGCCAGGCCACGCATCACAGTCTCAACTTCAGGGAGTTCCGGCATTGGCCGCACAGGCTATATCCTGTGCCTCATGAGCGAAACCTCCCGCGATATCTCCCCAGACGAGACGGACTTCGGATTCCGCGCTGTGCCGCGCGCGGAGAAGAAATCCATGGTGCGGGCCGTGTTCCAGAGCGTGGCGCCGCGCTACGACCTCATGAACGACCTGATGTCGCTCGGCATCCACCGGGCCTGGAAGCAGATCTTCACAAGCCTGCTCGATCCCCGGCCGGGCAGGAGGCTGCTCGATCTGGCAGGCGGCACGGGTGACATCAGCTTCGGCTGGCTGCGCCGTGGCGGGGGGCCGGCGATCCTCTCGGATATCAACCTCGCGATGCTGGAGGTCGGCCGTGACCGCGCGATCGATCGCGGCCTGATCGGCGACCTTCGTTTTTTGGTGGCGGATGCCGAGGCGCTGCCGATTCCGAGCGGATCCATCGATGTCGTCACCATTGCGTTCGGTCTGCGCAATTGCACGGACAAGGCGGCTGTTCTGGCGGAGGCGCGCCGGGTCCTGCGGCCGGGTGGCCGGTTCTTCTGCCTGGAGTTTTCTCGGCTGGAAGTTGCGGCGCTTATTCCGCTTTACGAGGCTTGGTCCTTCAAGGTCCTGCCGCGGCTCGGCAAGATGTTTGCCGGCGATGCGGAGAGTTACCGATACCTGGCGGAGAGCATCCGGATGTTTCCGGACCAGCAGGAACTCGCGGAGATGATGCGATCGGCAGGACTGGGCCGCGTGGTCCTGCGGAATCTTTCCGGTGGCATCGCGGCGATCCATTCGGGCTGGCGGCTATAGGAGCCAGAGGCTCAGACTGTTGTCATACCAACTTCCGTCGGCCTCGGTCGTTACCGATAGCGATGGGTCGTTGGCTGAGTAGGAATCACGATGGCTGATCTCTCTGGCCTGGCCGGAAAACGTGTTCTCCTCATCGTCTCCGGCGGGATCGCGGCCTACAAGGCGCTCGAACTTATCCGCCTGCTCAAGAAAGAGGATGTCGGCGTGCGCTGTGTGCTGACGCGCGGCGGGGCGCATTTCGTCACCGCGCTCTCCCTGCAAGCGCTGTCGGAAGAAAAGGTACATGAGGACCTCTTCTCGCTGACCGACGAGAGCGAGATGGGACACATCCAGCTTTCCCGCTCAGCCGACCTCCTCGTCGTGGTGCCCGCCTCGGCTGATCTGCTGGCACGGATGGCAGGCGGTCTGGCCGATGACCTCGCGACGACCCTGCTGCTGGCCACCGACAAGCCCGTTCTGGTAGCGCCGGCGATGAATGTGCGGATGTGGCAGCATGCCGCGACAGTCGCCAACCTCGCCACGCTGAAGGCGCGCGGCGTGCAGGTGGCGGAGCCGGGCGAAGGTGCCATGGCCTGCGGTGAATGGGGCCCTGGCCGTCTCGCCGAGCCGCCGGAGATTCTGGAGGCCATCGCGGGCCTTCTGGCGCCTCGGCCGAAGCCGCTCGCCGGGCGTCATGCTCTCGTCACCAGCGGCCCGACCCATGAGCCCATCGACCCCGTGCGCTACATCGCCAATCGCAGCAGCGGCCGCCAAGGCCGTGCCATCGCCGCCGCCCTCGCGGCTCTCGGCGCGCGGGTGACGCTGGTGCGTGGGCCCGTGTCGATCGCCGACCCAACCGGCGTGACGGTGGTGCCGGTCGAGACGGCGGAGCAGATGCGGGACGCCTGCCGTGATGCGCTGCCGGCCGATGTCGCCGTCTTTGTCGCGGCGGTGGCGGATTGGCGGGTCGCGGCGCCTGAGGCGCGGAAGCTCAAGAAGGTGCCGGGCGGTGCGCCGCCGGAACTGCGGCTCGTCGCCAATCCGGATATCCTGGCGGAATTTTCGCTTCCTGGCCCCGATCGCCCGCGTCTTGTCATCGGCTTTGCCGCGGAGACGGACGATCTCGTCGCCAATGCCGTGAGCAAGCGACGGCGTAAGGGATGCGACTGGCTCCTGGCGAACGATGTTTCGAAAGCGGGAGGTGCCATGGGCGGCGCCACGAACAGCATCCAATTCGTGACCGCCGAGGGCGTCGAGAGCTGGCCGCAATTGCCGAAGGAGGCCGTGGCGGCGAGGCTGGCAGAACGCATCGCTGTAGCGTTGGACCCGTCATGACCGGCGGTTCGGCCGAGATCGCGGTTCAGCGGCTGCCTCATGGTGAGGGCTTGCCGTTACCCGGGTATGCCACCGCCGGGGCCGCCGCGATGGATCTGCTCGCGGCGGTGGACTCCCCGCTGGTTCTGGCTCCGGGCGCTCGGGCCGCGGTGCCAACCGGTTTGATGGTGGCGCTACCGTCGGGCCACGAGTTGCAGATTCGGCCGCGCTCGGGGTTGGCGCTCAATCACGGGCTGCTGGTGGCGAACTCGCCGGGAACGGTGGACGAGGATTACCGGGGGGAGATCAAGGTCATCCTCCTCAACACGGGCGACGCGGCCTTCACCGTCACACGAGGCTTGCGTATCGCCCAGGCGGTGCTGGCGCCGGTGACGCGGGCGGTGTGGCGGGAGGTTGAGGCGCTGGACGAGACGGCCAGGGGTTCCGGAGGCTTCGGATCGACAGGCACATAACGAAAACTGCATGTCACGGCCAGTAATAGGCTCGCAGGATCACCAGCGGCGTGGCGATAAGCCCGGCGCAAAGCGCGGCGACGGGCAGAATGACCCAAACGCCTCGCGGCAGGCGAAGCAGTATGCGGAACCTGGGTATCGCGAGGATGAGAATGGGCAGGAGGGGCAGAAAGTAGCGCCCCTGCACACCCTCGATCAGCGACGCGCCGACCGGCGTCCAGGTCATATAAAGGGTTAGATATATAAGCAACAAACAACACAGGAGCATGCCCAGCACGGCGAGACGCCCGAGCGTCGCGTGGGGGCTCGCTTCAGGCGTTGCGCGAGTGGGTTCCGGCTTGGGGATCGCAACGGCGGTCAGTCCCGCCGCGATGGCGGCGAACCACAGAGCATAGACTGGCAAGGGCAGGGGGATGTCGAGGAAGCCGAAGAGGCCGACGCACTCCTCGCTCAGGGTCTTCCAATGTGCCGCCAGGGAATGCAGCGGCAGAAGCACGGCCTGGACGGGATGATGCAGCAGCACTGTGAGTTGCGCGCCGGCATTGGACGAGCGGAAGAGCCGATGAGGATCGCCCGGCCAAAGCGGACCGGGCAGGTAATCGACGCCCGCCCGGAGCGGCACGGCGACCCAACGGGCCACCGCCGCTGACCATAGAAGTGCGGGTGCAGCCATAAGAGCGCTCTTCAGCAGGCGCTCGCATAGCGGGCGGCCAGGTGATCCCGCGACGAATGGCAGCAGGACGAGCGGCAAATACGGCGGCCTCTGCATGATGACGAGCGCGAAGATCACCGCGCCCCACCAGTCGCCCCGGCGATCTCCGCGCGTGAAGATAGAGACGCCGAGGCAGGCGAGTGCGATCAGCAGCCCGTCCTGCCCGGCGGCGGAGGCAAGGGCCAGCGTCATCGGCAGGCCCAGCACGACCAGCAGCATCAGGCGGCCACGACGCGCGAGCAGCAAAGCGAGGCCGCCGATCGCGAGGAAGACGGCCACATTGGCGAACCTTGCCCAATGGATCGCGGCATAGGGGCCGAAGCCCAGCAGGCGCGCCGTCCCGAGGCCCATCGCGGCGGGAATGTAGGTCAGCGGTCCGTAAGCGGCCGTGTTCGGCGCGCTCATGAAAATCGGCTTTGGCCACCAGGGTAGCGACCGCAGCATCTTCAGCCGCGCCGGAGAGACCTTCTTCTGTGCCAGAGGCGTAAGAAGATCGAAGCCCTGGGCGGCGACCGCGAGGCCAGGATCGGAGGTCACTCCGGCGTCCGGCGCTCCGGTTCCCGGGTTGAGCGTCGCGACCCTGTGCCCGATCAACTGGCCGTGGAGCAGGCTATCCGCGCGCATGAGATGCATCGGCTCGTCGGGCGGCTCGCCTGTCGGCATCATCACGGCGAGGATCAGCAGCACCGGGGCCGCCAGCAGCACGAAGGCGAGAACGGCCAGCCAGCGTTCCGTGACCTTCGGCCGCGCCCTGGGCTCGGCGGTCTCTGCGAGGCCGCGGCGATCCAGTTCCAAGGAAGCGCGCCCTGTCATCGCTTCGTCATCCAGCATCCAGGTGACAGGCGGCGGCGCACTAGGATAGAGGCCCCTACACAAACCGTCGGCGTCCTCCTAAGCGATCAATCCCACCTATCCAAGGCGCCGCATGACGATTTTGGCTCCGCCTGCCTTCGTGAACGGCCGCCGCATGCCCAATCTTTGGGACGGTGCGGCGATCCTCTGCGTGCTCGGTGTCCTGGTTCTGGTCGCCCATGCGGCGCAGGGAACGCTGGCGCCGCTGCCGCATCCGAATGCGACGCCAATCCATCTCGATCCGCGCTATCTGCCCTTCTACGCGCTCCGCACCACCATGCGGATGTTCGCCGCGCTCTTCTTCTCGGGCCTCTTCACCCTGACCGTGGCGCCGCTGGCCGCCAAAAGCCGACGTATCGGGCTCATTCTGATCCCGGCGCTCGATATCCTGCAGTCTGTGCCGATCCTGGGCTTTCTCTCTTTCACAGTGCTGTTCTTCATGAGCTTGTTTCCCGGCCGCGTGCTGGGGGCGGAACTCGCGGCCATCTTCGCGATCTTCACAAGCCAGGCCTGGAATATGGCCTTCAGCTTCTATCAGTCTCTCACCACCGTGCCGCGCGATCTCGACGAGGCGTCCCGCGCCTTCCGGCTGACCACCTGGCAGCGGTTCTGGCGGCTGGAGGTTCCCTTCGCCATGCCGGGCCTGGTGTTCAACACCATGCTGTCGATGTCCGGCGGCTGGTTCTTCGTGGTCGCGTCGGAGGCGGTGACGGTCGGCAATACGACCTTTCTGCTGCCAGGGATCGGTTCCTACGTCTCGGTCGCGCTCCAGCAGCGCAACCTGCTCGCGGTTTTCTACGCCATCCTCGCGATGCTCGCGGTCATCCTGATCTACGACCAGCTTCTGTTCCGCCCGCTCGTTGCCTGGTCGGCGAAGTTCCGCTTCGAGATGACGAGCGGCGGCGGCGTGCGCGACCCCTGGGTGCTGAGCCTGGTCCGCCGCACCCACCTGTTGCGGGTGATGGGCGAGGCGCTCGGGGATTTCGCGGCGCGGCTCGGTGGCCTCCGCCTGCGGGTCTCGGTCTTCGCCGGGCTGGAGCGGCGCGCCAATCCCCGGGTCGTCGATGTATTGTGGTTCGGCTTTATCGGTATCCTGGTGGCGCTCGCGCTGTGGCGCATCGTTGCCTTCGTCGCCGGCACGATCACGCTTAGCGAGTTCGGCCATGTGGTTCTGCTCGGAGCCTATACGCTCGCGCGGGTTGCCGCTGCGATCGTGATCTGCACCCTCGTCTGGGTGCCCATTGGAGTATGGATCGGGCTGCGGCCGCGCTGGGCGCAGCTTATCCAGCCGATTGCGCAGTTCCTCGCGGCCTTCCCGGCGAACCTGCTGTTCCCGGTCATCGTCATCGTCATTGTCCGCTTCGCGCTCAATCCGAATATCTGGCTGACGCCGCTGATGATCCTCGGCACGCAGTGGTACATTCTGTTCAATGTCGTGGCCGGCGCCTCGGCCTTCCCCACGGATCTCAAGGAGGCTTCCGCCAATCTGCGCGTGCGGGGGCTGCTATGGTGGCGCCGCGTCATCATTCCCGGCATTTTCCCCTATTACGTTACGGGCGCGCTAACCGCTTCGGGCGCCGCCTGGAACAGCTCGATTGTCGCCGAGGTGGCGTCCTGGGGTCACACCACGCTGACGGCCACCGGCCTCGGCGCCTATATCGCTGAGGCAACGACCAATGGGAACGGCGCCGGCATTATGCTCGGCGTCTGCGTCATGACGGGCTACGTCTTCCTGCTAAACCGCGTGCTGTGGCGCCCGCTGCATGCTTATGCCGTCCGCCGCCTGACCTTCTAACCGAGAACCCCCGGCTTCCGGAGTGCCGCCCATGGACCAGATCGCACCCGTCGAGGGCAAGGCCGCGGGAGAATTGCTCGTCCGCGTCGAGGGCTGCCGCCAATCCTACCACAAGGAAGCTTCGGCCGACGTCATCGTGCTCGACGATGTCAATCTGTCGCTGCGGCAGGGCGAGATCGTCGGGCTGCTCGGCCGCTCCGGCTCGGGGAAATCGACGCTGCTGCGCATCGTTTCCGGCCTGCTCAAACCGACAGCGGGCGAGGTGCGTTGGCGCGGCAAGCTGCTCGATGGCCCGGCCGAGGGCGTGGCGATGGTTTTCCAGAGCTTCGCGCTGTTTCCGTGGCTGACAGTCGAGGAGAATGTCGAGCTTGGGCTGGAGGCGCAGGGTGTGGCGCGCGCGGAGCGTCATAGCCGCGCCGAGGATGCGATCGATCTGATCGGGTTGGGCGGGTACGAGAACGCCTATCCGAAGGAGATGTCAGGCGGCATGCGCCAGCGCGTCGGCCTCGCCCGCGCCTTGGTGGTCCATCCCGACCTGCTGCTGATGGACGAGCCCTTCAGCGCGCTCGACGTGCTGACGGCGGAAACGCTGCGCACCGATCTCATCGAGCTTTGGTCGGAAGGGCGGCTGCCGGTGAAGTCGATCCTGATCGTAACGCATAACATCGAGGAGGCGGTGCTGATGTGCGACCGCATCCTGGTGTTCTCCTCAAATCCGGGCCGTGTCGCGAGCGAATTGCTGGTGTCATTTCCGCATCCGCGCAATCGGCTGGACCCCGCGTTCCGCCAGATGGTGGACGACATCTACGCGCTGATGACGCGGCGCCCCGTCGAGCCGCCCAAGCCGCTGGTGGCGGAGCGCGGCACTGTGGCCGCGGCGCCGCAGAGGACAACGGAACCTCTCCCGACGGTTTCCACCAATCTCATGGCAGGACTCATGGAGACGATCGCTGGCGAGCCTTACAATGGCCGCGCCGATCTGCCGGCCCTCGCGAACGCCTTTCAGATGGAGGCGGATGAGTTGCTGCCGATTGGCGAGGCCTTGCAGCTACTCGGCTTCGCGGTGTTCGAGGAGGGCGACATCGGCCTCACCGATAACGGCCGTGGTTTCGTTGAGGCTGAGACCGACGAGCGCAAGGAGCTTTTCGCCGCCGCGGCCCGGCTGCATGTACCGCTGATCGCCCAGATCAAGCAGGTGCTGGAGGAGCGCTGGAATCACCGCGCCCCGGCGCTGCGCTTCCGCGATGAGCTGGAGGACCACATGTCTCCGGATTACGCAGCAGCCACGATGCGCGTCGTGATTTCATGGGGCCGCTACGGCGAATTGTTTGGCTACGATCAGGAGGCTGATCAGTTCACGTTGGAAGACGAGGACGAGAAGGAAGATTGAGAGGGGTTCCCTGGGCGTTTTCGATTTCCACCTTGAGTAATTGGCGAGTGTGATGATCGATACGGAACCGTTTCGCAAAGATCCGTCATGGCACGCGGAGGCGTGCCATCCACGCCTTGCCTTCGTCACGCAAGCAAAGGCGTGGATGCTCGGCCTTCGCCGAGCATGACGTGAGAGAGTGGTTCCCGACCAACAATCCTGAAATCCGCCTCTCGCTTCGGCGCGGCGGGCTGTGGTAGCCGGGGCAGATGGTGTCGCCACAGTTTGATCTCGCAAAACTTCCCGGTTCCCGGATCGTCTCGGTGGCCCGTCTCGCCTTCGGACATCCGGAGACCGACATTCTGTGCTTCGGCGAATCCGACCAGCCGAGCCCCCATGGCGCGCGCACGGCATTGCTGGAAGCGCTCGACCGCGGTGAGACGCGCTATCCGGATGTGCGCGGCTTGCCATCCCTGCGGGAATCGATCGCCGAATACCTCACCGGACTGCATGTGCGGCCGGTCGATGAAAGCCGCATCCTCGTTACCGCCTCGGGCATGGCGGCGCTCGCCATCGCGCTGAGCGCCATCGTGACGCCCGGCAGTCGCGTCGTTTTGCACGAGCCCGCCTGGCCCAATGCCGGCAATGCCGCGCGGCTCCGTGGTGCCGAGGTGGTGGTGGTGCCGTTGGACGCGTCGCCGGAGGGGCGTTTCAGCCTGGACCTCGCCAAGCTGGATGCCGCGCTGGCCGGCGCGCGCTGCTTCATCCTGAACTCACCGAATAACCCGACCGGCTGGACCGCGACGGCGGAGGAATTGCGCGCCATTCTCGAACTCTGCCGGCGGCACGGCTGCTGGCTGTTGTCGGACGAAGTCTATAGCCGGCTCGTCTATGACGGTTCAGGCGTGGCACCCTCCATCCTGGACATCGCAGGGCCGGATGATCGGGTCATCGTCTGCAATAGTTTCAGCAAGACCTGGGTGATGACCGGCTGGCGGCTCGGCTGGCTGGTGGTGCCCGAGGGCACGCGTGATGACCTCGCCGAACTCATCGAGGTCACGCATTCCGGTGTCGCGCCCTTCATCCAGCGCGGCGGCCTCGCGGCCATCGCTGATCCCACGGCGCTGCTCGGCTTCCGTGCCCATTGCGCCGAGGGGCGGGAGATCTTCCGGCAACAGGTCGCGGGACTGCCGGGCGTCATCTACGCATCGCCCGATGGCGCCTTCTACGCTTTCCTCAAAGTGGCCGGTGTGCGGGATACCGTCGCCCTCGCCCAGGATCTGGTGATCCATCACAAGGTCGCCGTCGCACCCGGCTCGGCTTTTGGCGAGAGCGGCGAGGGGTGGTTGCGCGTCTGCTTCGCGATCGCGCCGGACCGTTTGTCGCGTGCGGTCAGCCGGCTTGCCCAGGGATTGGCGGCGCTCGCGCCGGCGAACCGGGCGGCATGAACCTTTGTTCGGTCTGTGGCGCCCCGGTGCGCCCGCCCTATGAACCACCGGCGGCGGAACTCTCGCCCGATCTGGACTTTCGGCAGGGTGAGCCCGCGCGTTCGACGCTGAAGCGCTGGATTGCCGAATGTTCGGGCTGCGGCGCCGCCGCTCCGGACCTCACTGCGCTCTCGACCGAGAGCGGAGAAGTCGTGCGGAGCGATCCGGAATATGCGGCGATCCGAAGTCAGGCGCCGGCTTTCGCGCGGCCGTTTTTGCTCTGGGCGCTGATTTGCCAGCGCGGGGACAAGCAATGGGGCGCCGCTGAGGCGCTGCTACAAGCCGCCTGGTCGGCCGATGATGCCGACGAAGCCGAATGGGCTGTGGCGTGGCGCGCTCAGGCCGCCGGGCTTTGGCCGGAGAGCAAGGAAACTCGCCCGCGCCTTTGCCTGATCGATATCTACCGCCGCGCCGGAGACTTCCCGAATGCCGCCGCGGTCGCGGAATCCTTGGCCTTGTCCGAACTCGACGAGTCCTCCGTCGCGATCCTCGATTTCCAGCGGCGGCTGGTGGCGGCGCGAGAGACGGGTCGGCAATTGCTGAGCAGCGCGCTGCGGCCACCGGCGACGCGCCCGCATGTTTCCTACAAGCAGAAGATGGCGCCGCGCCCTGGCGGGTTCTGGCATCGCCTGATGGGACGCGGCTGACATGGCGCCGCATTTCCGCATCGAGAAGTCGCTCGGCGGCCGGGTGGCGGGGCTGGACGAGGTTGGGCGCGGGCCGCTCGCCGGTCCGGTCGTCGCGGCGGCCGTGGTTTTCCCGCGTGGTCTGCCGCGCGGCCTGGGTAAGCTGCTCGATGACTCGAAGCGCCTCACCGCGGAAAAGCGGCTGGCCGCCTCGATCGCGCTCTATGCTTGCGGCGCGGCGGAGATCGGGGTCGGCGCGGCTTCGGTGGCGGAGATCGCGCGCCTCAACATCCTGCATGCGAGCCTGCTTGCCATGCGCCGCGCGGTCGCCAAGCTGCCGAGCCCGCCGGATCATGCGCTGGTCGATGGCAACATGCCGCCGAAACTGACTTGCGCCGTGCGCTGCGTGATCGGCGGCGACGCGACCAGCTTCTCGATCGCCGCTGCCTCGATCATCGCGAAGGTGGCGCGCGACCGGCTGATGGCCCGACTCGCTGTGCGCTTCCCGCATTACGGCTGGGAGACCAATGCCGGATACGGCACGCCCTTCCATTGCGCCGCGCTGGCCGAGGTCGGGGTAACGCACCACCACCGCCATGGTTTCGCTCCGGTGCGGGCGATTCTGGCGGGGGCGCTGGGGTCGCAGGCTAGCCTGGATTGGGAGATGCTTGACCCGGCATCGCCGATGCTGATCAACTCGCCAGCCGGATAGACTTCTTGCATGCGGAACAGATGCGCCGTGCGGCGCCGGTGGCGCGCGGCATGAGGGGAAACGTGGACCTCACCCGCGACCTGCCGCTCGACCAGCTTCTGCTGGGCGACTGCATCCAGCACATGCGGATGCTGCCGCCGGCCTCGGTTCACTGCGTCTTCGCGGATCCGCCCTATAACCTGCAGCTACAGGGCCAGCTTCGCCGCCCTGATGACAGCCTGGTCGATGGCGTTGACGAGGAGTGGGACCGCTTCACCGACTTCGCCGAATACGACCGCTTCACGCGCGAATGGCTCACCGAATGCCGCCGCCTGCTGCGGAAGGACGGCACGCTGTGGGTGGTCGGCTCCTACCACAATATCTTCCGCATCGGCGCGATCCTGCAGGAACTCGGCTTCTGGGTGCTCAACGACATCATTTGGCGCAAGGCCAATCCGATGCCGAATTTCCGCGGCCGCCGCTTCACCAATGCCCATGAGACGCTGATCTGGGCCGCGCGCGGCAGGGACAGCCGCTATCGCTTCAACTATCAGGCGATGAAGACCTCCAACGACGATCTGCAAATGCGGAGCGACTGGTTCATCCCGCTCTGCGGCGGGCCTGAGCGGCTGCGCAACCAGCACGGCCTGAAACTGCATCCAACGCAGAAGCCCGAGGCGCTATTGCATCGCGTCCTGCTGGCATCGACGGCCGAGGAGGATATCGTGCTCGACCCCTTCGCGGGCACCGGCACGACCGCTGTCGTCGCCAAGCGTTTGCATCGGCACTTCATCGGGATCGAGCGTCATCCCGCCTATGTCGAGGCGGCCTGGGGGCGGCTGCGCGAGACCAAGCTGCTGAGCCTGCAGGCGCGTTCCGTTACGGTGTCGCGCAAGGAGATGCCGCGCATCGCTTTCGGCACGCTGGTCGAGAGTGGTGCTATCGCGGCCGGTACAGTGCTGACGGATCGTCAGCGGCGGGTGTCCGCCGTGGTGGGCGCCGATGGCAGTGTGAGTGCCGGCAATATGCGCGGGTCGATCCACAAGGTGGGTGCCGCGTTGCAAAGCGCGCCGTCCTGCAATGGCTGGACCTTCTGGCATTTCGAGCGCGCGGGCGTGCTGGTGCCGCTCGACGTGCTGCGCCAGCCGCCTCCCGCCTAGGGTTGTTGCTGTTGCGGCTGATCCAGGATCGCCCCTCGCCGAACCACGACGCGCGGGAGGAGCCGGTCGATATCCTGGTGCTGCATTATACCGGCATGCAGAGCGCGGAAGCCGCCATCGAGCGGCTATGCGATCCGGCCTCCCGCGTCTCCGCGCATTATGTCGTCGAGGAGGACGGCCGCATCTGGCGGCTGGTAAAGGAAGGGCGGCGGGCGTGGCATGCCGGCGTGTCCTTCTGGCGCGGCAACGAGACGCTGAACGGCCGCTCAATCGGCATTGAAATTGTCAATCCGGGCCACGAATGGGGCTACCGGCCGTTTCCATCGGCGCAAATGGCGGCGGTGACGGAGCTGTGCCAGGGCATTCTGTCGCGTCACGCCATCCCCGCGCGCAACATCGTCGGGCATAGCGACATCGCACCGGACCGCAAGCAGGACCCGGGCGAGCTTTTCGATTGGCCGGGTCTAGCGCAGTCGGACATCGGTCTGTGGCCGGACTTCTCGGCCGCGCCCTCAATCCAGGCCTCGGCCGAGCGGCTGCGCGCCGATCTCGGCCGTATCGGCTATCCGATCTCCGGCGACCTTGCGACCGTCGTCACCGCCTTCCAGCGCCGCTACCGTCCGGCGCGGGTGGATGGCCAAGGCGATGGCGAAACCGTCGCGCGCGCGGCCTTGCTCGCAACGCTTGTGGACGGCGCCGTGGGTTGACGGCGCTAACCTCGCGGCGCAAGGACACGCGGCCAGACGGTTGGACGGCCGCTGTCATGCTCGCAAGGGTGTGGTGGAGGAAAGTCCGGGCTCCACGGGAATGCGGTGCCGGCTAACGGCCGGCGGGGGCGACCCCAGGGAAAGTGCCACAGAAAACAAACCGCCCACCGAGGTCGGACGCAGGTCCGGCTCGTGGGTAAGGGTGAAACGGTGCGGTAAGAGCGCACCGCCCCGGCGGTAACGTCGGGGGCAGGGCAAACCCCACCGGGAGCAAGACCGAATAGGGGCGGCCGGCGAGATGGCATGCGCGAGCATGGCGTGGACGCGAGGGCATTCCCGCCCAGTCGCCCGGGTTGGTCGCGTGAGGCACGCCGCGAGGCGGGTCCCAGAGGAATGGCCGTCCAAGACCGCGCGAGCGGTCCGGACAGAACCCGGCTTACAGACCGTCTGGCGCTTTCAAGGCAGGATTTTGGCAATATATCGTTTTTGAAACGAACAGCTAAAACATTGCGAAAGCATTAAACCCAATATTCAAAACAAGAACAGATCATAAACAAGGAGTGGCTTCGGGCTTTGTCAGTCAGCGTAAGTGGAGCCGCCTAATTCTTTGTTTTTCACAGAGTTTCCTCGGATTTTTCCTGTCCCAATTTGGTAAATCCCTTTGACGCCCAATTTTGCCCATGGTAACCCATGACATCCCAAACGAAGCCGTGATCGTTTGAACGGGTTCGTTTCAGTAGCGCCAGGGCAGGCAGAGCCAACGGGAATGGAAAGGGGGCCGGATGACGCATTTCCTCGGCACCCACCAGAACAGGTTGGACGCAAAAGGACGCGTTTCGGTTCCAGCGACTTTTCGTTCCGCGCTTAAGGCTCTGGACGATGGGCAAGAGGGTGGCGCCGGCATGGTGCTGCGGCCGTCCCACAAGCATGATTGCATCGAGGCTTGGCCGCTTGCGACGTTCAAGGAACTCGCGAATCCGCTCGATCGCCTCGACCTCTTTAGCGAAGCGCATGATGATCTGGCGTCCGCGCTTTACGCGGATTCCTACGCGCTGGAAGCCGACAAAGAGGGTCGCATTATTCTTCCGGAGCCGTTAGTCGCCCATGCTGGATTAACGGACATAATTGTCTTCATGGGACTCGGACGGATCTTCCAGATTTGGGAACCCGCGGCCGCGGAGCGTCGCCGGGCGGAGGCGCGAGACCGGGCGAGGGCGCGCAGCCTGACGCTGCCCGGAGGAACCACCTGATGTCTCGCCATCTCCCTGTCATGTTGACCGAGGTTCTGCTGGCCCTCGCGCCGGCCGAAGGTGCCGTGTACCTGGACGGAACCTTTGGTGGCGGCGGTTATACCGCCGCGATCCTTGGCGCCGCGCAATGCACCGTCTGGGCGATCGATCGTGATCCGGATGCGATCGCGCGCGGAGCCGCTCTCGTCGCGGCGCATCCTGGCCGATTGCATCTGATCGAAGGTCGCTTCGGCGATCTCCTCCGTCTGCTCGCCGAGCGCGAGGTTGGAGCGCTTGACGGTGTGGTGCTCGATCTCGGTGTTTCCTCCTTCCAGATCGATCAGGCGGAGCGCGGTTTCAGCTTCCGCCAGGATGGTCCGCTCGACATGCGGATGGGCCGGGAAGGGACGAGCGCCGCCGATCTCGTCCGCGACATGCCAGTTGACGATCTTGCGGACCTGCTCTTCCGATTCGGCGAGGAGCGGCAGTCCCGCCGTATCGCGCGCGCGATCGTGGCGGCACGGGCCGAGACGCCGATCACCACCACCGGGCGGCTTGCCAGCATCATCCGCAGCGTCATGCCGAAGGATGGCTCTGGCATCGATCCCGCGACGCGCAGTTTCCAGGCACTACGCATCGGCGTGAACGATGAGCTGGGCGAGATCGAACGCGGTCTGGCTCAGGCTTGCCGCGCACTGCGGCCGGGCGGCCGGCTGGTCGTCGTTTCTTTCCATTCCCTCGAAGATCGGATCGTCAAGCGCTTCATGACAGATGCCTCCGGCCTCACCCCCGCGCCGTCCCGCCATGATCCTCGCGGCCTGATGCAGATGGGAAGACCGGAGTATCGGTTGCTCACGCGGCGCGCATTGAGACCGAGCGAGGCAGAGGTTGCCGCAAACCCCCGCGCACGCAGTGCCCGGCTGCGCGCTTTATGCCGCATCGAGGCGGAGGCCGCCGCATGATCCGTCCTGTCACCTGCATCTGTCTCGTGCTCGCCGCCGGTTCGGGTCTCTATCTGTATCAGGTCAAGCAACGGGCTTTCGTGCTCGATGCTGATCTGCGCTCGACTTATCACTCGATCGACATGGCGCGCGACCGCACGCGCATGCTGCGCGCCGACTGGGCGCTCATGAACGATCCCGAGCGGCTCCAGGCGCTCGCCGACCAGTATCTTTCGCTCAAGCCGATGGCGCCGTCCCAGCTCAAGACGCTCGACCAGCTTGCTTCCGCGCTGCCGGCACCGGGCACGACGCGAGACGGCAAGCCCATCGTCCCGGTCCCCGCGCTGCCGGGGCCGTCGCTCGGTGTTCCAATGGTCTCGGCGACGCCGCCGAAGCTCCCTGGCGTAGCTGATACCGGGCCGCGGCTTGCTCTGGCGCCGCCTGTGCAAGTCACAACGCCCTTGCAGGCGGCACCGCCCGACCAGACAGCGCTTCAGGCACCTTCGGCCCAGCCAACGCCCGATGTTTCGCTGGACGCGGACGCGGATGCGCTGCCGGAGCCGCCCGTCGCTCAGCCGCCCGCGCCGCCTTTGGCGGCGTCGGCGCCGGATACGCAGGTCGCCGTCAACGCGCCTCTCGCCCCGCCGCGTCCCCTCGCGCCACCGGCCGTTGCGAAGCGGCCAGCGCATGTGCGTGCCGCGGCGCACAAGCCGGAGCCGCCGACTGACCAAATCGCCAGCGGTGATGCGACGACTTCCGCCGCTGGTCTGGCACCCGCCATCGCGAGGCCGCGCCACCACCATCAAGCGGCGCCGAGCTTCGTGCGTGCTCCTGGCCAACTCTATGCGGCGAACGAGCCTCCCGCACGGCCACCGGCGCCGTTGCGGACCGCAATGCCGATGCGCATCACGCCGCCGGCCGCGACCGTTATGTATAGGGCGCCAGTATCCGGCTCCTCGCTCGGCATGGCGGCCGCTGATTTGCCGCCGCCGCGTCCGCTCTACTCGTCGCAATAGGCGCCGCGCCCGGTGAACGACGCGCCGCCCCCCGACACCACGCCGAACCACCCCTGGGGCCGCATGCCAGGCGCGCGAGACGACGCGCTGCGTGCCGAGACCTTGCGCATCACGCAGCCCGACCTAAAGCGCCGCGCGGTGATGGAAAAAAGCCGTGGCCGACTGGTCGCCGTCGCGGCGGTGTTCTTCCTGCTGTTCCTCGCCGTGGCCGCCAAGCTGACGGACGCCACGATCCTCAACCCGCTCAAGCCGGCGCCGCGCGTGGTCGAGCATTTCGTGCCCGATCCTGTCACCATTCCGCCGCCGCCCCCCGGTCGCGCATCCATCATCGACGCGAACGGCCAGATCCTCGCCGTGTCGCTGCCGGTCGCGAGCCTCTATGCCGATCCGCGGCAGATGATCGACACCGACAAGGTGGCACAGGATCTGAAGCAGGTTCTGCCTGATCTGAATGAACCTGAGATCGCCAAGCGTCTCGCCTCCGCCAAGGCTTTCGTTTACATCGCGCGCACCGTCACCCCGGCGCAGCAATTCGCCATCAACAATCTCGGCGTGCCCGGCCTGTCGTTCCAGATGACGCAGGTTCGGCGCTATCCGCTCGGCGATACTGCGGCGCAGGTGCTCGGCGGCGTCGATATCGACGAGGATGGTGTCGCCGGCGTCGAGAAGTTCTTCAATACGCGCCTCAATACGAATACGGCTCCGCTGCGGCTTTCGATCGATGTGCGCGTGCAGGCGATCCTGCGGGACGAGGTTGCGGCTGCGGTCAAGACCTATTCGGCGATTGGCGGCTGCGGCATCGTGCAGGACGCCCATACCGGGCAGGTGCTTGGTATGGTGAGCATCCCCGACTATGACGCCAATGATCTTGGCTCGGCGCCTCCGGCGTCCCGTTTCAACCGCTGCGCGACCGGCACCTACGAGCCGGGTAGCGTGTTCAAGCTGCAGACCGCGAGCATGGCGCTGGACGACAGCGTCATCCACATGTGGGATTCCTTCAACACCACACATCCCATTCCCATCGGCCGCTTCCACATCACGGATTTCGAGCCGAAGCATTATTGGATGCAGCTTCCCGACATCATGCGTTTCTCCTCCAATATCGGCGCCTCGCGGATTTCCGTACTTATCGGCAAGGATCGTCAGCGTGACTGGCTGAAGAAGCTTGGCCTGCTGTCGCGTGAGCCGATTGAACTGCCTGAGGCCGCGCTGCCGCAGGTGCAGGCGGAAAACCGGTGGGGCCGCGCGACCGTGATGACGGTGTCCTTCGGCAACGGTATCGCCGAAACCCCGCTGCATATTTCGAACACCGCGGTTGCCATCGTGAATGGCGGCACGTTGTACAAGCCGTCGCTGCTCGCCAGCAATCCCGGCGACCCGCCCTGCACGGGCACGACGGTGATGCAGCAATCGACCTCGGATACGATGCGCAAGCTCATGCGCCTGATTGTAGTCGATGGCACCGGCAACTTCGGTGAGGTGCCGGGTTATTTCGTGGGCGCTAAAACCGGCACGGCGCAGAAAGTCGCGGCGCATGGCGGCTACGTGAAGCACACCAACTATAGTTCGTATGTCGCGGCCTTCCCGATCTACGCGCCGCGCTATGTGGTTTATATCGCCATCGATTCCGGTCATGCGACGGCGGCGACCCATGGCTTTACCACGGGCGGCTGGATGGCTGGTCCCTCGGTCAGCCATGTCATCGCGCGCATTGGCCCGATGCTGAACGTGATGCCGCGCTTCACCGATGTCGAAGCGATCAACGCCTCGCTTGCGATTCCCGCGCATGTGCCGGCGCCGCCCGGTGCCGTGCCGCTTGGTCCCAATAACCCCGGCGAGCCGGATAACATCGCGATGGGCGACACGCCCGCGAAGCCCGCGCATCATGCGACGCGTGAGGCGGCAGCGGCGACGACGCCGGCGGCGCCAGGCTGGACCGCGAATGCCGCGAGCGCTGCCGGGTTGCGTCACGATGCGATGTATCGCGTTCCGATGCCGGCCGCCGCGTCCGCTCATGCGGGTCACTGAGCTCATGCAGCGCATGCCCGGCAGTTTCACACCTTCCGCCCGTGCCGCCTGGGCCGCGCAAGCTGCGGGACTGTCGGTGAGCGGGATCACCGCGAATAGCCGCGAGGTCCGGCCCGGCTTCGTCTTCGCCGCTTTGCCAGGTTCGGCGCAGGATGGGCGGCGCTTCATCGGCGATGCGGTCGCGCGCGGCGCGGCGATGGTTCTGGCCCCGCCCGGCACCGAATGGCCAGCGGGCGTGCCCCCTCGGCCGATGATCCTGGACGACCAGCCGCGCCGTCGCCTGGCGCAAATGGCGGCAGCGCTGGCAGGCGCGCAGCCGCGCGTCATCGCCGCCGTCACCGGCACGAATGGCAAGACCAGCACCGTCGATTTCCTGCGCCAGATCTGGATGTTCGGCGATACGCCCGCGGCTTCCCTGGGCACGCTCGGCCTCGTCGCGCCCGGCATGCCGCCGGGTGCCGGACTGACGACGCCCGATCCGGTCAGCCTTGCCGCGACATTGGCGGCCCTGGCCGCCGCCGGCATACAGCACGCGGCGCTTGAGGCTTCGTCGCATGGGCTCGATCAGTTCCGGCTAGACGGGGTGCGCCTTGCGGCGGGCGCCTTCAGCAATCTGACGCGGGATCATCTCGACTATCACGGCGGCATGGAGGCTTATCGCGCCGCCAAGCTCCGGCTGTTCAGCGAACTCCTGCCGCGCGGCGCTCCCGCGCTCTCCTCCACGACGCTCGACGCCGATAGCCAGGCGATGCTGCGGCAGACGGCAGCCAGGGCCGGCCTGGTTCTCGGCACGGTGGGCGAGAGCGGCTCGATCATTCGCCTTGACCGCGCGACGCCTGTGGCGGCGGGGCAGGTGCTGGAACTTACCTTGGCCGGTGGCCGCAAGCTTTCGCTGACTTTGCCGCTGCCCGGAAGGTTTCAGGCGGAGAACGCGCTGCTGGCGGCGGGCCTCGCTTGCATGCTCGGTCTACCGAGCGCGGTCGAGCAGCTTGCCAGACTGCAAGGCGTGCGTGGTCGTCTTGAGCGCGCGGCGACATTGGCGAACGGCGCTGCCGCATATGTCGACTACGCGCATACGCCCGACGCCATTTCCCGCGCGCTGGACGCGCTGCGTCCGCATGCCGCGGGCCGTCTCGTCATCGTGCTCGGTGCCGGCGGGGATCGCGATCGCGGCAAGCGTCCGCTCATGGGCGCGGCCGGACAGGCCGGTGCGGATGCGGTGATCGTGACGGACGACAATCCGCGCACGGAGACGGCCGCGACCATTCGCGCGGCCGTTATGGCGGGTTGCCCTGGTGCCATCGAGATTGGTGATCGTCGCGCGGCGATCGCGGCGGGTCTGGAGATGCTCGGTACAGGCGATGTGCTGGTTGTCGCGGGCAAAGGCCACGAGCTCGGGCAGATCGTCGGTCGCGAGACATTGCCCTTCGACGACGCCGCCGTCATTCGCGAACTCGCGGGCGCCGCATGACCGTGCTTTGGTCCGCCGAGAATCTGGCGGCGGCGACTGGCGGCTCCATGAGCCGGCCCTTCACCGCGACGGGACTCTCCATCGACACCCGCAGCATTGTTCCGGGCGAGCTTTTCGTGGCGTTGCAAGGTGAGAACCGCGACGGCCATCTTTTTGTCGCCGAGGCTTTGGCGGCGGGTGCCTCAGGTGCGCTGGTCGATCGCGAGGTAGAAGGCTTGGCGGAGGATGCGCCACTCCTCCGCGTTGACGATACGCTGAGCGCGCTGACGGCACTCGGGCGTTTTGGCCGCGACCGGTTCAAGGGCCGGGTCGTTGCCGTCACCGGCAGCGTCGGCAAGACGACGACCAAGGAAATGCTGCGGCGGATTCTCGCGGCCAGCGGCGAAACCCATGCCGCCGTCGCGTCCTACAACAACCATTGGGGCGTGCCGCTGACCTTGGCTCGGTTGCCGCCCGGCGCCGCCTTCTGCGTGGCCGAGATCGGCATGAACCATGCGGGCGAAATCGCGCCCTTGGCGGCGCTCGCACGGCCGCATGTCGCGGTGATCACCACCGTCGAGCCCGTGCATATCGGCCACATGGGCAGCCTGGAGGCGATCGCCGATGAGAAGGCGGCGATCCTGTCCGGACTGCTGCCCGGCGGAACCGCCGTGCTGCCATCCGATAGCCCGCAATTCAAGCTTCTTAGCTCCCGCGTGCGAGGTGCCGCGATCGTCCGTTTCGGCACTCAGCGCCAGGCCGAGGCGCGCCTTGTCGCGGCGGTCAGCGATGTCGAAGGCGTTTCTGTCTCTGCGGTTTTTGGTGAAATCGAACTCGCTTTCCGTCTGGCCGCGCCGGGTCGGCACATGGCGATGAATGCAGTCGCCGCCATCGCCGCCGCCATGGCGCTTGGCGTCGAGCCGCATCATGCCGCCGCGGCGCTGGATGGCTTCGCCGCGGTCACCGGCCGTGGCGTCCGGCGGGTTATCGCGCTGACTGATGGCGAGGCTATTCTGCTCGATGATAGCTACAACGCTTCCGGTCCCTCGGTGCGCGCGGCGCTCGCCGTCCTTGGCCTGCAACCGGCGACGCGGCGCATCGCGGTGCTCGGCGACATGCGAGAATTGGGCGACGCGAGCATCGCCGAGCACATCGGCCTCGCCCCCGATGTGGAAGCGCATGCCGATCTCGTTTTCGCCTGCGGACCGGAGATGCGGCGGCTTTTCGACAGCTTGCCCGCCGCCCTGCGTGCCGGCTGGGCCGAGGATTCGGACAGCTTGGCGCCGATCGTCGCGGCGGCGCTGCGGCCCGGCGATGCGGTATTGGTGAAGGGCAGTCTTGGCAGCCGGATGGCGCGCATCGTCGCGGTCTTGCCGGCACCGGCGGGAACGGCCTGATGCTGTACAATCTCCTCCTGCCGCTCAGCGAGCACTTCCACGGTCTCAACCTCATTCGCTATCTGACCTTCCGCTCCGGCGGCGCGTGCCTGACCTCGCTCGTCATGAGCTTTGTTCTGGGTCCGCGCGTCATTGCCAAGCTGCGGTCGCTGCAGAAGCAGGGCCAGCCGATCCGTCTTGACGGACCCGAGCGGCATCTGATCGAGAAGAAGGGCACGCCTACCATGGGCGGCGTGCTTATCCTCAGCGCGCTGACCATCTCGACCCTGCTCTGGGCGGATTTGCTGAATCCTTATGTGTGGTCGGCGCTTTTCGTCACGCTCGGCTATGGTGCGCTGGGGTTTGGTGATGACTATCTCAAGCTTACCAAGCGCAACACCAAGGGTCTTTCGGGGCGGCTGAAGCTGATCGGGCAAGCGGTGATTGGCTTGCTGGCCTCGGCCTGGATCGCGTTTCACATCGGCGGACCGCTCGGCACCGGCATTTCCATTCCCGACTTCAAGAATGTGCTGATCCCGCTGGGCATCTTCTTTCCGTTTTTCGGCATGCTGGTGATGATGGGCGCATCGAATGCCGTGAACCTGACGGATGGGCTGGACGGGTTGGCGATGGTGCCGACCATTATCGCCGCCAGCGTCTTCGCGCTGATCGCCTATCTCGTCGGCAATCGCATCTTCGCGGGCTATCTGGAATTGCCTTTCGTTCAAGGTTCCGGCGAGCTGGCGATTTTCTGCTCGGCGCTGATTGGCGCGGGACTCGGTTTCCTGTGGTTCAACGCGCCGCCGGCGGCGGTGTTCATGGGTGACACCGGGAGCCTCGCCCTTGGTGGCGCCTTGGCATCGGTCGCGGTCACGACGAAGCATGAGATCGTGCTTGCGGTGGTCGGCGGATTGTTTGTGGCGGAGACGGTTTCGGTCATCATCCAGGTCTTCTGGTTCAAGCGTACCGGACGCCGCGTGTTCCTGATGGCGCCGCTGCATCATCATTTCGAGAAGAAGGGCTGGGCTGAGCCGACCATCGTCATCCGCTTCTGGATCATCTCGATGATCCTGGCACTCGCGGGTCTCGCGACCCTGAAGATTCGCTGATGGATTTTCCCACCACGCTCTTCGCGGGAAAGCGTTTCGCCATTCTCGGCCTCGGTCGCAACGGCCTGCCGGTGGCGCGCGCGCTGCGCGGCATGGGCGCCGAGACGATGCTATGGGACGACGGCGCCGCCGCCCGCACGGCCGCCGAGGCGGAAGGATTCACGGTGCGGCCGCTGATGGAAGCCGGCGAGCCGCTGCCGGATGCGCTGATCCTCTCGCCCGGCATTCCGCACAACCTTCCAGCGCCGCATGCCGTGGCGGCAAGGGCGACGGCGGCGGGCGTGCCGATTCTTAGCGATGCGGAGCTGCTGTTTAAGGCGGTTCGCGCGGCCGACTCGGCGGCTCGTTTCGTCGGAATTACCGGAACGAACGGCAAATCGACGACGACGGCCCTGCTGGCGCATATTTTATCGACCGCCGGCTTGCCTGTCGCCGCGGGAGGAAATCTTGGAATAGCAGCCCTGTCGCTCCCGTTGTTGCCAGACTCTGGAATTTACGTCCTGGAAATGTCTTCTTACATGTTGGAGCGAATCGCGACTCTCCGCTTTTGTGCGGCAGCGATGCTCAACCTCAGCCCCGATCACCTGGACCGACACGGCGACATGGCCGGATATGCACGCGTCAAGCGCGCGATCTTTGCCCGGCAGACGGCCGCCGATTTAGCGGTGATCGGTGTGGACGATTCCCTTTCGGCGGCGATGGCCGATGAACTGGACTCTGGTCCGGCGCGCGTCATCCGGGTGAGCGGTGTGGAAGTTCAGACGCTACCGCCGTCGCTGCCCGGCGCGCATAACGCGCAGAATGCGGCCGCCGCGCGGGCACTGGCGGAGTCGCTTGGGATTGACGCGGCGACAATCGACCGAGGCATTGCGAGTTTCCCAGGTCTCGCTCATCGCCAAACATTGGTCGCGACGCGTGACGGCGTTGCTTTCATCAATGACAGCAAAGCCACGAACGCCGATGCCGCCGCGCGGGCACTCGGCTGCTACGACCGGCTCGTGTGGATTGCCGGTGGCATCGCCAAGTCCGGCGGCATCGACTCCTTGGCTGAGTTTTTCCCGCGCATCGCGCAGGCTGAACTGATCGGCCGTGACGCCGCTTTGCTCGCTGAAACCCTCGCGCGCCACAAAGTTCCTCATCGCATTGCCGGAACTTTGGAGGACGCGGTGCCAGCCGCGCATGCCGCCGCCCGCAGGCTTGGCGTTCGCACCGTGCTGCTATCACCGGCTTGCGCGAGCTTCGACCAGTTCACAGGATTCGAGGCGCGGGGTGACCGTTTCGCCGCGCTAGCCGCCGCGCTGGACCAACCTGGTGCGACCGCGGGGAGGGCCGCGTAATGCCCGCATTGTCCCGCACCGATACATCGACGCTCGGCCGCTGGTGGTGGACGGTCGATCGCTGGACTTTGGTTTGCATCGGCACACTGATCGGCTTTGGCTATGTGCTGGTTCTGGCATCGAGCCCGGCGGTGGCGCATCGCATTGGCGATCCGCGCGACATGCTTATCATCAAGCAGGTCCTGTTTCTTGGCTTGGCTGGCGCGATCGTCGTCGGCGTTTCCCTTTTGTCGCCAAAAGGCATTCGGTGGCTGGCTTTGACCGGAACCTTGGTGGCACTTCTGCTCACAGCCTTTACCCTCGTCCATGGCGTCGAGATCAAGGGTGCCCGGCGGTGGATTAACATTCCGTTCCTTTCGCTTCAGCCCAGTGAGTTTCTCAAGCCGTTCTTTGCGGTGCTGACGGCTGGCTTGCTGGTGGAAGCGCGGAACACGGTGCGCTTTCCGGGCCGCATCCTCGCTTTCATGCTTTATGCCGTCATCGCGCTGTTGCTGAAATCGCAGCCGGATGTCGGCATGCTTGCAGTTGTGAGTGTGGTGTTCCTGTCGCAGCTTTTCCTCGACGGATTGAATGTCGCGCTGGTCGGCGCGGCGGCGGGTGCGCTGGTCGTCGCTTTCGTCGCGGCATTCTTCCTGATGCCGCATGTCCATGTTCGGGTTGAGCGATTCCTGCACCCGACTCACGAGACGGCCTATCAGGCGCTGACCGCGTTGCAGGCTTTCGGCAATGGCGGGCTTCTGGGTCGCGGACCGGGCGAGGGCATGGTCAAGGACATCCTGCCCGATGCCCATGCCGACTTCGTCTTTGCCGTCGCGGGCGAGGAATTCGGGCTGATCGTCTGCCTCATCATCATCGGCCTTTTCGGCGCGATCGTGATGCGGGGCTTGCTCCGGCTGATCGCGGAGAACGATCAGTTCATTCTTCTCGCCTCGGCCGGACTGCTCATCAGCTTCGGTTTGCAGTCCTTCGTAAACATGGCCTCGTCGTTGCAACTCATCCCGACCAAGGGGATGACGCTGCCCTTCATCTCCTATGGCGGATCCTCGGCGCTGTCCGTGGCACTTGAGATGGGAATGCTGCTGGCGCTCACTCGCCGCCGGTTCACGGGGGAACGGGTATGAGAGGCCCGCGCGTGACGCCCATCGTAATCGCTGCCGGCGGTACTGGCGGCCACTTCTTCCCCGCCGAGGCGCTCGCCGAAACGCTCGCCAAACGCGGCCACCGCGTTGTGCTGATGACGGATGCGCGCTCTGCCGGACGTGCGAGCCCCGTTTTCGATCCAGCGGATCGCCATGTGCTGCCGGGCGCCGGTATCGCCGGCCGTGGTGCTTTGCGCGGTGCCAAGGCCGCCGCGGCGCTCGCGGCGGGAACCTTTGCGGCGGCGCGCATCCTGCGTCGCTTGCAGCCTGGTGCCATCATCGGTTTCGGCGGCTATCCTTCCGTGCCGCCGGTTGTCGCTGCTCGTCTCGCGCGGCTTGGTGTGCCGGTGATCCTGCACGAGCAGAACGCCGTGTTGGGGCGAGCAAACCGCGCATTGGCGCGAAGTGCCACCACGCTCGCGCTGAGCTTCGCGGGCACGACGCGGTTGCCGAGCGGCACAGGGACCGTCATTACCGGCAATCCGGTGCGCCCGCCCATCGCGGCGCTTGCGGACATGCCCTATGTCGCGCCCGAGCCGGACGGCCCGATCAACCTGCTCGTCACGGGCGGCTCGCTCGGCGCGCGGGTGTTGAGCGAGGTCGTGCCAGCCGCGCTGCTCCTGCTGCCCGAGGCACTGCGCCACCGCTTGCAAGTCGTGCAGCAGGCCCGCGCGGAGGATGCCGCGAACGTGCGCATCGCCTATGCCGGCGCGGGCATCACCGCCGAGGTCGCGCCGTTTTTCACTGATATGGCGAGCCATCTTGCCGCCGCGCATCTCGTTATCGCCAGAGCCGGCGCCTCCACGGTTGCCGAACTCGCCGTTGTCGGGCGCCCCGCGATCCTGGTGCCGTTGCCGCATGCGATCGACGACCACCAGACCGCGAATGCCGCCGCGCTGGCGCGGGCTGGCGCTGCCTGGACCATGCGTCAGACCGAATTCACGGCACCCGCTCTCGCCGCTCGCCTCGCGAGTTTGTTTGGCGCGGATGCGGCTCTCGCTGCGGCGGCCGAGGCCGCGCGTGGCGAGGGCCGCTCCGATGCCGCCGCCGTTCTCGCCGATCTGGTCGAGCATGCGCTGACGCCGGAGCGGTTGCCATGAGGGCTCTTCCACTCACCATCGGCACAATTCATTTCGTCGGCATCGGCGGCATCGGCATGTCCGGGATCGCCGAGGTGCTGCATAATCTCGGCTATTCCGTGCAGGGCAGCGACCTGGCCGATTCCGCAAACGTCAAACGTCTGCGCGGTGCCGGCATCGACGTGACCATCGGCCATGCCGCCGCGAATATCGGCAAGGCGCAGGTCGTCGTCGTTTCCTCAGCCGTTAAAGCCGATAATCCGGAAGTGCAGGCGGCGCGCGCGCGTCTCGTGCCCGTCGTGCGGCGCGCCGAGATGTTGGCCGAACTCATGCGGCTCCGCTGGTCCGTGGCGATTGGCGGCACGCATGGCAAGACGACCACGACCAGCCTCATCGCGGCAGTGCTGGAAGGCGCCAATCTCGATCCCACCGTGATCAATGGCGGCATCATCAACGCCTACGGCACCAATACGCGCCTGGGCGCTGGCGACTGGATGGTGGTGGAGGCCGATGAGAGCGACGGCAGCTTCCTGAGGCTGCCCGCCGTCATCGCTGTCGTCACCAATATGGACCCCGAGCATCTAGACCATTGGGGCACGCAGGAGGCGATGGAAGCGGGCTATCGCCAATTCGTCGGCAATATTCCGTTCTACGGCTTCGCGGTGCTCTGCATCGATCATCCGGCGGTGCAGGAGATGATCCCGCGCCTCGCCGATCATCGCATCATCACCTATGGCTTCAGCCCGCAGGCCGATATTCGCGCCGAGCGTCTGGTTGCCGACAAGGCTGGCTCCAACTTCGAGGTCGTCGTCACTGACCGGCTGCGCAACCGTAGCCGCCGCATGGGGCCGTTCCGCTTGCCGATGCTCGGCCAGCACAATGTGCAGAACGCCCTCGCGGCGATTGCGGTCGGCGTGGAGATGGAGATCGGCGAAAGCGCGCTGCGCACCAGCCTCGCCGCTTTCCGGGGCGTCAAGCGCCGCTTCACCAAAACTGGCGAGACCGGCGGGATCACCGTGATCGATGACTACGGTCATCATCCGGTGGAGATCGCCGCCGTGCTGAAGGCGGCGCGTCAGGCGCAGGCGCGCAACGTGATCGCCGTGGTGCAGCCGCATCGCTATTCGCGGTTGCAGTCGTTGTTCGCTGAGTTCTGCACCTGCATGAACGATGCGGGCACCGTCATCGTCGCCGATGTCTATGCCGCCGGTGAAGCGCCGATCGAGGGCGTCAGCCGTGACGCGCTGGTCGAGGGTCTTCGCGCACGCGGTCATCGCAGCGTCGTGTCGCTGCCTGGGCCGGACCACCTCGCCGAAATGGTGCATGCGATCGCGCATCCCGGTGACTTCGTCGTTTGCCTCGGCGCTGGCACGATCACCGCTTGGGCGACGGCACTGCCGGCACAACTAGCGATTCTGCAGAACCAGGACAGCCAGCGAGCGGGGGCGGTCGCATGATGGCCGCCGAGCGCCTGCAGGACCTCATCGACCGCCTGCCGCCGCTCGCGGGCCGGGTGGAGGCGGGCGCCGCTTTGGGTCCCGCGACCTGGTTCCGCACCGGCGGACCGGCGGAGATTCTGGCGAAGCCGAAGGACGCCGCCGACCTCGCGCGCTTTCTTGGCGCGCTCCCAGCAGATGTTCCGGTGACGGTGATCGGCGCCGCATCCAATCTCATCGTGCGCGACGGTGGGATCTCCGGTGTCGTGTTGCGCCTCGGCCGCGGCTTCGGCGGCATCAAGGTTGAGGCGGACGGCATCGTCTGCGGTGCGGCGGCGCTCGACATAACGGTTGCCGAACACGCGGCGGCGGCGAGCCTTGCCGATCTCGAGTTTCTCTCCGGCATTCCGGGCAGCATCGGCGGCGCCGTCGCCATGAATGCCGGCGCCTATGGCAGCGATATCGCGGCTTGCCTCGACTGGGCCGAGATCGTGACGCGCGGTGGCGAGACCCATCGGTTGACGGCGCAGGAACTGCGGCTTTCCTATCGCCACTCAAGCCTGCCGCCCGGAGCGGTCGTCACCCGCGCACGTTTGCGCGCTACCTCCGGGGATGCGTTGCTCATCGCGAGCCGAATGGCGGAGATCCGCGCGTCCCGTAGCGCGACCCAGCCGGTGCGTGCGCGGACGGGTGGTTCCACCTTCGCAAATCCGCCGGGCATGAAAGCCTGGGAGCTTATCGACGCCGTTGGTGGCCGCGGCCTCGCGCGCGGCGGCGCGCAGGTCAGCGAATTGCACTGCAACTTCCTCATCAACACCGGCAATGCGACTGCCGCCGATCTCGAAGGTCTCGGCGAGGAATTGCGCCGCCGCGTGCAGGCCGCCACGGGCGTTACCTTGGACTGGGAGATCAAACGGCTCGGCCAGCCGCTGCCGCGCGCCGAAGTTCTAGGCGAGGTTCCGCAATGACGCGCGTCGCGGTTCTCTATGGCGGCATCTCTGCTGAACGCGAGGTCAGTCTCTCCTCCGGCCGTCAGGTGATTGCTGCGCTGCGTGAAGCCGGCTTCGACGTGTTGCCTGTAGTTGTCGGCGAGGATCTGCGCGAGACGCTCGCGGCGCTCGATCCGAAGCCCGATGTCGTGTTCAACGCTCTTCACGGCCGTTTTGGCGAGGATGGCGCGATTCAGGGTGTGCTCGACTGGATGGGCATTCCCTACACGCATTCCGGCGTGCGCGCCTCGGCGCTAGCGATGGACAAGGTGGCGGCGAAGGCGATCTTCGCCTCGGTCGGCCTGCCCATCGCGCGGCATCGCGTCGTGACGGTCGAGGAGTTGGAGGCCGCCGATCCTCTGCCGCGTCCCTATGTCATTAAGCCGCAGAACGAAGGCTCGTCGGTCGGTGTGGAGATCATGCAGGCGGGCGACAACCGTCGCGCGGAAATCGCCCGGAGCTGGCGCTACGGCCGCACTGCGCTGGCCGAGGAATTTATCCCTGGCCGCGAATTGACGGTTGGCGTCATGGGCGATCGCGCTTTGGCGGTGACTGAGATCGCCGCGTCGCATGCCTTCTACGACTACGAATCGAAATACGCGGATGGCGGCTCGACTCATGTCATTCCCGCGAAGGTGCCGTCCGAGATCACGGTTCAGGCCATGGATGTGGCGTTGCGCGCGCATACGGCGCTCGGTTGTGCCGGCGCCTCGCGTTCGGATTTCCGTTACGACGACACGGAAGGTTCGCCGGGCCGGCTGGTGCTGCTCGAAGTGAATACCCAGCCGGGACTGACGCCGACATCGCTGCTGCCTGAACAGGCGGCGTTTCTCGGCATTGGGTTCCCGGCGCTCTGCGCCTGGATGGTGGAGCAAGCGCAATGCCACGCGTGAGCAAACCCATCCCGCCGCCGCGCATGGCGAGCACCAGCGTCGTTGACCGGCCAAGCCATGCCGCGATCGTTCTGCGCCGCGCCCGCCGCTTTCTGCGGCCACTGATCGGCGGCTTTGCCATTCTGGTCGTGATCTTCGCGCTCAGCCTGGTGTTCCGCGCCGCGGATCACAGCGGAAGCGTCAATGCCATGCGCACCGCGCTCGGCGATGTCGGTGCGGGGATGGGGCTCAAGCTGCGCCATATCGTGATCGAGGGCCGCGCCAATACGCCCGAGCCAATTCTGCGCACGGCGCTCGGCATCACGACCGGCACTCCGATCCTCGGCTTCTCCGTCGCCGCCGTCCGCAGCCGTGTCACGGCACTCGGCTGGGTGCAGGACGCCGTGGTTGAGCGCCGTCTGCCCGACACGCTGCTGGTGCGGCTCACGGAGCGTGCGCCCTTCGCCGTTTGGCAGGATCACGGCCGGTTCCGTCTGCTGGATCGCGCTGGCGCCGTGATGGGTGACAAGGATGTGGCCCGCACCGCACGCGAATTGTCGCTCCCGCTTGTGGTCGGTGACGGTGCGCCCGACGCGACCGCCGAGTTGTTCGACGAAATGGCACCTTTCCCCGACATCACCAGCCATATGGTCGCCGCCGTGCGCGTCGGACAGGAGCGCTGGAATCTGGTGATGAAGTCCGGTGCGACTGTGATGCTGCCGGGCGAGAACCAGGACCAGGCGCTTGGCCGTCTTGGCGCGTTGAACACCCGGATGAAGCTGCTCGATCGTCCGCTGCAGATCGTCGATCTGCGTCTTGCCGACCGCGTTGTCGTTCGTCCCTATCCTCCGCCGCCTGCTCCGCCGCCCATCGGGAATGATGGCAGCGACAAGAGCGCCCGCGACGCAGCAACCTCGCGCGATCATGCGTAGGACACAGCCGTGAACGATATGTCCCGACGCAGCCTGTCACCCGCCGTGATCGAGCCATTGGGCCGACCGCGCACACCGCGCATGGGCGTATTCGGCGCGCTGGATATCGGCTCGACCAAGATCACCTGCATGATCGGCCGCACCGAAGCCGATGGCACACGCCGCATCCTGGGCTTCGGTTGGCAGAAGGGGCGCGGCATTCGCTGCGGTGGGATCACCGATCTCGACGAGGCTGAGCGTGCGATCCGCGCCGCCGTCGGTCAGGCCGAGGATATGGCCGATACGCGGCTTCGCGCCGTCTACGTCAATCTCGGTTGCGGCCAGCCGGAAAGCCGGCTGTTCAATGTGCAGTGGCCGGTTGGCGGCCGCGTGGTGACGGAAGAAGATGTCCGCCGCGTCGTCGTGGAAGGCCGCGCCCGTGTCGCCTCCGAAGGGCGCGACGCGATCCACACTTTGCCGCTCTCCTTTTCGGTCGATGAAACCAACCGCGTCGAGGATCCGCGCGGATTGCATTGCGAAACGCTCACGGTGCGGTTGCATGTGATCGACGCGATCGCCCCGGCTTTGCGCAATCTCGCCACTTGCCTGCACCGCTGCGATCTGGAAATCGCAGAACTTGTCTCGGCACCCTTCGCCGCCGGACTTGCAACCCTGGTGGAAGATGAGCGCGAACTCGGCACCACGGTCATCGACATGGGCGGCGGTTCCACCAGCTTCGCGGTCTTCGCCGAGGGGCAACTTCTGCACACAGCACAAACGCAGATCGGCGGCCTGCACATTACCAACGACATCGCGCGGCTGCTCTCGACGCCGGTCGCGCATGCGGAGCGGCTGAAGACGCTATATGGCAGCGCGCAGACAAGTCCGGATGACGACCGCGAGATGCTGCCCGTGCCGCTGGTTGGCGAGGAAGAGCACCAGATCGCTCGCGTGCCGCGCAGCATGATCGTCAGCATAATCCGGCCCAAGCTTGAGCAGACTTTCGAGATGGTGAAGAGCCGCCTCGAAGAATCAGGACTATCGCGTATCGCCGGCGCCCGCGTGGTGCTGACCGGCGGCGGCTGCCAGCTCGCCGGTGCGCGAGAATTGGCGGCACAGATCCTCGGCAAGCAGGTGCGTCTTGGCAGGCCGATCGGTTTGCGCGGGCTGCCGGACGCGGCATCAGGACCGGCTTTCGCCACGGGGGCCGGGCTGCTCGCCTGGGCTTCGGGCGAGGGCCGCGTGATGCAGGATATCGACTTGGAGACGCGGCGGCCGAGTGGCCCACTCAAACGCTTCGTCACCTTCCTCAGGGAGCGTGTGTGATGCGCTTCCCCGGCTCGAACAGCTTCAACCGCCATTCATGCCAGGCAGCGCCAAGGGCAAGCGCGCTTTCGGGCCCGACAATTCAAGGAGACCGCTCATGACCCTCAACCTGACCGTCCCCACCGAAACGCATGCGGATTTCACGCCCAAGATCATGGTGATCGGCGTCGGCGGCGGCGGTACCAATGCTGTCGATAACATGATCGCGCTCAATCTGCCGGGCGTGGATTTCATCGTCGCGAATACCGATGCGCAGCAGCTCATGCGCAGCCGCGCCGATCGCCGTATTCAGCTTGGGCCGACCATCACCCAAGGCAATGGCGCGGGCGGCAAGCCGGAAGTGGGCCGTCTCTCGGCGGAAGAGGCGGAAAGCGATCTGGAGCGTCACCTCGAAGGCGTCCACATGGTGTTCATCACCGCCGGCATGGGCGGTGGCACGGGCACAGGCGCGGCGCCGGTCATCGCACGCCTCGCACGCAAGCATGACATCCTGACCGTCGGCGTCGTCACGAAGCCCTTCTCCTTCGAGGGCGTGAAGCGTGCCCGCGCGGCGGAGGCCGGCATCGCCGAACTGCAGCAATATGTCGATACGCTCATCATCATCCCGAACCAGAACCTGTTCCGGATCGCCAATGAGCACACCAGCTGGAAAGAAGCCTTCCAGATGGCTGATAACGTCCTCTACATGGGCGTGCGCGGCGTGACCGATCTCATGGTCGTGCCCGGTCTCGTGAACCTCGACTTCGCAGATATCCGCACCGTGATGTCCGAGATGGGCAAAGCGATGATGGGCACGGGCGAGGCCGAGGGCGACAACCGCTCGGTGCGTGCCGCCGAGGCCGCCATCAGCAATCCGCTGCTGGAAGACACCAATATGGCGGGCGCGCGCGGCCTGCTGATCAACATCACCGGCGGCGAGGATATGACGCTGTTCGAGGTCGATCAGGCCGCGAACCGCATCCGCGAGGAAGTCGACGAAGAAGCCAATATCATCTTTGGCTCGGCGATCGACAGCAGCCTCAACGGCCGTATCCGCGTCTCCGTGGTCGCGACCGGCATAGACTCCGCGGCGATGGAATACCGGCCGAGGCTCGAACTCGCGACCAGTAACGACCGTATGGTGACGCCGATGGTCGCGACACAGCAGCATGCGGCGAGCAATGCCACGGTGATGCCCGTCGCGGCCGTCGCCGAGATCCAGATGCAGGCCACGGGGACACATGGCGGCGCGGTTTCACTGGATCAGAACTACAGCCAGCCTCCGGCGCAACCACAATGGGGACGCGGTGGCGGAACGGGAATTTCTCAGCCTGCCGACGCGCCTCGGACGACTTTGCCGCAGCGCCCTGCCGCGACGCCGACGGGGACTCGCGGCCTCTTCGCGGACTCTGTCCGCACGACGGATTCCAGTCCTCGCGTGAAGGAGACGCCGGCCCCGAGCGGCAATAGTCTTTTCAGCCGCGTGACGAAGCCTTTCGCCAACAAGCTGGCCGCCGCGACCGGCGGGCCTGTGCCGCAACCCGAGCGGCAAGAGCCGGTCGCCAAGCCCGCACCGGAGGTGCGAGCCGATAACGTGCGTGCCCCGGCGCAGACGAGTCCGGACCACCAGCTCGGCATCTCGATCCCGACCTTCCTGATCCGCCAGGACAAGCAGGTCCACTGAACGCGGGCCGAGATCGCGCTAAGCCGCGCACTCGGCATCGCTTTCCTTACGGCGCCTCCCTCTCTTCCCCTCCCTGTAAGGGAGGGATTGGGGTGGGTTTTGGGCGTCGATGGCTTCACCTAGCGCAACAAGCACCCACCCCGGCCCTTCCATTGCAGGGAGGGGAAGAGACCCGCGCGGCCCTGGAACTACACACCCGGCTGGTGCAGGCGCCGCCTATTCAGGTCGGCGGCGGTTGCTTGGCGTTCCAGCTCTGCCGGATGATGTAGAGCGGGCGCTGTTTGGTTTCCTCGTAGATCCGGCCGAGGTATTCGCCGATCACGCCGAGCGCCACGAGTTGCACTCCGCCAAGAAACAGAATCGCCACCATCATCGACGGGTAGCCGCTCACCAGGTTCCCGTAGAGCATCGTTCGCAGCAGCAAAAAGACCCCGTAGAGGATCGAGAGCGCCGCCACGCCGAGGCCGAGATAGGAGGCGACGCGAAGCGGGACCTGGCTGAACGAGGTGATGCCCTCTATCGCGAAATTCCACAGCCGCCAATAACTCCAGCTCGATCGCCCGGCATGCCGCCCGTCGCGGTCATAGGTGATCGTCGCGGTAGGAAACCCGACCCAGACGAACATGCCTTTCATGAACCGCCGCCGCTCGGGCATCAGCCGCAAGGCCTCCACGACGGCATGGGAGATCAGGCGGAAATCGCCGGTGTCGAGCGGAATGTCGATCGAGCTCAGCCGGTTGATGACCCGGTAGAAGAGATGGGCGGTGTAGCGCTTCGGCCAGCTATCATGGCGTCTCGTGCTGCGCTGGGCGTTGACGACATCATAGCCCTCCCGCCATTTCGCGACGAGTTCGGGGATGACCTCGGGCGGGTCCTGGAGGTCGGCATCCATTGGAACGATGACGTCGCCATGCGCCTGCTCCACCGCCGCGGTGAGCGCTGCCTCCTTACCGAAGTTGCGCGAGAGGTCATGGACGTGGACCCTGTGATCGCGGCGGCCGAGCGCCACCAGTGCGGCCAAGGTGCCGTCCCGGCTGCCATCATTGACGCAGACGAGTTCCCATAAAAAAGGACGGTCGTTCAGGGCACCGCTGAGACGCCGGTATAGCGGCTCGACATTCTCGGCCTCGTTGTGGAATGGGACGACGATCGAGACCAGCGGAATCTCCGGGCGCTCCCGGGACTCCAGCACAGGCGATAGCTCGGGCAGGCGGGCTGAGGCCTGGGACACAATCCCTTCGTAGCGGCCCCAGGGCGCCAAGAACAGATCGGAATCGTTACAAATTGCCCTATCCCTCAGGAGGCAACCCCGAGGTGAAGTGATGGGGCCGAGCCTGCCGCATCCCTCGGCGTCTCTTGAGGGTGGCGCCGCCGGGGCCATCTAGGTGACGCCTTAGCCGCTAGCCCCTGACAATCCGGAGCCCCACCTTGCCCGAAAACTCGACCATTCGCCTTCGCGAGGGCCTGCCTTATCCCAGGGGCGCGACATGGGACGGGGAGGGCGTCAACTTCTGCCTCTTCTCCGCCAATGCGACCAAGGTCGAGCTTTGCCTGTTCGATGCCGAGGGCAAGAAGGAGTTGCACCGGATCGAGCTGCCGGAATACACCAACCAGACCTTCCACGGCTGGGTCGGCGGCATCGGCCCCGGCCAGGTCTATGGCTACCGCGTCCATGGGCCCTACGAGCCGGAACAGGGCCATCGCTTCAACCCGAATAAGCTGCTGCTGGACCCCTATGCGAAGGCGCATACGGGCACGCTGGAATGGAACCCCGCCATCTTCGGCTACCAGATGGAAAGCGGCGACGACACCACCTTCGACGAGCGCGACAGCGCCCCCTTCATGCCGAAATGCGTCGTGGTGGATCCCGATTTCGACTGGAAGGGCGAGCCCAACCGCAACCCGATCGCTTGGGATCACACGATCCTCTACGAGACCCATGTCAAAGGCTACACCAAGAAGCACCCCGAAGTGCCCGAGAAGCTGCGCGGCACTTACGCGGGGCTCGGCCAGAAGCCGGTGGTGGACTACATCAAGTCGCTCGGCGTCACCTCGATCGAGCTGCTGCCAATCCATAGTTTCGTCGATGACAGCCAGTTGTTGGAAAAAGGTCTCGTCAATTACTGGGGCTACAACACGATCGGCTTCTTCTCGCCGGCGACCCGCTACGCTTCAGACCGCGCCAATAGCCTGCGCGAGTTCAAGGAAATGGTGGCGAGCATCCATGACGGCGGGCTCGAAGTCATTCTTGACGTCGTCTACAACCATACGGCGGAAGGCAACGAGCTGGGGCCGACCTTGTCCTTCAAGGGCATCGACAATGCCAGCTACTACCGTCTGCTGCCCGACCAGCCGCGCTATTACATCAACGACACTGGCACCGGGAATACGGTCAATCTCAGCAATCCGAACGTCATGCGCCTCGTCACCGACAGCCTCCGCTACTGGGTGGCTGAGACACATGTGGACGGCTTCCGCTTCGACCTCGGCACCATCCTCGCGCGTGAGCCGCATGGTTTTGACGAGCAGAGCGGCTTCCTCAAAGCCTGCGGCCAGGATCCGCTGCTGGCGACCGTAAAACTGATCGCCGAGCCGTGGGATTGCGGACCCGGCGGCTACCAGGTGGGTGGCTTTCCGCCGGGCTGGGCCGAGTGGAACGACAAGTTCCGTGACACCGTGCGGGATTTCTGGAAAGGTGAGGCCTCGGCGGCGGCGCTGGTGCCGCGCCTTTGCGCATCCGGCGATCTATTCGACAAGCAGGGGCGCAAACCACAAGCCTGCGTGAATTTCATCACCGCGCATGATGGTTTCACACTGAACGATATCGTCACCTATAACGACAAGCACAACGAGGCGAATGGCGAGGACGGCAAGGACGGCAGCTCCGACAACCGCTCCTGGAATTGCGGCGTCGAGGGACCCAGCGACGATCCCGAGATCGAGGCTTTGCGCGCCCGCCAGATCCGCAACATGCTGACGACACTTCTGCTGGCTCAAGGCACGCCGATGTTGCTGGCCGGCGACGAATTCGGCCGCACGCAACAGGGCAACAACAATGCCTATTGCCAGGATAGCGACATCAGCTGGGTCAATTGGGAGATCGAGGAGAAGGGGCAAAACCTAATCGCCTTCGTCAAGACGCTGACCGGGCTGCGTCATCGCTACCCGATCCTTCGCCGCACACGTTTCCTGACGGGCGCCTATAACGAGGAACTCGGCGTCAAGGACGTCACCTGGATCAACACATCCGGGGAGGAAATGGATGACGCGCAATGGGGCGACGAGGGCATGAAGTGTTTCGGCATGCTGATCGACGGCCGGGCGCAGGCGACGGGCATTAAGAAGCGTGGCGGTGATGCTACCATGCTGCTGGTCTTCAACGGCGCGGCGGATGGCGTGAACTTCACCATTCCCGACACGCTCGGCGGCGAAGGCTGGAAGATGGTGCTCGACACCAATATCCCTGAAGGCTCGGACAGCAAATTCAACACCGGTGATGTTTATACGATGACAGGCCGCTCCGTGCTCGTTCTCGCCCATGTCGATGAGCCCGCCGCATGAGCGTGACGCGAAGCCACGTCCTGCCGCAGGGCGCGGAGTTGCATGAAGGCGGCGTGCGCTTTCGCCTTTGGGCGCCGAGCCAGACGCATATCGGCATCGTGATCGACGACCGCGAGCCGGTGGCGATGGCGCATCAGCCGGAGGGTTGGTTCGAGCTTGTGACGGTCGGCGCGCATCCCGGCTCGCGCTACCGCTACGTGCTGCAGGACGGTTTGCAAGTTCCCGATCCCGCCGCGCGCTTCCAGCCCGAGGATGTGCACGGCCCCAGCGAGGTCATCGATCCGGCAGCCTATGACTGGAAGGATGCCGATTGGCGCGGACGGCCGTGGGATGAGGCAGTGGTCTACGAGCTGCACATCGGCACCTTCACGCCCGAGGGCACATTCCGCGCGGCAATTGGCAAGCTCGACTATCTCGCGGATCTCGGCATCACGGCGATCGAGATCATGCCGGTTGCCGATTTTCCCGGGCGCCGGAACTGGGGCTATGACGGCGTGCTGCTCTACGCACCCGACAGCGCCTATGGCCGGCCCGAGGATCTCAAGGCGCTCATCGATGCCGCCCATGAGCGCGGGATCATGGTGCTGCTCGATGTCGTGTACAACCACTTCGGACCGGACGGGAACTACCTTCCGGTCTATGCGCCAACGTTCTTCACCGAGCGTCACCACACACCATGGGGTCCGGCAGTGAATTACGACGGCAAGCACAGCCGTCCGGTGCGCGATTTCGTCATCCAGAACGCACTCTATTGGCTCGAGGAATACCATTTCGACGGCCTGCGCTTCGACGCCGTGCATGCCATCATCGATGACAGCAAGCCGCATTTGCTCGTCGAACTCGCTGACACCGTGCGGCAGACCATCACCGACCGCCCGATTCACCTCATCCTTGAAAACGAGGAAAACGGCGCGCATCGGCTGGAGCGCGAGGCGCCGGGGAAGCCGTGCCATTACACCGCGCAATGGAACGACGATGTGCATCACGTTCTGCATGTCGCGGCGACGGGCGAAAGTGCCGGCTATTACGGGCAATATCGCGGCCGCACAGATCTTCTCGGGCGCGCGCTGACCGAGGGTTTCGCCTTCCAAGGCGAGCACATGGAATATAGCGGCAAGACGCGTGGCGAACCGAGCGGCCATTTGCCACCCGCCGCTTTCGTGGCTTTCGCGCAGAATCACGACCAGGTTGGCAACCGCGCCTTCGGCGAACGCCTCGCGGCGATTGCGTCGGCAGAAGCGGTGCGCGCGGTTTCCGCCGTCACGCTGCTGCTGCCTCAGACGCCGATGATCTTCATGGGCGAGGAGATGGGTGCGACCACGCCCTTCCCATTCTTCGCTGATTTCGACGGCGAACTTGCCGATAAAGTGCGCGAAGGACGCCGCGAGGAGTTCGCCAAATTCCCCGAATTCCAGGATCCCGAGAAGCGCGACCACATTCCCGATCCTCTCGCCGACAGCACCTTCGACTCCGCCAAGCTGCCCTGGGACAGCTTGGACCAGAACACGCTGGACTGGTTCCGCCACATCCTCGCGGTGCGCCGTGCCGAGGTCGTGCCGCTGATCCCCGCCATCACGCGAGGTGGCACCTACGAGGAACTGGGCGAAAGCGCCGTGTCGGTGGTGTGGCAGGCCGGGACTCGGCGGCTGCGACTCCTCGCCAATCTCTCGGCTCAATCCGTCAGCGGCGCGCCGGCTGCCATCGGCCGCATCATCTGGACGGAAAACACTACCGAGACCGCGGCACTCGGCCCCTGGGCCGTGGTCTGGAGCATCGAAACGGCCTGACCGCTCATCGCCTTCAGGCTCCCATCCCTGTAAAGGAGGGGGGGCCTGATGAGACGGACCCAGCCTTGCACCCTTTCGCCGACCCAGCCGAGGTCCTGAACCGCGTCTTCGGTTTCCCGGGCTTTCGCGGCCTGCAGCAACAGGCGATCGAGCATGTCGTGGCGGGCGGCGACGCCCTCGTTCTGATGCCGACCGGCGGCGGCAAAAGCGTCTGCTACCAGGTGCCCGCCCTCTGCCGCTCTGGCACCGCGATCGTCGTTTCCCCCCTCATCGCGCTGATGGATGACCAGGTCGCCGGCCTCCGCCAGCTCGGCGCCTCCGCCGGCGCGCTGCATTCCGAGCTGGAGCCGGAGGAGAGCCAGCGGGTGTTTCGCGCGCTGATGGATGGCACGCTCGACATCCTCTACCTTTCGCCCGAGCGCATGCTGTCCAACGGCATGATGGATCGCCTCGCGCGCCTCCACATCGCTCTCATCGCGATCGACGAGGCGCATTGCGTCTCCGCCTGGGGCCATGAATTCCGGCCCGAGTTCCGCGCGCTAGCCTGCCTGCCCGAGCGCTTCCCCAATGTCCCGCGCATCGCATTGACCGCCACCGCCGATCCCCGAACGCGCGCGGACATCCTGCAAGCGCTCGACATGCCGGAGGCGAAAGTCTTCGCCGCCAGCTTCCATCGCCGCAATCTGCACATCGCCGCGAGTCCCAAGACCAGCGAGACGGCGCAGCTCGCGAGCTTCCTGCGCCGCCATGAAGGTGCTGCCGGCATCGTCTATTGCGGCAGCCGCGCCAAGACCGAGCGCACCGCCCAGCGTCTCCGCGAAAAGGGTCTGCCCGCGCTCGCCTTCCATGCCGGACTGGCGCCCGAGGAAAAACGCGCGAACCTCGCGACCTTCCGCTCCGGCGAGCCGGTCATCATCTGCGCCACCATCGCTTTCGGCATGGGCATCGACCGCCCGGATGTGCGCTACGTCGTGCATCTCGACATGCCCGATAGCCCCGAGGGCTACTACCAGCAGATCGGCCGCGCGGGACGGGACGGCGACCGCGCCGACACGTTGCTGCTGTATGGCGGAGAGGATATCGGCCGCGCGCGTCACTGGCTCACGCAGAGCCAGGCGCCCGAGACGCAGAAGCGCGTCATGCGCGAGCGGCTGGAGGCGATGATCACCCTCAGCGAAACCACCGCCTGCCGCACCCGCACGCTGCTCGCCTGTTTCGGCGAGGAACTGGCGGAGCCTTGCGGCCATTGCGACACCTGTCTCTCGCCGGTGGCTTTGTTCGATGGCACGGAAGCGGCGCGCAAGGCGCTCTCCGCCGTCTACCGCACCGGCGAGCGTTTCGGCGCGCTGCATGTGGTGTCCGTGCTGCGCGGCGAGAAGACCGAGGCGGTGGAGCGCCATCACCACGATGCTTTGCCGCTGTTCGGCATCGGACGGGACCGCAGCGTGTCCTTCTGGCGCGGCGTGTTGCGTCAGCTCATCGCGCGCGGCGCTTTGCGCACGGGCGAGGGCGATTACGCGACCTTGGCGCTAGACGCGGATACCGCGCGCCCCATCCTGCGCGGCGAGCAACCGGTGATGCTGCGCGCGGACGAGATGGCGCAGGACCTGCCCCGCGAGCGCGGCACCGCGCGTCGCGGGGAGGCGCCCGCGCCGGCGGATGTGGCGCCAGAGGACGCGGATATGTTCGCGGCCTTGCGGGCGTGGCGGAGCGAGGAGGCACGACGGCAGGCTGTGCCGCCTTACGTGATTTTCCACGACAGCGTGTTGCGGGACGTGGCGGCGCTGCGGCCGGCGACGCTGGGGGCGCTCGGGCGGATCAAGGGCGTGGGGGCGAGTAAGTTGGAGCGATATGGGGAGGGGGTGTTGGGGGTTTTGGGGCGATAGACGGAGACAGATCGCCCTCAAAACCCTGGATCGAGTTACGTCAGAGCAGGAAAGGGCTATCCCGGCCCAAAATCTACCGATATCGTAACCATTCCATAATCTTGTGACGCTAATGATTCCTTCTCTGTCTCATTCTGGTTTGTTGCCTCCATTCTTGGGTGGCGATCCGGCGGTGTCCGCCGATCGGGCACCTTACCTTACTGACATGGCAAATCTTGCAACTACCTTCGCAACGTCGATAACCAGAGGGAGCATGTTAGAGGGTCTACTTCGCTATCGAGAGAAGCTTGAGGCGCTTGGTTTTACCGGCTTCCAGTGGATTGCGGGTAGCTTCGTTGAGGACTGCGAAAATCTGCGGGGTCGTCCCCCAGGTGATATTGATGTCGTTTCGTTCGTTCACGGCCGATTTCAGTAAGGGCGCCCGCGCAATGGACGCAATTCGTCGAGGCTGAACTTTCCACATTAGCGGGGCTTTTCATGCCGGCCTCAAAACTCGACTTTAACTGTGATGCGTATATAGTGGAACTAGACGTAGAGTCTGCCAGCTTGGTGCCGTTGACGCATTATTGGTACGGTCTCTTCAGTCATAGCCGGAATGGGGAGTGGAAAGGGATCCTGCAGGTTCCTTTCCCTGATCCTGCGGCCGATGCGCTAGCTGGAGCTGCGCTGTCGCAGAGGAGAGCGTTGTGAACCGTAAGCTAACCCGTGACATTCTCTTCGCAGAACAGGCAGCTTTAAATCGTTTGGTCGATCAAGTGCCGTCAGATGCGCTGTTGACATCAATCTCGCTTCGGAGTCGCCGCGATGCGGTCGCCGAGGAGATAAAGGCTTTAGATACTTCCACAGATACGACGGGTACCGCGACGCTGGTTTTCGGTGGCCCGCGAGTGCAAGGATCACGCTCAATCGATACAGACTTTGCTGCTCGCAGTCTCGCAGCATATCAGGATTTGATCACAAAGCAGGCCGTCGGCCGTGTTCACGGTACTTTTCGTCAGAGTGGTCCGATCCCCGATCGCGTACAAGCGCGGCTAAATATCACTGGAACATTGCATGGCTCATTCGGGTTCGTGCTTGAGGAAGAGGGAGCGGAGGAGCCCCAACTGTTCGCTTCGACCGTAAAGATAGCAATTTCTGAAGTCACTGATCTAATACATCACTTTGCCTATGCAGAGGACTTGGAGTTTGAAAAAGCTCTCGACAATATTGATAACCGTCTGATGATCAGTTTGAGAGATTTGATAAAGGCTTTGCAAGATTCCGAAGGGACTTTGCGTATAATAGAAAGTGACCGTGAGCGTTACTTTAACAGACAAGCCGTAAGTCGCGCGTCGTTTCGAGCCAATGATAGCAGCATCTCTGAAAGAGAAGAAAAGGTAAGGGGAAAACTCGTTGGACTCTCTCCTGTTGCCAGGACATTCGACTTTGTTCGCGAAGATAATGATGAGACTATAACTGGTGTGGCTGGCTCTCAGCTCAGTCAAGCATTTTTGAGCCGCATTAAGGATGAAGGCCTCGAGCTTGGACGCCGCTGGTTGGCAACAATTTCAATCAAAACTATCGAGCGGTCTCAATTCTCGAAGCGGTCATATATTCTAACCGACCTAACGGCAGACGAATAACATCCAGAGGAACATTGAGAAGCGCTTTTAGTATCTTCCCTTACGATCGAACCCCCACACCTACCTCTCTAGATACCGATAATACAAAACAAAATCCCCGCCTGCGGGTTACCCCGAGGACCAAGCATCCGAACCAGGCTCTTCGGTAGCCCCGACCGTCTTGCCCAGTGTCTCGAAGCCGACGGTTGCCTTGATGTAGTCGCGCAGGATCGCCTTGCCGGTGTCCACGTCGCCGGTTAACAGCGCGTCGATCCCCTCGCGCAGCAACGCCTCGCCGAAAGAGGGCTCGCGCGCGATGCGCGTCTGCACCAGATCCTTGAAACTCCGCGTCAGCGCCATATCCAGCCTCCACTCACCCCGGCCTCAGCCGTCGTCGTTTATAAGCTGCCCACAACACCCTGCGCCGCCGCCATCTCGTTACCGACGCTCTTTCGACCGGCCGGCCAACTGAACACGACAGGAATTTGCGAGTTCTTAACGTTGAATAGGTTAGGATCTCGGGATGCAGCCGATCGATATCACCTGGGGTAGAGTATTCCGCATTTACTGGCTTTTTCTTTGGCGAGGATTTGTCGGAGGTGTGGGGCTGGGAGCCTTGTCGGGCGTCGGGATAGTAATCTTCCGACATTTCTTTGTGTCGCTGGGGCATGCTGGTGTGGTTTTGGCTACGTCAATAGGGGGAGTGATCGGCATTGTTTGGGCGGTCGTCGTCATTCGCATGGCGCTTCGAAAACGATATCGTGGCTTTCGTCTTATTATGATTGAGGCATGAAGCTGTAATCGCGAAATTCACCGTAGAGCGCGCATCTTGGCTTAGCCTGCCCGGCGAGGCCAATTGTCGGCATACTTCTCAAAGAGTCCGGATCTACTTACCATCGGACCGCCCCGAAGAAGGCACGTAGCAGCGGATATGCCCCGCCGTGGCCCATGAGGTGAAGCAGGAGCAGCGGTTTAAGCGGAACGCCGCAAAATCGCCCACTAGTCCCCGCCCGAGATCAAACCCACCCCACACCCCCAGCTTGACACCCGCACCCCGTCCACCCAACTTCGCCCTCGCCCAGCGGAGGCCCATCGCCATGTCGACCACCACCGTCCTCGACGCCAGCACGCCGCGCGGGACGGCCGCCGAGGCGCTCCGGATCGAGGACCTGCATAAGTGCTTCGGCCCCCTCGAGGTGCTCAAGGGCGTCTCCCTCACTGCCCATGACCATGATGTGATCGCCATCCTCGGCAGCAGCGGCTCCGGCAAATCGACCCTGCTGCGCTGCATCAACCTGCTCGAAATGCCCAATGCCGGGGAGGTCTGGGTCAATGGCGAGCTCATCGCCATGCGCCGCCACAAGGATGGCACCCAGGCCCCCGCCGACCGCCGCCAGGTGGAGCGGATTCGCCGCCGTCTCGGCATGGTGTTCCAGCAATTTAACCTCTGGACCCATATGACGGTGCTGCAGAACCTCATCGAGGCGCCATGCAATGTCCTGGGACTGTCGAAGCGCGAGGCGACCGAGCGGGCCGAGGCGATGCTCGCCAAGGTCGGCCTCGCCGAAAAGCGCAATGCCTATCCGGTGCAGCTTTCGGGCGGCCAGCAGCAGCGCGTCGGCATCGCTCGCGCGCTCTGCATGGAACCCGCCGTGATGCTGTTCGACGAACCGACCTCGGCGCTCGATCCCGAACTGGTGGGCGAGGTGCTGGCCGTGATGCGAGATCTCGCGCGGGAGGGCCGCACCATGCTGGTGGTGACGCATGAGATGGCCTTCGCCCGCAGCGTGGCGAGCCGCGTCATTTTCCTCCATCAGGGGCGGGTGGAGGAGGAGGGCACGCCCGACGAGGTCTTCCTGCGCCCGAATTCCGAGCGCTGCCGTCAGTTCCTCTCGCGGATGCTGACACATTGATGTTCACGACTGCAAAACGAGAAAGAGGCGTCTCATGAGAAACTGGCTTTGGGGTGCGGTGATCGCGGGCGGCGCGATGTTTACGGTGCATGCCTATGCGCAGGATGTCGTGCGCATCGGAACCGAGGCGGACTATCCGCCCTTCGAATACACCGCCGCCAGTGGCCAGTTGAAAGGCATGGAGATCGAACTCGGCAACCAATATTGCGCCGTCGCGAAGATCCAGTGCAAATGGGTGAATATGAGTTTCGACGCGATGATCGCGGCGCTCAATGCGCATAAGATCGACGCGGTGCTGTCGCAGATGGGCATCACCGATGCGCGTGAGAAAAGCGTGTCGTTTACCTCGCCCGTGACCTTTAACGGCGTCGTGGTGGTCGGTCCCAAAGGCTCGGCGATCACCGAGGATCCGGCCACGATGAAGGGCAAGACAATCGGCGTGCAGAGCGGGACGATTGAGGAAGTCTGGGCCAACAAGACTCTGAAGGGTATCGCGACCGTCAAATCCTATGACGGACAGGACCAGGCTTTTCAGGATCTGCAGGCGCAGCGGATCGACGCCACGGTCTGCGACCAGCCCGTCGCCTATGATTTCCTGCGCAAGGGCGGCAAGGCGGAGTTCGATTACCTCGGCAAGCCTTTGGTCGATCCGGCGACGCTGGGCTCAGGCAATACCGCCATGGCGGTACGCAAGGACGACACCAAGCTGCGCGATACGCTGAACGCCGCGATCACTCAGGTGCTTAAGGATGGTTCCTTTGCCAAGGTGAACGCGGAATATTTCCCTTTCAGCATGGCGCCGAAGTCCTAGCGCCGATTCTGTCGCCGTCATGCTCGGGCATTCTTCACCGGGGATGACGGTGATGTCGCGGGTCATCACGTGATCGATCTCCAGGGTTACGGCTGGCAGTTGCTTGTCGGTGTCGCCGTCACCCTGGAACTTGCCTTTACCTGTCTGGTCTGCGGCCTTCTGCTCGGCATGTTGCTGGCGGGTGCCAAGATGTCGCGGAACGTCGTGTTGCGGCGGGTGGTGACGGCGGTCACCAATCTCATCCGGGGCATTCCGGAATTCGTCATCCTGCTGATCTGCTATTTCGGCCTCACCAATCTCATCTACATGGTGACCAAAGCGGACGCGCAGCTCAGCCCCTTCGCGGGTGGCGTCTTCGCGCTTTCCCTCGTGCTCGGTTGCAATTCGTCGGAGACGTTTCGCGGCGCTTTCCTCGCGGTGCCGCATGGCCAGATCGAGGCGGGACGTGCTTTTGGCATGCGGCCGGGCCATGTTTTTCTGCGCATTCATCTGCCACAGGCTTGGCGCGTTGCTTTGCCCAGCCTCAACAACCTTTGGCAGAATCTGTTGAAGGATACTTCGCTGGTTTCGGTTCTTGGGCTGCAGGAACTCATGGAGAAGGCGAATATCGGCGCTCAGGTCACACGCGCGCCTTTCACGTTCTTTCTTGTCGCTGCCTTTCTCTATCTTCTGCTTCTCGCGGGCTCCACGCCGGTGTTTCACGCGTTGGAGCGCTTCTCCAGCCGCGGCGTGCTGCGGAGATGAGGCGATGAACACGCTTTCCGCCTTCTGGACGAATTACGACGGCCCAGGCTTCATCGCTGGCACGCTGCTGACCATTCAGCTCGTCGCGATCTCGGTCGTAGCGGCTTTCGTGCTCAGCCTGCCCTTGGCGCTCGCACGGTTATCGCATAGCGCTGTGCTGCGGAGTGTCGCCTTCTGCTACGCCGCTTTCTTTCGCGGCACGCCGCTGCTGATCCAGATTTTCCTGATCTATTACGGCCTCGGACAATTCGCCTTTCTCCGTCACTCCTTCGCCTGGGTCTTCTTGCGCGATGCCTATCCCTGCGCCCTCATCGCTTTGACCTTGAACATGGCGGCCTATCTCGCGGAGGTCGTGCGCGGCGGCATTCTGGCGGTGCCGCATGGCGAGCGCGAGGCGGCAACCGCCATTGGCATGAGCCGGGCGCTTGCCTATCGCCGCATCATCCTGCCGCGCGCCTATCGCCTGATGCTGCCCGCGCTCAGCAACGAGGTGGTGATCCAGCTCAAATCCACGGCGCTGGCGAGCACCATCACGCTCATGGAATTGACAGGGGTCGCGCGACGGCTTGTGGCGGTCAGCTACTCGACCAATCCGCTGCTTATCGCGGGGGCGATCTATATTGTGCTGACCTTCATCATCACCCGCGGATTCGGCTTCGCCGAAGCGCGTCTCAACCGCCACATGATCCGAAGCTAGCGTGGAATGTCTTTAATTTGCACCGCAGTCATTCCACCTCGTCATGCTCGGCGAAGGCCGAGCATCCACGCCTTGCTAGCTTCACAAAAGTAAGGCGTGGATGGCACGGGGTGCCCCGCACGCCTTCGCGTGCCATGACGGATCTTTTGGGCGCGGTTCAGTATAAGGTCATCATGCGCCGTAGCGCCCCCGCCTAGCCGTGCCCAGCGGTTGGTGAGAGCAACGCCGGATCGACATGCAGCTTGTCGAGGGCCCGGCGCCAGCGGCTGCCATTGTCGGCGTCGAAGATGAGGGCCTCGTCCGAGGGCACCGATAGCCAGGCGTTGTTGCCGAATTCCTCGTCGAGCTGGCCGGGTCCCCAGCCGGCATAGCCCAGGGCCAGCAGGCATTCGCGAGGACCATTGCCCTCGGCCACCGCCTTGAGGATGTCGAGGCTCGTGGTCAGCGCGAAATCCTCATCGACCGCCAGGCTGTTCTCGGCCGTCCAGTCCCGCGTGTGCAGGACGAAGCCGCGCACGCTGTCGATCGGGCCGCCGGCGCAAAGGCGAATCTGCCGCTGCGGCGGCACCGGGCTGATGTCGAGCTGCTTCAGCAGCCCCTCGAAATTCGGCCGGTCGAGCGAACGGTTCAGGATGATGCCCATCGCCCCATCGGCATTGTGGGCACAGACGAGAATGACGCTATGAGCAAAGCGCGGGTCATCGAGCAACGGCATCGCGGCGAGGATCTGGCCGGTCAGCCGGCGATCCGCCTCCTCTGACGCGGGCGTAGGCGCGGGCGGGTCGGAGTCGAAGGATGCGAGCTTTTTGGCCATCCTCGAAATTTGGCGCGGCCAGGGCTCCTCCGCAAGCGGGGCGCTCTGCGGTATCGCACGATGCCGCGTGTCGTTGAGGTCTTCGCGCCTAGGTGACTCGGCGGCGGGCCGGGGTTAGGACTTCGCGTTCAACGTGAGAGCACGGAGCATCCCATGATCAAAGTCGGCGATACCATCCCCAGCATCAAGCTGACCCAGGCCACAGCCGATGGCCCGCGCGCGGTGACGACGGACGAAATCTTCGGCGGCCGCAAGGTCGTGCTCTTCGCCGTTCCCGGCGCCTTTACGCCGACCTGCAGCGAGCGCCACCTACCCGGTTTCCTCGAGAATGCGGAGGCTTTTCGCGCGAAGGGCATCGATGCCGTGGCCTGCATCGCGGTCAACGACGCCTTTGTGATGCGCGCCTGGGCCAAGGACCGGGCAGTGGATGACCGCATCATCATGCTGGCGGATGGTTCGGCGGATTTCGCTTCCGCGCTCGGTCTGCAGCTCGACCTCATGGGCCGTGGCATGGGCATCCGCTCGCAGCGCTACGCGCTGGTCGCGGACGACCGCAAGGTGACGTTCCTCGGCGTTGAGGAGGCCGGCAGCTTCGAGGCCAGCCGGGCGGAGGATGTGCTGGCGGCGCTGTAGCGCCACCCGGCGTCACATACCGAGGGCGCGGCGGTAGACGTCGAGGAGGGTCTCCTGCTCCTCGACATCCGCCGGCTCTTGCTTGCGGATGCGGATCAGCTGGCGAAGCACCGCCACGTCGAAGCCCGCCGATTTCGCCTCGGCATAGATGTCCTTGATGTCGCTGCCGAGCGCTTTGCGCTCTTCCTCCAGCCGCTCAATGCGCTCGATGATGCTGCGCAGGCGGTCGGCCGCGATATTGCTGTGGGAGGCGGCATCGGCGGTTTCGGTGGTGTCGAGCGCCATGTCGGTAACTCCTCGGGCAACGGCGGGGGAGGGCGCATTAACCCGCCCGGACGGCGATGGTCAACCGCGCCCAGGCCCCTTCCTATGTCGCGAATCACAGCCGCCGCGGGAGCGCTGGAACCGTTGAGAGGCGCAAAAGGCCGTAAACGAGATCGAAGTTTACAAATGATAGATGAAAACCAAAAACGGCTCGCAACGTAATATTGTGTAAACGCTTTAGGCGGCTCCCTACGCATCTCCATTGAGGGGTTGCGCGCTATGAACATCGGTGCCTCGAACAACCGCATCGCCGCTTCACGAGCAGATCCTGCATCGCGTGCTTTGCGGCAGCAGGAAGATGCGTTTCGCGAACTGCTGAAGCCCAAGAAAATGAAAGATGGTGTTGGCCTTGGGGAAACCGGTGGCTTCGGCTTCGGTCCGCCGCCGCCGGGATTTTGGAAGTCGGTAGGAGACAGTATCTCCGGCGCCGCGAGCACCGCATATAGGGCGGTCGTTGGGTACCAGCCTAGGTACATGCGACCGGACTTAAACAAAACCTTTCGTCCCAAATCGGGCGGGGGTGAGCCGGTATACGCAGCGGGCGAACAGGGATACGCGGCGGGTGAAGCGATCTATCCTTACGTTCTGCCGGCCGTCGTTGTCGTTACTTTTGCTGGCGCTGGCGGCTATGTCGGCCATCGGCTCTACAGATGGTACAACGACCCCGCTTACCAGCTGGTCCAATCGCCCTATCCGGCTGAAGTCCTGCCGCCGATCCGGCGAGCCTCCGTCTGAAGCCTGATCAGGCTCTCAGGAGCGCAAGAAGGGCAACTTCGTCGGCTCATCCTGATCTGCTTTCATCCCGCCCTATAGTAGGCGCCTACTTCTGGAGGGAGCGCCTGCCATTCCTTGTAAGGCATTCCGTAGTCAATCTCGCGGGCATCGGGATCGGGCAGCGCCACGCCGCGCGTGTCAGCAACCTCGCGATAGCAGCGGGAGAGGCAGCTGCGGGAGAAGCTAGCCAGATCCGTGAGGTCGATGTTTTGCACATCGGACTGCTCGAGTAGATGCGCGACCAGGCCGCGGCATCGGCGAAAAGAGCACATCGGCCCGCCGTAGCGGCTGTGGTCAATCGAACACCGGCCCAATCCATCTCTCGAACCACTCCCGCTGCCCCGAGCGGCCGGAACCATTCAGGGGCGGAAAAGGCCGCAAACGAAATCATCGTTAAGAAAAGATAATCGAGACTCAAAATCGGCACCTAAAGTAATATTGTGTAAACCCTTTGAGATGTTTGCTGCAGGTCCTCATTGAAGGGATCGCGCTATGGGCATCGATACCTCGAACATCCGCATTTCCACGCGACAGGCAAACAATTCATCGCTTGATGCGCGACCGCAGAAAGATGGCTTCGGTACGCTTTTGAAGGCGAAGGATGGTGCAGGTTACGGAGCAACAGGCGGCTTCGGCGGTGGTCCGTCGCCGCCGGGGTTTTGGGAGTGGGTCAAAGGCAATATCGTCAGCGCTGCGGGTGCGGTGTCCAACGCGATCACCAATTTTGGCGATAACAGGCCCAATAAAACCTACTGGGGGACGCCCCCGGGGCTGTCCGGAGGCGTCAAAACCCGCATCAGTCCCAAAATGGGCGAAGATTGGCCAGTCTATTCATACGCGCTGCCGGTTGTGGGTGTCTTGGCAGCGGGGACGGCGCTCACCTACGGCGGCTATCGGCTCTACGACTGGTACTACAACGATCCGGGCTACCGGCAGGTTCCGCCGCGCATCCCCTCCAACTTCTTGCCGGAGATGCAGGAAACGCGCCTCTAGCGCCTGATCGGGATCTCAGAGGGCCAAGAAACGCTCGATCGGCTCACTCTGAGCCGATCTGCCCAATCGCGGCCGCAGGCGCCTACTTCTGGTGGAGCGCCTGCCATTCCTTGTAAGGCATGCCGTAGACGATCTCGCGGGCGTCGGGGTCGGGCAGCGCCACGCCGCGCGCTTCCGCCGCCTCGCGATACCAGCGCGAGAGGCAGTTGCGGCAGAAGCCGGCCAGATTCATGAGGTCGATGTTCTGCACATCGGTCCGCTCGCGCAGATGCGCGACCAGGCTGCGGAAGGCCGCCGCTTCCAGCTCCGTCCGCATCGTGTTGTCGATCTCGGTCATCGTTCGCCTCACATGCCGCCAGGATAATTCGGGCCGCCGCCGCCCTCGGGCGTGACCCAGTCGATGTTCTGCATCGGGTCCTTGATATCGCAGGTTTTGCAGTGGACGCAGTTCTGCGCGTTGATCTGCAACTGCGGATGACCCTCCGCGACTCCGACAGCCTCATAGACTCCGGCGGGACAGTAGCGGCTTTCCGGGCTGCGGAACTTCTCCCAGTTCACCGGCAACCATTCCGCCGGGTCGCGCAGGTGCAGATGCACCGGCTGGCCTTCCTCGTGGTTGGTGTTGCTGATGAAAACCGAGGAGAGGCGGTCGAAGGTCAGCACACCGTCCGGCTTGGGATAGACGATGCGATCGTCGTCGCGGGCCGGTTCCAGCGTCTCGTTATCGGCATGCGGGTGATGGAAGGTCCAGGGCGCCTTGCCGCGCAACAGCACGGTGTCGATCGCCGAGTAGAGAAAGCCGCCGAGGTTGCCGAACTTCGCGAAGGACGGGCGAATGTTTCGCACTGAGGATAGCTCCTCGTGCAGCCAGCTCCCGCGCACCTTAGCGGTGAAGCTGCTGGGCTCCATCGATCCTGTCGCCCGCGCCTCCGCTACCGCTTCGGCCGCCAGCATGCCGGATTTCATCGCCGCGTGGGTGCCCTTGATCTTCGGCACGTTGAGGAACCCCGCCGCATCGCCGAGCAACGCGCCGCCGGGAAAGGTGAGGCGGGGGATCGACTGTAACCCGCCCTCGCTGAGCGCCCGTGCGCCATAGCTGATGCGCCGCCCGCCCTCGAAATGTTTCCGAATGTGCGGGTGGGTCTTCAGACGCTGCATTTCGTCGAAGGGCGAGATCCAGCTGTTGCTGTAGTCCAGCCCGATGACGAAACCGTAGGATACCAGATTGTCGCCGAAATGGTACAGCCAGGACCCGCCATAGGTGCTGCGATCCATCGGCCAGCCGAAGCTATGCTCGATCAGGCCCGGCTTGTGATTGGCCGCCGGTATTTCCCACAGCTCCTTGATGCCAAGCCCATAGGTCTGCGGATCGACACCCCGTCTGAGATCGAAGCGCGCCATAAGCTGCTTGGACAGGCTTCCACGGCAGCCCTCGGCGAAGAGCGTATAGGGTGCGCGCAATTCCATGCCCGGCTGGTGGTTGGGGCCCGGATGCCCGCTCTTGTCGAGGCCCATGTCGCCCGTGGCGATGCCGACGATGCGGCCGCCTTCCTCTAGTAATTCAGCGGCCGCGAAGCCGGGGTAAATCTCCACACCCAGCCCCTCCGCCTGCGTCGCGAGCCAGCGGACGACATCACCGAGGCTTACGATGTAATTGCCGTGATTATGCATCTGGGGCGGCGTCGGCAGTTTGAAGGCGTGTTTCTCGGTGAGGAAATAGAAGCGATCGTCCTTCGCCTCGGTCTTGATCGGGCTGTCCATGTTGCGCCAGTCGGGCAGAAGCTCGTCCAGGGCGCGGGGCTCGATGACGGCGCCTGACAGGATATGGGCGCCGACCTCACTGCCCTTTTCGACGATGCAGATCGAGGTCTCGGGTTCGAGCTGCTTGAGGCGAATAGCGGCGGCGAGTCCGGCGGGGCCGGCGCCCACGATCAGGACATCGAATTCCATCGACTCGCGTTGCATGATTGCTCGTTCCTCTAAGTCTCGTGGCCGTTAGATGCCTGTGCCGTCCGCGCGTCGCAAGCCGCGCTAGGGGCGGGGCCGCGGCTCGAAACGATAGGGGCTATTGCCCTTCATATAGGGATCGAGCGCCAGACGATGCTCCAGCGGCGGAAAGGCCCGGCTGCGGCAATCCGCTCGCTCGCAGAGACGGCAGGCGAGACCGATGCCGGTGACGCCGCGCGCGACGTCCAACCCATCCGCATAGACCAGTTCCGTGGCGTGGCTCACGTCGCAACCCAAGGTCACGGCACGGATGGGCGGCGGATCGCCCCAGCCGGTGGCCGGTCCCGCGACCGTGCGGGCGAAGCAGAGAAAGGTCGCCCCGTCCGGCAATTGCGCCACCTGGACCCGCATGGCGCCGGGGGTGGTGAAGGCAGTATGGGGCACCCAGCGCGCGCAGGAGCCGCCATGCTGGAGGAACGGAAAACCGGCCGCCGAGAACCGCTTGGTGATATTCCCGGCCGGATCTGTGCGCAGGAAGAAAAACGGAATGCCACGCTCGCTAGGCCGTTGCAGCGTCGAAAGCCGGTGGCAGGCCTGCTCGAACGAAACGCAGAAGCGTGCGGCGAGCACGTCCACATCATGCCGCAGCGCCTGGGCAGCCGCCAGATAAGGGCGATACGGCATCAACAGGCAGCCAGCGCTGTAGTTGAGCAGACCGATGCGGATAAGCCCCGCCGCCTCCGGCGAGGAGGGCGCGATCTGAGCGACGGCCGTCTCCACCGTGTCGCGCGCTTCCAGCAGCATGAGCTGGAAGGCGAGGTGAAACCCCCGGCTTTCGCGCGGCAGTTGCTCCGACAGGATCAGCAACCGCGCCTCCGGATCGTAGGAGCGCAACGCGCCCTGCAACGGCGCTACCCGCACCACCAGACCGTGGCGCTGACGCAGCCGCTCGGCGATGGCGTGGTTGCGTTCGGCGGGTGCCAGCGAGGAGCCTTCGCTCGACATCGCATCGCTGAGGGCTTCGGCGGCGGCTTCCAGCGCGGGGAAGTGATTGTTGCGCTCGTGGAAGACATCGCGGGCTTCCTCGTTGGGCAGCATGATGCGGCGGCCGCTCGGCAGAGCGATGCCGCTCGCATCCTCCCGCGCCACGCGCAGCGCGCGATACAGCGCCAGGACAGCCTGGGACGCCTGCGGGATCGCGGCGAGTGCTGCGATGTCGGCCTCGGAAACCGCCTCGGCGCCGAGCAGCGGATCCGTAAGCGCCTCCCGCAGCCGTCCCTCCCGGTCGCGTTCCTGCACGCCGGAGAGCACGCCGAGATCGACCTCCAGAGTCTCGCCCAGCTTGATCAGCAGCGCCGCCGTTACCGAGCGCTGATCATGCTCGATGAGGTTCAGATAGCTCGCGGAGATGCCCAGCCGGGCCGCCAGCGCTTGCTGGGAGATGCCCTTCTCCTGACGAAGTCGGCGCACCGTGCGGCCGATGAGAGGACGCGACATTTACAAGCCTTTACGCCTTCACAAGCCTCTCCGTAAATCCAACAACGCTGTTGCCATCGTGAGACTGTAATCCCGGATGAACCTTGGCCGAGCTTGTGTCAAACATTGACTGAGACGCTGCCAAAGGAAACCGCGCCATGCTGGACGCCATCAGCCAAGACGACCCCGAACGTTTCAGCGGCATTCGCCGCGACTACACGCCGCAGGAAGTCGAGCGGCTCTCGGGCTCCTTCCGGATCCGCCATACCCTCGCCGAAATGGGCGCCCGCCGCCTCTGGCACCTGCTCAAGACCGAGCCCTATGTCCACACCCTGGGCGCGCTGACGGGCAACCAGGCGATGCAGCAGGTCAAGGCGGGGCTCAAGGCCATCTATCTCTCCGGCTGGCAGGTCGCGGCGGACGCCAATGTCGCCGGCGAGATGTATCCCGATCAGTCGCTTTACCCAGTCAACTCGGTTCCGGTTGTCGTCCGGCGCATCAACAATGCGCTGCGCCGGGCCGATCAGATCGCGCGGCTGGAGGGTGATGAGGGCCAGCCCTGGATGGCGCCCATCATCGCCGATGCCGAGGCTGGCTTCGGCGGCCCGCTCAATGCCTTCGAGCTGATGCGCGCGATGATCGAGGCCGGTGCGGCCGGGGTCCATTTCGAGGATCAGCTCGCATCCGAGAAGAAATGCGGCCATCTCGGCGGCAAGGTACTGGTGCCGATCAGCCAGCATATCCGCACGCTGAACGCCGCCCGCCTCGCCGCCGATGTCGAGGGTGTGCCGACGGTCCTGCTCTGCCGCACCGACAGCCACGCGGCGCAGCTTCTGACCTCGGATGTGGATGAGCGTGACAGGCCGTTCCTGACCGGCGAGCGCACACCGGAGGGCTTTTTTCGCATCCGGGAAGGGCAGGGGGTCGAATACGCGATCGCCCGCAGCCTCGCCTACGCGCCCTATGCCGATCTGCTGTGGTGGGAAACCAGCGAACCCAATCTCGAAGAGGCGGCGCGCTTCGCGGAAGCCATCCACGCGCAGTTTCCGGGCAAAATGCTGGCCTATAACTGTTCGCCGAGCTTCAATTGGAAGAAGAAGCTGCCGGACGCCAAGATCGCGGACTTCCAGCGCGAAATCGGCGCCATGGGCTACAAGTTTCAATTCGTCACACTCGCCGGTTTCCATAGCCTCAACCACGGCATGTTCACCCTGGCGCGCGGCTACGCGGAGCGCGGCATGGCGGCCTATTCCGAACTCCAACAGGCGGAATTCGCCTCGGAGGCCGCCGGCTATACGGCGACGCGCCACCAGCGCGAGGTCGGCACCGGCTGGTTCGATGCCGTCGCCGTCACGGCGAGCGGCGGACGCTCCTCCACCACGGCCATGGCCGGCAGCACCGAAACCGAACAGTTCCACGACACCCCCGCCCAGGCGGCGGAATAGGAGAAGACCGATGTCCCATTTGCACGATTTCGACGACGGCCTGGTGCATGCCCATAGCTGGGTCAGCGAACCACAACCTGTCCATCATAGCCGGGGCAGGATCAGCGCGAAGATGACTACCGACGCACCGCAGGCAAGCCTCGCGAACCGCGTCGTCAGCGAGCGCCGCGACGACGAGAGTGCGGCGGCCTGACTGCATAGGGAGGGGGCTCTTCACCCTCTCTTCTCACGCCGGTAGGGGTTGATTCACGTCCCGCAATGATGGCTGATGCCGCGGCTATCGACCTGCCCCGAGACACTGGGGCGGGCCGATATGCGCTCGGCCGCTCGGGCCGCCAATTCAAGCTGGGACGTCCCGCATGTCGCTCTCAAGAACGCCGATCGCCTCACAGCGGCTGCGCCGCCATCGCCGTACCAAAATTATCGCGACGCTCGGCCCGGCCAGCTCGACCACCGAGATCATCACCCGGCTGTTCCAGACCGGCGCCGATGTGTTCCGCCTCAATTTCAGCCATGGCAGCCACGAGGACCACGCGGCCCGCATCGCCTCGATCCGCGAGATCGAGCGCCGCTTCGACCACCCGATCGGCATCCTGGCGGATGTTCAGGGCCCCAAGCTTCGCGTTGGCCGCTTTGCCGGCGGCAAGGTGCATCTCCAGACCGGCCAGACCTTCCGGCTAGACCTGGACGCGACACCCGGCGATTCCCGCCGCTGCAACCTGCCGCATCCCGAGATCATCGCCGCCGCCGCCATCAACACCAACCTGTTGCTGGATGACGGCAAGCTGCGGCTGCGCATAACCCGCAAGCGCGACGATCATCTCGAGACCGAGGTGCTGGTCGGCGGCGCGCTCTCCGACCGCAAGGGCGTCAACGTGCCGGATGTCATCCTGCCGATCCCCGCGCTGACCAAGAAGGACCGCATCGACCTCGACTTCGCGCTCGCGGCCGGGGTCGATTACATCGGCCTGTCCTTCGTGCAGCGCCCCGAGGATGTGATCGAGGCGCGCGAAATCGCCGCCGGCCGGGCCTGGATCATGGTCAAGATGGAAAAGCCCCAGGCGCTGGAAAATCTCGACGAGATCCTGCGCTTGACCGACTGCGTCATGGTCGCCCGCGGCGATCTCGGCGTGGAATTGCCGCCGGAGGAAGTGCCGCTTGCGCAGAAGCGCATCGTTCGCGCCGCCCGCCAGCTCGGCAAGCCGGTGGTGGTGGCGACGCAGATGCTGGAGAGCATGATCACCGCGCCCGCGCCGACCCGCGCCGAGGCCTCCGATGTCGCGACGGCGGTGTTCGATGGGGCGGATGCCGTCATGCTCTCGGCCGAAACAGCGGCCGGACAATTCCCTTACGAGGCCGTCAATATCATGGACCGGATCGTGGCGAGGGTGGAGCAAGACGAGGGCTGGCGCGACATCACCAACGCCTCTCGCCCGGACCCCGACCCCTATTCGGCGGATGCCATCGCCGCGGCGGCTCAACAGGTGGCGCATACCATCGGCGCCTCCGCGATTGTCGCCTTTACCGCGAGTGGCGGCACCGCGCTCCGCGTCGCGCGGGAAAGGCCGGATTGCCCCATTATCGGACTGACCCCGCGCCCCGAGACCGCGCGCCGTCTCGCCGTTGTCTGGGGGGTCCATGGCGTTGTCTCTGCGGAAATCGACTCCTTCACGGATGCCGCCGAGCAGGCCCGCGAGGCCGCGCGGCAGGAAGGCTATGCCCAGCCGGGCCAGGAGATTGTTCTCACCGCCGGCATCCCGTTCCGCCAGTCGGGCGGCACCAACCTTCTACACGTGGCAAAGGTCTGAACACGATGTCCGGGGTTGTGATTGTTACCGGTGGGAGCCGAGGCATCGGTGCCGCCATCTGCCGCATCCTGGCGGCCCGTGGTTACGCCGTCGGCGTGAACTATGCCCAGCGGGCGGAGGCGGCTGAAAGCGTCGTCGCCGAGATCCGCGCTGCCGGCGGCCGCGCCGAGGCGCTCGCCGGCGATGTCGGCGACCCCGTGGCGGTGGGCGCGTTGTTCACCGCCGCCGATCGAGTCCTTGGACCGCTGACGGCGCTCGTCAACAATGCGGGCATTACAGGTGATGTGAGCCGGGTGGATGCGCATGAGCCGGCCGCGCTGGAACGCATTTTCGCGGTCAATGTGCTCGGCACAATTCTCTGCGCGCGGGAGGCTGTGCGCCGGATGTCGCGCGGTCATGGCGGCCAAGGCGGCGGTATCGTCAATATCTCATCGATCGCGGCCCGCACGGGTGGTCTTCCGGGGCTGACGGCCTATGCGGCGACCAAAGGCGCGGTGGAGAGCTTCACCAAGGGCTTCGCCAACGAGGTCGGCGGGGAGGGCATCCGCGTCAATGCCGTCGCGCCCGGCATGACGGCGACCGACATGGCGACCGAGGAAATGCGCGCGCTCGCCGCGCGGAGCGGCGTCGTCCTCGGCCGCATCGGAGAGGCCGAGGACATCGCCGAGGCGGTGGCCTGGTTGTTGTCTCCGGCGGCCTCCTATGTGACGGGCACGGTCGTCACGGTGTCGGGCGGGCGGTGACGCCTCTAGAGTTTGCTCTGAGTGTAGTAGTCGAGAGGCTTCGTGCACTCGGTACGAGGCGTCGGCGGCTGTTTTGGAACGGGTCCTTCGTACTCGAATAGATACCGTTGTCCCCAACAGTAGAAGGACCCAGGCTCGTCGTTTTCCTTAGCCCAAGGCTCATTGAAGACGGCGGGCGGCGGCATACTTCCGCCGAACTCGGGTCGCGGCGGCAAATAACTTGCTCGAGACTGAGTCTGTTGTGCTGGATGAAAGAGTCTCCCGTAAATCGGGTATCGCACAGGGACCGTTGGCGTACCGTACCTTTCACATCCAGGTTGGTCATACGTCGCGTTACCGGGCGCTTGGCCATACCTCGCTCTATAGGGCTCGTAGACAGTCAGATGATGATTGGGGGCGTAAGCTCCTAAAGCAGACGACATCCGTATTTATCCTCTTTTTGTTCTGGAGCGCTCAAGTTTGCGCCACCGCTGAGAGGATTGATGAGTTGGTTCTAACAAAGTGTTTCAATGCCCGCCCGCGTGTGTTTCTGATTTAGCCACGCGCTCAATATCCCCGCGCGAAATCCACCGGCGTGAGCAACGGCTCACCCGTCTCCATCGCCGCCAGATTGGCGAAGAAAACGTCCAGCGAACGGGGGATGTAACTCACCACATCATCCACCGCGGCATGCGGCGTCATCACCAGGTTGCGCGTGGTCCAGATGCGATCATCGACCGGCACCGGCTCCGGGTCGAAGACATCGAGCACCGCTCCGCCCAGATGGTCGCCGTCGAGCGCGTCGCACAGCGCCGTCTGCTCGATCAGCGGGCCGCGGCCGATGTTGATGAGGAAGGCGCCCCTAGGCAGCAAAGCGAGACGCCGGCGGTCGACGATGTGGCGGGTCTTGTCGGTCAGCGGGCAGGAAACAAGCAGAAACTCGGTTTCCGGCAGCACCGCGTCCAGCATCTCCACGCCAACGACGCTGCGGCAGGCGGGATGCGGCTTGGGCGTGCCGCGAATGCCGGTAACCTCCATGCCGAAATGCGCCGCCTGCTCCGCCGAGGCGCCGCCCATGGCGCCCAGCCCGAGCACCGTCAGCTTGCGGCCGCGCAGCCCTCGGAAAAACCGCTGCTCCCACCGTTTTTCCTGTTGATCCTTGATGAACCCCGGCATGCCGCTCGTCAGCATGAGCAGCGCCATGGTGACGAACTCCGCTGCTTTCTCAGTATGCGCGCCGCGATTGTTGATGAAGGGCACCGGCGGCATCTGGTCGCGCGGGAGGCTGTCGATACCCGCCGCGACAGTGAAGATGAGACGCAGCTTCGGTGCATGCTCGGGGTGAAGCAGCGGCAGGACCTCAGCGAGTGGTCCCGTTCCGGAGACGAGGACTTCGACCTCGGGCAGCACCGCCTTCAGCGCCTCCGCCGAGTTGCCGAAACTCACCGCGTGCGCGGCGCCCGCGCGTGCCGCGGCCTCGGCGAATTGCGTTTCTTTGACCGTGAAAATGGACGGCGCGGAGCCGTTGTGAACATGGATGCGCATAGGCCGAGACTGCCGCCGCCAGGTCGCGGTGGCAACCGGTAGAGCGACGCGCATCACCCGCGCATCCTGACCATTGGCGTAGTAGGCGCGCCGCCGCCCGACATCCTCGAAGCCGAGGCTCCGATAGAGCGCAAGCCCGTTGCGGTTGCCGACCGCGACCTCCAGGAACATCTGCCGCGCGCCGAGTTCGCTCGCGTTTGCCATCTGCGCCAGCAGCAGCCCGCGTGCGACGCCGCGACGGCGTGCCGATGGGATGACGGCGATCGTCAGCAACTCGGCCTCGTCCGCCGTTATCCGGACCAACGCCATGCCGCCGCGCCGGTCGAGCAGCGCGACCACGCCATGCATGCTGAGCTGGGCCTCGAAGGCACTGGCGCCCCAGACCTCGCCACCGCTGCCGTAAGGTGTGACCGCCGCAAGGCTCGCCGTATGAATCGCCGCGAGAACGGCGGCATGGCCCGCGCCGACTCGCTCGATCGTCATGAGGCGGAGCCTGGCGGCGGGCGCAACCCCCCGCGCGGCGGCAAAGCCCGTGGCGGGGCGGTATAGAGCGG
>NZ_LMUQ01000076.1:377529-400400 GCF_009765865.1 Acidisoma sp. L85
GCGAGTTCCGGGCGGCGTGCCGCGACAGGGCTGACCGCGGCACCGCGCGCGGCAAGGGCGTCGCAAAGCGGCATCGCGGCATCGCCGGCTATCAGCACAGTGCCATCCGGCATCGGCGCCGCATCGACACTCGTCGCCAGCCAATCCGCCGGATCGTCGGACCGCGACAGGAAGACGCGGCCTTTGCGGGCATCCAGCGCGCACCACAAACCCGCGCCCAGCCGTGGCCCAACGCCTTCCGCCAGCGCCTCCGCTACTGTGACAGCGATGATCGGGCAACCAGCGGCGAGGCTGAGACCATGGGCAAAAGCGAGGCTCGCGCGGATGCCGGTGAAACTGCCGGGCCCCACGACCACCGCGACCCCCGCCAGGTTCCGGGGTGCTACGCTCTGGGCGTCGAGGAGATCGGCGACCAGGCGAGGCAGTAGCGCCGCCTCGCCTGTCGGTCCCTCGCGGCTGATCTCGCCACGCATCGCGCCATCCGCCCATAGCCCGGCCACGCATCGTGTCGAGCTTGCGTCGAGCGCGAGGAGGGGAAGGGTCAGCATAGTGTTCCGAGCTTGAAAAACTCGCCTTACGCAAGAATCACACTCTGTGCCAGCGCTCGCAGAACTCGCCTTGCCGACAGGGCCGCACCCCTGTAGCCGGCGCGCATGCGCCACTCCCCGCTTTACGCTTTCGCCCTCGGCCTGATTTCCGCCCTGGCCCTGCCGCCGCTCTATTTCGTGCCGGCCCTGTGGCTCGCGGTGCCGGGGATGCTCTGGCTGGTCGGCCGCGCCGCGAGCTGGCGGCAGGCCGCCTGGATCGGCTTCGCCTTTGGCTTCGGTCACCACCTTATCGGGCTCTACTGGATCACCGAGCCGATCCTTCTCGAAGCGGCGCAGTTCTGGTGGCTCGTGCCTTTCGCGGCGCCGGGCCTGGCGGTCATCCTGGCCCTGTTCATCCTGGTGCCGTGCCTTGCGGCCTGGAAGGCAGCGCCGGGCTTGCCGAGACTCCTGGTCTTCGCAGGCACCTGGGGCCTCGCCGACTTTGTGCGCCAATTCGTCGTGACCGGCTTCCCCTGGAACCCCTGGGGCGCCGACTGGGCAATTCCCGGCCCGATCGGGACAATCTTCCTCCAGCCCGCGGCTTGGATTGGCGTTCTGGGCCTTACCATCCTGACGTTGATCGCAAGCGGATTGCCGGTTCTCGGCCGGCGCGGTGCGGCGGCCTCGCTGGCGCTCCTTTTACTTTGGGCTGGCGCAGGAGCACTGCGCCTCTCCATCCTGCAGCCGCTCCCCCAGCCTCAGCAGCCGCTGGTCGCCATCATACAGGGCAATGCCGCGACGGGGCAGGTTCTGGATCAGGCCGGCGCCGTGACGCTCTTCCGCCGCTACCTTAGGCTAACCGAGCAAGCTTTAGCGCAGACGGACGGCAAGCGACCAGTCGTGGTTCTTTGGCCGGAGAGCGCCTCGCCCTTCTTCCTCGGGTCGGATGCGGGGGCGCGTGCGGCGATCGCGGAGACCGTTGGCCCAGGGGTAACCGTTTTGGCGGGTACTATCCGTTTGGGTGATGGCCAACGCTACTACAATAGTCTCGCAGCCGTTGATGGGGCGGGTCCGCTCGCAGCGATCTACGACAAGTGGCATCTCGTGCCGTTCGGGGAGTATCAGCCGGCCTGGATGCCGATCCAGATTTTGCCCGGGCAAGGTTTCAGCCATGGGATAGGACCGCGCACACTTCATCTGCTGGGGTTACCCCCGGTCGGACCGTTGATTTGCTACGAGTCGATCTTCTCCGGGCAGATCATCGTGGCGAGGGATCGCCCAGCCTGGATGGCCCTGGTCACCAATGACGGCTGGTTCGGCAACAGCAGTGGACCGCGCCAGCATCTCGCGGAAGCACGATTACGCACGGTCGAGGAGGGATTGCCACTGGCGCGCGCCGCCAACACAGGCATCTCGGCCGTCTTCGATGCCTACGGCCGGGAACTCGGTCGATTGGGGATAGGGCGGACGGGTGTTTTGGTTCGCGCATTGCCGCCGCCACTCCCTCCGACACTCTTCGGTCGAGGCGGCTTGACCATCCCGCTCATCTTTGCGGTAGTGACTCTTTTCTTGGGCGTAATCTCATCTTTAAGGATTTTGAGTAAAAATGTGACGGTGTAACGGAGCTACGTCGAATGGTTGTGTCGAGGCGCCAAGAGCTACGTTGACAGTTTTGAGCGCTAAGTTAACAATTCCTTGACGAACACCTTTTCCCCCATGGGTTGTCGAGTTACGATGAAAAATCCGGATCGAGACCGGGCGACCCCACACGCTCCACTTCCGCGAGCATCCAAATTTTGGGTACAGCGGTTTTGGCGCCACGGGCGTCCTGAATGAGCGACCTTGTAGGTCAGGAGCGGCCAGAGCGAGATGGCCGGCCGAGCCCGATCGACGTCCATGTCGGGTCGCGGATCCGCTTGCGACGAACGCTTCTCGGGATGTCCCAGGAGAAGCTCGGCGATGCCCTGAGCCTGACCTTCCAGCAAATCCAGAAATACGAGCGCGGCATGAACCGCGTTGGCGCGTCGCGGCTCTTCGACCTCTCGCGCGCCCTGGACGTGCCGATCAGCTTCTTCTTCGACGATATGCCCAGAGCCTTGGGCGGTGCCGGCGGCCAGGAAAGCGGCGGAGGACGATCCTCTGTGCTCGCCTTTGCTGAGCAGCAGGAAGGCTTCTCGGACGAGCCGCTGAACAAACGGGAAACGCTTGAGGTCGTCCGGGCTTACTACCGGATCACTGATCCAGGGGTGCGCAAGCGCGTCTTCGATCTCATGAAATCACTCAGCACGCCGGAGCCCAATTGAGTTTGGGCTGGCCAGCCTTGCCTCAGGCGGCGAGGCCGGGACTCGCGCGTAGCGGCTTCTCGGAATCCTGCAGAAAGGTCTCTTCGATATAATCCGCCAGCAGGTCGGTGACCGGCTGCCGCGCCTCACGTCCCTTCGTCATCATAATTTGGTAGTCGGGGAGGGAAGGGACATTATCCTCATGGCCCATCACCCTTAGCTCGTCAGGCAGGATGGTCGCGGGCGCCACCGTCACGGCAAGACCCGCCATGACCGGCACCAGCGAGCCGATCTGGCTGGCCGAGGTATAGGCGATGCGAAACCTCCGACCCGCCGCAGTCAGGCGGTCGATCGCCGCCGACCTCCAGCAGCAATCGCCGGCCGCCAGAGCGAGGGGCAGCGGATCCAGCCGATGGGCGGAATGCCGCTTCGAGGTCACCCAGACCAAGGGGCCGTGCCAGAGCGGCGTGCTGGTGCCACCCTCCACCTTCTGGCCTTCCGAGATGAGCGCGAGATCGAGCATGCCGGCCTTCAGCCGCGCGGCGAGTTCGACCGATGGCGCGCAGACGACCTCGACCTCGACGCTCGGATGGCTCTCGGCGAAACGCTTCAGGCTCGCGGGCAGAAAGCGCAGCGCATAGTCGTCGGGCGTGCCGAGGCAGACCGCGCCGCTGATGCTGGGTTCGTGGAAGGTCGACCAGATGCCGTCATTGAGCGCCAGCATCTGATGCGCGCGTTCAAGCAGGAACTGGCCGTGTCGGGTAAGTTCGACACTGCCGCCGCGCCCGCGATGGAGAAGCGGCGCGCCGAGCAGCGCTTCGAGCCGCTGCATCTGCATGGAAACCGCCGATTGCGTGCGCCCGACGAGCTGCGCGGCGCGGGTAAAACTGCGCTCCTCCGCGATAAAGGCGAAGACGCGAAGCAGGTCGGGATCGATGGCGGGAGGACGGCTCATGAGCATCAAAATGCCTGATCCTCAGGATAAATACAATTCGTTTTTCTAATGCGGATGGCTGCATCATTCTCTCCTCAACGACAAAGCGGAAAAGGAGATCGTCATGTCGCTCTCTATCCAGACCATCCGGCTTGGCCGGCATATCGAAGTTTCGCCGGTGTCGATCTGGCACGCGACGGCCAGCTACATCAACCGTATCCGGCGGCAGGCATCGCTGCGCCGCGAGGTTGAGCGGATGGACGACCATATGCTGGCCGATATCGGGCTCTCGCGCGCCCAGGCCTTGTTCGAGGTCGATGAGAGACTCTGAACGATGACGCACCTCCTCGTTTCCCAGCCATCCGCCAGCGTGCTTGATTGCGCCGGGTTTGGGAAGCGGGGAGGGCGGCGCGTTGCTGGTCGTGGAGCGGGACTGGATGGAGCCCGCTGCCGCCGCGGCCTGCTGGGCCGGCGCGCCGCACCTGACCTGGCTCGACAGCGCGGACGCCGGTTCATTGCGTGCGGAGAGCAGGCGGAGCCGATACAGCTATCTGGCGCCTGATCCGTTCCGACACATCGTAGCGCGAGGCACCCGGGTCTTTATCGATGGTGTCCTGAAGCCTGGTGATCCGTTCACGGTTCTCGAAGCTGAACTTGCGAGCTTTCGGACATCTCCGACTAAGGGGCCCGTGCCGTTTCTGGGCGGCGCTGTCGGGTTTCTCGGCTACGGCCTCGCCCATCATCTCGAACGGCTACCGCGCCGCCACGCTCCTGCCGCGCTGCCCGATATGGCTGTGGCCTTCCATGACATCGTGATCGCCTTCGATCATCGCGAGCGGCGTGTCTGGCTATGCGCTTCCGGGCTGCCCGCGCCGCCCGGCGTCCTGCGACGGGGTCGCGCCAAGGCCCGCGTCGCGGAGGCCGAGGCGAGGCTCGCTCGGCCTGCGCGGGACCGCGCCACCTGGATGGGCTGCGACTCGGCGTGGCAGCCCGACCTCGACCGGAGTCGCTATGAGGACGCGGTGGCGACGGTGCTCGGCTACATTCGCGCCGGCGATATCTTCCAGGCCAATGTCACGACCAGCTTCCGTGCCGCCAAGCCAGAGGGCATGGCGGCCTTCGACCTCTATCTGGCACTCCGTCGCCGTTCGCCCGCGCCTTTCGGGGCCTATCTCTCCTGGGGCACAGGGGAGGCTCTGCTGAGCGCTTCTCCTGAACGGTTCCTCAGCCTCGACAGCGCTGGACGCGTCGAGACGCGGCCCATCAAGGGCACCCGGCCGCGCGGTGCTTCGCCGCAGGCGGATCTGGCCGAAGCCGAGGCCTTGCGCATGAGCATGAAAGACCGCGCCGAGAACCTCATGATCGTCGATCTCATGCGCAACGACCTCGGCCGGGTGGCGGCCACCGGAAGCGTTGCCGTCCCAAGCCTCTGCGCCGTCGAGAGTTTCGCGTCCGTGCATCATCTGGTGTCGGAAGTGACGGCGCGGCTCCGGCCGGGTTTGGGGCCGGTCGATCTGCTGAGAGCGAGCTTCCCCGGCGGTTCGGTCACCGGCGCGCCCAAGATCAGGGCCATGGAGATCATCGAGGACGTCGAGATGGCGGCCAGGGGCGCCTATTGCGGCGCGGTCGCCTGGATCGGATTCGATGGCGCGATGGACAGCAACATCATCATTCGGACGCTGAGCGTCTCGGCGGACGAGGTGATCGCGCAGGCCGGCGGAGGGATTGTCGCCGACTCGGAGCCGGCGGCGGAATACGACGAGATGCGCGTCAAGATCGCGCCCTTGCTCGCCGCCTTCTCGGAGCCAGCGCCATGATGCTCTGGCTCGATGGTAGGCTGCGCGCTGCGGACGAGGCGGCGATCCTGCCGTCCGATCGCGGCTTCCTTCTTGCCGACGGCCTTTTCGAGACGATTCGCGTAACTGCTGGCGTGATCGCCCATTTCCCCCGTCACCTGGCGCGGCTGCGGGGCGGGGCTGGGGTGCTGGCTCTGCCCTTGCCCTGGTCCGATGACGCGCTCGCTGGCGCGGCGGCGGCCGTGGTCGCCGCGAACCAGAACGTCGGGTCATTGCGGCTGACGGTGACGCGTGGCGCCGGACCGCGCGGTGTTCTGCCGCCCGCTGCGGCTACTCCCACTTTGCTTATCACCGCGGCGCCGATTGTGTCGCCGCCCGCACCAGCGCTACTCGTGATCGCGCGGGGCACCTGCCGCAATGAGATGTCCCCGCTCGCCCGCGTTAAGGCGCTTGGCTATGGCGATGGCATCCTTGCCCGACAGGAGGCGGCGCGGGCCGGTATGGATGACGCCCTGCTCCTCAACACGCGCGGCACCATCGCCGAGGCGACCGCCGCGACGCTGTTCCTCCGCCGCGATGGCCGCTGGCTGACCCCGCCAGTGGCCGATGGTGCCCTTCCGGGCATCGCGCGAGGGCTGCTGTTGGAGGCGGGGTTCGCGGAGGAAGGTAGCGTGACGGAGTCCGATCTAGGGGGCGCCGAGTCGGCCTTTCTCACAAACAGCCTTGGCCTAAGGGTTGTCGCGAAAATCGAGGATCGGGCGCTTGCCTTGAGGGAGGCCGACCTGGCTCAGGCTCGATCGATCATTTCGTGAGGGTCGCGGCTGCCGCCCTGAGCTAGGTCCGGCCGGGTATCAACAGGTCTCCCATGCGGCTCTCGCCCCGGACCCATTGGGCGACTATCTTTACGGCATGTCGCAAGCCCTCGCCCCATCCGCCCCGTTGCTGACGTTCATGCCGCAGAAGCAATCGGTGCGGCCCACCATCAAACCGTTTCGTGTCGTGTCGGAGTTCGAGCCGGCAGGTGATCAGCCCACCGCGATCCGCGAGCTGATCCAGGGCATGGACGCCGGCGAGCGTGACCAGGTGCTGCTCGGCGTCACCGGCTCGGGCAAGACCTTCACCATGGCGAAGGTCATCGAGGCCGTGCAGCGGCCGACGCTGATCCTGGCGCCGAACAAGACCCTGGCGGCTCAGCTCTATTCCGAGATGAAGAGCTTCTTCCCCGACAATGCGGTGGAGTATTTCGTCAGCTACTACGACTACTACCAGCCCGAAGCCTATGTCGCGCGCACCGACACGTACATCGAGAAAGACGCGCAGATCAACGAGCAGATCGACCGCATGCGCCACTCCGCGACGCGGGCGATTCTGGAGCGCAACGACGTCATCGTCGTCGCCTCGGTCTCCTGCATCTATGGCATCGGCTCGGTCGAGACCTACGCCAAGATGATCGTGAAGCTGGAGGTTGGCGGCAAGATCGACCGCGACATTCTGGCGAAAGCGCTGGTCGAGCTGCAATATCGCCGCAACGACGCCGCCTTTCAGCGCGGCACCTTTCGCCTGCGCGGTGAGACCGTCGATATCTATCCGAGCCATTACGAGGATCGCGCCTGGCGCGTCAGCCTGTTCGGCGACGAGATCGAGACCATCACCGAATTCGACCCGCTGACCGGCAATGTGAGCGGCCAGCTGGAGACGATCACCGTCTACGCCAATAGCCACTACGTAACGCCGCGTCCGACGCTCCACCAGGCGATCGGGCGCATCAAAAAGGAACTGAAGGACCGGCTGGACGAGCTACAAGGCGAGGGCAAGCTCCTGGAAGTCGAGCGTCTCAACCAGCGCACGACCTTCGACATCGAGATGATGGAGACGACCGGCGCCTGCAAAGGCATCGAGAACTACTCCCGCTACCTGACCGGCCGGGCGCCAGGCGAACCGCCGCCGACCTTCTTCGAATACCTGCCGGAGAATGCCCTCCTCATCGTCGATGAGAGCCACGTGACAGTGCCGCAGATCGGCGGCATGTCGCGCGGCGATGCGGCCCGCAAGTCGATCCTCTCGGAATTCGGCTTCCGCCTGCCGAGCTGCGCCGATAACCGTCCGCTGCGCTTCGAGGAATGGGAGCAGTTCCGCCCGCAGACCATGTTCGTCTCGGCGACGCCTGGCCCATGGGAAATGGAACGTACCGGCGGCGCTTTTGCCGAGCAGGTGATCCGCCCGACCGGACTCATCGATCCGGTCGTCGAAGTCCGGCCTGTGGAGAAGCAGGTAGACGATCTACTGGCGGAAGTTCGCCTTGTGCGAGATCGCGGCGGCCGGGCCTTGGTCACGACGCTGACCAAGCGCATGGCCGAGGATCTGACCGAGTATCTGACGGAGCAGGGCGTCAAGGTTCGCTACCTGCATTCGGATGTGGATACGCTCGAGCGGATCGAAATCATCCGCAACCTGCGGCTGGGTGTCTTCGACGTGCTCGTGGGCATCAACCTGCTGCGCGAGGGGCTCGACATCCCCGAATGCATGCTTGTCGCAATCCTGGACGCCGACAAGGAAGGCTTCCTGCGCTCCCAGACCAGCCTCATCCAGACCATCGGCCGGGCCGCCCGCAACGTGGATGGCCGGGTGATCTGCTACGCCGATGTCATGACCCGCAGCCTCAAGGCGGCGCTGGAGGAGACCGACCGGCGGCGCCTGAAGCAGGAGCAGTGGAACACCGATCACGGCATCACGCCGATCTCCGTGCGCAAGCATATCAGCGAGGTGCTGGATAGCGTGTTCGAGCAGGATTACGTGACGGTGGCGCCGGTCAAGGATTCCAGCCTGGCCGATTTCGTGGGCAAGGATCTGCGCTCCGCGATCGCCGAGATCGAGAAGCGGATGCGCGCCGCGGCAGCGGATTTGGAGTTCGAGGAGGCCGCCCGCCTGCGTGACGAACTTAAGCGGCTGGAGGCGCTGGATCTTGGCTTGGCGCCGCCGCCGAGTTCGGGCGTGCGCGGGAAAAGGGATTGGGCGCCGGAGCCGCTAGGGCCGGGCGGTGGCGGCTACGATCCGGAAAAACGTCGCGGCCGTGGCGGTCCGGGGCGCCGGGCGCGCCGATGATCGTGGAGACGGCGATACCGCGTGCCGCCCTAGTCACGGGTGGTGCGCGGAGATTGGGCCGCGCGATGGTCGAGCGGCTGAGCGAGGCCGGGTTCGCGGTCGCGGTGCAATACAATGCCAGCACGGCCGAGGCCGCGAGCCTCGTTGAGGCCATCACGGAACGCGGCGGCCGGGCGCTCGCGCTGCGGGCAAATCTCGCTGTTGAAGCTGAGGTAACGGGTCTTGTCGCAGCGGCAGAAGCCGCGCTCGGGCCGCTGGGCGTGCTGGTCAACAATGCCAGCACCTTCGAGCGGGACGAGTGGAACAACGCGACCCGGGCGAGCTGGGACGAGCATATGGAGCCCAATCTCCGCGCGCCTTTCGTGCTGACCCAGGATTTCGCGCGCCGCCTGCCGGAGGCGGCGAAGGGCGTCGTCGTCAATATGATCGACCAGCGCGTATGGTCGCTGACGCCGCATTTCGTTTCGTATACGGTGAGCAAGTCGGCGCTCTGGACCCTGACGCGCAGCCTCGCTCTGGCCCTCGCACCTCGCATCCGCGTCGCGGCGATTGGTCCCGGTCCCGCGTTGCCGAGCCCGCGCCAGACGCAGGAGCAGTTCGACAAGCAGTGCAGCAGCCTCCCGCTACGCCATGGCACCAACGAGGTCGAGATCGCGGATGCCATGATGGCGATCTTGGGCATGCCGTCCTTCACCGGCCAGATGCTGGCGCTGGATGGCGGGCAGCATCTGCAGTGGGGTACGGGCGTGGAGTTGCCCGAATGACATCCCCGCCACCTCCCTTACGCCGCGTGTTCGTGCGCGACCTGGTGCTGCAGGCGCTCCTCGGGATCTATCCGCACGAACTCCTCAGGCGGCAGCCGATCCGGATCAACATTGACCTGGGCGTGACCGATAACGGGTTGGATCACACCGACGGGGTAGGGCCGGACGAGATCGATCGGGTGGTTGATTACGATGCCCTGACTCGTCGCATCAGGCGACTGATACAGGCGGAACACGTAGCGCTTGTGGAAACTTTGGCGGAGCGCCTGGCGGTCCTCTGTCTTGTTGACAAGCGTGTGCAAGAGGTGCGTTTGCGCGTCGAGAAGCTCACAGTTTTCGCCGACGCAGCCTCAGCGGGCGTCGAGATCCAGCGCTACCAGCAGAGCTTGTCCACTCCCGCCCCGAAGGCTCAATAGTTACAGCACTGTGTCAGTCACTCTTGATTTCGTTAAGCGTCCGTAAGATCGGAAAGCCACAAAATCAATAGTTTGAAACATAATGCGATTTGTGATGTTCACCCTCCGCGAGGGTCGGCGATGCCTAGGTCGGGCCTAGCCCACGGGGGATTGCCCACAGAGTTACCCACAGGCCTAAACATGACTTTGATCGCATCGGGGCTCAAGCCGACGGCATGACTAACGACACCACTAACATCTTGATGACAGGCGAATTCGAAACGCGGGAGGCGCCGAGTGGTGTCTCAGTAATTGAGACCGCGCTCGAAACCATGCCTTTGACGCCGGGCGTGTACCGGATGTTAGACGCGAAAGGCGACGCGCTCTACGTTGGCAAGGCGCGCAGTCTGAAGAAGCGCGTCACCTCGTACACGCAGCTCGGTAGATTGCCGGAACGGCTGCGGCGGATGGTCATGGATACCGTGACGATGGAGATCGTCACGACCCATACCGAGGCCGAGGCGCTGCTCCTCGAAGCCAACCTCATCAAGCGCCTGCGCCCGCGATTTAACATCGTGCTGCGGGACGACAAGAGCTACCCCTGGCTCATGTTGGCGGAAGACCACCCGTATCCGCAGATCGTGAAGCACCGCGGCGCGCAGACCCGGAAACAGGCAAGCTATTGGGGACCTTTCGCCTCAGCCTGGGCGGTCAACCAGAGCCTCACGGCAATCGAGCGGCTGTTTCTGCTGCGGTCCTGTGCCGATACGGTCTTTGCCAACCGCACCCGTCCCTGCCTTTTGTTTCAGATCAAACGCTGCTCGGCCCCTTGCGTCGGGCGCATCGCTTCGGAGGATTACGCGCTGCTCGTGGCGCAGGCGAAAGCATTCCTCTCGGGCAAGGCGGCCACGGTTCAGCAGGAACTGGCGGCCGAGATGGACCAGGCCTCCCAGGCTATGGAGTTCGAGCGGGCGGCCACCTTGCGTGACCGCATCCGGGGGCTGACCCATGTCCAGGGCACCGGCGTCATCAACCCGGCGAGCTTGCAGGACGCCGATGTCGTCGCCGCCTGGCAGATCGCCGGCCAAACCTGCGTGCAGGTCTTCTTCGTCCGTGGCGGCCGGAACAACGGCAACCGCGCCTTCTTCCCCACCCATGCCAAGGCCGATGAGGTGAGCGAGGTGCTCGCCGCCTTCATCGCCCAGTTCTACGAGGACAAGCCGCCGCCGCCTTTGCTGCTGCTCAACCAGCCAGTGTTGGAGGAGGCGCTAATCGCCGAGGCGCTGTCTATCAAGGCCGGGCGCTCCGTGACCCTGGCGGTGCCGCAGCGTGGCGAGAAGCGGGCGGTCGTCGCGCATGCCGAACTCAATGCGCGGGAAAGCCTGGAGCGGCGCCTCGCCGAGACCGCCGGACAGGCCAAGCTGCTGGGCGCCACGGCGGAGCTGTTTGGCCTGGCTTCGCCGCCCGAGCGGATCGAAATTTACGACAACAGCCACATCATGGGCACCAATCCCTATGGCGTGATGGTGGTGGCCGGGCCCGAGGGGCTGATGAAACAGGCGTACCGCAAATTCTCCATCCGCGGCCCGATCGCGCCGGGCGACGACTTCGCGATGATGAAGGAAGTACTGCAACGCCGCTTTGGCCGGGCGCTCAAGGAACATGCCGATCGCGACGATCCGCATTGGCCCGATCTCGTGCTGATCGATGGCGGCGCCGGCCAACTCAGTGCCGCGCGGATGGTGATGGAGGAGTTGGGTGTCGCCGATATCCCGCTCGTCGCGATCGCGAAGGGTCCGGATCGCGACGCCGGGCGCGAATGGTTCCACAGTGCCGGCCGGACCGCCTTCCAGCTGCCGCCGCGCGACCCGGTGCTGTATTTCCTCCAAAGATTGCGGGACGAGGCGCATCGCTTCGCCATCACCAGCCACCGCGTCGGCCGCTCGCGTGGCTTGTCGCAGAGCGAACTCGATGAGATCGCGGGCGTAGGGGCCGCGCGCAAACGGGCGCTGCTGCATCATTTCGGCTCGGCGCGGGGTGTGAAACAGGCGGGGTTGACCGACCTCGCGGCCGTTCCCGGCATCAACCGCGCCACCGCCCAGCGCGTCTATGCCCATTTTCATCCGGGGGCACGGATGGAATCCGTTTCCTGAGCGGCCCGCCGCGCCTATTCTCCCGATCGCATGATCACCGACCTGCCCAATGTCCTCACGCTCTCGCGTATCGCGGCGATCCCATTGCTGATCGCCCTGGCGGCGCTGCGATTGCCGAGCTGCGACTTCGCGGCCTGTCTCGTCTTCGCGGCGGCGGGGATAACCGACTGGCTCGATGGCCGTGTCGCGCGCAGCCGCCGCCAGTTCTCGGACTTCGGCCGGATGCTGGATCCGATCGCCGACAAGCTGCTGGTGGGCGCGACACTCCTCATGCTGGCGGGCTCCGGCAGGCTGGGAGCCTGGGGTCTCTATCCCGCCATCGTCATCATGCTGCGCGAGATTCTGGTGAGCGGATTGCGCGAATTTCTCGCGGGCATCCGCGTCGGCCTGCCGGTGACGCGACTCGCCAAGTGGAAGACGGGCGTGCAGATGCTGGCGCTCGGAATGCTGCTGGCGGGGGATCAGACGGCGCGGTTGATCGGCCTGCCTGGCCTGCCAGTGTGGCTGATCGGCATTATCCTGCTCTGGATCTCGGCGGCGCTCACCTTGGCGACCGGCTGGGACTACCTGGTAGCGGGTCTTCGGCACGCGGCGACGCCGGGTGCACGAGGGGCCGCTTCGGAAAGTGCAACAAATCAGTCTAAGATTCACCTTTCTTGATGGTTTAACCCGTCACATGGCATGCAGTGATGGCAGAGCGGGATCCGGCAGCCGGTTCCATGTTGCTCTGTGGCCAGAATAAGGATTTGACCCTATGCGTCGGACAGTTTTGTGCAGCCTAGTCTTCCTGTCAGGCTGCACCGGCATGGGCCACTTCCTGGGTGATACCCACGGCCTGAACGGCAACCCGAATCGACCGGTCGGCGACAGCGCCAATATCCAGCGCGCCGATGGCGGCCCGGGGCAGCAGCCTGTCATCAACCCCGATACCGGCGACGTCTGGCCGACCTCGATTCCCGCGATGCCAACCCTCGCCGAGATTCAGAAGCAGATGGACCTGAGCGGGCCGAGTTCTCCTCTTGGGGGTGTGCCCACGCCGGGCACCGGAACCGGCACGATCCGGGGCCCCGCCGGGACTGGGCCAGGCGCGCTGCCAAATGCCGGCACCGGAGCAGGCGCCGGCCTAGGCATGCCGGTAGTCCCGCCCGGAGCCGGGAGAGCCGATTACGCGACGCCGCCCCCCGACAGCATGCCCAAGCTCGGCACCACCATTCAGACCCCAGCGGGTCCGACGACGGTCACCGGCGGCACGCCGAACTACCAAACTGTCGCGCCGATCAACGGCCAGGGCGGCGGCATCCTGATCCCCAATGGCAACGGCACCAGCACGCTGGTCATGCCGAACGGCACCATCAGCACGATCAATACGCCGAAGTAAATCTGGACGAGCGGCGGAGCGGTCTCCGCCCCGCTTAGTCTCGCGCGGCTCCCGCTCCAGGCTAGGATCGCCGATGAAGCTTCTCTATTTCGCCTGGTTGAGGGAACGCATCGGCCTCGGCGAGGAGGAGGTGACGCCGCCATCCTCCGTGGTAACTGTTGCCGACCTGATTGCCTGGCTGCGCTTGCGAGGTCCCGGCTATGTCGAGGCGCTGGCTGAAACCGCGCGTGTCCGCTGCGCTGTGAATCAGGATTTCGCCAAGCTCGATACAATTGTGCGGCCGGGTGACGAGATCGCTTTCTTCCCGCCCATCACTGGCGGCTAAGCAAGTGGCCTTCATTCGCGTCGGGCCGGACGACATCGACATGGCGACCGAGATCGCCTGCTTGCAGTCGGAGCCGGGCGAGATCGGCGGCATCGCCTCCTTCCTCGGCGTGGTCCGTGGCGGCGAGGGTCATTCGGCAATCACGGCGATGACGCTCGAGCATTATCCCGCGATGACCGAGGCCGCGATCCGCCGAGTGGCGGAGGAGGCGGAGGCGCGATGGAACCTCATCGGCTGCCGCGTCATTCACCGCGTCGGCCGGATCCCCGTGGGCGGCCGTATCGTTCTTGTACTGACGGCGGCGCGACATCGCCAAGCGGCGCTCGAGTCGACGAGCTTTTTGATCGACTGGCTAAAGGTCGGCGCGCCTTTCTGGAAGCAGGAGCATCTTATCTCGGGGAAAGACCACTGGGTTGAGGCAAAATCGGCTGACGACCTAGCGGCACAGCGCTGGCTGGTTGTGGCGCCTCCAGACTGAGGTGACGGCACGAGGCAAGCCGTCCGCCTCACGAATGGTTCGACGTCTCGATCAAGTCCAAATCTTCTTTCTCGTCTCCGTCCGGCACATTCCAAACCGATTGCAGCTTGGGGCCGAGCGCCACGCGCAACTCATCGGCCAGCGCCTGCGGGTCGCTCATCTTCGTTTCGGTCACCACCTGCTCCCAGTCGAAAACGTCAGAGATGCGGCTCGGATTTTTCCGCAGCAATTCGCGTTTGACGAAGGGATAGCCGGCCCAAAGCAGTTGTCGCCATAGGTCTATCGAGGGATTCAGGTCTTGGCGGCCTCGCCGGATCGACCGAAGCAGGCGTCTCGCATGGAGCGCGCGGGCGCCGGCCTTGCTGTTGCGGGGTGGATTGGTCGCGACCAGCGCCTCAAGCCGCGCGATCTCTGGCGCGTCGAGCAAGGCTGATTGGGGGAAGAGCGCGGCACAGATCACGCCGCCCTTTTGCAGGCTGCGGGTGAATCCGATTTCGCAATGGCGGATGATCCACTCTTTCGACGGCACCGGCCGGACCGAGCGCCAGAACCTTTGCCAGGCGTCGCTGCGGATGGCGTCCTCGCCGCAGGCCAGGAAGAAGGATTGCAAATGGTAGCGATGCTGCCAGCTTTCGGTGAGGCCCCAGATCTCCGCCCGCTCGAAGTCGAGGCCGCTAAGCACGCTGGCGAAATCGCCGAACGGGCCATAGACGCTGTCATTGACGAGAAAGATCGCCTCCGTCTCGGCGCGCGGCAAAGCCAGCGTATCCAGCGCGTCGCGCCAGGCGCCGAAATCATAGCCGATGTTGCGGCGGATCAGGATTTCCCCGCACACGCCCTTGAGAAACTCCTTCGCCTCCGGCTCGATCCGCTCGGAATTGGTGACGAAGGCGACCGAGAGGCCGGTCTCCGCGAGACGCGTGATGAAGCTGCGCGTGGTGGGGATCACTCGTCCCGCCGCGTCGAAATGCACGAACAGCACCACGCGAGGGCCAAGCGGGTGGTCCGGCGAAGTCCAATGCTCGATCACCTGATGCGGATCACGCAGCCGGCCGATCACCACCGCGCCGGCCATGGTGATCTGCAGCCGCACTTCCCGCAATTGTCGCAGCAGGATGCCGACTACCCAGCGGGCGCGGTTATATAAAACCCGAAGCACATGGAAGAAGACGTTCCGCAGAACGAGGCCGCGGTTTTCGGAGTGCTGAAACCGGCGCCAGGCCTCGGCGGGCGTAATGCTCCGCCAGGACGTCTCGATCGGTCGATCGTCGCGCTCCGCCACCGCTTTTCGTCCCTCGTCCATCCGATCCAAGCTCGCAGCGACCGGCTGGCCGCGCGACCGGGGCGCGAACTTACCGGCTCCGCGAGCCGGGTGACAGAGGGCGCGATGGCACGCCTAAGGCGCGGCGTGCCATGCTGGACGAGTGGTCAGGCAGCGTCTTCGCGACGGTCGCGGACTTTCACATAGGCGAGCTGGGCGTGCTGCTGGCAGTAAGGCTTGCCGTGGATCGCGCTGTCGCTGCAAAAATGAAAGCTGCTGGTGCCGGGTTCGCCGATCGGCCAGCAGCATGCCACGGTGCGCGTGAACGTCGGGTTGGACGCCACCGCAAGGCGCGGTGAGGGCGCAGGCACGGGACGTGGCGCCGGCGAGACAGCGACCGGGCGCGCGGGCCGGAGTTGCCGTGTCGGCAAAACCGGCAGCGTCGATCCTACCGCGCGGGGCGGCGGGGCAACGGTCGGCGTCGCGCTGCGGCGAATTGGTGAGGGTCGCGGGTCCAGCGCTAAGCGATGCGCCTTGCCCACGACCGCATTTTTTGAGATTCCCAGGCGGCGGCCGATCTCCGCGGTTGAGAGTCCCTCCAACCACAGATTTCGCAGCTCTGCGATGATAGCCTCGCTCCACTCCATCTCGTGGTCTCCTGCCGGTTTCGACACAAGATACGGTATAGGTCCTTTGGGTGATCGCCAATGGCGGAGTCGAGGTGTAGAGAAAAAAGCTGTGGACAACCTTGCCGTGTGTTGGCCGGTGTGGCTTCTCGGCCTCACTACTGGTTAAGAGATCGCGCGGCGTCTATGATCGGTCGTCCTGGTGGTCGGATGGGCCGCCGCGCATTTAGCCCGGGGAGGGCATCATGGGATCGCTAAGCATCTGGCACTGGCTGATCGTCATCCTGGTCCTGTTGCTGCTCTTCGGCAGCGGCAAGGTAAGCCATCTGATGGGCGACTTCGCCAAGGGTATTAAGTCCTTCAAGAAGAACATGGCCGACGAGAACGAGACGGACGCGTCGATGGCCAATGACAAGCCCGCGACGCTGAGCCCGCCGGGCCAGGAGACGCCGGCGCAGACGGTCCGCCCCACCGCGCCGATCCGCAACCAAGGCTAACCGCGACCGGCGCAAGCTGTGGACATCGCCGTGAAGGATGCAGTGCCGGAAACGGTGGCGGCATCCCTGGTCGCCGCTGGGCGCCGCATGGACCAGCGTGGCTGGGTTCCTGCCACCAGCGGCAATCTGAGCGCGAGGCTAGATGGCGGCCGCATGGCGATCACCCGCAGCGGGGTCCACAAGGGTTTCCTCGCCGCGCGAGACATCATGCTGGCCGATTTCGCCGGCAGCGCGATTTCGGAAGGCATGAAGCCAAGTGCGGAGACCCTGCTACACGGGCAGATTTACGCGCTCTGGCCTGAGGTCGGCGCCATCCTGCATGGGCATTCCATTCCCGCGACCGCGCTGACTTTAGCGTTGCGCGGCCAGCAGGAAATTCGGTTGCAGGGCTACGAGATCATCAAGGCATGGAGCGACTTTCCCACTCACGACGTGGACGTCGCTCTGCCGATTGTCGAGAATGACCAGGATATGCAGCGTCTCGCTGGCAGGTTGGCGCCAATCCTGGAGACGGGCGGTGCGCCAATCGGCTATGTCCTGCGCGGCCATGGCATCTATGTCTGGGGCCGAAACGTCGAGAGCGCGCTCAACCGGCTAGAGGCGCTCGAATTTCTGCTCGCCACCGAGATCGAACGGAGGAAGCTCGTATGAGCCGCCTGACCATCTATAGCGATGATGCCCCGGACACCCCGATCCTCCGCACTGAGGACGGCGACGTGATGGCGCGTGAACTCGGCGCCATCGATGTGCGGTTCGAGCGCTGGGAAAGCCCTGTCGCGCTGTCGCCGCAGGACGAGCCGGAGGTGATCCTGGCCGCTTATCGCCCCTATCTCGACAAGCTGATGGGCGCCTCGGGCGCTGGCTCCGCCGATGTCCTGAAGCTCACGCCTGACAATCCTCAGAAGGATGCGCTAAGGGCGAAGTTCATTAACGAGCACAGCCATACCGAGGACGAAGTGCGTTTCTTCGTTCATGGCTCCGGCCATTTCATCCTCCACGTCAATGGCCGCATCTACGATGCGCATTGCACCGCAGGTGACCTGATCAGCGTGCCCGCCAATGTCCATCACTGGTTCGATGCCGGCGAGCAGCCTTCCTTCACAGCCCTTCGCATCTTCACTGATACGTCCGGCTGGGTGCCGCATTTCACGGGCACGGATATCAGCACCCGCTTCCCGGCGAGCTGAGGCGCGTGCATCCGATCGAAGCTGTACTGATCGACATTGAGGGCACCGTTACGCCGATCAGCGCGGTGCGGGACGTTCTGTTTCCTTATGCGCGCTCACGGTTGGAGGCTTTCGTGGCCGCCAATCATACGGATCCCGCCGTCGTGCAAGCTCTGGCCGAGACCCGCGCGCTGGCACCGGAGGCCGATCCGGTCGCGAGCCTGCTGCGGTGGAGCGATCTCGACGAGAAGGTGACGCCGCTCAAAGCGATCCAGGGTCTGATCTGGCGGACTGGCTACGCTTCCGGCGAGCTGGTCGCGACCTTCTATCCCGACGCGCCGGAGGTCTTGAGTTTCTGGAAGCGAGAGGGACTGCCGCTCTACGTCTATTCCTCCGGCTCGGAGGACGCGCAGCGGGCGATTTTCGGCCATACGAAGCAGGGCGATCTGACGCCGCTGTTCTCCGGCTTCTTCGACACGCGTCTCGGGGCGAAGCGCGAGGTGGCGAGTTACGAAGCCATTCGCCAGCGCATCGGCATGCCGGCTGGCCTCATCCTGTTCCTCTCCGATATCGAGGCGGAACTCGATGCCGCGCTCGCGGCCGGAATGCAGACCTGCCAGCTCGTGCGCGAGGAGGATGGCACGGTCCCATCAACACGCCACCCGACGGCTGTGGATCTCTACGAGGTCTCCCGCCTCTTCACTCTGCCTCAGCCGGCTTGAGCGGCGGCGCGTCCGACCTCTTCGGCGCGCTGCCAGAGCCGCCGCTTCCTGACGGCATGCGATTGTTGCGTGGATATGCGGATTCCGCCGATTTGGCACCGCTGTTGGCGGCCATCGCCGAGGCCGCGCCCTTCCGCTTCATGACGACGCGCGGCGGCGCCCGTCTTGCCGCTGCGATGACGAACTGCGGCGATTGCGGCTGGGTCACGGACCGGCGCGGGTATCGCTACGAGAGCCGCGATCCTGAGACGGCTCAGCCATGGCCGCCGATGCCGGTTCCGATGCGAAGCCTCGCGGTAGCCGCCGCTGGGGAGGCGGGGTACCCCGGCTACGACCCCGACACCTGCCTGATCAATCGCTACGCAATCGGCGCCGGGATGGGGCTGCATCAGGATTCGGATGAGGCGGAGTTCACCTCGCCCGTGGTTTCGGTGTCGCTAGGCTTGCCTGCTACCTTCCTGGTGGGTGGCGAGACGCGCTCAACGAAGCCCAAGCCGCTTGCTGTCGTCAACGGCGATGTGGTGGTATTCGGCGGCCTGGCGCGGCTGCTATTTCATGGCATTCGTCCCGTCAAAGTGGGACACGACGCGCGCTTCGGCCCGTTCCGCTACAACCTTACCTTCCGCCGCGCCCGCGCATGAGGCGCTTGCGGCAGGCGGCTCGCAGGAAACCCGTTCGTGACTGACGCCATCACGCAGCTCGCGACCCGGCTAGTCTACGAAAACCGCTGGCTGAGGCTGCGGGAAGACCGCGTGCGGCGAATGGACGGCTCCGAGGGCATCTATTCCGTTCTCGAACGAGCGGAATTCGCGGTAGTCGCACCGATCGACAACGGCGTCGTTCATCTGGTGGAACAGTTCCGCTATCCGGTCGGGCGGCGCTGCTGGGAATTCCCCATGGGAACTTGGGAAACCCGGTCCAATGTCGATCCAGCGGCACTCGCCGCCGGGGAATTGCGTGAGGAAACCGGGCTCCAGGCCGGCAAGCTTACCGAAATCGGCCAGCTATTCCAGGCTGCCGGCTATTCCAGCCAGTCCGGCCGCGTCTTCCTCGCGACCGATCTAAGCGTCGTGGGTGCGGAGTTGGAGCATGAGGAGCAGGACATGATCACCGGTCATTTTGCGCTCGCCGAGTTCGAGCGGATGATCCGCGACGGCGTGATCCGGGACGCCATCACGATTGCGGCGTTTGGGATGATCCGGCTGCACGGGCTGGCGTGATGCTGCACGAATGGCGTGATGAATCGCCAACTAACTCGCGACCCAATGCTACGTCATGGCATGCCTTCGCATGCCATGACGTAGTGGAATGAGCGCGGTTCAAACCAAAGACGTCCCGGTCCTCGCCGCATCGACGAGCCGCACAAGCTCCTGCCTCACCTCGCTCGCCGAGGCGACGGTTCGGCTGAATGCCGTGCGAAGAACGCGGTCATCCGCCGCGAGGTCGAAGCCATCGACATCCACCGCCGTCATCCGCCAATCGCCATGACCGCTGCCGGACGCCACCGCGATGGCAAGAAGCGCTTCGGCGTGGTCCGCATTGCAATGAGCAAGGATACGCGCCTCCGCCGAGGCCACCGCCGCGACCCCATCCGCTGAGGGCAACAGCTCATCCAGCGTTAGGTGATAGGCGCGGGCGAAGCCGCCGATGTATTGCGCCTCCTCAGCCACGAACCGGGTCAATGCGAAATCTGCGAAATCGGCGTACAGTGCGGCATAGGGATGGGCCGCGATCCAGCGTGCCTTGAGTCCCGCCGTTTCGTCGCCAGTCACCTCGTCAGCCCGCCCACTCAGTGAAAGCCGTGCCGCCGTCTGCGGGTTGCGCGTCTCGGCGGCGCCCGTGACCATCAGGGCGCAGCGGCCATCGGCCTCCAGGTTGCGGCGATGCTCCGACAGCGATGAGAGCAGCATCAGCACGGAGAGATCAGGCGCCGTCGCCGGCGTCACCAGCGACAGAAACGGTGCCCCGTCCCGCAAGGTCGCAAGCGACGCTACTCGGGCCTCCCGCAACAACAGCCGTGCGGCCCGGGCCGGGCCGTCAGATGCCACCGACGAGGGCGTGACTGGCGCCGCGTCCTCGCCGCGACTAATCATGCAGAATAGTCCGCTGAGGGCGCGCCCTCACGGCCATGAACAGGCGAAAGTTCCTCATGAAGCACACCATCGCGCTGGTCGACGATGACCGCAACATCCTCACCAGCGTCTCGATGACGCTGGAACAGGAAGGTTTCCAGGTCCGCACCTATACGGATGGGGAGAGCGCCCTGCAGGGCATCATCGCCCGGCCGGTCGATCTCGCTGTGCTCGACATCAAGATGCCGCGCATGGATGGGATGGAGCTTTTGCAGCGCCTGCGACAGCGCAGCGCCCTGCCGGTCATCTTCCTCACCAGCAAGGATGAGGAGGTCGACGAGCTCATGGGCCTTCGCCTTGGGGCCGACGACTACATCACGAAACCCTTCAGCCAGCGCCTGTTGCTCGAACGCATTCGCACCCTGCTGCGCCGCAACGAGGTCAGCCGGGCGGAGGGCTCCGGCGCCGCCCCCACCGGCGTCATGGTCCGCAGCGAGCTCACGCTCGACGAGACGAAGCATCAGTGCCTGTGGAAGGGAAAGGACATCCAGCTCACGGTGACCGAGTTCCTGCTGGTCAAGGCGCTCGCCGCGCGGCCGGGCATGGTGAAGTCCCGCGATCAGCTCATCGACGCCGCTTACGGCGAGAACATCTATGTCGATGACCGCACTATCGACAGCCACATCAAGCGGGTGCGCAAGAAGTTCCGCATGGTCGATGATGTCTTCGACCAGATCGAGACGCTTTACGGCATCGGCTACCGCTACAAGGAAGGCTGATCCGCCATGCCGGACGGCGCCGTCGTAGCTCAGGCGCAGACCGCCGGCGCTCCGCCGGAGGCCAAGCCGGCCTTCACGCCGCCGCGCCGGCTCGTCTCGCCCTTCCTGCGCCGCATCCTGCTGGTCAATGCGCTGCCGCTGGCACTTCTCGTCATCGCCTTGCTCTATCTCGACCAATACCAGAAGGGATTGCGGGACGCCGATGTCGCCGCGCTCCGCGAGCAGGCCCGGATCTACGCCGGCGCGCTCGGTGAAAGCGCCGTGCAGGACACGACGACCGATCACCCGACGCTGGTGCCCGATCTGGCGCGGCCACTGCTGTATCGCCTGACCGATCCCACCCCCTTCGCCCAGGCGCGGCTCTTTGGCCCGGACGGCAATCTGGTCGCCGATAGCCAGGTACGCACCGGCTCCGGCGGCGCGATCGTCACCGAGCCACTGCCGCCCGCCGTCAATCGCGGCACTCTCAGCCATATCGTGAGCTGGGTCTATGACAGGCTGCTCACCTTCGCTCCGGCTCCCGGCGGCTTTCCTGTCCAGCGGCTCGACAAGGCGGATGGTTCGGAGTGGCAACCAGACCTCAAGGCGGTGCTCAGCCTGAGGGGCAATGACGCGGGGCAGGAAGTGCCGCCCTATTTCCGGCGCACGCCGGACGGGCGGCTGCTGGTAACGGTGGCCGAGCCGGTGATGCGGGACAATCAGGCGGTGGGCATGGTGCTGCTGACCCATGACGCGCGGCGGGTGGACGAGGCGGTGTTCTCGGTTCGCTTTTCCATCCTCGGCCTGTTCCTCGTCGCACTCGTGCTGACGGTTCTGCTCTCCTGGTATCTCGCGCGGACCATCGCCCAGCCGATCCTTGGCCTCGCCATCGCGGCGCAGGATATGCGGGAGGGGCATGGCCGTACCGGCGCCGTGCCGGCCGCGCTGCTCAACCGTGGCGACGAGATCAGCATCCTCGCGCGAGCGCTCTCAGATTCCGCGACTGCGCTGTGGGGCCGGATGGATGCGATCGAGCGGTTCGCCGCCGATGTCTCGCATGAGATCAAGAATCCGCTGACCTCGATTCGCAGCGCCATCGAGACTTTGCGCCGGGTGGAGGATGCGACCCAGCGAAAACGCCTGCTCGCCATCATGGGCGAGGATGTCATCCGGCTTGATCGCCTCATCACGGATATTTCCGATGCGTCGCGGGTGGATGCTGAGATTTCCCGCTCGGCGCCGGTGCCGCTGGAGATCGGTGCGATGCTTGGCGCGCTGGCCGATATCGACGATGCAACGCGAACCGAGGCCGCGCCGATCCTGAAGGTGGGCGAACTCCAGCCGGGACTGGTGGTCGCCGGGGTCGAAGGGCGGATCGTGCAGGTGCTGGGCAATCTGATCGGCAACGCCCGGTCCTTCAGCCCGCCGCGCGGCCAGATCTGGCTCGGTGCGCAGGAGGCGCTCGGCGGCATGGTCGAGATCAGCGTCGCGGATGAGGGGCCCGGCATCCCCGAGGGCAAGCTCGAAAGCGTCTTCGACCGGTTCTATTCGGAGCGGCCGGAGGGCGAGGGTTTCGGCAAGCATTCCGGCTTGGGGTTGTCGATCAGCAAGCAAATCGTCGAGGCCTTGGGCGGC
>NZ_LMUQ01000076.1:400499-417398 GCF_009765865.1 Acidisoma sp. L85
CTCGGCCATGATAAGCGGCAGGCCCTCCACGGAGCGGCGGCGCATGTCCAGCACTTCGATGCCGATCACTTTTGCGCAGTCGTCATAGTCGAGCATGATGCCCGGAGCGACCTCGGCCGTATCGGCGATTTTGGCGCCTTCCGACGCTAGCCAGACGAACATAGCGTCGGCCACGGGGTCGTAACTGGTCTTGATCATAGGCGCCTCACTCTCAGCGCGTTCCGGTCGAAGAAGGTGGTTAGCATTACCCGATCAGACCTTTCAGCCCGCTAAACTACGCGGCAGATAGCGGATCATTGAGTGCCTCATGCCCGCGTCTTCAGTTGCAACGAAACCGAGCCATCCGGGATGACGGCAGCCGGTGCGTTCTTTAGCCTCGGCCAGCGCCTTCAAATCGTGCCGGGGATCGGTATAAAGACGAACGAAGTCATGGCGGCGCGGCCGGGTCGGCGGCGCCGTGGTTGGAAAGGCGGGTCTCGATGCGCGGATGGTGGGGCAGGCGAGTAGTCTCGGGGGCCGTCCTGGCATTGCTGTGCGGGTTCGGGATGAGCATTGGGGCGACGCGCGCGCTAAGCGCGACCGATACCGTGGTGCCGCATGATCCAGGCCCCTCGGACCCAGTCGGCCATGGCGCCTATATCATGCGCGCCTCGGACTGCATGCCTTGCCATACCGGGCCGGGCGACGTGCCCTTCTCCGGTGGCCTCTATCTGCGGACGCCCTTCGGGCCGATGGTCTCGCCCAATATCACGCCGGACAAAGCGACCGGCATCGGCACCTGGACCGACGATCAGTTCTACCGGATCATCCATGACGGCATCGGCCAGCATGGCGAATACATTTATCCGGTCATGTCCTTCACCTCGTACACCAAGATGACGCGGGCGGATGTGATGGCCGTGAAGGCCTATCTCTTCTCGCTCAAGCCGGTCAGCGTGAAGCGGGACGTCAACCAGCTCTCCTTCCCCTTCAACATCCGCCTGTCGTTGCTCGGCTGGCGGATCATGTTCTTCCGTGCGGGTGAGTTTAAGAACGACCCAGGTCAGTCGGCCGCGTGGAACCGGGGTGCCTATCTGGTGCAGGGGCCTGGCCATTGCGGCGAGTGCCACACGCCTCGCAACCTCCTTGGCGCGATGCAGCTTGGCCGCTCGCTCTCGGGCGGCATCGTCGATAATTACTACGCGCCGAATATCTCGGCCGACCCCGAGGCGGGGATTGGTGCGCGAACGGTTCCGGAAATCGTGCAGTTCCTTCGGACGGGTGAGGAACCGAACCTCGGTGTCGCCTATGGGCCGATGGCCGAGGTGGTGCATGAGAGCATGCGCTACCTGACGGAAGATGACCTGACCGCGATCGCGACATACCTCAAGGGTGCCGAGAAGCGCCCCGTGATGACCGCGATCGTCGCGATCAAGCCGAAGCAGGCGGCCGCAGGTGAGGCGCTCTACAACGGCAATTGCGCGCAGTGCCACAAGCCGGATGGCAGCGGCGTCAAGGGCGCGATCCCCAATCTCGCGGGCAACGCGGCTGTCTTGGCCGAACTACCCGATAGCGTGGTCGCACCGGTCCTGAACGGTTTGCCCGGCGGTGGCGGTTACGGCGCGATGCCGAGCTTCGCCGGCGCGCTGAACAATCAGGAAATCGCCGATATCGTGAACTACGCGCGGACCGCCTGGGGCAACAAAGGCTCGGCCAACGCGACCCCCGGCATTGTCGCGGGCCTGCGTAGCATCGCTATGGCCGACGAGGTGGCGGGCGCCGCCGGCAGCAACGCGGCGCGCCGGATGAACTGCCCCAAGGTCGGTGCCTCAATGATCGCCGGCACCATGGCGACGGACGGGCAGGCCAACCTGCTGGCGAGCGGCACCGATGCCGATATGCTGAGCCGCATGACCTCGGTGATCCAGCAGATCCGCACGGACAACCCTGGCACGTCGGTTTCCGACGTCATGAATACGATGAACGCGGCTTATTGCCCGACGGTCGCCAATGACCCGAGCCTGAGCCGCTCCGACATGACCGAGCGTATGCTGCAATTCAACAGCCAGGTCGCGAGTATCCTGGCGACCACCACGGCGCCGCCGGGCCCCTCCAAGGCGATGGTGACAGCCGTGGTTACCAGCGCTCAGGCGCAGGCGATTGCTCAGGCCGCGCAGACTGCAGGTGTCAGCCCATCACAGTGGATGTCGCAGCAGGCGGCGAAGGCGAGCGCGGGGGCCGGGCAGTAGTCCGGCTCCGGCGCGCCACGATAGGCGCGCCGCTCAGGCCTGTTTGAGGTCGATGAGGCTGCGCCGGATCTTACGGCCGCGCAGCACCCTGTCCTCGATGTAAGCCGAGTCGCCCCAGCGGATCGCGCGTGCCATCGCCTGCGCGTCTTCGGTGAAGCGCGCCAGCATCTCGAGCAGCGCCTCGCGGTTGTTGAGGAAGACATCCCGCCACATCGTCGGATCGGAGGCCGCGATGCGGGTGAAGTCGCGGAAACCCGAGGCCGCGAAACGCAAGACTTCCTGACGGCTTTCATCCGCCAGATCATCCGCCGTGCCGCAGATGGTGAAGGCGAGCAGATGCGGCAGGTGGCTCACGATCGCCAGAACCCGGTCGTGATGCGCCGGTTCCATGATCTCCGTCATCGAGCCGAAACGACGCCATAGCGCCGTCATGCGATCGACCGCCGCCGCCTCGGTGCCGGGCGGTGGAACCAGTAGCGTCCACCGCCCCTCGAACAGCGTCGCGAAACCCGCATCGGGGCCGGAGAATTCCGTGCCGGCGAGCGGATGACCCGGCACGAAATGCACGCCCGCCGGCACCAGCGGTCCCACATCCCGTATCACCGAGACCTTGGTCGAGCCGACATCGGTGAGAACCGCGTCCTGCGCCAGATGCGGCGCGATCGCGGCGGCGACCTCGGCGAGCGCGCCCACCGGCACGCAAAGCATCACGCAATCCGCCCCGGTCACCGCTGTCGCCGGGTCACTCTCTACCCGATCGGCGATGCCCAGCTCGGCGACGCGCGCGAGCACGGCGGCATCGGCGTCGCAGGCGACAACCTCACCGACAGCGCCGGTCGCTTTCGCCGCACGTGCGACAGAACTACCGATGAGGCCGAGGCCGATCAGGGTCAGCCGCTGGAAAACCACCTCAGCCACGGGGTGCGCTCTCCGACATGAAGTTCGTCAGGGCCTCAGCGACGGCCGCACACTCGGCGTCCGTGCCGATGGTGATGCGCAGGCAATGCGGCAGCTCGTAGGAGGCAACGCGGCGGGCGATGATGCCGGTGGCGCGCAGATGCGCGTCGGCCGCCAGCGCCTCGGCCTCCGTGCCGAAATCGGCGAGCACGAAATTCGCCTCACTCGGCCAGACATGGATCCCGGCTTCCGTCAGAGCGGCGGTCAGGCGGCCACGCGCTTCGGAATTATGGGCGCGCGAGCGCTCCAGCCAGCCAGGCTCCGACAGCGCCGCGATACCGGCCGCCATCGCGGCGCTATTGACGTTGAAGGGCGCGCGGAGCCGGTTGAGAACATCGGCGATGGCGGTCGGCGCATAGGCCCAGCCCAGCCGCACGCCGCCGAGACCCCAGAGCTTGCTGAAGGTCCGGGTCATAACAGTACCCTCGCCAGCGTCGACAAGCGCGGCGCCGCCATCATAGCCAGGCACCTCGACATATTCCGCATAGGCGGCGTCGAGCACCAGCAGTGTCTCGGGCGGCAGGCCCGCGCGGAGCCGGGCGATTTCGGAGGACGGTACCAGGCTGCCCGTCGGGTTGTTCGGATTGGCGATAAAGACCAATCGCGTGCGCTCGGTAACTCGCGCCAGGAAGGCGTCGACATCGGCGACCAGGTCGCGCTCCGGCACCTTGGTCACCGTGCCGCCGGCGAGAACCCCGGCGATCTGGTAGATCGCGAAACCATGCGCGCTCATCAGCAATTCGGTGCCGGGGCCGCCATAGCCCTGGATGAGGAGCGCGATGAGCTCATCCGACCCATTGCCGCAAACGATCCGCGCGGGGTCCAGGCCGAAGCGGGCACCGATCGCTTCCCGCAACGCGGCCGAACCGCCATCCGGGTAGCGATGCAACGCGGCTCCGCCATCGGCGAGCGCCCGCAATGCCCCCGGTGGCGGCCCGAAGGCGCCCTCGTTGGAGGAAAGTTTGATAATACGGCTGGCTCCAGCCAGCTTCGACTCGCCGCCGACATAGGGCGCGATCGACAGGATTTCGGGTCGTGGGCGAGGTGCTGCATTCATGGGGTTTTGCTGCCTACCGGCACCGCATAGGCGCCGACCAGCAGCGCCGGCCGCTCAAGGCCGCGAATGGCGCCGAGCCGGACATCATCCACGGTCACATAACCCGCGACCTCGACAAGAATCTGCGTGGAACTCGAATGGCCCGGCCGGTTCAGCACGACCACGTTCGGCCGGAAACCGGCGGCGGTAAGCGCATTCGCTAGACCGCCGCGGCTGATCTCGGCGGCCGTTTCGAGCGCGACGAGAGACACGTCGTCTCCGGAAGCGTCGGCGGGGGTGGTCGCAACGACAAGTGCCTGCGCCTGAGGCGTGCCTTCGGGGCGGCTGTGCCAGAAGGGCAGGCGAGCGATCACATGGACGGCGCCCGCCTTCCGCTGCTGCAAGAGGCTCGGCCACCATGGGACACCGGCGTCATCATCCCCGGGCAGCGGCAGCACCGCGACGCTCGCGCGCCCCTCTGACACTTCGCCGATCGCCTGGGATGCACTGCGGCAAAGGCGGATTGGCGTCAGGGCGCCAAATTGTGCGCGGGCCACAGCGGCAAAGCGCCCGTCTGTTGCGGGCTCGTAGACGGCGGCGGAAAAGCGTTGCTGCTGGCCGGTGCTAGCCGCGAGGATTTCGCGCCAAATCCGCACGATCGCGCTGGCAGGCATGCGGCCGCCATGGCGCGCGAGCAAGCGCCGGATGATGGCGGCCTCGCGGCCCGGCCTGAGCGCGGCGCCTGTTTTCACCGAGGCGATATGGCTGACCACTTCCGCCCGGCGCATCAGCAGATCGTGGATGGCATCATCGATGGAATCGAGGTTGGCCCGCAGCTCGGACAAGTCGCCGGCCGCCAACACGGGCTCTGCCTTGTCATTCGACAGGGCCTGAAGATCGCTCTGCATCGCCGAAGCCAACACTGTATTGTTCCGGGGAGACTGATAGCGGAACCGCCCTGCACTGCAAACAGACGCGCCGCGATTGCCGCCCGCTCGCCGTCGCCCTAATCAGACCGGCATGGATCGGATGGAGCCCTTTGCCGAGATCGCGCATGAACACGCCGCATTCCCCGGCGGCATCGAGCTCGACTGCGGCCGCTCCCTCCGTCATCTCGACGTCGCCTATCGGACCTATGGCCGGCTAAGTCCGCGAGGCGACAACGCCATCCTCGTTTGCCATGCGCTGACCGGCGATCAGTACGTCGCCGAAACGCATCCTTTGACGGGCCGGCCTGGCTGGTGGTCGGAGCTGGTGGGGCCGGGGAGGGCGGTCGATACCGACCGCTTCTTCGTCATCTGCGCCAATGTGCTGGGTGGCTGCATGGGGTCCACGGGGCCGCGCAGCCCGCACGACGACAAGCCCGGCGAGCCCTGGGGCAGCGACTTTCCGCCCATCACCATCCGCGACATGGTGCGCGCGCAGAAACGCCTGATCGATCATCTCGGTATTCGCCGGCTGTTCGCCGTCATCGGCGGCTCGATGGGCGGGATGCAGGTGCTGGAATGGGTGGCGACCTATCCGGAAGCCGTCTTCGCGGCCCTTCCGGTGGCGACCGCCGCGCATCACTCGGCGCAGAACATCGCCTTCAACGAGGTCGGACGGCAGGCGATCTTCGCCGATCCCGACTGGCACGAAGGGCGCTACTGGGAGAAGGGCGCGACACCGGCGCGCGGCCTCGCGGTCGCCCGGATGGTCGCGCATATCACCTACCTCAGCGAACAGGCGCTCACCCGTAAGTTCGGTCGCAGGCTGCGGGATGCGAGCAGCCTGACCCTGCTCGACGACCGCTTCGAGGTCGAAAGCTACCTGCAATACCAAGGCAGCGCCTTCGTCCGCCGCTTCGACGCGAATTCCTATCTGCTCATCACGCGCGCGATGGATTTCTTTGATCTCGCGGCGGAGAATGGCGGCGATCTCGGCCGCGCCTTCGCCGGGGCGCGCACGCGGTTCTGCGTCGTTTCGTTCAGTTCGGACTGGCTGTTTCCGACCGCCGAAAGCCGTACCGTGGTCAATGCACTTCTCCGAAGCGCCGCGAATGTCAGCTTCGTCGAGATCGCGAGCGACAAGGGCCATGACGCCTTCCTGCTCGACGAACCCGACTTCCATCGCACGCTGGCCGGTTTCCTCGCCGGCTGTGCCGAGCATCTGGGTGTCGCGTGATGCCCGACGGCTCGTCCCGGCAGGAGCGTATCGCCGATGCGGCGCGCTCGATGCGGGTCGATCTGCGGCTCATCGCCGATCTGGTAGAGCCGGGCGCGCGCGTGCTCGACATCGGCTGCGGCGACGGCGCGCTGATCGGCGATCTGTTCCGCAGCCGCGGCTGCGATGCGCGCGGCATCGAGCTCGACATGGCGCTGGTGACGCGCGCGGTGGCGCATGGCCTTCCGGTGATGCAGGGCGATGCGGATACCGACCTCGTGCATTATCCCGACCAGGCCTTCGATTATGTCGTGCTGTCCCGCACGCTGCAGGCGGTCGAGCGGCCGTTGGAGGTGCTGCGCCAGATGCTGCGCATCAGCGCGCGCGCCATCGTGAGTTTCCCGAATTTCGGTCATTGGTCGCTCCGCGCACAGCTTCTGCTGCGAGGCCGGATGCCGATGACGAAGAACTGGGGCCGGATGTGGTACGAGACACCCAACATCCACCCCTGCACGATCCGCGACTTCTTCGCGCTCTGTGAAGCCGAGGGCTATGTCGTCGAGCAATGGCTCGCGCTGGACGACGAGGGCCACCGCGCGCCCTGGCGGCGATATCCTCATTTGGCCAATTTATTCGGTGAGCAGGGTTTGTTTGTGCTGCGGCGGAGCACGAACAGGGTTTCGGGGTGAGCCAGAGGCCGTCCTTGTCAGAAAATCTTTAGCGAGGCGGTAACCTTCTTCGGAGTATGTTAGCTCAATCCACCGGATCAACCCGAATGCTTAGGCCTGTCAGCGATGCGATTAGGCAACCGTCCGCGAGTGGCGTTGACCCTGCGGATGATTTCAACAAACGTCTTGACCGCAGCAAGCTCAACCGGTCGGCTCCCTCGCCAACCGGCCATTCCTTGCTCACTCGGAAGAAGGTCGCCTAGGGTGTCGCCGCAACTTTCGTTGCTTTGTTGGCGAAAAATGCATTGCCCGACGTTGACGCACCCAATCGTTCGACTTGGGCCACGAGGCATCGGCAGCATCAAGAGCAAAGGATAGCCAACGCCAAAGCCAAAACGAAAATGGCTATCGATAATATGAAAGTAGGCTAGCCGCTATCGTGACGCGAGGAGCGGTGAATTCAGTTTCGATCCTAGCTCTCGTCACGCAATCCAACCCGCGCTCATACTGCTGCTCCGCTAACCAGGCCGTCGCCCAAACTGAGAAGTTGAACGACGCCAACCTCGTCCGGCGATGGCTTTCGATCCGCAATGTCGCGCCGCCGCGCGAAAGTTTTACCAAAACCTCAGATTGACATCCCACCCCAGCCTCGGGCAGGTTCCCGCCACCAAGGGGTGCCCCGACAAGGGGCTGAGACACCGATAGCGTGGCGCCGAAAGGCTCCCGCAGCGCGGAGACCCTGCCGGCAACAGACCTCTTCGCAGGTGCTGTCCGGGGAACCTGATCCGGGTCATGCCGGCGGAGGGACTGGTGGGATAGACAGCCGCCAATCCGTCTCTCCCATCCATCTCCTCCCGCGTTGAGGAGATGTCTATTGGACCATCCGCTATCTTCCCCCCAGACTGTCACAACCGGCCCGATCTTCGGCTCGCGCAAAACCTATTCTGCGCCTGAGGATTTCCCGACCCTCCGCGTCCCGTTCCGGGAAATCCCGCTCGATCCTTCCGCACGAGAAGAGCCTGTCCGCGTCTACGACACCTCGGGACCCTACACCGATCCATCCGCCCCCATCGACCTCGCGCGGGGATTGCCGCCCCTGCGCGCGGGCTGGATCGCCGCGCGGAGCTTCGCGCAAGCCACCCCGCGCGCGGTTCGTCCGGACGACAACGGCTTCGTCTCCGCGGATCGCCTCGTGCCACCCTGTCCCGCGACCCAGACTCTCCGCGAAGGCCGCGACGGCCAGCGCGTCACGCAGTACGAATTCGCCAGGGACGGCATCATCACGGAAGAAATGCGCTACGTCGCGCATCGCGAAAATCTCGGCCGCGCGCGCATCGCGGACGGCGCCGAGGACCGTCGCGCGGATGGCGAGGATTTCGGCGCCAGCATCCCCGCCTTCATCACGCCAGATTTCGTGCGCGCGGAAATCGCTGCCGGCCGCGCGATCATCCCCGCCAATATCAACCATCCGGAACTCGAGCCGATGGTGATCGGCCGCAACTTCCTCGTGAAGGTCAATGCCAATATCGGCAATTCCGCCGTCACCTCCGCGGTGGCGGAGGAGGTGGAGAAGCTGGTCTGGGCGATCCGCTGGGGCGCCGACACGGTCATGGATCTCTCGACCGGGCGCAACATCCACAACATCCGCAGTTGGATCCTGCGCAACGCTCCTGTGCCGATCGGCACCGTGCCGATCTACCAGGCTTTGGAAAAGGTCGGCGGCGAGCCCGAGAAGCTGAATTGGGACATCTTCCGCGACACGCTCATCGAACAGGCGGAACAGGGTGTTGACTATTTCACCATCCATGCCGGCGTGCGCCTGCATCACGTACCGCTGACGGCGAAGCGCGTGACCGGAATCGTCTCGCGCGGCGGGTCGATCATGGCGCGCTGGTGCCTCTCCCATCATCGCGAGAGTTTCCTCTACGAGCATTTCGCCGAGATCTGCGACATCATGCGGCGCTACGACGTTTCCTTTTCCTTGGGAGACGGTTTGCGGCCGGGCTCGATCGCGGATGCCAATGACGCGGCGCAATTCGCAGAGTTGGAGACTTTGGGAGAACTCACCAAGATCGCCTGGGCGCGCGGCTGTCAGGTGATGATCGAAGGCCCCGGCCATGTGCCGCTGCACAAGATCAAGGTGAATGTCGAGAAACAGCTCCGCGAATGTGGCGAAGCACCGTTCTACACGCTCGGCCCACTGACCACCGATATCGCTCCGGGCTACGATCACATCACGTCGGCGATCGGTGCCGCGATGATCGGTTGGTTCGGCACCGCGATGCTCTGCTATGTGACGCCGAAGGAGCATCTCGGTCTGCCGGATCGCGATGACGTCAAGACCGGCGTCATCACCTATCGTATCGCCGCGCATGCGGCGGATCTCGCGAAAGGCCATCCGGCGGCGCGGCTGCGTGATGACGCGGTCAGTCGCGCCCGCTTCTCCTTCCGCTGGGCCGATCAGTTCAACCTCTCGCTCGATCCCGATACGGCGCGCGCTTTCCACGACGAGACGCTACCGAAGGAGGCGCACAAGACCGCGCATTTCTGTTCGATGTGCGGGCCGAAATTCTGCTCCATGCGCATCTCGCAGGATCTGCGCGCGGATGCCGAGCGGCTCGCGGGGCTGGAAGAGAAGAGCGAGCAGTTCCGCCAGGGCGGTCATTCGCTTCATGTCGCGGAACCGGCGGAGTAACGACGAGCGAGGTCACCCGCGAGTCGCGGATTCCGCATGATGTGCTGGGGAGGTCTGGCTTCTCCAGCGCATCCAGCCGGAGGCGCGAAGATCGCAGGCCGGGCAGTTGCCGCAACCATAGCCCCAGTCGTGGCGATGACGCCGGTCTCCCAGGTAGCAGCTATGGGTAAGTTCCGAGACGACCTCGATCAGGGCTTGCCCGCCCAGGCTTTGCGCCATCGCCCAAGTCGCCGCCTTGTCGATCCACATGAGAGGCATCTCGACGACGAAGCGCGTCTGCATGCCGAGATTCAGCGCGACCTGCATGGCCTTGATCGTATCGTCCCGGCAGTCGGGATAGCCCGAGTAATCCGTCTCGCACATCCCGCCGATGATGCGCTTGATACCTCGCCTCCAGGCGATGCCCGCCGCGGCCGTCAAGAACATCAAGTTCCTGCCAGGGACGAAGGTATTCGGCAGGTTCTGCGCCGTCGCCTCGATCGCGACGGCGGCCGTCATGGCGGTTGCGCCCACCCCCGCCAGCGCGCCCCTCAGATCGACGAGATGGTCCGAGCCGAGGCGACTGCCCCAGTCACCGATTGTTCCGATCGCCTCGCGAACCGGCGCTCGGCATTCGAGCTCGACCGCATGCCGCTGGCCGTAGTTGAAACCCACGGTCTCGACCTGCCGATAGCGATCGAGCGCCCAGGCGAGGCAGGTCGTCGAATCCTGCCCCCCGGAGAACATGACGAGGGCCGCGTCCTCGCTGGGCGTCTCGGCGATCGTCATCCCGCCGCCCGCCGTTCCGGATGTCCAGACTGTGGCCGTGCGTCAGCCAAGCTTGCCTTCCACACCCTCCGCGAGCCAGTTCATGCTGAGGATCTGGTCGTCGGTCAGCTTGGCGCCGCTCGCCACCTTCTGGGCGCCGAACTGGTCGTTGATCGGACCCTGGAAGGGCGAGAAACTGCCCTGCGCGATCGCCGCGATCTTCGCCTCTGCATCGTTCACCGCATGCTCCGGCACCGCCTTGTTATAGGGCGTCATCTTGATCATGCCGCTCTTGAAGCCGCCCCAGACATTGTCCGGTGTCCAGCTGCCATCCATCGCGGCCTGCACCCGCTTGACGTAGTAGTCGCTCCAATCCTCAGTAACCGAGGTCAGGCACATCTTCGGCGCGAATTGCGACATGTCCGAATCATAGCCGGTGCACCACACGCCCTTTTCCTCCGCCGCCTGCACGACCGCCGTGGAATCGGTGTGGTTGGAGAGCACATCGCAGCCCTGGCCGATCAGCGCATCCGCCGCCTCTTTCTCTTTGCCCGGATCGAACCAGGAAGAGGTCCAGACCAGCTTGATCTTGATCTTCGGGTTGACCGACCGAGCGCCAAGTATCAGCGCGTTGATGCCCTGTGCCACTTCGGGAATGGGGAAGGGCGCGACATGTCCTAGCACGCCGGTCTTGCTCATGGCGCCCGAGACGACGCCGGCGATGTAGCGGCCCTCATAGAAGCGCGCATTATAGATGCCGACATTCTTCGCCATCTTATAGCCGGTGCAGTGCTCGTAGCGGATGTTCGGAAACTGCCGCGCGACCTTCAGCGTCGGCTCCATATAGCCGAAGGACGTCGTGAAGATCAGGCCATTGGTCGCGCTGAGCTGGCGGATGACACGCTCGGCGTCAGCACCTTCCGGCACGCTCTCGACATAGTTGGTTTTCACACGGTTGCCGAAAGCCTTCTCCACCGCGAGGCGACCCAGGTTGTGCTGGTAGGTCCAGCCGGCATTGCTGATCGGGCCGACATAGACGAAGCCGACGCCGAAGGGATCGGCCGCGCGGGCGGAGCGCAGGCCGAGCGCGCCAGTGGCGGCGCCGGCAATACCGCCGAGGCCGGTCAGCAGTACTTCGCGGCGGGATGGGGTCATGGGCATTTCCTCACTGGCGGTTTCGTTCCCGACGCCCTTGCAAACCTCATGCCGTCGCGTGGAAGCTCCGGCCAAGCGCGCCGGGCGCGTTGAGCTTGAGCCGCGTAGCATCGCGGGAGATCAGCACCAAGACCAGGATTGTCGAGAGATAGGGCAGCATCGCCAGAATATCGCTCGGCACGTCGATGCCGAAGGCTTCAGCCTGGAACTGCGCGATGGTGACGAAGCCGAACAGCAGCGCGCCCGCGACCAGCCAACCCGGCTTCCAGGTCGAGAATGTCACCAATGCCAGTGCGATCCAGCCCCGCCCCGCCGTCATTCCCTCGTTCCACAGCGGCGTATAGACCAAGCTGAGATAAGCCCCGGCCAGCCCGCTCATCCCGCCACCGAAAGCGAGCGCCGCGTAGCGCAGCCGGATCACCGGATGGCCGAGCGCATGCGCGACCTCCGGATTCTCGCCGACCGCCCGCAGGATGAGACCCTTGCGGCTGCGCGACAGGAACAGATGCACGCCGAAGGCCAGCAGCAGCGCCAGGATCACCAGCGGGTCGATCTGCAACACCTGCTGCCATAGCGGCGAAAAGGTCGAGAGGCCGGGGATCAAGGCGTTCTGGAAACCGCCAAGCGTGCGGCTCTCGAACGGATTGCCGATCAGCGTGCTGAGCCCGGCGCCGAAGATGGTCAGCGCCAGGCCGCTCGCGGTCTGGTTGGCGAGAAATGTCTGCGTCAGCACGGCGAAGATCATCGACATCAGAACACCGACGATGATGGCGAGGATGAAGCCCGCGATCAGGCTATGCGTGGTGACCGTGCCGATGAAGCCTGCCGCCGCCCCCATCAGCATCGTGCCCTCGACGCCGAGGTTGAGCACGCCGCTTTTCTCGGTCACCAATTCGCCGAGCCCCGCCAGGATCAGCGGCGTCGCCGCCCGCAGCGTCGCGACGAGGATCGCGACAATCAGCACCAGATCATGCATCGGCGAGTTGCCCCACAGGCTTGGGGCTGCGGCGCCCAAAACGGAACTGGAAGCCGATGAACAGATCCATGCCCAGTAGGAAAAACAGAACAAGACCCTGTATCACGCCGCTCATCGCTGTCGGCATCTGCAGCGACACCTGCAGCGCATCGCCGCCGATATAAATCAGTGCCATGAGCAGGCTCGCCGCCAGGATGCCCCAGGGGTCCAGCCGCCCGAGATAAGCGACGATGATCGCCGCGAAGCCGTAGCCCGGCGAAATTGTTGGCTGCAATTGGCCGAGCGGCCCCGCCACCTCACAGATCCCGGCGAAACCGGCGAGGCCGCCGCTGAGCAGCAGGCAAAGCCACACCACGCGCTTCTGGCTGAAACCGGCGTAACGCGCGGCGCCCGGCGCCAGCCCGACCACCCGGATGCGATAGCCCGCGAAGGTTCGTCGCATCAGGAAGGCGGCGGCGGGCACCACCAGCAGCGCCACCAGCGCGCCGAGATGCAGCCGCGTCGTGGGCAGGATGATCGGCATCGAGACATCATCGGCGAAGGTCTTGCTCTGCGGGAAGTTGAAGCCCGCCGGATCGCGCCATGGTCCGCGCACCAGATAGCCGAGCAGATGCAGCGCGACATAGGTCAGCATGAGCGTCGTCAGGATCTCGTGCGCGTTGAACCGGGTGCGCAGGAACGCCGGAATAGCCGCCCACAAAACACCGCCCGCGATCCCAGCCAGCAGCATGAGCGGCAAAGCCCAGACATGCCCCGCGCCGCCGAAATTCAGCGCCACCCAGCTCCCGCAAATACCGCCAAGGGTGAGTTGCCCCTCGGCCCCGATGTTCCAGACATTCGCGCGGCAGCCGATGGCGATGCCGATTGCGCAAAGCAAAAGCGGCGTCGCCTTCAGCGCGAGTTCCGCGAGGTTGTTCAGCCCGACCAGCGGATCCACCACCATGATCCGCAAGGCGGCGACCGGCGGCTTACCGAGCAGCGCGAAGATGATGGCGCTCGCCACCAACGACAGCACGACCGCGACGAGCGGCGAAAGCCAGAACATCGCGCGAGACGGGCTTTGCCGCGCCTCAAGCCGGAACAAGATCGGCCTCCAGCTTTTCCGCGCCGTGCAGTCCGCCCATTTGCTGGCCCACCGTCTCGATACTGGCATTGGCCGTCGCCATCGGGGGAAACAGCCGCCCTTCCGAGAGCACCGCAATGCGATGCGTGATCTCGAACAGTTCCGAGAGATCCTCGGACACGATCAATACGCCGGTACCCTTGGCGGCGAGCGCCAGTATTGCTTTGCGGATCGCGAGAGCCGCTCCGATATCGACGCCCCAGGTGGGATGCGCCGCCAGCAGCACGCGCGGCCGGTCGGCGATTTCCCGGCCGACGATGTATTTCTGGAGATTGCCGCCCGACAGCGATGATGCGGCCGCGGCGGCACCAGAAGCGCGCACGCCGAAGCGCTTAATCACGGCCAGCGCACGCTTCAGCAGCCGGCCGCGATGGATCACGAGCGGAGACTCGCCGGAGAGCAGCAGGTTCTCGGCGAGTGTCATGGGCCCGACAGCGCCCCGCCCGATCCGTTCCTCCGGGATGAAGGCGAGACCAAGCCGCCGCCGCGCCGTGGGGCCGAGATTGCCTGCTGCTTTGCCCGCGATATGCACAATTTCCGGCTGAGCCACGAGGCGCTCGCCGGATAGTGCCGCCAGCAACTCCGTCTGGCCGTTTCCCGCAACCCCGGCGATGCCGAGGATCTCACCTTCTCGCAGCCGGAAGGAGATGTCGCGCAGCGCCGTGCCGAAAGGCGAGTCCGGTTCGAGCGAGAGGCCCGCGAGTTCGAGGCAAACCGGCCCCAGCTCCGCCGCCGTCGGCCGCGCCACCTCGGGCAGCGCGCTGCCCACCATCATCTCGGCGAGTGCTTGGCCGGAGACCTGGCGCGGGTCGGCGGTTCCCACGCCGCGGCCGGCGCGCAGCACGGTCGCCGCTTCGCAGAGCGCCGTCACCTCCTCAAGCTTGTGAGAGATATAAAGAATCGAGCATCCCTCGGCCGCGAGGAGCCGCAGCATGGCGGCCAGGTTATCCGCCTCCTGCGGCGTCAGCACGGCGGTAGGCTCGTCGAGGATGAGCAGCCTCGGCGATTGCAGCAGGCAGCGCAGGATCTCGACCCGCTGGCGCTCGCCGACTGAAAGGTGATGCACGTGGCGGCCTGCTGTGACGGCAAGGCCGTAGCGCGCGGACATTTCGCCGATGCGGGCGGCGAGTTCCGCCATCGGCGGCGGATGATCCAGTCCGAGCGCAATATTCTCGGCGACCGTCAGCGACTCGAACAGCGAGAAATGCTGGAACACCATGCCGATGCCAAGCGCGCGGGCGGCATGGGGCGTGTTGATCTGCACCGGCTGGCCATCCCAGGTGATCGCGCCCGCATCCGGCTGGGTCACGCCATAGATGATCTTGACCAGCGTGCTTTTGCCGGCGCCGTTTTCGCCGAGGAGTGCGTGGATTTCACCGGCTCCCACCGTGAGATCGATGCCGTCATTGGCGCGGTTGCTGCCATAGGTCTTGGAAATGCCCCGCAGCGTCAGCCGGGCGGGTAGAGTGTCACTGAGGGGCGGAATGGCAGCCATGCGGGAAGTGTAGAGGCCGATTCACCCCCGCGTCCACCGTCTAGATGCTGCGCTGCACCACTGGGGCAGTCAGCGGCTCGCAAGGAGTTTTTAACGGGCGAGCCGTTAGATAAGCTAACGCATCGGGACCGCGGTCAACGCCTCTACCGCAAGCTCACCCGATCAGCATAGGAACAGGCTTATGACCCTGAGAATCGACAGTCGTCCAGCCGCCTCGCTCGCCCCACTGCCGAACGCGCGCGAGCCAAATTTCGAGCGAGACATAAAATCGACAATACAACGAAATTAGTCGCCATATCGAGCGCCGGGTTGGCGAAACATGCCTCGAAAGTCACCACCACACGCCGGGTCTCATCCCGGCCCAATCGACTATGGGCTACCGAAACCGCCGCCCGCGGCGCGAAGTGCGGTCGATCCCGATCCGGTGACGACCGGGGTCGAGCCAAGCAAGGGTGAGATGACCAAGGGCGGAGACCTCTTCACGCTGCGGCATTTTGCGAAATTTGCAGCGGTTGTAACGGCTCCGATATGGTATGCGTTGTACATCATTGCGGGGTTCGTGTTCCAATAAGTTGCCCGCCGTCCGGAGCGGACGGTAGCCATCGAATACTGTTCCGGTGGGACCTTCCTGGGTTGGCGGCCCGCTAGCCTCGACTGAACTTGCGGCCCACGCTCCAAGTGTTCTCGCTCCGTGCCCCTCTACGCAAGACATAAGTCAAGCTTTATGTCCCGGGAATGGTCCTTTTGTACCTGTCATGGCTGATCCAGGCAGCCGGCGACCCGCGCCTCGATTGTGTCACGATCGGCGGCAAGAAGCCTCCGGGCATCCCATTCCTCCGATTTTCGGACAATCGTTTCTGAGTAACTATGAAATCCCAGCAGAGTTATGCCGCGACGCCAAGATATTGCACATCGATAACGTTTTGTAAGTAAGACGTTTTTTAACATTTTGCCTTATCGCTGGTTGCGCAGCGGGCCGTTTCTGGTGCGGCTGGCTGCGGGTTCAATCGAGCGAAGGTTTAAAAATGCGTATTCCACCGACAAGCACAACGGCGACGCACGACGCGCAAGCGGCGCGTGGCGGCGAAGCTCAAGTTTTCAAACCGCGTCAGCCACCGGCCGCCAATATATCGGCCTTTGGCCCCCGGCATAGCCAGCCGCCACAACGCTTGCCTCCGCCCTCCCCAGCCCTCAGGGCGCTCGCGCGAAAGGTTAACAGCGAGGTAACGCCGGGGGATGTACAGACGGTTACTGCCCTCCACAACGGCCTTACCGGACGTAACCTCGGTGTTCTTGGCCGACACATTTTCGGACCCCCTGTGACGCAGAACCGGATTGGGCACGAGCTTAGGACCATCGGAATGAACATGTACAACAGAGGCGACGTGACGGGATCTATAGTCTTTGGCACTCTGGATGCCGCGTTGAATGGGATCCCCAACTAGCTCAACCGATTTCCGGATTTGTTAAACGACTAACAATCTCCGGCCGTCGTGTCTCTGCGGCATCAGCGTTTGCGTAAGTAAACGGGTGAGCGGGCTGGCTAACAATTAGAGCGGGGAACCCCTGGTAGACGCTGCAGCGCGAACTCGCCTATCCGGAAAGCTTCTTGGCAGGGGTTCCGATCGCCGTCCAAACCGCCGCTATGTGACGGTGCGGCGGGGTTTGCGGGGTACC
>NZ_LMUQ01000076.1:417566-424502 GCF_009765865.1 Acidisoma sp. L85
AACCGATACCTTTGGTTGGGAAAACCACTGCAAGACCACTCTGCTAAGCCCACTCGGCCGCGATCACCGTGGCCGGCTACGGCAATACAACACCTCCGCCGGGAATAAATTCGTTCGGAGATGCCATCTGTCAGGGCGCGTCCGTTGGTCTGGCCCAGATGGTCAGCCACCCGATCCGCCACTGCTCGTGCAAATCGCTGTCGGCCCGGTAGGGGTTTTTGTCGAGATCATCGCCCTCGGCACAGGCCAGTTCCCCCTCAACCCGCACGATGGAGGCGAGCAGGAGCGGCGGTTGAGGCGCGTGAGCTGTCCGTTTTTGGCTCATGGGCGGAGCTTGGCATAGCGGTCGCCAGAGGCGCGATTCGTTCGAATTGCCAACAGCCTTTTGGGATTGGGCTTCAGCCTCATCTACGCCTTCGGTGCCGCCCTCAGTGGCGCAAGTCGCCGGGTCCGGTTTGATGCTGGAGCTCGCCGTGCGACGCTCATCCGCGCCAGCGATTTTCGGGACCGCCCGCGTGATCAGCCGAGTCGGCAGCGCGGCGGTCGTTTTGCGAAGGGGAGATGATGGAAGATTCGCTCGCGACGACTCTCATAATATTCGTGTGCGTTTTTGGCGCCTTGCTCGTCGGCTTATTCGCGAGCCGCTATTGGCCATCAACGCATCTCGACGAGAGGTCGAAGGACGTCGTGAAGCTCGGGATCGGCATCGTCGTCACCATGACGGTGCTCATCCTCAGTCTGATGGTGAGCTCGGTCAAAGGGTCCTTCGACACGACGGATCGCGACCTCAGGCAATTCGCCACAAGCATCATCGTTCTCGATCGTTCGATCAGTCACTACGGCTCGGACGCCCAGCCGGCGCGCTTGGCACTGCGGCAATATACCGTCAGCGCAATTCACGACTTGTGGCCGACAGGGGCCGATCCCAATATTCGGATCGAGGGTGCGCGATCGGGAAAGTTGCTCGATCAGGTCGAGACCGATCTTCGTGCCCTGAAGCCCACGGATGACGCGCACCGCTCCTACCTCTCAGAGATATTGGCGCAATACGACGCGGTGATCCAGGCGCGGTGGATCTTCATCGACGATAGTTCCGGGAGCGTGCTTCGGCCCTTCTTTTTTGTCGTGGTTGCCTGGCTAATGGTCATCTTCGCGACAATCGGCCTTTACTCGCCGCGCAACGCAACCGTGGTCTTGGTGATGGCCCTCTCGATACTCTCGTTGTCAGGCGCGACTTATCTCATGTCCGAAATGGAGACGCCCTTCAGCGGCGTCATCGTCATTTCCTCCTACCCGCTCCGCAACGCCTTGGCGCAGCAGATGCGGTGAGACTGTCGGTAGAAAAAGCCAGCTCGTGATGCCTGAACATGCTCGCGCAGTTGTTAGCGCCAAGGGCCTTCCACTGTGACGGCACCGCCTGCTATTCCCCGCACCCCATGAAAAAACCCGTCGCACCTCTACAGCCCGTTTGGTGGCGCTTCGCCGTGTCGGTCACCTGCGCCGTGACTTTGTTGTTGGTGGTAGTCGGCGTCGCCGACGTTTGGGTGACACTCCAAGGATAGTGCGGAGGAGCCATTTCGCGCCGAAGACCAGTAGCGCGTGTTGTTACCTCAAAATCCACAGCAATAGGCTGTCAGCATCGCCGCGATCGCGAGCAGCGCGGCTGCAGCGGCGGTCCACCCCGCCGCTTTCGCGTTTAAGCGACCGCTTTTCGCCAATGTCTTTCGCCGTTACGATTACGCACGTGGCGCTTGCTCAGCCAGCCGTCTGCGGATCGCCACACGCCACATGGTCACATCTTCGCGTGGTGACCGGTGGTTCCGCATCCGATTAGACAGGACGCGCGCAGTAGCTACAGGCCCGTCGTCTCTAGTTTGCGGTCAGCGGGCGACCGTCGGGAGGCTTGCGCCAGTGAAAGAAGCCACACACTACTCATTCGTGTCGGGACAGCAAAACCTCGTCCTGACGCTCTGGCCCATAGATGCGAGTGCTTCGCCCCTCTACCTGACACTGGGTACGCATCGAGCCTACGAACTGGCCTCTCACTTGAGGCGGCTTGCCGAGCTTCTTGAGAAACCACCTCGTTAGCAGCATCGTTCGAGTACGGCCGGAGCATTTGTGTCAAGGCTTGTCCTCGACTGAGGATGCCCACGGTTGCGCTAAATCAGCTACTTATCGTCATCGTCTTGGCGGAGAGGGTGGGATTCGAACCCACGGTACGCTTGCACGCACAACGGTTTTCGAGACCGCCCCGATCGACCACTCTGGCACCTCTCCCGCGCGGCGACGGCGCGCGTTATAGGGGCGATAGCCCGCCGCCGCAACCGGGCGCTGAGGCCGCCCGCTCGCTTTGGTCCTAAGCCACTGCCTCGTACAGAGCGGGCCGCTCGGCCGCGGTCAGGGCGGAGACCGCCGCCAGGCCGCGGTCGGCCTCGCTCATAGGGGAAAAAGGGCGCCAGCCCACGCGAGTCTCGACCCGGGCGGCCGCTTCGCGCACCGCGTCGGCATAGGTGGCGAGCGCCTCGCCGATCCGCGTCTCCGGCATCACGATGCTGATCGTCATCTCGCATTGGCCGGCGGCATTGTTCACCGGCGCCGCAATGCAGGCGATGCCGGCATCTGTGCCGCTGTGCTGGCTCGCATAGCCGGCGCGGCGCGCCTCCTCGACCAGAACCGCAAATTCCTCCGGATCGAGCGGCGCCTCGCCAGTCGCCGAGGGCGCGGCGCTTTCGCGGAAGACCTGAAGCCGCGCGGCATGCGCAAGATGGGTGAGGAAGAATCGGCCCGAGACGCTCCAATTTATCGGCACGCGCGCGCCGATTCGGTTGGAAACGCGCAGGTTGCGCGACGCTTCCGCCATATCGAGGATCACCACGAAGCCTTCGTGCCGACCACAGATCTGCACCGTCTCGCCGAGTTCCTCGGCAAGCCGCCGCATCTCGATGCGGGCCTCACGCAATAGGTCAACGTTGCGGCCATAGGCCAAGCCGTAATGGAACATCCGGCTGCCGAACCACACCGCGCCCGAGGCGTCACGCTCCAGCAATCCGGCCTGCACGAGGGCGTCGACGACACCGTAGATTGTGGAGACCGGCGCGCGGATAGCCTTAGCAAGATCATAGGCCGAAACCGGCCGCCCCTCGACCACAAGATGGTCGAGAACCTGCGTTGCTCGAAGGAGGCCGCTCATGCGGGAGCGAGTTTGAGCCGTCGGCTCCTCGATCGGATAGTCCGCAATCTTCACATCCATCGCCCGCCCCCTCGCCCCGGAGCAGAACAGCCCCGACAGCCGCCCCGGAGGTAATCGCTCCGGCCCGAGAAACCGTTACATCGCGTGAACTAAACCCGAAGCAATATCGCTCCAGTGAAGTTTACATCCGCGATGTAGGGCATGGCTAGGGGTAGTAAGGCGTAGGCTTATAGATGCGCGATGCACCGCGTTTACGCTGCAGTGCAACATAAATAACGGGCGTCGTGTAAAGTGTTAGTAGCTGCGACATTGCCAGTCCGCCGATGATCGCTATGCCGAGGGGTCGCCGATACTCCCAGCCGATGCCAAAGGCGAAGACGAGTGGCACTGCGCCAAGTAAAGCCGCGAGTGTCGTCATGAGAATCGGGCGGAAGCGCGCGAGGCTTGCCGCCTTGATCGCCTGGATCGGCGTCATCCCACGATTGCGTTCCGCTTCGAGCGCGAAATCCACCAGCATGATCGCGTTCTTCTTCACAATGCCCATAAGCAGGAAGATGCCGATGATTGCGATGATGGAGAGCGGCGTGTTAGTCGCGATCAACGCCAGCAATGCACCGACGCCGGCGGAAGGCAGCGTGGACAAAATCGTCAATGGCTGTGTCAGGCTTTCATAGAGCACGCCGAGCACGATGTAGATCGCGACAAGTGCGGCCAGTAGCAGCATCGGCTCGGCATTGGTCGATTGCTGGAACAGCTTGGCATTGCCCGCGAAGCTCGTATGGATGTCGTCGGGCAGAAAGATCTCCTGCGTCGCCTGTTGCACGAGCGTGGTTCCCTGGCTGAGCGGGATGCCCGGTTTCAGGCTGAAACTGACCGTCGCTTCCGGAAACTGGCCCTGGTGGCGCACCGTCAGCGGCGCGCTGCCGCGCACGAAATGCGCGATCGCCGAAAGTGGCACCTGCATGCCGCTCGTGCTGCCGACATAGACGCGGTCGAGCTGCGCCGGATCAAGCTGCAAACCGGGCTGCGTCTCCAACACCACCTTATACTGGTTGCGTTGCTGGTAGATGGTCGAGATCTGTCGCTGCGCGAAACCGTTATTGAGCGCCTCGTCGATCGCGCTCATGGGGACTTGCAGACGAGACGCGGCGCCGCGATCGACGACCACATCGGCCTCCGGCCCCGCGCGATCCTGGTCGCTGGTGATATCGGTGAGTTGCGGCATGGTATGCAGCTTTGCTTCGAGCGTTGCCGACCATTGCTGCAGCTCGGCCAAATTGTCGCCGCTCAGCACGAAATCATAATCGCTGGCGCTTTGGCGGCCGCCGGTGCGCAAATCCTGCTCCGGGGTCAGAGTCGCCTTGATCCCGGCGATCTCGGAAAGTGGGCGGCGCAGGCGCGCGATGACAACGTCTGACGTGACATGCCGCTCGCTTATCGGTTTGAGCGAGATATAGAGGTTGCCGCGGTTGAGTGAGGAGAAGCCGGATGCGACGCCGATGCGCGAACCCACTTCGGCGATGGCGGGATCCTTCAGCAGCACGTCTACCACGCGCTCCTGCAGCTTCTCCATCGCACGGAAGGAGATATCCGGCGCGGCAAGCGTCTGGCCCTGCATCAGGCCGGTATCCTCGGTCGGCAGGAAGCCCTTCGGCACGATGACATAGAGCCAGACGGTGAAGATGACGGTGCCGAGCGTCGCGAGATTCATGAGCACGCGGTGGCGCAATACCCAGTCGAGGCTGCGGCCATAGGCGCGAATCAAGCGGTTGAAGGCGCGGTCGAAGCTCACGCTCAACACACGCAAGACCCGGTTTGCCGAGCGGCGCTCCCGCGCGGTGATCGGACGCATGAACCAGGCGCAGATCATCGGCGTGACGGTCAGCGACACGATGGCGGAAATGCCTACCGCCATGACCAGCGTGACCGAGAATTCATGGAACAGCCGGCCCATGATGCCGGGCATCAGCATCAGCGGCGCAAAGACGGCGATGAGCGACAGGGTGATCGAGATCACGGTGAAACCGATCTCCCGCGCGCCGCGCAGAGCCGCCCGCATCGGCGGCATGCCATGTTCGAGATGGGAGTGGATGTTCTCGATCATGACGATCGCGTCATCCACCACGAAGCCCACCGAAATTGTCAGCGCGAGCAGCGAGAAGTTGTCGATCGTATAGCCCATGAACCACATGCCGGCGAGCGTGCCGGCGATGGAGAGCGGGATGGTCACGCCAGCAGCGATGATCGGTACTGCCCGGCGCAGGAAAGCGAAGACCACCACCAGCACGAGCGCGATGCTGATGAGCAGGGTGTATTGCACGTCGGTGACGCTCGCGCGGATCGTCGTGGTGCGGTCGGTCAGGATCGTCACCTTGATGCCGGCCGGCATCAGCCGCATGAGGCCGGGCAGCATCTGCTTCACGCCATCCACCGTGGCGATCACATTGGCGCCCGGCTGCTTGGTAATATTGAGCAGGATCGCGGACTTCTTGCCGCTCCAGGCGGCGAGCCGCAGGCTGGCGACGCTATCGACCACGGTGCCGACATCAGCCAGACGCAGCACGCCGTCCGTCCCTGCTTTCATGACGAGGTCGCGATACTGCACCGCCGTGCCGATCTGGCCATTGAGGAGCAGCGTCTGCGCGCGCTGCGGCCCCTGAATGCTGCCGATCGGCTGCGTGACATTGGCATCCGAAACGACCTGATCCACCGACTGCCCGGACAGCCCGGCGAGCGCCATCGAGGTCGGGTTTAGCTGGATCCGCACGGCGGGTTTGTCGGCGCCGTTCTCGTCCACCTGGGCGACGCCGGCAGCCTGGGCCAGACGCTGCGCCAGGATGGTGTCCACGGCATCGTAAATCTGGCCCGTCGTCAGGGTGTCGGAGGTCAGCGCGATGGTCAGGATCGGCGCGTCGGCCGGATTGAACTTTCGGTAGAACGGCGCGCTCGGCAGATCCGCCGGAAGATCCGCTTCGGAGGCATTGATCGCGGCCTGCACATCCCCGGCAGCCGCATCGACGCTGCGCTCGATGTCGAAGATGCAGATGATCGAGGTGGCACCGGTCGAATTGATCGAAGTCAGCTCGTTCATTCCGGCGATCTGCCCGAGATGCCGTTCGAGCGGGGCGGCGACGGAACTCGCCATGGTTTCGGGGCTCGCACCGGGGCGATTCACCAGGACGACGATGGCCGGCATATCGACGCTTGGCAGCGAGGCGACGGGGAGAAACTTATAGGCGACGGCGCCGGCGATCAGCAGACCGATGGCGAGCAGCACGGTGCCGATCGGCCGCCGGATGAAGGGTGTGGAAACCGACACGGCGGGTTAGCGCGCCGGCTGTGCGGCCGCTCCGCGACGCGGGCGGCGCTGCGGCCGCAGCCGCTCCATGGCGAGGTAGATGACGGGCGTCGTGTAGAGGGTCAGCAACTGGCTCAGCAGCAATCCGCCGACGATGGTGATGCCGAGCGGCCGGCGGATCTCGGCGCCCGCGCCACCCTGCAGGATCAGCGGTAGGGCGCCGAGAAGGGCGGCCATCGTCGTCATCATGATGGGGCGGAACCGCAGCAGGCAGGCCTGCTCGATGGCGACCTGGGGCGAGTGGCGGCCGGTGCGCTGCATTTCGATAGCGAAGTCGATCATCATGATCGCATTCTTCTTAACGATGCCCATCAGCAGCACGACGCCGACCAGCGCCACGATCGAGAGATCGTTCCCGGTCAGCATCAGGGCCAGCAAAGCGCCGATG
>NZ_LMUQ01000013.1:0-20394 GCF_009765865.1 Acidisoma sp. L85
CAGAAACAGTTTGTCCATGACGGTATCCTCCCGCCATCTCCAGAATCACAATGCGCCGAGCCGAAGCAAGCAATTAATGGGTCCTGACCCTAGATCTCCTTCAGGCGCGCGTTATGGGCTCCGCGTAATCCCAACATCCATCAAAAGTGAGTCAGAGCCTAAATGCAACCCCGCAGATTGACCGAAGTCCTGCCGATAAAGACCGCCAGCCGCGCCACACCGACAATTGCATCATCAGTCGCACTTCCAACGACGTCTTCTCCGCAGTGGGCAGCAAACCGCGATACCGGCTCAGCGACTTCGCCGCCACCTGAGCCCCCTTCCCACTCGCTACGCTTCGCCGAGCCTGGCCTCAGCCAGTGAGTACGGCACCCGCTCTCCGCTCACACATGGGCACGGCAAACATAGACTATATTGTCAGGCATTGTCGTTCGCATCATACGCCCGAGCCATCGCCTCAATCTAAGAGCAGGCGACGCCGACGTGTTCTCGTGCTGACCCGGCCCGGCTATTCGGGCATCCCGGCGAAACTTGAGCATTCGGCAAGATGCTCGCGGTCACCCGTGCCCATAAAGACGATCCGACTGACGAGATTGCCTATCGACGCCTCGGGTTGAATAGCCAAGCAGCGCGCTACGAGTTCAAAGGCACGTTTGGCAAGACCCAACTTCGCGCAGCATCCCGCCATCATGGCGGATGTGCCAGCGTCCGTCGGCGCGCCTCGGTCGAAGTCTGCCAAAGCCTCTGCGTAGCGGCGCAGCACGAATTGGGCGCTCCCGAGCCCCGGCGAGTACCACGGAGGATCGAAATATGAGTCTATACGCTGTGCGTGGCGTAGGTGCTCGAGCCCTTCTTCCGCGCGACCTATTCGGGAGAGGAGACGAGTCCCCCGCCGGGTCACAGACAATGACTTTTTTTGGGCTTTCTTGCCGGACATGGCAAACAGTTCACGCAGGTCTTGGGTAGGGCATGTTAGATCCAAAGCAGGCTCGTTTGATTCATACGACGTTCGAAACTGCAGGTTTGTTCAACCCTAGAAGCCGTCGGCTCCGCTCGAAATTCATCATGGCCCAATCAGGTGTGGTTGACAATTCCTATGCGTCCGAGTCTCAAGACGTTAGCAGGGGTTTTATCGCGTGTTGACATTTGCATTCACGAAGCCCCGTTGCGACATTCAAACTGTCCGCGTTAGCTTTCATAAGGCGCGTGGTGGAAGCTGATCTCTAGAAGCAGTGCTCTGCGGAAAATCCGTGCGACGCGCTTCCGACCCACATCCTCTAGAGTCAGCCCTACTAGATCAATCTGCTGCTTCAGCCACCGGGCCTGTGCGGCGAACTCTTCCGCAGCGTGCAGTTCGACCCAACGTCGAATGACGGGGTCTGAGATCGGCAACTTCGCGACGGCGCAGCACCAATGCCAGTACATCCACTCCGCGGCGAACATCGCGGCGATGCCTTCGATGTAGGGGCCATGCGCCGCGATGGCCAACATACCCTGCTCGAAGGCCAGCACCGGCATGGGCAAGTCGATATCTTGCCACTCGGCGTCGGCCATGCCGAGATCCGCAAATGCCTCCCGGAAATAGGTGATCTGTTCTTCCGATAAGGCTTTCAGTACACTGATCATCCAGCGCTGCTCCGTCAGACCGGGCGCCTTTACCAGCAGGTAGCCGAAGATCGTGATGGCGGTCTCGACGAACGCGTTCTCGTAGGCAAGGTAGCGACGGAAGACGCGTGGATCCAACCGGTCCTGGCCAATATCCAGGACGAAGCGATGTTCCTGCATCGCCCGCCAAACATCGCCGTTCGCCTCGAGGATTTCGTCGGACAGGAGAGGCTGGCTCATGGGTGTTTCTCGTTGATCGCTCTCGCCTCGGAGCGGGATGGAAAAGAGGATTGGGTGCCCTTGCGCGTGACAGCAAGAGAAGCGGCCTCAACGGCCAGGCGCAGCGCCGCGGCAACCGATAGGCCGCGGGCGAGCGCGGCGACGAGGGCTCCGCAGAGCGTGTCACCAGCCCCGACCGTGTCCACAGCCTCGACCGCCGGGGCAGGGACGCGCGCGACCCCGTCGCGATCGATCAGGACGGCGCCGGTGGCGCCGAGCGTCACGATTACCTGCGGAACCCAGCGGGCCTGGATTGATACGCCGGCTTGAACCGGCTCGCTTGCGCCACCTAGCTCGACCGCCTCGATCTCATTCAGTATGGCCAAATCCACGAAAGGGAACAGCGTGTCACAGGAATATTGAATCGGCGCGGGGTTGAGCACCGTCATCAAGCCGATCGCGCGGGCCTGCGCCAAAGCTTCCCTCGTGGTCTCCAACGGTAGGTTTCCTTGGAGTAGAAGGATGTCATGCGGCTCCGCATGCCTTCGCAAAACCTCAGCCGCCCAATCGGGGGTGGTCGTGCGCGCCGCCTGATGCGTGCTGACGATAGCGTTCTCGCCATCGGGCGTCACATAGATGACTGACTGATCCGTTGCGGTATCGACCCGCGTCACCGCGGCGAGGGAAAGGCCCTCGGCCGCCAGCCGTTGGCAAGCCCAGTCGCCATCGACATCCCGCCCGATCGGTACGGCCAGCATGGTCAGCGCGCCGAAGCGCTCGGCGACCAACGCCTGATTCGCACCCTTGCCACCAAGGTCGACGCTGCGCTCCGTCGCCAGCAGCGTCTCACCCGCGAGCGGAAAGCGCGGCACAGCGAAGGACAGGTCCACCGTGCAATTTCCAAGGACGATGACCTTCATGCTTGCGCCTTATCCGCGTGCCCGAGGCGCACGACACCTTGCAGGGTCTGAGGCGCCCTAACGGCAACCTCCAAAAGCCGCTCTAGCAGGGTCGCGGTCGGGACCGAGGTCTGACTTCCCTCTACGGATACGGCGACAGCGCCTGCCGCGTTGCCGTAGCGGGCGGCGGCAATCGCATCATGAGTGTTCAACCAGACCGCCAGAAAGGCACCGGCAAAGGCGTCGCCGGCACCGGTGGTGTCCACCACATGCGCGGCCAGGCCAGGCACATGGACCGGCTCTTGAGCGTCAGGAAAGATTACCAGGGCGCCATCCTCTCCGAGCGTCAGGATCATGACGCCCTTGGGCGATACGCTCCGCACCAGCGCCAGGGTCGCCTCGACCACCGGCCCAAGGCCAGCGCGGCATCGGGTAGCCTCCTGGATCACATCGCGGTTGAGGAATACGAGGTCGAAATGCCCGATCAGATCCGCCACGTTGGCTGCTGTCTGCGACGCCTTCGGCAGGCCGGTCATCTGCAGGCTGAGCTCAGTGCCCGTGCCGCCAATCTCCAAGACCGTCTTCAACACCGTATCGATCTGCGAGCCGCCGACATGCAGGCAGCGCCGCTCTTGGGTGAGATGGTTCGTATAGGGTGTGAGGTCGGATTCGAGGAGCACCACCGGCTCATTCAGGATGGTGCGCGAACCATTCTGCTCGACCAGCACGATGCAGCGGCTTATCCGCTGGTTGCGTTGCCGGCGGATCGCGATGGTGCTGACGTTCTTCAGGGCCAGCTCTGCCAGTGCCCAGTCGCTGTCGGCGTCATCCCCGAGGGTCGTCACGAGTTCGGCGGCGACGGGGAAGCGGTCCTCTAGCGCCGCAGCGAAGACGGCGGTGTTTGCCGCTGGCCCGCCGAGTGATTTTTCGATGCTGCGGGCAGTGATACGGTCATTGCGGTGCGGCAGCACGGAGAGCATGGCGGTGTAGTCCACACTCGCCGCACCCACCAGGATGAGCTGCGGGAGGTCCGGGTCTTGCGATCGAGCGGGCGCCGGTCGCGTACTCGAGATCAGCGAGCGCGCGAGGGCGTTTGGTTGAAAGCTCAGCGTGCGGATCGCCGCCTCGACCTTTTCGCGGGTCTCGGGCCGCACGACGACCGTATCGTTCAGCACATTCGACACGGTGCCGACCGAGACATGCGCCAGCCGCGCGACATCCACCATAGTAGCGCGGCGGCGCTTCAAGGCTTCGGGTCCGCGGGCGCCGCTGATCGGCGCGGGTCGGCGCCTGTTACAATCATCTGGACAATCTCATCCGCATGCGTATCGCCAACCTCGCGCGCCGCGACGACATGGCCGTGCTTCATGACGATGAAGCGGTCACCGACCGCGAAGACATCCTCCAGCCGGTGACTGATGAGAATGACCGCCACCCCTTGCAGCTTCAGCCGGGTGATGGTGTCCCGCACCTTGGCGATGGCGGGCGCGCCGAGATTGGCAGTGGGCTCGTCCATGATGACCAGCTTGGCGTCGAAACCGGTCGCGCGGGCGATTGCGACGGCCTGCTGCTGCCCGCCCGACAGCTCTCGCACCGGGCTGGAGACGGAGGGTACCCGCAGCCCCAGGGCGGCGAAGAGGGCTTTTGCCCGCTCATCCATCTGGCGCCGCTGCAGGACACGCAAAAGCGGCCAGGCGCCGAGAACCTCGCGGCCGAGGAAGATGTTCTGTGTCACCGTGAGCGCCGGAACCAGGGCGTAATCCTGGTAGATCATCTCTATGCCCGCGCCGCGCGCATCATGGGGCCCGTGAAAGACGACTGCCTGACCGCCGACCTCGATCGTGCCGCTGTCCGGCTGGTGGGCGCCGGCAAGAATTTTCATCAGTGTCGACTTGCCGGCGGCATTGTCGCCGACTAATCCCAGCACCTCGCCTTCGCCGATGCTCAGCCCGACATGGGACAAGGCGCGAACGGCGCCGAAGGCTTTGGAGATGTCGTGCATGCGGATGAGAGGCGCGCTCATTCGTCTGTCGCGGAAACCCGCGCCCATTGTTCGACCCGCCGATTGACGATGGTGTTCAGCAACACCGCCGCGACCAGGACGATGCCGGTCACGACCTGCACCCAGTATGGATTGACGTCGAGAAGGTTGAGGCCATTGCGGATGAAGCCGATGAAGAGGGCGCCGATGATGGTGCCGATGATGGTCGCCGAGCCGCCGAACAGGCTCGTGCCGCCGAGCACGACCGCCGAGATCACATCCAATTCCAGCCCCATGCCGGCATTGGGCGATCCGTTCGACAGCCGCGCCGCGAGAACAAGCCCTCCCAGTGCTGCCAGGGCACCGGAGATGCCATAGACAAGGATCTTGATGCGGCCGATTGGTAAGCCCATCACCCGGGCCGCCTCCTCCCGACCACCGACTGCGAGGGCGTGGAGACCAAGCTGACTCCGGCTGAGGGTGAAGACCCCCGCAACGACGACGAGCAGAGCGATCAGAATTGGCGCGTCAACACCCAGGACCGCGCCACGCCCCAGCCAAAGTATGGCCGGGTTCGTGATCGGCGTCGCATAGCCGTTGCTGTAGACGAAGGCGATGCCGCGAATGGACACCAATCCACCGAGCGTCACGATGAAGGCGGGTATCCCGAGCCAGACCAGGAAGCCGTTCAAAGCACCGAGGCAGGCCCCCACTGCGATCACAGCAATGACGACAAGGCTCGCGGTAAGCCCATCCGTCAGCCAGGCCGAGGTCAGGCAGGACACGAGCGCGACAATCGCCCCCACCGAGAGATCGATGCCGGCGGTTGCCATGACGAAGGTCGAGCCGACGCCGATTATGATGATCGGCGCGGTCTGCCGCGCCACGTTGAGCAGGTTGATGGTGGTGAGGAAATAATCGGACGAACAGGCCATGGCGACGAGCCACAGGGCCAATCCGATACAGGTTCCGTAGCGAACCGATAGGACCGCCAGCCGTCTTGCCCTTTGGTTCAAGCCTGACGGCCCTGTCACGGGATGATCCAGTCTCGCCAATTTATAGACCTTCGAAGTCGTCGAGAAAGAGAAGCGTGACAGGGGAAGCTGCAAGCTTCCCCTGTCACGGCTCAGCGATTTTGCGCGAGGTTGTATTGAGTGATGATCGTCGGGTTGTAGCTATAACGGGCAGGGATCGATTTGCCCTGGAGCTTATCGACCAGATAGCGCAGGGCCATCTCGCCGCCGATTTGTGGTGCCTGCATAACGAAGCCGATGATGCGGCCGTCCTGCAGCGGTTTGATGAAGGGCTCAGGCACGTCGTCCCAACCGAAAAAGGCGATCTTGCGACCTTGCGAGGCGGCGGCGGCCAGTGCGCCCTGTAGCTGCGGATCTCCGGTCGCGTAGATGACGTTGATTTCGGGATGCGCGGTCAGCATGTTCTCGGCCGCTGACTGAGCTGTTTCCAGGACGTTGCGGCCGTCTCCCGTCGCGACAACGGTGGCGTCTGGCACATCCTTCAGAGCCGCGAGAAATCCGTCCCGCCGCGCGAGCTGGACTTCGGTCGAGGCCAGCATGACGCCGATCTTCGCCTTGCCACCCATTTTGCCGATGACGTAGCCCGAGATGAACTGGCCGAATTCGCGCGAGGCGTCGAATTGCGGGATACCGAGTTGGATGACCACATAAGGGCTCTTGATCGGGGTATCCAACGCCGCGATGGGGATGCCTTTCTTGCCCGCCTCCTCGATCGGTCCGGCAAGTGCCGTGGATTCGATCGGGTCGATGATGATGGCATCGGCCTTCCGCGCGATACAGTCCTCGAAGTCCTCGACCTGTTTGCCGGTGTCAGCTTGCGGATCATGCACGATGAGATTGACGCCGAGCTCTTTCGCCGCCTTCTTCGCGCCGCCGACGCCGAGTTGGAAATACTCGACCTGCAGGCTGAAGGTAACGTAACAGATTGTCGGTGGTGTTGCGGCAGATGCTATGCCGCCGGATCCCACGAGACCGGCGAAGGCCGCGAGCGCCAGTAGGGCGCGTTTTGTCATAGGACCTCCTTGGAGCTGGATATTTGAAGGTTTCAATTGGGCACACTTCGGCGACGGAGGACAAGCCGGAATCGGGGTCGCGGAGGAAAGAAAGTGGAGCTTTGACCACATCAAGGGCTGTGATAAGTCGAATAATTCAGTGGGCCATCAGGGTGCGGCATGAATTTGGCGATCTCAAATGACCGCGGGGATGCGGTTTTGAAAATTTTTCAAAAGACGAAGGTGGCGATCGGCGTATTGCACTGCCCACCGCTTCCCGGCACTCCGCGGTACGATGGCGAAGCGGTTGAAGCACTTTACGATCGCGCGCTTCGCGACGCGGAAGCCTATGTCGAGGGCGGCATCGACGGGCTGATCATCGAGAACCATGGCGACTTGCCGTTCCTCAAGCCGCACCGGATCGGGCCCGAGACCGCCGCTGCCATGGCGGTCATCACCGATCGCGTGAGGCGCGCCTTCGACGTGCCGCTCGGCATCAATGTGCTTGCCAATGCAGGGATTCCGGCCCTGGCGATCGCCAAATCCGCAGGGGCTGTGTTTATCCGCGTCAACCAGTGGGCGAATGCCTATGTCGCCAACGAGGGCTTTATCGAGGGGGAGGCCGCTGAAATCCTGCGCTACCGCGCCTCGATCTCGGCAAAGGATGTTTTGATTTTCGCGGATACACACGTGAAGCATGGTGCGCATGCGATCGTCGCGGACCGCTCCATCTCTGAACTCACGCGTGACGTGGAGTTCTTCGACGCCGACGCCGTGATCGCCACGGGCCAGCGCACCGGCGACTCTGTTGATTTGCAGGAACTAGAGGAGATCGGCCGCGCGACGCGGCTTGCGGTGCTGGTCGGCAGTGGCGTGACCCTCAGCAATGTTGGCGCTATTCTGGAGCGTGCCGCCGGCGTGATCATCGGCAGCTCGCTCAAAATGGATGGCACTTGGTGGAGCGCGGTCGATCGCCAGAAGGTCGCGCGATTCATGCAGGACGTTGCCATGCTTCGCAACCGGCTCGTCACCTAGACAGCAAAACGGGGAGAGACAATGTTGGAGAAGATGTCAGAATTCGACGTTAGCGAGACGGAGCGGCGCCGGTTTCGGGATGACGGATACGCTGTCTTCGAAAACGCGGTTTCGCCCGATCTGCTGGCGATGTTGCGCGAGGAATGCGCCTATTTCGTCCGGCGGGAGGACGAGAAAATGGACCGCATGGGCGTCGACCAGCTCGGCATTACGCACCGCAACAAGCGATATCATGCGGCCTTTCCGATGCGCGACCGCCCGATTCTTGGCGCGTATCTTTTCAGCGATGTCATGAAATCGATCTGCGAAGCGCTTCTCGGGCCCGATGCCTATCTGTTCTTCGATGGCTTCGTGGTGAAGGGAGCGGAAGCGGGCATGAAGCTCGCCTGGCACCAGGATTCCGGCTATGTCAACGCCGTCGATGGCGACCGTAACCACAAGCCCTATATCACCGTCTGGTGCCCGTTGGACGATGTGACGGAGGAAAACGGTACGATCTCTATCTTGCCGGCAAGCCAAAGTGGAATCCGGACAGCGGTGCCTCATGAATTCGACCCTCCCTCCAACGACTGGGTAGGTTATTCCGGGTCTGACAAAGGACTGCCATTCGTCGCGCGGGCCGGCACTATCGCGGTATTCGGCAGCCTCACGTTGCATTCCAGTGGGGCCAATACGACACCGAAGCTGCGCCGCGCCTATATCTCGCAATACTCACCCGAGCCCGTGCTGACGGCCGATCGCTCCATGCTTTGGGGTAATGCCGTTCCGTTTCTCCGCAATTATACCTCCGTGCTTGGCGAACCCGTACCAAATCTGCCGTATCGGATCGACCGTCTCTCCCACGGCAATGAACAGCTGAAGTCAGCAAATGGCTGACAGCAAAAGCAACAGAACTTCCACTCTGGCATGGATGATCGATCACACGATCCTCAAGCCCGATGCAACTGAGGTGGAAGTCCGTCAAGTCTGCGAAGAAGCGATGGGATATGGCTTCCGGACCGTCTGTGTTAACTCTGTGCATGTCGCGCTTGTCGCAAGGTTCCTCAGCGGAAGCGTAGTGCGAACATGTTCGGTGGTAGGCTTTCCCTTTGGTGCCATGCCTTCCGCGATTAAGGCGGCAGAAGCCGCCGCAGCGATGGCGGCGGGGGCCCACGAGATCGACATGGTCATTGCGATTGGCGCCTTGAAGGAACAACGGCTTGACTATGTCCGGAATGACATTGCGGCGGTCCGAGCGGCATGCACGGGCGCGGTGCTTAAGGTCATCATCGAGACCTGCCTGCTGACAGATGATGAGAAACAGATGGCCTGCCAGCTTGCGGTCACAGCGGGTGCAGATTTTGTCAAGACTTCGACTGGATTTTCGACCGGAGGGGCGACGGTCGCGGATGTGGCATTGATGCGCGCGACGGTCGGGTCAGCTGTCGGAGTCAAAGCCTCCGGCGGTGTGCGAAGCCGCGAGGTCGCGGAAGCGATGATTGCGGCCGGCGCGAACCGCATCGGCACCAGCTCAGCGACTGCCTTTACAACCTCAGGCGATACTCGTTTGCAGGACTATTAGCCCGAGGTTAAAAAACTTGTTTTGCCTTCTGAGATATCTCAATCAGTGCGCTCTGCATGTTTTTTGGGCTGAATGAGCAGAAACGCGAATGTATAGGAGAACCTTGGGGAGCTCGCATCGGAAGCCGGCTGCCCGCTAACGATCGCTTTTCCTTAGCTGGCGCTCGAGCAAGTTGACCAGGGTGGCGACCTCGGGATAACAGATCGGCCTTTGGTATTTACTCTGCGTCTGGCAGGGCGCAACAGGTGAATTCGTGGCCATTCAGGTGCCGGGCCCGGTCCTTCTTCAACGAGGGACGGTGGCTCAGAGCTAGACTGTGCCTCTGGCCCGTGACGTGCAGCCGAATAGTATTCGGCCTTTTCTAACCTCATAGGCCAAAGATGGTTGCAGCTCGCGGAACTCCCGCTTGCTTTTATATTGTCTGCCCTGATCTCGCTTGAACGCGAGATCCGTCGCAGGGCGCGGGGCTGAGAACCTATACCCTTGTCGGTGGCGCCGCCGCCCTGTTCATGCTCATCTCAAAGTGCGGCTTCATGGACGTGCTCTTTCCCTACCAAGTCGTGCTCGTCCCGCGTCGCGGCTCAGGGCGTATCTGGCATCGGGTTCGTGGGTGCCGGTGTCATCTTCATCCGCCGCGACGATCGCGAATAGCCCATTCGCAGCCTAGGTGCTTTCTCTATCGGGAGCCGGCAAGGCCCTCCCAGGTCTCGGCGAGGTAGGCACGTGGCTGGCCTTACAACTCATGTTCCGGGTGCCATGGTTAAGGCGTGGCGTCTGATAGCGGGAGACTGTCTTATGGAGATCGATGTCGGCGATGCGGCCGGGCTTGCCTAAGGCACGATGCGCGCCGTGGAGCGGGACGGCGCCAAGGTGCTGCTGGCCCGGAGCGGTCGACAGTGCCACGCGGTGGGAGCGATCTGCCCCCATGCCGGCGGACCGCTCACGGAGGGCGTTCCGCACGACGTCACCATGCTATGCCCTTGCCACAAGGCGGCATTCGGGTTGGACACCGGGCGTTTTTTGGCGTCGCCTGCGGTCGTTGACCTGCGGGTTGATGCGGGCCGGCTGCTGCTCGGCCCTATCGGTCCGTCCTCACCGGTGCAAGAGGACGCAGACCCAGGACGATGGTGATCTTCGGTGCCGGGGCCGCGGGTACGGCAGCGGCGCGGCGCGTGACCTTCGCCGATGGCGCGATCCTCACCTACGATGCGGCACTGTTGGCCAGCGGGGGCGAGCCGGGGCGCCTGAAGGTAACGCGGGGCGGACCTCCCGGGCACGTTCGTCCTGCGCTCGCCGAATGAGCGTCGATCGAGCCACTGATTCGAACAGCCAAGTGCGGCGGTCGAGTTGGGACGCTGAATATCCGAAGTGCTGAACGCGATCCTTTATGGGCTTTCTACGGGACGTCGGTGGAATGCGCTTCTGTCCGACCTGCCGCCGCGTAGCAGGGTCTCGGACTATTTGCAGCTTTGCGATCGGAACGGCACGATCCGTCATGTCCGGAAGTGACCACTCTGCAGATCGCTCTCGATCTGCTCAAGCGTCCTGCCGCGCGTCTCGGGTACGTAGCGCCAGACAAAGCCGAAGGCGAGGAGGTTGATAAAGGCGAAGAGCCAAAAGGCACCGCCTGCGCCAAGGCTCGAGACCAGGCTGAGCGTGGTGAGGGAAATCACCAGGTCAAACGTCCAGTGCGACAGCGCCACCATGCTCATTCCCTTGCCGCGGACGCCGAGCGGAAACACCTCAGAGCCAATAAGCCAGATGGTGACCGAGATCGAACCGACGTTGAAGATCTCATTGCCCAAAAGACCGCCTACCGCCAGCCAACGCATCCAGCCATGCGGCGTGCCGCCGAACAGAGCGAAGCCGAGGAGCACAAGCGATAACACGGCCAACGGCAGGAAGCGGAGCATGAGCTTGCGACGCCCCCAATGATCAACTGCCCAAATGCCGAAGATCGTCGACCCGACGATGGTAACGCCGATCGCGAGCGAGGTCAGCAGCGCGGCACTCTTCCCGAATCCCACTGAGGCAAGAATGGTGGGCGCGTAATAAATCACCGCATTGGTGCCGGTGATTTGGCTAAACATTGCTACGCCCATGCCGGCGACCAGCGCTGGCCGCAGTTTCGGTTGGAAAAGCTCTTTCCAGCCGCGCTCCGCGTGCACCGTCTGCTCGATTTCCTCAAGCTCCCGATCGACCTCCGTTTTGCTGGCTCGCAGGCGGAGCAAGGTTTGCCGCGCCCCATCGCGGTTGCCTTTCAGGGCCTGAAAGCGGGGACTTTCGGGGAGCCAGATCAACCCGACAAGAAGTACCACCGCCGGCACGACACCGAGTAGGAACATCAGCCTCCATGCGCCACTAGCCCCGAGCAGCCAGCCGACGATCGAGGAAAGTAGGATACCGCTGACCACGGCGAGCTGGAACAGCACCACCAAGCCACCACGCCGAGCCGCGGGTGCCAGCTCTGCTATGTAAACCGGCACAATTTGCGAGGCAGCACCGATCGCGAGGCCGAGCACCAAACGCGAGATTACCAGCACATCGACCGATCCCGATGCAGCGGCCGCCACCGAGCCTGCGATGAAAATGATCGCCGCCGCTACCACGACCAGGCGCCGCCCTAAGTGATCCGAGATCGGCCCGGCCCCCATGCACCCGATCAAGGCACCAGCGACGATAGCAGAGGTGATTAACTGCTTGGCAAGGTCATCCAGGCCGCTGCCGTGAGGATTGAGATCGTGGCCGACGAACAACAAGGCTGCCGAAATGATGCCCGTGTCGTAGCCGAACAATAGTCCGCCTAATGCGGCGACAATAGAGACGAGCAAAACGAACGCGTTTCCACGCATGACTTACTTTCCTCCTTCGCACGACCGCCTGAATCGGCTCGGCCGAAGTTCGCGATCATCTAACGGATGGCTTTTCCTGTCTTGTTCAAAACAGTGGCGCACAATGCGTCGCCGGAAAGCGCGACCGAGCGTGACGCAGGAGGGAAGCATGTACCGACGGTGGCTAGGAACTCTTCCTCCCCTATCGAAAACGCCGCGGCGTCCACTCGCGCATCGCAGCTTCAGCAGTAATCATTGGGTGGGACACGCCGCTGTCAGTGCTCGAAGATGCCTGTGCTTGTTGCGGCCCCATCACATTGAGCGAAGTCTCGTTTCAGCCGTGCAAGACGAAGTTTGATGTCGCGCTGTTCGCCATAACGAAACGCCCGTTGACCAGATCATTCTTCTCAACCTTGGCTTTAACCTCCGCAGGTGAAAGGCCATAGCTTTCCCAACGTTCTGTCAGCCTCCGGCGAAGGACCTCCTCCGAGACATTAATCATCACTGTCGCATCGAATGCCACATGCAGGTGGGACCATGGCGGAAGGCCCAATAGCAGGTAATTGCCTTCGACAACGACGACGCGCACGGCTTTCGGGATCAGCCGGGCGGCCGACCTTGATATCTCAATCGCACGGTCAAATACTGGAACGGCGATCTCGTCCTCATCGTTGAGCTTGAGGCGGCTGAGCATGTGCCTGAGTCCGCCAACATCAAACGTTTCGGGCGCACCTTTTCGAGCGCGCAGGCCACGGGCATCCAGAACGGCATCGTCAAAATGATATCCATCCATTGGAAGAATGGCTGCGCCGCCGGGATGGACTGCATTGACCTGAGCGATAAGGCCTTCGGCAACGGTAGACTTGCCGCTGCCAGGCGCACCTACGATGGCGATAAGACGCCGACCAGACACGGCCGTAGCCAAAGCGAATAAACCGTTCAGGTCAATGGCTAATGGCTCCCGACTCATCGGACACCTTTCAGAAAAAGCTGGTTCGGAGATCCGGCGACAGTTTTTCCCTACCCTGGGATTGCCTCCGAATCAACCAATGCAATCATAGACCGTTGAAAACCGCCGTTGTCACCTCGCGGTCTAGGCTGAGACGCCCGGCGCGTCCAGTGCCCTGCGTGGCATGTAAAGGAGCTTTCAAGCAAGCACCCGAACCAACAGATTGCCACCTCCAGCGGCCCCTTTGCGGCGTGACCCCAAGGATGTTTGGGCAAGCTAAGAGGCCAGTGGCGCCGCCTCAAGGATCGCGACATCCTGGTCCACCGTCCCGCCACTGACGCCAACACCGGTGATCGCCTCGTCATCGCGAGTCAGCGTTGCGCCGCCGCGGATCAGCGCAATGGAGGCGACGGAGACGCGGGTTAGCCGTACCAGGATGTTGGGCGAGGCCTCTAACCCGGCTGGGCCCCGCGGCAGCCTGGTCAGATCTTCAAACTTGGCTGTGAAGTCGCTGCGATTGAGGAAAAAACCTTCGACCCCGCTATCGAAAACTACGACGCGCTTCGAGTGAATGAGGCGCTCGACCTCGTCCGCGCGACCACGACAGGGGCATCTGAGTATGCCCTAAACAGGAACGAGCGATCACGGAGTTCGGGGGCGACCATGCCGGTTTCCTAAAGCATCCACATCCCACCGGCCTAGATAGAGCTGTGCCATAAGCGGAACTCCATGGCATGTTCCCGTCTGCACGACCTTATCGAATAACTCCTCGAGGTTTGAAATCGACAAGAATACGACGATGGATCGCGCTATCCTGCGTAGGTGGCAGCTGATGAGTAGCGATGACCAAGTATCGATCTCTCGTGCACACCGTGACGTCGACGGATGAAGGGGTGGGGCCGATGCCTCCGACAGCCCTCTGATGGCACGGTTGCTTTCCGTCAATGTCGGACTTCCCCGCGACATCGCATGGCAGGGAAGAACCGTCCACACTGCTGTCTGGAAAGAGCCCGTTCGAGGCCCACGGATGGTGCGGCGGCTCAATATCGAGGGAGACGGCCAAGGAGATATGGCGGGCCACGGTGGCGAGCATCGGGCCGTCTTCGTTTACCAGATCGACTCCTATCACCATTGGCAGGCCCACCTCGACCGAGCCGACATCGAGTATGGCCAGTTCGGCGAGAACTTCACCGTCGATGGCTTATCCGACAGCGAAGTATGCATCGGCGACCGGTATCGGATCGGGAGTGCCGTCTTCGAAGTGACGCAGCCGCGCGTCACCTGCTACCGGGTCGGCATCCGCATGAACGAGCCGCAGATGGCCGCGCTGCTCGTCGCGCACGACAGACCCGGCTTCTATCTCCGTGTCCTGGAGGAAGGAGAGGTCGAGGCCGGCCTTGAGATTGTGCGGGAAGCGCGGGGGCCCGAGGGCATGACTATCGCCGAGGTGAATGCCCTTTTGTATAAGCCTGGCCATCCCGCAGACCGGCTCGAAAAGGCGTTGCGCATTCCGGAGCTCAGCGCGGGCTGGCACTCTTCATTCAAGGCCCTGCTCGAACGGATACAGAGCAGCGGCATCACAAGCGGCAATCCGGGTCTCGCCCCAAGCGCCGGGCCGCCGCCGGCATGGACGGGGTTTCGCCCGCTGCGGGTGTTCGACAAAAAGCGCGAGAGCGAGAGCGTGACCTCGCTTGTGCTGGAGCCTACCGACGGCCGCCCTCTGGCACCTGGCCTCCCTGGACAGTTTATCGTCCTCCGGCTGCACCCGACACCCAATGCACCCACGCTGCTGCGCAGCTATTCGATATCGGGCGAGCCTGGCGGCGCCCGATATCGAATTAGCGTCAAGCGCAATCCCGACGGGGTTGCCGGCGCGTATATCCGCGATGGGGTTCAGATCGGTGATATCCTCGATGTGACAGCGCCACGCGGCAGTTTCGTGCTGCAGCCCGGCAGCGGTCCCGTCGTCCTGCTGAGCGCAGGGATTGGCGCCACACCTGTGCTGGCCATGTTGCACGCCTTGGCTGCTGTCATGTCGCCAAGGGAGGTCTGGTGGATCCACGGGGCTCACGACGGCGGTGAGCATCCGTTTGCCGAGGAGGTGCGTGCTTGCCTAGCGGCCCTGCCCCACTCCCATCGCCACATCCTCTATAGCTCGCCTGGTTCCAAGGACCGGCTCGCTGTCGATTTCGACGCTCCTGGCCGCGTGAGCCTGCCGTTGCTGCAGGAATTGGGCGTGCCACGCGATGCCGATTTTTATCTTTGCGGTCCGCCGGCCTTCATGACCGACCTGATGCCCAGCCTCGCGGCCTGGGGTGTTGCCGCCAACAGAATCCACAGCGAGATGTTTGGAGCGGGTCCGGCTTTGACGCCCGGAATCGCCGCGGCTCCCCTGAAGCAGCCGCATTTGCCTACCGGGGCGGCCGGCACAGGGCCGCTCGTGTCCTTTGCGCGCTCAGGCGTTAACGTCCCGTGGGGAGCGGCATACCAGAGCATCCTCGAACTGGCTGAAGCCTGCGACGTTCCCGTCCGATGGTCTTGCCGTACAGGCGTCTGCCACAATTGCGAAACCGCGCTCATCGCTGGCGCCGTCGGCTATCAGCCCTACCCGGTCGAACCGCCAGCCGAGGGCAACGTGCTGATATGTTGCTCTAAGCCCCAAGGCGATATCGTGATCGACCTTTAACGGGCATCCAATCTAGGACAGTCGACACTCCCCTTTCGCGCCGTGCGACGTCGCTACGTGGGCCGAGGAATGAATCCGGGCACGCCAGTTCCTACGACCTGGTTGAACCGGACTTTCGTGGTGACGCCATCCCGAATTTCACGGATGGCGTCTTCAGGCAGCGTTGCGATGTCGAAGTTTTCCCGGATGTGCTCGGGATTGGTCGAGGTCGTCAGAAAAGCGGTGCCCCGTTGAGCAGCCCATGCCAATGCAACCTGCGCAGGCGTCTTGCGGACGCGCCGTGCAATCGCCGCGATGATCGGATCGTCCGTCACTCTCGGTTCAAGTCCATGCCCCAGCGGCGCGAATGCAAGCAAAACAATGCTGTGCTCCTGACAAAAGTCGAGCAGTTCCCATTCGGGCAGATAGGGATGGGATTCGACCTGCACCACAGAAGGCATGATCCGCGCAGCCGCAACGATCTCACGTAGTTTCTCCAAAGTGATATCGGATAGGCCGATCGACCTGCACCTGCCCCCATCCACAAGGTTCTCAAGCGCCCGCCATGTTTCGATCAGCGTGACCCCGGAATCGTAGATGACATGGCCCTGCTCGTCCCGTGGGTCCTGTTCGTCGCCGGGTTGAAAGGCGAAGGGGGTATGGATGAGGTAAGCATCGATATAATCGACTTGCAGGCGCCTGCAACTCGCGTCGAAGGCGGCTTCGACCCGGTCAGGGCGATGATTGCTATTCCACAGCTTCGTCGTAACGAAGAGGTCCTCCCGGCGAAGGGTGCCGGCACGGATGGATTCCTGTATTGCCTCGCCGACCGCCTCTTCGTTGCGGTAGCGCTCGGCACAATCAAGCTGGCGGAAGCCCACTTCCAACGCGGTTCGCGTCGCTTGTTTGGTCGCGAGCGGATCGGGAATCAGCGTGCCAAATCCGACAGCAGGCATCGAACCTGATCCATGCTTCAGAGGGATGCGTGTGTGGCGAAGCATATCGGGGGTTGCCATGCTCATACTCCCTTGTTCAAGGCCGAGCGACAGCGCCTCGGCTGCGCGAGGCGCGACCTCATTCTTGCGCCCCCTTTGTAGCCTTAAATTACGCCGGCTGGCGCAGCGATTTGAACGCGGCCCTGAACTCCTCAGAGAAGACTATGACGGCACTACGGACATGGCCGTTCTCCTTGGGGCACCAAGCCTAGGTACTACGCCGCTGTGAAGTCTCGAGCGGCCGATTGGTTTCGCATGGTCGAACTGTCGCAGGGTATGCAAACAGCGCTTATGTCCTGTGCCTCGCGGGCTATGCTCTCCGCAGGTCTCTGAGCCGCTAACGCAGGATCGCCGCTTGTCGTGTGGTGTTGTGTGGCTGAGATGATTGGGCGTCTGTGCGAGTCGAGTGAATATTTGCAGGTCTCGGCGAGCCTTCGGGGGTCTGCGACAGCCGCCAGCGATGCGGAGTGATCCCCACGTAGCGACGGAAGACAGTTGTGAAATGCGCCTGGCTTGTGAAGCCGACGCATACACCGACCTCAATAATCTTCGTTTGTGGAACCATGAGCAGAACCTGTGCGCGCGCAATCCTCTGACGGACGATATATTCATGCGGCCGGACACCCGTCTTTTGACGAAACTGAGCGGCGAAATACATCCGCGTGAGGCCAGCGGCGCGAGCCAGATCCGCCAATCTGATGGTGTCGGCGATGTGATCTCCGATATAAGTTTGGACACGGCGGAATCGCCAGGTTTGCAATTCAGAGGGCTTGCGTCGCGAGATGGCAGGAGCTTCGCCAGCTCGCTCTGGTGCCTTACTTGACGTCGAGTGCGCCCCTTCCGCAGCGGCCAGGTTCGAGCAAGGGACGCTTTTATATTTGTCGCGGCTCAGTGAAGCAATGGTGTCGTTCGCCTTTTGTTTTCGCACTTTTGGTTCGCATGAATCGGGAGTTGAAAGCAAGACGCTCAGACAAAGCTCGCGCAACTCTGCCGAAATTCCACTAGTTATGTCGCGCATGAAGAACTCCTTGTATTATACGGGACCACCCCATCTCGATGCACCCTTCCGAGAGACCAAAACAACGCAATTGTGCTCTCCTAGGCCATTCATTATTTCTTGTCGGTCTTACCAGGGCCGTCCCAGCGACCTAGGAACGCTAGATGTGGTCACCGGCGAACCGCAAGTCAGAAAGCATTTTTCGCACTATTTATGCGCTAGTATTGTAGGAGATTGCTAAAAACACTTCTTTTCGCCTCGCAGCGCCACGACGATTCCTGTTGTTTTGACGGAGCATCCCCAAGAAGCGCTGCGGCTTCAGTACAGTGCAATATCGAAGCCCAAGTTGCTGGCTAATACGCGGTTCGGACAACCAACGACTAAAATCAAACCCGAATGCTTCCTCCGCACGCGCCTCTACTCAAACTAGGGGCAGGCAGATCGCACCCTCATTGTATTCCTGGGCCAACAAGTATCGCAGCACGCACCCAGCACAATCATCTCAGGTGTACTAGCAACAGAAGGAGATTCGAGACTGCGGCTCGATTCGCTCGTAGCTGCGGCCCCGCCGAACGCGAAGGTTTAAGGGGCGCTGTCCGCGATTTCGGGATCCAGCGGCTGGAGAGTGCTGAGCACCGTTGGCAGCAGTTCGCTGACGGTCGGGTGGATGTGCACGGCTCGCTGCATGACGGTATATGGCGCGTCCGCTGCCATCAAATCCAAGATGCTATGGACGACCTCGTCTCCTCCTGGCCCCAGGATAGCGGCGCCAATGAAGCGTCGCGTCGCCGCGTCGACGAGCACCTTTATGAAGCCATGTGTCTCGCCTTTTTCGATGGCGCGCGCTACTTGCGTCATTGGGCGCCGGCCAATAAGGACCTGGCGGCCCGACGCTCCTGCCTGCGCCTCAGTCATCCCTACACGGCCAAGCGGGGGATCGATATAAATTGCATAGGCCTGAATGCGTTCGCTCACGCGGCGGCGATCATTGTCGAGGAGATTCGCCGCTACAATTTCATAGTCGTTGTAGGCCGTGTGGGTAAAGGCCCCCCGGCCGTTGCAATCGCCCATTGCCCAGATGTCCGGGACATTGGTCCGCACCTCATCATCCACCTTAATGAATCCGCGGTCGTCCTGTTCGATGCCGGCAGCCGCGAGGCCTAGATTGTCGGTGTTCGGTCGCCGGCCGACAGCGAGCAGCAGATGAGATCCGGTGATGTCAGGCCCATTCTCAATAGAGAGCGTTATGGTTCCATCCCGTTGCACGGCCCGCGTGGCGGTCGCACCGAGATGGACGGCTATACCCTCCGCCTCCAAAATGCCCTGAACCGCTAGCGAAACATCTCTGTCCTCACGAGATATCAAGCGCGAGGCCCTCTCGACGATCGTCACTTCACTCCCGAAGCGGCGATACATCTGCGCGAATTCCAGTGAAATATAACTTCCGCCGAGGACAATGAGATGACGCGGGAGTATATCGAGCTGCAGGATCGATTCGTTATCCAGATAATCCACTGTCTGGAGGCCGGGGATCAGTGGCACGACCCCTCGTGACCCCACGTCTATAAACACCCGATCAGCCCTCAGGACGATGCCTCCGACATCGACTTCATGAGGCGATAGGAAGCGGCCCGGCGCATGAAGCAGCGTGCAGTTATCGGTGCTCTCGAGACTCGTGCGCAGTCCTTCGCGTCTGTCCGCGACGATCTTGTCTTTGCGGGCCTTAACCTGCCTCATGTCGGCGCGTACCGGTGACTGGGAAACAATGCCATATTCCGCTGCACGCCGCATCTGCTGCGCGGCATACGCGCTCGCCACGAGCGCCTTAGTCGGAGTGCAACCAGTGTTGACGCAGGTACCCCCGACCGATGCCCGCTCTACGATAGCGACCTTCAGCCCGGAACCCGCCAGCCGCATGGCTAACGGCGCGCCAGCCTGACCGGCGCCGATGACAACGGCATCATAGTTGGTCACTGGTCAGCCGACCTTGGCGCCGAGTGTCGTGAGAATACCGAGCACGTCGGAACTCCCCCACCGCTCGACAATTTGCCCGTTCTCGAAGCGAGCGATCTGCATCCCGCGGGCAGCGATCGTCTCGCCTGTCGGAGCAATGCCGGCAAATATGCCTTTGTGCGTGCCGTGAATGGTATAGGCCATTGCAATGTCAGTTTCCGTCTGGGTCAGGTGGTCGACCGAAACGTTGAGGTCGGGAAACGCGGTCCTCATCATGGTGAAGAACGTCTTGAAGCCTTCCGGGCCGGAGCCTTGGTCGGGCGCTGGGTCATGATCGACGACGTCCGACGCGAATACCTGATCGAAGATCGAAAAATCCCCGCTCGCAACGGCTTCGCCAAGCTTTATATTTGCGGCGAGGTTCTGCTGCTTGCTCATTACTTCCCCTTGATACCTACGTGCTTCTGGGAGCCATCTTGATCTTGGCGCAGCCGCAATTATTGAACGATAAGGCTACTATCGCCATCCAAGACGAGCTTAGGTGAATTGGCCGTCACACCAACCTGGCAACGTCGAGACCTGAGCACTCTCATGTTCGCCCCTTCAAGCTGCAGGCACGGAAAATCTGTCGCTCGTTCCTGAGCCCTTCAGCACGGCCTCCGCTGGGCAAGGCAGGCG
>NZ_LMUQ01000013.1:20404-20494 GCF_009765865.1 Acidisoma sp. L85
GTCAGGACCCATTAATTGCTTGCTTCGGCTCGGCGCATTGTGATTCTGGAGATGGCGGGAGGATACCGTCATGGACAAACTGTTTCTGCT
>NZ_LMUQ01000078.1 GCF_009765865.1 Acidisoma sp. L85
GAGGGCCAGATCACCAAGCTGAAGCTCGTCAAACGCCAGATGTATGGCCGCGGAAAGCTAGATCTCCTTCAGGCGCGCGTTATGGGCTCCGCGTAATCCCAACATCCATCAAAAGTGAGTCAGAGCCTAAAGCGTCGGCCGGCGTTCGGTCCATCCGGCCGACAGGATCGCGGCGATCCGTGTGGCGGCAGAGGTCATGCGCGCTCTCCGAAGAGCGAACTACATAATCCTGCACAGGCCTCCCGCCGGAGGCAGGTGATCAGGCTCAGTTTGCGATAGCGGCCAGTGTACCCACCCGCCTTCCATCTCTCGCATCATCTCTCCGACTGGCCGGAGTGCTTCATCGAGCTTCGCTGCCCGACCCGTCGGCGATGACCATAGCACCTACCAAACTCCTCATGCAGCAGCACGGTGGCGGGCGGCCCACCTGCGGCGGCCAGCGTCTCGAACACCGTCTGCCGTACACCTTGGGCAGACCAGCGGACGAACCGATTGTACAGCGTCTTGCGCGGCCCATACTCGGCAGGCAAGTCGATCCACCGCCCGCCCGATTGCAGCGCAACCACGATGCCGCTGATCACACGCCGGTCGTCCACTCGAGGCACACCACGTGGTTTGTTCGGCAGTAGCGGTGCAAGCCGCTCCCATTGTGCATCGCTCAGCCAGAAATCCTGCGACATCAGCCCGCTCCCTCAACGGGAGCGATGAATCACAACCACCCGAGCCGCTCAAACTGCTTTATGGGTCCGGAGCCTAGGCGCTCAACGCGCAAACATCCTGTGAATGCAGTTCGGCTGCTTCACACGAACGGAGCCCGGCCAGAATCCCTGGCGTATCGTTCGCTTTTTGAATCTCGTTAGTGCGAGGATCCGCTCCTCCAAGGCAGAATTGCCGACCGAATATGCCTGAAGCTTTTCATCTATGAAGGGAGCCAACGCCGCGAGTTCTTTCGGGGTGATGATTACTAAACCAGCAGGCAGCCATGGATCGGTCTTGCCTGCGACTTTTGCCACGAGCTTCCTGGACACCTCGGAAAGACCATCGGTTCGAGCACCCAGCGATACCCATCGCAAAGCCGAAACCTCAGATCCTCTCATGATCCTCGCAGCCTTGAGTGTTCGGCGCACTATCCAAATAGTATAGACTAAAGCACCAATTATTTCGATCGTCTTCCACGCAGTCAACAGATCGTCCTTCGCGGCCAATTTCATCAGCGCTGTCTACCTCGCCGCAACCGTCAGCTTTTGGTTACGAGTCCGGGCCCTAGAGGGCCTCGGTTCCGGCGGGGTGCCTAGGCTCTGCGCAGAAATTTCCTGTGCATGTCGGTCGGCTGCTCCACAGGAGTAGAATCTGGCAAGATCTTTTGTTGCAGGATTCGCTTCTTGAAGTCTCGTAGCGCGGCGATCCGCCTTGTCAAAGTGGCATCGCCGGCCGAATCTGTCTGCAGTTTTTGGTCGATGAAAGGGGCTAACACGGCTAACTCTTTAAGGGTTATGGTCACCAAGCCAGGTGCATAAGGCACAGTCATAAAACCTAATTCTGTTTAGGAGCTTTATAGACTCCTCAGAAAGACCATCGGGCTTTGCGTCCATGGATACCCATCTTAAAGCCACAATTTAGGATATCTTAGATATCCTCCCAAACGTTAGTAGCCGCCAGCCTGGCCAGGCGAGAAACGCTACACAGGCGGCCAAATAGATAAGTTTTCCTGAAAATATTAGGTCATGCATGAATAGAGTACTTCGGATCTAGCTGGAGAAGGCATAGCGCACCTTACCTCAATACGCATAATCACTCCATGGTCAGATCTCCCGCGTCACCATGCTCGGGAATTGCCATTGCCGATGCCTACGAATCAAGGAAAAGTTAATGAAGGACGATAGGAATCAAAATGAAGGAAGCCAGAAAGGAGTTATTGCCTTTCCACTATTAGTGGCGGTCCTCTGGTTCGTGGCGCGCGTAATATTCCATCTTCCTTCCATAGTGCACATTCCCATCTTCATTATCTCGGCTTTCTTGTCGTATTGTATAGATCGCTTGTTGACGAAAATGAATAGTTAGAACTGTCCTTCCCGATATCCTTGGATACCTAGCTTTCAATTGAATCCTTGTTAACTCCGATCCAGTTAGCCGTCCGGCCAGTAATTTGGAACCGGAGAAACAGTCGATGTCCGTTTTAATTCAGGCTCCTGGAATAGCTCTCAACGTCGCATCTGAGCTCGCCGAAGGTTCAGCAGCTGAACTAACGATCGATCTGTGAGAAGACGATCGTCCCTTCTCTCCGCTCTTTTTGCAAGCCTCGCCTTGCCACAGGAGAGCTTTCCCTAATCGATCAGTCCAGACATCCCGCTTAGTGGGCCATATCCATCATCGAATCGCACGAAACTGTCGGGTTCATATCCGCGAAAACACCTGTCGGATTGTGCTTCTAGGCCCAAACATGCAGCTCGTAAAATGGCGGCAGTCCGTAGCGAGTCGGCGCCCTGTGAAGTTGAACAGATGACCTTGAAGGCTGGCCGGCCCCGATAGCGCGATATATTCGACAGCCAGCAACTTGAGTTTGCCTCCCTGCCCCGGCTCGTACATGACCGCCTCCGGCTTTGCGATATCGATCGTCTTGTCCCTGATGAGGCCGGCATTGACGTAGTGGATACCCATCGCGCCACCCTCCACGCCGCTGGCACAAGGGATGGGTGAATACCCCTCTCTCACGGCAACCGACACGTCCTCGAACCGCGCGTTTTCGTCGCGCACATTACTCTGCAACGTGGTGCCGCTGGCAGCCAAAGCGGAGGACGTGCAGGCGAAAGCAACGGCGAGTGCCGCTATAAAGTTGCACCCATTATGCGCTCTCTTCGTGGAAATGTTCAGCCGTGCACCGATTACGAAACGTGGCATTCTCAATCCTTCCCTTTTCGGGGCTCAGGGTGAAGCCGACCTTCTGGGTCGGCCAATAAGCGTCGGAAGCCCTGCGACCTCCGGTTCCGCCGGCTCGCTGTTTCTTGGATTTCGCTGACACCGTCATCTGCCGTACGGGGGATGACAGCCAAAAAACCTCGCCCGCGGTCAACGGCGAAGGCTGGTCAGCCTGGGACTTCCGGAGTTATGAATATTGGCGCAAGTCAGGTTACTTGCGATCCACATCTTCTCAGGCAGGCTCACAATGATAATCCAACGCCGCTAAGTAAGCACAAAATGAATGGGCGGTTTTAGTAAGAGGTCACCGATGCAGCAACAACTCTCGGATGTGATCGGTGCTATCTATGACAGTATTGCGCACGATGACTTGTGTCCTAAAGCGCTTAGTCTTGTCGGAAGCCAGGTGGATGGCTTTCTAACGACACTCGCCGTCTTCGATACTACCACAAATACAGCCCGGCTAGCGCAGGTCGCATGCGATGATCGGAACGCCATTGACGTGCTGATGAAGCACGCGAAAGACGTCCCCTTCTACCATCTCCTGCACCGGATGGAGATCGATCAACCCGGTCCGCTTGAGAGAATGTTCGCGCTTTATGGTCCAGACGGGGAAAAAGTCTGGAAGGACGGCCAGCTCTATCGTCATTTTCATTCGCAATTCGGTGTTCTCAACTCCATCGACATGGCGGTGCTGAAACGCCCGTCTCGCATCGGCACGATCAACATATCCGTCAAATACCAGAAGATCACGCAGAAGCATTTCGATGTCGTCGCTCTTCTCGGGCCGCACATCCGCCGAGCCGTGACGATCAGAGATCTATTCGAGATGGAGCGCGCCGAAAGCCAGTTGTTTCGCGACATTGTCGATCGGTTGGAGCACGGCGTCGTTATCGTCGCGGATGACATGCGCATTCTCTACGCGAATGCAGCGGCGGAATCCCTCCTCCGTGAGGGCGTGGTGGTTTTCACATCGGGGGGCAGGCTCGGTGTGCGTTTTCCGCAGGCGCAAGCAGCGCTGGCGCGAGCCGTTTCACTCGGCATGGCTGATGAGATCAGCCTCGGAACCTCCGGCATCGATATTCCGCTTGGCGCAACCAGCCGTCCGGCTGTGGCCCACGCCTTGCCACTGTCTCGCCGACCCGTGTCCGATCGCATCAAGAACGCGGCTGCTGCGGCCATCTTCATCGCCGCCGCGGGTACCGTCGTACAGACCGCGATCGAGGCTATCGCCGCCCTTTTTGGGCCGACGATGACCGAGAAGCGCATCGCCGGTTACATTTCGGATGGCCTGACCCGGCATGAAATCGCCCAAGCGCAGGGTGTAACCGAAGGCACGGTCAAGTCGCAGCTGGCCGCGATCTTCGACAATACCGGATTTGGAGGCCAACGCGGTCTGCAAAGCCTGATGAAGGAGCTCACGCCCGCTGTAAGGCGTGCATCAAGCCCTCCGCGCTCGACGGGGGTGTAGCGCGGTGCCAGGTCATCAAAGCTGATCGGCCAACTGGCAAAGTCATCTGCAATGAATCGGAGGCTCGCGCCGTCCCAAAGATTTTGCAGCCCGCCCATCGCGAAGACCTGATATTGCGGAAATCCAGCGGGAGAACGCAGAGCCGACGCGTCGTCGTTGGGGCAAATAGCGCGCTTCCAAAACTGACCGTATGTCACCATCTCGAAAGGGATGAGCGCACATGATGGAGTCGACAAATGCCCCGGCTTCGCATCGCTCAACCGAGTCGTGCATTCGCCACACCGCCCAGCCGTGGACTTTACTGGGGAGCGTCCACACTGGCGGCGTGGACTTTACTGGGAGACCGCGTGGACTCTCCTGGGAAACCACCGAATGGACTCCCATTATGAATCAAGCCGATAGCCGGAGATATCCCGCGGACTTTACTGGGGACAGTACAAGTATCTTAGAACAATTATTTCTTCCAATAGCTTATCCCAGTAAAGTCCACGGTGACAGGACGATCGCTATCGGACAGGTTGCAGGCATGGGAAAAGTTCACGATCTCCTGGAACTTAAAGGAAAGCAGGGCGCCCTGCTGGCCGACTTCGACCGTATGATAGTGGAAGCCGCCGCTCAATATCTCGGAGATGACGAGAACAGCATTGGGTTTCTCTATTCCGGATGGTGTCAAGCCGCCCTGCCCCACCGCAAGCTTCCAAACGAATCAGGCTGGCAAATTGAGAGCGAGCGCATGGCGCTGGTCGTCGAGCCAGGCATGCGCCCTACCTCCAGCGGCAAGCCAGAGCCTGTTGGTGTCCCCTATGGCAGCCGCGCACGGCTGATCATGATCTATCTGCAGAGCGAAGCAATCCGCACACAGTCTCGCGAGATCCTGCTTGGTCGCTCGCTGCGAGAGTGGCTCGCGAAAATGGGCATTCCAGTGGGCGGCAAGAGCCTCAAGGACGTTCGTGACCAGTGTGAACGCATCAGCCGTTGCAGACTGAGCCTCACGGTGAGGCACGGCAGCCGGGTCGGCATGACCAACCAAAACGTGGTCGATACCGCCATGTTCGTGGATACAGATCAGCCCGGCCAGGGCAGCCTTTTTGTGGAGACCGCGCGACTATCGGAAGGTTTCTACAATCAGCTACGCCGCCATCCTGTGCCGCTGCAGGACGCTGCGATCCGCGCTATTGCCAATAATTCTATGGCCTTGGATGTCTATGCCTGGCTAGCCTACCGGCTACATTCGCTGGATAGGCCGCGGCCGATTTCCTGGACCGCTGTGAAAGCGCAATTCGGCGCCGGCTATGCCCGGATGGACCATTTCAAGATCAATTTCCGCCCTACCCTCGCCCTTGCCCTGGCGGTCTATCCAGATGCGCGCGTGGATGAGGATGATCGAGGCGCCGGGCTGGTGCTGCATCCCTCGAAACCGCCGGTGCCGAACCGGCTGGTCGCCATCAGCACTCGGCAATCCCAGTAAAGTCCACGAGTCGCCTAGCGGCGCGTTTCCTGCTCGGACCCAGCAGAGTCCACAGGCCCCCGAGTCCCAGTAAAGTCCACGGCTAGCGGACGAGCGAATGATGGATCGGCGGCGGTTTGGCGGAGGTATTGGCCTTGGCGGCATATTCGGCGTAGAGCCGCGCCAGTCGAGCCATGATGAACTCGCCGAAATCAGGAGCTACGGTTTTGTCGATCGTCAGCGTGAAAGTGTCGGACTCCATAATAATTTTCGCGACGCGCTCTCCACCCTTGGGAGCCCAATAGCGGGCCGTGCGTTGCCTCGGACGGTTTGCCGCGACAGGCCGGTCACCAGTGTCGGGCCGGGCCGCAGGTAGCGGCTGTGTCAGCATCTGGTGCAGCATGGCGAACCGCTCATCAGAATTGGCGGAGCCGAACACAGTATCGGCCAGCAGGGCATCCATCGCGACGGCTTTGCTCTCTGACCAACCCTGAACGATGTCGAGCCAGCGATCCCTCCCCGCGCCCGGCGCCGGTCCGACAGCCGCGATGAGTTTGGCTGGTAGCGCATTCACGACCGAGATCATGCGCGACAGAACGGTCTTGTCGACGCTCAACGCCGTCATGATCGTGGGCCGATCGTAGCCGGCTTCCTCGAGAGCCTGGGCGAATCGGCTGCGCTCGATAAAAGACAGGTCGGCGCGGGCGCTGTTCTCCTGGCCTTGCGCGATTACCAACTCGCGGTCAGTGAGCGGCTTGACGATACAGCGCACGTTGCGGCCGAGCTCCGACGCCACTCGCAACCGGCGATGCCCGAAGGCCACCTGGTAGCGGCCCTCCGCCGTGGGATGCGGGCGAACAAGGATCGGGGAAGCCTGACCCTCCGCCTCGATCGCCGCGCGAAGAAGGCGATAGCTCTCGTCATCCGATTGCATGCGGTCGGTGATGAACGACCGGTCAATGGCCTTGGTGTCGAGTTCCGTTATGGTTTCGCCAGCCGCGAGCCGTGCTTCGAGGTCTCGGGCCGCGTCGGCGCGCACGGCGAGGGCGTCGATGGTACGCGTCACGGCTCCGAAAGCACCGCGGCCGGAGAAGGCGAGGGGGGGTGCCTTTGGGGCGGCCACCTCGTCAGAGTTGACAGCCGTCAACTTTTTCTCCGTCAGGCCCGTCAGCAGGTTTTTTCTGGCCATCAGCGTCGTCCCCATGCCGCGTGGATAAGCTGCTCGATCTCACCATTGACCGCATCGAGGCACTCCATCGCCCGGTCATAGGTCGAGGGTGTGAACTGCCGGCGCTCCACCTCATAGTTTTTTTTGACGCTTTTGACCATCGGATTGATGAGCACGTGCTGGCCAAACAGCGACCGCAGGAAGCTCACCATCTGGGTCTGTGGCCCATCCGAGGGCTCATATCGCGTGATAAGATATCGCAGCCAGTCGTAACCCATGTTTCCACCAGCATTTTTTAGGTGGCCGAGCACGTCCCCCATCATGAGGAGGAACTGGCACATCGACATGACGTCCAGCATCTGCGGGTGAACAGTGACCAGAAGTGCCGTCGCGGTGCAGAGCGCCGACATGGTAAGGTAGCCGAGCTGCGGCGGGCAATCGATGATGACAACGTCGTAGTCGCCCGAGACCTCCGCCAGGGCTTCCTCGGTGCGAGCGAAGAAGAGGCGATCCTGGGTAACACCCCCTCGCATCGCGAGAATGCGAGGGGTATCGTATTCGAACTCCATGAGCTCGATATTGGCCGGCACGATGTCGAGGCCAGGGAAGTTCGTTTTCTGGATGACTTCCCGAAGCGGCCGACGCTGCTCGTCGTAACGTATTGCCGCATATAGGGTTTCGTTAGCGCCGACATCGAATTCCGGCTGAAAACCATGCAAAGACGAGAGGCTGGCCTGGGGGTCGAGATCGACGGCGAGAACGCGGTGGCCGCGCAGCGCCAGATGTTGGGCGAGGTGCGCGGCCGTGGTGGTTTTTCCGCTGCCGCCCTTGAAATTGACGACAGCGATGACCTGCAAAGGCTCCTCGCCGCGACGGCAGGGCAGGTAGCGCTTACTCGACCGGCCACTCGCGTCGAGGTAGCGGCGCAGGTCCTGAAGCTGTTCTGCTGTATAGGACCTGCGCCCGCTGGGGGTGACGAGTGGGGAGGGGCCTTTGCCATCCAGTGCCAGGTTGCGCAGATAGCCGCTGTTCACTCCCAGGAGCTTGGCCGCCTCGCTGGCCTGGAACGCTCGCAGAGTTTTTTCAGCAGTGGGCGGAAAGAGTTCCAAGCGATGGGCCTGTAGCTTTTCAGACAAGTCGCGAGCATGCGCGCTGATTACGGCATCGATATCGGCCGCTACCGCCGATTGTGGGAAAGGCGGTACCTTGGCGGGTGATTTCATGGCCGGAGCTCGCACATGCGATTCACGCTCGATAGTTGATATAAATCGCATTAACGGTTACTTTGGGTGGTTGCAACGAATGTTTGCCTCTATCGACGATATGGAGTTGACGGCTGGCAATTAGTCTCAGTTCGGACCTAGTGTGGTCAGAGGGGCCAGATAACTTGCGATCGACTTGCCAAGCTGCGCTGTTCGCTATCAGGGGAGGCAATAACTGCGGAGGCAGACTGTGCTTCCGCTTTCGCCAGCTTTAAGCGACCATGAGAAGGTACCGCCGACCCAGTAAAATCTTTGAGACAGAGGGTTAGGCGACGCCTAGCTTGGGTCGGATAGACGCGAGGGCCGGATGAGAGATGTGGCGACGGTTGGGGAGGGGGGCAGGGTGCAGTCCTGGAGAGTGTTCGCGCTGAGACCCGGCTGAACGCTAGAGGCCGAGAGAGACGCAGACCACCTTGCAGCGGCCTCATCTTTCGAGATCTTGTCGAGCCGCTGTTTGCAGGTTGTCGTGATCTGGTTGGCCATCGCCTTGTGGCGCTCGCCGGCGACGGAGATACAAGCCTCTGCCGGGGAGAGGCGGCTGACTTGGTTGGAGATTGGTACCAGGTATATCCTGTCGGGGGTCTCTTGGCCGTATCGTTGCTCAGTATAACCGCGGGACCGGGTCTGCTCGACCTCGCCCGGACCAATGGGTCGAGGGATACCAGTCAGATCTCGCCGCGGCGGGGGGTGCAGTCAGTCGCCATGGCGGCCGGGCTGAGTGGCAACGTCGGCGTGCAGTGCACCGCTCCCGGCTTCAGCACCAGCTTCGCGGGCCTAGTCAGCTGCCATTGCGGCATAGCCGTGGCAGCGGTCTTGACCGACAACGTGTGGGCGGGCGAGGTCGTTGATGAAGCGGCCGATGCGGCGACGTCCCATAGCCTTCGGCATCCACAGCAATGGTGGGTTTCCTTGCCAAAAGCGATCTCCTATTCGTATTGCTATACGCTCAAGCTTGTAAATTGATGGTTTTGTGCACTGTGAGGCACGGTAACGCTCTATTACCGTGCCTGTCCGCGTGAAAAGAAGAAGTTGCCACAGTCGCCGGATGGACTCAGACTGAGCAGAACGTCGGCGGCGGCGCGGGCAAGTGTGGCGGAGGGTTTTGGGGCAGCATGGCGGCTGAGGTGAGCATCGCGGTTCTGCCGCCGGACGTGGACCAGACTTCGCCGGCGGC
>NZ_LMUQ01000007.1 GCF_009765865.1 Acidisoma sp. L85
ATGGAAGCGGCCGAACAATGGGAGCCGGATGATGCGAGAGTATCACGTCCGGTTCTGAGAGAGCGCGGGGATGCAACTGCCCCGCGCCACTCGCCTCTTCATCCGGATCCGGGGCGAGCTGCATTATCTTTGGCGTGCCGTCGATCAAGATGGCATCGTGCTCGACGTCCTGGTGCAGGTCCCCGGGATGCCGGAGCGGCGACGCGCTTCTTCAAGCGGCTGCTGAAAGGTCTGCAGTTTGTGCCGCGGGTCCTCATCACCGACAAACTAGGCAGCTATGGCGCGGCGAAGCGTGCGCTGATGCCCGATGTCGAACACCGCAAGAGCCGCTACCTGAACAATCGAGCAGAGAACTCGCATCGACCAACTCGGCGGCGAGAACGGCAGATGCAGCGCTTCAAGTCGGCACGGCAAGCGCAACGCTTCCTATCCGCACACGCCTTCATTCATGGCCACTTTCATCCGCGGCGCCATCTGAAGACCGCGAGGCGGTACCGGGCAACTCGTGCAGCGGCCTTCAGGATTTGGGACCAGGAGACGTGTACCCAGACGACAGCATAAATGCGTCGTGCTCCATGCTCCTACCCAAGAGCCCACTTCAACTGGTTAAGTTGACAATGCCCTGGCGATGGCTCCGGACCAGTAACCGTTACCGCTTCCCGGTTCCACAAACCCCGGTAGCCTCCGGCATGCGGCTCCGGCGCCCGCGACCAGACCCCAACCACCTGGCCGTCACTACCGGTCAAGACGACTGGGGAGCCCAATCTAAGTTTAGGAAAGAGGCTTTGAGAGAGATGCTCGCGGACGCCATGAGCGTGCCAATCGAACTCCTCGCGATGCGGAGACAGGCTATGGAAGGCCAATGGCTACGGAGGTCGGCCGTTAGCGATCGAATGACTTGATGATGGTAGTCGTCAGCTCAACAAATTGCCTTAAAGCGCTGAGGACCGGGGCGCCATGAACCGGGCCGGTCTCATCAAACCCAACATAGGGAGAGATCATAACGCTTGGTCTTGCCATGCCGCTTTTGTAAAACCCGAGGAGGGTCCGGTCGCCGACGACCAAAAACCCCGATGCGCTATTGATCGGGGTGAAGTTTGAGAGGTCGGCATTCTTCAATCGCAATTGGGCTGGCCGTATTCCAACATTGAGAAGTTGATGATGTTTCCTTGTAATATCGAGATTATGCAAAGTCGCTAGAATGTCATTAGCGCCGTCGTAAGGCTTAAGGTCCTCAATAATCTTTTGATCGGCAACCGGAAGGGCTTTTACAAACTCGATCCCTCTATATTTGCCCTTCGCAAATTTACTCTCGTCCTTGGCAATGGGAAATTGCACACATTCGACCGGCAATTGAAGGCCATGGCGGCGGACCAGGGCCATGGCTAAAATGTCGAGGCTACTCCGAAGCGCGTTGATATATGCGCCAACCTCGACGCTTAGGCTGAGGGGGAATGGTTCCCTCAAGACCATCATGATGCCGTCTTCTAGCGAGGGAGGCGCCATCTTCTCGAACTCGATAGAGACCTTGTCGTGCTGCCAAGCGTGTAGTCGCGTGAAGAGGTCGGGGAAGTGGCTTTCGACCCAATCGACGGAGGCTTGCGCCTCCAAAAGATCGGGTCGCAGGTCAGCCATGGGTTGTCCCCCTGGGTTTATGAAACAACCATAACGTGTAGGCAACAAGAGGGGAAGAGGTTCTGTCTACATGACCCGCGACGAGTTGGAAGCCGAGCTTAAGGGTCTCGTATGGAGCCTTGACCAATGGACCTCCGGGAACCTGCGGACGATTGAAAGCGGCGCCGCCGTGACGCCGCAGCTCGTCATTGAATGGCGCCGCAGGATAGACCAGCTCCGCATCCAACTCACCGCCTATAGCCCCTTGGAACCGGACTAGGGGGAAGCCCAAATCTCGACGGCGCCAGCGGCGGATAGCATCAACGTCGATGTGCAAATGGCCGACACGGCAACGCGCCACAACGTGTATGTTAGATTGTCTGACATGGCGAGTTTATAACACCCGTTAGTAACGGCCTTGTCTCACGTGCCTGAGAGGGGGACTAAGCCCTTAGCACCCCCCTAGCGGCCCGCAACTGTGCCCGGGGTCCATTCCCCGTCCCCGACCGTGTGACCCTCTATAGCGCCCTAAAACCCGGCCTATCGACGCCGCTAGACGGCATTCTGCGGATTAGGCGAGGATACGGGCGTCCCGGATTGGGTCCCGAGAGTGAGCGCTGCGCTGCGCCTCCTGCCAATGGGACGGGGTGTCTCTAGTCGACCTCACGAACGCCACGTCGTAGGGGCGCATCAACAGCCGGGGGATCGAAGCGAGATAGGAGCGCCTTGCGAACGCCTCGCTTGTTCAGCGGGGCTACCTCGTAGGCCAGTCGCCAACGCAGGTTTAGACGTTGACCCTCGGCGGTGGTGTTGGCCGCCGTAACCGGACCGCCCGTATTGACTGCGACGCCATTGGCCCTCGTGAACTAGGTAGCTCCAAATGCGGAGAGGCGCCAAGTAATTTCCTGGAAATTCCTGGAAAACGGCCCCAATTCCCCGAGTTTATGAAACGATAGCAATAGCCATCTAAGCGTGACGGTCGGGGACACCAAAGGGGGCGTTGGCAAGACAACCATCGCCATCAACCTCGCCATTCTCCGAGCCGTGGCGGGCCGGGATGTCCTCCTCGTCGATCCCGCGTCCTTGGGACGCAGCGTTTGGGTAGGCCTTACGGCGGATGAGAACGAGGTCGAGTGTCTCGATACCGGGAACCTCAGCCATCGCTTCGCGAGCTTCCGCGTTGCGGCGGGGACGAACAAGGCTCCGCCAGCCTGTTCTCCCAACTCCGCGCGGACCAGCTCGGGTCCTCGGGCTACACGGCGGTCAATCTCTCCGGCGCGGCTGTCCGGACCCAAGTCCGCCAACTCGCGCCGAAATACGATGACGTGGTTATCGATGTGGGCGGACGCGATACCGGCAGCCTCCGGGCCGCCCTCCTCGTCTCCGATGCGGTCCTAATCCCGGTCCAACCTCGGAGCTTCGATATCTGGGCTTTGGACCAAGTAGCCGCCCTCGTGAAGGAAGCCCGCGAGCTTAATCCCGACCTCCGGGCGCTGGCCTTCCTCAACGGTGCCGACGCCCAAGGCGTCGAGGCCCAGCCCAAGGACCCCAAGGCGGTCGAGGAGCCTAACCGCTCTCGCTTCAATAGCTTTCCTATAACGTCTCGATCGCGGAGTGATATACAATGGCTATCGCAAAGAAGCCGGTTAGTAAGCCCGCTATGGGCGATGACGCCTCCGCCGCGGCTTTCATCGGCGCGGCTGGAGCCAGGCCCGCGGCAACCCCTCCTCGGAAACGCGGCCGGGTCGCAACCATGATCCGGTTTGATGCCGATCTCCTCGACCGGGTAGACGCCGCGGCTAAACGCCGCGGGGTATCGCGCTCAGCCTGGCTCCAATTCATCGCGTCGGAGGCTTTGGAGCCTTAAGCCACGGGCCTGGCCTGGCACCCCCGCGGACCTGGCAACGGCCTGGCGTATCCTCGCCGCGGTCAGCCTGGCATCACGCGCGGTATTGCCTGGCACTCCACCCCCCGCGGGCTGGCAGCCATGGGTGGGTGCACCAGTTATCCTTATCAATCAGGACGATGAACTGCGCCAGAGGCTCGCGGAGGCCTTCGAATACACCGGCAACCCGGATCCTCGTGCCCCGCACTGATATGCAGCTCGTTGAGCGTGTGATCCTATCCCGATCAATAGCCCGGATACGCGTAGGGATAGGGCGGTGGCGGCGGATAGTTGGGCGCCGTAGCGGCGGCCGTGGCCGCTATTCCGACGGCTGCACCGACCGCAACACCTGCGGCCACACCACCCCAATTGGGCCCATAGTTGCCGTGATAGCCGCCGTATTGGTTCACGTTGACGTTGCGATTTACGTTGACGTTGCGGTTCACATTGACGTTGCGATTAGCGTTTATATGCGCATTGCGATTGGCATTTATATGCGCATTGCGGTTGCCGCTGACGTTGTTATGAAAATTATTCGCATTGAACTGCCTGGAGCCGCCGCCGTTTCGATGTCCGCCACGATGGTATTGCACCAGCATCAACGAGCTGTGGCCGAGACTGTTCGCCGGTATCGCTACGTCGGGCCGCGGCAAGGCCACGGCTCCCTGAGTGAGCGCAAATCCCCAAAGCCCGACCCAGACCCAAAGCTTGCCCACGGGCGCCCTCACCGGTTTAGGTATTTTTGCTTAATCTGATTCCACCCAGTCGAAGCCTCAGCGCACCCGGACTTGTCGAAGGGTTTGCCCGAGCCATAGCCGACCGCACCAATGAAGTTGAATGCCGCTGCGAGGCCTTCCAGTGCCGCTTCGTCCGTATCGGCCTGGAGGACATAGGCACGCGTCGTATCGAGCAGCCGGTAGCGCATTGTTGCCCCGGCCGGCCTTGCCGCGACCATCGATCTCGCGACTAAGCCGTCGATGGCGCTGAAGATATGCTCCTTCCCCACAATGCCGCCGGCCACGACCTCCAGCGCCGCTTCAATGGAGAAATGGCCGATAAATATCGCGAGCCTGCGTAGAACCTGGCGTTCGGACTCGGACAGCAGGCCATAGCTCCAGTCCAGCGTCGCCTGGAGAGTTTTTTGACGCGCGGGCGCGGTTCGCTGCCCGGGCCATAGCAGTGCCAGCCGTTCGTCTAGTAGGGCCGTGGTCTTCTGCAGGCCGATGCTCTCCACCCGCCCGGCTGCAAGCTCGATCGCAAGCGGCACGCCGTCGAGTTTGCGGCAGATGCTGGCAACTGTCGCCGCTTCGATATCGTCGAGGTCCAGGAGCGCACCTCCTGCCGCTGCGCGCTCCAGGAACAGCCGGGTCGCGGGAAAGGCCTGGATGACAGCCACAGTGATATCCAGATCCTCCGGTGGACACGCCAACGGCCTTAGTTTGTGGACGTGCTCGCCTTCCACCTTGAGAGGCTCTCGGCTCGTTGCCAGGATGTGAACGCGAGGTGCTGCGGAAAAGATGCGCGCTGCCAGATCCGCCACCGCTTCGATGACATGTTCGCAGGTGTCGAAGATCAACAAGACCCGCTTGTCCGCGAGATATGCGACCAAAGCGCCGTCGGACTGAGAGGACAACCCGAGCATAGAGGCGACGGTAGTCGCGACCAGTGCGGGATCGTTCAATGCTCCGAGATCGACGAAGTGCACTGCGCCTGCGAAAGCTTCGATCAGATCGTGCCCCACCGCCACCGCGACCGTAGTCTTCCCGACGCCACCAGTGCCCGAAATCGTCACGAAGCGAGAACTGAGCAGCTGTGCCGACAGCGCGGCGGCGTCATCGGTTCGACCGATCATGCGAGCCAGCAGGCCCGGAAGATTGGCGAGCGGATAGGTGGCGGCGACCTCAAGTGGCGCGGGATGGAGCCCGAGCGTTTCCGAGATAGGTGCCACGAAACAGTAGCTGCGCCGCGTTAGGGTGGCGATGTAGCGAGTGCCTTCCCTGCCCTCTCCCAGCGCTTTTCTGAGATTCGCGATATGGAACCTACGACTACCCTCGTCGACCGTGACATCGGGCCAGACCAGGCCCAGCAGATCCACCTTGCTGACCACCTCGTTCGGGCGCGCAACCAGCGCCGCGAGGATGTCGAAGGCGCGCGCTCCCAATGCGACGGGCGCTCCCAGCCGCAAAAGTAGGCGCTCGCGCGGGGCCAGCGTGAAGGGCCCGAATGCTATAGTCTCACTCATCTATGTCGTCGGCGCTCGGCGGGCAGCCTTGAGATGACACGATAGGGTTCTGTGCCGCTTGAGCCTTCTCCAAAGCTTCGTTGCTGACGGATGCTCACAGCGCATCACAATGCATAACGAGCAGGCTAGGTGAATGCCAATTATTTGTCGAGGCAGAAGCAAGATGCTGCCGAAGCCCCGAGGAGAACGCCGATGTTCAAACTTTGCCCGCCAACCACAGGGCGCGGATTGTTTGCCTGGCCACTGCCATCAGCGCTGTCGTAACACTTCCAGCAGGGATGCACGCCGCCGATTTCGCCCCCGTCCGGCCATTGAGGGTCCGTGCAGCCGACGTGCCTCTCACCGATCGTCGCGCGCGTGACCTCACCTACGCCCGGGCTGCGAGCGGCCTGGCCCGGAGGCCGCGGCCGCGGCCGCTCCGCTGATCAACGCCGTCTTTTTTGAAGAGCTTTATTTGGCACAGAACACCACCACGCTTTACACCGCCAGAACCCGGACAATGGGCGGCCGGAATGGCGCTTCGCGCAGCTCCGACGGCAGACTGGATATCCGAATTTCGTCGCCCGGCGTGCCGGGTGGTGGTACCAATCCGGAACAGCTTTTTGCGGCCGGCTGGTCAGCATGTTTCGGGGACGCGATGGCCCTCGCGGCGCGCAAGATGAACATCGCGCTGCCCGCCGGGCTCAAGATTGATGCAGAGGTCGATCTCAATATTGCCGAGGGCGTGTATTTTCTTATTGCGCGCATCAACGTAAGTGTTCCGGGCCTCGACCCGGCGCGCGCTCACTCGCTCATCGATATGGCGCACCAAACATGCCCTTATTCGAGAGCCACCCGTAACAACGTCGACGTTCAAATCAACCTCGTCTAGCAGCAGCGGACCCATCGACGGCCTGCGGAGCTGTAACGGCCCGGCGGTCAGCACGGCGGGCAACGCCACTTCTCCTGTTCTTGGAGGAAGAAGAAGGGTTAGAGGGTGAAGGCGTGGTTTTGGGATGCCATACGCGAATTTGCATCGGAGCGAGCCATGGCACCAGCCGACTCCCGACGGCCTCGCCTGCACGGTCGCAAAAGGATAGTTGTACAATTGCGGTGGTTCATATGTTCGGAGGCGGCGGAGAAGTAGCCTTCTCCCGCAAGCCGTAGCGAATGGGTCAAGGGCGGATGTTTCCGCTCTCGACCCACTATGATCGTTGCGGTAAAAGGTTCAGATCAACCGCGGATGAACTCGAGAAGATCCCGATTGATGATGTCAGCATGCGTGGTCGGCATCCCGTGCGGAAGCCCAGGGTAGGAGATGAGCTTACCTTGCTTCAACAACTTAACCGAGCGTGCGCCAGTGGTGGGGAACGGACAGATCTGGTCGTCCTCGCCGTGCATCACCAGCACGGGTACGTCGATCATGGCGAGGTCGTCGAAGAATTCGGTCTCGGATAGCACTCGGACGCATTCCCACTGCGCGATGGCCGCGCCCATCATACCCTGACGCCACCAATTCTGACGGATCCCTTCCGACAAGACCGCATCGGGGCGATTGTAGCCGTAGAACGGAATCGTAATGTCCTGGTAGAATTGCGAACGATGGAACGCCGTGCCGTCGCGAATGCTATCGACGACGGCTTTGGGAACGCCGTCGGGATTGCGCTCGGATTGCATGAAGGTCGGCGGGATCGAACTGATCAGCACGGCCTTCGCAACGCGGCCCCTGCCGTATTTCGCGACATACCGAGTGACTTCGCCGCCGCCAGTTGAATGACCTATGTGAATGGCGTTGGCGAGCCCTAGCTTCTCGACCACCGCGAAGGCATCGGCGGCATAGGTGTCCATGTCATGGCCGGCTGACGTCTGGCTAGAGCGGCCATGGCCGCGCCGGTCATGCGCGATCACACGAAAGCCCTGCGCTAGAGAGTGTCATGCACCTTGCATAAGGGCCAAAGCTTGTTTGAGCATATATCCGACGAAGGCGATGACGTGGAAGCCGGCGAGGGTTGTTGCAT
>NZ_LMUQ01000079.1 GCF_009765865.1 Acidisoma sp. L85
GAGCAGAAACAGTCTGTCCATGACGGTATCCTCCCGCCATCTCCAGAATCACAATGCGCCGAGCCGAAGCAAGCAATTAATGGGTCCTGACCCTAGGTATTTAGTCCCGGCATTTGGTGGAGCGGGTTTGAGGCGAACCGCTCTGGCTCGTTTTGCCAGGTTCGGCAGACAAATTCGTATGGTGTGAGACCGTTGAGCGTCTTCAGTCGGCGGCCGAAGCTGTAGGCGCTGACGAACTGCTCGAGATGGCGACGAAGCTGCTCGTGGTCGTCGTAATGGCACCGCTGGACGGTCGCTTCCTTGATGGTCCGGTTCATCCTCTCGACCTGACCATTGGTCCAGGGATGATTGATTTTGGTGAAGCGATGCTCGATGTCGTTCTCGCGGCAACGCATCTCGAACATGTGGGTGATGAACCGCGCTGTTGGTCCATTGGCATAGCGTTTTGGAAGCCGGAACTGGATGCCGTTGTCGGTCAGCACCGTGTGGATGCGATAGGGCACGGCCTTGATCAGTTCGACCAGGAAAGCCGACGCCGTGACGCGATTGGCTTTCTCCACCAGTTGCACGAAGGCGAACTTGCTGGTGCGGTCGATGGCAACGAAGAGATACAGCTTGCCTTCCGCGGTCTGCACCTCTGCGATATCGACGTGAAGGAAGCCGATCGGATAGGCTTTGAACTTCTTCTTCGGCGCCTTGTCGCCCTCGACGTCCGGCAGACGCCCGATGCCGTGACGAGCGAGGCAGCGGTG
>NZ_LMUQ01000077.1 GCF_009765865.1 Acidisoma sp. L85
CCTGATCAAGATTGCCGCCCGTGTCACCGAGACCGCGACCAGGGTGCGCATCGCCTTTGCCACCGCCTGCCCCAACGCCGATCTGTTCAGCGGACTAGTGCGGGGTTTCCTGCCAGCAGGGCCGTGACCCGCGGGGCCTTTGCCCCCGAAACCGTCATGTCCCACCCAACCCTCAACGCCTGCCATTTTCGTTCTGAACAAG
>NZ_LMUQ01000081.1 GCF_009765865.1 Acidisoma sp. L85
TCGGCATGGCAAACTCCAAGGTTCGCCATCTTGAATCAGATCCAAGCCGATTCGGGAATCCCCCCACGAGTCACCCTTAACGAGACTCGGTATTAGGCTGACCCAAAGCGAACCTGCGCTCGGGTACAAGCAATAGGCGCTGCCGAACACTGCTCGGCAAGTGATGGGAGAGTGCGCGACGAGCTCTACGGCCGAAACGGATCGATCGAGACCGAGCTGAACCCGCTGGCTGGGTCTTGTGACTAACGGCCGGTATCTATCGGCAACGGCCGACCCGAAGCGGGGCGACGTCTATTGTGAAATGATCTCCGCGGCTTCCAGCTACCTACAGGCGGCGGCGCTGACGGGACGGCGGTTGACCGGTCGCCAAAATTCCATGCACCGAGCGCAGCAGAACTGGCAACGATGTGACGCGATATGAGGGTGCGCGCGCCGAAATCGCTGCAGTGATCGACGATCGTGGCATTACCAATGATTTTGGTAGCGACGCCAGCGATGGACCGCCCGCCGCGTCGACGCCGTCCTTGGGTTGACGAAGGCCGACGGGATCCAGCTCCACTTAGCCTCCAATCCCCAGCGAAGTTCTGACCGCTGGCAGGCCAGGCTTGCCGTCGAACGTTGTAACCCCATCGATCCAGGTCGCCAGGAGCTCGGGATGTGTTTTGAGATAGGCAGCCGCGGCCTCGGTCCCGGTCTTCTTGTCATTGTCAATTGCATTCATCATCACGTTTTCGGCGGGCACGCTGAAGGTGACTTGGGTGAACAGCCTGGCGAGGTTAGGGCACGCTTTCGCAAAGCCGGACCTGGCCACTGTCGAGACGGTGGCGGCGCCGAAGTCGGGGCCGAAATACGCGTCACCACCGGCGAGGTACGTGAGGTTAAACTGAGTGTTCATCGGATGGGGCGCCCAACCGAGAAAGACAACCCAGCGCTTATGAGCGACGTCGCGAGAGACCTCCGACAGCATTCCCTGTTCAGAAGACGGCACGACCGTCCAGCCCTGCAAGTTCAATGTTGGGTTGTCGATGGCCTTCTGAATACTCTGGTTGCCAGGCGAACCGGCATCAATGCCGTAAACATTGTGGCGGAACTCGGAGCCATGCGCACCGAGATCAGCGAAGGTCTTGACTCCGCCTGCGGCCACATAGTCAGGTACCGCAAGTGTGTATTTCGCACCGTCGAGGTTCCGATGAAGCACTTCGATCTTCTTGGCGGCCAGAAGCGGTTCGATGAAGTGATCGTGCGCGGGCGCCCAGTCGCCGAGAAACACATCAGTCTGGCCGTTGCCCAGCGCCTGATAGGTAATTGGAACCGATAGAGTTGAGAGTTGCTGCTTGTAGCCCAGACCGCTCAGTAGCAGGTTGACGACACCGTTGGTCGCCTGGATGTCGCTCCAGCCCGGAGTTCCCATACGGACCGTCGCGCAAGCCGGCGCCTCGCCAGCACGTGCTGACGTAGCGAAAATCGCCATACCGGCCACTGTGCTCAAGTGCAGCGTGGCGCGGAAGGCTGTGTAAGCGAGACGAAAATGTCCCATCGTAAACTCTTCCCTTCGGGTTGTGCAGCAGGCTATCGTGGCGACGATCCCATCGGCATATGTTATTGAGGAGGTGGGGCGTCGAGGAGGCCCCGCTCTTCGGCGTCATGATATGAGTTCGTGCCGCGATAGTAGCGCTTGGACGCATCCTCTTGCGGTTGGAAGTCCCAAGGTGTGATCTGTCCCATCCTCAAGGCCTGGTAGACGAGCCGACGCCGTCGTTGACTACGCAGGATTTCCTCCTTGAGCGCAGGCAAATCCCAGCGCCTCAGCACCTCGCTGTGGAAGTCCGCGACGAGCGAGGCGTGGGCAGGATGGGCCGCGAGGTCATGCAACTCATCCGGATCTGCGGCGAGGTCGAAGAGCTGCGGGGGATCGTATGCGACGAAGGTGAATTTGTATCGGCCCCGTCGTAGCATGACATAAGGCGCGGCCACGCCTTCCGAGAAAAGTTCGCTCACGGCGACGCGCGTCTCATCTTCCGCTATGAGCAGGGGCAACAGGCTCCGTCCGTCTGGCGGCTCAGGATAGCCATCCCAGTCGCCGCCGGCTGCGATGTCAACCAAAGTCGGCAAAATGTCGACTAATCCGCAATTGGATCGAACCCGACGGCCTGTTGGAACGCCGGGTCCCGCCATGATCAACGGCACACGGCTGGACCAATCGTAGAAGCTCATCTTGTACCACAGACCGCGCTCGCCGATCATGTCGCCATGGTCTGCGCAAAGCATGACCAGCGTATTTTCGAGGAGATTGGTGCGTGTGAGCGCTTCGAGGACTTCGCCAATACGCTCGTCAACGTAGGAGATGCTGCCGTAATAAGCATGGCGCGCGGCACGAACCTCATCATCCCTTAAGGCAAGATCGCCACGATCATACTGCTCCCACAGGCGACGACTATGCGGATCACGTTGCCCCAACGGGATATAGGGCACGCGTGGCATGTCGATCGAATCGGTCTGGTAGAGGTCCCAGAACCGTTTTGGCGTCACGTAAGGATCATGTGGATGGGTAAAGGACGAGACAAGAAGAAATGGTCTGCCATCGGGGTCCCTTGCCCAATCGAAGATCTTACGAGTGGCGCGGAACGAAACCTCTTCGTCGTAATCCTGCTGTAGAGACCGCTCGGCAATGCCGGCATTCTTCACATTCTTCATATTGTGGAACCAATCCATAGTGCGCCAGGGATCATCCCAATCGGCCGTCCAGTTAAAGTCGGATGGGCAGATGTCGGTGGTCACTCGCTCCTCGAAACCATGTAGCTGATCCGGACCGATAAAATGCATCTTTCCCGAAAGGCACGTGCGATATCCCAAAAGACGCAAATAATGAGCGAAGGTTGGCACGTCGGCCGGCAGTTGCGCGGCATTGTCCCAGGCGCCGATTTTGGAACAGAGCTTGCCTGTCATGAAGGCAAGGCGAGCCGGCGCGCAGAGCGGGAAGCTCGAATAGAAATTCTCAAAGACGGCGCCGTGCTTGGCAATTGATTCGATATTCGGTGCTTTAACGAGAGGATGGCCGTAACTTGGAAGGGCTCTCGCGCCTAGCTGATCGACCATCAGGATGACGATGTTGGGACGGGCGGACTTCATGCTAGGTTTCGCATCCTCGTGGTGATAGCGCGACCTCGTTGTGGACCGACTCATGGAACATCAATCCACAGATGGCGCATCAGGTGTCTCAATGGGCAAGCTACTGAGACGTAGGGAACCCTGCAATGGCCCTTTTGGCACATGCCCGGACGCTAAATCAGCCGTCTCGCAGCAAGGCCGGAGCTCGGCCGATCTTGCAGGATGGTGATAAGAGGCCGGAATTCGGGACCCGTTTTGGACTGCCGCGGGGCCGAGCCTCTCCACTTGGACAAGGACGCCATCACGACTATTATGAACCGTTTGCTAAGACTGCCGGGACGCGCGGGAAGCCGATTCGCGCCGGCATCAATGGGCGTAGCGAGGTATGACTTCGTTGCGCTTCAAGTTGGTTAACACAGTGCGGGGACGATCGTTGCCAGGAGCTCTCGTGTAGTGTCAGAGTTCTCTAGCCCACTCCCGCCCAGGATCATCAACAACGTACCCGTCATATAGAAAAATACGATCTGGTGGCTCTCTGGTAGAGTATCGACGGATCGGCGTGGAGTAGGATGCGCAGTTGGCCGCTTTTCGTTCGCGAGTTGCTGGTATGATGACGCGCACTCCCTTATATTCGTCTGGCTGCCCACTACACCGGAGCCTGCCGCTGTCCCTCGACAGCGACTTTCAAACAATTGCGGACGCTGTGCGGGCCAGCTCGTCACTACATCGGCTATGCCGCCCCCAACCACCCCATCTGTTTGAGATAGGCCAGCTGTGGCGATCCGGCGTAAAAGCAGGCTTCTTGTCACGAGATGGCCACCCCGTATCTCTACGCAAGGCTATCCCCCTCTCGCCCAGTGAGCAAGGCGAGCAGGCTGCCCCGCTCGGCCACGGGAGCTACAACCGCGCCGCCACAGCGGTTGCCGCCGTGCTTGTGCCCAGCAGTGCCGCGAGACGGAGCACGGCGTTGGCTGGCGCATCAGTGTCGAGACCGCCGATCGCATCCGGCGGGGTTCGTTCGTTAGCGACCTTGGAAGCGGAGGAAGCGCAGGACTCGCAGATAATCCTTTGCGATCCTCGCCGCCGGATTGCCTACGAAGCGAATTCTGCCGGCGGCGAGGTGAGGCTGGCTAACAACAGCCCCTCACCATCCTGATCCGCGGATGATCCGCGACTCTTCTACAATTGCTGCGCGGTCCCCAGCCACCTCACGCCCGTGCTGTCAAACAGGATCACTCCACGTCGATCGCCGCTGCCCGCGAATGACTTCTGGCAAGGGGGCTCAGTCCTGAGTGTCCAGATTGTCGAGAGTGTATTTCAATGGTTCTAATGAAACTCTCAACTCGCCAGTGAACGGATAGTTGATATTGATAATCACGAAGACCGACATGAAGATAACGGCAGCGAGCATTCCCGCCATGATAACCTGTGATCTGACATGCTTCGTACCAAAGAAAAAAGCGAATGCGATCGTTAGAACGGCGCCGCCAAACAAAACAGCCCACATGACAGGGGGAACAGCTCCGCGGCTCAGCTCCAGTCTTTCGCGTCGCGCTTCCGCGAGCGTGTGTAGCTCACCCAGTGTCGCCACAAACAAATCTGAATCTTCCGGCCCCTGGGGCCTCAATGCCAGGACGGCGTTATACAGGCTGTTCAGAGCCAAGGTAGTAGACACATCGGCATCACCGATCTCCATAGTATTTGCCTCATATGTCACGACCTTCTTTAAGTATTGCCGAACAGCTGCCCGAACGGCGGCTTGGCTGGCCCCCTCAGTCCCGCCCGTGAGACGATAGATGGTTGCCGAGGCAGATGCTTCTGATGTCACTGCTTCTTGCGCTTGTTTAAACTTCTCCCAGACAGTGATCACCGCAAATCCCAGCAATACCGCGTAAACAACGCCAAGAACAGCAAACTTGAAGCCAGCGACCTCGTTGTTGCTAACAAGCCGTTCAAACCCTACGATCCGCCGAATCAAGACAGTGAGTAACATCGTGCCGACGGTTGTTAAGCCTATTACAAGGACGGCACATTGCCAAAGTGGAAGACTGGTTAACCAGAGAATCACGTGTCCTTCCCTCTTCATGATCGTCACGGATATAGAAATGCGAAAAGGGCTTTCTTTAAAAGAAACTCCAATCCATTGCAAGAGATGGTTCTTCAGGCGGCAGAGCGGCTGGCCCGATCGAGCAATTGTGCCGCGGCGTCCGAAAGAAATACTGAGCCGCGTGAATACAGGTTTAGCGTCGTCATTTGCGGCTTCCTCTCTATGCTGGAGCCACTCTGGCCGGCGTCGTTTCGAGACCCTCCGGCCAACTCTACGGCTGTGCTCGTCGATGATCGGTCTCGCTCTGCCGATCAGGGCGATCGCCCAGACCGCCAAGCGGCTAGAGTCTGGCACCCACGCCCGCATAGTATTTAAAGCGAGTTGTGCATTGCGTGAGAGGGCGAAGAATCACAGAGGGAGATGCTCAACTCACAAAAGCTGTGACTCGTCGGCCGGCTCGCCGCCTCGGCGATCGCCTCCGCATCCCGGTCGTCGTTCTTCTGCGCCTTGACGTAGGGGCGCACGTATTCGGGTGACATCAAGCGCACGGTGTGACCCTGGGCTGCCAAGAGCCGGCCGAGATGATGCGCGCCGCAGCAAGCCTCCATTGCTACAACGCAGGCCGGCACCGACTTGGTGAAGGCAGGAATGCTTTCCGGCCGGAGCCGCCGCCGCTTGATTACTGCACCAGTCTCATCCAGCCCCACGAGGCCGCAGCTGTTCTTCCCCAAATCGATCCCCAGAACCGCCTTTGCATTGATGTGCTCCTTTCCCCCGGGTGCCCCGGCGAGCATATCCTGCCGAGGAAGTCAGGGGCGGGCCATCCCATAAGATCACTCGGCGATGGGCAAGACGAGGCACTCGACCCTCTGCCCCGCATGACCAGCGCACGGCCTGGACCTACATTTTCGGCGCTATCTGCCCG
>NZ_LMUQ01000082.1 GCF_009765865.1 Acidisoma sp. L85
CGACTGATCAGAGAGCCCCGCCGGCTATGGCGCCGCTACGTGCTCGGACTGCCCGTCTTCGGCATCTACGTTCTTCGCTTCGCCTTGTTTGGCTCACGCAGATAGTGCCTTACGTACGTCAGGAACATAATGACAGTACAGCTTATACATATTCGGTCGCAGCATTATGACTGAACAAATATTCTTAACCGGCCAGGTGGAACCTCGCGTCAACGGTGGCGGCGCGGTGCGTCGTGTGCTGCGCATCTGGCGCCGGCATTTGACATTGTTCACGGTGATTGTGCTCACGATTCTGGTTCTGGGCACAGGCGGCATACTGCTGCTCAAATCAAGCTATACGGCGACTGCGACGGTTGTGATTGCGGCGCCGAGCACAGACCCACTGGCGCCGACCGGTCAGCAGCCGGCGGAT
>NZ_LMUQ01000008.1 GCF_009765865.1 Acidisoma sp. L85
AGAATGTAAAATACGAGGACATCGTGTCGTGGCCATTTGGCGATTTCATTTTCAATAGCGAGTTCGACAATATTTCCAGCACGATCAAGGCGCGGCAAGCGGGTTTCCACGATTGCATTGATACCGAAGAGATGTTCCGCCAGTTCTTTTCATCGTTGAAGGCGCGAAGAATCATTCCGGTCTAAAGCGAAATTCGTTGTGAGACCCGCGGTGCGGTTGCGTCATACGCGCTAGGGTTGTCCTTCCGAAATGCCAATGCAAACTTGCGACCAGCAGGCTGAGGGTCAACACGTGATAAAGTTTCCTACTCACGTCTTGAGACCT
>NZ_LMUQ01000084.1:0-82394 GCF_009765865.1 Acidisoma sp. L85
GGCTGGACGTGTCCGAGGCCATGATCCATGTCGCCATGGGAAGCCTGCTTTTACGCCGGATCGCCCATGACTGACCTTTCTCAAACGGACTGTAAGGACCGCGCATGTCGGCAGCCAATTCTTCCGCGACCTCCACGGCGCCCGCGCCGCTTCGCAGCCGAGGGGCGGGCGCGCTGCCCTATATCCTGAGTCTGCCGGCGCTGCTGGTTTGCGTGGGCATCCTTATCCCATTCCTGACGGCGGTCTTCTATTCGCTCGAGCGCTACAACCTGGCCTTTCCGCAGGCGCGGAAATTCATCTGGTTCGGCAATTACGTGAAGCTTGCCTATAGTTCCGAATTCTGGCGCACGGTCGAGGTGTCGCTGCTCTATACGGTCTTTACGGTTGGGTTCGAGTTGCTGATCGGTCTCGGCATCGCGCTGCTGCTGTGGCGGCGGTCCTTTGTCACGAACCTGCTCAATGTCTTGCTGATCCTGCCGCTGATGGTGGCCCCGGCCATCGCGAGCCTGATGTGGAAGCTTATGACGAACGCCAATTTCGGCGTGCTGAGCTACATCGTCACGGTTCTGGGCTTTCCGAATTTCCGCTGGGCGACCTCGCCTTCGTCGGCGTTGTTCACCGTGGTTCTGGTGGATATCTGGGTATACACGCCGTTCATCGCGATCCTTTTGCTGGCGGGTTTGCGCGGGCTGCCGCGACAGCCTTTCGAGGCGGCGGAACTGGATGGCGTGCCGCAGACCTTCGTCTTCTTTCGCATTCTTCTGCCGATGCTGCTGCCATACGTGCTGACGGCGACGCTGTTCCGCATGCTCGACAGCATCCAGCAATTCGACATCATCTATGCGATGACGCAGGGCGGACCGGGCGACACGCTGATGGTGTTCCAGATCCAGTCCTATTTGCAGGCCTTCACCTTCACCAATATCGGCCGCTCCTCCGCGATCCTGATGGTGCTCTGGGCGATCACCTACGTGCTGAGCAAATACTTCATGAGCACCTGGACGCGTCTGCGCGAACGCGCCCATGGGCTGGCTTAGGGTGTTGGTGATGAGTGGGATCCGTTGTGGCCAGGTTAGCCGTCAGGCTCGGCGCAGGCCGAGCATCCACGCCTTGCCTTCGTCGAGCAAGCAAGGCGTGGATGGCACGCCTTCGCGTGCCATGACGGATGGGGGCTGTGTGCAAACCGTCCGACCAAGACCAGCCTCCTGCGGGACCTCACCATCATGAAGAGCGCCTCCTTCTCCCCCGTGCGCGGCATTCTCATGCTGATCGTCGCGGTGTTCTTTCTGTTTCCGCTGATCTGGATCGTGCTGATGTCGTTTGAGACGAACGGCGATATCCTGCGCAGCCCACCGCGACTCTTCTTCTCGCCGACTCTGCACAACTATGTTTCGCTGATTCTGGGCAAGCTCGGCGGTGGCGTCGGAACGATGACCGTCGACTACATGCGCAATATGATGAACAGCGTGATCCTGAGCGTCTGTTCGGTCGTGGTTTCGCTAATCCTGGGCGTGCCCGCCGCCTATGCCTTCGCCCGCTTCAAGTTTCGTGGCGGCGAGGATATGGCCTTTACCCTGTTGAGCTTTCGCTTCGCGCCGCCGCTGCTCGTGCTGCTGCCGCTGCTGCGCTACTTCCAGGTGATCGGCCTGTACGACACCTATTTCGGTCTCGTCTGGGTCTACCAGCTCATCACTTTGCCGCTGGTTCTCTGGATCGTGCGCGGCTATTTCGAGGATGTCAGCGAGGATATTGAACTCGCCTACCGCCTCGACGGCCATAGCTGGCTCGCGACTTTCTTCAAGATCGCGATTCCCCTGGCCCGCCCCGGCATCGCCGCCGCCGCTCTGCTCGCCTTTATCTATGCGTGGAACAACTTCATTTTCGCGCTGATCCTGGGATCGAGTTCGGTGCAGCCAGTAACGGTCGGCGCGCTCGCTTTCATCACAGCCTCGGGCATCGAATACGGGCAGATCGCGGCGGCGCTGGTGCTGTCGGTGATTCCGACGCTGGTGCTGGCGATCTTCACGCAACGCTATCTCGTCGAGGGCCTCAGCCTCGGCGCCATCAAGGGCTGAGGAAAACTTCATGTCGTTCCTGACAGTCCAGCGCCTGTCCAAGGCTTACAAGAAACAGGAGGTCATCCAAGACCTCAGCTTCACGGTCGACCGGCTGGAGACGCTGGTGGTTTTCGGGCCGTCAGGTGCGGGCAAAACCGTACTGTTGCGGCTGATCGCGGGCATGATCCGGCCCGATCGCGGCAATATCATTGTCGATGGACGGGACATCACCGATCTCAACCCGGAACATCGCCATCTCGGCATGGCGTTCCAGAATTTCGCGCTCTATCCGCATATGACGGCCTATGAGAATATCGCGAGCCCCTTGCGGTCTCGCCGCATAGCGCAGTCCGAGGTGGACCAGCGGGTGCACGAAGTCGCGAAGCTGCTGCGCATCGATCATGTGGTGAGCCATCTGCCGAAAGCTCTGTCGAACGGGCAGAAGCAGCGCACCGCCCTTGCCCGCAGCCTGATCGCCAAGCCGAACCTTATTCTGCTCGATGATCCGCTGCGCAACGTGGATGCGAAAGTGCGCTACGAGATGCGGCTGGAATTGCCGCAATTGCTCCGCGCGCGGGAAACCACCGTGGTTTACGTGACGCAGGACTACAAGGAGGCGATGGCGCTGGGCGACCGTATCGCCGTGCTGGTGGATGGCCGGATCGAGCAGATCGCCACGCCGCGCGAGATTTACGAGCGCCCCGCGAATAGCCGCATCGCCCGGCTGTTCGGCGATCCGCCGATCAATCTTCTGCCGGTGAGCACCGTGCCCGGCAGTCAGGGCGCGCAGATTCGCGTTGCCTCGACGGATGTGGCGCTGCCCGGCGGTGCCGGCGCGCGTGATGGCTGCGTGCTGGGGCTGCGGCCAGAGGATGTGGCCGTAGGGTTCGAGGCGCAGCCAGGCGCCATGCCGGTGGAGATCGATGCGGTGACGCCGCTCAATGACCGCGAGGTCATGCTGCTGCGCGCCCGCGACGGCACCGAGATTTTCGCGAGCGCACCGCAGGGCCATATGGCGGGATCGGGGCAGCGCGGCCGGCGCGAAGCCTGGGCGACGCTCGACCTATCGCATTCGCATTTCTTCGATACGGCCGGGGGCGCGCGGTTATGAGCGCTCCGGTGAGGATGCACCGCTGATGGCGACACTCGATCTCGACGATATCTCGAAGATATATCCGGGCTCGCGTGACCGCGCGGTCGATCACGTCTCGATGAAGATCGAGGATGGCGAGATTATCGCGCTGCTCGGTTCCTCGGGCTGCGGCAAAACCTCCACTTTGCGAATGGTCGCGGGGTTCGAGAGCGTGACCGAGGGGACGGTCAAACTCGGCGACCGCATCGTGAATAATCTCAAGCCGGCCGAGCGGAATATCGCGATGGCCTTCGAGGGCTATGCGCTGTATCCGCCGCTGAAGGTGCGCGACAATATCGCGTTCAGCCTGTTGCGGGACCGTACGCCGCGCGCCGAGATCGACAAACGTGTCGGCGAGATCAGCGACATGCTGGAACTGGGGCCCATGATGGAGCGCTATCCGCCGGGTCTTTCCGGCGGCCAGCAACAGCGTGTCAGCCTGGCGCGGGCGCTTATTCGCAAGGCCGCGATCTATCTGCTCGACGAGCCGATGTCGCAGCTTGAGCCGCAGTTGCGGGCTTTGCTGCGGGCGCGGATCAAGGACCATCTCATCGCCAATAAAATGACGACGGTGATCGTGACGCATGACCAGACGGAGGCCATCGCTTTGGCCGATCGCATCGCTGTCATGGATAACGGGCTGTTGCAGCAATTCGGCACGCCCGAGGATTTGCGCGAGCGGCCGAGCAATCTGTTCGTGGCATCCTTTATCGGGGAGCCGCCGATGAATTTGTTTTCCGCCGAGGTGGCAGGCGGGGTTCTTCAGGTTTTCGATAACGAAGGCGCCGCCGCTTTTACGCTGCCGTTGCGGCAGGGAGCTTTGCCGCCCGGTAGCCGCGTGATGATCGGGATGCGGCCGCATAAGCTACGGGTCTCGGAGGATCTGGCCGGGGCGACGCTACGGGGACGGGTGGTGACGAACCATTGGCTGGGCGACCACAGCCATGTCGGCGTGCAGGTCGGCGGCTGTTTCCTGATCGCGGTGGCGGGCCGTCATGTGGTGGCGCCGGTAGGCGCCGAGGTCGGCATCATTGCGCCGGAAGATGCCGTCCATGTCTTCGATGTCGCGAATGGCCAGGCGATCCGGCATGGGCTGCACGATCAGGCGACGGCTGCGTAGCGGGCGGCTGTCAGACTAACGGCGAGGGTTCCACGTCATCTTCGGCGAAGGCCGAAGATCCACGCCTTACTCGCGGCACGAGGCAAGGCGTGGATGCCCGGCCTTCGCCGAGCATGACGAAACGGTTGCAAGGCCGGTCAGTGCCTGGCACTCGCCGCCGTCACTCCTCCTCCGCCAGCAAATCATCGATCACGTCGTCATCGACTTCGTCGATATGCGCCGGCTGCCAGTTTGGCTTGCGGTCCTTGTCGACGATCATGGCGCGCACGCCCTCCTGGAAATCCGGCAAGGTGATGATCTGCGCGACGAGGTTCATCTCCGCTTCGAGGCATGCCGGCAGGTCGCGCCGGCTGCCACGCTGCAGCAGACCCAGCGACCAGGCGAGCGATGAGGGCGAGGCGCTCGCCATCACATCACGGGCGCGGATCGCCCATGGCGCGCCTTCCGCGGCGAGCCGCTGCATGATCTCCTCCACCGTCTCGGCGGAGAAGCAGCGGTTGATGGCTGCCCGGTCGGCCGCCCAGGTGAAAGGCGGCGGCGCTATGGCATGGGTCGCGAGCACGGCCACGCCATCGAGCGCCAGTTCCTCCGAGAGTGACGCCAGGTCGGCACTCGGAACGAAATGCGTGGCGAGACCGAGATGCACCGCATCGGCGCCCGTCACCCGCTCTCCGGTCAGGCCGAGATAGACTCCGAGGGCGCCCGGCAGGCGCGGCAGGAAGAAGCTCGCCCCGATATCCGGCGCAAGGCCGATGGAGGTTTCCGGCATAGCGAGGACCGCCTGCTCGGTGACGATGCGGTAGGAGCCGTGAACGGAGATGCCGAGGCCGCCGCCCATGCAGATGCCGTCGATCAGCGCTACATAAGGCTTGGGGAAGGCCGCGATGGTCGCGTTGAGCAGATATTCCTCGGCGAAGAAGGTCTGCGCCTCGTCGATGGCGCCTGCCAGGACGAGGGTGCGAACTCGTTTCACGTCGCCGCCGGCACAGAAGGCACGGCCGGCGCCCTGCACGACGACGGCATGGATCGCCGGTTCGTCCCGCCAATTCTCCAAAGTCTCCTGGAGTTGCTGCACCATTGAAAGGTCGAGGGCGTTCAGCGTCCGCGGGCGGTTCAGGAGGATGCGTCCGATGCGTCCGTCCACTTCGGTCTTGATGGCGGGTGCTTCGTCGGCCGGAGTGGTCTCGCTCATCGGGTCGTCCTCGCATCGGTCATGGAGGGGAACCTCGCGCGGTGTGAGGAGGCTGGCAATGGCGCCGCGAGGCGCGTGGGGTCAGTGCGCCGAGATCCCTCTCCGGTTCCAGAAGGGATAGACGCGATGCGAGGAGCGACCGCGCGGCATCGACCTCGGGGCCGAGGACGCAAAGCGGCGCGCAGGCCAGCGCGTCCCGAATCATCATGGCATTGGGACCTTCTCCACCGAAAACGGGCTGGAGCTGCGTGAGACCGCTGTTGTTGCCGAAGGATCCGCGATCGCCGACGTCGAGGTAGCTCTCGGCCGGCAGACCCTCCGCCAGCAGCACGGAATGGCGCGGCAATTCGATGTGGTAGTAGGTGATCGTATTGGCATTGACCTGGCGGATCGAGCTGCCGTTCACGAGGTGCTTTACCGGCACGAGTACTTCATTCACCAGGACGGCGTGATCGGGCGATAGCAGCAGGTCGCGGTGGGGTTCGTGCTCGGCGAAGGCATGCGCCGCGACGCGGATTGGCAGGACACGATCGGGCGTCGGATGCGTGTCGCATTGCACGCGGCGATGCCCCGCCCAGGTGATCCTCATAAGTTCGCCGAAAGCCGTCAGTACGCGATCGCCCTCGCGCAGTTTCTCGACGGGCGTCTCGCCGCCCGGTGTTGCAATGCGCGTGCCCGCGGCGAAACAGGGAATGAGCGTGACGGTCGTGTCGCTGCCGGAAACCTGGGTGGTGACGGTCTCATTGGTGAAGGCGCTGTCGAATTTCAGGACATAGGTATTGCCGCCGCCGCTTAGCGTCAGTTGATCCGTCGTTGTGTCGAAGGTGGAGGAGAGGCCGGTGACGCCGGTGAGGCGGATGGTGTCGCCTGTCGAGAAGCCGGTGATGGTCTGCACGGCATTGAAAGCGGCGGCGGTGCCGCTGATTTGCCATTGGGCGCCAGAATCGAAGGCGATCGTCGGGAAATTCGTGATCGTCGTGCCGAGACCCGCGAGTGTGTTCTGAGTCTCCGATGCCGCGAGTTCCAGCACGCTATTGGCGCCGCCGCCACTGACTGTGCCCCCGAAGACGGCACCTGTCTCCACCACCAGGCGATCGGCCTGATTGGTGCCGAAGCGGATGGCGGTTCCGGTCAGTCTGGCCGCGCTTATGATGCCCGCGTTGACCAGCGTGCCGCTGAGCAGGGAGACGCCGGTCAAGTCGCCGATAATGGTGCCCGTGTTGGTGAGCGTCCCGCCATCGGCGAGGTCGGCGCCGATCGCGCCGCCATAGATATAACCTGCGTTACTGAAGGCAAGCGGCCCTGTCGGTCCCGTCAGGACGCCGTAGGCGGCGCCGCTGATCGAACCGCCGGTGAGGTTCGTGATGACGCCGCCATGTGCCAGGTAGACGCCATAGCCGCCACGCACCAGCACTTGCATCGCGTTGATGGTGCCGCTGTTCGTCACAGTGCCGACGCCACCGTAGACCCCGACACCAATGAAGGTTCCGGTGATGCTGCCGTCAGTGAGGTTGGTGACGCTGCCGCTCCCCAGCAAATTGACGCCGTTCCCCTCAGCCGTCGAGACGTGGATATCGCCGTCATTGCTGACAATGCCGGTGCCGCTTTCGACGTCGATGCCGTCAAAGCCACCAAAGATGACGCCGCCGCTGAGATTGGTGACGATGCCGCCGACCGCGAGATACACACCGTTATAGGTATTCGGCAGAGGTGTGGCCTCGATCTTGATCGCGCTCGAGTCCAGCGTGCCGCTATTCGTGACGGTGCCAGCGGCACCCGTCACGTCGATGCCGTTACGATAGGCGGAGATCGTGCCGAGGTTAATCACGACACCACCGGCCGTCAGCGACACGCCGTCCGCGCCGGATGCGGAGGCCGTGACGATGCCGCTGTTGCCGAGCGTCCAAGGAGTCGCGAGGCCCGATATGGCGACGCCGGTGCTGGCGGTGATCGTACCGCTCGCGGTGATCGTCGTCGGATTGGTGCTCAGGGTAATGCCCTGGGTGATGGCGGATGAAATCGAACCTGACAAAGGCCTCTCCCGTAGTCGCGTAATCCTCGCGATGTCGACAGGGTAAAGCGCCCTCGGCTAAAATTCCCTCAATATCCCGAGTGTTGAATCCGCATTGTCTTAGTTCCCCGGAGCATCCAACCGGCGGCAGCGGCCACTCGCCGCAGTCCACCATCGAACAAGAATTCTCTCTCGCGGTTTGGAATCCGGTCAATTCTTTGTGCGTAGCCCATATCGGACGCCGGCGTAATGCAAGGATCTCCGCTCATAGCGGTCTAGAGCTTGCGGCCACGACGCCGTGAGAGCGGATTACTTATCAATTTGAACGGTCTGGCGCGTGAATCAGCCGATGCGCAAGATGCATGAGTCAGGCAGCGGCCTTGTCGAGTGCGGCGCGAAAACGTTCGATCCAGCCGCCGATGGCCTGCGGCCGTGTCTTCAGCGCCGCGCGATTGACGATGAGCCGGCTCGTGACGTGCGCGATCACCTCGCTCTCGACGAGGCCATTGGCGCGCAGGGTCGAACCGGTCTGGACAAGATCGACAATTACCCGGGAGAGGCCGAGGCGCGGAGCGATTTCCATCGCGCCGCTAAGATGCACAACCTCGGCATGGATGCCGCGGGCTGCGTAATGGCGGCGCGCGATATTAGGATATTTGGTTGCCACTCGGACGCGCGACCAGCGCTCGGGATCACCCTGCCCCGCCGTTTCCTCGGGCTCCGCGACCGAGACGCGGCAGCGGCCGATGCCGAGGTCGAGCGGCGCATAGATTTCCGGATAGTCGAATTCCATCAGCACATCGGCGCCGCAAATGCCGATCTCGGCTGCCCCGAAGGCCACGAAGGTCGCGACATCGAAGGAGCGGACGCGGATGATGTCGAGCAAGGGATCGCTGGTCGGGAAGCGCAGGCGGCGGCTGCTATCCTCCGCCAGATCGGCGGCGGGTTCCAGCCCGACTCGTTCAAGCAGAGGCAGGCAGTCGCCGAGGATGCGGCCTTTCGGCAGCGCCATCACCACGGCGCCATGATCCGTCTCGGTCGCCGGGAGCCTGGCGTCATTGGCGGGACGAGGGGTTTGCGGGCCTGGGCTCATGCTGGCGCGTCTAGCATCGGTGGCGGCGAGGGACAAAAGCGGTGGGCGCGCGCCTGATCTACCGAGCGGCACCCAGCACGAAGGTCGCCAGGAAATGCAGCAGCGGGTTGAGGAGTGCCTCGCCCGGCGTGTTCGGAGGGGGCGGCCGGCCCGTCATATGGGCGGCGCGATAGGCGGCGGCATTGAACCAGGGCGAGGGGTCGAGGTCTCGCGCGGCGCCGACGGCGAGGTAATGGGCGAAGATATCGCGCGCCCGGCCAAGCTCGGCGCCGTGGCGAGACTTGTAGAATCCGATGTCGAAGAGCGGCAAAGGGCTGACGCCGCGCTCCGCCCGGTGGCTGAGATAGTGCCGCAGCGGGGATTGCGCGGCCGGGAGGCCGTAGGCATCCCGATACCAGGCCGGATCGAAATAGAGGCTTGGTCGGAAGCCTTGCGCCTCGCCGTCCAGAACGTAGTGGCAGAGCGGGCTCATCGTCCCCGGCGGAGCATAGCGCTGGCGGTACCAGACACCGTCGAAATAGGGGTTGGGCCGCCGTTGCTCCTGCCAGCCACGTTGCGTGTAATGCTCGACCGCATCGAGTCCCGCCTCATGCACGTCGGGTCCGTTGATGAAGTAATAGTTGGGATCGACCAGTCCGGAGCCGCGCAGAATATCGCTTTCGCGGCGCGGCAAGCGGCCCTCGGTCCGGCCGGCAAGCATGAAATGCTCGTAGGGGTCGATAACCGCGACCCCGATATCCGCGTAGCGCTCCCGATAGAAGCGAACGTCGAAATCGGGATTGGGGCTGACCGTGCCGTCTGTGCGATGCGCGAGGTAGTGGGCGAGGCTGGACGTACCATCAGGCAAACTCTGTGCGGCGCGATACCAGCGCGGATCGAACCAGGCGATGGGCCGCCGCCCCAGCGCCTCGCCGATCGAGAGGTAGTGGCCGAGGGGCTCCTCCTCCGCTGCTTCGGGAGCCTGTGCGCGATAGCACTCCGGGTCGAAGACAGGACTGGGCCAGCGCCCCTCACGCCAGCCGGCGTCAAGGTAGTGGGCGACCGGGTCGATGCCGGCATGCGCGACGTCTGGGTAGCGGCTGCAATACCAAACGCTGTCGATCACCGGGGCGATGTCATGGCGCGGCCCGGCGGCAGGCGTGTCGCATATGCCCTCCAAGCGCGCGCCTCCCTGTCCCGGCGAGCGCGTCACCGGTCGGGTGCCCGCAGCCGCGCCGCGAGGTTAGCCTAGCATGTCATTGCCAAACCGCAAAGACACCAGCCGTCAGCGGCGGTCGCCTGCGGTGCTGACGCGGCCGATCGCGAGGTAGATGGCGGCCGCGACCAAAGCAGAGCTGATAAAGCTGAGATCGACGCCGGAGGCGATATTCGCAAGGGGCCCGGTGAAGACGCTGGTATTGGTGAAGAGCAGGCCGACGCCGACGCCGAGCAGCCAGGCGAGCACTGCGCCGCGGTTGAAGCCATGCCCATACCAATAGGCGCCGCGCTCCTTGCCCGCGCCGAAAGCCTGCAAGGCACGCGGATCGAAGCGGCCGCCATGCTGGCGGTAGCCGATGATATTGATCATGATCCAGGGCGTCACCAGCACCGTCACCACCGAGCAGAGCGCCAGGATCGAATCGGTGAGGTTGAACAGGACCAGGCCGACATAGCCGACGACGAGGCCGATCGCCCCGAAGATGAGCCCGACCTGGGGCCGCCGCATCCGCCATAGGATGGCATGCAGGTCGAGCGTGCCGTTATAGGCGACCATCGCCCCGTTGGTGAGATTGCCGACCAGCCCGATTAGCGCCACCGGGATCAGCAGGGCGGCCGGGAGGTTGTCCATCATCGTGCTGGTCGAGATGCCGGCATCGGAGACCCCGAGCGCGATGATCTCGCCGCAGGTCAGCGCCACGATGCAGCCGGCCACCATGCCGAGCAGCGACCAGCCGAAGAGGCGGCGCGGCGGAGTCCGCCCCGGCATATAGCGCGCATAGTCGCCGGCGAAGGGCGCGTAGGAGATGGCGTTGGAGATCTGCGCCGTCGTCGCCAGCATCCAGGTCGCCCAGAAGCCGCCCAAGGCGAGCTTCGGTGGCGTCGCTGGCGGGTGCCAATGGGTCACCGTGAAATAGGTCAGCAGCAGGAGGCAGACGAGGCTCGCGATGGCCGTGAATTTCTCATAGGCGACGATGGTGGCATGGCCGAGGATGGCGCAGGCCAAAGTGGCGAGGGCGATCAGCACGAGCGTGACGTTGAGTGTCGTGCCGGTGGTCGGCCATCCGAATAGCCTGTGTCCGGCCTGAAGCAAGGGCGGTGCGCTGATCCAGAGCACCAGGGCGAAATAGCCGAGGTCGATGACCTGGGTGATGAAGGAGCCGACATAGCGGCCGCGGATGCCGAAGAAGGCGCCGCTGCTGACCGTGCCATTGGTACCGGTGCGCGGCCCGAGCAGCGCCATGCCGGCGACCGCCAGCGAGCCGAGCAAGGTGCCGACCACGATGGCCGTGAAGCCCTGCCACCAGCCGAGGCCGAGAATGACCGGCACCGCCCCGAGCAGCAACGAACCGTAGGTGATCTGGGTGCCGAAAAAGACCCAGGCCATGTCGCGCGGTTGCGACTTGCGGTCCCGCTCGGGAATGAAGTCGATACCGCGACTTTCGATGCGGCCGACGCCGTCAATGGTCTCGTCGATCGCCTGTCCCGAAACCGGGGCCGTCATGCCGCCATCTCCTGTAAACCCTCCAAGCTTCTCCTGGTTACACCTGCTCTTTCGGCCAGCCGATACCCCAGAATTCGGCCTCCAGCCGTGTCGCCGCGCGGAAGGTGGTGAGGAGCGAGGGGTAGCGCGCCACCGCGCCGCGTTCCGCGCCGAGCCGGTCGATGGCCAGGATCGCCTGTGCGGCGGCTGCCTGGAAGGCCTCGCTCGAATAGCTCTCGATCCATGGCGCATAGGGGTTGCCCGCCATGACCGTCTCCGGATCAGCACGGAGCAGCGCGCCGATTTCGGCATAGCCGGCGATGCAGGGCGCGAGTGCCACTTCCAGGTCGAGCTTGTCGCCCGAGAGGCCGCGCTCCAGGAAGAAACGCGTATAGGCGAGCATGCGGAGATCCTCGGGCGTCGCCGCCATCTCGCTCTCCGTGAGGCCCCAGCCCTGGCAATAGGCGATGTGGAGCGGCAGCTCGACATCGAGGATCGCGGTCAGTGCGCGGGAAGCGGCGCGGATCTCGTCCAGCCGCTCGCTCTTGTAGCCGGACAGCGCGTAACCGCGGGCGTAGTGGATCAGGTAGAGGTAATCCTGGATCAGGTAGCGGCGGAACCCCTCCATGGGCAGGGTGCCGCGGCCGAGCGCCTTGAGGAAGGGATGGTGCAGGTAGCGTGCCCAGTCTTCTGCCACGTCTCGCCGCAATCGCCCGAACAGGCCGTGGTCGAGCGGCAGGGTGCCTGGCAGTCGCGAATCGTCGTTCATCATCCGGCGGCCCTCATAGAGTCGCCAGAAAGGCGATATCGTCTTCAGAAATGGTGAAGCCCGCGCTCCAGGGCTCGGCCAGCCCTTCTCCCTCCGGGCGATCAATGCCACGGATCTCCAGATAGTGATGGCGGCGGTGGCGGCAGAGAAACCAGAAGAAAGTATCTGGGAAGCTTGCCGCGGTCAGCATGACGACGCGAGTTCCCTCATCGCAGAAAGCCAGGTTGGTCATTGCCGCGCCGAGCGCCCCCACCACCAGGCGGGCGCCCTTGAACAGCGTGACCTGCTCCCCGAGCGTCATCCGTGCCGGATCGATGGCGATGAAGCCGCGGGCCTTCAGCGCCGCCTCGACCGCTGCCTCATTGACCAAAGGACGCGTGGTGGCCCGCCGCCGCACGAAGATCCTTTTATACGGCCCGCGCGGCGCCTTGGCGGCCAGGCCGGACAGGATGCGGGCACAGAGCGGCGATTGGTAGATCCCGTGATTGGTCAGCCCGTCCAGCAACAGAAGCGTCTCGTATCGTATCGGCGCGCCGTCTGTTGCGCGTATGGCCTCGCGGGGAATGCCGATGGCGTCCAGCGCATCGCGGACCACCGGCAGAAGATCGCTTTCGTGGACGATGTAACTCGGCTCGAAGCCCTGGATCATCTGCCGCGCCATCGCGGCGCGCGGCAGCATTTCCACCAGGAAGTGGCCGTAGTTGGGGGCTCCCCGGCTCTTGCAAAGCACGGAAAGGCCGGTGACCCGGGGCATCGCGCCGTGTGCAAACGCGGCAGACGCGCTCGCCGCCGCGGCGGCGATGTCGGCGTCCGAAAATAGCCGTCCGGTGGCCGGCACCACCCGCAGATCTCGGTCAAACACGATGCCTTCCCGCGAGACGACGGCCTCCTCCAGGACGCGGAGCGTGACCGGGCTGGCCGGGAAGACCCCGCGATTCCACGATACCTCCATGGCGTGCCGGTATTTCTCGGGAATGCGTTCCCCGTGCCGCTGCTCAGGCGGCCGCACTTCGAAGGCGGGCGAGAGGAGCCTGCAGGCCACCGTCTCATCGGTCGGCGGAAATTCGAGCCATGGCGGCTGGTTTTCGATCGCGGCGCCACCAAGCATCACAAGAGGGGCGGCGTCTGGCCGGCGCAGAATCCAGAGCCGGATGGCCTCGACAAACGCGCCACCGGGCGCCAGCGCTGGGGCCATGCCTGGCTGGTCGAGGCGCTGGGAGCCGTCCGTGAACGCGACATCGTAGCGGCAGATGAAGAAGGGCGTGGAGGCCGGGTGAAGCCGGAAGCGCACGCCGACGCAGCCGAGGCCGATGCCGCGGGCGCCGCACAGCGTGCCGGGCGGCGTCCAGGTCGTCACCACCAAGGGTGCGAAGACGATCTGGCAATCCACGCCCGGTGAGGTTTCGGGCGGCGCATCGCTCACCGGCCTGGGCAGCATGATGGCTTCGAGCCGCAATCCGCTGCCGGGTATGCCTAGCCACTCGCCGGGTTCGGCCCGCACATCCCCACGCATGGCGAAATGCCCGAGGATTTCGCCTCTGCCGGGGCGGGCAGCCGCGTTACCAGGTGGCAGGGCCTGCGGCGCGGCACGCGGCGCGGGGAGAAGGGCCACGCCATTCGTCCGGCCCTGGTCATCGTTCGGGTGCTGATCCACGCGCGCTTGCTCCTTGCCGAACCGCAACCAAGCTTGCCATAACGCGGCGCCGAGGACAGCTTGTTTGGCCCAGGCGGAGGCCGAACGGCGCTTTTGTCGCCCCGATGGGCAGCCGCCATGACGATCATGCGTGGTACGGAGCTTGACTCGGGGGGACCCCCCCGGTAGGTGTCGCGCCCTCGGCCGAACCTGGGCGCTGTGCCCCAGGTCTAGGTCTATATTCGTATCTTCCGCTGCCGCGGTGCCGCCCAAGGGACATTGTCTCGTCCAGGGGCCCAGGCCATGGCAAGGACATAACCCGCTTGCAGGGCCGATGCTCTGTAGTGGGTCATTGTTGCGAGTATGGGCCGGCCAAGACGGGATGTGAGGATCGGAACGAGGTCTATGCCGACGATCAACCAGCTGATTGCGAATGGGCGTGAGCCCAACCGCGCGCGCAACAAGGTTCCGGCTCTGCAGGGTTGCCCTCAGAAGCGCGGCGTCTGCACGCGGGTCTATACAACGACGCCTAAGAAGCCGAACTCCGCGCTTCGTAAGGTGGCCAAGGTCCGGTTGACGAACGGCTATGAGGTCGTCTGCTACATTCCTGGCGAGGGGCATAACCTCCAGGAACATAGCGTCGTCCTGATCCGCGGCGGCCGCGTGAAGGATCTTCCCGGCGTGCGGTACCACATTTTGCGCGGCGTGCTCGATACCCAGGGCATCGCCAAGCGTCGTCAGCGCCGTTCGCTCTACGGCGCGAAGCGTCCGAAGTAAGGAGACAGGGGCATGAGTCGCCGTCACCGCGCCGAGAAGCGCGAAATCCTGCCGGACGCGAAGTTTGGCGATGTCGTAATCAGCCGTTTCATGAACGTGCTGATGTACGACGGCAAGAAGTCCGTCGCCGAGGGTATCGTTTACGGTGCGCTCGATTCGTTGAAGCGCCGTGGCGGCTCCAGCGCCGATCCGGTGCGGATGTTCCATGAGGCGCTGGACAATGTGAAGCCGACCGTGGAAGTCCGCTCCCGCCGGGTTGGCGGCGCGACCTATCAGGTGCCGGTGGAAGTTCGGACGGAGCGCCGTCAGGCGCTGGCGATTCGCTGGATCATCGACTCGGCGCGCAAGCGCGGCGAGCAGACGTTGGAAGACCGGCTATCCAATGAATTGTTGGACGCCGTGAACAATCGCGGCGCCGCCGTGAAGAAGCGCGAGGATACACATCGGATGGCCGAGGCCAACAAGGCCTTCAGCCATTATCGCTGGTAACCGAGACAGTATTTAACCCGTCGCTAGCAAGTCGGCTCACGGAGAGAAGACGATGGCCAAGGCCAAATTCGAACGCAATAAGCCTCACTGCAACATTGGCACCATTGGTCACGTTGACCATGGAAAGACCTCTCTGACCGCGGCCATCACCAAGGTGCTGGCGAAGTCGGGTGGCGCCACGTTCACGGCCTATGACCAGATCGACAAAGCTCCCGAGGAGCGGGCGCGTGGCATCACGATCTCGACCGCTCACGTTGAGTACGAGACGAAGAACCGCCACTACGCCCACGTCGATTGCCCCGGCCATGCCGACTACGTGAAGAACATGATCACGGGAGCGGCGCAGATGGACGGCGCGATCCTGGTCGTGTCCGCCGCCGATGGCCCGATGCCACAGACCCGCGAGCACATCCTGCTCGCCCGTCAGGTCGGCGTTCCGGCGCTGGTGGTGTTCATGAACAAGGTCGACATGGTCGACGATCCCGAGATTCTCGAGCTCGTGGAAATGGAAGTTCGCGAACTGCTGTCTTCCTATCAGTTCCCCGGAGACGATATCCCCATCACCCAGGGTTCCGCTCTAGCCGCGCTCGAGGACAAGACACCCGAGATTGGCGAGCAGGCCATCATCAAGCTGATGGAGACGGTCGATAACTATATCCCGCAGCCGGAGCGTGCCAAGGATCGCCCGTTCCTGATGCCGATCGAGGATGTGTTCTCGATCTCGGGTCGTGGCACGGTGGTGACGGGCCGTATCGAGCGCGGCATCCTGAAGGTTGGCGACGAAGTTGAAATCGTCGGCATCAAGAACACGGTGAAGACCATCGCGACGGGCGTCGAGATGTTCCGCAAGCTGCTCGATCAGGGCGAGGCCGGCGACAACATCGGCGCGCTGCTGCGCGGCACGAAGCGTGAAGACGTTGAGCGCGGCCAGGTTCTGGCAGCTCCCGGCTCGATCACGCCGCACACCAAATTCAAGGCCGAGAGCTACATTCTGACGAAGGAAGAAGGCGGCCGTCACACGCCGTTCTTCACCAACTACCGCCCGCAGTTCTACTTCCGCACCACGGACGTTACCGGCGTCGTCACCCTGCCCGAGGGCACGGAGATGGTCATGCCCGGCGACAACGTGTCGATGGATGTCGAGCTGATCGCGCCGATCGCGATGGATGACGGCCTGCGCTTCGCTATCCGCGAGGGTGGCCGAACGGTTGGTGCCGGCGTCGTCGCTCAGGTCGTCGCGTAATACCGGCGGAACGAGATCGAAGTCGCGAACTGGAAGCCTGTTATGGAAAACCAAAACCAAAACATACGCATTCGCCTGAAGGCGTATGATCACCGCGTGCTGGACGCCAGCACGCGGGAGATCGTCAACACGGCGAGGCGTACAGGCGCCAATGTTCGCGGCCCGATCCCGCTGCCGATGCGCATCGAGAAGTTCACCGTGTTGCGCGGACCGCATGTCGACAAGAAGAGCCGCGAGCAGTTCGAGATTCGCACTCACTACCGCCTTCTCGACATCGTCGAGCCCACGCCGCAGACGGTGGACGCGCTGATGAAGCTCGACCTCGCCTCTGGCGTGGACGTCGAGATTAAGATCTGAGACTGGAAAGACCGCGGCGATGCGCACCGGAATAATCACTAAGAAGCTGGGCATGTCCCGGATCTTCAAGGAGGATGGCAGTCACGTCACTGTCACCGTCCTTCATCTTGACCAGCTGCGGGTGATCTCCACCCGTACCGAGGAAACGGACGGCTACACCGCGGTGCAGCTCGGCTGGGGCCTGGCCAAGGTCAAGAATGTCTCGCAGCCCAACCGTGGCCACTTCGCGAAAACGAAGGTCGAGCCCGCGAAGAAGGTTGTCGAGTTCCGGGTCGCTGCGGATGCGCTGGTGCCGCCGGGTTCGGTCATTTCCGCGGCCCATTTCGTGGTCGGCCAGAAGATCGACGTGACCGGCACGTCCAAGGGCAAGGGTTTTGCCGGCGCCATGAAGCGCTGGAACTTTGCCGGTCTCGAAGCGTCTCACGGCGTGTCGGTCAGCCATCGAAGCCACGGCTCGACGGGTAATCGCCAGGATCCAGGCAAGACATTCAAGAATAAGAAGATGGCGGGCCATCTCGGCCATGAGCGCATCACGGTGCTCAACCTCGAGATCGCGGCGGTCGATGCCGAGCGCGGGGTCATCATGGTTGCAGGCGCGGTGCCGGGTGCCGCTGGCGGTTATGTGCTGGTGCGGGATGCCATCAAGCGGCCTCGCCACGCCGATGCGGCCTATCCCGCCGCGCTGGCGAGCTGAGGAGCGCGAGATGCAAGCTGATATCAAGACGCTCGACAACGGCGACGCCGGTTCGGTCGAGCTGTCAGACGAAATTTTCGGCATCACGCCGCGCCCCGATATCATGGCGCGTGTGGTGCACTGGCAGCGCAGCCGCAGCCGCGGTGGCAACCACAAGGTAAAGGGCCTCTCCGAGGTTTCCGGCACCACGCGGAAGCCGTATCGGCAGAAGGGCACGGGCAATGCACGCCAGGGCAGCCTGCGCGCGCCGCAGTTCCGCACCGGTGGCGTGGTCCATGGTCCGGTCGTTCGCGACCACGGCTATGATCTGCCGAAGAAGATCCGCCGCCTCGGCCTGATTTCCGCGCTGTCGCAGAAGCAGGCGGAGGGCAAGCTGGTGGTGATCGATACGGCGGCCGGCGTCGAGAAGACCAAGGATCTGGTCGCGAAGTTGCGCACCCTCGGCTGGCGCTCGGCGCTGATCGTCGATGGTGAAGTCGATGCGCGCTTCCTGTTGGCGAGCCGCAACGTGATCGGCATCGACGTGCTGCCGACGGCGGGCGCGAACGTGCTCGATATTCTGCGGCATGACATTCTCGTCGTGACCTCGGCGGGGCTACAGGGCCTCACCGCGCGTCTCGCGGCGAAAACAGAAAAGGCAGGAGTCGCGGCATGAGCACGCCCGGTCTCAACGCCCGCAAACGCGCCGCGAAAATGTCGCGCGAGGCGATGTACGAAGTCATTCGCAGCCCGGTGATCACCGAGAAGGCGACCATCCTGAACGAGCGCGGCCAGGTCACGCTGCGTGTTGCGCTCGATGCGACGAAGCCCGAGATCAAGCTCGCGGTTGAGACGCTGTTCGGGGTGAAGGTGATGGGCGTGAATACGCTGATCACCAAGGGCAAGACGAAGCGGTTCCGCGGCCGGCCCGGCGTGCGGTCGGATGTCAAGAAGGCGATCGTGCAGCTGGCAGACGGCCAGTCGATCGACTTCACCACGAGCCTAAGCTGAGGCGACGGGAATAGGATCATGGCGCTAAAGCAATTCAATCCCGTCACGCCCAGCCTGCGCAACACCGTCTTGGTGTCGCGCAAGGAGCTGTGGAAAGGCAAGCCGGTTAAGGGCCTGACCGAGGGCAAGTCCTCCTCGGGCGGTCGCAACAACCATGGCCGCACCACTGTTCGGTTCCGGGGCGGCGGACACAAGCAGACTTACCGCATCGTCGATTTCAAGCGGCGCAAGTGGGATGTCGCGGCTCGCGTGGAGCGGATCGAATATGATCCGAACCGCACCGCCTTCATCGCGCTGATCAAGTATGCCGATGGCGAGCTGGCCTATATCATCGCGCCGCAGCGCCTGTCGGTCGGCGACAATGTGGTTGCCGGCCAGCGCGCGGATATCAAGCCCGGCAATGCGATGCCGCTGGCGGCGATCCCGGTTGGCACGATCATCCACAATATCGAGATGAAGGAAGGCGCGGGCGCCAAGGTTGCCCGCTCGGCCGGAACCTTCGCCCAGCTCGTCGGCAAGGATGCGGGCTATGCCCAGGTCAAGCTGATGTCGGGCGAGCTTCGCGTGGTTCGCGCTGAGTGCATGGCGACGATTGGTGCCGTGTCCAACGCCGACAACTCGAATATCCATATCGGCAAGGCGGGACGTTCCCGCTGGCTCGGCCGCCGCCCGCATAACCGTGGCGTCGTGATGAACCCGGTCGATCATCCGCACGGCGGCGGCGAAGGTCGCACCTCGGGCGGTCGTCATCCGGTTACGCCTTGGGGCAAGCCGACCAAGGGTTACAAGACTCGCGTCAACAAGCGGACGGACAAGTTGATCATCCGCCGGCGCAACAAGAGCAAGGGCTGATTCATGGCACGCTCCGTTTGGAAAGGCCCGTTCGTGGACGGGTACCTCCTGAACAAGGCCGAGACGTCACGCGCCTCTGGCCGCAACGAGATCATCAAGATCTGGTCGCGCAGGTCGACGATTCTGCCGCAGTTCATCGGCCTCACCTTCGGGGTCTATAACGGGCACAAGTTCCTGCCCGTGGTGGTGAACGAGAATATGGTGGGTCACAAATTCGGCGAGTTCTCGCCGACGCGGACCTTCACCGGCCATTCGGCGGACAAGAAGGCGAAGCGGGGCTGATTCATGAGCAAGCCAAAAACCCCTCGTAAGCTGGCTGAGACTGAAGCTCAGGCTCTGGTCAGCAATATCCGCGTGAGCCCGCGCAAGCTGAACCTGGTGGCGGGCATGATCCGCAACCAGCCGGCGGCGAAAGCTGTCGCGACGCTGACCTTCAGCAAGAAGCGGATCGCCCAGGATGTTCGCAAGGCACTGCAGAGCGCCATCGCGAATGCCGAGAACAATCATCAGCTCGACGTCGATCGGCTGGTGGTGACGCGCGCCGAGGTTGGCCGCTCGATCGTCATGCGCCGCTTCCAGGCGCGCGGTCGCGGTCGCGCTTCCCGCGTCGAGAAGTGGTTCGCCCATCTCAGGATCGTCGTTGCCGAGCGGGCGCAGGAAGCGGCCGCGCCCGAGACTACGCAGGAGGCCGCGTAACATGGGTCACAAAGTTAACCCGATTGGCTTGCGGCTTGGCATCAACCGCACCTGGGAGAGCCGCTGGTTCGCGAACCGCGACTACGCGAAGCTTCTCCATGAGGATCTGAAGCTCCGCCTGTTCCTGCGCCGCCGTTTGTCCGGCGCCGGCGTTTCCCGCGTGGTAATCGAGCGCCCGGCGAAGAAGCCGCGCGTCACGATCTATGCGGCGCGTCCCGGCGTCGTCATCGGAAAGAAGGGCCAGGACATCGAGGTCCTCCGCAAGGAACTGACTGCGATTGCCGGCGCCGAGGTCTCGCTGAACATCGTCGAGATCCGCAAGCCCGAGATCGACGCGACCTTGGTGGCCGAGAACATCGCCCAGCAGCTTGAGCGGCGGGTTGCTTTCCGCCGCGCCATGAAGCGTGCGGTGCAGTCCGCCATGCGCCTCGGCGCGCAGGGCATTCGCATCAATTGCGGTGGCCGCCTCGGCGGTGCCGAAATCGCGCGGATGGAGTGGTATCGCGAGGGCCGGGTGCCGTTGCACACGCTACGCGCGGATATCGATTACGGCGTCGCGACCGCCAAGACGACCTATGGCACTTGCGGGGTCAAGGTTTGGGTCTTCAAGGGCGAAATCCTGGCGCACGATCCCATGGCGCAGGACCGCAAGGCCGCCGAACAAGCGCCGCAGCGGTAGGACACGGAACAGGTTCATGCTTTCTCCCAAGCGCACGAAATACCGCAAGGCGCATAAGGGCCGTATTCACGGTCTCGCCAAGGGTAACACGCAGCTCAACTTCGGCGCCTTCGGCCTCAAGGCCTTGGAGCCGGAGCGCATCACGGCTCGCCAGATCGAGGCGGCTCGCCGCGCGATCACCCGCGCCATGAAGCGCACGGGCCGCGTCTGGATCCGCATCTTTCCGGATGTGCCGGTGTCGCAGAAGCCGGCCGAAGTCCGCATGGGCTCCGGCAAGGGCAGCCCGGAATTCTGGGTCGCTCGCGTGAAGCCCGGCCGCATTATGTTCGAGATCGATGGCGTCTCCAACGAGATCGCGCAGATGGCGCTGACGCTCGGTGCGGCGAAGCTGCCGATCAAGACCAAGTTCGTCACCCGCATCGGAGAGGCGTGAGATGAGCAAGGAAGCTACCGACACCCGGGCCAAGACCCCGGATGAGCTGACCGCCCGGCTGGTGGATTTACGCCGCGAGCAGTTCAACCTGCGTTTCCAGCGCGCGACGGGGCAGAACGACAGCGTTGCCCGCGTGAAAGTGGTCCGTCGCGAAATCGCGCGGGTCAAGACGATCATTTCGGAGCGCGGTCGCGCTTCGGCAAAAGCCTGAGGAGATAAGGGCGATGTCTAGGCGCGTCCTATCGGGGCGAGTAGTGAGCGACAAGATGGACAAGACCTGTACGGTCCTGGTCGAGCGTCGCGTCATGCACCCGCTGTACAAGAAGTTCATTCGTCGTTCGAAGCGCTATGCCGCGCATGACGAGGAGAATGTCTGCAAGACCGGCGACCTGGTGCGGATCGAGGAATGCCCCCCGATCAGCAAGCGCAAGGCCTGGCAGGTGATCGAGCGCAACGGTGCGCTGCTTGGCGAGTTCGCCGAGCAGACCTCCGCGGCGGCGTGAGGAGAGTCCGATGATCAGCGCTGAAAGCAACCTCGAGGTTGCGGATAATTCGGGCGCGCGCCGTGTGCAGTGCATCAAGGTGCTCGGCGGCTCCAAGCGTAAGACGGCATCGGTCGGCGACGTGATCGTGGTCTCCGTGAAGGATGCCATTCCGCGCGGCAAGGTGAAGAAGGGCGACGTGCACCAGGCGGTGATCGTGCGCACGTCCTATCCGGTGCGTCGTTCGGACGGCAGCGCGATCCGCTTCGACCGCAATGCGGCGGTGCTGATCAACAAGCAGCTTGAGCCGATCGGCACGCGTATTTTCGGGCCGGTGGTGCGAGAGCTGCGGGCGCGGAAGTTCATGAAAATCATCAGCCTCGCGCCGGAGGTGCTGTAATCATGGCCGCGCGTATCCGTAAGGATGACGAGGTTCTCGTCATCGCAGGCTCGGATAAGGGTAGCCGCGGTAAGGTGCTGCGGGTGATCCCGAAGCTCAATCGCGCTGTGGTGCAGGGCGTGGCGCTTGCCACGAAGCATCAGAAGCCATCGGGCCCGAATCAGGGCGGAAAGGTATCCCAGGAGCGGGCGATCGATCTGTCGAACCTGGCGCTGATCGATCCGAAGACGGGTCAGAAGACCAAGGTGTCGTTCCGCGTTCTGGAAGGTGGGGACAAGGTCCGCATCGCCCGGAAGACCGGCGCGGTCATCGAGAGCTGAGGAGGCAGAGGTGAGCGAAACACAGGCTAAGCCGCGCCTCCAGGCGCTGTATGAATCCGAGATGCGCGATGCGCTCCGCAAGGAGTTCAGCTACGGCAATGTCATGGAAGTGCCGCGGCTGCAGAAGATCGTGATCAACATGGGCGTGGGCGAGGCGGCGGCGGACCAGAAGAAGCTGGATGCCGCGGTGTCCGAGCTGACGCTGATCAGCGGGCAGCGCCCGGTGAAGACGGTGGCCAAGAAGGCGATCGCCGGCTTCAAGATCCGCAAGGGTCTGCCGATCGGCTGCAAGGTCACACTGCGTCAGGCGCGGATGTACGAGTTCCTTGACCGTCTGGTGACGATCGCGCTGCCTCGCGTGCGGGATTTTCGCGGCATCACCGGCAAGGGTTTCGACGGGCGCGGCAACTTCGCCATGGGCCTGAAGGAACAGATCATCTTCCCGGAGATCGTCTACGACAAGGTCGAGTCGATCCGCGGCATGGACATCGTATTCGTGACGAATGCGAAGACCGATGCGGAAGCGAAGGCCCTTCTCAAGGGCTTCTCGATCCCCTTCGCCAACTGAGCTTAACGAGACGCGTTTAGGAAAACCGCGGCCACGCCTTGCGCGACGGCCGATAGGTTCCGGAGGATATAGACAGGATGGCCAAAACTTCCCAGGTCAACCGCAACGCGAAGCGCCAGGCTATGGTGATTCGCGACAAGTCCAAGCGGGCTGCCCTTAAGTCGATCTTGAAGGACCGCGAGGTCCCGGTCGAAGAGCGTTTCGAGGCCTCGGTGCGTCTTGCACAGTTGCCGCGCAACGGTTCGCGGACTCGCGTGCGCTTGCGTTGCGAGCTGACCGGACGTTCGCGCGGAAATTATCGCAAGTTCCGCCTTTGCCGCATCGCTTTGCGCGACCTCGCCAGCTCGGGTCAGATCCCGGGCATGGTGAAGGCCAGCTGGTAGGGGGATCAACGATGTCGATGTCCGATCCCTTAGGGGATATGCTTACCCGCATCCGCAATGCGCAGCGGGCGAACCACGCGGTTTGCGTGGCGCCTGCTTCGCAGCTGCGAGCCAATGTGCTGAACGTGTTGCAGCGTGAAGGCTTCATCCGCGGCTTTTCCAGTGAGGAATTGCGGCCCGGCCTGGCGCAGCTTCGCATCGAGCTGAAATACAATGAGGGGCAGCCGGTGATCAAAGAGATCACCCGCGTCTCCCGCCCCGGCCGCCGCGTCTACTCGAAGATCCGCGAGTTGCCGCGTGTCTATAGCGGCCTCGGCGTGTCGATTTTATCGACGCCGCGCGGGGTGTTGAGCGACCAGGAGGCCCGCGCCGCCAATGTTGGCGGCGAAGTCCTCTGCCGGGTCTTCTGAGGGGGCTGGATCAATGTCACGCGTAGGCAAATATCCGGTCGAGATCCCGAAGGGCGTCGAGGTCAACGTCGTCAATGGCATCCTCATCGCCAAGGGCAAGCTCGGCGAGCAGCGGCTGACTTTGACCGAACTGGTCGATGTCACAGTCGAGGACGGCAAGGTTTCGGTCGCCCCGCGGTCGAAGGAAGCGCCGTCGCGCATGATGTGGGGCACCACGCGCTCCCTCATCGCGAATGTGCTGAAGGGCGTCTCCACCGGCTTCGAAGTCGGAATGGAGATCACCGGCACCGGTTACCGGGCGTCGGTGCAGGGCAAGAACCTGGTCATGAACCTCGGCTTCTCGCATGACGTCGTGTTTCCGGTTCCTGAGGGGATCAGCATCAACTGCCCGCGCCCGATCGAAATCAGGGTCAAGGGCATGGACAAGCGGCAGGTCGGCCAGGTGGCTTCGGAAATCCGTGGATGGCGCCCCCCGGAGCCCTACAAGGGCAAGGGCGTGCGCTACCTGACCGAAACCATCCGCCGCAAGGAAGGCAAGAAGAAGTAATGAGCGCGAACCAGGATCTCCGGCAGCGCCGGCGGGAACGTCTGCGCTACCAGCTTCGCCAGAAGTCCGGTGGCCGGTTGCGGCTTTCGGTGTTTCGCTCCGGCAAGCACATCTATGCCCAGGTCATCGACGATGTGGCCGGCCGCACTTTGGCCGCCGCATCCAGCCTGGACAAGGATCTGAAGGCCGGGCTGAAGACGGGCGCGGACAAGGACGCGGCGGCGGCGGTCGGCAAACTCGTCGCCGAGCGCGCGGTGGCGGCTGGCGTGAAGGAAGTGGTCTTCGACCGCGGCGCCTATTTGTATCACGGGCGCGTCAAGGCGCTGGCGGAGGCTGCCCGCGAGGGCGGCCTGGCCTTCTGAGGGATTTGTAGATGGCACGGGAAGCAAGGGACAGCGGCCGCGGCGGACAGCGCGACCGTGACCATAGCGACGAGTTCATCGACAAGCTGGTCACCATCAACCGCGTGGCCAAGGTGGTGAAGGGCGGCCGTCGTTTCGCATTCGCAGCCTTGGTGGTGGTGGGTGACCAGAAGGGCCGCGTTGGCTTCGGCGCCGGTAAGGCGCGTGAAGTGCCCGAGGCGATCCGCAAGGCGACCGAGCGGGCCAAGCGCGGCCTGATCCGGGTGCCGATGAAGGAAGGCCGCACGCTGCATCATGACGCGCTCGGCCACTACGGCGCGGGCAAGGTCATCCTGCGCGCCGCACCGGCCGGCACCGGCATCATCGCCGGCGGCCCAATGCGCGCCGTGCTGGAGACTTTGGGGATCGGCGATGTCGTCGCGAAATCGATGGGCAGCCGCAACCCGCATAACATGATCAAGGCGACCTTCGACGCCCTGCAGAACTGCGCGAGCCCCCGCTCGGTCGCGTCGCGCCGCGGCAAGAAGGTCAATGACATCCTGGGCAAGCGCGATGCCCCGGCGGAGGCAGCGGATGCCGCTTGAGAAACCCCGCGTGAAGGTCACGCAGATCACCTCCGGCAATGGGCAGAAGCCCGGCCAGCAGGCGACCTTGATCGGTCTCGGCCTCAACAAGATCGGCCGCACGCGTGAGGTGGAAGACACCCCCTCGACGCGCGGCATGATCCGCAAGGTTGCTCATCTCATTCGTGTCGAGGAGCGGTCCTGACCTGATCGGGGCCAAGGATAGCAGACGATGAAGCTCAACGAACTGCGCGATAACAAGGGTGCGCGGCCCACTTCCAAGCGGCTTGGCCGTGGCATTGGCTCGGGCAAGGGCAAGACCTCCGGCAAGGGCGTCAAGGGCCAGAAGGCGCGTGAGGGCGTGAGCCTGAACGGCTTCGAGGGCGGCCAGCTGCCGATCTACCGGCGGCTACCCAAGCGCGGCTTCCGCAATGTGTCGCGCAAGCAGTTCTCGCCGATCAATCTGGACACGCTGGAGAAGGCCCTGGCGGACGGCAAGATCGACGCTGGCCAGACCATCACCGAGGCCAGTCTGCGCGCGGCCGGGCTGATCGGCCATAACAAGACGGACGGTGTTCGTCTGCTGGCTCGTGGCGAGATCACTCGCGCGGTGACAATCGCGGTCAACGGCGCTTCGGCGACCGCGGTGGCCGCCATCGAGAAGGCGGGCGGCAAGGTAGAGCTGCCGGCAGAGAAGACCGCCGCGGCTTAGGCTGCGCGCGCTTCACCGGAGGCGCCGATCCAGTCACGCCGGCTAGGCCAGGTAACGGCCTAGAAACGGTGTGGATGTCGTCAGGCATCTCGTCGAATTCATAAAGGGCGGCCTGTCGCATGACTGGCCGCCCTTCGTTTCTTGCGGGATGATTTAGATTGACCCGCGCGGCGGCGGCGTAGCAAAGCACCGCCATGCGCCAGGAAAGCTTTTCTTTGACCTCGATCCGCGGATTCGCGGCGCTCTGGGTCTTCGGTCATCACCTCGATCTGATGCTTGGCGTGATGGGCTATCCGCTTTACGGCCCGGCGTTGAAGCCGGGCTATGTCTCGGTCGATATCTTCTTCATTCTCAGCGGCTTCATTCTGACCACGGTCTATCGCGGTCTCGAATGGCGTGGCGTTGGCCGCTTCCTGACCCGGCGCGTCTTCCGGGTCTATCCGATGCATCTATTCGTGCTTGGCGCCATGCTGGTGCTTTGGCTCGACCTCTATCTCAGACATGGGGTGCATGACCCGACACAGGAGTTGCGGTGGCTGCCGCTCCAGGCGCTGATGCTCCAGCCCTTTTTCTACCATCAGCTCATGTGGAACGCGGTGAGTTGGTCGGTCGCGGTCGAGCTGGTGTGCTACATCGTCTTTCCGCTGGTGATCATGCGGATGCGCCATGCGCCGATGTGGCTGCTGAGCCTGGCGATCCTGGTTCTGGCCCGGCTCGAAATCCATTTGCAGAATTATGATGTGGTGATCTGGGGTTGGGGGGCGGTGTTTCGCGGCTTGGTCGGATTCGGCCTCGGGCTCGCGATCCGGCTGGTGAGCGAGAAGTTCACGACGCCCTCCCGCGCAGTCGCGAGCGTGATCGAGCTTGTGGCCCTCGCGGGCATCGTCGCCTCGGTCGCCACCCAGCATGTGCCTTACGTGCCGCTCTTTGCCGCGATGCTGATCGTCGCTCTGTCCTGGGAGGCCGGGGTGGTCGCCTGGGTGCTGGGCTTCGGGGTGTGTTTCTGGCTCGGGCGGATTTCCTTCTCGGTTTATCTGCTGCATGCCGAGGCGATCGGCCAGATATGGTCGCGCTTCCCGCCGAGCCGGCTGCCCTTCTCGCATAGGGTGGACGGTATCGTGTGGTCGCTCATGACGGTCTGCATCGTCTTGGCGGTAGCCACCGTGACGTGGCGCCTGGTGGAGGAGCCTTGCCGGCGCTGGGGCGGCCGAATCGGGCGCAGGGTCCAGGCGGCGACGGTTCACGCCGTGCCAGCCTCCGCGCCGGCCGGTGCGGATTGAGGATCAGCGAAGGGCGGCGCGCTGGGTGACCTGCCCTCTCGGCGGCAGATAGGTCACGGCATCGCCGGTCCGAACCTCGCCTTCGCACTCAACGATGCCCACCAGCCCCCGGCGGCCTATCGCTGCCTTGGGGAATAGTGCTGCCAGTCGCGGCCGCCCATGCGCCGCAGCGAGTTTCTCGGCGGGGAAGCGGCAAGGCGCGTTTTGCTCGGTCACGAAGATCGTCGCGCCGGACGGGAACCGCAGCCGTGTTGCCGAGGGCAGCAAGCTGAGGCCGGGGGCTTCCGACAAGACGAGATTGGCGCCCAGCAACTCGGGCTGAACAACGGGAATATCCATCGCCCGGGCGACCTCGGCGCATTCCTCGACCGAAAGGAGAGAGATCTGCCGGGTATTGGCGATCGCGGTGCCGCGCTTGTGCCACGGCGTCCGCGCATCCGCCGCGCGCATAGGCCCCGCATGGCGGTCTCCGGCGATGCCCGTCAGGGTCAGGCACAGCGTCTCGACCCGGCGACTGACGAAGTCAGCACCGTCGGCGATGAGGAGCGTGGCGACCTGCATGACGTAGCCTCCGGCGACAGCGCTTAGGCGTCAAGCCGGTTGGGGAATGCGCGATGAGCGGCCTCGAGACCCTCGACGGTTGTGAGCGGGAGCCGATTCTTCCGAGCCTGGGCTTCACGGATGGCGCGCCGTGTTTACGATGGTGACTTTGGGGCAAGGGCGGCTTAAGCAAGCGGGTAATGTCTGACAATAAAGTTCACGTCAAAAGACCGCGGACCGCGCGGCGTGCCGCCGGTTTAGGGAGCGCCACCAACCGAAGCGACGACGTGGCGGAGACGATCGGCCGTCGCATCGTAGGCGGCCAGACGCCTTCGGGCTCGACCCTGCCGCCGGAGCTGGAGCTTTGCGCCAGCCTGGGGGTCTCGCGCGCCGCGTTGCGCGAGGGGTTCAGGCTGCTGGCGGCGAAGGGCATGATCGTCGGGCGTCGCAAGCTCGGCACCATCGTGCGCCCGCTGGCGGACTGGAACATGCTCGATGCCTCGGTGCTCGCCTGGCATCTCGAGCAGGAGCCGTCCGAGGTTTACATCAACGGGCTGTTCGAGGCGCGCATGGTCGTCGAGCCCTCGGCCGCTGCCCTGGCCGCGCGCCGCGCGACGTCGGAGGAGGTAGCGCGGATCGCGGCCGCCTATCACGACATGGCGGTGGCTCAGGCGGCGGCGATGGATCGGGTGCCGCGCGACAGCGAGGATCATGACGAGACGGCGCGCACGGTCGCCGCGGATTTGCGATTCCACCAGGCGGTTCTGGCGGCGACGGGCAATTACTTTCTGTCGTCCTTCGTGGCGCTCATCGGTTCCTCGCTGAGAGCATCGTTCAGGCTCAACTGGCTCACGCAGTCCTCGGCGCCGGAATTGTCGCTGGGGCGGCACGAGGCGGTCTTGGAGGCGATCCGTGCGCGGTCGGAGGATGGCGCGCGAGAAGCGATGCAGGTGCTGCTCGACACCGCGGCGGAGGATGCGCGGCAGGCACTGGTGAAGGCGCGGCCTGCGGTCGGTGTTTCGTGATTGAGTGGCGGCGGGCGCTGTGGATGGGTAGCCCATCTACAGTCTGGGATCCGGCTTAGTTTTGACGAAAGAGTGCCGGATTGGCTGGGCCTGGATGGTCCATACCCAGCCAATCGCGGTCGTTACGGCATCCGTTACCCTAGATGTGTGCTTACGCTTCGGTTCCAGACGCAGGCATCCAAGTGGACGAGAGGTTGAGACGGCGCGTTGACGGCGGCAAGCCAAGTATAGACGGCGTTATCGGCGGCTGGAAGCTGGCCGTCGCGGGCTGCATATTCAAACGCGCTGCGCTAGCGCGTAGTTCTTCCCAGCGCTCTATTGAAGGCCTCACGACCGAAAGCCGTACTGATCGTGGCGGAGGTCCGCCGAAAGACGCTGGAGGTGCAGGCATAAATGCTCCTTTTTTTATAGCGTCCGTTCGATAATTCCTGACCGATTTCCAAATGATGAACGCGAGTAATCTCACTATTGAATGTCAGGGCGCCGAATTTGTAAGGGGCATATATTTTGGAACGGCGGCCTATCTTTGTTGCCGCTCAGATTCCGAGAAAATCGATGAAGATGATTAAAGGTATCGGGCACCAACCTGCGGCACCTCCCCTCATCGCGCTCAGCCGACAACGGCACTATCGCGCGCGAGTGAGGGCACGCTCACCCGAGGGGCACCGAAGGGGAACGCTACCCGCACCCCTAACCACGCGCGACCTCCCCACCCCGGAACGCCGCCGCCTTGAACACACCAAGGATGCGGATTGGCTGGGCTCGGACTGTTCCATGCCCAACCAATCGCGACCGTCACAACGTTACTGACGCGCAGTCAGCGCTGCAGCTCACTTTGACGGGGATCAGTAAACGCGAGAAGGGGGAAACATGATCGAGTAATTAATAGGGGTCACTGGATACGATTGAGTTGCGAGGGAAAAGCCGCCCAGCGTGAGCCGTCGCGGAGGAGCTACGGGCATCTGAGTTTGGCCTGGATTCGAGACCGTTGGGTAAGGCACGTTACCTCGGAAGGTCCGCGAATACATCACTCCGGCTCCAAGCGGGGTCGTCGCGCCCGGCATTGGATATTCGCCCCCCGTCGGGTACGGTGGCGGTAGGTCAACCTCCGGGATCGGCTGCATTACATGGTAGCCGGTGGTTCGGGAAATACTCATAAGCGTCCTCTTTGTTGGAAACGCCCGCTGTATAGTTTCCCTTCAATTTCCAAAATGTGAAGGTCAATAAATCTTGTTATTGACTCTGAGTTCGCATCATTTGCTTAAGGGCGTCGTCTCGGAAAACGAAGATTTATTTCTAGCCGTAATCCTGAACTTTGAGAAAACGGCTAGGTGCTGACCAAGGCAAGTCCGCACCAGCGCGCCGCGCTGCCCTGGCCTCCCTCGCCTTGCATGCCACCGCTGTGCTCAAGTCATCGGGCGCCTCTTCGAGCAAGTGCTGCATCGGTCGACGGCTCACCACACCCCTAATCGCTCTCACCCTTCCCACCCCGGAACGCCGCCGCCTTGAACACCCCCAGGATGCGAATCTCTCGCGAGAAGAATGCCAGCTCCTCCAGTGCCAGTCGTAGACGTGGCTGTTCCGGGTGGCCGTCCACTTCGCAGAGGAATTGCGTCGCGGTGAATTCGCCGCCGACCATGTAGCTTTCGAGCTTCGTCATGTTGACGCCGTTGGTCGCGAAGCCGCCCAGCGCCTTGTAGAGCGCGGCCGGCACGTTGCGGACACGGAACACGAAGGTCGTCATCAGGCCGGGCGTATCGGCGCTCGGCACTTCCGGCGCGCGGGCCGTCACGTAGAAGCGTGTCGTGTTGTGGGCCGCGTCCTCCACATTGCTGAGCAGAATGTCGAGCCCGTAGAGTTCCGCGGCCAAGGATGAGGCGATCGCGGCATCCTCCGGCCGGCCCCAGCTCGCGACCAAAGCCGCGCTGCCGGCGGTGTCGGCCTCGACGACCGGGGTTATGTCGCGCTCTCGCAACAGCCGGCGCACCTGGCCGAGGGCGACCGCGTGGCTATGGGCGCGGCGGACCTGCTCGATCGCGGTGCCGGGAACCGCGAGAAGGCAATGCTCGACCCGCTGGAAATGCTCGCCGATGATCGAGAGTCCGCTTTCCGGCAGCAGCGTATGGATATCCGGCACGCGCCCGGCGAGGCTGTTCTCACAGGGCAGCATGGCGAGGCGGGCGCGACCCTCATGCACGGCTTCCATCGCCGCCTCGAAGGTTTCGCAGGGCAGCGTCAGCATGCCGGGAAAAGCGGTGCGGCAGGCGAGATCGGAATAGGCGCCCGGCTGGCCTTGAAAGGAGATGAGGTCGGTCATGTCGTCTCCTGGGGCCGCGCGAGCACGGCGCGGGCACGTTCGAGGTCGGCGGGCGTATCGACGCCGAAGGGCGCGACATCGACGCGCGCGGCGCCGATCCGCATGCCGGCCTCCAAAAGCCGCAACTGCTCGAGGCTTTCGCGAATTTCGAGCGGGCTTTCGGGCAGGGCCACGAAGCGTTCCAGCGCGGCGCGGCGATAGGCGTAGACGCCGATGTGATGCCACAGCGGCCCCTCGCCCCAGGGGATCGCGGCGCGCGAGAAATACAGCACCGGGGCCAGATCGGCACCGTCCCGGAAAGCGCAGGCCGCCTTGACGACGCTGGAGGCGGCGGCCTCCTCGGTGCTTTCGACGGGAGCGACCAGCGTGCCGACATCGATGCCGGTCTCGGCGAGGGGCGCCAGCACGCGGTGGAGGAGTTGCGGCGGCAGGGTCGGCAGATCGCCCTGGAGATTGATCACCACGTCGTGCCGCCGGTCCGGGTCAAGCTGCGCCAGTGCGGCGGCGACACGGTCCGAGCCGCGCGGCAGAGCGGGGTCCGTTATCACCGCGATGCCGCCGGCGGCGCGGGTCGCCTCGGCCACCACTTCCTCGGAACAGGCGATGGCGACCGGGCCGAGATCGGCTTCCAGCGCGCGGTTCAGCACATGGACGATCATCGGCAGGCCGGCGATCAGCGCCATGGGTTTGCCGGGGAGCCGGAATGAGCCCATGCGGGCGGGGATAATGATGATGGGGGCCATGGTTCTCGGTCAGGGTGAGGGCCGCGGGGCGGGTTGATGCGCTGGTAGCCATTCCCTATGGTGCCCGCAAGTTCGGGGCGTCTTCGCGATCAGCCGGCACAGAGGCCCTCGCCGGGCGCCCCTGTCCGCGTGTTGTGCTGCCGCTCCGATCGGTCTCGATTGTCCAGGGGTCGGCGCATGGCTGGTGGGTTGGAAGGCAACAAGGCTTTCGCGGCGGTGCTGGTTGCCGGGATGGCCTATATGGTCGCCGGCTTCTTCGCCGATGTGCTGGTGCATCCCGGGGAACTCGAGAAAACCGCGATCACCATCCAAGGGGCCGCCGAGGCGTTTTCGGGACCCGCTCGGGTCATCATCCCGACCATTCTGCCCTTCATGGCGAAGGCCGATCCTTCGGCGGGCCAATCCACGGCGGCGCAGCAATGCGGGTCCTGCCACAGCTTCAACCAGGGCGGCGCGGCCATGGTCGGGCCAAATCTCTACAATATCCTCAATGCGAAGGTCGCGGCGGCGCCGGGCTATTCGTTTTCCGACGCGCTCAAGAAGGTCGGCGGCACCTGGACCTATGAGCAGCTCAACAAATGGCTGCTGGATCCGCAGACCTTCGCGCCCGGCACCCGCATGTCCTATCCCGGCCTGCGCAACATCCAGGGCCGCGCCGATCTGATCGCCTATCTGCGCAGCCTCTCGGCCTCGCCCGCGCCCTTGCCGACAGAGGCCGAGGTCGCCGCTGCACAGGCGGAACAGAAGAAAGAGCAAGCCGCGGCCGCGGCGCCGGCTTCCGGAGGCGGTGGCACCGCCGCGGCACCGCCGGCGGGTCCGTCGCTGGACCAGCTTCTCGCCAGCGGCAGCGCCGACAAGGGCAGCGACTTCGCGAGCCAGGCCTGCGGCGCCTGCCACGCCTTCACCAAGGGCGGCGCGACCCAGGTCGGTCCGGACCTTTACGGCATTGTGGGAGAAAAGGTCGCGGGCGTTCCCGGCTATTCCTTCTCGCCCGCGCTGAAGAAGGTCGGTGGCACCTGGACCTATGCGGCGCTCGATAGCTGGCTCGCCAATCCGCAGCATTTCGCGCCCGGCACGACGATGAGCTATGCCGGCATTCCGCAGCCCAAGACGCGCGCGAATGTCATCCTGTATCTGCGCTCGCTCGCCGATAAGCCGATGGCCCTGCCGACAGTCGCGGCCGCCGCGACCTCCAAGGCGGCGCCGGCCAAGCCCGCGAGTTCCAGCGCCCCGAGCACGGGCAATGGCGGCACCGAAACAAAAACGACCCCGGCGATGACAGGCGCCGCTTCCGGCAGCGCGCAGAAGTCAGGCCAGTAACCGCGTCATGGTGCCGCCCGAGCTCGTCGAGGTAGCGCTTGCGCTCGCGGATGCGGCGGGTGCCGCCATCCGCCCGCATTTCCGCTCCGGCCTTCTGGCGGACGACAAATCCGACGACAGCCCGGTGACGGTCGCTGACCGCGCGGCCGAGCAGGCAATGCGGGTGATCCTGGCCGAGCGCTGCCCGGATCATGGGGTGATCGGCGAGGAGTTCGGCACCGCCGATCGCGGCGCCAGCCGCTATCGCTGGGTGCTCGACCCCATCGACGGCACGCGCGCCTTCATTACCGGCCGCACGACCTTTGGCGTGCTTGTCGCGCTGACCGAGAACGGCGTGCCGGTGATCGGGATCATCGACCAGCCCATTACGGGCGAGCGCTGGATCGGCGTGGCCGGGGAGCCAACCCGCTTCACCGGTCCGCTTGGCGGCTCGGCCGGTTGCCGTGCATGTCCGAGTCTCGGCCAGGCTGAGCTTTCCGCGACAGCGCCCGATTTCCAGCCGCGCTACCGGCAAGCCGGTTTCGACCGGATCCGTGCGGCGGTGCGGCGGGTGACCTGGGGCGGCGATTGCTACGCCTATGGCCTTCTCGCGCTGGGGCAGATCGATGTCATCGCCGAGAGCGATCTCAAGCCTTGGGACTGGTCGGCGCTGGTGCCGATCATCCAGGGAGCCGGTGGCAGCGTTACCGACTGGGCCGGCGCGCCGCTGCATCTCGACACCTCGCGCGGCGATGTTCTGGCGCTGGGCGATCCCGGGCTGCTTCGCGCGGCGCTCGGGGAACTTGGCTGACAAAACCTTCAGCTTTGAGACAGGTGCCAGGGCTTTCGGTTCTCCTCGAAAGTCCACATTATGTCTTGGAAATAACTGAAGAGCGGGTCTGCCTCGGCGGCTCGCCAGGACAGGGGGCGTGATGCGTCGACGGACCTTCCTGGGTGCGGCCGTGGGCGCGGCGGCCCTGCCGTGGGTGGCGCGGGCGCAGGATGCCACCGACGGACAATACGGCATCGCGGTAACCGGCAAGCCGGCCCTTCCGCCGGGCTTTACCGCTTTTCCCTATGCCAATCCGGATGCGCCCAAGGGCGGTGCGGTAACCTTCAGCGAGGTCGGCGGGTTCGACAGCTTCAACCCCTTCATCATTCGCGGCACGCCCGCCGCCGGGGTAAGTTACCTCTGGGATACCTTGTTGCGCCCATCCTCGGATGAGGCCGCCGTCGCCTACGGGCTGCTCGCCAAATCGGTCGAGGTCACTCCGAATCATGACCGGGTGACCTTCACGCTGCATCCGGAGGCGCGTTTCAGGGATGGCGCGCCGGTGACGGCCGCCGATGTCGCCTGGAGCTTCGCGACTTTCTGCGCCAAAGGTCAGCCGTATTTTCAGCAGTATTACGCGGCGGTCAGTTCGGTCGATGTGCTGGGCGCCGGTCGCGTCGCCTTCCACCTCAAGGACGGTGCGGCGCGGGAATTGCCGCTGATCCTCGGGCAGCTTTCGGTGCTGTCCGAGGCTTGGTGGAAGGGTCGAGACTTTTCCGCGCCCCTGATCGAGGCGCCCAACGGCTCCGGTCCCTATGCCGTCGAGACCGTGGCGCTGAACCGCAGCATCACCTATCGCCGCAGGCCGGATTACTGGGCGAAGGATCTGCCGGTGTGCCGGGGCTTCTTTAATTTCGACCGCATCACCTTCGAGTATTTCGGTGATCCCAGCGTGGCGATGGAGGCATTCAAAGCCGGCGAGATCGATTTCCGCGACGAGAATATCTCGAAAAACTGGGCGACCGGCTACAACTTCCCGGCGGTGCAGAAAGGCCTCGTTCGCAAAGAGGTTTTTCCGGACCAGTTGCCGACCGGGATGCAGGGCTATGGCATGAATACGCGCCGCCCGGTCTTCCAGGATAGCCGCGTACGTCAGGCGGTGGCGATGGCTTTCGATTTCGAATGGACCAACAAGACGCTGTTCTATGGCAGCTACGCGCGCACGCTGAGCTATTTCAGCAATAGCGGCCTCGCGAGTTCAGGCCTGCCCACTGGTGCCGAGCTTGCCCTGCTGGAACCGTACCGCGATCACCTGCCGCCCGATCTCTTCACCAAGCCCTTCACGCTGCCGGTCAGCGACGGTTCCGGCAATGACCGGCCGGCGCTGATGGCGGCGCTGCATGTCCTGCAAGAGGCAGGCTGGACGGTGAAGAATCGCAAGCTGGTGAACGCGGCGGGTCAGCCGCTGGCTTTCGAGATTCTGCTGAACGACCCGAATTTCGAGCGCGTTACCCTGCCCTACGCGCAGGACCTCAAGAAGCTCGGCATCGATGTGACGGTGCGGGTCATCGATCCCTCTCAGTACCAGCTTCGGATGGATAACTTCGACTTCGACATGACGGTGGTGCTGATTCCGGAGTCGGATTCGCCCGGCAACGAGCAGCGCGACAACTGGACCTCGGCCGCATCGAAGCTTACCGGCAGCAATAACCTCATGGGCGTGTCCAATCCGATCGTGGATGCGCTGGTTGAGAAGGTCATCGCGGCGCCGGATACGGCCTCGCTACAGGCAGCGTGCCATGCGCTGGACCGTGTGTTGCTCTGGGGCTGGTTCGTTGTTCCGCAATGGCATCTCGGCAGCTACCGTCTCGCCTTTTGGGATGTCTTCGGCCATCCGCCCAAACCGATGCGCGCGGGCTTCGATATCGATAGCTGGTGGATCGATGCCGATCTCGCCCGCCAGACGAATACCCAGCGGCACCACTCCAATGCGGTGTGACAAGGGCGGAAGTCGCCACCTTGGATCGTCCTTCGGCACGGCGCCGCCTTAAGCGATGGTCGCCTATCTGTTCCGCCGGATGTTGCTGATCATCCCCACTCTGTTCGGCATCATCGCGATCAATTTCTTCGTGGTGCAGCTCGCACCCGGAGGCCCGGTGGAACAGGCGATCGCCCAGCTCAAGGGACATGGCGGCAGTATGGGAGCAGGCGGTGGCGCGGCGGAAACCGCGATGCCTTCCGCCAGCCTCTATCGCGGCGCCCAGGGCATCGACCCGCATATGGTCGCGCAGATGCGCAAGATGTTCGGCTTCGACAAGCCGCCCCTCACCCGCTTCGCCATCATGCTTCGCGGCTATCTCACCTTCGATCTCGGCCAGAGCTTCTTTCTTGGCCAGCCGGTGTGGAAGCTGATCCTTCAGCGCCTGCCGGTCAGCATTTCGCTCGGCCTGTGGTCGACGCTGCTGATCTATATGATTTCGATCCCGCTCGGCATCGCGAAGGCGATGCGGGAGGGCAGCCAATTCGATCTCGTCACCAGCCTGGCGGTGCTGATCGGCTATGCCATTCCGGGATTCCTCTTCGCCATCCTGCTCATCGTCGTGCTGGCCGGCGGCACCTTCGTGCAATGGTTTCCGCTACGCGGCCTGACCAGCATGGGCAGCGAGAACTGGAGCTGGCCCAGCCGGGCGCTCGACTATGCCTGGCACATGGTGCTGCCGACGCTCGCCATGGTTGTCGGCGGTTTCGCGAGCCTCACGATGCTGACGAAAAACTGCTTCCTGGAAGAAATCGGCAAGCAATACGTCTTGACCGCTCGCGCCAAGGGCGGCACGCAAAATCGCGTGCTCTACGGTCATGTTTTCCGCAATGCGATGCTGCTCATCGTGGCCGGTTTTCCGGCGGCCTTCATCAGCATCCTGTTCACCTCCGCCTTGCTCATCGAGATCATCTTCTCGCTCAACGGCATGGGGCAGCTTGGCTATCAGGCGGCGCTGCAACGCGACTACCCGGTGATGTTCGGCACGCTTTACGTGTTCTCGCTGCTCGGCCTCGTCATGCAGATCGTCGGCGACCTGCTCTATACCGTGGTCGATCCGCGCATCGACTTCGGCAGCCGGCGATGACCACCGCGCCGCTGGCGGCGCGGCGCGGCAGGCTGTCGCCGCTCAACCGGCGGCGCCTCGTTGCGTTCCGCGCGCATCGCCGGGGCTTTTATTCGTTGTGGATCTTCCTCGGCCTCTTCGGCATCAGCCTGTTCGCCGGTTTCGTTGCGAATGACCGCCCGCTGGTCGTGCGGTTCGAGGGCAAGACGCTTTTCCCGATCTTCACCGATTACAGCGAGGACCGCTTCGGCCCGGACTTCATGCCGACCGAGGCCGACTATACGGATCCCGATGTCGCGAAGGCGATCCGCGCGCATGGCTGGATGATCTGGCCGCTTATCCCATTTTCCTATGACACAACGGTCGATAATCTCGGCCGCGCCGCGCCCTCGCCGCCGAGCTGGCGGAACTGGCTCGGCACGGACGACCAGGCGCGGGACGTGCTGGCCCGGGTGATCTACGGTTTCCGCATCTCGGTACTGTTCGGCTTTACGCTGACCGCGCTGGCATCGGCCATCGGCGTATTGGCGGGGGCGGTGCAGGGCTATTATGGCGGGCTTACGGATCTATTCTTTCAGCGGTTCATCGAGATCTGGTCGGGGCTGCCCGATCTGTTCATGCTGATCATTCTGTCCTCCATCATCGCGCCGTCCTTCTGGGTGCTTCTCTTGTTCCTGCTGCTGTTCAACTGGATGAACCTTACCGGCGTGGTGCGCGCCGAGTTTCTGCGTGGCCGGACTTTGGACTATGTGCGTGCCGCCCGCGCTTTGGGCGTGGGGGATTTCGCGGTGATGCGGCGGCATATCCTGCCCAATGCCCTGGTGGCGACGCTGACCTTCCTGCCCTTCACGCTGTCAGGCTCCGTCACCATCCTGGCGAGCCTCGACTTCCTCGGCTTCGGCCTGCCGCCGGGCTCGCCTTCGCTCGGCGAACTCATCTCCCAGGGGCGGAACAATCTACAGGCGCCCTGGCTGGGCCTCGCCGCCTTCGGGGTGCTGGGCGGCACGCTGATCCTACTGATCTTCATCGGCGAGGCGGTGCGGGACGCTTTCAACCCCCGCAAGACCGGGTTCCGATGAGCCTGATCGAAGTCGAGAACCTTACCGTCGCCTTCGGTGAGCGGCGCGTGGTGGAGGATGTGTCCTTCACGCTGGATCGCGGCGAGACCCTGGCGCTGGTCGGCGAAAGCGGTTCGGGCAAGTCGCTGACAGCGCTGTCGCTGCTGCGTCTTTTGCCGCCGGGCGCGGTCGCCACCGGCCAGATCCGCATCGACGGGCGGGATGTGCTGGGCATGCCGGAACGCGAGCTACGCAATCTGCGCGGCGGCAAGGCCGGGATGATCTTCCAGGAGCCGATGACCAGCCTCAACCCGCTGCATCGCATCGGGCGGCAGGTGGCCGAGGCGGTGAGCCTGCACACCAAAGCCACCTTGCCGCGCGACGCGCTGCGCCGCCGTGCGATGACGCTGCTGGAACAGGCGGGCTTTCCCGATGCGACCCACCGGCTGGATGCCTTTCCGCATCAACTTTCCGGCGGCCAGCGCCAGCGGGTGATGATCGCGATCGCTCTCGCCAACGATCCGGCGCTGCTGATCGCCGATGAGCCGACGACCGCATTGGATGTGACGATCGAGGCGCAGATCCTGGCGCTGCTGGATGCGCAGAAGGCGGCGCGGGGGCTGGGGTTGCTGCTGATTACGCATGACCTCGGCATCGTGCAGCAACATGCGGACCGCGTGGCGGTGATGAAGGCCGGGCGGATCGTGGAGACCGGGGAGGTGGGCCAGCTTTTCGCCAGGCCGCAACACCCCTACACGCGGATGCTGCTCGCGGCCGAGCCGAAGGGCGGCCCGCCGCCTCTGCCGCTCAATCCGGCCCCGGTCATCGCCGCGGAATCCGTGGGCGTGCATTTCGCCATCCGGCGGGGCGTGCTGCGGCGCGCGCAGGGCCATGTCCGCGCGGTGGATGACGTGTCGCTGGTGGTGCGGCAGGGCGAGACTGTCGGGCTGGTGGGCGAAAGCGGTTCGGGCAAGACCAGCATGGGCTTCGCGATGCTGGGGCTGGAACATGCCGAGGGCCGCATTCTGTTCGAGGGCCAGGACATCGCGCATCTGCCCGAGCGGCGGTTGCGCGCGATGCGCGCCGATATGCAGATCGTCTTCCAGGACCCCTTCGGCAGCCTGTCGCCGCGCATGACGGTGGAGGAGATCGTGGCCGAGGGGCTGCGCGTGCATGAGCGCGGCCTGACGGCGGCGCAGCGCCACGCCAAGGTCGCCGCCGCTTTGGCCGAGGTCGGGCTGCCGGAGAATGCGCTGGAACGGTACCCGCATGAGTTCAGCGGCGGCCAGCGCCAGCGTATCGCCATCGCGCGGGCCATGGTGCTGGAGCCGCGTTTCGTGGTGCTGGACGAGCCGACCAGCGCGCTGGATCGCTCCGTGCAGACGCAGATCGTCGATCTGCTGCGGCGGCTGCAGGCGGATCACGGGCTCGCTTACCTGTTCATCAGCCACGACCTGCGCATCGTCCGTGCGCTGGCTCACCGCATCATCGTGCTGCGGCGGGGGCGCGTGGTGGAGGAAGGTCCGGCCGAGGAGATCTTCGAGAACCCGCAACAGGATTACACACGGGCCCTCATCGCGGCGGCTTTCGAGGGCAAGGCGGTGCTGGACGTGGACGAGCCGGGGCCGAGTTTCGTGGAGTAGCGGGGCGAGCGCCGTGCTTGGGCCTTTTACCAGCAAGCGTTGGCTATGCCGTTGCACCGTCATCCTCGGCGAAGGCCGAGGATCCACGCCTTGCTTGCGGCGAGAAGGTAGGCGTGGATCTTCGGCCCCAGGCGGGGCGCCCTTCGCCGTAGATGACGATTTACGGGCTCAATCGCTCAATACCCTTGTCGCTTGGTGTAATCGGGCCGCCGGCGCCTCGGCATGCCGGTGGCCAGGAGGGCGCCGCCGACCACAAGGAGTGCGGCGAACAGCAAAGACCAGCTCGCCGGGACCAGACCGGTGCCGACCAGCAGAAGGGTCGAGACCGCGGGCGCCAGGTAGGAGAGCGCGCCGAGGAGCGGCAGATGCCCGTGCTTCGTCGCATGATCCCAGGCGAGGAAAGCGAGACCCGTCGGGCCGATGCCGAGTGCGAGGATGGCAAGCCATTGACCCAGGACGGGCGTGACGGTGGGCTCGAAAGCGAGATGGCAGGCGCCGCCGGCCACCGCGACGGCGCCGCAGACACCGACGATCATGCCGCTGGGCGTCGATCCGAACCGGCGGTTGAGCACCGAATAGCCCGACCAGACGAAAGCGCAGCCGAAAGCCGCCGTATAGCCGGCGACTGACCCAATTGCTGTGCCGCTTGGCGGCCGTCCCGTCAGGATGAGGGTAGTGCCCGCCAAGCCGAGCAGCGCACCGCCGAGATGCCGCGCGCGCAGGCGCTCGCCGCCCGGTGCGGCTGCCGCGAGCAGCACGATCAGCAGCGGCCAGAGGTAGGCGATCAAGCTGGCCTGCGCCGCCGGTGCCTTGGACAAAGCGAAGAAATAGAGCGCGTGGTACAAGAAGATGCCACAGAAGGCGGTAAGCCACGGCGCTGCGGGCTGCCAGAGCTGGGCCAATGCGGCCCGGCCGCGCAGCGCGAGTGCCACCATCCCGGACAGGAAGGCGACACCGAAGCTGAGGCAGAGCAGCTCGAAGGGCGGGATGCCGCGTGCGCGTACCGTCAGCAGAGCAAGTGCGGCCCAAAGCAGGATGGCGACAACACCGATCGCGGTGGCGCGCGATCTGAAGCCGGCTGTGTCGGTGTCAGCCATTACGTTTTCCCCAATGCCGGACCGATCCGGGGGAGGTTCGCATCGGGAGTATTGCGCAAGTATGAATAGCGGCGGCGTCGGAGCCTAGATCGCGATGCTTTAGCGCGAACCAATCCTCACCTCACCACGTCATCCTCGGCGAAGGCCGAGGACCCACGCTTTCGCTTGGGTGACGAAGGCGGGGCCGTCCGCGGCAAGGCGTGGATGGCATGCCTACGCATGTCACGACGAAAGTGGCGACGCCTAAATCGCGATCCGGACCCCAAGCTCGACGACCCGGTCGCTCGGAATACGAAAGAACTCGGTGGCGGACACGGCGTTGCGGGCCAGCACCAGGAACAGCCATAGCCGCCAGAAGGGCAGTTTCGGGACCAGAGCTGGGACAATAACCTCGCGGCCGAGGAAATAGCTCGTCTGCATCGGGTCGAAGGGGATGCCGCTTTCTCGCATCTCCTCAAGTGCGCGGGGAATGTTCGGGCTCTCCTTGAAGCCGTAGCGGACGATGACCCGGTTGACGTTGGGGATCAGCTCCTCGACCTCCGCCCGCTCGGCCGAGGGCACTTCGGGCACGTCTGCGGTCTGCACCGTCACCAGGAACACCCGCTCGTGCAGCACCTTGTTGTGCTTGAGGTTGTGCAGCAGGGCGTTCGGCACGTAGCCGCCATTGCCGGTGAGGAAGACGGCGGTGCCCGGCACGCGGATGATGCGGGAAGCGGGAAGCCGGGCGAGGAAGGAGTTCAGCGGCATGCTGTCCTGCTTCCAGCGCTGGAACATGAGATCTCGGCCGCGCTTCCAGGAGGTCATCACGGCCATCAGCACTGCGGCAACGGCGAGGGGCACCCAGCCGCCCTCGGGCAGTTTCAGCAGGTTGGAGGTGAAGAACAGCGCGTCGATCACGAAGAACGCGCCGAAGACACTGATGACCAGGCCGCGCGACCATTTGAACTGCCGCCTGAAGACCAGCGCCGAGAGAACCGAGGTGCAGGTGAAGGTGCCGGTCACGGCGATGCCATAGGCGGCCGCGAGGGAAGCGCTGCTACGGAACGACAGAACCAGCACCAGCACGCCGACCAGCATCATGGTGTTGATCTGCGGCAAGTAGATCTGGCCCTCCTCCACCTCGCTGGTGTGGCGGACGATCATGCGCGGGATGAAGCCGAGCTGCATGCATTGCCGCGCCATCGAATAGGCGCCGGAGATCATCGCCTGGCTGGCGATGACCGTTGCCGCCGTCGCCAGCAGCACCATCGGCAGCCGGAACCAGACCGGACAGAGCAGGAAGAACGGATTGTCCAGGGCGTGCGGATCATGAAGGATCAAGGCGCCCTGGCCGAAATAGTTCAGCACGAGGCAGGGCAGCACGAAATACGTCCAGGCTTTCTGGATCGGGATGCGGCCGAAGTGGCCCATATCCGCGTAAAGCGCCTCGGCGCCCGTCACGCACAGCACAACGGAGCCGAGGATCACGAAGGTCATGATCCCGTGGTGAAAGGCGAAATACAGGATGTAAGTGGGCGACAGCGCCCGGAGCACCGAGGGGTTGTCGAGGATCTGGAGCAGGCCGAACAAGCCGATCGTCAGAAACCACAGCGCCATCACCGGACCGAAAACCCGTCCGATCATCGCGGTGCCGCGATACTGCGAGGCGAAGAGCAGCCCGATGACGATGACGGCGATCGGTAGCACCGCCGGCTTGAGGAAGGGCGAGGTGACTTCCAGGCCCTCGACCGCCGACAGCACCGAGATCGCCGGGGTGATCATGCCGTCGCCGAAGAACAGACAGGCGCCGACGATCGCGACCAGGGTGACGGCGGCGGCGACGCGGGGCCGCCGGGTGACGCGCTGCGCCAGCACCATCATGGTCAGGATGCCGCCCTCGCCATTGTTGTCGGCGCGCATCACGAAGGTCACGTATTTCACGGTCACCACGAGGATCAGCGACCAGAAGATCATCGATAGGATACCGAGCACCGTGCCTGGCGTCAGAGCCGCCGCGCCGAAGACGGAGAGGCAGGTGCTCAAGGTATAGAGCGGGCTGGTGCCGATATCGCCATACACCACGCCCAGCACGCCCAGCAGCAAGGCGGGCGTGGCAGCGTTTTGGCGGATGGTGGCAACCGCGGCTGGCGATGTGTTCATGTCTTCGTTTGAGATGGGCCGGAGCCGATGAAGATCGAGATAGCTAGGCTTCGAAAGGCGCAGCTCCACTCGCGGCTACCGGCGTCCCGCCGTAAAGTCCTGCGAGCCTCAGCCGATCGTGTTTGGACCTTGTCTGGTTAAGCGGCCGTAACGTCGGATTTGGCGAGACTTACGCGGGCGACGCCCGGCAAGGCAAGCGTCGCGCTGTGACGGTGAGGCGCGCAGGCCAGCTTTGCCTTGCGAAACGACCGCGTATGTGTATTTAGGCGCGCTTCCCTGCCGGGGCGAGGCATCTCCCCGGCTGTGCTCGTATGCGACCGGAACCTCCGGATCCGCAGCCTCGGGCCGATACATCCGGAGGGACAGAATGCCATTATATGAATGCGTCCTAATAGGGCGCAGCGAAATCACGCAGCAGCAGGTCGACACGATCGCCGACACCATCACGGCGCAGGTGGAAGCCGCCGGCGCCACCGTGCGCAAGCGGGAATACTGGGGCCTCCGCAGCCTCGCGTACCGGGTCAAGAAGAACCGGAAGGGCCACTACATGCTGCTCGGCCTGGATATCAAACCCGCCGACCTCAATGAGATGGAGCGCCAGCTCTTCCTCAACGAGGACGTGCTGCGCTTCCTGACGATCCGCGTCGATGAGATCGATGAGGCGCCGTCGGCCGTGCTCTCCCGCAAGTCGGATGATCGCGGCTTCCGTGGGCCGAAGCCCGCTGGGCGCTTCGACAGCGGCCGTCGCCGCTATGACGACCGTGAGGAATTCCGCGCCCGCGAGGAGTTCCGTGGCCCGCGCGATGACGAAGACGAGCGTGGCGGTGGCCGCCATCATGAGGAGGTCTGAGCCATGAGCGATTCGACAGACGTCAATCCCGCCGCCCGCCGCGCCGCCGTTGGCGCGCGCCGGCCGTTCTATCGCCGCAAGAAGTCCTGCCCCTTCTCGGGTCCGAACGCGCCCAAGATCGACTACAAGGACGTGCGGCTGTTGTCCCGCTTCCTCAGCGAGCGCGGCAAGATCGTGCCTTCCCGCATCACGGCGGTCTCCGCCTTGAAGCAGCGCGAGCTGGCACGGGCCATCAAGCGCGCCCGCTTCTTGGCGCTGCTGCCCTACGTCCTGCACTGAGGGGAGAGCATCATGGCCGCGATCGAATTGATCCTGCTCCAGCGCGTCGAGAAGCTGGGACAGATGGGAGAGGTGGTGAAGGTGAAGCCGGGCTATGCCCGCAACTTCCTGCTGCCGCAGAAGAAGGCGCTGCGCGCCACCAAGGACAACCTCGCGAAGTTCGAGGGCAACCGCGTGCATCTCGAGGCGCAGAACATCAAGCGCCGCGAGGAAGCCGAGCGTATCGCCGAGCGGGTCCACGGCCTGACCGTGACGCTTATCCGCCAGGCGGGTGAAGCCGGCAGCCTTTACGGCTCCGTCTCTAACCGCGACATCGCGGAAGGTGCGACGGCCGGCGGGCTGCAGATCAGCCGCGGCCAGGTCGAGCTTGATCACCCGATCAAGACGCTGGGCGTGCGCCAGGTCCGTGTCGTTCTCCACCCCGAGGTCACCATGAACGTCGCGGTGAATGTCGCGCGTAGCCCCGAGGAAGCCGAGAAGCAGCTCCGTGGCGAGGCCGTTGGCCGCGCCGCCGAGGAAGAAGGCCCTTCGGCCGCCGATATCTTCGGGACCGAAGAAGAAGCCCCCGAAGCCGCCTGACTTTGCCGCGGCCTCTCCCGTGCCGGGAGGGGCCGCCCAAGTCTCGCCGCGCTCGGCAAAGACCGAGCCCCAAGCCCCATCCAAATAACCGCGACTCGACGCCCCGGATCGCCCTGCGCGTCAAGTCTCGCGAGCGGCATTCGCTGTGCGCAACGGTGTCTTTCGCCCGGATTATTACCTCCGTGTTACCTTTGCTTGCGAAATCGCTAAGAGCGGGTTATCGCCTGTCTGTTGGAGAGCCTGTGCGACGATAGACGAGAGAGTGCCATGCGACAGATGCTGGACCGCTTACTCACCCGCCTGATACGGCAGGGGGGTCTTTCAGTGATCTGGCCGAATGGCGAGCGCAGCAGCTACGGCCCCGACAAGAACAGCCCCGTTACAATCAAGATCGCCCACGACCGGATGGTGCGCCAATTCGTGCTGCATCCCGGTCTCGCCATCGGCGAAGCCTACATGGACGGCAGCCTCGCCCCGGTGGATTGCAATATCTACCAGGTGTTGGAGGTTCTGCTGTCGAACCTGCAGGCCGCCGGCATCGCGGCGGTGCCGACCCTCAAGGGCCGCATCCTCGCCGGAACCATGGTGCGGCGCCTCCGCCAGATCAATTCCACTGTGCGCGCGCGGCGCAACGTGGCGCATCACTATGACCTCAACGGCCGGCTCTACAGCCTGTTCCTCGACCGCGACCGGCAATATTCCTGCGCCTATTTCCGCACCGGCACCGAGACGCTGGAGGAGGCGCAGACCGCCAAGAAGCACCACATCGCCGCCAAGCTGAAGCTCGACCGGCCGGGACTAACGGTGCTCGATATCGGCTGCGGCTGGGGCGGCATGGCGCTGACCCTGGCGCGCGACTACGGCGCCCGTGTGACCGGCATCACCCTCTCGACCGAACAGCTCAATGAGGCGCGTGCCCGTGCCGAGGCCGAGGGTCTGTCGGATCGGGTGAAGTTCGAGCTGCTGGATTACCGGGCGGTGCGGGAGACGTACGATCGTGTCGTCTCGGTCGGCATGTTCGAGCATGTCGGCGTCAACCATTACCGGACCTTCTTCAATGTGCTCAAGCGCGTGCTGAAGCCGGACGGGGTGGCGCTGCTGCATACCATCGGGCGCAGCGACGGGCCGGGCACCACCAATAGCTGGATCGCGAAATACATCTTCCCCGGCGGCTATTCCCCCGCCTTGTCCGAGACCATGCTGCCGATCGAGAAATCGGGCCTCCTCGTCACCGATGTCGAAATCCTGCGGCTGCATTACGCCGAGACGCTGCGGCACTGGCGCCGCCGCTTCGCGGCCAACCGGGACGCCATCAGTACACTGTATGACGAGCGCTTTTGCCGGATGTTCGAGTTCTATCTGGCCGGCTCGGAGCTGGCCTTCCGCTATCAGGAACACGTCAATTTCCAGATCCAGATCACCCGCGAACAGACCGCGGCGCCGCTGACCCGCGATTACATCACCGAGGTTGAGCGCGAGCGCCTGCGCGCCCACGAACCGGCGATGTCCGACTGAGGCAGCGAGGGGCCGGAAGCGTGACGTTTCGGGTTTGAACCGCGTTCACTCCCCGCGTCATGCTCGGCGCAGGCCGGGGATCCACGCCTTGGCTTCGGCGACTAAGCAAAGGCGTGGATGGCACGCCTTCGCGTGCCCTGGCGGATCTGTGGATTGCGGTTCAAGCCACAGACATCCGGCGCTCTAAAACCTGCCCCTGAAGCGTGGCGGCAAGACCAGCCGGGTGTGGCCGTGGATGTTCAGCGCGAAGCGATAGGTCTCCGCCTCCAGCCCGGCCTGGCTCGCCACCACCTGATCGAGCAACCGTGCCAAAGGTTGCTGCCTAGGCTCGAAGTCTCCGGCTTCCTCCGGCAAGTTCCCGACGGCGTGCAGCCGGTCGAGCCATTCCTGGTCGGGGCCGCGCTGATGCAGCGAGGAATGCGCGTCGGCCCAGGCCATGCCTCGGGTCTGGGCGAGACGGCGGAGGCCGCGGTCGCGGTCGAAATAGCGCAGGTGGAACATATAGAGGTGCTCGAAGACCACGGGCGCGGCCACGCTGTGAAAACCCGCTGGCCAGGTGACGGGCTCGCGAATGAGCGCCGGCTTACACAGCGCCGAGTTGAACCATAGCCAGCGCCGCTGCTCGCTAATCGGCTGGGCTATATCGATCGCCGCTTCGTCGTCCGGCCGGTGCCACACTTCCAGGCCGATCGCGTTCAGCACGCCACCCTTCATCGCCATGGCGCAATCGGCGAGGTCCCGGTGGTGGCGCGGATCGGCGACGAGCAACTCGTCCACATCGACATGGATAACGGCGTCGTAGCGCCGCAGCAGTTCGGCGCAGAATGACGAGACGAGCCGTGCCCGCCCGGATTCGTCCTTTGGGCTGCGCGGCAGGCGGATCACTTTGATCTCGCCGAGATGATCGGTGGTGCCGTCATCGGAGCCGTGGTCGATCACGTAGCAGTTCCTGGCACCCACCTGCCTGGCGTAGTGGCGGCACCACGGGTCCATGTAGTCGGGATCGTTGTAGACCATGGTAACGGCGGCAAGCTGCATGCGAGACTTTTAACTCGATTTAGCAACGAGCGTCTGCGGCAAAAACGGGAGTTTTGTTCGGGTCGGCGGTAGCGGTCGGCCCACCTCGTCATGCTCGGCGAAGGCCGCATCCACGCCTTTTGGAGCCGCGGCGAGGAAAGGCGGGGATTCTCGGCCTTCGCCGAGGATGACGTTGGGGAGTCATCGCGGGCGTGGGCTGAGCCGACAGGATCAGAACTCCGGAAACGTCTCCGCCAGGCGGCCGCCTTGGCGCAAAGGCGCGATGTGGCGCGCCAGGCCCGTTGTGTCGTCGGTTTCGAGGAAGACTCCCGACAGCGTGGCGGGGCCTTCCGCGGGTTGCAGGCGCTCGCCGGGCATCTTCTTCCAGAAACGCTCGATCGCCGGCTGCTTGCCCATGCCGATGACGCCGTCATAGGAGCCGCACATCCCGGCATCGGTCATGAAGCCAGTGCCGCCGGGCAGGATCTGATGGTCGGCGGTGGGGACATGCGTGTGGGTGCCGACGACGAGGGAGAGACGGCCGTCGAAGCTATGGGCATAGGCGGCCTTCTCGCTGGTCGCCTCGGCATGAAAGTCGCAGATGATGGCCTGCACCGTGGCGCCGAGCTTGTGACGGGTCAGCAGATCCTCGGTGGCGCGGAAGGGGCAGTCCAGCGCCTCCATGAACAGGCGGCCCATGGCGTTGAGCACCAAAGCGCGGCGGCCGTCGCCCAAGGTCAGCAACACGCTGCCCGCGCCGGGCGTGGCCGGGGGAAAGTTGATGGGGCGGATCAGCCGCTTCTCGGTCGCGATGAAGGGGATGATCTCCCGCCGGTCCCAGGCGTGGTTGCCGAGGGTGAGCACATCCGCCCCGGCCTCGAACAGCGCACGCGCCATCTCGGGGGCGAGGCCGAAGCCGTGGGACGCGTTCTCGGCATTGACGATGGCGAGGTCGAGCCGCAGCCGGCGGCGCAGCTCGGGCAGGGCGGCGGCCACGGCATCGCGCCCGACGCGGCCGACGATATCGCCCAGAAACAAAATCCGCATCGCGCTCCCTCTCAGGCGGCGCGCGAGCGGCCGTGGGCCTCAGCCAAAATGGCGCAGCCCCAGCTCAGTCGCGACCGCGTGCAGGGGCGCGTCATAGGGGCCGGAGGGCAGGCTGTCGAATTCCTGCGCGGCGAAGGCGCAGCCATAGCGCCAGGCTCCCGGCAGTGCCGCGATGGTGCGGTCGTAATAGCCGCCGCCATAGCCGAGCCGGGTGCCCTGGCGGTCAAAGCCGAGCAGCGGCATGAGCAGCAGGTCGGGGATCAGCCTGGCGCCGTCTGGATGGCTCGTGCCGAAGCGGCCTGTGCTGAGTTCCGTCTCGGGGTGCCATTCGTGGAAGGTCAGGGGATGGCCCCGCCGGCCGGTGACGGGGAGGCAAATGCGCTGGCGGCGGTCATGCAGCGCATGGAGAAGCGGCCGGATGTCGATCTCCTCCGGCAGCGGCCAGAAGCCGCCGACGATATGGGCGGAACGGAGTTTGGGGTCGTCGAAGAGGTTGGCCGCAAGGAGTGTGCCGAGCGCGGGATCGATGCCCAATCGCCGGGCTCGCGCGACATGTCGGGCGGCGGTTTTGGCTTCGGCGATAGCTTCCGGCTCGATGGGCGGAGGGAACGGCTGCTTCAATCAGCCGGGCCTATCGAACGAAGATCGAGGAAAGTGCGGAGCCGCCTCGGCCGGTGGCATATGCATCCTCCCAAGGCCTGCTTGTGCAGGTGGGGGCCAGTTAGCCTGACCAGGATCAGACCAGCGCCAGCTCCCGAGGGAGTTGCTTATCGGCCCTGGGGATGTCTTGCCTGTCGAACCAGGAAGCCCCGCCCGCCATAGTTAGGCGCGTTCGAGGGCTGCCGCAATGTCTTCCGCACGCTCCGCCAGGCGGCGGACGGCATCGCCGATCTGCGGATCCGCCGTGGCCGTGTGACCGTTCTGGTGTGGCTGATTGGCGAGGAAGGCGTCCTTGTCGTGCAGCTCATCGGCCATCAGCAGCGACACCAGAACCAGGAGCCGGGCTTCGCCGGTCTGGCCCAAAGCCTTGATACCGTCGATGCGCTTCTGCACCTCGCGGCCCATGGCCTCGAGGTGCCGTTCCTGACCGTCCTCGCAGCCGACGACATAGGAATAGCCGTTGATGAGAAGGGTAACTTGTCCCATGGCGGCCTATCCGTTCCGCTCGATGCCGAGCGCGTTGCGCAAGCCGCCGATGATCTCGTCGATCTTGAGCACGGCTTCGTCGTGGTTGGATGCGGGCGCCCAGGGCTGGGTCTTGTCGGCGCTGTCGCGGGGCGCCGGCCTGCTTTCGGGCTCGGCGGCCGGTTGCGGCGCGGGCGGTCGTCGTCGCGCGGCCTGAGCGATGCGCTCGAGCGCCGCCTCCAGACGCCGCAGGTTGGCGCTTGTATCCCCGGTTTCCGACATCCGTCTAACGTGCCGCCCTTCGTAACACTCTCGTAAGTCAGCACAGGTCGGGCCGGAGGCGTCAAGGATGAAGGCCGGTGTTTGAGCACGTCATAAAGGATCGGCCCCAGACGTGATCTCGCGGCGAGGCGGGGCTAGGATGCGGCGGGTCGGCGGCTGGTGTCGTGGAAGGACCTGAGAACGTGGCGCCCAAGCTTCCGCCTGCCGTCATTATCCATGGGCTAGCCGATGCGCGGGACGCTTTGGCCCTGGGTCTTCCCCTTACTCTGCTCTCCGCGCCGGGCGCGGCGGTGTATGCGGGGGTCGGGTGGTGGATTGCGCTGATTGCGGCGGCGCATGCCGAGCATCCTCACCCTGCCTTTACCGACATTCTCGATTGCGCCGACTCCCCTGGCCGGGCGGCGGAGGCGATACGGGAAGGCCAGCGGCAGGTTGTTCTGGTCGGCACACCTCGGCTGCTTCTTGAACGTGTTGAGGCGCTCGCCGCCGAATGCGGCGCGGTGGTGCTGGCGGAGGCACCGCCGGCGCTTGATCTCGCGCAGCCGGGGGCGCGGCGGCGGCTCGCCGGGTGGCTAGGGCCAACGTGACATGGAGAGCGATTTCGCCTAGGTCTTCGCCCCCGGATGCGCCCGATTTTGGGCCAAGAAGCGCTGAGAATTGCCATGCAGGTCACCGTCCCCATTAAGCGCCTGCGCGACGAAGCCCTTGGCTTTACCCCCCTGCGGGTTGTTGCCTCGGCATGAGCGACGGGGCGGGCTGCCGGCTGTATCTGGTCACGCCGCCGAAGCTCGACCCGGCGGCCTTCGCCGATATCCTGGCGGCGGCGCTGGATGCCGGGGATGTCGGCGCGCTGCAACTGCGGCTGAAGGATCTCTCGGACGACGCGCTGCGGCGGGCGGTCGATGTGCTTCGGCCAGTCGCGCAATCCCGCAATGTTGCCTTCCTTCTCAACGACCGGCCCGATCTGGCGCGAGAGATGGGCTGCGACGGTGCCCATGTCGGGCAGACGGATACGCCCGTGGCCGAGGCGCGGCGGCTGCTGGGAAAGGATCTGACGCTTGGGGTTTCCTGCCACGGCAGCCGGGATCTCGCCATGACGGCGGGCGAGGCGGGCGCGGATTACGTGGCCTTTGGCGCTTTCTTTCGTAGCGGCACGAAGACCGAAGCCGAGATCGAGGCCGAGCCAGAGGTGCTGACCTGGTGGAGCGATGTCATGGAACTGCCGACGGTGGCGATCGGCGGCATCACTCCGGCGAATTGCGTTCCGCTGGTGCAGGCTGGCGCCGATTTCCTGGCGGTCGTCAGCGCGGTTTGGGACCACCCGGACGGCCCGGCCGCAGGCGTGCGCGCGATGAACGCGGCGATCGCGGCGGCTGACGCATAAATATATGTTTATGCGCGGTTGGCTGAACCGGGTCGCTGGTGTCCTTTTCCCCTCCCTGCAAGGGAGGGGTTAGGGGTGGGTTGGTCCGGGCGCCGAAGCCTTGCGTATCGCCGCGCCCCAGTACCCACCCCCAGCCCCTCCCTTGCAGGGAGGGGAGTAACGATTAGCCGCCCGTCTGGTTCCCCGGCGTGCTGACCAAGCTCGCCATGCCCCTGTTGCGGTGTCTCGATCCGGAGCGCGCGCATCGTCTTGGCTTGAGGGCACTCACCGCTGGTCTCGTTCCTCATTCCGATGTCGTAGACAGCGGTTCGCTGGCGACCGAGGTGGCGGGTCTGCGCTTTGCCAATCCGATCGGTCTGGCAGCCGGCTTCGACAAGGATGCGGTGGCCGCAGTCCCGTTGGCGGGTCTCGGTTTCGGCTTTGTCGAGGTCGGCACCGTGACGCCCCGCCCGCAGGCGGGCAATCCGCGCCCCCGGCAATTCCGGCTGGCCGAGGATGTCGCCGTCATCAATCGCATGGGCTTCAACAACGGCGGCATCGACGCCTATGCGCGGAGGCTCGGCGCCCTGCCCCGCCCGCATCCGGTGCCGATCGGCGCCAATCTCGGCGTGAACAAAGACGGCGCGGAGCCCGAGCGCGACTACTCTGCGCTCCTCGCGCGGGTCGCGCCTTTCGCGGACTACGTCGTCGTCAACGTGTCTTCGCCCAATACGCCGGGCCTGCGCGACCTTCAAAGCGAGGCGCGGCTGGCCGCCATCCTCGGTGCCATGCGCGCGGCCGTGCCGGATTCGCCGCCGCTGTTCGTGAAGCTGGCGCCCGATCTTTCGCATGAGGGCCTGGCGGCGGTGGTCGAGGTGGCGGTCGCGGCGGGTGTCGCCGGGCTCATCCTGACCAACACCACGACCAGCCGGCCAACGGGCCTGCGCTCCGCGATGGCGCGCGAGATCGGCGGGCTTTCGGGACGGCCGCTTATGGGTCTCTCGACGCGCGTGCTGGCGCGGGCCTTCCTGCTCGCGCGGGGGAGGCTGGCGCTGATCGGTGTCGGCGGTGTCGAGAGCGGCGCCGATGCGATGACCAAGATCCGCGCCGGGGCCAGCCTGGTGCAGCTTTATACGGCCTTCGCCTATCACGGCCCCGCCCTCATCCCGCTTATCAAGCGGGACCTGGTGCGCGCCTTGGCGACGGCCGGCTACCAGACTATCAGCGCGGCCGTGGGCACCGATGCCGAGCGGCTGGCCGAGGAGGCGTGACCACCATGGACCACCTTGCCGGAATGGCGCCGCTCGCGCCGCGCTACGAGGGTTTCATCCTCGACCTCTGGGGCGTCATTCATGACGGGGTGCGGCCCTATCCCGGCGCGGTGAAGGTGATGGAGCGGCTGCGCGCCCGTGACCGCCGCGTCGTGCTGCTGTCCAACGCGCCACGCCGCGCCATCGCGGTGGCGCGGGGGATGACGGCCATGGGTATCCCGCCGGAACTCTATGATGGCGTGATGACCAGCGGCGAGGCGATCTACGAGGGGCTGTTCACCCGCGCCGATCCCTGGTTCGCGCGCCTCGGACGCCGCGCCTTCTGGCTCGGGCCGCCGCGCGACCTGCCATTGCTCGAAGGGCTCGACATCGACATCGCCCTGCGCCCCGAGGATGCCGATTTCGTCCTCAATATCGGCGCCGACGAGGCCGTCAGCGCCACGGAGATCGCGCCCCATGTGCCGGCGCTGGAAGCCTGCCGCCGCGCCGAACTGCCCATGCTCTGCGCCAATCCCGATCTGGTCATCGTACGGGAGGGTCAGCGCATTCTCTGCGCCGGCGCGCTGGCGGAGGTCTATGCGGGGATGGGCGGCGAGGTGGTGCAGCGCGGCAAGCCGGATGCCGCCATCTATCCGCCAACATTGGCCCTGCTCGGCGTGCCGCCCGAGCGCGTGCTGGTGGTGGGAGACGCGCTGCGGACCGATATCGCCGGTGCCGCGGCGGTCGGGCTGGAGTCCTGCTGGGTGCTCGGCGGCATCCATGATCTGGTGGGCCGTACGGCCGAAGCTGAGGCCGAGGCGGCGGCCGCCGGGCTGGCGCCGATAGCGACGATCCCCAGCTTCGTCTGGTAGGACGGCGCCAAAGCAAGAAGCCACCGCCGCGGGGAGAACGAGTTTGCGCCACGTCCTGATCGCCACCGGCTTGGTCTGCGGCCTGCTCGCGGGTTCCGCCGCCCATGCGCGGGAGCCCGATCCGCTGCCGCCATCCGTGATCTTCGGTTCGCTCTATAGCGCCGTCGAGCTGGGACATGTCTTCGCCGACCAGAAGACCTTCGCCGACGCGATTCCGAAGGAGGCGCCGGATGCGATTCTGGCCGACTACGCTGCGCAGAAGGACGCGGCCGGTTTCGATCTGCACGCCTTTGTCGCCGCGCATTTCACGCCGCCGGTGCTGAAGACGGTCTCCTACAACCGGCGGAAGGACGAGACGGTCAGCGAATACATCACCGATCTCTGGACCCTGCTGCGGCGCCCGGCCGATGAAGGCGAGCGCTATTCCTCGCTGCTGCCTCTGCCGGCGCCCTATATCGTGCCGGGCGGCCGCTTCAGCGAAATCTATTACTGGGACACGTATTTCACCATGCTCGGCCTGGAACAGGACGGGCAGACCGAGCTGGCCGAAGACATGGTGCGCAACATCGCCGCCCTGATCCAGCGCTATGGCCACATGCCGAACGGCAATCGCAGCTACTACCTCAGCCGCTCCCAGCCGCCGTTCTTCTCCTGCATGGTCGATCTGCTTTCCGCTCCCAAGGATCTCAAAGGCCGCGCGGCGCTCTATGCGACCTACCTCCCTGCGATGCAGGCGGAGGAGGATTACTGGATGGAGGGCGCGGATGCGCTGGAGCCCGGCAAGGCCACCCGCAATGCTGTGCGGCTGGCCGACGGCACACTCCTCAACCGCTATTGGGACGAGCGGGATACGCCGCGTGACGAATCCTATGCCGAGGACGTGGCGACTGCCGCGACCACGCATCGCCCCCCCGCCGAGGTCTACCGTGACCTGCGCGCGGGGGCGGAATCCGGCTGGGATTATAGCTCGCGCTGGTTCGCCGACGGCCATAGCCTCGCCACGCTGCATACCACCGAGATTCTTCCGGTCGATCTCAACAGCGAATTGTTCCACCTCGAAAGCGCCCTCGCCTATGGCTACCGCCTGACCAATCAGATGGCGGAGAGCGCCAAATACCGCGACCTCGCCGCCAAGCGCGCCGAGGCGATCCGGCAGTTGATGTGGGATCAGAACGGAGGCGACTTCACCGATTACGATTGGGTGGCCGGGAAGCAGACGGGCGTGCTCTCGGCCGCGACTCTCGTGCCGCTGTTCTTCCACGTCGCGACCACCGAACAAGCGCGTGCCGTGGCGACGACGGTGGCGGCGAAGCTGCTCGGTCCTGGCGGGCTGCGCACCACGACGGCTGCCACCGGCCAGCAATGGGACGCGCCGAATGGCTGGGCGCCCTTGCAGTGGATGGGCATCGATGGGCTGTCCTCCTACGGCTCGGAGGCATTGGCCCGGCAGATCGCGGGGCGCTGGGAGACCCGGGTCGTCGCCGGCTTCGCCAATGACGGCGTGCTGGTCGAGAAATACAACGTCGATACCAACGAGGTCGCGAAGCGCGCGGGCGGCGGCGAATACAAGCTGCAAGTCGGCTTCGGCTGGACCAATGGAGTCTTGGCGGCGCTGCTCGCGCGCTATCCCGTGGCCTCGGCGGATACGACTCCCAAGCAGTGAGGGCTGTCGCGGGAGCCCTCGGGCGCATCCCGGTTCCGCTTTGGCCGCTCACGGCGATGATTTCGGTCCAGCTCGGCGGCGCGCTGACAGTACCGCTGATGGCTCAGGTTGGCGCGGCGACAACGACCAGCCTGCGGCTGGTCTGGGCGGCGCTGTTCCTGCTGGCGGTGGCACGACCTCGGCTGGGTTCCGGTAGTGGGCCACGGTTACTTGGCGGCGCCTGCCTCGGTCTGGTCACCGGCGCCATGACGCTGTGCTACTTCGAGGCGGCGGCGCGAATCCCGCTGGGGATGGTGACCTCGATCGAGTTCCTCGGTCCTCTCGCGGTTGCCATTGGCGGGTCGCGCAATGCCCGGGACTTGCTTTGGGCTGCGCTGGCCGCCGCCGGTGTCGCGCTGCTGACGCGGGGTGGCGGGGGCTCCAGCCTTTCCGGCTATGCCTTCGCGGTCGGGGCGGCGGTCTGCTGGGGCTCCTATATCGTGCTCACCCGCCGGGTCGGCGAGACTTTCAGCGGGTTGCAGGGCCTCACCGTCTCGCTCTGCGTCGCGGCGCTCGTGATGGCGCCGCCGGTGCTTGCCGTCCATTGGCGGTCGATTGGCCCGGGTCTTGTCATCGCGATGGCGGGTGTCGCGATCCTCAGCCCGTTTCTGCCCTACGCGCTCGAAATGGCGACGCTGCGGCGTATGCAGCCGCGGCCCTTCGGCATCCTGATGAGCCTGGAGCCCGCGACCTCCGCCGCCATGGGCCTTCTTGTACTCGGCCAGCGCCTCGGGCCGTTGCCGCTGGCCGGTATCGCTTGCGTGATGTTGGCGAGCATCGGAGCAGTCGCCGGAACGAACAAAGCAGGTTAGTCTCTCGTCAACGAGCCGAGGAAACCCAATGCGAATAGCCGTTCCCGTCGAAATCGATGCTGATGAACCGCGCGTCGCGGCCACCGCGGAAACGGTCGGAAAGCTCATCAAGCTTGGTGCCACGGTCGTGGTGGCGCGTGGCGCGGGGATGCGATCGGGCATCCCGGATGCGGATTACGCGCAGGCCGGTGCCGATCTCGGCGACCCGGCCGAGGTAACGCGGACAGCCGATATCGTCCTGAAGGTGCGACGGCCAAAGCCGGAGGAGCTGCAGGCCTATCGCCCCGGCACGCTGGTTCTGGCGATCATGGACCCTTACGGCCAGGAAGCCGCGCTGGCGCAGATGGCGAGCGCCGGGCTGGTGGCTTTCGCGATGGAACTCATGCCGCGCATCACCCGGGCGCAGAGCATGGACGTGCTGTCCTCGCAGGCAAATCTCGCCGGCTACCGCGCGGTGATTGACGCCGCCAGCAGCTATGGCCGCGCCCTGCCGATGATGATGACGGCGGCGGGCACAGTGCCGGCGGCGCGGATTTTCGTGATGGGCGTCGGCGTCGCCGGACTTCAGGCGATCGCCACCGCGCGCCGGCTCGGCGCCATCGTGACCGCGACGGATGTGCGGCCGGCGGCGAAGGAGCAGGTGGCCTCCCTCGGCGCCAAGTTCCTGGCGGTGGAGGATGACGAGTTCCGCCAGGCGGAGAGCGCGACGGGTTATGCGAAGCCGATGTCGGCGGAATATCAGGCCAAGCAGGCCGAGCTTGTGGTGGGCCATATCGCCAAGCAGGATATCGTGGTGACCACGGCGCTCATTCCAGGCCGCCCGGCGCCGCGACTGGTGAATGCGGCGATGGTCGCCTCGATGCGGCCGGGTTCGGTGATCGTCGATCTGGCGGTCGAGCGCGGCGGCAATGTCGAGGGCTCAGAAGCGGGGCGCGAGGTGGTGACGACGAACGGAGTGCGGATCTTGGGCCATGCCAATGTGGCTGGCCGGCTGCCGGCCTCGGCCTCAGCGCTCTATTCGCGCAACCTGCTCGCCTTCGTGGAGACGATGATCGACAAGACCAGCCAGGCCGTCAGTCCCAATTGGGACGACGAGCTGATCAAGGCCACGCTGCTGACGCACGACGGCCAGGTGGTGCATCCCAATTTCAAGGCGGCCTAGGTGGCCCGGCGGGAGAGTAACGACGCGGATCCTCGGCCAATGCCCAGGATGTCGAGGGAAGCGGCCGCCGAACGGCGCCAGGGGAAATCACGATGAACGAGAACGCCGATCATATCGCCACCGGCGCGGGGGCAGCCGCCCATGTGCTTACCTTGGGAGTGGTGGATCCTTTCATCTTCCGCTTCGCGATCTTCGTGCTGGCGATCTTCGTCGGCTACTACGTGGTGTGGTCGGTGACCCCCGCCTTGCATACGCCGCTGATGGCGGTAACGAATGCGATCTCCTCGGTGATCGTGGTCGGCGCGCTGCTCGCCGTTGGGGTTTCGCTGCATAACGTGATGAGCGGCGGCCCCTGGGTCGCGCGATGCTTCGGCTTCGTGGCGCTTGTGCTGGCGTCGATCAATATCTTCGGCGGCTTCCTGGTGACGCAGCGAATGCTCGGGATGTACAGACCCAAATCCGCGACCGCCGTGAAAAAGCACTGAGCGCGCGCCATGTTCATCGACATCGCTCAGCTTCTTTATCTCGCCGCCGGCATCCTGTTCATTCTGGCATTGCGCGGTTTGTCTTCGCCGAGTTCGTCGCGCCGCGGCAACCTCATGGGCATGGCGGGCATGGCGATCGCCATTCTCACCACGCTCGCGGCGGCGCCCTCCGACAGTCTCGGCGGCTGGCTGCTCGTGATTTTCGGTCTCGCCATTGGCGGCGGCATCGGCGCCGTGGTCGCGCGGCGCGTGGCAATGACGGCGATGCCGCAGCTCATCGCGGCATTTCATTCGGGCGTCGGCCTCGCCGCGGTCTGCGTCGCGGCGGCGGCGTCCTACGCGCCGCAAGCCTTCAACATCGGCATTCCGGGCCATATCGATGGCGGTTCGCTGGTCGAGATGTCGATCGGCACGGCGATCGGCGCCATCACCTGCACGGGCTCCGTGATCGCCTTCGCCAAGCTCAACGGCAATATGTCCGGCCGGCCGATCATGTTGCCGCAGCGGCACTTCATCAACCTGGCGCTTGTCGCGGCGATGGTGCTGTTGGTGATCCTGTTCCCGCTGACGCAGGCGCATATCGTGTTCTGGCTGATCGTGATCGCGGCTCTGGCTTTGGGCGTGCTCATGATCATTCCGATCGGCGGCGCGGATATGCCGGTCGTGGTGTCGATGCTCAATTCCTATTCGGGTTGGGCCGCTGCAGGCATCGGCTTCACGCTCGGCAACCTGGCGCTGATCATTACCGGCGCGCTGGTCGGCTCATCCGGCGCTATCCTGAGCTACATCATGTGCAGTGCGATGAACCGCAGCTTCGTCTCGGTCATTCTCGGCGGCTTCGGCGGCGAGGATGCGGTGGCGGGCGGCGGTGTGGTTGAGACGCGGCCGGTCAAGCAGGGTGCCGCCGAGGATGCCGCGTTCATCATGAAGAATGCCGGCAAGGTCATCATCGTTCCCGGCTACGGCATGGCGGTGGCGCAGGCGCAGCACGCGCTGCGCGAGATGGCGGACCGCCTGAAGGAGGAGGGTGTCGATGTGCGCTACGCCATCCATCCGGTGGCCGGGCGCATGCCGGGCCACATGAACGTGCTGCTGGCCGAGGCGAATGTGCCGTATGACGAGGTGTTCGAGCTTGAGGACATCAACGCCGAATTCGGACAGGCGGATGTGGCCTTCGTGATCGGCGCGAATGACGTGACGAACCCGGCGGCGAAAACCGACCGCAGCTCGCCGATTTTCGGCATGCCGATTCTGGAAGTGGACAAGGCGAAGACGGTGTTGTTCGTCAAGCGCGGTATGGGCTCGGGTTATTCGGGCGTCGAGAATCAGCTGTTCTTCAAGGACAACACGATGATGCTGTTCGGCGACGCGAAGAAGATGGTCGAGCAGATTCTTAAGGCGCTGTAGGTGGGGGTTGGAGAGTGCGTGGCGGGCGCATTCTCCAATAGATTCGTCTCCTCGTCATGCTCGGCGAAGGCCGAGGATGACGTGGAGGCGATAGCCAAGTTCCGAAATTTTACTTATCGATGAACTGCGGATCGATGACGGTCGGATAAGTCACCGGCATTTTGATCTTGCCGAGCTTGCCCCAGATGTCGAGGCCGAGGGTGATGACCTTATCGGCCGGGCCGGGGTTCTGCACCGTGCCGAAATAGCTCTTGTTCATCGCCGCATCATAGAAATTCACGCCGCCCGCGGCAGCCGTGAAATCCGCTGGCTTGGAGAGATAGCCGCCGACGCTTTTCGCCATATCGGCATAAGCCTCCGCCTGATGCGTCTTGGTGTATTCGACGGCTTTGAGCACGCCCGAGACCATCGCATCTACGTCCGCCGCTTGCTTCTGGATGACATCGCAACGGAAGATCAGCACGTCGAGAATGACGCCTGGCGTCGAGGCGCTGCTGACGAGAACCTTGCCCTTGTTGTGCTCTCGCACGAAGGAGAGATTGGGTTCCCAGGTGACGGCGGCGGGGATGCGGCCGGCGATGAAGGCGGCGGCGGCGGCGTCTGCCGTCATGTTCACCACCTTGAAGTCGCTTTGTGTCATGCCCTGCTGCGCGAGCAGATAGTTGAACCAGAACTGGCTCGTCGAGCCCTCGTTCATGGCGATCGACTTGCCTTTGAGGTCGGCGATGCTGGTGACGTCCTTGCCCGTCACCATGCCGTCGCCGCCATGGCTGTCGTCCAGCGCCATCACCGCCTTGAAGCAGAAATCCTTCGAGCGATACTTGAGAATTTCGTCGAGCGTGACCGCGGTGCCCTGGATCTGCCCGGCCGCCATGGCGCCCATCGAGAGCGTCGAATCACCGACGATCCGCAAATCGACGTCGAGACCCTTCTCCTTGTAGTAGCCAAGGTCGCGCGCGAGGAACATCGGGCCGTAACCGACCCAGGTTGTCATGGTTACCGTGAGGTGTCCTGCTTGTGCCGGCAACGCGAAGCCAAGGCCGGCGAGCGCTGTCGCCGCTAAGCCAGCAGCCGTGCGCCGAGCGCGTCGGCCGAGGCGAGATCCTAGTCCGGTCATCGACGTTAACTCCCTTGTTGTTAAGAATGGGTTTTGGAAACCGCAAGACGGCGAAACAGGGCGGCCGATCTGTGCGATGACATCAGTGGTCCTCGTCGATCTCATCCTGCAGCAGATGCAGGATGCGGCGCTTGATGGCGATGAACTCGGGGTCCATCACCATTTCCAGCGAACGCGGGCGGGGGATCGGAACATCGATCGTTTCCTTCATGCGCCCCGGCCGCGCGGTCATCACATGCACGCGGTCACCGAGCAGCACCGCTTCGTCGATATCATGCGTCACGAACAGCACCGTTTTGTGTGTGTGTTCCCAAACACGCAGCAACAGCTTCTGCATCACCGAGCGTGTCTGGCTGTCGAGCGCTCCAAAAGGTTCGTCCATCAGCAGGATCTGCGGATCATTGGCGAGCGCACGGGCGATCGCGACGCGTTGTTTCATGCCGCCGGAGAGTTGCTTTGGATAATGCTGCGCAAAAGCGACTAGCCCGACCTCGGACAGATAATGCGCGACGATCTCGCGGCGTTCCTTCGCGGGAACGCCACGCCGGCGCGGGCCGAATTCGATATTCTCGGCGACCGTCAGCCAGGGGAAGAGCGTGTAGGCCTGGAAGACCATGCCGCGATCGAGGCCCGGCCCATCCACCGGCTTGCCGCCGACCACAATCTCGCCGCCGGTTACATCGATGAGGCCGGCCGCGAGGTACAGCAGGCTCGACTTGCCGCAGCCGGATGGGCCGACGATGACGGCGAATTCCTTGTCGGCGACCTCGAAGGAAACCCCGTCGAGTGCGAGCGTCGTCTGCTTGCCGGTGACGTAGCTGAGCTCGACATGCCGCGCCTGCAACCGACCGGTACCTGCGGTCTGGCGAGGTTCTGACGTCAGAACAGCGCTCATTGCGCCCAGCCCGCGAAGCGCAGGCGCAACAGGCGGAAGAAGGAATCCGTGATGAGGCCGAGCAAACCGATGATGCCGATCGCCATGAAGATCACATCGACCTCGAAGCCGCGCATCGCCTGCATGCTCATATAGCCGAGACCGCTGCTGGCGGCGACGAGTTCCGCGACGACGAGGTAGGTCCAGGCCCAGCCCATGGTGATGCGCAGCGTGTCGATGATGCCCGGCCGCGCCGCCGGCAGCAGCACATGCAGCAGCACGTCCTTGCGGGAAGCGCCGAGGGTATAGGAGGCGTTGAGCATATCCTCGGGCACCGTGCGGACCACGTCCATGATCATGACGATCTGCTGGAAGAAGGTGCCGAAGATGATGATCGCCACGCGCTGGCTTAGGCCCAAGCCGATCCACAGGATGAACAGCGGCACGAAAGCCGTGACTGGCAGATAGCGGATGAAATTGACGATCGGCTCCAGCGCCGACTGCACAAGGCGGAAGGTGCCCATCAGCATGCCGAGCGGGACGGCGACGATCGACGAGATGAAGAAACCGAGCAGGATGACCTGCACGCTCGCCCAGATATTCGGCCAGATGCTGCCGTCCTGAATGACCGAGATGGTGCGCATGACCACAGCGCTCGGGGTCGGCAGGAAGATATCCGGCATCACCCCGCCATAAGTGAGGATCGACCAGACCAGCAGTACGACGAGCCAGACGGAGACGCCGGCGATCAGGGCGACGGTGCGGGAGACGGGCGCGCGGGGCGTCAGGGCACGGCTGGCGAAGGATCGGCGCCGTCGCGTTGCCACGGGCGCATCACGAAGGGGCGGGGGCGCGGCGGCTTCGGTCACAACGCTGCTCATGCAACAGTCACAGCAAGAACCGTGCCATTTGTCCATGAGGCTGGGAAGGTATGGCCTGTCATGGCAAAGGCCGGAACGGGGTCCGGCCTTTGCGTGATCTTGTTCTGTTCAGTCCGCAGTTGGCGAATAATGCGGCGGGAGACTCAGCTTTTCTTGAGACGCCGCTTATTGGCGGCGACGCGGGTCCGGTAGAGGCGGGTCACGGCGGCCGCGCCCTTATCGGGTTTGCCGGTGACGGCGGCTTGCCAGAGCAGGATCTGCGCCTCGGCCGCTGCCTGGACTTTCTCGGTCACCATGCGCCGCGATTCCGTGTGGCTGGCAGCACCGCCCCGTCCGATTTTGGCGAGGCGCATTGCCATCACCTGGGGCACATCCAGGGCGAGGCGGAAGGCGTCCGACATTCCGTAGCCCTTGCGTCGCGTCATCGATGGTCTCCCGTGGACTTACTCAGACCTCAGATGGGCTATGTGGGCAGCCTGCCAATGCGGCCAATCCAAAGATCCGTCATGGCACGCGAAGGCGTGCCATCCACGCCATGCCTTCGTGGAGTAAGCAAGGCGTGGATGCTCGGCCTTCGCCGAGCATGACGCGAGGGAATGACCAAGGTTCAAGCCAAAGACATCCGGCTCCAGACCGCGCCCATCCTAAGCTTGGCCTCTCAGGATTTCGCCATCGCGGCGCGGAGGTTGTCGTCGAGCTTGGCGAGGAAGTCCTGCGTTGTCAGGAAGGGCTGCTCGCGGGAGATCAGGCTGGAGAGATCCTTCGTCATGAACCCGGCCTCGACCGTTTCGACGCAAACGCGCTCCAGCGTTTCGGCGAAGGCGGTGACATCGGGCGTATTGTCGAAGCGGCCGCGATAGATCAGGCCGCGCGTCCAGGCGAAGATGCTGGCGATCGGGTTGGTGCTGGTTGGCCGGCCCTTCTGGTGCTCGCGATAGTGGCGCGTGACGGTGCCATGGGCCGCCTCGCTCTCGATCACCGTGCCATCCGGATTGAGCAGCACGCTGGTCATGAGGCCGAGCGAACCGAAGCCCTGCGCCACGATGTCGCTTTCCACGTCACCGTCGTAATTCTTACAGGCCCAGACATAGCCGCCGTTCCACTTCAGCGCGCTGGCGACCATGTCATCGATCAGGCGGTGCTCATAGGTGATGCCGAGCGCGTCGAACTGCGTCTTGAACTCGGCGTTGAAGATTTCCTCGAAGGTGTCCTTGAACATGCCGTCATAGGCTTTGAGGATGGTGTTCTTCGTCGAGAGATACACGGGATACTTGCGCGACAACCCGTAGTTGAAGCTTGCGCGGGCAAAGCCCTGGATCGAGGCGAGGGTGTTGTGGATGCCAAGTGCGACGCCGGGGCCTTTGAAGTCATGGACTTCGAGTTCCAGCGGAGCGCTGCCATCCGCCGGCACATAGTTCAGAGTGACGCGGCCTGGGCCGGGGATTTTGGTTTCGGCGGCACGGTAGATGTCGCCATAGGCGTGGCGGCCGATGACGATCGGCTCATTCCAATGCGGCACTAGGCGCGGCACGTTGCTGCAGATGATGGGCTCGCGGAAAATCGTGCCGTCGAGGATGTTGCGGATCGTGCCGTTGGGGCTGCGCCACATCTTCTTGAGGCCGAACTCGGTAACACGCGCCTCATCCGGCGTGATGGTCGCGCATTTTACGCCGACGCCATATTGCTTGATGGCGTTGGCGGCATCGACCGTCACCTGGTCGTCCGTCTGGTCCCGATACTCGATGCCGAGGTCGTAATATTTGAGGTCGATGTCCAGATAGGGGACGATGAGCTTGTCCTTGATGAAGCCCCAGATAATCCGGGTCATCTCGTCGCCGTCGAGCTCGACGACGGGGGTCTTCACCTTGATTTTGGCCATAGGGCAGCATTCCTTGCGTGTCTCGGAGGGCATCGGACTGTAGCGCTACGGCAAAATCGCACCTCACCCGAGCCTGAGCAACCCCAGGCGGCGCGCCGCAGCCTCAGCCTGAGCGGCGGCGCAACAGGCGGGCGAGGCTGAGAAGGCCGAGGCCGATCACCCCCGCAGCAATGGCGTTGCGGTGCCGGCTGGTCGCCATCTCCAGGCTTTGCGGCCGGGCTTGACTGTCGAAGCGGCCATGCGAGGTCGCGTGGCCCGGCACGCTCTCGAACAGGTTCGACGGCGGGTTCATCGGCAGCCGTTCCTCGGCCATTTGGGAGCTGTAGCCGAAATGGGCGAGGTAGTGGTCGAGCAGGCCGGGCGCGATCATGTTGCCGACGATCGCCTTGATCGAGGAAAAGCCGACCCAGACCTCTCGCCGGCGGCAGGTGGCGGCGAAAGCGATGGCGCGGGCGGCGACCTCCGGCTGGAAGATCGGCGGCACCGGCTGGGCGCGGTGGCCGGTCTTGTTCATTGCCCAGTCGAATTGCGGCGTGTTGACCGCCGGCAAGTGCACCATCGTGAGGTGGATCCTGGAGCGGTCGTGCAGCAACTCCGACCGTAGGGAGTCCGTGAAGCCGCGCACCGCGAATTTCGCGCCGCAATAGGCGGATTGCAGCGGCACCGAGCGATAGGCCAGCGCTGAGCCGACATTGATGATCGTGCCGCGGTCACGCGTTTTCATGCGTTCCAGTGCGACGACGGTGCCGTAAACCTGGCCGAGATAGGTGACCTCCGTCGCGCGGCGGAACTCGGCGGCGCTGATGGTGCCGACGGCGCCGAAGATCGTTGCCATGGCGGCGTTGATCCAGACATCGATGGGGCCGAGTTCGTTCTCCACCCGGTCGGCGGCCTGCTTGACCGCTTCGGAATCCGCGACATCGGTTGGAATGGCGAGAGCGCGCACGCCCATGGCACGCAGCTTGGCGGCGAGATCCTCCAACCGCTCCGCATTGCGGGCGAGGAGGGCCACGTCATCGCCGCGCCGGGCGAATTCGAAAGCGGTGGCGCGGCCGACGCCGGCGCTCGATCCGGTGATCACGACAATCCGCCCCATGCTCGTCTTCCCGTTGCCTTTTCCGGAAGCTTGGGCCGAGGCGGCAGGCTTCAACCGGTGCGTCGGGTCGGGGCATTGAAGTGATTGGCGGAAAGTCCCAGGCTAGGGGCGAAGGCCCGCGGCCGGAGGGTGCTCCGGCGGGTGAGATGGGCCGAGAGCACAGGGAGCATTCGCATGAGCGGCAATCGCGGCGTCGTCTATCTCGGACCCAAGCACGTCGAAGTGCAGGATATCCCCGACCCCAAGCTGCAGGCGCCCGACGGCCGCAAGATCGAACACGCGGCCATCCTTAAGATCGTCGCGACGAATATCTGCGGATCCGATCAACATATGGTGCGCGGACGGACGACGGCCGAGGCCGGGCTGGTGCTGGGCCATGAGATCACCGGCGAGATCATCGAGGTGGGGCGTGACGTCGAGATGGTCGCGAAAGGCGATCTGGTCTCCGTGCCGTTCAATGTCGCCTGCGGGCGCTGCCGCACCTGTCGCGCGCAGGATTCGGGCGTGTGCCTGACGGTGAACCCGGGGCGGCCGGGCGGCGCCTATGGGTATGTCGATATGGGCGGCTGGATCGGCGGGCAGGCGCGCTACGTCATGGTGCCCTATGCCGACTTCAACCTCATGAAATTCCCGGACAAGGCTCAGGCGATGGCCAAGATCCGCGATCTCACGATGCTGACCGATATCTTCCCGACCGGCTTTCATGGCGCGGTGAACGCCAAGGTCGGCGTCGGTTCCACGGTTTATGTGGCGGGCGCGGGACCAGTGGGGATGGCGGCTGCCGCCTCGGCTCGGCTCTTGGGCGCGGCGGTGACGATGGTGGGCGATTTCAACAAGGACCGGCTGGCCCACGCCAAGAAGATGGGTTTCGAACCGATCGACCTCGGGAAGCATGACCGCCTCGGCGAGATGATCGCCCAGGTGGTCGGCGTGCCGGAGGTCGATTCCGCGATCGACGCGGTGGGCTTCGAGGCGCGCGGCCATTCCGGTGGGGAGCAGCCGGCGGTGGTGTTGAACCAGATGATGGAGATCACCCGCGCGGCCGGCGCCATCGGCATTCCGGGCCTGTACGTGACGGCCGACCCGGGCGCCGTGGACGATGCCGCCAAGAAGGGCAGCCTGTCGCTGCGTTTCGGCGAGGGCTGGTCGAAGGCGCATAGCTTCCACACGGGCCAGACGCCGGTGCTGCGCTACAACCGCAACCTGATGCAGGCGATCCTCCATGGGCGCGTTAACATCGCCGAAATCGTTAATGCCCAGGTGATCTCGCTGGAGGAAGCACCGAAGGGCTACGAGACCTTCGATGCCGGCGCGGCGGTGAAGTATGTGATCGATCCGCATGGGCTGATCGCGAAGGCGGCATAGGCAGAGCGACGGCGCTTCGCCATCGTCAAGTCCGCGCCTTCGCGCTCACGCTACGAGCTCGGAAGGCGTGGACACTTGGCCCCTGCCGGGGTGGCCGTAGCGGCGCATGACGGAAGGGTGTTTGTTCGCAGACATCGAGACGGCCGCTGAGCTTTTGTGATCCTGGGGTGCGATGATCTATTGATTGAACCGCGCCGGGAGATCCGTCATGGCATGCGAAGGCGTGGATGCTCGGCCTGCGCCGCGCATGACGTGGTGGAGTGAGGACGGTTCAAACCAAAGACGCCCCGCTCTAGCTGGCGGCTTTGCCCGATCGTGCCATCAAGCCGCCAGCGATGATCAGGGCGATGCCGGCGAGTGCGAGGCCGTGCGGTAGATGACCGAAGAGAGTCGCGTCTAGCAGCACGGACCATAGGATGCCGCTGTACTGCCAAGGCGCGAGCTGAGAGACCTGGCCTTGCCGGATGGCCGCCGCGATGGTGGCGAGGCCCGCCGTTTGGCCGAGGGTGGCGGCCAGGATCAGCAAGGCGGCGAGCGGGCCGATTGGCCGCCACAGCAGCAGCATCGGCACGCCGAGAAGCACGATGCCGACCAGCGCCGCTTGCGCTACGGCATCGGCGGTGGTCGCCGCGTCCTTCAGCCGGCGGATCAGGATCTGGTAGATCGCATAGGTCAGCGCCGCGCCGAGTGATGCGGCGATGCCGAGCCAATGCAGATGCGCGCCGCCCCTGGGCCGCACGATCAGCAGCATGCCGAGGAAGCCGATCGCGACCGCGACCCAGCGCAGGGCGGGCACGCGCTCGCGCAGGACCAGCCCGCCGAGACCCGTCACCAGCAGCGGCGCCGTGAAGCCGAAAGCGCTGGCGATGGTCATCGGCAGCAGGCCATAGGCGAGAAACGCCAGGACACTGGACAGCACCAAAGCCGCCGCCGCAAATCGCTGCGCCCAGGCTTGCGGTGGGCGGAGAAGACGGCTCGGCGAGACGCGTAGGTTTCGGCGGGCCATGCCGATCCCCATCACCAGCGCCAGGCTGATGACCGAGCGCAGCACGAAAAGCTGCACGGCACCGTAGTGCCATGTGTCGATCAGCGTCTTGGTGATGGCGTAGCCGACGGCATAGAGCAGCGTCGAGGCCAGGACGAGGAGGATGGCGCGCGCGGCGCCCGGCCGAGCGAGACGGTCAAACAGGGCGCGCATGTTTCAGGTCAGGCGGCGGCCGCGGCCCCTTCGGTCTCGCCCTTGGGCGGGGGCGGCCAGACGCGCACCTTCAGGATGTGACGCGGATCGGCGTCCAATACCTGGAACTCCATGCCCGAATGCGGGTGGGTGATGATCTCGTTGCGTGCCGGCACGCGGCCCGCCAGCGTGAAGACAAGTCCGCCGACCGTATCGATTGACGAAGCGCGCTCCTCCGGCGTCAGCACCGGACCCAGCCGCTCCTCGAAATCCTCGATCGAACAGCGTGCCGCGACGTCCAGCGTGCCGTCCTGACGCTCGGTCACGAGCGGTCCCTCGACCTCGTCATGCTCGTCGGCGATGTCACCGACGATGGTCTCCACCAGATCCTCAATGGTGACGAGACCGTCGATGCCGCCATATTCATCGACCACCAAGGCGAGATGCACCCGCGCCTGGCGCATCTGGACCAGAAGGTCGAGGACCGGGGCCTGGGGCGCCACCATGAGCGGGCGGCGCAGCAGTTTCTCGAGCGAGAATTCCTCCGGCCGGCCGATATAGGCGAAGACGTCCTTGATGTGGACCATGCCGATAATGTCGTCGAGCTGGTCGCGGTAGATCGGCAGCCTTGAGTGCTGCTCCTCCCGCAGCCGGTGCAGCGTCTCGTCCAAAGTGAGATCCGCGCGCAACGCGACGATATCGGCGCGGGGGATCATCACGTCATTCGCCATTGTACCGCGCAGCCGCAGGATATTGGCGATCAGCAGGCGTTCCTGGCGGTCGAGTTCAGGCGCCTCGTCCGAGCCTTCCGGCGATACGGCCGCCTCTTCCACCAGTTCGGCGATCGATTGGCGCAGGGTCTGTTCGGTTCCGCGGCGTCCCAGCACATGCAGGAGGCGCGCGAAAAGAGATTGGTCAGGGGTACTCATCGTCCTTTCCAGGGGTTCGGAACGCCAATGCGGCGCAGGATGCGGGCCTCGCTCATCTCCATGTGCATCGCTTCGCCCGGGTGGTGGTGGTCCTCGCCATCGAGGTGAAGCACGCCATGGACCAGGAGGTGAGCCAGATGATGAGCCAGGGGGCGGCCCTCGGCGGCGGCTTCCCGCCGGATGACGCCGAGAGCCAGAATGATATTGCCGCCGGCGCCGGGATTGGCTGGCTCATAGGTTAGCACATTGGTCGGCTTATTGCGTCCCCTGTCGCGCGTATTCAGGATCTGCACGATGCGATCGCTGGTTAGCACAACACTGCTCACGGCGGCTCCGGGCGCCGCGGCACGCGCCGCGGCGACGGCGCGCAGAACTAAACGCTCAAGGTTCGGGACCAGGCGCCGCCACCCGCGCTCCTCGATGAAGATGCGCGGGGCGGCGGGGGGACTTGGAGGTTCCACTATCCGCGCTCGCGGGGGACCGGGGTAGGCCGCGAGTCCCGCTTCGCATCCCGTGCCGCCGTCGCGCGCTGGTCATAGGCCTCGACAATGCGGCCGACGAGCGGATGGCGCACCACGTCCTGCCGTCCGAAACGGGCGACGCCGATGCCCTGCACGCCCTCGACGGTCGCCAAAGCGTCGGCAAGGCCCGAGGTCACGCCCGTGGGGAGATCGACCTGGGTGGGGTCGCCAGTGATGACCATGCGCGTGCCCTCGCCCATGCGGGTGAGGAACATCTTCATCTGCATGGGCGTGGTGTTCTGCGCCTCGTCGAGGATCGCGAAGGCATGGGCGAGGGTGCGGCCGCGCATGAAGGCGAGCGGCGCGACCTCGATCTCGCCGGCGGCCATGCGGCGGATGACCTGATCGCCGGGCATCATGTCGTTCAGCGCGTCGTAAAGCGGGCGGAGATAGGGATCGACCTTCTCCTTCATGTCGCCCGGCAGGAAGCCAAGCCGCTCCCCGGCCTCGACGGCGGGGCGCGAGAGGATGATGCGGTCGACCTGGCCGGTCTGCAGCATCGCGACGGCCTGGGCCACGGCGAGGTAGGTCTTGCCAGTGCCGGCGGGGCCGACGCCGAAGACCATTTCGTGACGGCTCAGCATGTCCATGTAAGCGGTCTGGCCCGGGCTACGCGGCTGGATCGCGCCGCGCCGGGTGCGAATGGCGGGCAGATCGGCGAGCGGCAGACGGGGGTCGGAGCCGCGCGCACTCAGCCTGACGGCGGCATCGACGTCTCCGCCGGTGAGCTGCTGGCCGCGTTCGAGACGGCTGTAAAGCGTGTTGAGCGCCGCCTGCGCGGTCTCGACCTGCTCCGGATCGCCGCTGATGGCGATGCGGTTGCCGCGGCAGGCGAGACGTACCCCGAGCGCCTGCTCGATGCGCATCAGGTGCCGGTCGTGATCGCCCAGAAGCTGCGACAAGAGGGCGTTGTTTCCGAACTGCAGTGTGACCGCTCGACCAAGCCCTGTCGGGGGCGGTGTGGCGGGCGGCTGGTCAGCAGCGGAGATCTGGGTCAAGCGGGCGCGAGCTCCTGTTTGGACGGTGTGAAGATAAGGGCGGCGGAAAGAGAGTTGGTGCTGGTGTGGGTAATCTTCACGGGCACCACCTCCCCCAACAGAGTCATGGGGCCATCGAAATGAATCGCTTGTAGATAAGGCGAGCGACCGCCGAGCTGGCCCGGGCGCCGGCCGGCATGCGTCACCAGGACATCGATGACGCGGCCGGTACACTCGGCGTTGAAGGCGGTCTGCTGATCGCGCAGCAGCGCCTGGAGTTCGGCGAGTCGATTGTCCTTCTCGCCTTCCGGCACGACACCCGGAGCACCTGCGGCGGGCGTGCCGGGGCGAGCCGAATACTTGAAGCTATAGGCCTGGGCGAAACCGATATCCTCGATCAGCCGCATCGTTGCCGCGAAATCGACGGCCGTCTCGCCGGGATGGCCGATGATGAAGTCCGACGAGAGTGCGAGGTCGGGGCGATGCGCGCGGAGGCGATCGATCAGCCGGCGGTAATCATCGGCGGTGTGCTTGCGGTTCATGGCGGCGAGGATGCGGTCCGAGCCGGATTGCACGGGAAGATGCAGGAACGGCATCAGCGCCGGGACATCGCCGTGCGCGGCGATGAGATCATCCTCCATGTCGCGCGGATGGGAGGTGGTGTAGCGCAGCCGGACCAGGCCGGGGATTTCGGCGAGCGCGCGGATGAGGCGGGCGAGGCCCCAGTCGCGGCCATCCGTGCCCTCGCCATGATAGGCGTTGACGTTCTGGCCGAGCAGCGTGAGTTCCCGCGCGCCATTCGCGACCAGGCGGCGTGCCTCGGCCAGGACGGAGGCGGCGGGACGGCTGGCCTCGGCCCCGCGCGTATAGGGGACGACACAGAAGGAGCAGAATTTGTCGCAGCCTTCCTGGACGGTGAGGAAGGCCGTCAGCGCGCCGGGGGCGGCTTGTTGCTCGGGCAGGAAGTCGAATTTCTGCTCGACCGGGAAGTCGGTTTCGATGACCGGGCCGGCGGCGCGGTGGGCGCGGGCGACCATCTCGGGCAGGCGGTGATAGGTCTGCGGGCCGAGCACGATGTCGACATAGGGCGCGCGAGCGGTGATCTCGGCGCCCTCGGCCTGGGCGACGCAGCCGGCGACCGCGAGGATGGTGCTTTTGCCCGCCGCCGCGCGTTCTTCCTTGATCAGCCTCAGTCGGCCGAGTTCGGAGAAGACCTTCTCGGCGGCTTTCTCGCGGATATGGCAGGTATTGAGAATGACCATATCGGCATCGGCCGGGCCATCAGCGGCCGTATAACCAAGCGGTGCCAGGACATCGGCCATGCGGCCGCTGTCATAGACGTTCATCTGGCAGCCCCATGTGATGACATGCAGGCGGCGGCGCGGCGTGACGGGCGAAAGGCGCGGTTCCACGGGGAGCTTCATCGGGCGAAGGATCCTGATCTGGCCGCCGCACTAAGGCGGGGCGGGGGACCAATCGCGTTCCGCGTGCTGACGGTCAAGCGCAAGGGCGCCATTGAGCTCCTGAAGGACGAGCCGAGTGTCGCAGAGTGCGGGGTAGGCCTGTCAAGCTTGGTGTGATGACAAGGCGAAGTCTGGCCGAAATGGTTAGGGTTTGTTTGTCGGCGCGAGCGGGCTAGATCACGGCGAATGGTTAATCTCCTCAAAGTGGCGGTGGGAATCCGCGATTCGGCGCATCTGCGGCAGGTCCAGCAGGAGCGCGCGGCGGCCGAGTCGCCGTTGCGCCACCGCACCCGGCATAGTCCCAAGCGGGCCGAGGAGGTCACGGATGGCGGCTCGCTCTACTGGGTTATCGGCGGGGTAATCACGATACGGCAGCGTATCATCGATATCCGGCCGGATCACCGGTCCGATGGATCGAATTGCGCGGCGCTGATCCTCGATCCCGAACTCATCGAGCTGGATGGCCGGATCGCCAAGCCCTTCCAGGGCTGGCGCTATCTGGAAGCGGCTAACGCGCCGCCCGATCTGGTCGCGGGGGCGGAGTATGGGCAAAGCCTGCCGAGCGGGCTGAGGCGCGCGCTCAAGGAGCTTTGCCTGCTGTAGCCTCGCGGGCGCGTTCATTGGACTTTCAGTGACGAGCCACCAGCGAAAATGTGTAGGGCAATGGGGCGCAGCTCGGAAGTTGTGAAAACTTAAGGGGTTCCGCGGTCTTCTCCTCACTGAGCGTCATCTTATCTTCGGGCAGCGCGGCGCTCCCGCCCGTTAACGAAACACTTGAGGATTAAGTCATGCGGCATTTCCGCGCCCTTGCGATGGCGTCGGCATTCTTTCTCGCGCCCGCCGGTATCACGGCGACTCTGGCGGCATCGGGCTCCGATGTCCCGCCCGCCACGAACCGCGCCGCGTCTCCCGGAGCGGTTTCCAATGGCCAGCTCGGCACAGTAACCGGCAACAGCGTCTCGCCCACCAGTGGCACCGCAGGCGGGGGCTTGTCATCGGCGAACGGCCAGAAGGCCGGCGGCGCGGCGCATCGCCGCCGGCACCGGTATCACCACAAGAAGTCTACAAGCACGATGGCACCGGCGGGCACCATGGCGCCGGCGACGACTGCTCAGTAAGCTGCGCTCGCGGGGCCCCGGCAACGGGGTCTCTTCGCGAATTTGTTTCACGGCCGATGCCGAGCCGAAGATGCGCTGCAATGTTTGAGTCTCTATTGGCCACGACCAGCAACCGCTCTGTGTCGTGTAAGGCTAGCGCAGAAGTCTCCTCGGTCGGCCGATGACCGAGTCGTCAATTAATTTCTTGCACGCCGGGACTGGCATTTCACCGGATTCCTGTCTGCGGTAGACGGTTGTTCCGCAATGATTGTGGAAACCTGAGTCCGTCTCAAGAGTAATAGAAATTCCGTCGTGGAATGCTGGATACAATAGTCAGCAGGTAGTTTATCCACGGGGAACGCGCTTTGGAGAACAGAGTGGTGAGCGGCGCCGATGTTGCGACGAGCGACACGATACAGCGGTTGACCGTGGTGGATCAGGTGGCGGATGCGTTGCGTGCCCGCATCCTATCGGGAGGTTTGCCCGAGGGGAGGCAACTGCGTCAGGAGACTTTGGCCGCTGAGCTAGGTGTTAGCCGAATACCGCTGCGCGAGGCGTTTCGCCGCCTGGAGGCGGAGGGGCTTCTGACCATCGCACCTCATCGCGGGGCAGTCGTGTCGGTGCTATCGCTCGAAGAAATCGCGGAGCTATTCGATCTTCGCGCGATGATCGAGCCGGACCTTATCGCGCGAGCCTGCCGTGCTTTGACGGATCGAGAGATTGCGAACTCCGCCAAGATCCTCGCCGACTATGGCTGGGCCTTCGCACAACGTGACGTGGTCGCCTGGGGAACGTTGAATACGGCTTTTCATCTGTCGTTGTATCAGCCTGTCAACCGCCCGCGCTCGCTTGGACTTGCGCAGAGCCTCCTCGATCAGACGGACCGCTACACGCGCATGCAGCTTCTTCTGACCTCTGGCGAATCGCGCGCGGAGGATGAGCATGCCGCGTTGCTGCAAGCGTGCCGGGATCGCGATGAGGGGCGCGCCGCCAAGCTGCTCGCGCAACATATTCGCAATGCCGGAACGAGTTTGCTGGACTTTCTGCGAGCGCGCCGTGCGGATGGGGCTTAATCTGATCAGAGTGTTTGGCCGCGACAAGGAGGTTGGCGCGGCGCTTCCGTAGGCTATCTTGATCGCTGTGCATTTCGCATTTCGAGTCTGCCGCGATCGGGACGAGGAGACGGGGATATGACACCTGACGAGAACGCCACCAGCGCTCAACATCCGGAGGAGCTGAAAGCCACGGTGGAGCTTCGAATTACGGACCACGTCACCTTGAGGACGACGGCGCGCGCGACACCCGCCGGGCTGATCGGCATCGCGCTGATCTTGTCGGCGATCCTGATCCCGGTGATGTGGGGTGTGAGGTCGCGTCGCCTCGGGCGATAACCGCGCGCATTAAGCCTGGAGAGAATTCCGGCGTTTTCCAAAAAAATTTTGTTTGCTTCGAGTTCCGCCAATGGCCGATTGCTACCTGTGGTTGCGTCTCCATCGTGATCAACAACGCTGGGATGCTTGCGCCCGCTCAGCAAAAACCTCGATTAAGCGAGCAGAGTGATTGGAGAAAGTCGTCGAATGGCCTATTTCAAGGAGGCAAGCTTCCTCGAACTCGAATCCGGCCCCGAATACGACATGCTTTTTCCACCCGGCCAGGAAGCCCCTTACGCCGGCGTGTATCGATGCGAGGTCTGTGCGCTTTGCGTCGTCTCCGAGTTTTCCAACCGGCTGCCATCGGATGATCATCATCAACACCGGCGCCATAGCGAACATCCGATTCGTTGGCGCCTCGCGGTCAAGGCGCACTACTAATCGCGCATCCTTTGGCGCCTGCCGAGAGGCGTGCGCCCACCGTCAATAGTTGAATTGGTAGGTGACGCCGAGCCCGTTGCTGTCACTGCCGACCTGAGTCTGTAGCTTCAATCCTCTCGCGATATCGATCTGCACCTGAGCGCCGGTGTTGCCGCCGTTGGTGCCCTGGATCGCGCCGACATAGACGCCGGGCGCGACATAGCGGCCTGCCTGCAAAGTCGGCGCGCTTTGCTTCTTGGTATTCACGGCTCCGGTGGCAGAGCTGCTGTCGCCGACAGAAAGTTGGTCGAGTCCAAGGCCCTGGCGCACGGTATTGAGCATGCCGCCTACGCCGCCACCGCCGACGCCCGCGAAAGACGCGAGCGTGCTGGCGATCTCGGCGATCTGAAACGGGCTGAGCTGCGTCGAGCTGCGGTGAAAAAGGATATAGGCAAGCACTTCATCCTGCGGCAGCGTGGGGTTCGAACTCAGAACGATCTTCGGCGCGCTCGCATAGCCGGTGACGGCGAGCGTCGCGGTGACGGTGCCGGAGATGGAAGTCGCCTCGAAATCGATCGACGGGTCGCTGATCTTGCCGCCGTCGAAACCGACTTGCCCCTTGGTAAAGGTGAGCGTCGCGGTGACGAGCGAGACATTGCCGCGGATCATGTCGAAATGTCCGCTCGGCACGAGTTCGGCGAGGGTGCCGCCGACATGCATGCGGCCGCCGAGTTCCGCATTGAGACCATGGCCTCGTACGAAGATTCCGCGCGGCGCTTCCAGCGTGAGGTCCAGGGCGATGGCGAGGGGCGGCCCGGCGGGCGGTGCTGGCTTGTCGCCGGGCCTGTGAACTTTGAGCACGACGACGCTGGGAGGCAGGCTGTCGGGCACCTGAATATCCGCGCGGTCGATGCGGACGAGACCCTTCGCAGAGATGCCGTTGGCGACCGAGCCACCGACATGGACATTCGCATCCATCCGCGCGGTCAGCAGATCGCTTTGGATGGGCGCGGCATTGTGGGCGGTCACTGTAATGTCGAGCGGCAGCCCGGGCGCGGTGACGCCGACGCGTCCGCTGGCACCAATGGTTCCGGTGCCTGCCTGCGCGGTGAAGCTGTCGATGACGAGTTGGTCGCCGGCGGCGCGCAGCCGTGCCGTCATGCCCGCGAGGTGAATGCCTTGCGCGAAATCCTGAAAATCGCCGTGGTCGAGATTGGCGGTGCCCGAGATGCGCGGCGCCGTGGCGGTTCCGGCGATGGCGATATCCAGCGTCAGGATGCCGCGGGCGCGTCGGCCGGCTGCTTCCAGGATCGGATTGGCGAGCGCGAGATCGAGCCGGCCGGCCGTATGGAGCGCGAGTGAACCGGTGGCGGAAAGCGGCGCGGTTCCGTTGACGGTGACGTGGCCGCCGCTCCCTGCGTCGAGCCGCGCATCGACCGTTGCGGTTTTGCCGGCGAGGCGGACGGTGGCGTTGATATTCGCCGGCGGCAGGGACGCGGCGGTGCCGACAGTTTGCCGCAGGCCGGCGCCACGCACCGTGACGGTGCCAACCGGGGCGGCGAGGCTGCCGGTGAGCTTGGCCTCGACATCGATGCGGCCGGCGGCATGCAGGGTGGGGGCGAAGGGCTTGGCCAGCGCCGGGGTGATGTTCGCGATGGTCGCCTGGAGGTTGAGGTTGGGCTTGACGGTGCCTGAAGCGTCGAGCGTGGCGGTGCCGAGGCTGAGGCGCAGGTGATCGACGCCGGTCGTGGCGCCGAAGTCGACTCGCGCCGGGCTGAGGAGACGGAGCTGTTCGCCATGCCAGGCGGCGTTGAGCGCCGCGAGCGCGAGGCGTTTCGTCTTGGCATCCAGCGTGGCGCGCAGATCGGCGCTGGCGGGGGCGCCCTTGAGGTCGGGCAGATTGGCGTTGAGCGTCAGCGCAAGGGCGTCGAGCGGGCCATCGGCGGTGGCGCGCGCCGTGCCGTGAATGCCGGCGGCGGCGATGCCATCGGCTGTGATGCGCGCTGAGATGCTCGGGTTCTTGGCGGGATCGCGCACGTCGCCGACCACTGATAACGCGCCGAGCCTGTTCTGGGCGAAGACGAGGTTCTTCGCCTTGAGGTCGAGATGGGCGGCCTGGCCGGGCGGCGCATCGAGCTTCAGCGCTAGGCTGCCGCCGACCGGCTGGCCGATCAGAAAGCCGAAATCGGCGAGCCGCGTAATGGCGAGGGACAGCGTGCCGCTCGGCAGGGTGGCGCCTTTGGCCAGGGCGACTTTGCCCGCGCCGCTGAGGCTTTTCCAGGAGGCACGGTCGATGGTGGCGGCCATGGCGCCATCCGCGCCGCGCGCGACGTCGATCGCGATATCGGCCGGGGAACCGGCGGGCTTGCCGGTGAGCCGGATCTTCGCCTGTGGCGCCGAGGGCAGGCCCGTCGCCTCGATATGCAGCGCGATCGGGCCGCTGAGGGAGGCCACCGCGCGATTGGCCTGCGCCATGCCGACGGTGCCGGTCGTGTCGGTGGTGACGGAAAGGTCCGTCTGCGTGCCATGGGCTTCGCCTGTCATGGCGATGACGCCGGTCGCCTGGGGCGCGACATCGGCGAGGCGGCGGAGGGCGAGGGTCCAAGCCAAAACGAGCTGTTGCGACGCCGTCTGCCGGCTACCATGGGCGGTGAGGTCGATATCCTTGCCATGCACGGTGAGGCTGGAGAGCTGTAGGGCGGCCTGGGTCATGGCCGCTTCAAGCGCCAGGTGCACGTCGCCGCCGGTCAGGGCCATCACCTGCGGGATGGCCTGGGTAAGGTGGATATCGGCGGCGAGCTGGGCGGTGGTGGTGGAACCGTCCGCCGGGCGCGTCGCATGGGCGGTGATACGGGCGCTGCCGGCGATTGTCTGGTGAGCGATGGCGGCGAAGGGGGCGAGCGCGGGCAGGTCGAGCACCACATCGGCGGCGAGATCCGGCTTCGTCTTGCCGGTGACGGTGAGGGTCAGCAGCGGGTGAGTCACCGTCAGCTTCACCGGGCGATCGGGCGCGTCCAGCGTGGCTGCGGCGGCGATGGTGATGGGCGTGTCGCCAAGCAGATCGGGGGGCAGGCCGGGTGCCACGAGTCCCGCCAAAGTCGCGTGTAGCGAGACGGCGCCGGTCGAGCCTTGGATGTCGGCGTTCAGCGCCTTGAGGCTGACGCCCGCGGCCTTCAGGCCTTCCAGGGTGATATGGCCGGTGGCGGCCGGCTTAGTGAAGGGACCGTCCGTGTTGAGGGCGATATCGACCTTCTGCCAGCCCATTCCGGGCTTCGGCTCCATCGCCGGCGCATGGGCGTCGATCGCGAGCTTGGCGGCCTGTCCGGCGAGGTCGATGACGCCATGCGCCCCGGCCTTGAGGTCGCCCGCCGTCAAAGTGAGCGCAAGTGCCTCTGCCGTTTGCGGACCGGAGACGTCGGCGGCGAGATGTAGCGCGCCGAGATTCGGCATAGAGGCGAGGCGGGACAGCATTCCTTTAGGCGGTTCGTCCATCGCCAGATGCGCGGTAAGCGCGTTGCCGCTCAGGCTGCCATTGACGGTATACATTCCGCTGCCGTCGAGGTCGTGCAATGCGAGCTTGACCGACCCATCGTCGCGCCCCGTCACGCTGGCCGAGCCCTCGGCGCCGACATTGATCGCGGCAGTGTGGGTGACGGCTTGCGCCACGGAAATGCGATCCACCGCGAGACGGTTGAGGAAGATCTGCACCGGCAAGGAGGGGATGGAGATGGTGGTGGTCGGCTTTTCCGGGGCCGGTGGTGGTGTGGTGCTGGGCGGCGGCAGGCGGAGCATGGTGACGCTGGCGGCGTGCACTTCGTCGATCACCAGCCGCCGGTGCAGCAGCGGCGCTAGGGACAGCCGCAGGGTGAGGTCGTCGAGAGTGAGCCAGGCGCCGTCGTGGTCGAGCAGCTCGACATGGGCGAGGTGCAGGTCGGTCGGGATGCTGCCGGAGAGGCCGTCTATGCGGAAGATGCCGTTGGAGTGTTTGTTGGCGAGGGCGACGATCTCGCGCTGTCCGGCCGGCAGGTTGATGGCGATGATGACGCCGCCGATCAGCACGAGGACGAGCAGAAGCACCGCGCCGACCACGATGCCCAGCCATTTCGCGATGCGGCCGAGCAGGCGCATCAGAAGGCTTGCCCGATCCCGATATAGACTTCGAGCGCATCGCTATTCTGCTGTTTGATGAGCGGGACCGCGACATCGACGCGGATGGGTCCGATCGGGGTGTAGTAGCGCAGGCCGGCACCGGCACCGACCCGCAGCGGGCCGTTGAAAGGTGCGGAGGAGGCCGAAACCTGGCCCGCATCGGCGAAGACGGCGGCGCCGAAGCTTTTGCCGAAACGCTGACGGAACTCGACCGTGCCGGCATCGATGGCGGTGCCACCGACGGGATTGCCGTCTTTGAACTGCGGGCCGACGGATTGGTATTTGTAGCCCCGGATGGTGGCGCTGCCGCCGCCGTAGAAGCGCTGATCAGGCGGCAGTTCGAAGGTGGTGGCGCCCTGCACAGAACCGACAAGGCCTCGCAGCGCCACCACGCTGCGGCCGCCGCCACTCAGATCGATATAGGTCGAGCCATTAAGCTGGAGAATGGTGAAGGTCGCGCCGTTGCCGACGAAGGATTCGGTGGGCGTCACGGCGGCCGTGGCGCGCACCCCCTTGGTGGGGTCGAAGAGGGAATTTGTGGTGTCGTATTTCAGCGTCAGCGGAATTTGGAACAGCCCGTAATTCCGCGTGGTGCCTTCTTGCTCGACTTGCTCGCCGATGATCGTCGCACCGACACTGCCACTGAGATATTTCGAGAGCTTGCGGGTCAGTGTGGTGCCGGCGAGCAGCGCCGTGCGGTCATAGGCTTCCAGGTTCTCTTTCAACGCGCCGACATTGAAGCTGAGACTCTGGTCGCGTTGCAGAAAGGCGGGCAGCGTATAGACCGCGCCGACATTGTAGCCGAGCCCATCGCTGGCGGAGCCGCCGAGGCCGGTGACGGCGGCGCTGAGCGTCAGGTTCTCGCCATTGCCGAAGAAGTTGTGATGCGTCCAGCTCGCCCCGAAAGTGCCGCCGGTATCCGTCGCGAATCCGGCGGTGAGGCTGACGGTGCGGGGCGGCGCCTCGGTGACGGCGAAGGTGACGGGCAACCGGCCTTGCGAATCGAGCGCGGTGCCGGGAACCACGCGGACCGATGAGAAGACGCCGAGGCCCGCGAGATCCTGGCGGGCCGAATCGAGTCGCGTCGGGCTGAACTGCTCGCCGGGCGTCACGTCGAGTTCGCGGCGGACGAAGCCTTCATGCACAGACTTCAGACCAGCGATGGAGACGGCGCCGATATCGACGCGCGGACCCGTGGTGACTTTGTAGGTTACGTCGAGCGCATGGGCGGCCGGGATCTCATAGGCGTCCGGCGGGGCGACTTTGGCGAATGCATAGCCCTCATCGAGCAGAGCCGATTCCAGCCGGACGCCAGCCGCCACCACCTCGGCGGCCAAGGCCGGGTCGCCGGGCTTGAGGTTGAGCGCGGCTCGGGCAGCGGCGGGAACATCGCCCTTCAGCGTTACGTTGCGGAGGTGAAAGAGCGGGCCGCGGGTCAGCGTGACGGTGACGGGCACCGCGACAGCGGCGGAGTATTTCGTGAGCAGCGCCGGAAGGTCGGGGTCGTCGAGATCGTGGCCGTCGATCTTGATGACCACGGTGCCGTCGTAGAAACCTTCGCTCTCCAGCACGCTGAGCAGCCGGGCCTCGTCCGCGCGGGCGCGCAGAATGAGGGCGAAGGGGCCGACGGGCGCTTTGGTTCTCAGGGTGGCGAGCGTCGAGGTCGCGGCGGCGAGCTTGTCGAGCGCCTTGTCGCCGGTTGGCTCGAAGGTCACCGCATAGGGCTGTGGATCGGCCGCGCGCAAAGGAGGCGCCAGGATCAAGGCGGCCGTGGCGAGGGCGCCCGCCATGCGCAAGCCAGCAAGCAGCCGGAATCTTATCCTCCACCGACGCAGCGCCCTGTCCTCCCGGCTTATCTACCATGCTCTTATCTCTGGCCCGGACGCCAAGGTCGATCCCTGGCGGCTCATCGTGGCGGCCGGAAGCACTTAATCGGGTCAAGGTTCCGTGAATGAGACGGACGTTAAGGCGGTGGGACGTTGCACAACAGAAAGGGCCGGTTTCCCGGCCCTTTCCGATTTTGCGCAGGATCGCTTGGTCTGAACCGCCCCCTGTTACCCGTCATGCTTTGCGACGGCAGAGCATTCTCGGCTTTGCTTGCTTCACAAGGCAAGCCGTGGATGGCAGGCCTTCGCGTGCCATGACGAGTGCTAGGGTCGAGCTTCAGTTACGCCGCCTGAGCGGTGGGCTGGCTTTCGTTGGCGATGGTTTTCGCCTCGGGGTTGCTGCCGATCGCGATGCGGCGCGGCTTGAGCGCCTCGGGCACGACGCGCTTGAGGCCGACATGGAGCAAACCGTTGGTGAGATCCGCGCCCTCCACGACAATGTGGTCGGCCAGGGCGAAGCGGCGCTCGAAGGCGCGGCCGGCGATGCCGCGGTAGAGGGTCGCAACCTTCTCGCCTTCCGGCGCGCGGACGCGGCCGGAGACGAAGAGGGTGTTTTCCTTGACCGTCACATCGAGATCCTCGGGCGCGAAGCCCGCGACGGCGACGGTGAGGCGATAGGCGTCCTCGCCGGTCTTCTCGATGTTATAGGGCGGGTATGTGGTGGTGGAGCCGCCGTCCTGCAGACCGTCCAGGATATGGAGGAAGCGGTCGAAGCCGATGGCATTGGTCGAAAGTCGCGTGAAATCGCGGGTCATCTGAAACCTCCTGAAAAGCAAGGTCGCTGTGGACGGACCGCCCAATCGGGCCGGTCCTTGGATCATCCGGGGCCCGCAATGGGCGCCCCCGACACCCCGGAAATAGAAAAGGCCGCCCCCTGCTTCAAGGGGCGGCCTCCAAAAATCTCGCGCTTCCGTGTGGGCGCGTAACGGCGCTATTCTTTGCGGACGCCGATGCTGGCGAACTTCTTGTTGAACTTCGCGATCCGGCCGCCGGTATCGACGATGCGCTCCAGGCCAGTCCAGGCCGGATGCGACTTCGGGTCGATGTCGAGACGGATCGTATCCCCGGCCTTGCCCATGCAGGACCGCGTTTTGAACGCGGTGCCATCCGTCATGATGACGTTGATCTCGTGATAGTCGGGGTGGATGTCTTGCTTCATGGTTTCCGTTCCTGAGGCGCCACCGATACGACCGGTCGCGCGGAAGCGCCGCCTATAGCGTGCTCAGGGCTCGCGGTGCAACCGGCGTGCCGGGATGGCTACTTCCGCTTCGCATGAGGACCGCCCGGCAACTCGGCGCGGAAGACGGTGTCGGCAAGTTTTTTCTGTGCGGGCGGCATCGCGGCATAGAGGACCTCGAAGGCGGCGGCGCTTTGCTTGAGGGTGTCCAGCCTTTGCTGTTCGAGGGCGACGAAGTTGTTCATGTCCTCAATGGCGTTGAAGCTCGGCAGCTTGGCGCGACGGTCCCGGTAGCTTTGGCCGGTATCGGCGGCGCCGTCCCGCATGATGTCCGCGAAATTGTTCCAGAGCGGCGTCTGGTCCGGCGTGACCTTGATCTGGTCGTGCAGCCGCTGCAGGTAGCCGTTCATTGCGGCGCTGCCGTGGTGATGGCCGGTGGCTTTTGTGGGAGGCGCCGCTTTGGGCACCTCCGGCGGCACAGTTGCGCTGGCGGCTGACGGCACGACGAGACTGGCGGCGGGCGGCAGCTTGGGGACGGGAGGCGCCGCATCCGGCACTGCTAGCACGTTGGAGTCAGCAGAGGATTGAGCGAGGGCGGCCCCGGCCGAGCCGACCAGGATCGCGAAAGCCAGGAAGATGGTGGGATTGGGCTTCATCGCGGCGATCCTTACAGGTCAGCACCACCCAATACATAACGTATTCGAAATTAATTGCCAACGGATGTGGCGTATGCCGGTTCGATGTAAAAGAGCGGTGACGCTGTCAGGAGCCCTGGATCATGCCGAGCGCTCGCGCGCGACCGATGGCATCCGGCGCCCCGCGGGCGGATTCGGCCCGCGCGATCAGAATCTCGGTTTCAGCCGCGCCGACGGTGTCGCGGCCCCGTGCCTCGGCCTGCTGACGCTGCCCCGCAAGGGTGAGCACCATCACCGCGTTGGCAGCCTCCCGCGCATCCGGTTCGGGCGCGTCGATGGCGAGGGCCATCTCATGCAGGGCATCTGGCAGGTCGCCGACGAGGGCCAGGGATAACGAGAGGTTGCCATGGAGCCGCGCGTCCGCCGGAGCGATTTTAAGGGCGCGGCGATAGACCGCCTGCGCCTCCCGCGACCGTCCCGTCATATCCAGCGCCGTGCCTTCGGCCAGCAGGAGGTCGGCGTCAGGTGCTCGTCCGTCGAGGTGTTGCAGCAGCGGGAGCGCCTCGTTGACGCGACCTTCGCGGAGCAAAGCAATGGCGAGGCCACGTTCCGCCTCAGTGTTGTATGGCGCGAGGACCGCTGCGGCCCCAAAGGCCGCTTCGGCTTGGGGAGCGTCCCCGAGCATGTTGAAGGCCTCGCCCATATGGATTAGCGAGACAGCGTATCGGGGATCACGCCGGTTGGCCGTCCGATACAATGTGATGGCGCCCTGCGGGTCGCCGCTGTCGCGCATGGAATCGCCGATCCGCACCAGCATCGCGGCAGCGCCCTGGGTGGATCGTGGCACTTTGGTCAGTTGCGGCGATCGGGGCGTGGTGGTGCAGGCCGAGAGCAGAATAGTGGCGGCGGCGAGCGGGCCAGCCACCGCCACGCGAATGAGGCGGGCGCGCATTTCGAAGGGTCCGCGTGCAGG
>NZ_LMUQ01000084.1:82529-91763 GCF_009765865.1 Acidisoma sp. L85
CTCCGCAAAGGTTCCGTAAATGCGCCGGGCGATCAGCGCCCCGACCAGAGTCTTTTAGTTGGAGGAAGCGATCGCCGCGGCGAGAGCCGGGTGCTTGGCGGCTGGGTGGCTCGGGTTGCGGAAACGGAGTTCGCCATCCGCCACGGCGTCTGAGCCTGTCAGGCCGAACATCTCCATCCGGCTATAGCAGGTGACGGCGGCCACCGCCGAAGCCCCGCCGCAGGTCATGAAGTGACGCGCTGCACCTTCGAGCTCCAGGCTCTCACGCAGGACACGCCATTCGTGGCGGTCGATATCCTCGAGAAACAGCGAGAGGATACCGGGCCGCGTGCCGGAGAGGCGGCTCGGCGCCAGCACGTCAAGGCGGCTATGGACGCTGCCGGCGATTTCGTTGCGTTTGCCGGCACGGGCCGCCATGGCCCAGACGCCGGCCGAGCAGCCGGCGACCGAGAGGTGTGCCTCCGGTCCGAATTCGTGACGCAGGCGGACGATGAGTCCTTCCTCGGTGGCCGTGGTGGCTGTCCCGGCGAGGGAAAGCGGTTCAAGGCGCAGCGTGGCATTGGGATCCTGATCCAGGCGATTGCCGCTTGCCAGCATGGTCTTGAGGCGGTCATGCAGCGAAGTGACCATCGCCGGCTCGGCATCCGTAAGGCCCCGCGTCAGGGTCATCTTGAGTAGGTAGCGGCCGGGGCGGCCTTCCAGCCAAGCCTTCAGATTGGCCTCGGCGAGGTCGCAGAAGCGCGCCCAGGCGACGCGGTGGATGTCTCGGCCGATTTCGGCGGAGACCGTGTCGCAGACGCATTCGGCTTCGACATCGTCGCGGCTCAGCAGCAGGTCGTAGGAGGCAAGCTCCTCGAGCTTCGCGTAGAACACCGAGAAGCCGCGTTCACGGTAGAGCGCGCCGGTTCGCAACAGGTGGAAGAGATCGATGAGGGTGTTGTCGTCTGACAGCGCCGCCTGAAGCCGTTCCCGCAGCCGCTCGCGACCTTCAGGCGTTAACTGTTTGGCGAGTGTGACGCATTCGGCGGCGATCAATGCGAGACGCGTCTCGGCCGCGGAGAGCGGCGGTTTGGTGCGCGACTCCGGACCGCGGTTTAGGAGGCGGTCAAGGGCGAGTTCCAGGGAATGCCGCTGGCGCAGCACGCTGCCCTGCCGGTTGGAGGCGGCGATGCGGGTTTGCAGCTCGGCCAGCCGCTCTCGCCACACCGGGGCGCCGACAATGCCCACGAAGTCGCTAAGATGCGCGAGTTCGGGGAGCGGGAAGGCGATCTCCGCTTCCCTCAGGTTTTTCGCCGGCAAGGTGCGTGTCATGGGCTCACGGAAACGAGAGGGGCAGGATTGCACCACACGCGAGGCAAAACACAGAATTGTTACGGCGTCTAGAGTCCTGAGGAATCTCCCACCTGAGCGCGATGCCGCAACAAATGATCGGCGAGCACGCAGGCCATCATCGCTTCGCCGACAGGTACGGCGCGAATGCCGACGCAGGGGTCGTGCCTGCCGCGAGTCATGATCTCGGTTTCCGCGCCGGTTTCATCGATGGTGCGGCGGGGCGTCAGGATCGAGCTGGTCGGTTTGACGGCGAAGCGGGCGATGATGGTCTGGCCGGTCGAGATGCCGCCCAGGATGCCGCCTGCATGGTTGGAGAGAAAGCTTGGCTCGCCATGCTCTCCGGCCCGGATTTCGTCGGCATTCGCTTCGCCTCGCAGCGCGGCCGCGGCGAAGCCGTCGCCAATTTCGACGCCCTTCACGGCGTTGATGCTCATGAGGGCGGCAGCCAGATCGGCGTCTAGCTTGCCATAAAGCGGGGCGCCGACACCGGCGGGAACGCCGTCGGCACGAATTTCGAGGACGGCGCCGATCGAGGATCCCTGCTTGCGGATCTCGCTCAACTCCGTCGCCCAGGCTTCCGCCGTCAGCGCGTCGGGGCAGAAGAAGGGGTTGCGTGTGACTTCCTCCCAGTCCCAGCGCGCCGCGTCGATGCCGTGCGCGCCCATGCGGATCATCGCGCCGCGGATGACGATGCGCTCGCCCAGGACCCGCCGCGCGATAGCACCGGCGGCGACGCGCATTGCAGTTTCTCGAGCGGAGGAGCGACCGCCGCCGCGATAATCGCGGATGCCGTATTTCGTCTGGTAGGTGAGATCCGCATGGCCCGGCCGGTAGCTGCGGGCGATGTTTCCGTAATCCTTGGAGCGCTGATCGACGTTCTGGATTTGCAGGGCGATCGGCGTGCCGGTGGTGCGGCCCTCGAAGACGCCGGAGAGGATTTGCACCTCGTCCGGCTCCTGGCGCTGGGTCGTGAAGCTGGATTGGCCGGGGCGGCGGCGATCCAGATAAGGCTGGATATCGGCCTCGGTCAGCGGCAGCAGCGGCGGGCAGCCATCCACCACGCAGCCGATCGCCGGACCGTGGCTTTCGCCCCAGGTCGTGACGCGGAACAGATGGCCGAAGGTGTTGTGCGACATTCCGCCGGGATCAGGCGGAAACGATGGCGATGTCGGGCGCGCGCGGATTCTTCATGCCGACGATGTGGTAGCCGCAATCGACGTGATGCACCTCGCCGGTAACGCCGGAGGCGAGATCGGACAGCAGATAGAGGCCCGAACCACCGACCTCCTCCGTGCCGACATTGCGCTCCAGCGGAGCGTTGAGTTCGTTCCACTTCAGGATGTAGCGGAAATCGCCGATGCCACTGGCGGCCAGCGTCTTGATCGGACCGGCGCTGATGGCGTTGACGCGGATCTGGCGCTCGCCGAGATCGGCCGCGAGGTAGCGCACCGAGGCCTCCAAAGCTGCCTTGGCGACGCCCATCACGTTGTAATGGGGCATCACGCGCTCGGCCCCGAGATAGGTGAGGGTCAGCATGGAGCCGCCCGCCTCCATCATCCGGGCGGCCCGCTGCGCGACGGCGACGAAGGAGTAACAGGAGATGTCGAGCGCTTGCAGGAAGGCCTGGCGCGGCGTGTCGATATAGTGGCCGCGCAGATAGGCTTTGTCGGCCCAGCCGATGGCATGGACCAGGAAGTCGATCTTCGGCCAGCTCTGGGCGATCTCGGCGAAGGTCGCATCGATGCTCGCGTCATCTCCGACATCGCAGGGTAGAACGATGGACGAGCCGACACTTTCGGCGAGCGGCCGCACACGTTTCTCCAAAGCCTCGCCCTGGTAGGTAAAGGCGATCTCCGCACCCTGCGCCGCGCAGGCATTGGCAATGCCCCAGGCGATCGAGCGGTCGTTAGCGACGCCCATGACGACACCGCGCTTGCCGGCCATGAGAGTGCCCTTCGCGGGACCCGCGGCAGAGGAATCGTCCGACATGCTGGACCCCCGAAGAAAGCTGATACGCGCCGTGACTAACGCAATCTGCGGCGTCTGGCACAGCCTACCCCTTACCGACAAGAGCAGGCTGGCCATGCAGCGGCCGCGCCGAGGCTTGGACTCGGGCCTCGGCCGTCGGTATGTAACCGGAAAGCCCGTAGGAATACCGACCGCATGTCGCTTTCGCCCACTCCGTCGACCGATCCTTTCACGCTCTTCGCGGAATGGATGGCGGATGCGCGCCGTACCGAGCCTAACGACCCCAATGCGATGACTCTGGCGACGGTGGGGGCGGATGGTGCGCCTGATGCGCGCATTGTGCTGCTCAAGGGGCAGGATTCGCGCGGCCTCGTCTTCTACACCAATTTCGAGAGCCGCAAGGGCGGCGAACTCGCGGCCGATTCGCGTGCCGCTTTGGTGTTTCACTGGAAGTCGCTGCAGCGGCAGGTGCGGGTCGAGGGCAAGGTCGCGCCCGTCTCGACGGACGAGGCCGATGCGTATTTCGTGTCTCGTCCCAGGCTGTCCAAGATCGGTGCCTGGGCCTCCGACCAGTCGCGGCCGCTGGCCGATCGGTCGGAGCTGGAGCGGCGGCTGGCGGAGGCGGAGGCGCGGTTTCCCGGCGACGATGTAGCGCGACCGCCGCATTGGTCCGGGTTCCGGCTGGTGCCGCAGCGTTTTGAGTTCTGGCGAGAGATGCCTTACCGCTTGCATGATCGCCTGGTTCTGACCCGGACCGGCGAAGCTGGGGACTGGGTGCCGAGCCGCCTTTTCCCGTAAGCCGGCGCTATACTGCCGCCTGCCCGCACCGACGGAACGGACAAACGCCATGCCCATTCGCAAGCTGATTCTGCTTCTCAACGAGACTTCCGCTGGCAAGGCGGCGCTGGATGCCGCGCTCGATACCGCGCGGATCTGGAACGCGCATCTGACGGTGCTGCATGTGCGGGTCGATGCGCGGGACGTGGCGCCCTTGGCGGGCGAGGGTCTCTCGGGCGCGATGATCGAGGATATGATGGTCGCGACCGAGAAGGAGAGCGCCACCCGCGCCCATGATGTGCGCGCGCTTTTCGAGCATTCGGTGGCACTCCACGGCGTGACGGTGGGTGAGCCTAGGCACGGACGGGAGCAGGCGACCGCGAGCTTTGTGTCCGTCGCCGGGCGGGAGGAGGAGATCATCGCGCAGCAGGCGCGGCTCTCCGATCTCGCGGTTATTCCGCATCCCGAGGCGGGGCAGGATGTTTCCTCCTCGGACGCGCTGCATGCGGTGCTGTTCGATTCGGGGCGGCCGGTACTGCTGTCTCCGGCGGTGCCGCCTAAGACTATTGGCACGCGGATTTGCGTGGGGTGGAACGGCACGGCGGAGTCTTCAGCGGCTGTGCAGGCGGCTTTGCCCTGGATGCACCGGGCTTCGGCCGTGCGGATTCTGACCTCAGAGGATTACCAGCGGCGCGGGCCGGAGGCGCCGGATCTGGCGGCTTACCTTGGGCTGCATGGGGTTGCGGCGGAGATCGCGACTTTCAGGCCGATCGATCGTTCGGTAGGTGCCGGGATGCTGGCGGCGGCGCGGGAGTTCGGCGCGGATCTGCTGTCGATGGGCGCCTATTCACATTCGCGGCTGCGCCAGCTCATCCTAGGCGGCGTTACCCGGCACATTCTGGAGAACGCGGATCTGCCGGTTTTGATGAGCCGGTAGGTCGGCGAGGCGGCTGCGCTGCCGCTGGGGCGGGATGTCTCTAGTCTGAACCGTCGCTATTTCCCCTCGTCATGCCCGGCGAAGGCCGAGCATCCACGTCTTTGCTTGCTTCACGAAGGCAAGACGTGGATGGCACGCCTTCGCGTGCCATGACGGATCTCTGGTTACGGTTCAACTCATCACGCCCGAGACCACCGAAGCTCGCGCTACACCAGCCGGTATACCGTCACCAATCGTTCGGTCCGGTCCTCCAATTCCATCGTAGTCGGCACGGCCATCTTGCAGACTGCCGCAACGCCCTCGCGCGGAAGGTAGGCGCGGCCGGGATCGGCGACCAGGACTTCGGCGCCATCGGCCGCCATCCGCCTCAGCCAGGGTAGGACATGGGCGGTCATCGGCCGCTCGTAACAGACGTCGCCACAGAGGATGACGTCCCAGCGGCAAAGGGCGCCCACCACGTCGCCGAGTTCCGCCGTTACCGTCACGCCGTTCGCCGCCGCGTTGAGACGGGTGGCGGCCACCGCCAAAGGGTCGATCTCGGCCGCTTCGACCGAGGCGGCGCCGGCCATGGCGCAGGCGATCGCCGCGAGGCCGCAGCCGGCGGCGAAATCGAGCACGCGGCGGCCTCGCACCATGGCGGGATCGTCCAGCACCATGCGCGCCAGCACCTGGCTGCCGGGCCAGGCGAAGGCCCAGAAGGGCGGTTCGATACCCTCGGCCTCGAGCCAGGCTTCGGTCGCTCGCCAGATCGGAGTGATTTCGGTCGCGAGGTGGAGCGCGACCTCGGGCACCAGCGGGGCGCGGTCCAAGACGGTGTGAGCGTGGAGGAAAGCCTCCGCGTCTCCGCTGAACGGCAGCTTCGTCACAAATACCCGAGGAGCAGGCAGGCGGCGACCGCGAGGCCGACGTCCCGGTTGCTCCTGAACAGAGCGAGGCAGAGTGCCGGGTCGTGCACGTCGAGCCGCATGATCTGCCGCGCGAGCAAGGCCGCCGGCAGAAGGAGGGCGGCATAGTAGAGGGGCGTGAGGGATGCGACGTATCCTGCCCCGGCCAGCAGCAAAATCACCGCCGCGTAGCAAACGCCAACGAAAGGGCGTGATTGCGTCGCGAAGAGCCGGGCGGTGGAGCGCACGCCGACCAAAGCGTCGTCCTCGCGGTCCTGATGCGCGTAAATCGTGTCATAGCCGAGGATCCAGAAGAAGGCGGCGCCATAAAGGGCGAGGGCCGCTTCGTTGAAATGGCCGGTGGCGGCGACGAAGCCGAGGGGCGCGCCGAAGCCGAAGGTGATGCCGAGCATCGCCTGTGGCCACCAAGTTACCCGCTTCGCCGCCGGATAGAGCGCCACCAGGATGAGCGAGGCGGCGCCCAGTTCCTGCGCCGAACGGTTCAGGCTGAGCAGGACGCCGAGGCCCAGCAGCAGCAGCAGCGCGAGGAAAATGCCGGCTTGCCGCATCGACAGCGCGCCCGAGGCGAGCGGTCGCCCAGCCGTGCGGGCGACTTGCCGGTCGATGTCCCGGTCCCACATGTCGTTGACGACGCAGCCTGCACTCCGCATCACTACGGACCCCAGCGCGAAGAGCAGGATGAGACGGATGGTCTCCCCCGTAGAAGCGCGACCGAGCAGAATGCTCCAGAGGCCAGGGAGGAACAGCAGCCAGGCGCCGATGGGACGATCCAGCCGGGCGAGCACCGCGTAGGGTGCGAGCCCCGCCGGCATTCGCGCGATCCAGCCGCCTCGGTCGATATCCGTATGCGCCGCCATGACCTCTAGTGACGCGACCGCCGACCTGCGGTCAATCCGGCTCTTCACCGACGCCGCCACGCTTTTCGAGGGGAGCGAGGTTGCGCTGGGCGAGCGGCATGCGCGCTACCTCGGCGCCGTGATGCGCCGTGCGCCGGGCGATACTCTGCGCGTGTTCGACGGGCGGCACGGCGAGTGGTCGGCGCGGATTAAGGCGATCGACAAGCGATCGGTGCGGCTGAGGGTGGTGGCGCTGTTGCGGGCGCAGGCGCCGGAACCGGACCTCTGGCTGCTGCTCTCCATCATCAAGCGCGATGCCTTCGAACTGGCCCTGGAGAAGGCGACCGAGCTTGGCGTTTCCGCGATCTTGCCGGTGATCACCGCGCGCAGCCAGCCCGGCCGCGCCAATCCCGAGAGGCTGCGGGCCATTGCCCTGGAAGCGGCTGAACAATGCGAGCGGCTGACCGTGCCGGACATCCATGCGCCGCTCCCGCTTGCGGAGGTGCTCGCGGGCTGGCAAAGCGAGCGTGTGCTGGTCGCGGCCATCGAGCGCAGCGATGCGCCGGCGCCGCCCCGGCTGGCCGGTCCCGCCGCTTTGCTGGTGGGTCCGGAAGGTGGCTTTGACCAACGGGAGCTTGACGCATTGCGCCGGCTTCCGTTTCTTCTTCCGGCTTCCCTCGGCCCGCGCATTCTGCGTGCAGAGACGGCCGCCATCGTGGGGCTCGCGCTGCTCCAGGCCGCCGACCGCGCATGATGCCGACGCCTTACCCGATCCACGACGCTTGAGCGGAACAGCCGATGTCCAACCCCGGCGAGGGCAACCTCACCCCGATCACCTCGACCCGGCAGCTGGCGGAGTATCTCGCCACCGGCTGCAAGCCGCGCGAGAAATTCAGCATCGGCACGGAGCACGAGAAATTCGGCTTCCGGCTGAGCGACCTCATGCCGCCGCCCTATGAGCCGCAGGGCATTCGCGCCACGCTGGAAGGCATCGCCGGGAATGGCTGGGAGCCGATCATCGACCAGGGCAAGCCGATCGGGCTGACCCGCAACGGCGCCTCCATCTCGCTGGAGCCGGCGGGCCAGTTCGAGCTGTCGGGCGGGCTTTGCCAGAACCTGCACCAAACCCATGCCGAACTCGACGCGCATCTGACGGAGCTGCGGCCGGTCGCCAAGGGACTTGGCCTCGGCTTCGCGCCCCTCGGGTTTCATCCGCTGGCGCGGCGCGAGGATATGCCGTGGATGCCGAAGGGCCGCTACGGGATCATGGAACGCTACATGCCCAAGGTCGGGACGCGCGGCCTCGACATGATGACGCGCACCTGCACGGTGCAGGTCAATCTCGATTTCAGCAGCGAGAGCGACATGGTGCGCAAGCTGCGCGTGGGCCTGGCGCTGCAGCCTTTCGCGACCGCGCTCTTCGCCAATTCGCCCTTCTATGAGGGCAAGCCGAACGGGATGATGAGCAACCGCGCGGCGGCCTGGCTGGATACGGATAACGCGCGGTCCGGCATTCCGGCGGTGGTCTTCGAGGATGGTTTTGGCTTCGAGCGCTTCGCCGAATTCGCGCTCGATGTGCCGATGTATTTTGTCTATCGCGAGGGGCGGTACATCGACGTTGCCGGCGCCTCGTTCCGCGAGTTCATGGCCGGGCGTCTGCCGGAGCTGGAAGGCGAGCGGCCGGTGCTTGGCGATTTCGCCGATCACCTCACGACGATTTTCACGGATGTCCGGCTGAAGCGCTTCATCGAGATGCGTGGCGCGGATGCCGGCACGCCGGAGATGATGGTGGCGCTGTCCGCCTTCTGGGTCGGGCTGCTTTACGATGACGCGGCCCTGACGGCGGCGGAAACGCTGGTCGCGGGACTGGACGCGGCGCAGCTCAATGCGGTGCGGGCCGAGGTGCCGGCTGCGGGGTTGTCCGCGGCGTGGCGGGAGGGGGCGTTGCGCGACATCGCAAAGCCGCTGATGGAGATCGCGCGGGATGGGTTGCGGGCGCGTGGTGCGGCCGATGCCAAGGGGCATGACGAGCGGCGGTATCTGGCGCCGTTGGAGGCGATCGCCGCCGGCGAGCCGACGCAGGCGGAGCATTGGCTGGCGCAATGGAGCGAGGCTTGGGGCAGCGATACGGCGCAGATTTTTGGCGAGGCGGCGGTTTAGGGCTCACAAATTCAAAGCACCAGGCTTTGCGGCGGCCGCGCTGAACTCGCGTATTCGACCCATCGATCTATTGGCAATGATGTGAGCTCACCTTGTGCTAGCGCGCAGGCGACAAAGCCGTCTATGTCCAGCATGAACCGAGGGAGCCGGTCATGGCCGAGATTCGACCCTCATACCCCATGGTCCGGGCTGGGTGGGCCTCGTCCATTGCCCTCGCGATGGTTTTCGCGGCGGTCGTCGGCGGGCCATCCGTCGCGCGTGCCGACTGGGGATTCACCCATTGGGGCATGACACCGGAGCAGGTCGTCAGTGCGTCGGG
>NZ_LMUQ01000084.1:91864-93725 GCF_009765865.1 Acidisoma sp. L85
CATCTGATCGCGCCAGCGAACCGCCAGCGGGATGTCGCGGATCACTGGGAGGTCGCCGCGGTGGGCGATGTCCATGACGGGGGGCTGACGCTGGACGGCGGCTACATGTTCGATACGCGTGGCAGCGGGCTCACATGCGTGATGTATAACGCGACTGGCGACGACGTGGCCAAGCTTCGCGACGGGCTGATTGCGCGCTATGGGCAACCCCGCAAGGACAGCGCGTTCGGTCCGCTCCGGACTTTGACCTGGCAGACCCCGGACGCGATCGAACTCGCGATCAACCAGACGCCCCTGGCGGCGGTCGTCACTCACTGCGCCCCAGGACGGTAATGGCCGAAAGCCATCCTTCCGCTATCCAGCACGCTTATTGCAGCACATAGAGCCAGGCCAATAGCGTGACGACTGACAAGAGCGTCGTCACCGAAACGGTGGAGGCCACCAGGTCATGCTCCACACCGAATTCGCCGGCGAGGACGTAGGCCGTCTTTGCCGTCGGCACTCCGGCGCAGATCACCGCTGCAAGCGTCTGAAACGGGCTTAGTCCGCAGAGGCCGGCGACGATCCATGCCACCCCGGGCACTACGGCGAGCTTCACGAAACTCAGCGTCAGCGTAGCCCGCCAGTCGTGCCGGAGCCCTGACAGCGAGAAACCAAGCCCGATCGAGAACAGTGCGCAGCCTGTCAGGGTGTCCCCGAATATACGGGCGAAGTCGCCGAGCGGCGCGGGGAGGGGCAGGCCCGAAATGGACCAGCCGAGCCCAAGCACGGTGGAGACGATCAGTGGGTTGACCAGGGTCATGCGAATCAAGGCGCCGAAGCCGCGCCGGCCGCTGGCCATGTCGCGGTCTCGCTCCAACAACCAGATGAGCGGCGGAAACATCAACACCGCGACAAGCACGGTCGCCACTGCTGCCGCCAGGACGCCGCGCGCACCGTAGAGTGCGTACAGCACGGGAAGCGCGACAAAGCCCGTATTCGTCATTGCCGCGCTCGCCCCGATGAGCGCGCTTGCTCCTGCGCCGCGATGCCACCAGATCCGTGCCGCCGCATAGACCAGCCCAAAGCAGAGCAGCGAGCCACCGCCGAATGCAGCGATAAAACCCCATTCCAGCAACGCCTCGAGCCTCTCCTCGGCAATGGTGACGAAGACGAGCGCCGGCATCGCAACATTGTAAGCGAATTGTATGAGAGGTCCTGAGAGCGAGCGCGGCAGGTAACCACTGGCCCCGGCGATCCATCCGCTCAGAATTACGGCAAACACCGGAAGAACGAGGGCGGCAACAGTCATGGGACCGGCAGCTTCCACGAGATCTGGGTTCGGCGCTGGTCGCCGAATGGCCGCGACATGCTATTGATGATCGCGCTCGGGGTAAATCGTGGCACGCGTTATGGTCGCCGGCTAGCAAGTCTTATGGCCGCGCTGACATTCTTAAGTCAGCGCGGCCTCGCAATTCCAAGCGAAGGGCGCAAAGCAGACTTTAGCTTCTGACGTCATGCTCGGAGTTCGCCGAGCATGACCTGGTTGCGGCGACTTGGGCTCGCTTGCCTCAAGCTTCCTCAGCCTAGTGCGGAACTCTCCGCCCGCTCTCAATACCGGTAGAGGTCGTGCTTGAATGGCCCGTTAACCCCGGCCGCGCCGATGTATTCCGCCTGCTTCGGCGTCAGCCTCGTCAGCGCCGCGCCGACCTTGGCGAGGTGCAAGGCCGCAACCTTTTCGTCGAGCAGCTTCGGCAATGTGTAGACTTTGTTTTCGTATTTGCCTGCCGGGGCCTGCCACAGTTCCAACTGGGCGAGAACCTGGTTGGTGAATGAGGCGCTCATGACGAAACTGGGATGGCCCGTGCCGTTGCCGAGGTTC
>NZ_LMUQ01000084.1:93735-94793 GCF_009765865.1 Acidisoma sp. L85
CGAGGAGAAGGGCACCTTCACCTGGGAGCGGACCGATCTCGAGGGACCGCTGAAGTCCGCCTTCGGACGCTGAACCGGCGGCTTGCGGGTTGATCACTTCGGTCAAGCCGCAGCCTGACCGGCTATACGGCCGCCAGCGCAGCCATCCGCTCAGGGCGCGGCAGGAATGGTCATGCACGCACTGCTCCGCCCTGAGTGTTCGTAGTCGTTCAGGCGCTCGCGCTGCGAATGGCATTGGCCCTTCTGAAACTGTCTCCGCGCGGACGCCAAGTTGGAAGAGCATCTAGTCCCGGCCGAAAACCTCGGAATCCACTTAGCGTGCCGAGGAAGTATGGTTTACCTGCTTCTCAATACCGGTAGAGGTCGTGCTTGAATGGGCCGTTGACCCCGGCCGCGCCGATGTATTCCGCCTGCTTCGGCGTCAGTTTCGTCAGCGCGGCGCCGACCTTGGCGAGATGCAAGGCCGCAACCTTTTCGTCGAGCAGCTTCGGCAATGTGTAGACTTTGTTTTCGTATTTGCCGGCCGGGGCCTGCCACAGTTCCAACTGGGCGAGAACCTGGTTGGTGAATGAGGCGCTCATGACGAAACTGGGATGGCCCGTGCCGTTGCCGAGGTTCACCAACCGACCCTCGCTGAGCAGGATCAGGCGCTTGTGGTCGGGGAAGATCACCTCATCGACCTGCGGCTTGACGTTCTCCCAGACGTAGTTGCGGAGCGCGTCGATCTGAATTTCGCTGTCGAAATGGCCGATGTTGCAGACGATGGCACGGTTCTTCATCGCGCGCATATGCTCGATGGTGATGACATCGACATTGCCTGTGGCTGTCACGAAGATGTCGCCGCGCGGGGCCGCATCCTCCATCGTCACAACCTCGTAGCCTTCCATCGCCGCCTGCAGGGCGCAGATCGGATCAGCCTCGGTCACCAGCACGCGGCAGCCGCCGTTCTTGAGGCTGGCGGCCGAGCCCTTGCCGACATCGCCGAAGCCGGCGACCACGGCGACCTTGCCGGCCATCATGACATCGGTGCCGCGACGGATCGCATCCACCAGGCTCTC
>NZ_LMUQ01000084.1:94803-123960 GCF_009765865.1 Acidisoma sp. L85
ACCGCGCACCGTCTGCTCGATACACCACCAGAACTCCTCCTCGTTCATGCCCTTCCAGGCGAAGACGGGGATGCCGGCCGCGGCGACGCCGGCGGCGGCGTGATCCTGGGTCGAGAAGATATTGCAGGAGGACCAGCGCACGGTGGCGCCGAGCGCGGTCAGCGTTTCGATCAGCACGGCGGTCTGGATGGTCATGTGCAGGCAGCCGGCGATGCGGGCGCCGGCGAGGGGCTTCTCGGCGCCGTATTCCGCGCGGAGCGCCATCAGGCCGGGCATCTCGTCCTCGGCCATGAGGATCTCCTTGCGGCCCCAGCCGGCGAGGCTGATGTCGCGGACTTTGAAGTCTTCGGCCGTCGTGCGGGCTGCGGTGTCGGGCATGGGTCTGTCTCTGTCTTTCGTGCGGATCGTTGAGCGGCGGAATAGCGGAGCGGCAGGCTTAGGGGAACCGTAAAGCGGCTAGGCCTAGATCATTATGATCCAGGCCTACTCGGCGGCTCGCGCGTAAACCTCGAGCGGTGTGCAGGTACAAACCAGGTTGCGATCGCCATACACGTTGTCGACCCGTGCTACTGGAGGCCAGTATTTCCGCCCCTCAATCCACGGCAACGGAAAGGCCGCTTGAGCGCGCGAATAATCACGCGACCAGTTATCTGTCATTACAGATCGCGCTGTATGCGGAGCGCCCTTTAAGGGATTATCTACGCGATCCATTTGGCCTGCAGCAATGTCAGCGATCTCCTGGCGAATCGCGATCATTGCCTCGCAGAAGCGGTCTAGTTCAACCTTCGATTCGCTCTCGGTCGGTTCAATCATCAGTGTCCCCGCAACCGGCCAGGACATGGTCGGCGCGTGGTAGCCATAATCCTGCAGCCGCTTGGCGATGTCTTCCACCGTCACTCCGGCCTCAGCTTGGAAACTGCGGCAGTCGACAATGCACTCATGCGCTACTCGACCTAAGCGACCAGAATACATCACCGGATAATAGGGGCGCAGCCTGCTTGAGATGTAGTTAGCGTTCAGAATCGCCACTCTGGTCGCCTGTGTCAGACCGGCGCCCCCCATCAGGCGAATATAGGCGTAACTGATAGGCAGGATGGAAGCGCTGCCGAACGGCGCCGCAGCCACTGGGCCATAACTAGTCGCCGGACCTGCATCGGTGCGCATGGGATGATTCGGCAAATGGGGGACTAGATGAGCTGCCACACCTATCGGCCCGACGCCAGGCCCGCCGCCGCCATGCGGAATGCAGAAAGTCTTGTGCAGGTTCAGGTGACAGACATCGGCACCGATCGCCGCTGGGCTAGTCAGCCCGACCTGTGCGTTCATGTTGGCACCATCCATATAGACCTGACCACCATGCAGGTGGACAAGATCACAAATGGCGCAGATGTCTTCCTCGAATACTCCATGCGTGCTCGGGTAGGTCACCATCAGCACCGCCAGTTTCGGAGCATGTAATTCAATTTTGGTGCGCAGATCGGCCAACTCGATGTTGCCATCCTTGTCGCATCCCACAACAATGATGCGATAGCCGGCCATCGCTGCACTGGCCGGATTTGTACCGTGGGCGGATGACGGGATCAGGCAAATATCTCGCTTCTCTTCTCCACGGGCCTGATGAAAAGCTCGAATTGCCAGGAGCCCGGCATACTCGCCTTGCGAGCCGGCGTTGGGCTGCAGTGACACGCCTGCGAAGCCGGTGATGATGCGCAGCCATTCCGAAAGTCGCGTGATCAGCTCCGTGTAGCCTTGCGTTTGGTCGGCCGGCGCGAAGGGATGAATATCTGCGAAGCCTGGCAATGTCAGCGGGATCATCTCTGCCGTCGCGTTCAGCTTCATAGTGCAAGAGCCTAGCGGAATCATGCATCGAGTTAGCGCGATGTCGCGATCCTCCAGACGCTTCAGGTAGCGCACCATCTCGTGCTCGCCATGGTAGTTGGAGAACACAGCTTGCGGAAGGATCTCTCCAGCTCGCATCAACGTAGGTGGAATTGAGATCGACGTCGTTGCGAGCGAGCCGCCGAGCACCTCCCCAAGGGCGATAAGGTCATTACGCGTTACAGTCTCATCCAAGGCTATCGCGACACCAGTCGCATCCACACGACGCAGGTTGAAGCCAGCCGCCAAAGCGCTGTGCATTAGCGCGTCGGCACGCGGGCCAGCCTCGATGGTGATCGTGTCGAAATAGTAGTCGTGGCGAAGCACATATCCACCTTGTCTTGCGGCATCGGCCAGCAGCCTCGCCTGCAGGTTCACCCGGGATGCGATCCGACGTATTCCTGCCGGCCCGTGCCATACGGCATAGAAGCCCGCTATCACTGCCAGCAGAACCTGCGCTGTGCAGATATTGCTTGTCGCCCTCTCGCGGCGGATGTGCTGCTCGCGCGTCTGCAACGCCAGCCGCAGTGCAGGTGCGCCGTCAGCATCCTGGCTGACACCAACGAGGCGACCTGGCATCTGCCGTTTGAATGCTTCGCGCGTCGCAAAGAATCCAGCATGCGGACCACCGAATCCCATCGGAACTCCAAAGCGCTGGGCAGATCCAACCACAATATCCGCCCCCATCTCACCAGGTGGCGTCAGCATAGCTAGACCAAGCAGGTCGGCGGCAACAATTGCGAGCGCGCCCACATCATGCGCCGCCGAGATCTCCGTTCGCAAGTCCCGCAGCTCGCCGGAGGTGCCAGGGTATTGCAAAATGATCGCCGCCGGCTTTGCTGCGCGGATCGCTTCTACGTCACCGGCGGCAAAGATTTTCAGTGAAATTCCCAGCGGAGCGGCCCGTGTTGTCAAAACCGCTTGGATCTGAGGATGCAGATCGGCGACGATCAGGATGGTGTCTGATTGGGCCTTGCTGGCGGCATGCGCCATTGTCATTGCCTCGGCGGCGGCCGTTGCCTCATCCAAAAGCGAAGCATTGGCGATCTGCATGCTCGTCAGTTCGCAGATCATGGTCTGGAAATTTAATAGCGCCTCCAATCTACCCTGCGCTATCTCCGGCTGGTAGGGCGTGTAGGCGGTATACCAGCCCGGGCTCTCCAGCACGTTGCGCAGAATCACCGGCGGCGTGTGAGTGCCATGATAGCCCTGCCCGATCAGTGATTTCGCGCCGCCATTGCGTGCGGCCATGGCACGCAGTTCCGCGATCACCGCGACCTCGTCCAGTGCCCGCGGCAAGGCCAGGTTGGTTTTCACCCGGATCGAGGCTGGTACTGTCTCGCCCACCAGTGCTTCCAGGCTGTTCGCACCGACCACGCGCAGCATATCGGCGATCTCCTTGTCCGAGGGTGCGATATGGCGGCTGACAAAACCATCGGCTGCCTCCAATACTGAAAGTTCTGCTATCGCATGCGACATAACCTCGAACTCAGCCATTAAATCGTCCCGAGAAGAGTGTCATATGCGGCTCTATCCAACAGTGAGTTGAACGCCGTGGCATCAGCCAATTCTAGGCGGAATAGCCAACCCTCTCCGGCCGGATCGCGATTGACCAACGCTGGATCTTCGACAATCGCCGCGTTGCATTCGACCACCTCACCAGAGAGCGGCGCGAACACATCCGATGCGGCTTTGACGCTTTCAACCACCGCGCAAGCCTCGCTCTCCTGGACCTTGCGGCTGATTTCTGGCAGCTCGACGAATACGATGTCTCCCAGAGCTTGCTGAGCGTAGTCCGTGATACCTACCGTTGCAACGGTGCCGTCTAAGCGCACCCATTCGTGATCTTTTGTGAAACGCACATCAGACATTAATGATTCCTTATCGGAAATAGCGGTGAGGAACAAAAGGCATGGGAACAATCCTCGCCGGTAGCTGGCGGCCGCGCACGCTCAGCAAAAGCGGAGTGCCGTCAGTAGCAAGATCGGGGCGCACATAGCCCATGGCGATTGGCACCCCCAGACTCGGTGCAAAGCCACCGGAGGTAATTTCTCCGACAACACTGCTATCCAACGCGAGAATTTCCGCTCCGGGCCGGGCCAGAGCCCGGCCATCAAGGCGTAGTCCGACGCGTAGTCGGGCCGGACCATCATCGAGTTGAGCGCGAATCGTCGCAGCTCCGGCAAAATCCCATGCCGCTTTGCGTCGCTTGCCTATTATCCAAGCCAGATCGGCTTCAATGGGATTGACGCCTTCATCAATGTCGCTGCCGTAAAGGCATAGCCCCGCCTCTAGCCGTAAGGAATCGCGAGCGCCGAGACCGGCCGGCGCCACCTCAGTCTCTGCCAAGAAGTGCTCGGCCAAAGTCTCGGCCTTAAAAGCGGGGACTGAAATTTCAAAGCCATCCTCACCGGTATATCCGGATCGGGAGATCCAACATACTGTGCCGGCGAGACTAACTTCGGCTACGGCCATGAACGGTAAAGCGGCTGCCTCAGCTGACAGGCGGCCGACGACGGCAGCCGCCAAAGGTCCCTGCAATGCCAGCAGGGCACGGTCCTCATGCGGCTCTAGCCGAATATTGTCTGGCAAGTGAGCTCTGAGATATGCGTAGTCATCTGCCTTGCGGCTCGCATTTACGACCATACGCAGGCGGTCGCCGTAATTGGCAACCATCAGATCGTCCAGGATGCCGCCAGATTCGGCAAGCAGCAGTGTGTAACGCTGCCTAAATGTCTTCAATTCCTGCATATTGCTCGGGACCAGCCGTTCTAACGCCTCCGCGGCAGGACCATATAGTGTGGCCTGACCCATATGGGAGACGTCGAACAGGGCGGCATAGCTGCGACAATGCAGATGTTCGGCAAGCACACCAGAAGGATACTGCACAGGCATGGCATAACCGGCGAAAGGCACCATGCGCGCGCCGAGGCGACGATGCAGTGCATCGAGCGGAGTCGTCTTCAATGCATTCTCGACGGAATCGTGAGGCATACAATCTCCGCACAACGGTTCCCGCCGGTAAGAAACCGACGGGATGGCCCCCCTCTGTCGCAGAACCTGAGAGTTCGGATCTGCACCCTCGAATAGGTGTGTGGATCCTTACCCCGTCGGTGCGGCGGACTTGAACCCGCCGACTTTCCAGAGATCCGTTTCCCTTTGCGGTCCTGGATACCTGAGCGTTTCCGGGGACCGGTTGCGCCTTCGGCGGCTGACCTGAGTCAACGCTCTCCCGCAGGGGATAGTATGGACGAGCAAACATGGAGCAAGACGCGCAAGCATACAACCCTTGGTTACGGCGCCTCTGGCTGCTTCCACCTCGAACCGGGCCAACGCAAAATCATGGAGGTGACCGAGATCTGCTTGCCAGGGGCCAAAGGTGTTGCTGACGACTTTACGGCCGGCCAAGTGGTGATCGACCAATCCCGATGGCGAGGAAAAGTTTGCCGCCGGCTAGAGCAGAAGATTGCCTTGCTGGAGGGCAGCAGCGGCCCTTTGGGCCGCCGGAGGTCGAGGCGATGAGCCGCACACTGTCGCCCAGCAACGGTAAACTTACGGCCTCGCACGCGTTTGCCGGATCTGGCGTAGTGCCAAAGCGAGCATTTATCGATACCGCCATCCGAGACAGCAGCGGCAGAGACCAGGTCCCGCAGGCCCCATGCCGGATGGAGCCCTGCTCGAACGGATCCGAGACGTCCTCTCCGAAAGCCCCTTCCACGGCGAGGGTCACCGGAAGGTTGGGGCCCGAATGCGGATCGCCGGTGTTCGCACGTCGCGGCGGCGGGTGTTGCGGCTTATGGCGAAAACAACTTACTAGCGCCCGGCCGGGTCGGCTAGCCGCGTGGACCGCGAAACCATGACGGCACCATCATTCCCGAAGCTATCGACACGATGCCACGATGTGGGGCACGGCCATGACCACGACCTGGACGGCCGAGGGACAGGTTGCGGTCTTCATTGCCGTCAACCACCACAATGCCGAGTGCATCGGCCTCCATGCCGCCCGGCGTGGAACTCGGTTCGAAGCGCTCGAACCGCTGCGTCAGGGTGTGCGTCGGCACTTCGGTGCCAACGGCAAGGAGGTCGGCCACGTCTTGCCGTTCGCCACGATCACGGTTCGCAATACATGTCCGATACCTTCCAGACTGAAATGCGGTTCCTGGGCATCCAGAGCTCGCCAGCATACGTCCGCGCGCCCGAAGGCAACGGTTGCGCCGAGCGATTCATCCGGACGCTTAAGGAAAACCTGCTGTGGCTCCAAACTTTCCACACCGTCGAGAAGCTTCGACTTGCGCTACTCTCGCCTTCCGTGAATCTATAACACCACTTGGCTCATCCAGCGGCTTGGATACCAAACACCTTGCACAGGTCAGACATCGGCAGCTTTCAGCCGTCGCAATCTCTGCGTAGGCTCCCCATAGATGTCTCATCAACCGACGGCGGTACACCGGTGACTCCCCGCCCATCTGGAGAACCTCTTCACGATGCATTCAGCAGACGCGTAACCGGCAGCGCTCAAGGATCGTCTAAAGCCTTACCATCCTCGCCCCTCACCCGCCTCCCCGACCATTTTGGGGAACCTACGCTAGCGCGCTAGCACTACTACCACCAAGAAAGAACTCACTTTGGACGGGAGCGCCCATTAAACCTTGGTTGGCACAGAACCAAGTCTTGACGGTTTGCAATTCCTCGGGGGCGGATTTTTACAATGGTGAAGAACTTGCTCCAGCGACTGTATATATATTCTTCTGCATGATACGCTGTCTGGTAGAACTCAGGAAGCCCAGTCGTTCCAGACCCCTTTAAGTAGTAAAACCCCGCCTTGTTGAAATCTTTCTTCTGTTGTGGGTTTCCGTTGAACAAACCTGCTCCGTGAACGCTCAAAGCCAAGACTCCGTCCGGTTTAGTGACTCTACTTAGCTCTTCTAGCCAACGCAGCTGCATATCTTCCGGGAGGTGTGTGAAAACCGAAATCGAGTACACGAAATCACAAAGACTGATTTTCAAAAGGCAGAGGCGGTTCCGGATCATTCATTACAAATGACCCGATTGGTCGCAAAAAACGTTGGGACCAACTAATAGTTTCCGCATCGATGTCGGAACCAAACCAACGAAACCCTTCCGATCCGATGTGAGCATCTCTGCACAGTTCATAGAAAGGCTTGATCACCCTTCCACACCCGGCACCAAAGTCGAATATGTTACTATTCTGAGGAAGGTTTGATGCGCGGATCAATTCTCCGAAGACGTTGGCAGCCAGCACTCGTCCGACCGCCTCGAAGCCTACCAAGTCCTCGGCCCCGTGAACCCGCTTCCTCATATGAGGAGGTGGATTGTAAAGCGTAGGTTTATACCCCAAAATCCTTTCGGTATCTCTATAAGCCTCCGTCGTCACTCCCAGGCGAAGCTCCTTATACCCATGCGTTAAAAAGTGTTCCCAACCCGTAAAGCCTGGAACTTGAGTTGCCTTGGCCTGCACATCGGCATTGGTTAGTAGGTAAAAGTTCTCGTCAAAAGTGTTCGGCGGCTTAGGTAGATTAGGCACGGATCCCTCCTCTTCGACCACAGATAATGACTTCATAATCCGCTTAAATCTGATCAGCTTGTCGAACCGACAGACCCGAATCTCTGGTCGAGCCCCAAAGTCCGCACGTCGCCGATGTATACTATAACTAAGCGGGCTCTTTGTGATATCTGCACTATCTTTGGTATAGCGTGAGCGTAAGCATGGGCATAGACAGCAGGGGCTATAGGGTGTCAGCTCGATCGCTTGATGAATTCAGGATCGGCCTTATGGGATTTCAAGGTCAACCAGCTCTGTCCTGGCCACGGGTAACGAACCCGCATCCGCGGTGGGCATGACGAGATTAGAGGGCATTGGCGCAATTCGTTGCAACCTGTAACCTGCGATGGAGCGACATATGTAATGGAGAGGCTTGGGAGCCAATGAGTGCCGTAGAGAAGGGGCAGCAATCTACCAATGAAGCTACGGCCTTGGCCGATATTGATCAGATGGCGGCTGAGATCGAGCCGACTCTATCAAACCTGAAAAAACTTCTGGCGCTCTACAAGCAAGTATCGGCCGCGTCCCGAATTGAGATAGTGGCCCAAAAAATACTAGAAGAAGATCCATCTGACTTCATGGCGAGAAGAGCCTTGGTTCATCTGTATGTCGAGAGATCACTTAGCGCTTCTTCTCAAAAGGTAGCGGCCGAGGCGTCACGCCTCTTAAAAGACGCAGAAAGCCTACCCGGAACCACCGCTGTACAATTGCTTGAGGTGGCGAGATACTACAGTCGAATGAAGGACGAAGCATCGGCGAGGAGGGTCGCGCTCAGGGCTGTGGAGGCTATACCTGAGGAGGCCAAGCCAAGTGCTCGATTAGTTCTCGCCCAGGTGTACCTCGATCACGGTCAACCGGCCGCAGCTCGGAATGAAATCGCGGAGATTTTGCCTCAGCTTTCCCGGCCGAGCGATCTCATTCGGGCGGCAGTGGCGTTGGAGAAGCTCAAACAGAACAAGATGGCCCGTTCTGCTGCCGCACGCGCCGTGCCACTGCTGCGTCCAGTGCTTGGCTCCCCCGATGACTATATCATTCTCGCCGAGTTTCTGATGCGCAATGGAGAGGTAGCTGTCGCGCGAGGTGTTATGAGGCGGGCAGGCTCTACCTATTTTAGAGAGGCTAGGATAGCACTCCGATTCCACGAGATTTGTTTTAATCTTGCAATCAACGATCTTGCGAAATTCCACGCTCAATCTGTACTTTCAAAAGACCCATACAATCCGCTCATGCAGCAGCGCTTAGCGCTGCTGCATTTGCTCGACAGAGCGCCGATCGAATCGGCCTCGGCGCCACCGGTGGCCACTCCCGTCAAAAGACTACTAGCTCTTCTGAAAGGACGCCGCTCAGCCAAGGACGGCGAGTGAGGGTTGCAGGACCAGGGCCTCGAGAAGGGAGGGACCTGGCTTAGTGCCGTGCAGGTGCAAACTAAACAGCCGGCAATAAAAGAGTCGTCGAGCCGCCCAGTGTGTCGGGTGAGGGGTAGCACGATGCGCAATGGTAGGTTAGCGTCGTGAACTAGGTAGCAAACGCGCGGCTCTTTTATTTGAATGGAAGCACAATGGTTGGAAAAATTTCACGATCGTCTCCAATGGGTCGAAAAGCCTACGAGCTATGCCACGGTCTAGGATTGGAGATCGGAGCTCTCCATCAGCCCTTTGATCTAGAAGCCACAGTCATCTACTTAGACCGAGAGGACATGTCGAGGCTAAAGCGCTCGTATAGTGGAGATCCCCGCGAGGCGCATATCCAAGCTCCTCAACTGGTTGCCAAATCCATCCCTTATTCGTTCATTGCTGCTGAAGCATTCGATTTTGTTCTTAGCTCCCACGTGCTAGAGCACTTCCCCAACCCAGGTATGGCTCTTGAAGAATGGCTCCGCATCACAAAGCCGGGCGGCATTATCTATGCCATTTTGCCTAACAGAGATAAGACGTTTGATGCTCCACGAGCAATTACTTCCTCAGATGTTCTCATGAACGCCTTTATCAGTCGGGATAATACTGCCCCGCTTGAGCAATATATCGATTTTTATGCCAACCATACACTGGCTCCAGGAACCGCGCGGTTTGAAAGAGAAGTTGTTGAACGCCATTGGAGAACAGCAGTGAGCATCCACGTTTATACTTTTACGCCCGAAAGCGTTTCGGAATTCCTCCGTGCTCTTCAGACGAAACTCGCTTTCGACATCGTTCATGAGGATGCTGAGAAAATCAATATCCATTTCGCGTTGCGAAAGCGATGAATAATTACTCGCGCTGTGCTTAGCAAAAGCCCTTGTACTCTTTGAGAGACTCCGTGCTATCATTAGACCAGTTGGCCGGTTGGAAGAATCCACGTCCCTGGGTTCGCTGAGTTGGTCTGACCGAAGTTATCTACCGATTTGGAAAGTGCACGTCCAGAAGAACATGCCTCAACTCTCCCAATTCGCCAAACTCGTCGCCGCTTGGAATGCGCCGCACCAGCCCATTCCACTACCACTGTCGTAATGTGGTCGAACGTCCTGCACTGGCTGACGTTCGACCAAACATCACGCTCCTTCAACGGCATGAGTGAGAGCAGGCCTATACACGTATCCTACACTTGGGTCAGCCCAAACAGGTATGAAGAGCCTATTCAACCGATCGAGTGTAGCTTCCCTAAGCTCTGCCGCGGCTTTCAGGTGAGCGCCTCCGACACTCTTCGCCTTTAGAGGGTAATCGCTGAATGTAAAATAGCCATTCGGGTTCAACGCTTGGGCGAATCTCTGTAGCATGAAGGGCGGATCTAGAACATGCTCAAGTACCTCGGTCGCATTGATTATGTCGACCTTCGGCAGCGCCGGGTATTCTCTGTCGCTAGTCACAGCAATGGCCTTATAACTAATGTTGCGGCGTTGCATTCGATATGACGCGAACTCAATTGGTCCTCCGCCAATATCAACTAGAACGGGCCTGGCCCCAAGAGCTGCGAACATTAGAGAGTAATCTGCCGCTCCACAACCATAGTCGATCACTCTGAGACCGCTGTAGTCGGAGCTTTGCCTATCCCGAGAGATTGCTGTCAAAACCCGATAAGCCTGATTAAATCGGTCATATTTTAACATGAGCCGGGTTATGCTCGTTCGCAAAAATATAGGGTCGAGATACGACTTGATGACTGAGCTGTGGCTCTGTTCGATGAATAATGAACCCGGCGGCTTCTTCCCAAGATCAACATTTAATAAACGATACTCTTCTATTGCATCATCTTTAGAGATTTTAAAAAACCCCGCAACCTCTTCCGCACGGTCATCCCATAAAGCTAGATTGGGATCTACTTGAGTTAACTTTACGAGTTCATTATAAGGTAGCATCACTTCTTCCAATACTAGAACGTCACGAAGCGACCGATCCCGATAGCTGGGCAAGCTTGCCATTCCAAGCTTCTACTAACATCGAGCGGGTTGAGCGGCCTTGCATACAGCTCGCATTCCCGCTTGCACCTCCGCCATGTCACCCAACACCATATAACAGCTAAAAGCATGGTCACCTAGGGAAACCTCGTGTTCCTCGAAATAACAATTCCATTTTACTGTCTTTGTGATCCGAGCTGCTTCAGTGAATCTAAACCTGCTATAGATAGGGGGCGTCGAGCGATGGGGCTCGCCGCCAGGGCTATACACTCCGATCGCATAACGTTGATCCTCGGTCGAGAAAATAATGGGAAGAGATTGTTTACCAGGTCCGTCTGAGAGCTTAGACAGCTCGTTATGAACGGGGTCATAGGTCCAGAACTTGGAGAACTCCGGTGGCATGTAACCAGTAAGCGCCTCAAACCCACCCAAAGTCCGCGCCTCAGGAACAAGGAAATTCACTTTATACTCGATAGCGTTTGGAATCCCAAAGACTCCAATTGTAATTGTTTTCGTGAGCATATCATTCGAAACCGCGGACTTGACGGCCGATACCGAGCCATGACATTTATCGGGTGCCTCGCCAGGGCCCACCCAGAACGCCATTAAGCTTTTTGTCGTAAGTGTCGAGCCAGAATAAACAAGGGATAAGAGGTTGCTTGTGCTAGCTGGTCCCTGACCATCTCTGTTTGAACCGGCTTCCGTGGGATTGAAGCATCCCCCCTTTCCATAGTAAAAAGTAGCTGATTGAAATTCGCGGCCGTGATCACTCCGATCAACGAATTCCTTATTTTTCCAGACAAGGCTATCAATGGCCCCCGCCGTGCGGCTCGACACGCTGACCACAATGGGTGAACCGTCGAACTTCCCTGAAACACTTGCTCTTTTAGAAGCCTCTGGCCAGTGCACTTGCGACGCATCTTTTGCTTCGACCTTAAACACAGGAAGCGACACAAGCGCTACCACCAAGCCGAGGACCACACCGAACGGCGGATACCGAAGATTGGAAAGCGGTGACCACTTTCCCGAACGTTGGAGAAGATAATCTAACACGTGTGCCGCCATAGAACTTCTCCTTTGAAGCCATCGAGAGCCTCAGTGAACGTCAGCTAGAGATTGTTATGTACTTTTGAGCAACACTGGTCCAATGACGAAGGATATGTGCTGCCACTGCCCGTAAGCCATACTCGCCTGATGTCAGCGACGAGGAGCGGTTGCTGGCCATCTGACCCCTGATGATGGAGAATGCACCTCCAGAACATTCGCTGCAAAGCGGTTTAACGCTCTGCGATATATGATCCGTTAGGCGTCGTATGGCGGAATGGCGGATCATGTTGAGCGATTTTCGATCTTGCACTCGGTCCATCGACAAGCACTTCGATGGTTCACAGCAGGATCTTCGAATCCCTGACTCAAGGTTTGCGCTCGGTATTGCGCCTGGCGATGGGATGTAAGGAAGAGCCGTCGGCCGCGATCATAGATAGTCGCACACTGCGCTCGACGTCGGAGGCCAGTACTCGGGCCAGGCGGGACGGCGCGCAGCACAAGCGTTGACCGAAGGTTAATATGGCCGTCAACAGGATCGGCAACACTACCGGTTTTGCACATGATAGGGGGACGTCCTTCGCCTGATCAGAGCTGGCTTAAGGTTCCATCGGCATAGCCGACGGAACGCCAACTGAGGACATGTGTTGTTGTAAGATCGTCAAAGACTACGAGAGCTACGCGACCCCGCTTGTCGGGTTCCACGTCATCGCGTTCGTCAGACACACGCTCAAGCACACCGCCATCCTCACGCAAGTGCATAACGGCCTCTACAGTTGAGGTAATTCAGACCACCCCTCATAACAGTAGGTCCGTAGCGTCCTATTCAGTTAGCAGGGCTTCCTCGTCGCAGATTATATTGACGATCTTCTCGTTCAACCTAAGGGCATCTTCATCCTTAGGAGAATTATCGATCTCTAGAGATTCTACGATATCTACGTCAGCGAGGTGGCGGAAGAACAACTTCATCACATGGTCGACCCCCGCCTCCGAGATTTCACGTAAATCGGGGCCGAAGTATCGGCCCCTCGAAAAGCCTCCTGTTACTATCTCATATGATGGGAAGTAGAACACGTTATCTAAATTCTGCAGTACCTCAGCCGAAACGCGAAGAACCGCTTTGGAATGAGACGTGGCATTAAGGATGTGTTTGTCGGTTGCCGTCGCAATAAGCGGAACTGGTGAGACGGTTAGCAAAACCGCGGCATTCGGATTTACTGTACGAAGTTTGCTAATAAATGACTTCATATCCTTAATCACTTCGTCTACTGTCAGGTTATGAAAGCCGTAGAGCTCATCGTCAAACACCCCGCCTGCCACACCAGGGCATAGTGGGAATACCGCGCCGTCAACTTTGGATGACCAGCACTCAGTTAGGCCCATAGTAAAAACGAAGAGGTCCAAACCCTCAAATGCGCGCCGTACGGCAGCAAGATGGGTCTCCCGGCTACTCAACAATTCCTTCTTTGAAGTGAACGCATTGGGTTGAATCCGAGGACGAAAAGGATCTACAAAACCACCGTCGAAGCTCCACGCCTCATCAACCGGTTTGAACACTCCATAAGCCCTATCAAAAAGCTGATCAAGTTGTCGTGAGGTATATATATTCCCATAACGCGCAGAGAACGTTCCGAAGTTGAACCGTTCTGCCGTCTCGCTATCAATGATAGGATGGGCGGTCTCGGTAATATAATAGCTGAAACCTTTCGCCTGTAGCCGCTTGGCAATGTGTTGAGCAAAGCAGCTTCCCGCAGTTACGATCTTGGTGTCCTTTTCTATCCTAAAAGCTATAGGATCCACGGGATCCACTTCCGTTGGATCTGTCTCCGCTACCGAAGCTTTCCAGAAAGCTCCCGCGTTTTTTGTAGAATATGGAGTTGACGCCTTTGGCGGTCTCAATCGCGTGGTTGGGGAATTCGAAGCTTTCTGCACGACCACCTTGTGCGCAAGGAGGTCCTCTATAACATGACGAGCGTACCATTCATTGGCATGTGTGGCGTCTCCATAACCTTCTGGAAGAAGAAAACCATCTGGATCTCTCGTCAGCTTTGGACTTTCCAAGTATGGAACACCGAACGAATTGCAAACATCGCTAAACACGACTCCAAGCAGACGCCATAACTTGAGCCGGATTTGAGATGGCGTGAGGCTGGGGGTCCGAGCTCCTACTATCCGCTGAAAATAGGGGTCGAGATGTTTGATAATATAGAGGTCGTCCTTTTTTGGGGGCGGCGCCTCTAGCTGAATTAGATTTGTTTCCATCAGATCTGCAATGGTTTTAATCTGTGGGAAGTAACTTCTGCATCTAACTTTGAACATGTCTCGAACCGCCTCGAATTCCTGGCGCTCCGCACCTGGAACGAGCTCTCGTTCCTCATTTGGAAAATTAAAGTCGTATAGAGGCCCGACTCTCAGCAAGCCAATCGTATTATGCGCATTTCCTCCAACCGACATAACCGTCAAGATATGGTTGCTTTTTGCAACCCGCGACAGGTCCGATACTGGTAAATCGGTCACTCCCACCAGCTTGCCCACCGCTTTAGTCAGTGCTTGCGGAATTAAAGAGGAGACCGACGGAGCTGACTTGTTTCTTACTACCTCTTCGAGCTCGTTTAATAGAACAGTCTCGACTTGGATCACTGTCCCAAACTCTTTTGCTATCGCACGCTCAATAGCATGAACGTGGCTATGGCCTATTAACACAATCTTCTGCATTAGCTCGCCCTCGCTAGATGGCTGTGATTTGGCAGGCGTCTTGCACCTCTCTTCAAGGTGGTCGGTCCGATCTCTACATCTTCGCCGCTGACTGCCCCATTGTCCCACCCGGCGCTCAGGTCTCGCAGGGCCTTTGTATTAAAGCGTTTTTAGTAAGTACAGCAACTCACGCACCACATAGTCGCGACTGCTGCGTTCTTTTACTTCTTTCATGACAGCCATACCAGCGCGCCATTCCGGCCCATGAATGCTATCTCTTGCGTTTCGTAACGACTCCACTATCTCATCTGGAGTTGGATTTGCTGGCAACAGATACGGATAATCCTCTCCCAGATAAAACCTAGCGTCCCCCGCGTTCACTTGAATAAGCATGTTCGCGCCGCAATGTGCAGCGACGAACCCCTTCAAGAAAGGCTTGAAGTGATCGATTTCACGTTCGCGTCTAACTGCGTAGTGAAAGCTGTAGTCTTGAAGACGGTTCAACCAGCCCGATTGAGATGTACTAGTATCCACAGATACGAAATCCACTACATTCCTGATTTCGCCCGTAGCAATCGTATTGATGAGCTCGCCGAAATAGCCAGCTGAGAACTTTTGGGGCACTAGGCCAGGCACGATTCGGGTGTCAACATGATGTGTGATATGGTGCACTCTAACCGTTGGATAGCGCCTTCTGTAGTCAACGAAGGAGCGTAGAGAAGATGCGATTAACACGTCTATGAATGGAATTATTTCATCGTTAGGCCGGGCGTCGACGAAGTCCGCCAGTAAAACATTACCGCGCTCCTTCAGTTTACGAACGCCTTCCTCTCCGACTTGAGCCATGTAACCTTTTGTAAGAACTATGATCTTGTCGGAGATCTCGTCGAACGACGTGTAGAACACGCCGCGCGATTCTGGAACGACAGAACGAAGTATTTCGGAGAGCTGGCTGCCACGCAGCACCGAGGACCCAGAATTCACGTACTTACTTCCGTAAAGGAACCATACATCTGCATGCCTTTTCGACGACGTGACCCTGTGGCGCTCCTTGGTCGCCTGCACCGCATGTGGGAGCTTGGCGTGCGGAAGTTTCATAAAGTATTTGTTTTCTCTTGGATTTCCTACTTCATTAGGAATCGTCAAAGGGCGAATGTCATTTTTCCACATCAGGAACCCAAGGCTGAGCTGGTCGCGTTTGCTATAATCGAGGATATGCTCCCACCACTCTGTCATTAGCTCGCTAACGCGGGGTTCGTCGAATGCTCGCCATATGAACGACGCTTCGATAAGGCCCGAATCATTAGGCAGCCCAACTTTACTATATGCTTGAAGCTGGCGAAGTAGTTGTGCCGGACTGTGTCGTTCCGACTCCACAATGGCCACTGCTTCCGTGTATACATCGCTCCGTTCAGGGTGCCGAAACATCACAAACCGGTTGCCGATCAAATACTTTTCAATTAACTCATCGAGGCGCCCCATTAGCAACGTGTTCGCATCAACGAAAAGCGAGTAGTCGAAATTCGCAAGAAAGTTGTCCGACAGCACTTTGTAAAACTTAGCGTCGAGGTTGGTATCGCCCAACCCAGGCTCGACGATCCGATACTCCCACCCCTCCACGTCACCGGGCGCGTCGGTGAAACAAACGAATCGGCAATACTTAGATACACTTAATATGGGGGGCAACACATCTATGTCGCCATATAGAGCGGTGTAAACACATATCGATACTGGCGTCTGATCCCTTGCTGGCGTAACGTCCTGAAAGACGCCATTTCCGACATTGCTCGATGGCAAAATAGAGCGCCGGTGTCTTGTAGGGAGCGTTTTACATCTCAACGCTTCCCAATAGCGCTCGAGCAGCACCTTCGCTTGAGTCCAATCTCCAACACGAATATGATAAAGAGCTAAAGCCGAGAGTGGGGCCATCGTTAGACCAAATCGCTCAAAAATGCTTCCCACTAGGTCAGGAACGACGGCATAATCATTGTTCTGCAGAACTCGCGTCAGTTCATTATAGGCCTTTGCTTCCTCTAAATAGTGGAATCGCAGAAACGTTGCTAGCGGATCGACCTCTAACTCGTCGTCCTTAGCCGACCTCAGAACCGGAATAAGGGCCGGATCAAAATTCGCGGAGGTTGCAACACCCAAATACTGTCCTAGATGGCGATAATGCTCGACGGGCGAGAGCCCAGATATTTCAACACTACCATGCTCCTCCAAGTACCACTGTTCGTCTAAAAGGCGCTGTGATCTTGCTACTTCATACCAGCCTTCGAAACTTGGGCTTCCTGTGTATCCTTCATGTTTCCCAAACGTAGAATAGTGAGCAAGGGTGTTCACCCCTTTTCTGTAAACGTCAGGTCGACGCAACTGATAGTACGACGTCGAGAACGTCGGCGACGGATCAATCGAAAACAAGTCACCGTACAGCACAAAATGCAGATGGGGATCGATGCCATATAACCGACATTCGTCGGTTCTAGAGCAATAGTAGGAAACATCAAAACTACCCGCTCGCCGAATTGCTTCCACGTCCTCGCGTGCTCGCGACCACCGATCGAGAATGTCGCCCGCCCCTATTCGCCTAATTGGCTCCTTTAAAATAAGGTTATCAGCTTCAACTCGAAGCGAGAATTTCGTTAACTCTGCGTCACATCGGTAGGTCAGGCCGATTTCTCTAACCTTGGAAGAGCTCAATACACCCCATACCCGTTCCAATGCATGTGCAACCGAGCCGTCGCGCCCTGTTAACTCTTTTCCGAAGGCCTGTTTCTGTGTCGCAGCGATAAGCGCTTTGTGACTCCGCGCCAAAGTGGCTAGTCTAGAGCCCCTAATCCAGAACATCGTTCCGGCAAAAAAGCCCCAATCAATCGTATCTGCCGGCTTCTCAAGCGCATCACAGACTTCGACTATCATTCTTCGATTATTATACGCCATATAGTGGGCCGATCGATACAGGTCATGTGGGCCGACCATCAAGAGATGACGACGGGTCGAAAATGCCGCCAAAATATCTCCCACCAGCTCTGTCGAACCTAAAAGTAACTTCAGAAACATCTGTAACTGCGTACGCCCTTGGTGAGAAAAGTTGTTCTTTGTATGGAGTTTGAGTACGACATCATATTCGTGAAGTCGGTATTCTTTAGTGGCTTGGATAAACGGTAGAACGTCCATGCCGACGTTTTCGACAACTAGTATCTTCCCAGGAATGCTCGCCATTTCTAGAATCGATAAGACTTCTGACCGACGCTCTTCCAGGCATGTCACGAAAAGATCGATCGGACCCGGTATGTTGTTCAGATATGGCATCATATCTTGCAGTACATCGAGATAAAAGGCATGTACGCATACCGCCACGGTCATGCGACCCTGTGCTACGGAAGGCACATAATCGGGAAATCTGCGTTCGGACACTGCCATTAAATATGATTCCAGTCGACCACAAAATAAACCAACACTAGTGGATAGCGAGCAAGATACGGATAAGCACCAGATAGTCGTAGGTTCCGATGCCGCAGTTTGCGCCTGAAAACAGACAAGGCACCCTATTTGCCATTTATCGGCCTTAAACCGCCTAATCCTCTGAAAATGGGAGGGGGATGCCTAAACTCTTGAAGGCCTCAGCAAAAGCCGCGACATTCTTAAAAAGCGAGGGGTCTCGCGTCAGATATTCGCGCTCTCCGACTAGGAGATGCCGCGCAGAATGAAACCCAGTCCTCTTCTCGCTGATGTATTGCCGTAACGCTTCTTTCGAGAAGTCTTCCAAAAATGCCTCAAGCTTTTGACGGGCATGCTGCCGTACAATCGGATAAGGCTTAAAATGGTAGTGCATGTATACGATAGAGGTCTTTTTTCTACCCCCTCCGCCCTTCAATTTTGGGTTGTTGAAACCTCTGTCCAACGATTGGCACGTCCCTTCGGCAAAGAAGGACTTGCGCTGCCCTGTCGTACGTTTGAAACTTGCCGTTTCCGTTGGATGATTGTCGAAGTAGGTTGCGACCGTAAGGGCTTCGCTTGATTTATAATGGTCACGTAGCTCGTTGAAGATGTCCGCTTCGTAGAAAGATAATTGACCCCCCTGAAGTTCCACCCCTACGAACTCATCGCAGTCCAAAGGAAAATAGAAGTCTGCTGGATCTTCCTCATCATAGTGCTTAATGATTTCGGAGATAATTCGTCCCTTATTCACAAAGTCCTCACGACTATTGTATTGCCGACTGACCTGAACACCAATCGACTGAAGGTAGTCAAGTCGTGGCTGGAACGAGTCCGAGGATCCATTGTCAATAACACGAAGATTCTGAAATCCGAACCTTACTCCGTGATATAGGACCCAAGGGTAGATCAGATCCACCTCATTTCGCTGCATCATAATTATGCGGACCTTCATTTCCTCCTGGACTGCGGTAATGGGTCTCCCTTCACACACACCAAATTGAATATAGTGGCGGAGCGGATTCGTAACGCCATCGTCAAGATCTGCGTTGCTTGCGATATAGTGTTGGCCGTCAAAGTGCGGACCAGGGTTGTAGCCGAGCCGATGTCCCAGGTCAAAGTAATGGTTTAACGCTCCTTCGTCATCTAATCCGATTAGCGAGTATCTTTTGATGTACCAATGAACGTCAAATAGACGGGTGCCTGTCGCGAGTTCTCGTATCTCCTCTTCAGAGATGCGAGTTCGTGCGGGATGGTGTAACAGCTTCTGGTCGAACTCAGATGAGGCAGACGTCTTATGCTTCTCATGAAGCGTTAACGCTCGGGAAAAGCGTAGTCGGTCCTTACTTTCGCCGAGTTTTAACAGACTGTCTTGAAGAGCTAGGTTTTCCTCTGTCGCGTTGTCTAGCGCCTTTGATACTCGATCCAGTTCACGTTGCTGCTGGGACTGCTCTTCCTCTATACTCTTCAGATAAAGAGCGATCTTTGCGAGTTCAGCGTTGCGTCTCGCCAAAGCCACCTCGAGACGGGTGATCGTTGGATCTTTCTGCCCATTCAAAGTTCCACTTTCAGTGTCGCCACGTGCATGTAACGCCAGAGCAGAAGTCGAGTTAGCGAGCTCTTCTGTAGAATCGCGGTGAATACCCTGACCAAGTGGATCTTCTTGTGGCTGCACTTGTGCCTTACGTCGTCTTACAGCAGAGCGAAGGGTCATCATATCCCTACTTAATGAAACGAATGCTCAACCCCTTTTGCATGGCAGCGGGGAGATGTATACCAACATAAATTTAAGTGTTTTTCGAGCGTAATTACGTCTCCGCCCTAGTCGCTTTAGAGAATTTTGCCCGCTAGGCGGCCCCTACGGCTACCATGCGGAGGACTGCAAGACCATCTTCTCTACTCATTCCCAGGTTGCTACAGTCTACCACGGTGAGCTTAATCCTGAAAGGATGTCAGAGATATTAATCAGCAGTTTGCTGTTCCAACCCTCCGGCTCCTGGGGATCCTCCATTTGCCGACAACGCACTTCTCTGTAAGTTTGTCCTTTAAAGCCGGCCAACATCCAAAAGAACACATCCGGCATCGGTGATGGGATAAACGACGTTATCTCAGCCTCGGAGCTTGCAAAAACAAGGTTCGTTAATCCAGCACCATTTACACCCGCGATGCGCCGCGCTCCCTTAAACAGACTGATCTGATCCCGCAACGTCATTTTGCCGGGTTCAGCTATATACCAACCCTGCTCCGCTAATTTCATGCACGTTTCGGCTTCGTCAGCTATGCTGCGCCGCTCACCGACACGGCTAACCCAAATCTTTTCGACCCCTTGTGCGGGCACCGCAGCGGCCATCTGCTCCATGCAATCAATAATTCGAGGTGAATAGTGGATGCCGTGGTGACTAAGCCCGCGCATTATTACGAGTTGTTCATATTGCTGTGGACCGTTGTCCCGTATATCGATTTGGGAAGGTGGCACACCGATTAGCTCTGTGGAGGCCAGCATGACGGCATTCATAGCAGACCCTGCCACCGGCAGCCGCAATCGCCACCCGCCCGGAACGCAGAGATGCTTCAGATTCAAAAATGCGATTGGCAACATCTCGATTAGCCAGTGGCCGTAGTTGCCGATACCTGCCTTCTCACAGAGTAGGGTGACGCCGGGCTTCGTAGCTAGAAGTCCATTCTTCACGTAATGATGCACACCGTGGGTCGCCGCCTCTATCTCAGCAGGTGTAGCTTGGTGAATGGTTTGCCGTATGAGATTGAGATCTGCATCAAATACTAAGCCAGGTCCCTCAACTATGGCGTTTAAAACAACACTGCAGACGATTTCCTCACGCGGCCGCGTTTGGTTCCAAAGATGCTTGTAAAGTTCTCGCAGTCTAGGACTTAACAACTCAGCGTTGCGTAGTTGCGGGGGAGAGGTGGAGAAAGCTGGAGAAAAGAGCGTATCAACGCGAGCGCTTTCCGGAAGATCAACTATGTTAGGTGTCATCGCTGAATAGCCGCCCTAAATTCGATACCGTGACGGTTTCTGCACGGTCAGCCACCGCCGTAAGCTATCGCATTTAACAAGTGGGCCCAAGCTGACTCTCATGTTACGCCTCCAAGCGGGGAGGTATTGACAATGCGCGGAGAGGCAGGCGCCACAATGAGCCTTTCAGCCAGGATATGATCTTGCACTGTCAGACTTAGAAACGGATGATAGAAGGGATCTGCACCGTGCATTAAATGCTTCCACCTCTTTTGGAAAAGCTTCGTATCTTCCGGGTGAATTAGATCATTGGTTTGCGTGCGGGTAGCTGACTCATGATGGTAGAGAGACGTATGTCCGTCGTAGAGCACTCGGTAACCGAGATCTCGAACGCGCAAGCACATGTCAGTATCGTTGAAAGCGACGGGAAATTCTTCCCGGAAGCCGCCGACCTCCTGAAAAACCGATAAGCGCATCATGAGACAGGCACCCGTGACAGCAGAGAAATCCCGTACTGAGGTCAGCGTGCAATTGGCGCCGAGGGTCCGTGCTCCTGCCTCGTCTTCGAATGTCACAAATTTGCCCACATGTTCAGCTGCATCGCTGTAACCGACTATTACTCCCGCATGCTGAATCCGTCTGTCGCCGAATAACAAGCTTGGCCCTACTATACCGATTCCGGGTCGAGCGGCTAGGCTTGTCATGCGTTCTAGCCACCCCTTTTCGGTCGCTTCTACATCATTGTTCAAAAACAGTACAAACTCGCAGCCATGACTATGCTGTTGGACTGCTAGATTATTCATACGCGAAAAATTGAAATTTCCTTTGTACGGCATCACTATATGCCGTTTAGACACGGTCTGCCTCAGGTAGTGCTTGGTCCTGCGGTCATCCGATTGATGATCTACCACCACTAGCCGGTATCGATTCGGATACACTGTTTCTTCAATGGACGTTATGCATTTTTGCAGAAGTTCAGCGCTATTCTTAGTAGGCACTACTATTAGAGTACGGCCTTCAGGAATCGGCCAAGATATCCGATATTGGTTGAACGAGATGCCTGGAGAGGCTGTAGCTTTTGTCCCGGTTCGATCGAGATGGCGTTGCAGAACCATAGTGGTGGTAGTGGTGACGGCTTCTTGTTTCGAGTGTCCTGCGCTGTTTCCATGGGTCCTCCATCGATATAGCACAGATGGTACATGTGCCACGGTGTTCGCATGCTCGATGACTCTCAGGACAAAGTCTACATCGGCCGAGATCGCTAACTCTTCATTCCACCCCCCTACGCGGTATGCAATTTCGCGCTTTACGCAAACCAAATGTACGAAGTACGGGTGAGATAGATAGTAGTCGTACGAGAATGCTGGGCGAGCGCGAATGTCAAGAATGTGTTCTATTGAATCGGATGTGACTACTTCGTCTGAGTAGAGTAGATCGGCCTTAGATTTTTGGACCGCCCTGATCAGTCGCCAGATGGCGTGCGGCTCTAAGTAGTCGTCGTGATCCATAAAGACGACATAGTCGTATTTTGCCGCTCGCAATCCGAAGTTTGTTGCTTTAGCGGTACCAACATTGTGAGGTGACTGGAGTATTCGTATCCGCTCATCAATTTTCGCATAGCCGCGCAAAATTGGTAAAACGTGAGAAGCGGCACTACCGTCGTCGACGCATATGAGTTCCCACCGACTGCACCACTGCGCTCTGACGCTTTCCAGTGCCTCGATAAGCCAAGCTTGTGGAGTATTGAAAACCGGCATGATAATCGATATCGCGTCTGTACCCGCTTCGCGGTCCAGTCTAGCCCGCAGCTTGTTTAGAACCGGTTGGGCCCGAGTGCCGCGTGTCAAGAGATACTGGAAGTTTGGGTTGAGCTGGATGGTTATTGGCGATCCAGCTAAACAGCTGGTTCTGCCGACTTGGCGAGTGGATACTTTAGCGTCAACGAGATCAGTGATATTGCCGTTGATGTCGATCTTGTAGGCGCAACAACCGTCACCCAAACCGGCAAGTAGTAGATCGTCACGAAATATATCGGCTTTTGCGGTGCCTAGAACTTGGCCGTCCTCGGTTACGGCCTCGACCCAAACTGGAGTGGGATCGGCATCATCACGAGCCCAGCCATACAGGCTCCCACCGTATACGGTGTCAAAGAAGCCGGAAAGCGTCACGCCTTAATTCTCGACGGTCAGCTCAAGATCCAGATCTTGTGAGCTTGACAAAATTCTAGTTGCTCGAAGCAACTACGGAGGTGTCCTCCGGAAGTTTGCATTTTTAGAGACCTCAATTGCAGTTGGCAAATGGAAGGATATCTCCAGGACAGCGGCATCAAAGCGTTGAGTTTGACGCGCGTGCTGCGATTTGGAAGGAGACTATTGAGGTCTGAAACAGCCACTTAGCGCTGGTACGTAGCGGGCATTAAAGTTTTACGCTGCCCGCTACGTATATAAATTTATGCCTTGAGCCGCTTTAAGCCCTGTATTCGCTACCCCATTCAATCCTTAGCTGAAAAGCTTGTGGTCGAAACCCGCCAGGGTGATCGAGGTGCCGTCCGTGAGCTTGATCACGTCACTGCCGTTGGTGACGCCTTCGCTCGCGATTGCATTGCCTTGATAGAAGCCGAAGACCAGCTTGTCACCGAACTTCAAGCCCAGGATGGTCTCGCTGCCACCGGCGTGGCCGGACAGAAAGGCATAGGTATCGGGGCCGGCGCCGCCGATTACTGTCGAGTTGCCCGAACCGCCAACTACGGTATCGGCCGCGCCATTTAGCGCTATTAGGGCGCTGGTGCCCGTGGTGGCGAAGGGGCTGGTGCTGAAGGATTCAACGCCTTTGCCGGTCAGGCCATCCAGCACGGATGTGCCCGTGCCCGCAATCAGGGTTGTGGGACCTGTGCCTGCGGCGAAGGCGGTGGTGTTATCGCCGCCACCGATCGTCGATGGCCCGGTGCCGGAGCCGCCGATCAGCGTGCTATTGCCGGCGCCTCCCTGCAGGTAGGTACCCGCCGAGCCCGTACTGCCAAAGAGAACAGAATTCCCCGAACCGCCAATAACGGAGACTGCTCCGGAACCGCCAACAAAGCGCAGGTCAACATCGTTCCGCCCATCGACGATGATCGGACCCGAGCCCCCGATGACTGTGTTGTTGCCAGCTACACCAATGACCGTATCGCTGCCCGAGCCGGCGTTGATGGTATCGGCGCCGCCGGCATAGACGATGTCGCTGCCGGTGTTTGTGTTGACGACGGTTCCCGTGGCCAAGCCGGTCTGGAGGAAAATCGGGATATTCTGACTGCCGACATTGATTGTGTCGCCGCCGTTGGGGTCATAGATCCCACCGAGGGTCGGAGGAGGGTCGGGTAGGTTGAAAACGGTGCCAGGAGCGCCGGCGAGGATCAGTGTCTCTCCGGGCGTCACGGCAGGGAAAGCACCTGATCCGTTATAGACAATCGAGTTGGGACCAAACCCTGCCTGAGCAAAAGCCGCTGCGGCGGCGCCCGTAAAATTAGCAGGCGCAACACCGCCTGGGAGACTAGCCGCACCACTCATTAAATTAATCCCTACCCAACCAAAATATCAGTTTAATCACGAGCCCAGACTTACTCGACGCTCCAGCAAAACTTCGTATTGCTATTGCAAGAGCAAGAGCAATTAGCGACTCTATACTACGCTTAACTCAGGATGCCCTCTAGCGCGCGAGAGATATGCTAAGCAAGCCCAGAGACAATCAATTCATCCGTCTGTCATTTAGCCCGTTAGACGAAGTTCCGTTACCAAAAATTAACCGTTGGCACACGATATCGCAGCGCAGCAAAGCGCGCAATGCCTTTTATTGGAGCGACGCAATACCCTAATACGAATTAGGTTCATTATCACAACGATACGCCGAAAAGGGTGAACGCGACAATCGAGTGGAGAGTCTTAAGGCTGAGGCGGGCCACTTATTCATAGTATTCCTGCTCGCACGGAGGCCTGCATTGGGGTAATGGGGTCGGACAGAGTATCTCGACCCTACCGGGTCCGGCCGGGGTCCGCGTTGCTTGGCTGAGCCTGTGCGGTTCACCGGGGTTTCGCCGCTGCGACCCGTGATGCCGTCACGTAAACAAAACCAAATAGCTCGACAGGTATCTGAGCTTTTTGCGGTAACTCATCCCGGCCCGTGGTGCCGGGCCTCGGCTGGGGCGCGACTAGACTCCACACTTAGCTGGTGATGAGCTTGGCGACGGCAGCGCGGGAGGGCCGGAGAATGATGCCATTCTCCTCCACTCCGACCTTAGCCTCAGGGTAAACCGCTAGGGCCAGTTCCAAACCGGAGAGGAAGCCGGAGCGGAAATCTCTTACTCGGCCATAGCCCGCGCCAAATTGGGCGTAGAGGGCCGGCCAAGAGACCTCGACATCGCGGTTCAGGGCATGCAGGCGATAGGCGAGCCAGATGTAGATATCGATCACTGCGCTGCGTGGTCCGATGGCGCGCAACGCCTGCTCGCTGAGGGGCACTGGGTGGTCGCGGAGGGCACGGTAGAACTCCTCGTTCAGGAGCACTCTCTCCTGCCAGAGGCTCGGCTGGTCGCTGGTGAGATCGGTCATCGTGATCGAGCCATCTACGAAGCCGCCACGCCGCATGACCTCCTTATTCCCCTTATCGGCGAAGAAGGTCAGTGTGCAACCGGAGATGCGTCGGGCCTGTTCATTGACCATGCGATAGGTCGTGCCGCCGATACTGAGGCCCATCTGGCTCAGCCAGACGCGCATGGAACGGCCAAGCTCGATTTCCCGGCTGCCTTTCTTCACGGCCTCGCTTTGGAGAAACAACAGAATGAATCGAGCGTAGCTGCCATAGGGCAGTCCCAGCGACTTGCCGGAACGATCAAGACCGCTCTGCAAAAGCAGAGTCAGGTTATGCCCTTCCCGCTTCCAGACGTTTTCCTGCTTTGGCTTATGAGGCAGGCAGGTCAGAGCGAAACCTGAATAGGTAAAGCCAACGCGGTCGACCTCTTCACTCAGCACCTGATAGGCGGCATCGACAACAGCACGATCATGTTTCGTCAGTGCCTGTCGCCGCGCTTCTTCAACCCCTTGCTGATGAATCAATCGATGTATGTCGGCCATGCATTTGTTCATGGCTGAAGAAACCTACTGCGGCAACGTGGAGTCTAGTCGCGCAAGCTATTAGCAGAGATATTAGACTCTAACTATTAGTATGCGCGACCAGACTCCAGTGGATAACCCCGAGTCGCGCGACCAGACTCCAATAGGCGGCGCGACCAGACTCCACGCTTGGGCTGTGGAAAACCCGCTTTTCCTGTGTTTGTTCGTGGCTGCGAGTCGCGTGATGTGCGGTTGCCGCGCGGTGTGGAGTCTGGTCGCGCCGCTGGAACAGCACGTATCATGGATGAGGCGTTGTCCTAGCAAAAACGCATGGGTGTGGAGTCTACTCGCTCCGCATCCTGTGGCCCGTGCACCGCTGTGGTTTCGAGTTGAAGATCTCGTTTAGGCTGTCGTAATCTTTTCGCCACACGTAGGCTGGGATCATGGCCGGCCCGAAGCGTAGCTCGGTGCTAGGCCTCCGTTCCTTGCAGGGGGGACCGGAGGCGGCCCGGCCTTGCGGAGATTAGGGTCGGCCTTCGGCAACCGGGCGAACCCCTAGCACTCCCCGCCTTCGAGGCATCGCGGTTTGTCTGTTCTTGGTCACGAGCGCGCGAGGCCATCACAGCGTGATGGCGGAGCACGAGCGAGACTAGACGGCCCCTTTGGCTTAGGGTCAGGCTACAAGTCATTGTCGCGGCCTGGTTTTCATCCACGAGGAGGGATGATGAAGCTGCTCGCCGTTCATCCAAGCGGCCTTATGTACACACGCGTTTTCCTTCGCCTCGAGCCGCTCGGGTGGAAATGATCGCCGGGGCCGCTCGCGACGCCGGCCATGCGGTGAAGCTGATCGACCTCCAGGTGGAACCCATCGCGATCTCGACCGGCCGGTGCAGAAATGGCGCCGGATGCGGTCTGCTTCTCCGGTAACTACCTCGCCAATATCCCTGAAATCATAGACCTCGCGAAGTCGATCAAAGCCAAGCTGCTGGAGTGTTTCGTCTTCGTCGGCGGACATAGCGCGTCCTTCGTCGCCGTCGATCTGTTGCGCCACGCCGAGGGCGCGATAGATTGCGTGCTTAAGGGCGAAGGTGAGGCCGCGGCCGCGACGTTGCTGGCAGCGGTTGGGGCCGGTGCAGGCTTGGACAAACAGCCTCTGGCGACCTACTCAGTGTGCCGGGCGTGGTCACGCAAGAGGGCGAAGGACCGCCGCCCCGCTTTGTGGAGAGCCTCGACAAAATTCGTCCGGCCCGCGATCTTCTGCGGCATCGGCGCAAATATTTCATCGGCACACTCGATCCCTGCGCATCGATCGAATTCGCGCGTGGCTGTCCTTGGGACTGCACTTTCTGCAGCGCTTGACGTTCTATGGCCGCTCCTATCGCCGCGTTAATCCCAAGGTTGTGGCCGCGGAGCTGGCTCAGATTCGCGAATCTGGCGTATTCATCGTCGATGATGTGGCCTTCGTGCATGCCGAACACGGCATGCAGATCGGCGAGGCGATCCGGCGTCGCGGCATTCGCAAGAAATACTACCTAGAAACGCGAGGCGATGTGCTGCTGCGCAACAAGGAGGTCTTCCGCTTTTGGCGCGAGCTCGGGCTTGAATACATGTTCATCGGGCTGGAGGCGATTGACGAGGAAGGCCTCAAGAAATTCCAAAAACGAATCAAGCTCGACCAGAACTTCGAGCGCTGGAATTCGCCCGCTCGCTAGGCATCATGGTGGCGGTCAATCGGTCAATCTGATCGCCGATCCGGATTGGGACCGCGACCGGTTCGAGACGATCCGGCAATGGTGCCTAGAGATCCCGGAGATCGTGAATATCAGCGTCAATACGCCCTATCCCGGCACGGAAATCTGGCAGCGCGAGCAGCGCGCGCTAACCAGTCTGGACTACCGGTTGTACGATATTCAGCACGCTGTGTTGCCGACCCGGCTGCCCCTGCCGGAATTCTATGCCGAACTGGTGCGCACGCAGCAGGTATTGAACCGCAAGCATATGGGTTGGTCAGCGCTGCGCGGCGCGACAGGCGAGGCCGCGCGGCTGTTGCTGCAGGGGCAGACGAATTTCGTGCGAATGCTCTGGCTTCCGTTTTCGACCCGCGACTGCAGTTGGCCGATCATGCGCGGGAGGTACACTACGCGATGTTCCCGCCGCCTGGTGTGACGCGGGAACGGCCGGATTTGAAGTCGCTTTACGTGCATGGGCCAGAGGCCGGCGCAGCCGCGCCATTGACGACGCTACGGAAAACTTCGTCGAGGCGACCAGAACGGGCGCTTAAGCCGTGGCTCAGATCTACGGCGAGCCAGGACTCGCGGCGCAGGTTTGAACCAAGACGCCTTGAACCGTGACGGCGGGCGTTATTACATCCGGCATGGCCCTATCTGATGCTTTTGACCCGCCCGCCACCATCGCAGAGTGTCAGGCGGCAGGTCTCGCCTTTGGCCAGGCGCGGGCTGAGGTGGCGCGAGTCAGCTTCGAACAGGATCTGACGGAACAGCTCGCGGTCCTGACTAGGGTCCTTACCTTCTCCGAACTCGATCAGGAGCAGGCCTTGGCGGCCTTCGACCAGGCAGCCTGGGCGGGGTGGGAAGGTGTCGCCGAGGACAAGCCGAGCAAACCTGCCCCTAAGTGGACACGCCTTTTCCACAGACCCTCTGGCGATGGCGAGGAGCCGCCGCGCGGCTCCTGATGTGTCTCCCCTCCCCGCTCCGCGCCAGTTGCGTTAGCCGGTCGCTGGTTGGGAGTGGGGGTTTTAACGGCTGGCGATTAGCTTTGACGCTTTCTCGAGCTGAATCGGATGCCTTTTCAAGGCCTCAAAGAAACCTTCGCCACACTTGGCTGTTTAAGCCGAGGGTCTGTCTGCGACCTCCGCGATCACGCTTTGGTTGATCTAACCCTGGTTTACCCATCCGGACCGGCACGGGGAACGCATGACTTCGGCGAAGGGAAGCGGCACTTAAATTGCCTTTCGTCTTTGAGGGCGCGACGTGGCGGACATCGGGTTCATGCCTAAGGAATCTCTGAACAAGTCTTCCTCGACACGGTTACGGACCGATCTGTAGGAGTGTAGCTGCAGCGGCGGAGTTGAGTGAGATGCGGCAACTGACCC
>NZ_LMUQ01000084.1:123970-124127 GCF_009765865.1 Acidisoma sp. L85
CCGGCAACCATAGAGGTTGTCGAACTTCGACTTAGTGACGCTGTCATTGACGTTGATCGCCGGGGTCAGCAGCTTGCCGGCCTTGGCCATCTCCCACAGGCGATGCACGCCGGTCGTGGTCTCCTCGGAAATGCCGCGAACATCGGCGAGCATCTCG
>NZ_LMUQ01000084.1:124137-332187 GCF_009765865.1 Acidisoma sp. L85
GCGGCAGCCGTAGAGGTTGTCGAATTTCGACTTTGTTACACTATCGTTGACGTTGATGGCGGGGGTCAGCAGCTTGCCGGCCTTGGCCATCTCCCACAGGCGATGCACGCCGGTCGTGGTCTCCTCGGAAATGCCGCGAACATCGGCGAGCATCTCGGGGTATTTGTCGTGCATCAGAACGGTGAGGTCCCCGCCGTCATCGAGGATCATGTTCGGGGTCCAGCCGTCCGGGCCGCGCACCGTCTGCTCGATACACCACCAGAACTCCTCCTCGTTCATGCCCTTCCAGGCGAAGACGGGGATGCCGGCGGCGGCGACGCCCGCTGCGGCGTGGTCCTGGGTCGAGAAGATATTGCAGGAGGACCAGCGCACGGTGGCGCCGAGCGCGGTCAGCGTCTCGATCAGCACGGCGGTCTGGATGGTCATGTGGAGGCAGCCGGCGATGCGGGCGCCGGCCAGGGGCTTCTCCTTGCCGTATTCCGCGCGGAGCGCCATCAGGCCGGGCATTTCGTCCTCGGCCATGAGGATCTCCTTGCGGCCCCAGCCGGCGAGGCTGATGTCGCGGACCTTGAAGTCTTCGGCCGTCGTGCGCGCTGCGGTGTCGGGCATGGGTCTGTCTTTCGTGCGGATCGTTGAGCGGCGGAATAGCGGAGAGGCGGGCTTAGGGGAACCGCAAAGCGGATGCGCCTAGCTGAGCCGCGATTTAAGCCGCCGGGTGGTCGTCTGAGGGGGCGGCCTTTCCCGGCCTTGGCCAACCACGTAGCCTCGCTTGCGAGAACCAAGGAGCGCGCATGAAGCCCGAGAGCTTGGGGGCGGCGGACGGCATATCGGGCGGTGCGGCAGGCGGGAGGCGGCCGCTGCTAGCGGAGCGCCGATTCGCGCCGCTCTTCTGGTGCCAGTTCTTCTCGGCCTTCAACGACAATTTCCTCAAGAACGCCCTGCTGTTCCTCATCCTGTGGGGCACGACGGGGGCTGGCGGCGCGGGCCAGTCAGGCAGCGCCTTGGTGACTTTGGCCGGGGCTTTCTTCATCGCGCCCTTCTTCCTGCTCTCGGCGCTGGGTGGAGAACTCGCGGACCGGCTGGACAAGGCGCTGCTGGCCCAGAGGCTGAAGCTCGCGGAGATGGCGGCATCCGCGCTCGCGGTTCTGGGTTTCCTGATGGCGAGCGTGCCGGTCCTGTTCGCGGCACTCTTCGTCTTCGGCACGATCTCGGCGCTTTTCGGGCCGGTGAAATATGGGATTCTGCCGGATCACCTGCCGCGCGACCGGCTGACCGCCGCCAATGCCCTGGTCGAATTCGCGACTTTCCTCGCGATCCTCGGCGGCACCGTGGCGGGCGGGCTCGCAGTCGCGATACCGGGCGGCCGGGTGGTGCTGGCGGTAACGGTCGTCGTCTTCGCGGTGCTGTCCTGGCTGGCGGCGCGGCTTATTCCGCCGACGGGCGAGGCAGCGCCGGAACTTCGGGTCCGGCGCAACGTCTTCGCCTCGACCTGGGGGTTGGCGCGCGACCTTCGGCAGGATAGCCGCATCTGGCGCGCGAGCCTCGCCACGAGCTGGTTTTGGATGGTGGGCGCCATCGCGCTGGCTCTGTTGCCGGCGATGGTGCGGAACGTGCTGGGCGGCGAGACCGGCACGGCGACGATCGCGCTGGTGGCCTTTTCGGTCGGCATCGGCATCGGCTCGGGCCTTGCCGCCTGGCTGGCGGGCGGCCGGATCGTGCTGCTGCCGGCGGTGATCGGCATGGCGCTGATGGGCGTGTTCCTGATCGATCTGTGGTGGGTCACGCATGATCTGCCGAGGCAGGCAGGCGCCCTGCGTCTGTTCCCCGCTCATCTTGGGCATGTGCTGGCCGATCTGGTCGGGTTGAGCGCCGCCGGTGGCCTGCTGGTGGTGCCGACCTTCGCGGCGGTACAGGCCTGGGCGGGGCCGGAGCGGCGGGCGCGCGTGGTCGGCGGCGTCAATGTCATTTCGGCGGCGGCGATGGCGGCGGGCGCACTGGTGGTGGCCTTCGCCCAGAAGCTCGGGGCCGGGGAGTCGGTGCTGCTCGGCGCCATGGGGCTGGCGAGTCTGATCGCCTCGGGCGTCATGCTGGCGCGGCTGCCGACCGAGCCGGCGCGCGATCTGCTGTGGATGCTGCTGCGGCTGCTGTATCGCATCGAGGTGACGGGGGCGGAGAATATCGCCAAGGCCGGTCCGCGCAGCCTGATCGCGCTGAACCATGTGAGCTGGCTCGATGCCGGGGTCGCGCTGGCGCTGGTGGAAACCTCTCCGGTGTTTGCGATCGATGCGGAGGTCGCGCGGCGATGGTGGGTGCGGCCTTTGCTGCGCCTCGGCCAGGCTCTGCCGCTCGATCCGGCGCGGCCCTTCGCGACGCGGGTGCTGATCCATGCGGTGGCGGCGGGCTCGCCGGTGGTGATCTTCCCGGAGGGGCGCATCACCGTCACCGGCAGCCTGATGAAGGTCTATGACGGCGCGGCGATGGTGGCCGACAAGAGCGGTGCCATGATCGTGCCAGTGCGGATCGACGGGCTGGAGAACAGCCTGTTTTCGCGGCTGGCGCCGGAACAGGTGCGGCGCCGCTTGTTTCCGCGCCTGCGGGTGACGGTATTGCCGCCGCAGCCTCTGGTGATCGGTCCCGAGCTGCGCGGCCGGCCGCGACGGGTCGCCGGAGGGGCGGCACTGTACCGCATCCTCTCCGAGCTGGTTTTCGCCACTTCGCCTATCGACCGGACGCTGTTCCAGGCCGTCGCCGCTGCCGCGCGGGAGCATGGGCGCAAGCGGATCGCGGTGCAGGACCCGACCTCCGGCACGATGACCTACGGGCGGCTGCTGACGGGCGCCGCGGTGCTCGGGCGGGCGCTGGCGCCGCTGGCACCGGTAGGCGAGGCGGTGGGCGTGCTGATGCCGAACGCCAATGCGACGGCGGCTCTGATCATCGGCCTGGTCTCGGCGGGGCGGGTGCCGGCGATGCTGAACTTCACGGCCGGGCCGGCGAATATCCTGGCGGCGTGCCGGGCGGCGCGGATCGGCACCATCGTGACCTCGCGCGCCTTCGTCGAAAAAGGCCAGCTCGACCGTGTAGTGGCGGCGATCGAGGCGGGGGCGGAGGGGGTGCATCCCAAGCTGCTGTATCTGGAGGATCTGCGGAAAAGCCTCGGGACCGCCGCCAAGCTGCGGGGGTTGCTGCAAGGCGGGCGGCCGTTGGCCCGTCGCCTGCCGGATGATGCGGCGGTGATCCTGTTCACCTCGGGGTCGGAGGGGATGCCGAAGGGCGTGGTGCTCAGCCATCGGAACATCCTGGCCAATATCGCCCAGGCGGCGGCGCGGATCGATTTCGGCCGTGGCGACAGGCTGTTCAATGTGCTGCCGGTTTTCCATTCCTTCGGGCTGAGCTGCGGCTTGATGCTGCCGCTGGCCTATGGCGTGCCGGTTTATCTGTATCCGTCGCCGCTGCATTACCGGCTGATTCCGGAGCTGGTCTATGGCTGCAACGCGACCATCATGTTCGGCACGGATACCTTCCTCGCCGGCTATGCGCGCACCGCCAATCCGTACGATTTCCGCTCGCTGCGTTACGTGGTCGCGGGCGCGGAGCCGGTGCGGCCGGTAACGCGCGCGGTCTATCTGGAGAAATTCGGGCTGCGGCTGCTGGAAGGCTATGGGGTGACGGAGACCTCGCCGGTGCTCGCGCTCAATACGCCGATGTTCAACCGTTTCGGCACCGTAGGACAGCTATTGCCGGGGATCGAGGCGCGGCTCGCGCCAGTTCCCGGCATCGAGGGTGCCGGGCGACTGCAGGTACGCGGGCCGAATGTGATGCTTGGCTATCTGCGCTTCGAGACACCGGGCGTCATCGAGCCGCCGCAGGATGGCTGGTACGATACCGGCGATATCGTTTCGATCGATAGCGACGGTTACATCACCATTCGCGGCCGGGCGCGGCGTTTCGCCAAGATTGGCGGGGAGATGATCTCGCTCGCGGCCGTCGAGATCCTGGCGGGCGAGTTGTGGCCTGAGGCGATCGTCGCGGTGGCGGCGATTCCGGATGCCAAGAAGGGCGAGCGCCTCATCCTGTTCACCAATCAGGAAGGTGCCACGCGCGGGGAACTGACCGCTCATGCTCGCGCACATGGCGCTACCGAACTCATGGTGCCCGCCGAAGTGCGCGTGGTGGAGGCGGTGCCGCTGCTGGGTTCGGGCAAGGTCGATGGCCCGGCGGTGCAGCGGTTGGCCGACGAGGTGGCGGCGGGTGACAAGGCTGCTTGAAGTTGGGGCTTGAACGGTCGCGTTCGTTGCTAGAGTGTTCCGAGTGTCTGCGGTTCGCGAACTCGGGATATCGCCATGAAGGATTTAGTGCGCAAGCGTGTGCTGGTTACGGGCGGCGCCGGGTTTCTAGGTTCTCATCTTTGCGACAGCTTGGTCCGGTCTGGTCACGATGTGTTGTGTGTCGATAATTTCTTCACCGGTCGCAAAGACAATGTAGCGCATCTGCTGAATCAGTCGAATTTCGAAATCTTGCGACACGACATCAGTTTTCCGCTTTATGTCGAGGTTGACGAGATCTTCAATCTGGCCTGCCCGGCCTCGCCGGTGCATTACCAATTCGATCCGGTGCAGACGACGAAGACGAGTGTGATGGGTGCCATCAATATGCTTGGTCTCGCCAAGCGTACGGGGGCAACGGTGTTTCAAGCCTCGACCAGCGAGGTTTACGGGGATCCGACGATTCATCCGCAGACCGAGGACTACCGAGGCAACGTCAATCCGCTCGGTCCCCGCGCTTGCTACGACGAAGGCAAGCGGGCGGCGGAGACATTGTTCTTCGACTATCGGCGGCAGCACGGCGTGAAGATCAAGGTGGCGCGGATCTTCAACACCTATGGGCCAAGGATGCACCCGAATGACGGGCGCGTGGTTTCCAACTTCATCACCCAGGCATTGCGTGGCGACGACATCACCTTGTTCGGTGCGGGCACTCAGACGCGCGCCTTCTGCTATGTTTCGGATCTGATCGACGGTATTCGCCGGATGATGGCGAGCGGCGCCGATGTGGTGGGCCCGATCAATCTGGGCAATCCGCATGAGATTTCGGTACGGGCCTTGGCCGAGACCGTGCTGAGGCTCACACGTTCAGCAAGCCGGATCGTGTTCCGGCCGCTGCCTCAGGACGACCCGATGCAGCGTTGCCCGGATATTTCGCGGGCCCGGGCAATGCTGGACTGGGCGCCAAGCGTGGCGTTGGAGGAGGGGTTGGGGCAGACGATCGACTATTTCAGCGACCTGATGGCAACGAACATGCGGGAGATTGCTTGAGCGCCGCGCCTTTCCGTCGAACCCACAGGTGTCGCTTTCACGGATGAGATCGAACGCCGGCTTGATTCGGCCGGTGTTCGCCGTCGACCGTTATTGGAGCGGGTCTTTACAAAATGCGGCGAAGTGCGGTCAGCCAGCGGGCGCCGGATCGAATGGAATCGGGAGTTGGAGCCTCCTTTGCACTGGGCCAAGAATGTCGAGGATCTTTTTCTGGTAACCCGAGTCGCTCGCCTGATTTACTGCGATTGAGACATCCTTAAAGAGTTGGTTGTCCGCTTCCACGTTTCGTGTGGAGAGGTCGCGTTGTCGTTTGGCTTGCTCCAATTTGTTGGTGGAGGCTGGAAGCTTGTTGTTTGCGATGTCGCGGCGCCGGCAACCGGCGCCATAATCCTTGAGCAGAACTGCGATCTGTTCGAGGAGGCGCGATTGATGTCCGGAGTTCACCAGGTTGCGCAGGTTCCCGATGTCCTCATTGTTGCGGTTGTGCTTGCTTCGCAAGGTCTGAATTTGGCCTTTAACCTCGCTAAGCTCAGGGTCTTCGTTCGCGATCCGGCCCGTCGGCTTGTGACTGCACTGATCCAGCTCGGCCCAAAAAATACCTTCGTTGTGGGGGGAAAACGCGGCCGCCTTTGTCGATTCACTCGGGTAAATTCTTATGCTTTTGGTCATCCTGCCCTCTCGTTAGGTCGCAGCGCAGGATAAGAAGAAGGTCCTTTACAAATCTCCGCGTTTTCGATTTGAAATCAGAACAGTGCACCAAGTTGCGAGAGAGTGACACGCCATTTCGCCGCCAATCTCCTAGACCTTCGGCAGGACCGTGAGCTGCGCGATGCGGGCGTCACCGCCTAGAGCGTTGAGAAGCTGCGCCGTCTCGAACAGCGGCAGGCCGACGACGTTCGAGTGGCTGCCTGACAGGAAACGGATGAAGCGAGCGGCCTGGCCCTGGATGGCGTAGCCGCCTGCCTTTCCGCGCCACTCGCCGGACGCGAGATAGACGTCGATCTCGGCGCGCGTCAGCCGGCTGAAGGTCACGATGCTGTCGACGACGCGGTGGCGGCTTCGGCCGCTCTCCTCGAGGAGGACGACGGCGGTGTGGACGCGGTGGCGACGGCCGGAGAGCAGATCGAGGCAGCGACGGGCCTCGTCCTCGGTCTCGGTTTTCGGGAGAATGCGGCGCCCGACGGCGACAACGGTGTCGGCGCCCAGCACGAAGGGGGCCGCTACGGAGGCCGCCTTGTCCCGCGCAAGCCGCAGCGCGTAGTCGCGCGGCAGTTCGCCGGGGTGGGGTGTCTCGTCGATGTCGGGAGAGGTCACGCGATCGGGCGTAATGCCGATCTGGGCCAGCAAGGCGCGGCGGCGCGGGCTGGCGGAGGCCAGGACCAGGCCGTGCACGAAAGACTACTTGAAGCGGAAGGTGATCCGCCCTTTGCTCAGGTCATACGGTGTCATCTCCACATTGACCCGGTCGCCAGCCAGCACGCGGATGCGGTTCTTGCGCATCTTGCCGCTGGTATGGGCCAGGATCGTATGATCGTTGTCTAGCTTCACCCGGAACATCGCATTGGGCAGAAGTTCGGCAACCATTCCGCTGAATTCGATCATGTCTTCTTTGGACATCGACCGTGGGTATCCTTGTCATTGAGGCGTCACGCCCGGGTCGCGGCAGCTTGCCGCGGCGCCCGGTTGTGGCCGATTTCTGTGGACGCGCCGGAGCTACCGAGGCGTAAGCACCATCACCATCTGGCGATTTTCCATGCGCGGCATCTGCTCGACCTTGGTCTGCACATCCATGTCCGCACGGATTCGTTCCAGCACACGCACGCCGATATCCTGGTGAGCCATTTCGCGGCCACGAAAACGTAGCGTGACCTTCACCTTATCGCCCTCGTCGATGAAGCTTTTCATCGCGCGAAGCTTAACCTGGTAGTCGTTTTCGTCGATGTTCGGGCGCACCTTGATCTCTTTGATCTCGATGACCTTCTGCTTCTTCTTGGCCTCGTTCTTCTTTTTTTGCTGCTCGTATTTGAACTTGCCGAAATCGAGAATCTTGACGACCGGCGGATCAGCGTTCGGGCTGATTTCCAGAAGATCGAGCCCAACCTGGAAGGCTCGCTGGAGTGCTTCGCGGCCAGTCATCACGCCCGCCATCTCGCCGTCCTGATCGATCAGGCGGACATTGGCGGAGCGGATCTCCTCGTTCACGCGGGGGCCGTCGCCGCGCGATGGCAGAGCAGTTTGGGGTGGTCTAGGGATGGATCGCTCCTGTCAAAGTGTATGGCACAACGCTGGTTAGGGCGGCGCGACCCGCGTTTCAATAAAGAAACGCGGCCGCCACCACCCATTGCGGGACAATATCGTCTTCCTGGCGCCCAACTGCAAGTCACGGCTCGTCGTTGCAGGCTTGCTTTGAGCGTAAAGGAAAGGCTGTCCGGCGAGGACTGAGCGCCCCGGCCGGACCCCTATCCGAAGTAGCTAGTGCAGCCGCGGCCGGGTCAGAGGAGGTCCGGCGCCCGAGCCTCGGAAGCGAGCAGCGTCACAGTTTCTTCCAGACCCAAAACCTCCTGGCGCTCGACGCCCAGACGGCGAAGGCTCACGCGCCGCTCCTCCGCCTCGCGCCGTCCGACCACCGCGATGACCGGCACATGGGCAAGGCTGTGCTCACGTACCTTGGCATTGATCTTCTCGTTGCGCAGGTCGGTGGTGACCGAGAGCCCGGCCGCGCGGAAGCGCTTCGCGACATCCTCCGCATAGTCGTTGGCATCGGAGACGATCGAGGCGACGACGACCTGCACCGGGGCGAGCCAGAGCGGGAAGCGTCCGGCATATTGTTCGATCAGGATGCCGAGGAAACGCTCGAAACTGCCGAGGATTGCGCGGTGGAGCATGACGGGACGGTGGCGCGCGCCATCCTCGCCGACATATTCCGCGTCCAGCCGCTCCGGCAGCACGTAGTCGACCTGCAGCGTGCCGCACTGCCAGTCGCGGCCGATGGCGTCGCGCAGCACGAATTCGAGTTTCGGGCCGTAGAAGGCGCCCTCGCCGGGATTCTCCGTGTATGCGACGCCTGCTGTGGCGCAGGCTTCGTGGAGCGCGCGTTCGGCGCGGTCCCAGTCAGCGTCCGAGCCAGCTCGCACATCCGGGCGGTCAGCGAATTTCACGCGGAAATCGGGGAAGCCGAGATCCTGGTAGATCGAGGACAGCAGCTTGACGAAACGCACGGTCTCCGGCCCGATCTGTTCCTCGGTGCAGAAGATATGAGCGTCATCCTGGGTGAAGGCGCGCACCCGCATGATGCCGTGCAGCGCGCCCGAAGGCTCGTAGCGGTGGCAGGAGCCGAATTCGGCCATCCGCAACGGTAGCTCGCGATAGCTCCGCATACCGTGGTTGAAGATCTGGACATGGCAGGGGCAGTTCATCGGCTTGAGGGCCAGGGTGACGTCCGGCTCCTCCTCCACCGTGGCGATGAACATGTGATGGCGGAACTTCTCCCAATGGCCGGAAGCTTCCCACAGCGAACGGTCCACGAGCTGCGGCGTGCGCACCTCGTCGTAACCGGCGGCGTTTTGCCGGCGGCGGATATAGTCCTCGACGGTGCGATAGAGGCGCCAGCCCTTGGGGTGCCAGAAGACCGAGCCTTGGGCTTCGGATTGCAGATGAAAGAGGTCCATCTCCCGGCCGATGCGGCGGTGATCGCGGCGCTCCGCCTCCTCCTGCTGATGGAGATAGGCGTCGAGTTCCTTCTGGTCACGCCAGGCGGTGCCGTAGATGCGGCTGAGCATGGCGTTGCGGTGGTCGCCGCGCCAATAGGCGCCGGCTACTTTGGTCAGTTTGAAGCCGGTGCCGACATCGGCGGTGCCGCGCATATGCGGGCCGCGACAGAGGTCGATCCAGTCACCCTGGCGATAGAGGGTGATGGTCTCGCTGACCGGCAGGTCCTGGATGAGCTCGGCCTTGTAGCGCTCGCCCCGCTCCTGGAAGAAGTGGATGGCGTCGTCACGGTCCCAGACTTCGCGGGAGAAGAGTTCGTTGGCGGCGACGATCTCGCGCATTTTGGCCTCGATCGTCGGGAGGTCCTCCAGCGTGAAGGGCTCGTTGCGCGCGAAGTCGTAATAGAAGCCGTTCTCGATGGACGGGCCGATGGTGACCTGGGTGCCGGGGAACAGCGCCTGCACCGCCTCGGCCAGGACATGGGCAGTGTCGTGGCGGATGAGCTCCAGCGCTTCCGGGTCCTTGCGGGTCACGAAGGTCACGGCGGCGTCGTGGTCGATATCCCGCGCGAGGTCGACCAATTTGCCGTCGAGCTTCATCGCCAAGGCAGCGCGGGCGAGGCCGGGGCCGATGGCGGCGGCCAACGCCGTGCCCGTCAGCGGTGCCGCGAAGTCTCGCACGGAACCGTCGGGCAGGGTGATGGCGGGCATGGCACTGGTCTCTCGATCGAAACGGTGAAAGGGGCCGCTTCTATGGCGGTTGAGGCGCGGACCCGCAACCTCAGTCGGAGCCGGGGAGGCCGGCGAAGGCTGGGAGGCCGCAGAGACCGCGAGGAATGCTGTCGGGTTTCAGTGCGATCGAAAGCCGGCCGAAGGGGGCGCTGTGTCATGCCTCGCTCTCGGCGAGCGGCGGGCTGGCTCGTCGCTGTATCGCAGGCGCCTCTATTAGGGCGTGATGAAGGCTGATTGAGCCGCGACCCACAGATCCGTCATGACACGCGAAGGCGCGTCATCCACGCCTTGCCTTCGTCGAGCCAAGGAAGGCGTGGATGCTCGGCCTTCGCCGAGCATGACGAGGTGGAATGAGCTCGGTTCAGACCAACGATATTCTCCGCTAGACCGTTCCCGACGGGTTCACCGTTTGCACAAGCGCACAATCGCGTTCACTGCGGCGTTCGGCGTGGTCCCGTCGCGGAGGTCGATCGCGCGATAGCTCTCCATCGTCACAAGTTCACTCGGCGGCGGTGGTGAGCGGGCCGCCGATGTCGCCGAGGCGGCCGCCCTTGAGGAGGATGCGGCGCTCGTGCAGGCGCGCGACGGACTCGCGATGGGCGATCGAGACGACGGTGGTCCGAGGCAGGCGGGTGCGCAGCAGGTCGTAAAGCTGCTGCTCGGCCTCAGGGTCGAGATTCGCGGTCGCTTCGTCGAGGAATAGCCAATCCGGCTTGAGAAGCAGAGCGCGGCCGATCGCCAACCGCTGCTGCTCGCCGCCCGAGAGGCTGAGAGCCCAGTTCCGGTGCTCCTCCAACTCGGGCAGGAAGTGGCCGAGGCCGATGGCCGTCAACACTTCCTCAACCTCGCCGTCTGGTAGTGTCGCGGCATCCGCCGGGTAGGTGATGGCGCGATGGAGCGTGCCGAGCGGCAGGTAGGTCCGCTGCGGGAGGAACATCGAGCTGCCGGCAGGCAGCGTGATGCGGCCGCGGCTATAGGGCCAGATGCCGGCCAATACCCGGAACAGGGTCGACTTGCCGGAGCCCGAGGCACCCGAAATCACGGTCGCCTCGCCGGGTGTGAGGCTGAGACGCGCGTGCTCCATCAAGGGTTTGCCATCGGGCAGGAAGAGGCCGACGTCGTCCAGCGTGACCGCCTCGCCGGCTTTGACCCGCTCGGCGCCGTCACCGCCATGCAACTTGGCCTCCTGGATCGCGCGCTCGAAGGAGCCGAGACGCTCGACGATGGCGGACCAGGAGGCGAGGCTGGCGTAACTGCTGACGAACCAGGACATGGCGCCCTGCACCTGGCCGAAGCCGCTGGCGATCCGCGTCAGGGTACCGAGCTGGATGGCGCCCGAGAAATAGCGCGGCGCGGCCACCACGATCGGGAAGATGGTCGCGATCTGCCCGTAGCCGGAGGTCAGGGCATTGAGCGCCTTGGTCCGTCGCATGATCGCCCACCAATTCTCGATCACACCGCCGAAGCGTTTTTCCAGCTCGCCATGCTCTTCGTCCTCACCGTGATAGAGGGCGATGCCTTCGGTATTCTCGCGCATGCGGGCCAGGGCGAAGCGGAAATCCGCCTCGCGGCGTTGTTGCACGAAGCTGAGGCGGGCGAGGGGGCGGCCGATGAGATGGGTCAGCCAAGTGCCGACCACGGCGTAGATCAGCGCGACCCAGACCATGTAGCCGGGGATATTGAAGCCGAAGATCTTCATCGCGCCCGAGAGCGACCACAGGATGCCGACGAAGCTGAACAGGGTCACGACGTTGGACAGCAGGTCGAGGCCGAGAGACAGCGTGTTGTCCACGAAGTCCCGGATATCCTCCGAGATACGCTGATCGGGGTTGTCGGTGCCCTCGCCACCGGGGCGGGCCACGAGGCTCATGCGGTAATAGACGCGGTCGCCCAACCAGTCGTCGAGATATCGCCGTGTCAGCCAGCGGCGCCAGCGGATTTGCAACCATTGGTTGAGGTAGGTCGAATAGACCGCGACGAGGATATAGACCGCCGCGATGCCGCAGAAGCCGGGCAGAAAGCCATGTGGTGTTTTTTTGTAGAGGAACAGCAAGCTGACGAAGCTGTTCCAGTCGCGGGTTTGCAGCGAATCGTAGAAGGCGCCGTTCCAGAAGTTCAGCACGACGTTCATGCCGACCATCGCGAGATTGAGCGCGATGATCGAGAAGAGCAGCGCGTTGGCGGCGAGTTTCTCTTCAGACTTGAAGTAGGGGAGTGACAGGCGCCAGGCGTCCTTCAGGACGGGCCCCAGTTGGCGCATCGAACGACGCATTAGCTCATCCCCTGGGCATCGGCGCGCGCCGTAATCTTCGTCATGCGGTCTTGAGACGTAGGCGGATGACGCCGCGCATGGCCTCGGGCGGAACCACCTTGCCGTGGCGCAGGATGTCGATCCTCTGCGCTTCCGACAGGCGTTGGGCGGAATTGCGCACGCGCGTCAGGAGTGGCCGCCAGTTCTCGGCCAAGGCGCGGGCTACGTCGGAGGGGCTGAAGGATGTTTCGCCGCCATATTCGGACGCGAGGCGCAGGATGGTCTCGGTGATCTCGTCGTTGGACGTCATGGCCGCTCCGCCGGCGAAGGCGCCGCGAGGCGCAGGACGTTTGACATTAGCATGGCGGTCAACTGCTAGCCCTGCGGCGGGATGTCAAATCCGTTAGCCGGCATCCCGGGCGCAGGCGACGCGGCGGAGCGCCGCGCTTCACACCATCGCTGAGAGCGCAAGGAGGCTTCCGCGTTGTAGATGCGCGGCCACTTCCACCGGCGAGAGTGCCGCACTGAAAAGGGTGCCCTGACCCTGCTCGCAGCCCAGATTTAGGAGGATCGCGCGCTGTCTTTCGTTCTCGATCCCGTCGGCGCAGACGGCGAGGCCGAAAGCGCTGGCCGTTTGCATCACTGCTCGCAGCACGGTCACAGCGTCCTCATCCTGCGAAAGATGGCGGATCATTGCGCGGTCGAGCTTGAGCGCGGTCACGGGAATGCGCTTCAGGGCGGAGAGGCTGGTGAGGTTTTGCCCGAATTCGTCAAGACAGAGATGGACCCCTAGGTCGCGCAGGGCCGCCACGGCGAAGAGCGCGTCGTCATCGACGGTGAGGAGCACGTCTTCCGGCAGACCGAGTTCCAGACGCTCCGGCGGCAAGCCTGAGAGCGCCAGCGCCTCCGCGACGTGGAGGCAGAGGAGGTCGCAGCGCAACTGCTCGGTCAAAACCTTGATTGAGAGGAGGTGATTCGAACCCGGCCACGCGGTCGCCTCAAGACAGGCGAGGCTGAGCGCCAGGCCGCCGATTTCTATGGCGGAGTCCACGCGATCGTTTTCCGGCGAGCCGCCGCCGGAACCGCCGCGGCCTGGCCGCCGGTGGGTCCACCGGAGCAAGGCTTCCGCACCGATAAAAGCTCCCGTCCGCATCGCATGGCGCGGCTGGTAGTCCACCGCGAAGGCGGCCCGGGCGACGGCACGCCGAAGATCGCCCTCGGAGGCGGGGTTTCGCGCGGATTCCGACGCCAGCGGAACCGAGATATCGCGCGCTACATCGGTTGCCGGGCGCTGGCGCCGGACCGTTGGACTTCTTGGAGATTTCAAGGAGGAACAACTCACCTTCTACACGCCGCACCGGAGCGGCGTGTAAGGCGTGGCATAGATGGCCCTCGGTTAATTCACGGTGATTCAGGCGCCAAGTAATGGCTTAACGAAAGCTGGTTAGGCTCCGTTCTTCGCATATGCCTTAAGGCCAGCGGAGATCGCTTCCTCCGCCTGCGCCCGGTCGCCCCAGCCGACGACCTTCACCCATTTGCCGGGCTCCAGATCCTTGTAGCGCGTGAAGAAGTGCTCGATGACCTTGCGAGTGATCTCGGGCAGGCTCGCAAGCTCGGTATTGTCCTTGTATTGCGGGTGCACCTTGTCGTGCGGCACGCAGATGATCTTCTCGTCCTTGCCGGACTCGTCTTCCATGAACAGCACGCCGATGGGCCGTGCCCGGATGACGGCGCCCGGCACGACCTGCGCCGGGACGAGAACGAGTGCATCCACCGGATCGCCATCCTCGGACAGTGTATTGGGAACGAAGCCATAGGCAGCGGGATAGGCCATGGGCGTAAACAGGAAGCGGTCGACGACGATCGCGCCGCTTTCCTTGTCAATCTCGTATTTCACCGCAGAGCCCTGCGGAATTTCGATCACGACGTTGATGTCATACGGTGGCTCGCGTCCGGCGGTCAGCTTGCTCAAATCCATAGGAAATGCCTCCAGGCGCGGTGAATGCTGTGTGGCGCGCACCCTCCCCTAATCTTCATCGCTTGCCAAGCGCGCGCTTGCCATTCGTCAAGGCCTGCGGGATATGCTGCGCCACTCTGCGCCTGTAGCTCAACGGTTAGAGCGGGCCGCTCATAACGGCTTGGTTGCGGGTTCGATTCCTGCCGGGCGCAGTTGCCCCGTACTACCCATTCCTTAGATCACGGCCGTCCGCGGGCTTCGAGCCTCCCGCAGGCCCTGTGGGAGCACTGCCATGGCCAGCTATCAATACGTCTACGTGATGAAAGACCTGACCAAGGTCTATCAGGGGGGTCGGGAAGTCTTCAAGGGAATCACCCTCTCCTTCCTCCCCGGGGTGAAGATCGGCGTGCTGGGGGTGAACGGGGCGGGTAAATCCACCCTGCTCAAGATCATGGCCGGGATCGAGACCGAGTTTGGTGGCGAGGCATGGGCCGCCGATGGCGTGAAGATCGGCTACCTCCAGCAGGAACCCGAGCTCGATGCCACCAAGACGGTAGGCGAGAACGTGGCCGAGGCTTTCGCCGAGGTGAAGGCGGCGCTCGACCGTTTCAACGCGATCTCGGAGCGCTTCGCCGAGCCGATGGAGGATGAGGAGATGAACACGCTCCTCGCCGAACAGGCGGCTCTGCAGGAAAAGATCGACGCCGGTGACGGCTGGGAGATGGATCGCAAGATCGAGATCGCGCTGGACGCTCTGCGCTGCCCGCCGCCGGAATCCGACGTGACGAAGCTTTCGGGCGGCGAGCGGCGCCGGGTCGCGCTTTGCCGGCTGCTGCTGGAGAAGCCCGACCTGTTGCTATTGGACGAGCCGACCAACCATCTGGACGCCGAGAGCGTGGCTTGGCTGGAGCATACGCTGCGGGAGTTTCAGGGCACGGTGATGATCATCACCCATGACCGCTACTTCCTGGACAATGTGACCAATTGGATCCTGGAGATCGAGCGCGGCCGCGGCTACCCCTTCGAGGGCAACTACTCCTCCTGGCTCGACCAGAAGCGCAAGCGCCTGCAGCAGGAGGAGAAGGAGGAAAGCGCCCGCCAGCGCGCCTTGACGGCCGAGGCCGAGTGGATCGCTTCCTCTCCCCGCGCGCGCCAGACCAAAAGCCAGGCGCGCATCAGCCGCTACGAGGAGATGCAGGCGAAGAGCCAGGAGATGCAGACGGGCGTCGCCGAAATCGTCATTCCGCCCGGCCCTCGCCTGGGTGGGTTGGTGATCGAGGCGGAGAAGTTGCGGAAAGCCTTCGGCAATCGGCTGCTGATCGACGATCTCGATTTCAAGCTGCCGCCGGGCGGCATCGTCGGCGTGGTCGGTGCCAATGGCGCCGGCAAGACGACACTGTTCCGCATGATCCTTGGGCAGGAGGAGCCGGATTCCGGCGCCTTGCGCATCGGCGATACCGTGAAGCTGGGTTACGTCGATCAGTCCCGCGACACGCTAGACCCCGACAAGAGCGTCTGGCAGGAGATTTCGGGCGGCACGGATGTGATCCATCTCGGCAAGCGGACGGTGCAGTCCCGCGCCTATGTGGGCGCCTTCAACTTCAAGGGGTCGGACCAGCAGAAGAAGGTCGGCATCCTCTCGGGCGGCGAGCGCAACCGGGTGCATCTGGCGAAGATGCTGCGGACGGAATCCAACGTCATCCTGCTCGACGAGCCGACCAACGACCTCGACGTGGATACGTTGCGGGCGCTGGAGGAGGCGCTGGCTGAGTTCCCAGGCTGCGCGGTGATCATCAGCCATGATCGCTGGTTCCTGGATCGGCTGGCGACCCATATCCTGGCCTTCGAGGGCGACAGCCATGTCGAATGGTTCCAGGGCAATTTCCAGGCCTATGAGGAAGACAAGCGCCGCCGCCTGGGCGCCGCAGCGACCGAGCCGCATCGCATCAAGTACCGGCCGTTGGCGCGGTAGCGCGTCGGGCACCGCGGCTTTCTTCGATTCTGGCGGCGGCGCGGGCCTGACCTGCGCCGCCGGTGGTTGGGGGTTTCGAGAGGCTCGCCATTATTGGCGCATGGGATGGGCGAGCGCTGATACTGGTGGCGGCAGGGTTATCCGGACGGGCCGGCTGACGATGCGGCCCGTCGCCTATCGGGATCTAGCCGATCTGACGGCGCTCAAGGCGGATCCGCGCGCTTACGCCATGATGCTGGGCGGGGTGCGGACGCCGCAGGAATGCGCGTTGGAGTTGGCGGCGGATATCCTGGCCTGGGGCGCTTGCGGCATCGGCCTCTGGGCTGTGCGGGAGGCGCCGAGCGACGCTTTCGTGGGCATGGCCGGTATCCGGGAGCGGGGCGACGGACGCGGCATGGCGCTGCGCTTCGCCTTCTGGCCCGAAGCACGCGGCCATGGGCTGGCACGTGAGGCCGCCGCGGCGGCGATTCGCTTCGGGCACGACCAGATCGGTCTGCCTCGCATCATCGCCGTCGCGCGGGAGGTCAACACTGCCTCCTGCATGGTGCTGTCGAGCATCGGCCTGCGCGAGGAACCGGACGAAAGTTTTCTCCGCGAGGGCTATCGCATGCTGGTCTTTGCCAGCGGGGATGCCCCAGCCGGCCGGCATTTGCCGTGCTGGAGCGCTGTTCCAGCCTATGCCTGCAGCCTTACGGCGCTGGCTTGAAAAAGGCCGCCGCCGCCGTGAGATGCGCTTGTTTGCGCTGTAGCTCCGCCTCGACCCGCGCGATCTCCTCCCGCAGGTCGTCGATATAGGCGCGAAGCTCCTCGGAAGCGGCGCCATCGAGCTTGAGTGGGGAGAAAAGACGGTGCTTTGGACGAGGCTCCTCCTCGATTTCCATGACGCTGACCCTCCACCGAAACAGCTATACTACCCTTGACCCGCTAGGGCCCCGCCGTCCATATCCCGTACCGATCCATATATGAACGGCTTGCTGCCCGCCGCCTTGTTGCGGCGATACCAGGTGCTCCAACGATGACATTGCCGCTAATGCCCAAAGCCACCGCGGTGTGGCTGATCGATAAGACCGCCCTGACATTCGAGCAGGTCGCTGATTTTTGCGGCATGCATCCGCTTGAGATCCAGGCCATCGCCGATGGCGAGGTGGCGCAAGGTATCATGGGCTATGATCCGGTCGCCAATGCTCAGGTGACGGCGGAGGATATCGCGCGCTGCGAGGCGGACCCCTCGGCGCGGCTGAAGCTTCTGCCGACCGCGAGCCCGGCGCAGAAGAAAGCGCGGGGCGGCCGCTATACGCCTGTGGCCAAGCGCAACGACCGGCCGGACGCCATCGCCTTCGTTATCCGCAATTTTCCACAGCTTTCGGAATTGCAGATCGGCAAGCTGCTCGGCACGACGAAAGAGACCATTCAGAAGGTGCGCGAGCGTAGCCACTGGAACAGCGCGAACATCAAGCCTCGCGATCCGGTCATTCTCGGGCTGTGTAAGCAGAGCGACCTCAACGCCGCTGTCGCCGAGGCTAATGAGAGACTGACCCGTGAGGGCCGTGCGGTGCCGCAGCCCCCGCCGCCGGAGGCCGACGCCGCCTGATCGTCCGGCGGCGCCGGCCCGCCTCACCTAGGCCGACATGCCCGGGCTGGCAGCGTCCTGCTTCTGCAGCCGGTCACATTCCTCTCGTAGAGCGAGCTTCTCGCGCTTGAGCCGTACCATCGTGTCGCTATCGGGCGCCGGGCGCTTATCTTCCTCCGCCAGCAGGTTCTCGAGCTTTGCGCGGCGCTCCTTGAGCGTCTGGATGCGGGCTTGAACGGTCAATGGCTTCTCCTGTCTTAGGGGCGCCGCTCCGGGTCTGGGTTGATCGTCCCGTCGCGGTGCGTGCCCACGCTAGCGTCACTAGAATGACATTTACTAGCGGCGAATGATCACGGCCGTGCGAACCTCCCTTTGGCAGGCGGCTGGCCGCCGTGATATGGACCGGCGATGCTCTCAGACCGCGATACTCTACTGCGCCGCTTGCATGAATTCCGCAGCGAGCATCGGGATCTTGATACGGTGATCGTACGTCTGAGCGATCAGGCGGGGCCGGATCAGCTTGCCGTTCAGCGGCTGAAGAAGCGTAAGCTTGTCCTGAAAGACGAGATCGCTCGGCTGGAAAGCTTGCTCATTCCCAATAGTATCGCCTGACCCATGACTGACGGCGCGCGACGCCCGATCGAGGCGAAGGCCAAGCCCCTGGTCGGCGTCATCATGGGCAGCCAGTCCGACTGGGCGACGATGCGGCATGCGACCGACACGCTGGCGGCGCTGCATATTCCCTACGAAACCCGGATCGTCTCGGCACATCGCACACCTGATCGCCTGGCCGATTACGCCCGGAATGCCGAGGCGCGCGGCCTGCGTGTGGTGATCGCCGGGGCGGGTGGTGCTGCCCATCTGCCGGGAATGTGCGCGGCCTGGACGCGGCTGCCGGTGATGGGCGTGCCGGTCGAGAGTCAGGCGCTCAAGGGGCTCGATAGCCTGCTGTCCATCGTGCAGATGCCGGGCGGTGTGCCGGTCGCGACCTTCGCGATCGGGCGCTCGGGTGCCATCAATGCGGCGCTCATGGCGGCCGCCATTCTCGCTCTGAGCGACGCGGATCTCGCCGAGCGGCTGGAAGCCTGGCGGGCCGCGCAGACGGAACGGGTGGCCGATCATCCGGTTGACGAAGCCGAGCGCCCGGCGTGAGCGGGGCTGAAGCGTCGGGTGCTTTGCCGCCCGGTGCCACCATCGGCATTGTCGGGGGCGGTCAGCTCGGGCGCATGTCGGCTATGGCGGCGGCCCGGCTCGGCTATCGCTGCCACGTGCTGACGCCGGAGGCCGACGGACCGGCGGCGCAGGTTGCTGCCGCCGTCACGATCGGCGGCTACGAGGATGCCGAGGCGCTGACGCGGTTCGCCGCGGCCGTCGATGTGGTGACTTTCGAGTTCGAGAATGTCAGCGCGGCCGGGCTCGATCTTCTGGCTGGGCTGCGGCCGGTTCATCCGTCGCCGCGCATCCTGGGGATTAGCCAGGACCGTATCACCGAGAAGTCCTTCATGGCCGGGATCGGCGTGCCGACGGCGCCTTGGGCGGCGGTGCACGATGTCGCGGGGCTGGAGGCCGCGCTGAGCCGCATCGGGCTGCCGGCGGTGCTGAAGACGACGCGGCTCGGTTATGATGGCCGAGGGCAGGCGCGTGTCGCGACGGCGGAGGAGGCCCGTGCCGCCTTCGCTATTCTGGCGCCGCATCCATTGGTGCTGGAGGGCTTTGTCGATTTCGCCTGCGAGCTCAGCGTCGTTGTCGCCCGTGGTCAGGACGGCAGTATCGCGGCTTTCGACACGGTGGAGAACCGGCATCGCGCGGGCATCCTGGACATGACTTTCGCCCCCGCGCGGGTTCCGGAGGAGGCTGCTGCGCGAGCGCAAGCTTTGGCGCGGCGTATCGCCGAGGCGCTGGGCCTTGTCGGGCTGCTGGCCGTCGAGATGTTCCTCGACCGTGACGGCGCGATCCGGGTCAACGAGACCGCGCCCCGGCCGCATAACTCCGGCCATTGGACGATCGACGCCTGTCCGGCGTCGCAGTTCGAGATGCATATCCGGGCGATCGCCGGTCTGCCGCTGCCGCCGGCGATCCGGCACTCCGATGCGGTGATGAAGAATCTCGTTGGGCCGGAGGAGATCGCGCTATGGCCGATGATCCTCGGCGCTCCCGGCCTCATTCCGCATCACTACGGCAAGGCGGAGGCGCGGGCTGGGCGGAAGATGGGGCATGTCACCCGGCTATTTCCCCGCGATGCGCTGCCGGGACAGTTCGGCATCGCCGCTGCTTTGGGCTGTCTCGCGCCCCGCGACGAATGACGGCATAACAATGATCTACCGGGCGGCGCCGCCTAGGTTTTTCCATTAAGACCGATTTCATCTCGCGGCTGTAGCTATCGAAGCGCGGTAACGGCGCATTCGAGAGGCGGCCATGCACATCATCCCAATAGAAATCCTAGCAAGGGAACTTGGTCTTGGCGGGTCTCGCCTTGAGGACGGGCAGGTCACGATGCCCGCCGTTCTGCTGCGCCACCTGCTGGAATGCGCGCTGCGTGCCGCGCCCTTCGATGAGAGCACCTATCTGCTGGCAAATCAGGATGTGCAGGCGGCGATCCGGCAGGGCCGATATCACTCGGCTCAGGAACAGTTCGTGACCGATGGATATTTCGAGGGGCGGCCGGGGACCGGGCCGGATTTCGACGAAGGCTGGTATCTGAGCCGCAATCCCGATGTCGCGGAGGCCGTCCAGGCTGGCGTCTGGTCGAGTGGACGGGCGCATTACAAGGCCGAGGGGAAGTTCGAATGGCGCAGCCCGAATGCCGATGTGGCCGACCAGATCGATCGCTGGCGGCGCTGCTTCCACGCCTCGGTCTCGAAATCGGATAACGGTGCCGCTCAGCGGTCCAGGGCGAGGGCGCGGGCGTAAACCTGACGGCGTGGCAGGCCGGTTTCTCCGGTCACCGTCGCCACTGCTTGCTTCAGGCTGCTGGTGGCGAGTGCGGCGCGCAGGCGAGCGTCAAGATCCTCGGGCTCGGCATCGGTCTCGGCGGGCGGGCCGAGTAGAACTGTGATTTCGCCGCGAGGCGGATCGGTTTCCACCCCGGCGAGGATCTCGGTCAAACTGCCGCGGCGCAGCTCCTCGAAGCGTTTGGTGAGTTCGCGTGCCAGGGCGGCTTGCCGGTCGCCGAATATCTTGCGCAGGTCCTCGAGCATTTCGGCGACCCGATGCGGCGCCTCATGCCAGATCAGGGTCGCGGCAAGACCCGCCGCCTCTGCGGCGCGGATGCGTGCGAAGGCGGCGCGGCGCGCGGCGCCGCGCGGGGGGGCAAAACCAACGAACAGGAACGGGTGCGGCGGCAGGCCGGAGAGGGTCAGCGCGGTGAGCGCGGCATTGGGGCCGGGCACTGCGGTAACGGCGATGCCCTCGGCAAGCAAAGCGCGTACTAGACGATAACCTGGATCCGAGAGCAGCGGCGTGCCCGCGTCGCTCACGAGGGCCATTCGCCGGCCGCCACGAAGCGCCGCGAGGAGCCGGGGCAGGCGCTCCTCCTCGTTATGATCATGGAGCGGATCGAGTTGGCCGCGAATGCCGAGCGCGGAGAGCAGCCGGGCGGTGACCCGGCTATCCTCACAGAGTATTGTTTCCGCTGCCCGCAAGGTCGCGATCGCTCGCATTGAAACATCGCCAAGGTTGCCGATCGGGGTAGAAACCAGCACAAGTCCGGCGGGCGATCCGGCCATCATTGGCCAAGGATCGACGGCATCCGTTTCCCCTAGGGAGTGATCGCGTGAAGCTGACCCGGACATTGACGCTCCTCACATCCCTTTTCGGACTGTCGGCCTGCGTCCAGCCGAACACCGGCAGCAATGCGACGGGCGGCGGGACCCCGCAAGCCCTCGGCGCGGGCGGCGCATCATCCTCGGCGCGCCGCATCGCGATACTCGTGCCGTTGAGCGGCGCGAATGGCGGGGTTGGCGCGAGCCTCGTCAATGCCGCGAAGCTCGGCCTCGGACTGACCCAGGGCAGTACGCTCGATGTCATCGATACCGGCAGCACGCCGCAGGGTGCGGCCATTGCCGTGAAGAAGGCGGTTGCGGACGGCGCCGGGCTTATCATCGGGCCGCTTACAGCCAGCGAGACTGCGGCGGTCGCCGCGCCGGCTCAGGCGGCGCGTATCGACGTACTCGCCTTCACCTCCGACTCGACGCAGGCGCGCCCCGGAGTCTGGACGCTTGGCATAACGCCGGCACAGCAGGTCCATGCCCTGGTGCAGGCTTCCGAGGCGAGCGGACATAGCCACTTCGCCGGCCTGCTGCCGACGACACCGCTGGGCATGGCGCTTGGCGAGGCGCTGCGGCAGGAAGCGGTGCGGGCTGGGTCGCCCTCACCGAATATCCAGACCTATGGCGGCAGCTTCGCCTCGATGGATGCCGCGGTACGGGCGCTCTCCGATTACGCCGGCAGGCGCGGACCGATCGATGCCCAGGCCAAGCAACTGCGCCTGTCCCATACGCCGGGGGCGCGATCGGCCGCCACCAAGCTGGAGGGCCAAGGGGTTCCGCCGCCGCCCTTCGACGCCGTGCTCGTGGCCGTGACCGGCGCCAGCCTCAGCGAGTTGGCGACGCTCTTGCCGTATTATGACGTCAGTTACAGCCAGGTGCGCATCCTCGGGCCAGGGCTTTGGGCGGCCAATCCGGGGGCAGTCGCCTCCGCCGGCTTCAGCGGCGCGCTCTACGCGGCGCCTGATCCCGCCGCATCGGCGACCTTCGTGAGTACCTATACCCAGGCGAATGGCGGTCCGCCTTCGCCTCTGGCGGCGCTGGCCTTCGATGCGGGTGCCATCGCCCGCGTCGCTACCGCCGGGGGCTCGGTCGATCAATCCGCCCTGACAAACCCCGCTGGATTCGCGGGCGCCGATGGCGTTCTGGCGTTGCAGCCGGACGGGCAGGTGCGCCGTGGCCTGGCGGTCTTCCAGGTGGGCTCCGGCGGCGCCCAGATCGTGCAACCGGCGCCGCAAAGCCTGGCAAGCCCGGGCAGTTAGGCCCTGTCGCAGGCGAGCAGACCCTCCGGCATGAGTCAGCCGCCGGCGCGAGGGGTCTTGCGCTGGGCTCTGCTCGTCCTCGCGATACCTGTCACGGCGCAGCTTATCCTGGTCGCCGCGGGTGCTGCGGATCTCGCGGCGAGTTTGTGCTGCATCGCTGTCGAAATCCTGGCCGGGCTGGGCTTGGGCCTGTTCTTCCGTCGGGATGTCGAGCGTCTTGGCCGGCTCCTGGGCGGTGAGGCGCTGGAGACGCCGCGTCTGGCGGCGCTGCAACGGGTGGCGATCGCCGCCAGCCAGCGGATCGCCGAAGCGCAAGGGGAGGAGGCGCGGTTCGGCCGCCTGCTCGGGGCGGAAGCCGCCATCATCGACCGGCTGCCTGAAGCGCTCGTCATGGTGCGCGCTGATGGCTCGATCGAGCGCACCAATCGGGCGGCGCGCCAGGGATATGGCGAGAATTCGGCGGCCGTGCTGCGCCACCCGCTGTTGCGCGGTGCCATCGACCGGGCGCGGGCCACGGGAGAGGTGCAAACCGCCGATCTGTTCTTCGCGGCGCCGATGCCGCGCGAGATCCACGCCATGGTGACGCCGATGGCGCCCGCTGACCCAGGTGGCGGGGTCGCCTCCGTGCTACTGGTGGATCGCACGCGGGAGCGCGCGGTCGAACGGATGCGCGCCGATTTCGTAGCAAACGCGAGCCATGAGTTGCGCACGCCGCTGGCCAGCCTGATCGGCTTCATCGAGACGCTGCAGGGGCCAGCGCGGGATGATCCGCCGGCGCAGGAGCGATTCCTCGAAATCATGGCGCGCGAGGCGGCGCGCATGAACCGGCTGATCGACGACCTCCTCAGCCTGTCGCGTATCGAGCTGTCGGAGCATCAGGCGCCGCAAGGGCGGATTGACCTCAGGGAGCTGATCCCGCGCATTCTGGCGGGCTTCGAGCCACGGATCGCGGCGCGGGGCATTCGGATCGAGCTGACACTGCCCGACCTCTCGCCAGTTCCCGGCGATGCCGACCAGATGTCCCAAGTGCTAAGCAATCTTTTGGACAATGCACTTAAATATGGCCGTGAGGGCGGTACCGTGGGGCTGAGCGTCGAGCAGGTGTCCGGAGCGCCCTGGCCGCGCAGGCCGGGCGTCGCGATCGTCGTTAGCGACGATGGCGCGGGGATCGCGCGGGTTCATCTCGCCCGTCTCACCGAACGCTTTTATCGCGTTGACAAAGGCCGCTCCCGTGCGATCGGTGGCACCGGTCTTGGTCTTGCCATCGTGAAGCACATCGTGAACCGCCATCGGGGGCAGCTGCTCATCGCCAGCGAGGAGGGGCAGGGCTCGCGCTTCAGCGTCTGGCTGCCGCAGTGACGTGCTGAGAGAGCACGCATTGCTGCTCACATGGCTGTTGCGGGCCAAACTGCTCGCAATTTCGTGTGCTGCCGACTTGCGGGCGCGCCTTCGCCGCCCTAACTCAGCCCCTATGAGCGACACGGAAAAACACGACGTTTCTGAAGAGGGCGCGAGCCCCGGCGAGAGCGTGGAGGCGGAGCAGGCCGACCTCACACCGGAGGAGCGCCTGGCGGCGTTAGAGGCCGAGCGCGAGGATATGCGCGGCCGCTGGCTGCGGGCCGAGGCCGAGATGGCGAACCTGCGCAACCGGACCAAGCGCGAGGTTGATGAGGCGCGGCAATACGCGGTGCAGAAATTCGCCCGCGATGTCGTCGAGGTTGCCGAAAACCTCAAGCGCGGGTTGGACAGCCTGCCGCCGCCTACCCCCGATGAGCCTGAGGTGGTTGCTCGGCTGCGAGAGGGTTTCGAGGGGATCGCGCGGAGTTTTGTCGCGAGCCTTGAGCGCAATGGCGTGAAGGCCGAGGATCCGACCGGCCGTCTTTTCGATGCCAATCTGCATCAAGCCATGGCAGAACAGGAAAGCGGCGAGCATCCTTCCGGTACGGTATTGCAAGCCTGGACGCAGGGCTGGACGCTCAATGGGCGCTTGCTGCGGCCGGCGATGGTCGTCGTCACCAAGGCCCCGACGGGGGACGCGCCGCCGATTGCACATCCCGGCACACGTAGCCAGGTTTGACGAAACGTGCCCGAATGGCTGCGATAAGATGGGCGCGATACTGCCCAAAATTTAGGCAGTCTACTTGCCCTATCTTGGGGCCTAGCCTATGTCTTGAAACAGTTTTCCAAGGGAAGCGCCCGGTGCTTCGGGTCGGCCGCTTCCGCTGCAAAGGGGATATTGAATGAGCAAGGTCATCGGGATCGACCTCGGCACCACAAATTCTTGCGTTGCGATCATGGAGGGCAAGGATGTCCGCGTGCTCGACAATGCCGAGGGCGCCCGCACGACGCCCAGTATAGTCGCGATCACAGAGAGCGGTGAGCGGCTGGTTGGTCAGTCGGCGAAGCGCCAGGCGGTCACCAACCCGACCAATACGATCTATGCGGTGAAGCGCCTGATCGGCCGCCGCTACGAGGATCCGCTGGTTGAGAAGGACAAGAAGCTTGTCCCCTACGCGATCGTCAAGGGCGACAATGGCGATGCCTGGGTCGAGGCCCGCAGCGAGAAATACGCGCCGAGCCAGGTGAGTGCCTTCATCCTCACCAAGATGAAGGAGACCGCCGAGGCCTATCTCGGCGAGACCGTATCGCAGGCCGTCATCACGGTTCCAGCCTACTTCAACGACGCGCAGCGCCAGGCCACCAAGGATGCCGGCCGCATTGCCGGTCTCGAAGTGCTGCGCATCATCAACGAGCCGACGGCGGCGGCGCTCGCCTATGGTCTCGACAAAAAGACCTCGGGCACGATCGCGGTCTACGACCTTGGCGGCGGCACCTTCGACGTGTCGGTGCTGGAGATCGGCGACGGCGTCTTCGAGGTGAAGAGCACGAACGGCGACACCTTCCTCGGCGGTGAGGACTTCGACATTCGCGTGATCGACTACTTCGCGGAAGAGTTCCGCCGCGAGAACGGCATCGACCTGCGCAAGGATAAGCTTGCCCTGCAGCGGCTGAAGGAAGCCGCCGAGAAGGCAAAGATCGAGCTGTCCTCCGCCAAGGAGACCGAGATCAACCTGCCCTTCATCACGGCCGACGCCTCCGGGCCGAAGCATCTCGTGATGAAGCTGACGCGCGCCAAGCTTGAGAGCCTGGTCATCGACCTAATCGACCGCACGCTGGAGCCTTGCCGCGCGGCATTGAAGGACGCCGGCGTCACGGCGGGCGAAGTCGACGAGGTGATCCTGGTCGGCGGTATGACCCGCATGCCGCGCGTCATCGAGGCGGTGAAGCAGTTCTTCGGTAAGGAGCCGGCCCGCAACGTCAATCCCGACGAGGTCGTGGCGATCGGCGCCGCGGTTCAGGGCGCCGTGCTGAAGGGCGACGTCAAGGACGTGCTGCTGCTGGACGTGACGCCTCTGTCGCTGGGTATCGAGACGCTGGGCGGCGTGTTCACGCGCCTGATCGATCGCAATACGACGATCCCGACCAAGAAGAGCCAGGTCTTCTCGACCGCCGACGACAACCAGACCGCTGTGACCATCAAGGTTCAGCAGGGCGAGCGCGAGATGGCGGCGGATAACAAGCTGCTCGGCCAGTTCGACCTGGTCGGCTTGCCGCCGGCGCCGCGTGGTGTGCCGCAGGTCGAGGTCACTTTCGACATCGACGCCAACGGCATCGTCTCGGTCTCGGCCAAGGACAAGGCGACGGGCAAGGAGCAGCAGATTCGCATCCAGGCCTCCGGCGGTCTGTCTGACGCCGATATCCAGAAGATGGTTCAGGAAGCAGAGGCGAATTCCACGGCGGATAAGGAGCGCCGCGAGTTCGTGGAGCTCAAGAACCAGGCGGACGCGCTGATCCACCAGACCGAGAAGACGCTGGCCGATGGCGGCGACAAGGTCTCCGCGCAGGACAAGGGCGAGGCGGAAGCCGCGGTATCGGCCGCGCGGACGGCCATGGAGGGCACTGACGCCGCGGTCCTGAAGTCGGCCACCGAGCGGTTGAGCCAAGTGGCGATGCGGGTCGGTGAGGCGATGTATAAGGCACAGGCGGATGCGGCTGGCGCGGCTGCCCCGGGCGCGGGCGGTCCGGGCTCGGGCGGTCCGGGCGCGGCGCCCGGCGGCGGCGGGGCCGGTTCTGACCATGTCGTCGATGCCGAGTTCGAGGAAGTGGACGATCGAAAGAAGTCCGCCTAATCAGGACCGACCGCCGGACTTAAACTGACCGGGCCTTAAGAACGGGCTGATATCATCCGAAGGCGCTGCGCTTCGAAAGAAGGCGGCGCCTTCGGAATTTCAGCGCCACAGGAAGGGCTGAAGACACTTCATGGCCAAGAGCGACTACTACTCATCCCTTGGTGTGGCGCGCGATGCCAGCGCCGACGAACTCAAGAAGGCCTATCGCAAGCAGGCGATGCAGTTTCATCCGGACCGCAATCCGGGGGACAAGGCAGCCGAGGCGCGATTCAAGGAAGTCAGTGAGGCCTACGAGGTCCTCAAGGACGACCAGAAGCGCGCGGCTTATGACCGCTTCGGCCATGCGGCCTTCGAGGGTGGCGCCGGTGCGGGCGGCTTCGACTTCTCGCAAGCCGGTGGGTTGGGCGACATCTTCGACCAGATGTTCGGCGATTTCATGGGGCGGCGCGGCGGTGGCGGCGGCGGCCGGGGTGCGCGCACCGGCAGCGACATCCGGGCCAATGCCGAGATCGACCTGACCCAGGCTTATTTCGGCGTGAAGACCGAGCTGCGCTTCGCGACCCGCGTCAATTGCGATGCCTGTGATGGTTCCGGCGCCGAGGGCAAGGACAGCAAGAGCGAGACCTGCCCGACCTGCGGCGGCATGGGCAAGGTTCGCGCGCAGCAAGGTTTCTTCCTGGTCGAGCGCAGCTGCCCAACCTGCGGCGGCGCCGGCCGGGTGATCCGCAATCCATGCCGCGTCTGCCATGGCGCGGGCACCGTGGCGCGTGAGCGGGTGTTGCAGGTCGCGATTCCCTCGGGTGTCGAGGACGGCACGCGGATCAGACTCTCAGGCGAGGGCGAGGCCGCGGGTGCCGGTGGTGTGCCGGGCGATCTCTATGTGCATGTCGCGATACAGCCGCATCCGATTTTCCAGCGCGAGGGCGCCAATATCTTCTGCCGCGTGCCGCTGCGCATCGGTCAGGCGGCGCTTGGCGGTGACGTCGAGGTGCCGGTGATCGATGGCAGCCGGGCCAAGGTGAAGATCCCCGCAGGGACGCAGAGCGGCGAGCAGTTCCGGCTGCGGTCCAAGGGATTCTCGGTGCTCCGCAGCGCGGCGCGCGGCGACATGTACATCCAGGTCGCGGTGGAGACGCCGCAGCATCTCACCCGCCGTCAGCGCGAGCTGCTGGAGGAATTCGACGAGGAAGCCCAGGGCCACCACAAGGGCAGCCCGGATTCCGAGGGATTCTTCGCGCGGGTGCGCGAGTTCTTTGACGGGAAGGCTTGAGGTGGGACGGTAGGCCGTTTGGGCGGCCATTGTTCATGGATTAGATGCTCGCCAATCCGGGTTAAGGCGTGGCCTCGGTTAACCGCATCGATTAGGATGGCCCAGTGCTAGACTGGAGGAGCGTCCCTCGCTGCAGTGGAGTGAAACCGTCACTTAGTGGGAGGCCGCGCACAATGTCTCTGGTGGCCCACAGGTGGTTTGTAGACCTTCCCTCGTTGTCCCTTCGCCTTCATGTCGGGATCCAGTAGGAAAGCGTACTCCCATCGGTTAAGATTCCCGGGCAGCCGAACAGCGTCAAACCCAAGTGGCAACAGAGTGGCGTTGATCGTACGGTTCATCGTCTGCGACAAATTATAGCGCGAACCGGGCTCCATGCCCATATTCTTCGCAATTTCCCCAGCGCTGCGATAGACGTTCGGGTTCGCCATTAGATATGCGTACACACTATTTGGATCGTCCAGGTTCGCGATGGTCCTTCCTTTTATGACAGAGGGGTTCCTTTTTGGTTCAATGGCATAACGAGAGTTCTCGTAGAATTCCTGAGGGGTCTGTGGATTTGCGTGCGGAGGCCCTGGGATGGGTGCATCGGGAGTTAGATTGAGCGTGCCGCCAGGGTATTCGGCCGAATTGGTCGGCGGTGTTTCGGTAGCCGTCGCGGGCAGATACAGAGGCAGCGTATATGCCGGAGGCGGGGGTGGAAAACCGCCGAGCTGCTGCCAGCCCGCAGTGGGCACCTCGGAGCCGGGTAGGAATGGCGTCTTGGCGTTGAAGACTTCACCATACGAGGTGTATGGATTTGCATTAAAAAGCACGGGCTGCGGGAAAGGCGGAGGCAGCGGAGAATCTGCGCCAAGCCACAAAGTATTACCTGCTGACACAGGTGTAGTAGTGGGTGAAGGAAAATTTGAGCCGATGTTAGCAAAATTGAAGCTTGGGGGCGTTACTTGCGTCGGCGCTTGGAACATTGGGTTCAGAAAGGTTCGCCTTTTTTTTACCGGAAGTTGCGATTCATCCGCTTCTGCCAGGCTGAAGGTCCTAGTCGCAGGCGGCGCCAGTACAAAGCTGGCTCCGCCTGACGATGGCTGTTGAGTGTCCGAGCCGGTGCCGTTAGGCAACACTCGGTTTATGCCATCAGCTCCGCTCATCAAGTCCTCCAGGTTGTAGTGAGCATTGGGAATCGATCGAATTTGCTCACCGCGGGCTTAATCGCTCAGTGCCCTGGCGCTACGACGGAGCTTGATTCGCATCCGGCATGTTTGATCGGCGGAAAAGCCTAAGCACTCCGCACGGGGCATAAGGGGAAGACTGTTAGGCTCGTCTCGCCCAGCCCTCTATTCTCTCCGTGAGACGCCGATGGGCAGCATCCGGCGCAGGATCCAATCCCGCGCTGGATGCCTGCCGTCAAGCCGCCTCGTAACCCACGACGCCCTTGATCTCGAGGAAGTCGTCGAGGCCCCATTCAGACCATTCGCGGCCATTGCCTGACTGCTTGTAGCCGCCGAAGGGTGCCGCGATGTCGGAGGGCGGGGCGTTGATGTAGATGGTGCCGGCGCGCATGCGGGCGGCGACGCGGCGGGCGTGTTCGAGGTCCTCGGATTGGATATAGGCGGCGAGGCCATAGACCGTGTCATTGGCCTTGGTGATCGCCTCCTCCTCGCTCTCATAGGGCATGATCGAGATGACGGGGCCGAAGATCTCCTCGCGCGCGATCCGCATGTCGTGGCTGACATTGGCGAAGACGGTGGGGCGCACGTAGTAGCCGCGCGTCAGACCGTCCGGACGGCCAGGGCCGCCGGCGACGAGATCCGCGCCTTCGTCGATGCCGGACTGGATGAGCGCCTGGATCTTGTCGAACTGAACCTGGCTCACCACCGGGCCGAGATTCGAATTGGCGCTGCGGGGATCACCAACGACGAAGTTCTTCGCGGCGTCGCGCGCGAGATCGACCACCTCGGCATGGCGCGCGCGGGGCACGAACATGCGCGTGGGGGCGTTGCAGCTCTGGCCGCTATTGCTGAAGCAATTGGCGATGCCCTCGGGCACGCGCTTCGCGAAATCGGCGTCGTCCAGCAGGATATTCGCGGATTTGCCGCCGAGTTCCTGATGCACGCGCTTGACCGTATCGGCGGCGGCCTTGGCGACCAGGATACCGGCGCGGGTCGAGCCGGTGAAGGACATCATGTCGATGCCCGGATGTGAGGAAATAGCGGCGCCCACCACGCCACCCTCGCCATTGACCATGTTGAAGACACCGGCGGGCACCCCGGCGGCCTGCATGACCTCGGCGAAAATGACGCCGGTCACGGGCGCGATCTCGCTGGGCTTGAGAACCATAGTGCAGCCGGAGGCGAGCGCCGGGCCGACCTTGCAGGTGATCTGGTTGAGCGGCCAGTTCCAAGGCGTGATCATGCCGACGACGCCGATCGGTTCCTTCACGATCCGCGTGCTGCCGCGCATTTCCTCGAAACGATACTCCTTGAGGACGCGCAGAATCTCGCGGAGATGGGCCTGGCCGATCCAGGCCTGGGCGCTGCGGGCCCATTCGAGCGGCGCGCCCATCTCACGCGACACCGCATCGACGATATCCTCGTAGCGCTTGTCGTATTCGGCGTTGACGGCCTCCAGCAGCTCGATGCGCTCTTTCACGGTCGCGCGGGAGAAGCTGTCGAAGGCGCGGCGGGCGGCTTTTACCGCGAGGTCGACATCGGCGCCGCTGCCGACGGAGATTTCGGTGAAGGCGTCCTCGGTCGAGGGGTCGATGACCTCAACTCTCTTCGGTGTGATGGGATCGACCCAGGCGCCATCGATGTAGAATTTCAAATTGTTCGTCATCGCCTATTCCCTCCGGCCATGCGCTGGGCGGTTCGTCTGCCGCCACGCTTTGATCCGCAACTATCCTCCGGCTAGGGCATGCCCGCAACAGGCGAGGCGATCACCGCTTGAGGGGCAGCCGGTCCATTGCCGCCTCGGTGGAGGCGAAATCGACGATGCCCGCATCCGAGCCGAGGCCGCCCGCGACGAGCGCTCCGCAGGTGCCTCCGAACCGAGCCGCGCGTTCGATATCCCAGCCGCGATGCAGCGCCGCGATGAGGCCGCCGGTGAAGGCATCGCCGCAGCCCGTCGTATCGACGACCTGGATGTCATGGGCGGACAGGCGGAAGGTGGTGTCGGGCGTGGAGACGAAACAGCCCTCGCCGCCCATGGTCAGCAGGCAGGTGTGGACGCCGAGATCGTGGAAGTAGCGCGCCGCATCCTCGGGGTCCTCGCGGCCGCAGAGGGCGGTGGCCTCCTCGATGCTGGGGGCGAAGTAATCGACGTATTGCATCGCTGGCGCGATCTTCTCCATCAGTGGCGCGGTCGCGAAAATGAGGTCGAAGGTGGTGATGCGGCCAGCGGCTTTGGCGGCGGCCAGCATGGCGCGTGTGGGCTCGCCATCCATGGTCGTGAGCAGGCCATTGCCGCCCATATGGACGAATTTGGCGTCGAGCACGGTGGGGTAATCCGCCGGGGTGATGTTGAGCACTTCCGACGCACCGCGCACATGCAGGCAAGGGCGCTCGCCATTTGGCCGCACGGCGAGGATGGAGGCGGCGGTATGCACGCCGGGATGACGCTGCATGGCGCTGATGTCGATGCCGAAGCCTTCCAGCGTCGAGAGGACGAAGCGGCCTTTCTCATCCTCTCCTACGGCACCGACCGCGAGCGCCTTCATGCCGAGCTTCGCGCAGTCGATGATGGTGCCGCCGGCGGTGCCCGCCACCGTCAGGCGGATTTCCTCGATGAAGTCGGCATTGCCGCCCGAGGGAATGCCGCGCACCGGCCGGCCCAGCACGTCGATGCAGTAGAGTCCGACGACGCTGATGTCATGCTTGGGAGCGGGCGAGGCTGCGGACATTGTGGCGCTCATCTCTCGTGTTTGGGTCTATGCCGGGCGCTTAGAGCGGGGTGTTTTCGGTTCGAATCGAGCCCATTCCACTACGTCATGCTCGGCGAAGGCCGAGCATTCACGCCTTGCTTCCTCCAAGAAGAAGGCGTGGATGGCACGCCTTCGCGTGCCATGACGAAGCTCTGGGGCGCGGCTCAATTCTTTTCGTCGCGGTTCAGCCGAAGACATCACGCTCAGGTGATCGTGTAGCCGCCATCGATCACCATGTTCTCGCCGTTGATCATGCCGGCGGCGCCGCTCACCAGATACAGCACCGCATGGGCGATTTCCTCCGGCTCGCCGAAACGCTGCACCGGGATTTTGGCGCGGAACGCATCGCCGCGTTCGCCGGTCCAGACCAGGCGGCCCATGTCGGTGTTGATGACGGTGGGGGAGATGGTGTTGCAGGTGATGCCGAAAGGTCCCCATTCCAGCGCGAGAACCTTGGTCATGCCGATGACGCCAGCCTTGCTGGCGGCATAGGCGACGTGGTCGTAGAGCGCGACCAGCGCCGCCTGGCTGGCGAGGCTGACGATGCGGCCGTATTTGCGCTCGATCATGTGCTTGCCGACCGCCTGCGAGAACAGGAAGGTGGGACGCAGGTTGATGCTCATGGTGGTGTCCCAGAGCTCGGTCGTGGTCTCCAGCGCCGGGGCGGTGAGGCCGACGCCAACATTGTTGAGCAGGATGTCGATGCGGCCGGTGCGCTGGATGATGCTCTCGACGCCGGCACGGACCTTTGACTCATCCCGCACATCGATCGCGAGGCCGAAGCTGTCATTGCCGAGCGCCGAGGCGATCGAGCCCACGTCGGGATTCTGGTCGACGATGACGACGCGCGCGCCTTGCTCGGCGAGCAGGCTGGCAATCGCGTGACCGATGCCGCGCGCGCCGCCGGTGACGAGGGCGACCTGGCCCGTAAGGTCATAGGCTTTTTGCAGGCTGGTGCTCATGGCGAGGATTCCTCGATCGTGACGATTATTTGCCGCCGGCGAAGGCGTGCAGGCCGCTCAGCAAGGCGCGGTGGAAGATGATCGCGATCAGCACGGTCGGCAATGACAGCAGCAGCCCGGCCGCCGCCATGTGTCCATATTCCGGGTTCATGCCATTGGCGAGGAAGCCCGCGACCTGCACCGGGAAGGTGATGTTGCTGGAGGTGATGACGAAGGCGATGAAGAACTCGTTCCACGTCAGGATCGTCACCAGCAGACCGGCGGCGGCGATCGAGGCGCGGGTCATCGGCAGGATGATATGCCAGAAGGCGCCCCAGCGCGTGCAGCCGTCGATACGCGCGGCTTCCTCCGCATCCTCCGGCAGGCCGCGCAGATAGGCGAGCATGATCCAGCTCGTCAGCGGCAGGTTGATGGCGATGTAGAGCAGCATGAGCCCGAGCTCGTTGTTGAGCAGATGGACCCGCAGGAAGATGAAGTAGAAGGGCATGATGAGGGCGGCCGGCGGCATCATGCGCGTCGAGATGATCCAGCTTTCGAGCTGACGGTTGAAGCGCGTGCGGAAGCGCGACAGGGCATAGGCCATCAGCGGCCCAAAGATGACGGAGAACAGCACCGAGACGGCGACCACGCGGATGCTGCGATAGATCGCGGCGTGATCCAGGTTGTTCAGAACCCAGTCGATATTCTCCATGGTCGGCGGGCTGGGAAACCACACCGGCATCTCGGACTGGATCTGGACCTTGAACTTGAAGGTGGTGTTGACCAGCCAATAGAGCGGCAGCATCCAGACGCCGAGAAACAGCGCGAGCGCGATGCGGCCGATAATCGTCGTGAGCGTGCCGCGCCGGAAGCGCGGACGGCGCGCGGCGGTGGGCATACCGAGCGGAAGCGCCGCGCTCATTGATACACCTGCACGTCCCACTTCGCGACCTTGAGCCAGACCGCGGTGCTGATAAGGCCTAGGATCAGGGTGATGACACCGGCGGCGGCCGCGACCGAGACCTGGCTGCTCTCCGAAATGCCGATCTTGTAGATGTAGAGCGAAAGATCGACCGTTGCATTGCCCGGGCCGCCGTTGGTCAGCAATTCGGTGGCCGCGAAGACCTGGCTGCACAGGATGAACTCGAAGATCGCGGCCACGGCGAGCAGCGGGCGCAGCAGCGGCAGATGGATGTGCCACAGCGCGCGCCAGAAACTCGCGCCGTCGATCATGGCGGCTTCGATGGGCTCGATCGGCAGGCTTTTGATGCCGCCCAGCAGCAGGATCACGGCGAGCGGCGACCATTGCCAGGTTTGCACGAAGATGATGGTCAGCAGCGCGCCGAGCGAGGTGCCGGTGGGGGCGATGAGCGCGCCGGTCAGGAAGGCGACGATCTGCGGCACCGGACCATACAGCGGATCGAGCATGAGGCTGAAAACCAGCGCCATGGCGACCGGGGACACGGCGAGCGGGATCAGCACGAGGACCGTCACCAGCCCATCCAGGCGGCCCGCGAAAAGGTGGATGAGATAGGCGATGACCAGGCCGATGACGATGGCGGCGGCGGTCGAGCCGAAGGAGACGATGAGAGTGATGAGCAGCGCATGCTGGCCGACGGGGCTGCCCAGGACCTGAGCGTAATTCGCCAGGCCGACGAAATGGACCTTGTTGTTGGGCAACGAGATGTCGACGTTGATGAAGGATAGATAGAGGGCATAGAGGAAGGGCGGCAGCGACAGCACGGCAAGCAGGAGAAACCCCGGCAAAGGCACGAGCCACGGGCTGCGCAGCCACGAACGGCGCCGTGGTGCCAAGCGCGGCGAGCTTCCGATGGCGATGCCTCCTGTTGCCGTCATCCGCATTCCTTCTAGATCAAGGCCTGGCCGATGACCGGCCGAGCCTTTTCAGCATGCGATCAGTTGCTGGGAAACAGCTCCTCGTATTGGCGCGGCGTATTGAGCACGCCTTCCGTCTTGAAGCGGTCGGAGACTTCGGCGGCGGCGGCGTCGAGAGCATCCTTCGCCGTGGTGCTGCCGGTGAAGACGCTTTCGATATGGGCGCCGATGATGTCACCCATTTCGCGCCATTGCGGGATCATCGGACGGTAATTCGTCTTGGTGATCTTCTGCCCTTCCGACACCGCTTCGATATAGGCGGGATCGAGCTTGCTTTTCAGCAGCGCGGATTGGTTGACCGATTTGCGGTCCTCGTTGCCGATGCCTTGCGCCGTGCGGGCGAATTCCATCTGCTGCGAGGTCGCCCATTGCAGGAAGTCGCTGGTGGCGGTGAAAGCCTTGCTGGACGGATCGACGCTGGCGGCGACCGCGAGGCCGATCGCGTAATTGGCCGGGTAGGCGCCCTTCGGACCGGCGGGCACAACGGCATAGCCGACATTGCCGACGACGTTGGACTGCTTCGGATCGTTGAAGGTCGGGTAGAAGGCTGTGCTTTCCACCGTCATCGCCACGCGGCCGGCGGCGAAGGAGGAGGACACTTGCGGCCAGCCCCAGGTGCCGGAGCCCGGCGGGCCGGCATCATGGATGATCTTGGCGTAATGTTCGGTGCCTTCGATCGCTTCCGGGCTATTGAAGACCGGCTGCATCTGCGGGCCGAGGAAGTCGCCGCCATAGCTGCGCAGCCACTCGGTCCAGGTATAGACATTCATGCCCTCGCCACGCAGGCCGCGCAGCGCGATGCCATAGGTGCGGGGCGCGTTCTTGAGTTTCACGGCTGCATCTTCGAGTTCCGCGATCGTCTTGGGCACCGCGATGTTTTTCGCGGCAAGGAGATCCTTGCGGTAGTACAGGATCGTGACCTCGGAATAGATTGGCAGGCCGCTCAATTTGCCCTGCCAGGAATAGGCGGATTTCAGGCTGTCGAAGAGGTCGTCGATCTTATAGGCAGGCTTAATGACGCTATCGAGCGGCTGCACCCATTTGTTCGACGCGAAAAGCGGAATGTAGTTGTCGTCGAGGCAATAGAGCTGGAAGCCACCGGCCTTGTTCGCGGCATCCGCGACGATGTGGCTGCGCAGATCGTTCTCGGGGTAGTCGGTGAAGTTGATCTTGGCGCCGGTATATTGCTCGAACAGCGCCTTGTGGCTCTCGATGAAGTCCATGGCCGGCAGATGGCGGCAGGCGACATTGATGGTGACGCCCGAGAAGGCGTTGGCCTGGGCGAAGTCGGGCAGCGAGGACTTCACCGCGGCCTCATAATCCTGGGCATACGCGGCGGCCGGGAGCAGCATCAGCGAGAAGGCGAAGGCGGGAAGGCTAGTGTATTTCATGGAAGTCTCCCCTGGATTGTTGTTGCTTTTGGTTGGAACGAACTCAGCGCAGCATGGCGGCGACATTGCCGCCATCGACGGTGATGATATTGCCGGTGGTTTTAGCGAGCAGCGCGGAAGCGACGAAGGCTTGCGCCACATCCTCGGCGGTGACTTCAGTACGCAGCAGATTGCCGGCCATGTAATCCTCGGGCGTGAGGCCGCGGGCGGCGGAGCGTTCGGCGATCATCTGTGGCGAGAGCAGGCCGGAACGGATGCGATCCGCATTCACCGCATTCACGCGAATGCCCTCGGCGCCATGCTCCAGGGCGTATTGCCGCACAAGGGCAAGAAGCGCCGCTTTGGAGGTGCCGTAGGCGCCGAAATTCGCGCCGGGATTGACCGCCTGTTTCGAGACGTTGAAGAGCAGGACGCCGCCCATGCCTTGCTGACGGAATACGCGGACGGCTTCTCGGGCGATGTTTTGATGGCCGAAGAAGTTCAGCTCGAAGCTTTCGCGCAGAACGGCGTCATCCATATCCGCCATCGATCCGGCATGGGCGGCGCCGGCATTCGAGACGACGATGTCGATGCCACCGAAAGTCGCCGCGATTTCGGCGATCGCGTTTTTCACCGAGGCCGGGTCTGTTACATCGCAACCGATCGCCAAAGCGCGGCCGCCGATCGCGTCGCGCGTGGTTTTCGCGCGCGCGGCGTCCAGGTCGAGGATGGCGAGTTCGGCGCCTTCCGCCGCGAAAGCGCGCGCCGTCGCGGCACCGATCGCACCGCCACCGCCGGTGACGAGAACGACATGACGCGCGAGGCGTTTCTCGCTGCCCTTGCCGAGCTTGGCCTGTTCGAGCGACCAGTATTCCATCTCGAAATGGTCGGCGGCGGTGATCGATTCGAAAGTGCCGACGGTCTCCGCGTCCAGCACCGCGTCGATCCAGGCTTCCGCGACATCGGCGGAGATGACGGCCTCAGCGGCGCTTTTCCCGACGCCGATGATGCCGAAGCCCGGAACCACGAAAACGCGCGGTAGGGGATCGAGCGGCTTCTTGATGCCGCCGACGCGCGCATTGTGTTCGGCGAAGTAGCGTTGATACGCGTCGGTGAATTCGTGCAGCGCGACGGTTGCGGCTTCGCGCCACTGATCGTCATTGGGAATCGGCGCGGGCAGGAAGGCCGGCGCGGATTTGATGCGGATGACCTGTTCGGGCGTCGCGACGCCGCGCGTGCCGTAATCGCGCAATCCCTGGCCGTTGACGAAACGCAAAATGCGATCGCTGGATCGGCGAGATAACAGCCAGCGCGTCGGCGCGACACCGCGAGCGGATTCCGCGATGACGCCGCGCAAGACAGGGAGAATTGCCTCGGAACCGGCGACTTCGGCGGGCAGGTTCACCGGATGGAAGCCGGCATTGTCCTGGCCCTGCTCGGCGACATAACGCTCCATCAGCGTGACCATTTCGATCATCAGCTCATAGGCGCCGCGCGCGGTTTCCGCGAAGGTGAAGATGCCGTGCTTGGCGAGCAGCAGACCCTCGACCCTGGGGTCGCGCTCATAGACCTCGGCGGCGAGTTTCGCGAGCTGGAAACCCGGCATGATGTAGGGCACGAAACCACAGCGGCCGCCGAAAATCTTTTGGCAAACGGCCTCCGCGTCAGGCAAAGCGGCTATGGCGGTCGAGGTGATCGAATGCGTGTGGTCGATGAACTTATGCGGCAGGTAGGCGTGGAGAAGCGTCTCGACCGAGGGGTTGGGCGCATTGGTGTCGAGCAGATTCTGACGCTGGGCATTCACCATGTCCTCATCGGACAAAGCGGAAAGGGTGCGCAGTTTCGCGAGCGGTTGCATGCGAACGGCGGGATGGCCGTCCGGCTCGATCACCGCGAGGTCGCGCCCGCTGCCTTTGACACAGAGCACATCGACGGGCTCGCCGAACAAATTCGGCACGCTCGTCTTCACCGAGGTATTGCCGCCACCATGCATGACGAGGCGGGGCACGCCACCGAGCAGGCGCGAGCTATAGGTGCGAAGGGCGAGATCCTCATTGACACCAAGCGCCGCATAGCGCTCGACGCAAAGCCGCGCATCATCTTCGGACCAGAGACTGTCCATTTTCCCCCGCGCGGCCGATGTGCAGGAACCTTTTGGGCCTGCCGTTGAAACTACCTGTAGATCGCGGCGAAAACAGATGTCAAATGCTAATGGCAAACGTCCGGGGAGCTTGCGGATGGCGGGTCGAGGGGTAGTCGCCGAAGCGCGGGTCGAAGCGGTTCCGCGAATGCGACGGGATGCGCTGGCCCCTCCAACCGAGTTTGGCGGCGATCCGGTGATCTGGGCGGCCTGGCTTTACTATGAAGAGGGGATGACGCAGGAAGAGATCGCGCGGCAGCTCGGAGTGTCGCGTGGCAGCGTCGTAAACCTGCTGCAGGAGTCACGAGATTCCGGAATCGTCACGATCTCTGTTGCGGCGCACCATTTGCGCTCGGTCAGTTTGGCGCGACAGATTTCCGAGCGTTTTGGGTTGCCCGAATGTCTCGTCATTCCCGATGATGGCGGCCGCACGCCGGAGCACGAGCGCGTTGGACGGGCAGCCGCGCGGCTGCTGGTGGAACGTTTGCAGCCGGATGACGTGCTGGGCGTTTCATGGGGCCGCACGGTTTTGGCTCTGTCACAGGCGGTGCCGGCGCGGGCGCTGCCTTCGGTTTCGGTCGTGCAGATCACCGGCAGCGCGATCGGCACCTATGGTTTTTCCGCCGAGCTTTGCGCCTCCAACATCGCCAATCGCATTGGTGCGCGGTGCGTCTATCTGCATGCGCCTGGGATCGTCTCGCATCGTGACGTGAAGCGCATGCTGATGCGGGAGCCCGCATTGATCGAGCAGTTCCGCATTCTGCGCAGCTGCAACAAGATCATCTTCGGCGTGGGCAGTGTGGCCGCCTCCAGCACCGCCTTCGACACGGGTTTTCTGACGGCGGCGGAGGGGGCGCCCTATCTGGCACAAGGCGCGGTCGCGGTGCTCGCGGGGCGTTTTCTCGATGCGGAGGGTCGGCCGCTTGCAGGGGAGCTGGATGGCCGGATGATCGGCATGACGGTGCCCGAGATCGCGCGGATCCCGGAGAAGATCTGCATCGCGGGCGGCCCGGATAAAGCGGCGCCAATTCGTGCGCTGTTGGTTGGGGGTTACGTCACGACGCTGGTGACTGACGAAACGACGGCGCGGTTGGTGCTTGCTTTGCCAGCAACGGAGACGCGCCGTTCCGGCAAGCGGCGGGCGGTGGTGTTGGGGTGAATGTGGACTGGAGCGTGGTGTCTCTAGTCGGAACCGTTCTCACTTCACAACGTCATGCTCGGCGTAGGCCGAGCATCCACGCCTTTTCTTGCGTGACGGAGGCAAGGCGTGGATGGCACGCCTTCGCGTGCCATGACGGATCTTGGGGTGCCGTTGAGTATTGGATCGCCCTAACGGTTCCGCATCGCCATGGCGGCGAAGACTTCGGGTGCATGGGGGATAGGCGCGACGGCTCCGTAGCCGGTGGTCGAGATGGCGGCGGCGGCGGCGGCGTAATGGGCGGCGTCCTCATTCGGCTCGCCGGCCAGAAGACGGGCGAGCAGGGCGCCGCAGAAGGTGTCGCCGGCGCCGGTGGCATCCACGGCGGCGACGGTGAAGGCCGGGATGCGCTGCCGTCCGGCGGGTGTGCCGACATAAACGCCCTGCTCGCCCATCTTCAGCACGACCAGGCCCGGGCCGAGGCCGAGGTAGAAGTCGAGGATCGCCTCGGGATCCTCGAGACCGGTCAGCAGCCTGGCGTCTTCCAGGCCCGGCAGCGCGACATCGGCCTGGCAGATCGCTGCGTGGATAACGGCGGCGGCGCGGAGCGGCGGCCAGAGGGCGGGGCGATAGTTGGTGTCGTAAGCGACAGCGACGCCATGCTTTCGGGCGACGGCGAAGGCGTGGAAGATGGCGTCGGCGGCGCTCTCGGAGATACCCTGGCTGATGCCTGAGGCGAAGACCAAGCGGGCGCCGGCGATCGTCGACTCGGGGATATCGGCGACGGCCAGTGTCGATGCCGCCGAGCCTCGGCGGTGATAGGTGAAGCGATGGCCGTCCGGGCCATGGGTCACGAAATAGGCCCCGGTCGGATGCGCGATCGAGCGCTTGACCGTGCTGGTATCGATGCCCTCGGCCTTCCAAAGAGAAAGGAGCGAGTCGCCGCCGGGATCTTCGCCAATCGCGGTGAGGTAGCCGACCTTGGCGCCCTGCCGGGCGGCGGCGATGGCGACGTTGGACGTGTCCCCGCCATGGCCCTGCTGATAGAGCACGCGGCCATCATCCGTTGCCGGGAGCTGGTTATATTCCAGCAACGGCTCGCCGATGCAGAGAAGATCGACTGCCATCTTCGCGATATGCGCCCGGACTGTCAGGTGGAGGCCATGATCTGTTCGGCGGCGGCGGTGACCGCCGCACGATCGCCCGCGGCGACTAGTCCCTCGTCGCAGAGCTTGCCGCCCATGCCGACAAAGCTCGCCCCCGCCGCGAGATAGGCTGCGACATTGCTCGGGTCGACGCCGCCGGTCGGGCAGAAGACGACCTCGGGGAAGACACTGCAGAGCGACTTGATATGGGCGGGTCCGCCGGCCGAACTGGCGGGGAATATCTTGACGACCTGCGCCCCGGCCTTGCGGGCCGCGCGCACCTCGGTCGGCGTCATGGCGCCGGACATCAGGATGGCGCCCGCCGCGCGGCAGGGTGCGACGAGATCGGGATCGACCCAGGGCGAGACGAGGAAACGCGCGCCGGCGCGCAGGCAGATATCGGCCGTGGCGGCATCCGGCACCGTGCCGGCGCCCACCAGCAGAGAGGCATCTGTGGAAAGCTCCCGGATCAGGGCAGGTGCGTCGGGGATCGTCATGGTGATCTCGAAGATGCGGAGGCCGGCGTCATGGAGCCAGCGCACCGCGGTCGCGGCATGAGCCGCGTTCTTCATGCGAAGGACGGGCACGACGCGGGCCGCCTTTAGCTGCCCGATCAAGGGGTGTTCGCTCATGGTTCGACTTTCCTCCCGTGATCGCCTTGTCGGCCGCTTCGCCGCCGCCCCGTCGCCAGAACCGCCTCGACCAGGATGTCGGCGTCCTCGATGCGGCTGCGATGATTGACGAAGGCGGCCCGGATGGCCAGAGCGCCGCCGATCACGGTGGTGGAAGGGGCAGCGATACCGGCTTCCTGCAGGTCGGCGGCGAGTTCGGCGTTGAGGTTATCCGGGTCCGTGCCACGATAGCGGAAGCAGACGATGTTGAGTGGCACCGGCGCCAGGAGTTCGAGTTCGGGCTCGGCGCGGATCCGCTCGGCGAGATGGCGGGCGATGGTGCAGCTTTGTTGGGCCACGGCGCCCAGGCGGTCGGCGCCGAAGGCTTGCAGGGTGAACCACACCTTCAGCGCGCGGAAGCCACGCGAGAGATCCGGGCCGAGGTCGCAGGGCCAGGGCGCATTGGCGGCGAGGCCGCGCGCGCCGGGTCGCAGATAGGCGGCGGACGAGGCGAAGGTCGCGAGCTGATCTGCCTGGTCGCGCACCAGGATGCAGCCGGCGTCGTAGGGCACTTGGGCCCATTTGTGGAAGTCGAAGGCGATCGAGCGGGCGCGGTCCATGCCTCGCACGAGATGACGCAGGCCGGGGGCGAGAGCTGCTAAAGCGCCGAACGCGCCATCGACGTGGAACCAGAGATCCTCGGCGGCGCAGAGATCGGCGATGGCGGGGAGGTCGTCGAAGGCGCCGATATCGACGGAGCCGGCGGTGCCGATCACCATGAAGGGTTTCGCGCCCTGTTGCCGGTCGGCGGCGATGGCGGCGGCGAGGGCGGATTGGTCCATCGCGAAGTCGTTGTTCGTCGGGATGAGGCGGAGGGCGGCGCTGCCGATGCCGGCCATGTCGAGCGCATCCGGAACGCAGCGGTGGGCGGAAGCCGAGGCGTAGGCGGTGAGCCGAACGTCTCTGAGACCGTCCCGGCGGCAGTCCGCCCCCAAGGCCGCGGTGCGCGCCATGAGGACGGCCATGAAATTGGCCATCGAACTGCCGGTGACGAGGAGGCCGCCAGCTGTAGCGGGAAGGCCGAAGGCCTCGGCGGCCCAGCGGATAACCTGTCGCTCGACCTCGACGGGGGCGTGGTCACGGCCGCCCAGATTGGCGTTCAGGCCTGCGGCGAGCATCTCCGCCAGCATGCCGACGGGAGTGCCGCCGCCGTGAACCCAGCCCATGAAGCGTGGATGGGTATTGCCGGTGCCGTAGGGGAGAATCTGTTCGCGGAACTGATCGTAGATCGTCGCAAGAGGGCACGGCGCGGGATCGAGCGGCGCTCGCAGGGTTTCGCGCGTGGCATCGGGTAGAGGCCGCCAGACGGGCTCGGTTCGCCGGTCACGCAGATGGTCGATCATGTCGTCGAGCATGCGATGCCCGATCCTGCGAAAGGCCTCCCAATCCTTGGGATCGAGATCGGTTTCGGCTTTCAGTTCTGCAATTATGTCCGGCACGACGCCCTTATGAGGGGCCTCCGCCGTGGGCGGAAGAGGGGAGTTTCCCGCTCAGCAAAGACCCCAGGCGCCGAACCCCTGCTGGTCACGGTGCATCCCATCGAGCTGAAGGCCGGACCGGCCGAAATCCTGGCCAACCGACCAAGTCATCGCATCCGCGAAGGCGATCTCGTCAAAAGGCTCGTGGTCCTCGAAAGTCTCAAGCTCCGGCATCTGGCGAAACGCGACGCCATCGGGCCGCACGAAGGGCAGCACCGTCGCCCCCTCCGAAACCGGCTGCTTGCCGGTCACCATCTTCCCAAGCATTTCGCACTCCTGTCGTCGTCGCGACCGATTTTAGACTTATTTGCGCCACATTTACTAGTGCGCTCGGCCTGGACCTCATTTTCTCAACCTTATCAATGCATCAATATGGCACGACCGAGGCAAATTGCGGCGGCGAATCGCTACAAGATCACGCGAGCCCCGGTCAGGCGGAGCACCACGACGGTGGTCAGGATGGCGACTACGACGACCGTGAGCGCCCAGCGCAGCCATAGATAGCGTTTCGACAGGAAGCCGTAGCGATGGCCACCCTGCTCGCCAACCATGGTCGCGATGAAGCCCGCGATGAGCACGCAGAGGCCGATCGCGGGCGCCGGCGCTAGGATACCGACCAGCAATGCGACCCAGCCGATCAGAGCCGGCAGAATGCCGAGCGCGATGCGGCCCTGCTGAACGCGGCTCGGGATCGTGCCCGGAACTCCGCCCACGCGAGTGGATGGCAGGCCGAGCTCATCGACCTCGCCTTCCGCCAGCACCCAGCCCCAGTGGATGCCGCCCAGGAAAGAGAGGATCACGGCGCCATAGGCCAGCAAGGCGATCATTCCATGCGCCTGGGATGGCGCCTGCCAGGCGCAAGCGAGATAGGCGCAGGCTAGAAAGGGGACGAGGCCCAACACGCTGAGCAGCAAGACCAGGGGGTGATTGGCGCGGATCATGGCATCTTCTTTCTTGGCTCGTTTGGCGGCTTGTTCCCGGCATCTTCGCATGCCGGGAGGGGTTTAGGCGTTAGCTGCTGCCAAGCGACGCGCCTTCGCAGGTTCGGCCGGGCTGCAAATGATGTAGGAGGTCTTCGGGATTTGGCGCCGCGGCTTGCGCCTATTCGGACGAAGATAGGCGAGGGCTGTGGAAATCTGGCTGGAACTCTGCGGCATTTTGCTGCTGATCCTGATCAATGGCCTCTTCGCAGGTAGCGAGCTGGCATTGATCTCGTCGCGGCGGGCACGTCTCGCCGTGCTGGAACGGAAAGGGGTCGCAGGGGCCGGCGTCGCCCGGCGGCTGAAGGAGCGGCCGCAAATCTTTCTGCCGACGGTGCAGGTCGGCATCACCCTTGTCAGCGTCGTCACCGGCATGTTCAGCGGCGAGCGGGTGACTGTGGCGCTGCAACACCTGATGGAACGCAGCCAGCTGCTGCGCCCGATCGCCCATGGCTTCGCCTTCTTCGTCACCGTCGTCGCTATCACCTTCCTCACCATGGTGCTGGGCGAACTCGTGCCGAAACAGCTTGCCTTGCGATGGCCCGAGCTGCTGTCCTCCCGCGTCGCCCCCATGCTCGTGCTGATGGCTCGCATTTCGACCCCGGTCATCTGGATTCTCAGCAAAACCTCGGCGGGCATCCTGCGCCTGATGGGTGTCCATCGCGCGCGGCCTGATCTGCCGAGCGAAGAGGAGCTGCGGGCTTTGCTCGCCGAAAGCACGCAGACCGGGGTGCTGGAGAGCGAGGAGAAGCTCATGATCGAGCGGGTCCTCCGCCTCGCCGATAAGCCGGTGCGGGCGATCATGACGCCGCGCACGGAAATCGCCTGGATCGATCGTGCCGCGACCCATGCCGACATCGTCGCTCGCATCAAGGGCAATGCCCATTCGCGCTTCGTGGTGGGCGACGGCACCGTCGATAACGTCGTGGGCGTCGTTCAGGCCAAGGACATGCTGGACCGCTTGCTGAGCGGCGGGACACTCTCTCTGGATGACGCGATGCGCCAGCCGATGATCGTGCCGGACGCGATCTCGGCGCTGGACGCGCTGGAGCGGCTGAAGGGCGATGCCAACGGCATGGCGCTGGTGATCGACGAATATGGAAGTTTCGAGGGGCTGATTACCGCCGCCGATATGCTGGAGGCGATCGTCGGCGACGCGGATGACACCGGGACGGAGGCGCGCGGGCATGCGACGGGTGCGTCTCACGAAACGAACTTCGTGTTCGACGGGCTCATGCCGCTGGATGAGCTCAAGGAGAAGCTGTCGCTGGGCAATCTGCCGGCACCGGGCACCTACCATACGGCGGCCGGCCTGATCCTGGCGCTGCTGCGCCGGGTGCCGCAGACGGGGGATGCGCTGCTGTTCGGCGATTGGCGGTTCGAGGTGCTCAGCATGGATGGCCGGCGGGTGGATAAGCTGCGCGTGGAACGGCAGAGCGAGGTCCCATCGTGATGGCCGGTGCCGAGGAGAGCGGGAGGCTGGCGCGGGAGGATGGCGCAAGCCTGGCATGGCGGCGCCTGCGCGGCGCCGGGCCGACGATCGTGTTCCTGCCCGGCTTTCGCAGCGACATGGAAGGCTCGAAGGCGATGCATCTGGCGGCTTTCGCCGCCCGGCGTGGCCAGGCGATGCTGCGGCTGGACTATTCGGGCCATGGGGCGAGCGGCGGCCGTTTCGAGGATGGTACGATTGGCCTTTGGTCGGCGGATGCGCTGCGCGTGATTGATGCGGTCACCGAGGGGCCGGTGATCCTGGTCGGTTCGTCCATGGGCGGCTGGATCGGGCTCAACATTGCGCTTGCTCGGCCCCAGCGTGTGGCGGGCTTTGTCGGTATCGCCGCGGCGCCCGATTTCACCGAGCGGCTGATCTGGGAGGCACTGGCGCCTCGGGAGCGCGAGACGCTGCTCTCCGCAGGCGTCCTGGCGATGCCGAGCGAGTATGGCGAGCCGACACCCATAACCTTGGGCCTGATCGAGGATGGCCGGCTCCATCTCCGGCTCAACGGCCCGATAGCCCTCGACTGCCCGGTGCGGCTGTTGCAGGGACAGCGGGACAGCGATGTGCCCTGGCGAACCGCGCTCGATATCGCGGAGCGGGTGACAGGCGACGACGTGAGGGTGACCCTTGTGAAGGACGGCGATCACCGACTGTCACGAGAGGCCGATCTCGCTTTGCTGGAGGGCGTGGTCGGCGCGCTGCTCGATGCGCCTTGAGGCCGCCATCACTTTGCCTTAGGGCAGACCGGCTTAGGTAAGATGATCGTTCTGCTCGAAGGACGGCCTTGGGGGGCGACCATGAAGCTGACGTTGCGTGTAGTTCTGGCCCTTGGCCTGCTTCTGCCTTTGGGCGCGCCAATTCGCGGCGCTCAGGCCGACGATTTCTACATTACGCCAGCGGATGTAAACCTTGAGGAGATGCTGGCGCCCCCGCCGCTGCTCGGCTCAGACGCCCAGAAGGCGGACATGAAGGCGGTCATGGACGCGCAGGCGGCGCGGACCACGGACCAGGTCACGGCCTCGGTCAAGGACTTCAAGAAGTCGATCTTCCGCTTTGGCGATGTTCTTGGCCCGGGCTTCACGAAGGTAAACCTCCCGTTCACGGACGCGTTCTTCAAGCGCGTCATATTGAACGACTCGGAAATCATTACTGCCGCCAAGGGCTATTTCATGCGGCCGCGCCCCTTCATCACGAATGACCAGGTCAATCCGGTGATGCTGCGGCCGGGCGGCGGAGGATACCCGAGCGGGCATTCCACCTTCGCCTATGTGACCGCCATCCTGCTCGGCATCATGGTGCCGGAGAAGCGTGACGCGTTGTTCGCCCGCGCGAACGACTTCGCATCCATGCGGGTCATCTCAGGTGAGCACTATCCCAGCGACGTGGCGGCCGGGAAGGTCGCCGCCGCCTTGATGGCCAATGCGCTTCTCCATTCGGCGAAATTCATGGCGGATTTCAAAACCTCTGAGGTCGAGGTCCGCAGGATGCTCAATCTCCCTCCCGCTCCCCCAACGACCTCGCCTTAGCCGGGCGGCGGTCAGGCGCGGTCGCCGACCGGACCAACATAGGACATGTCCAGACTTGCCTGAGGCCGCCGCATAAGCTCGAAGCCGGAGAGGTGGAGGTAATCAACGAGGCGCTCCGCCGTCATCTCGGCCTCATCGCGACTGTCCCGCCGGTTACGCGTCGCCCGGCTGCGAAGAACAAAGGCGAGTTCCTGCACCACTTCGCGATCATCGGCGGGGTGAAGAAGAGTTTCGAGCATGGCCTGCGACCTCTCTGAATACTGCGACTTGATCTAGGTAGGATGAAATTAGGAACAAAGCAAGAACATTGACGATTAAGTGACTCGGGGCGTGAAGATCCAATGTTTCAGCCTGAGAAGTTTAGCCGCGGTTCTTAATCCTGACTCCACACCTATTCGATTGATGGCCCACAACCATATCGGCCAGGGGCACGCCGATCCGGCCTGGGGCCTGAGGAGATTCGGATGTCCGTCATCAACCCCGCAGGTCCGCTGCCCAAAGCTAAGGTCCCGCCCACGGAGGGTCCAAAGCCGGAAGGATTGATGGCGCTGGCCACGGGCGTTGTCGTTGTGGTCGCGCTCTATCTTGGCCGCGACGTGCTGATTCCGATCACGCTCGCCATTCTCCTCAGCTTTGTCCTCGCGCCCTTGGTGGGGCTGCTTCGCCGCCTTCGACTGCCGAAAGTCGTGGCGGTTCTGCTGGCCGTGCTACTGGCGCTCGGTGTCATCCTCCTGATCGGCGGACTTATCGGCTCCCAGATCGCGAGTCTGGCCGGTGACCTGCCCCGCTACCAGGCGACCGTACTCCACAAGTTCGAGGCCGTTCGCGGCTTTGCCATGGAACGGCTGCATACGGTGATGAGCCATTTTGCGCCGCATATCGGACCGCATCCAACTGCGGCGGATGCCGCGGCCTCAGCTGCCACCGCGGGCGATGGCGGGCCGCAGCCGCTGCCTGTCGCGGTCCAGGAACCGACTCCCTCGGCTTTCGCGTTGTTTAAGCGCTTTCTGGAACCGATTCTCAGTCCGATCGAGACGGTCGGCATCGTGCTCGTTGTCGCCATCTTCATCCTGATGCAGCAGGAGGACCTGCGGGATCGGTTGATCCGGCTTTTCGGATCGACCGATCTGCATCGCACCACGCTTGCAATCGACGATGCCGCGCATCGTCTGTCGCGTTACTTCCTCACACAGCTCTGTATCAATGCGGGCTTCGGCGTGATCATTGGCATAGGTCTGACGATCATTGGAGTGCCGAGCCCGATCCTTTGGGGTGTCTTGGGCATGCTGCTGCGATTCGTGCCGTATATCGGCTCGCTCATCGCAGCGCTCCTGCCCATCTGCCTCGCCGCGGCCGTTGATCCCAATTGGGGAATGTCGATCTGGACCCTCGCCCTTTTCCTCCTGACGGAAAGCGTGATGGGGCAGGTCGTGGAGCCGATGCTGTACGGCCATAGCACCGGGCTTTCCCCCGTGGCGGTGATCGTGGTCGCGATTTTCTGGAGTTGGCTGTGGGGGCCTATCGGCCTGATCCTGTCGACCCCTCTCACACTGTGCCTCGTGGTCGTCGGGCGCCATGTGGAGAAGCTGGAGTTTTTCGACGTGCTGCTGGGAGATCGGCCCGCGCTTACGCCGGTCGAGACCTTTTACCAGCGGCTCCTCGCCCACGATCCGGATGAGATGCTGGAACAGGCCGAAGACTTGCTCGCTACACGCTCGCTCTCCTCCTACTACGACGAAATCGCTTTCAAGTCCTTGCAGCTCGCCGCGGGCGATGTCGGTCGCGGCGTGGTGTCCGAGCAGCAGATCGCGCGGCTGCGCGACGACCTCCAATCGCTCGTCGATGAGTTGGAGGAGTATGACGACGTCGATCCGCCGGAGCGGTTGGGGAAGGACATCATCGGTGTCGCGGGCGTGGAGCGGGCCGATCGTGGTGTGCCCGCCACGCTGCCCGCGCCGGATGCAAATGTCGAGCCTGTGGCGAACCCAGGTGAAGCGCAGACGCCTCTGCCGCTAGTGTTGTGTATCTCGGGCCGTGGTGCACTGGACGACGCGGCAGCTGGGATGCTTGCGCAGCTTCTGCGAAAGCATGGCTTCGCGACGCGGCTGGTGCCGCATGAGGCAACCTCACGCAGCGGTATCGCGACTCTCGACCTCACCGACGTCAGGATGATCTGCATCTCATATTTGGAGATCATCGGCCATCCCACGCATCTTCGTTACCTGCTGCGGCGTCTGAGACTACGGGACGCAACCGTGCCAATCCTCGTGGGACTTTGGCCAATGGAGGATCCATTCCTCTCAAATGAGGAGATGCGCGCGATGATGGGAGCAAGCGCCTATGTCACTTCGCTGCGCGATGCGGTCATACAATGTGTCGAAATCTGCAGCGAAAGCCCAGGACGGTCAGGCAGCGAGTCTCAGGCTGCATGACCTAGTGCAACGCAACCTATCGCAGGCGCATCAGGACTATATGGGTATACAAATTTTTTGGCTCGAGCTGTTCAGCGCTGTTGAGCAGAAAGCATATTGAGAGCCAGGCAATTTCTTCGATATAGCAACATCAAAGCCTCGGGGCTGTGCGACATTTCGTCGCAAAGTCTTTCCGCTTTCGAATCGTGTTATGCTGAGGCAAATTGATTTTCAGGGGAGGTTAGACCTCCGCTGATGCTTCGCCACACAAAGGTTAATATTCATCTAATGAGGCGCAGAAAATACGAAACAGCTGAGGGTACGGGCACTGTCGCCGCGTGGTTTGCATGCTATTCCATGGTCACTGTCTAGCTTTCATAGGCCACCCTCGGCAAATCCTCCCGACTGACCTTCTTCGTTGCCCAGTCGGAGCCCCAGTCGCTAAGCGATAGTGGACATCGAGAGCCAATCGAAACGAAATTTCGTTCGATTGCCTTTATCGATTTGAACGGCATCGGCCTGAGCCACCGTGACTGGTGGCGGGGCCTCTTTACTGGAAGAGGAAGACTAGATGGTTGGCGCAGTGACGGTGAAGGGCGGCGCTCTGGTAGAGATGAATTTCGTGGGGTATCTGCCCCAGCCGCAATCGGCCGGAAAAAGCAACTACGCGAATTTCTTCGGTTCGGGAGCCTCGCTGGGCGCCAGCAGCGTTATCTATGATGGGTCGTCGCTACAGGATTCATCCGTTTCGCCCAACGCATCCCTCTGGATTTTCTCCAATAGTAGCGTAAGCGTGCCGGGCTCGTACAACGCGGTCTACGATGGCACCTTCGGTGACACGGTCACCACAGGCGCCGACAATCAGATGACGTTCCTGCAGGACAATGGTGTGGGGAATGGCACTGTCCTAAACCTCACGTTTGGCAGCAATACAATCTTCGCTGCCGGTGCCGACACCATCAACACCGGCAGCGCCTCTACCTTGATCTTTGCGGGTCGCAACGACGTCAATGTCCACGGCGGCAGCGGCTCCATGTATTTCGTTGGCGGCTCGGGCGCCGTTTCCATCCTCGGTGGTTCCGGGCCGACGACCCTTTTTGGCTCGTACAGCGCCAACACCTTGCTCGAGGCTGGCAGCGGGCAGAACGTGCTTATCGCGGGCGCTGGGCCCGAAAATACGACACTCGTTGGCGGCAGCGGTTCGACTTGGGAATTCGCCAACGGTTCTGGCCCCGTCACGATGTACGCCGGCAATTCTTCCGGCTCCGGCGCTTCCCCCGCTATCTCGATCTTGGTCGGCGTGACTGGCACCGGCCCCGAATTGATGAAGACTGGCAGCGGGAACGCGCTTATCGGCCTGAACGCCGCTGCTGACACGGTTATAGGCGGCTCCGGCGCGTCCACGGTTCTGGGAGGCATCGGCGACGACGTCTATGCTTTCGTCAAAAATCAGACAGAGGGAACCGAAGTCATCCTCGGCTTCAAGGTGGGCAAAGACGCCCTGGTCTTCAGCCCTGGCTACGGCGACAAGCCAGTGGCAAGCGAGACCATCGAGAAAGTGGCGGGCTACGGGACTTCCGACGTCATTCAGCTGACCGACGGAACGACCATTACTCTTATCGGCGTCTCGCATAAGATCGAGACCTAACGCTCTCGCTTCTCCGTTCCTGTTCCTCTGTCATTGAAAGGCCCGCCCAGTGCGGGCCTTTTTTTGCGCGAGAACTGCGTTTGATCTGTGAAGCGGTCGTAGTCCTGAGGCACCTCTGCTCAGTGTTAGGGGCAATTAACGAAAAGCACATGCCGTCCCGCTACATCTGTCAGGCCTGCTGAAGTCGCCATTTGCGGCGAGACGGAGAGAGGGGCGAATGAAGTTAAGCGATCTGTCCGCGGACCGGCGCCGTAGTGTTGTGGATGTTGAAGGCCGGCCCGGCGTCGTGGCACTGGTGCCAGCACCGTTACCGCGTCAAGTTTCGGTGGCGAATGTCCTGCTTCCACTGGAACAGGCGATTTCGGCCCTTGCCATGCTGCGGCTGACGGCCGATGGATTCCCGCTCGCGCGCTCCGCAGAGTTCGTTCTCGGCCGCAGCGAGGCCATAGCTTCCGCCCATTTCGCCCATGAGGATTGCGATCTGGTCAGCCTTCTTGCCTATGAGGCATCTGAGGAGGAGGAACTGCCTGCGGCGAAGCTGCGCCAGGCGGTTAACTGTATCAAAGCGCTGCAATTCGGCATGGGCCAGACCAGCGGTGGCTTTGCCGTCACGCTGTCCTTCCTGCGGGATGCCCACCGCATTGCCACCGGATCGGCCGCCGTCAACGGGATCCCCGGCGAGCTTCGCAGCCGTCAGACATGGATCGGCGGCCACCGCATCGAGGTCGCGCGGTTTGTGCCGCCACCGGCCTCACGGCTGGAACAATGCCTCGCCGACGTCGAGGAGTTCGTCGCCGCGCCGAAGTCAATGCCGCTGATCCTGCAAATCGCTCTGCTCGTCGCACAAGTCGAGGGCATTGCGCCATTCGAGTTCGGCAACGGCATTGTCAGCCGGCTGATCCCCTCATTGATGAGCGCCGGCGCGGGCTATCCGCCGCTCTTCATGTCCGGCTTTCTCTACGAGAACAGACAGGAATACGAGGAAGCGATCGCTGCGGTGCATCTTCGCAATGACTGGGACCGCTGGCTCTCCTTCTTTTTGGATGGCGTGGCGGCCGCCGCGAACCACACGATTAGCACGATCCAGGCGATGGCGCGGCTGCATGCAAAATGGGAAGGCAAGCTCGCTTTTCTCCGCTCCGACTCGCGTGCCAGGGACGTTGCCGGGCTCGCCTTCGGCAATCCCGTCATGACGGTCGGTGGGATCCAGCGGCAACTTGGCGTTTCGTTCCAAACAGCCAATTCGGCCGTCGTCGCGTTGGGCAAGATCGGCATCCTCAGCAGCTTCAACGGAAACCGGCGCGGGCGGGTCTTTGTCGCCGACGATATGCTCCAGCTGCTCGGCTCCGAGCGGAAGCAGGAAGCGTCACTGGTCACCGCCTGACGCCATGCGGGCCGTGCCGGCGGGCGCGGCCCTAGTCCTGTCCAGCCCCGCCGTGGACTTCAGATCACCGCGGGGCTGGCTTTGGGTGCCCTTGAAGAAGGCGCCGTTTTGCGAAGCGCCGAAACGGCCAGCAGAAGCCAGCCGGCCATCAGCAAGAAGCCGCCGGTCGGGGCGACGGCCGACAGCCGAAGCTTCGCGAGCGCCAGGGCGTAGACCGCGCTGCAAAACAGCGGTGTGCCCAACGCGAAGGCCAGTCCCGCAAGCGGGAGCAGGCGCCCCGTTGCACCCTGACCACGCAATAGCGCACCGCAAGCGATCAGCGCGAGCGCGTGCCACATCTGCATCTCGATCGCTGTGTGGACCAGAATGAGATCGCCGGCGGATAGGCGTTGGGGCAGGGCATGCGCGGCCAGCGCCGCGAGGATCACACCCAGCAAGCCGTAAAGGGCTCCGATCCCGATCCAGGCACGATCCATTCTCTGTATCCTCGCGTGATCGTCCTATGCGCCGCGCCGCTTGCCGGGGCGCGCCCCTGCCGCTATATGCCGCCGCTCGGCCGGAGTGTAGCTCAGCCTGGTAGAGCACTGTGTTCGGGACGCAGGGGCCGGAGGTTCGAATCCTCTCACTCCGACCAAAAATCTCAACGGCCCGGCAGTCATCTTCAAACAGTGACCGCTGGGCCGAGCGAACCCTTTGGCGGACGATCTTTCTGAGGGCGCGGCTCCGTCCATGTTTCGCGGGCGGCCTGATGCGTCTTAGCCGCGCTCGGTTCCGCTGCTAGAATGACCTTTGCGTCTGACAGCCGGAGGGTATTGCCCCGCCATGACCACTACTCACGCCCGCATCGCATCCGTCACGGACCGCATTCGTACGCGGAGCGCCGCGTCCCGGGCCGCCTATCTTGTCCGAACGCGCAAGGCCGCGGAAGCACATCCGGCGCGGTCAGGGCTGTCCTGCGCCAATCTCGCCCATGCCTATGCCCCGATGTCGGCGGGTGACAAGCTGCGCCTCGCCAATGGCAGCGCGCCGAATATCGGGATCATCACCTCCTATAACGACATGCTCTCGGCCCATCAGCCCTATGAGCACTACCCGGAGCTTATCCGGCGCGGCGCGAAAGAGGCGGGCGGCGTCGCGCAGGTGGCGGGCGGCGTGCCCGCGATGTGCGACGGCGTGACGCAGGGCAATCCGGGCATGGAAATGTCGCTGTTTTCCCGCGACGTGATTGCCATGAGCACGGCGATCGGGCTGTCACACAACGTCTATGACGCGGCGCTCATGCTGGGCATCTGCGACAAGATCGTGCCGGGACTGGTGATCGGCGCGCTACAATTCGGCCATCTGCCGACGATCTTCGTGCCTGCTGGCCCGATGACCTCAGGCATCTCGAATGCCGAGAAAGCGAAAGTCCGTCAGCAATATGCGATGGGCGAAGTCGGCCGGGAGGCGCTGCTCGATTCCGAGATGAGGGCCTATCACGGGCCCGGCACCTGCACCTTCTACGGTACCGCGAATTCCAATCAGATGCTGATGGAGGTCATGGGCCTACATTTGCCGGGTGCGGCCTTCGTACATCCCAATACGCCGCTGCGCGACGCGCTCACCGCGCATGCCGCGAAGCGCGTGCTGGAGATCTCGGCGCGGGGCAACCAGTACATCCCGATCGCCGAGGTGGTCGATGAACGCGCGGTGGTCAATGGCATCGTGGCTTTGATGGCAACGGGCGGCTCGACGAACCACACGATTCACCTTGTGGCGATGGCGCGTGCCGCTGGCATCCATATCACCTGGGACGATTTCGACGAGATCTCGGCCGCGACCCCGCTGCTGGCGCGTGTCTATCCCAATGGCAAGGCCGACGTGAACCACTTCCACGCCGCGGGCGGTATGGCGCTGCTCATCGGAGAGCTGCTCGACGCTGGGCTGCTACATGAGGACGTGACCACGGTCGCCGGCCGGGGTCTGTCGCATTACCGCACGGAGCCGGTGCTGGAGGATGGCGCGCTGGTCTGGCGCGATGGCGTGAAGGAAAGCGCCGACCCGGCGGTGGTGACTTCGGTGGCGAAGCCGTTTTCGCCCGATGGCGGGCTGCGGCTGATGCAGGGCAATCTTGGCCGTGGTGTCATTAAGGTGTCCGCCGTCACGCCGGAGCATCGGCGGGTGCGGGCGCCGGCGATCGTCTTCGACACGCAGGAGGCGGTGGTGGCGGCGCATAAGCGCGGCGAGCTGCAGCGGAATTTCGTCTGTGTCGTCCGGCATCAAGGGCCGCGGGCGAACGGCATGCCCGAACTCCATCGCCTGACGCCGGTGCTCGGCGCTTTGCAGGACCAGGGCTTCCATGTGGCGCTGGTGACGGATGGGCGGATGTCTGGCGCCTCCGGCAAGGTGCCGATGGTCATCCACCTGTGCCCCGAGGTCATGATGGGCGGCCCGGTCGGCCGGTTGCGCAACGGCGACATGGTGCTGCTGGATGCGGAGGCCGGCCAGTTGAATGCCGAAGTCGCCGCCGGCGAATGGGCGGCTCGCCGGTTGCCCGATTTCCCCGAGGATAGTCTGGCCGAGAGTTTGGGGCGCGACCTCTTCCAGGGCTTGCGGTCCCGGGCGGCGACGGCCGAGGAAGGCGCCTGGAGCTTCGCGGCTTAGCGATAGAATGATCTATTACTGAACCGGGACCAAAAGATCCGTCATGGCATGCGAAGGCATGCCATCCACGCCTTGCCTTGGTTGCGCAAGCAAAAGCGTGGATGCCCGGCCTTCGCCGAGTATGACGGGGTGGAATGAGCACGGCTCAAACCAGAGGCATTCTGCTCCACCGAACAGTCTCAGCCCGGGGGCACCCAGGTTCCGCCTTGGCGGTTCGACTCCAGCGCAGCCCGCACGAAGCGCATTCCGGCGGCGCCTTCCTCGACTGAGGCAACCAGAAGTGACTGCGGAGGCGGAGCGTGGCCTTCGTCGCGCGCCGCGATCTGGTCGGCGACATCTGTGTAGAGCTGGGCGAAAGCCTCGAAATAGCCTTCGGGATGTCCGGCGGGTCCGTGCGGGATATAGGGTGCGGGGACACCAACCACTCCGGGGCCGGCGCGGGTCAAGCGCTGCGGCGGCTCGCCGAAGCGGGTGAAGATCAGCTCGTTGGGCTGTTCCTGTTGCCAGTCCAGCCCGGCTTTCTCGCCATAGATGCGTAAGCGGATACCGTTGTCGTTGCCGGGCGCCACCTGGCTCGCCCAGATCATGCCGCGCGCGCCATCGGCATAGCGTAGGAGCAGGTGGACGTTGTCGTCCAGCTGGCGGCCTGGCCCGAAGCTCGTGAGATCGGCGCAGATTGCTTCCGGTGTGATGCCGCTCGCGAAGCCCGCGAGGTGATAGGCGTGGGTCGCGATATCGCCCAGGCAGCCGCCAGCGCCGGATTGCGCCGGGTCGGTGCGCCAGGCGGCTTGCTTGTGGCCTGTCGCCTCCAGCGACTCGGTCAGCCAGGACTGTACGTATTCGACATTGACGAGGCGCAGCTTGCCGAGCAGGCCGGCGGCGACCATGGCGCGGGCCTGCCGCACCATCGGATAGCCGGCATAGGTGTGGGTGACGGCGAAGAGCCGGCCGGTGCGGCGCCGGGTTTCGACCAGATCCTCGGCCTCCTCGACCGTCATGGTCAGAGGCTTGTCGCAGATGACGTCGAAGCCGGCTTCCATGAAGGCTTTCGCCGGGCCGTAATGAACATTGTTCGGGGTGACGATGGCGACGACGTCGATCCGGTCGGGACGGTTGCGCTCGCCTTCCACCATCGCCTGCCAGGTCTCGTAGCTGCGGTCCGGGGCGAGGTGCGCCTCGCGGCCGCCTTGGCGCGCCCGTTCGGGATTGGAGGAGAGCGCGCCGGCGACGAACTCGTAGCGATCGTCGATCCGGGCGGCGAGGCGATGCACTGGGCCGATGAGGGAGCCCGGGCCGCCGCCAACCATGCCGAGGCGCAGGCGTCGCCGGACTTTGCCGGATTTAGTCATGTGTTCTTCCCCCAAAGCAGATTGGGGATGATGCCTTGCGGGCACGCATGGGGAAAGCGGTCGAGTTTCGCTTTTAGACGGCTAGGATCGAATTCTGAACATTGCCCATTTCTCCACGTCATCCTCCGCGAAGGGGGAGGATCCACGCCTTGCTTGCTTCGTGAAGAAGACGTGGATGGCACGGGGTGCCCCGCACGCCTTCGCGTGACATGATGAATTTCTGGGGTGCGGTTCAAGCCAGAGACATCTCGCCTCAGACCCCGCGATGGGAAGCCCAAGGCAGCCAGCGACTTACTTGTTGCCTTTGCTCAGGTCGATGATCCCCGCGAAGCCCGTCTCCGTGCCGATCGCGAGATGGCTGCCGCCCTCGTTCCAGCTCAAGGCCGAGACGGGGCCGCGGCCCGGTGCCATGACGGGCAGGATGCGGCCGCCCTCGATCTCGCCGAGGATGACGCGGCCATCGGCGAAACCCGCCGCGACGACCTCGCTGCGCGGATTGAAGGCGACGCGGGTGACGACCACGCTGCCGCCGCCCGCGAGTTCGGTGGGTGCCTTGCCCATCGGACCGCCGCCGAAAAAGGGCCAGAGTACGACGGTATCGGCGCCGGATGAGGCGAGCCAGCGGCCGGTGCGGGAGAAGGAGATGGAGAGCGGCTTAGTCGGATAGCCGCTCATCCGCATGTGCTGCCCGTCTGACAGGCGCCAGCCGTGCAGGGAATTTTCCTGCATCGTGGTCACCACCGCCTCGCCATCGGGATGGAGCGAGATGCCAGTGTGGCTGCCCTTCCATTCCAGGCGGCGGGGGGTATCCGTCTTGGCGCCGGTGAACCAGACGCTGGCGCCGTTGTAATGCGAGGCCGCGACGCGTTTGCCGCGCGCGTCGAAGGCGATGCCGGTGACGGTCGAGGGATGTTCCAGCACCTTCAGGCGCTGGCCTGCCGCGTCGAAGACATGGAGCTGGCGGCCGGCGGCGCAGCAGAGCGTGGAGGCATCACGCTCCCGGCCACGCCCCGGCGCGTAGGCCGCGACATGCTCGACCCACTTCGAGCCGAGATCGGCGAGGGTGGTCGATTCGCCAGTCGCCGTGGTGCGGCGGAAGTCGCCGTCGTCGCCGCCGGTCACGATTGCCCCGGCCACGACATCGGACGCCACCGAGAGAATGGCGCCGTCATGGACGACGAAGTTCTTCCAGTCCTCCTTGGGTTCGCCGAGGCTCGCGAAATGCAGGCTGCCGTCACCCAGCGCGAAAGCCGCGAATTCGCCGCCGCGCTCAAAGGCGGCGCCGACGACATAGGCGTCAAGCATTCGGTGGGCGCCGCGCGTTTGGAGGAGCGTTTCGGCGTCCAGCGTCTGGCTCATGCGTGCCTCAGGCGACTTGGCAGGATTCGAAGCCGCGACGCAGCTGCGGGCGATTGAGATCGCGGCCGATGAAGACCAGGCGGCTTTGCCTCGGTTCGTCATCCTTCCAGGGGCCGATGAAGTCACCGTCGGCGATCATGTGGACGGCCTGGAACGCGTAGCGGCGGCTCTCGCCGGCATAGTCCAGGATGCCCTTGGTGCGCAGGATGTCTCCGCCCTTGGCGTTAAGCAGCGCGCCGATCCAGCTGTTGAACTTCTGCGGGTCGATCGGGCGCGAGACGGTGAAGCTCATGCTCGCGATGTCTTCGTTGTGCTCGTGCTCGTCCGATTCAAGGAAGTCGGGGTCAAGGGCGAGGATGCGGCTGAGGTCGAAGGCGTTGCGGCCGAGCACGGCATCCACCGGCACGCCCGAACGCTCGCTGCGGATAATCGGCGCGAGGGCGTTGATGGCCCGGATGCGGGCCTCCACCGCCGTCAGTTCCTGATGCGTCACCAGGTCGATCTTGTTGAGCAGGATGACATCCGCGAAAGCGATCTGCGCGGCGGCCTCGGCGCTGTCGGCGAGGCGGGCGGGCAGGTTCTTCGCATCCACCACAGTCACGATCGCATCGAGCCGGGCGCGGGCGCGAACGCCCTCATCGACGAAGAAGGTCTGCGCGACGGGGGCCGGATTGGCGAGGCCGGTGGTCTCGATGATGATGCCGTCGAACCGCTCCTTGCGCTTCATGAGGCCGCCGAGGATGCGGATGAGATCGCCGCGCACGGTGCAGCAGATGCAGCCGTTGTTCATCTCGAAGACTTCCTCGTCGGCATCGACCACGAGGTCGTTATCGACGCCGAGTTCGCCGAACTCGTTCACGATCACCGCGTATTTCTTGCCGTGCTTCTCGGTCAGGATGCGGTTGAGCAGCGTGGTTTTGCCCGCGCCGAGATAGCCAGTGAGCACGGTGACCGGGATGAGATCGGTCACGCTGGCGGCGGCGGCATTGAGGGCGGCGGCTTGATTGGTGTCTGGCATTGTCTCGGCTCCGGTCACGGACGGGAAGGCGCGCTACCTGATATAGGCGGCACTAACGTTTGGGGCGAGGGCTCGGCTACGCGTCGCCAGCGCGCTTCTGCCAATCCCCAGCCGAGGATGACAAAGAAATAGCCGCTTACCGGCAGGCTGGTGAAGGCGCTGGTGGAGGCGATCGGCCAAAGATGAATGAGGGCGGCGATGAAAAGCCCGGCTCGCAGCGCATCCGGGCGGCGCCACAGCCCTCTTCCCATATCGCGGAGCCAGACGAGGCCGAGGAGGCCGAACAGTACGAGGCCGGGATAGCCGCCATCGGTGCTGGCCTGCAGGTAGAAATTATGCGGGTGCTGTTTGCAGATGTCGGGACCCATGCCGATGTCGGCGACTTCCGGATATTGCCAGCCACGGAAATAGCGATGCATCGGGCAGCCGGTGCGGAAACCGTCGAAGCCACGGCCGAACCACGGGTGCTGTTCGGTAATCTCATCCCCTCGCCTGAGCAGATAGCCGTAGGGCGTGGTTTTGAAGTGCTCCATCTGGGTCGTGAACTTCTCGACCAGCCGGTAGTAGGTCGGTGGCGAGATGACCGGGGAGGCGGCGAGGACGATGCCTCCGGCCACGAGCGCTGCGATGGCGACGAGACGGAGGCGTGGCAGCAGGAGTGCCGCGACGATGAGGCCGAGCGCCGTCAGAAGGACCGGCATGCGCTGGCCGATGAGCACCATCACGGCGATGCCAAGGGCGGCGAGCACGACGCCAGCGAACCGCGCGATCCAGCTAGGCCTGGCGATCAGCGCCATAACCGGGGGCAGGAGCGCCGGGAACAAGATGCGGATGAGCTCCGGACCGGCGCGCGGCTTGAAGAAGGGGCCAGTCAGTTCGCCATCGACCCAGCGGCCGAAGCCGAAGAAGTTGCGGCCGGTAGCGTATTGGTAGAGGCATTGGATGCCGATATAGGCCGCGACCGCTTGCACCATCCGGAGCAGCCAGAGGCGATGGCGGGGATCGCGCAGGAAGCGATGCTCCAGCGCGGCGGCGAAGACCAGGAATCGCACCATCGCCGCCGCTTGGCCAAAGACATGCCAGCTTCCCTGCAACAAGGGCGGCAGCGGCAGCGAACACAGCATCTCCCAGCCCCACCAGGCGATGGCGAAAGGCACCCAGCCGAGCCGCAGCCAGCGCCAATGTCCTTCCCGCGCGCATTGCAGCAGGAAGAGGAGTGCCACGACGCTGATGAGTGCATCGGCAAGCGCGCGCGCATTGAGCAGCGCGGGCGTCACCAGCAGCAGCGCCACAAGGGCAACGCGGTCGGTGGCAAGGAGGAAGCGGGGAGAGAGAGAGCGGGTCACGGCTGAAGCATATCCGTCCTTATGCGATCCAGCAGCGCGCGGGCCGGGACCAGATCGTAATTCGCGGCCCGTTGCCGACCCGCTTCCGCGAGCCTTTCCCGCAGCGAGATATCCCGGGCGAGCAACAGAATGGCTTCCGCCACCGCCGCCGGATCCTCGGGATCGGCGATGAGCGCCGTGCCTTCGGCCAGTTCTCCCAAACCACCACGGCTTGAGGTGACGAGGGCGGAGCCGGAGGCCATGGCTTCCAAAGCCGTTAGTCCGAAGGGCTCTTGCCAGCGGCTGGGCACCACCGCAATGGCGGCTCGGCTCAGTGCGGTCATGACATCTCCATGATTTCGGAAGCCGAGCAGGGAGACACCGGCCTCTGCCGCCGATCGCCGGAGGCCTCGGGTAAAGGGTGTTTCAGGGCTGTCGGGGCGGAAGCGGTCGGCGCCAATCATGTCGGCGCGCCAGCCCGGCAGTTGCGGCAAAGCGAGCGCACAGGCGGCGACGAAAATATCGGCGCCCTTATCGGCCACGAGGCGGCCAGCGAAGAGGATCGTGGGCTCGCGTTCCGTTGTCGGCAGCAGTGTCGGAAGCGCCGCGAGGTCGAGGGAATTGGGGAGGATCTCGGGTGCCCGTACATCTGTTACGCCCTCCATCCAGCAATCCCGCAGAAAAGCCGAGACGCAGATTATCCGGCCCAGCTTTCGCGACAGAGCCGCGCGCCGGCGCGGCGAGGAGGCGCCTCGCATCCGGCGCGGATCATTGTGCAGAAACAGGGCCATCCGGTGAGCGGGAAACCGGCGACAGATGCGCGCCGCGACGTCCGGCCGGTTGTGTATCTCAACCAGGTCGGGCGCGAGCGCGTCGAGCGTTCGGAGGATGCCGCGCGCGTAACGGCTCGTTGCGCCGCCAAACCATCCCGAGTTATCGATGCGCTTGAACGGAACGGCGAAAACAGCGCCCGGCTTAGCTACACCTAGAACGACAACGCTGAACCGAGACTGCGCTGCGGCATTGACACCCGCGAGCCTGGCTTGAAGGAGACCAATCGCACCAGCGGTGTCAGGACCAAATCCCTCACGCGGCGGAAGGACCACTGCGACATGCATCGTCCCCGGAAGCTTCTCTGAGGACGCAATGTTCAAAGTTCGTTCCCTTGGGTAAAGCGCGCGGTGCTTAGGCATTACGTCGTCTGAGGCTCGTGTACGAGATCCAGATCGCAACCACGTCTTTTACTATTTGATACTACGCAAGATATTACTTGAAGAGGCTGGATTGCATTGATTCCACCGAGTTGATCTGCTTATAAAGCCTTCAGCGAATTAGCGAATCCAGTCGCGAACGTCATCAGGCAAATCCTGACATCTTCTGGAACAACGTTGCGGGGGCTCCGGTTGATGTCGGTGCTCAGAACCCACTGGGCCAGGTAAACGTGGCCGCGATATGGAGAGAGACGAATGTCTGACGAGACTGCCCATGCCGACGTCCTTGAATGGACGGCTCAGATCGTTTCTGCCCACGCATCGAATAATACCATCCCCCCCGACGCCCTTCCCAGCCTGATCCAGGACGTCTATCGCGCCCTGCTTGGGCTCGGCGCGCAGCCCGAGGTTATCGAGAAGCCACAGCCGGCGGTACCGGTGAAGAAATCCGTATTTGGCGACTACATCGTCTGCCTTGAAGACGGCAAGAAACTGAAGATGCTGAAGCGCCATCTCAAGACCGCCTACAACATGGATCCCGACCAGTATCGCGAACGCTGGGGCCTGCCGCCCGACTATCCCATGGTCGCGCCGAACTACGCGCGTCAGCGCTCCTCGCTCGCCAAGAAAATCGGACTCGGAACCAAGCCGCGCACCTCCATGAAGCCGGCCATCGGCAAGAGCGCGCGCGGCGGCTGAGCGTCCGGCGCTATGCCGGGCACTCAGCCTCGCTTATAACTAGCGGGATGAGGACCGCTTCCGTCCCCCCGCTTTCGACTGCGCCGGCCCAGGACCGGCCCTCGGAGGTCGCGCGTCCTGCCGCCGGCAAGGCCGGCGCCGTATCGGCGAGCCATGCGATGAACTCGCGCATCGAGCGCCTCTGCATCGAGAAGGGTCTGAAGATGACGGGGCAGCGCCGCGTCATCGCGCAGGTGTTGTCGGAGGCCGGCGACCACCCCGATGTCGAGGAGCTGTACCGGCGTGCGGTGGCGCAAGACAGCAAGATGTCGATCGCTACCGTCTACCGCACGGTCCGGCTGCTGGAAGAGAACGGCATCCTGGAACGGCGCGACTTCGGTGGCGGCCGCGCACGCTACGAGCCGACGAGCCCCGGCCCGCATCACCACCTCGTGGATGTCGATACCGGCCGGGTCATTGAGTTTACTGATCCGGAACTTGAGCAGGCGATCAGGGCGATCGCCGGGCGGCTCGGTTTCGACCTCGCTTCTCATAGGCTTGAGCTGTTCGGCCATCGGCGCATCGACCGGCCGTCGGAAGGTGCGGCGCGGAAGGCACAGCGCCGCGCGGCGCGCGAGGAGGCAGCCAAGGCCGTGCCGGTGGCTGGCGATGATGCGGATCTGAGTCCGCGGGATCCGGCGTCGTGAGCACGACCGACGATCTATCCGAGGCTCTGGCGGCGCGGCATGTCGGTATTGGGGAGCTTCGGGCCGGAAATCTGGGACTGCGGATCGCCCGGGCGGATTGGGAGATCGATGCGGCGCAGGCGCTGCGCTACCGCGTGTTCTACGAGGAAATGGGCGCCTTGCCCGATCCCGTCGTGCTGGCCTCGGGCCGCGACCGCGATGCTTATGACGCCGTGGCCGATCACCTGCTGGTGGTGGATCACGACCTCGGCGATGGCCGTGAAAGCGTGGTGGGGACCTATCGCCTCATTCGCGAAAGCGCCGCGAAGACGGTCGGCCGGTTTTACACCGCCGGCGAATACGACATCGGCGTGCTGGAGCGTTTTCCGGGGCAGGTACTGGAACTTGGCCGGTCTTGCGTGGACAGCGCCTATCGCGGGCGCGCGGCGATGCAACTGCTATGGCGCGGCATCGCCGCCTATATCTTCATCCACAACATCGATCTCATGTTCGGCTGCGCGAGCCTGCCGGGCACGGATGTCGATGTTCTAGCGCCTGACCTGACTTACCTGTTCGCCAACCATCTCGCGCCGCCGGCCATCAGGCTGCGCGCCTTGCCCGAGCGCTATGTCGATATGCAGCGCATGGACCCCGAGGCGATCGATTCGCGCAGCGTGCTGGCCGGACTGCCGCCGCTCATCAAGGGCTATCTCCGGCTCGGCGGTTTCGTGGGAGATGGGGCGGTGATCGACCATCAGTTCAACACAACGGATGTCGCGGTGGGGGGGCAGAGCGATCTCGTCACGGATAAATACTACCGCCACTTCGGCCGCGACCTGCGTTAGGCGGGGCTCGTCTCTGATTTGAACCGTGGTCGATCCACCAACGTCATGCTCGGCGAAGGCCGGGCATCCACGCCTTTGCTTGCGTGACGAAGAGGAAGGCGTGGATGGCACGCCTTCGCGTACCATGACGGATCTCTGGGTCGCGGTTCAGCATTAGATCATCACGCGTTAGTCGGCTCTACCGCTCCCACTTCGCAGCTGGTGCCGCGGGAATGGGAAAGCCGAGCTGGCCGAAGGTTTCGGCCATGTGCGCCGGCGGTGGCACGGCCACGCTGAGCGTGCCGCCAGCCGGATGCGGCAGGGTCAAGGCGCGGGCGTGCAGATGGAGCGGACCGGCGACGGTCTCCATGTTGGATTCGCCGCCATAGGCCATGTCGCCGAGAATCGGATGGCCGATCGCGGCGCAATGCACCCGGAGCTGATGGGTGCGCCCGGTCTCGGGATAGAGGCCGAGCCAACTGAACTTGCGGCCGGCATGATCGAGCGTCTCGAATTCCGTGACGGCGCGGGTCGCCTCGGGATCCTTGGGATGGGCGATGGCGCTTCTGGCCCCGCCCAAACCTTGCGTGCGGGTAAGGGCCAGGTCGATCCGGCCCTCCATTGGGATCGGCAGACCATGCACGACGGCCCAATAGGTCTTCTTGACGCTCCGCCCGCGAAAAGCGGCGGCGAGTTTGGCGGCGGTGCCGGGCGTCCGCGCGAGTAGCAGAGCGCCCGAGGTGTCGCGATCGAGGCGATGGACGAGCCTCGGCCGGTCCGGCGCGCCGAAACGAAAGCCGTCGAGCAGGCCGTCGAGATGATGGGTGATGCCGGGGCCGCCTTGGGTCGGGAGGCCCGGCGGCTTGTCGATGACGATGACCCAGTCGTCCTGATAGACGACCATGCGGGCGAGGTCCTTGAGTGTTCGCTCGTCTAGTGCGCGGGGCGTGCGCTCCGTTGGCGCCTCAGTCGCATTGAGGGCGGGGGGCGGCACGCGCACTTCCTGGCCGGCAACCAGGCGCAAAGATGTCGGCGCGCGCTTGCCATCGACGCGGATCTGGCCAGTGCGGCAGAGCTTCTCGATGGCGCCTTGCGACAAGCCCGGATAGTGGCGGCGGAACCAGCGGTCGAGACGGATCTCGGCCTCGTCCTCGGTGACCTGGCGCGTGGTGACGAGGCTCATTGGCCGGCCTGCCGTTCGGCGCGGAGCTTGGCCCAGTGTGAGAGGCGGCGGCCGATCTCGCGTTCCAGCCCACGGTCGGTCGGGCTGTAGAAGCTTCCCCGCTCCATCCCGTCCGGAAAGTAGTTCTGGCCGGAGAAAGCCTCCTCCTCGCCATGATCGTATTCGTAACCCGCGCCATAGCCGAGCTCGCGCATGAGTTTGGTGGGGGCGTTGCGAATATGAGCCGGCGGCATGAGGCTGCCGGTGGCCTTGGCGGCGCGTTGGGCCGCGCCAAAGGCGGCATAGACCGCGTTCGATTTCGGCGCGGTGCCGAGGTAGACGACAGCTTGCGCCAAGGCGAGTTCCCCTTCGGGGCTGCCCAGCCGCTCGTAGGTTTCCCAGGCGTGCAGCGTGAGGGTGAGAGCCTGCGGATCGGCCATGCCGATATCCTCGGCGGCGAAGCGCAGCAGGCGGCGCGCGATATAGCGCGGATCCTCGCCGCCCGTCAGCATGCGGGCGAACCAATAGAGCGCCGCGTCAGGGTCCGAGCCGCGCAGCGACTTATGCAGTGCGGAGATGAGGTTGTAGTGCTCCTCGCGATCCTTGTCGTAGAGCGCGGCGCGTTTGGACAGCAGATCGGCGAGTGCCGCCGCATCCATCTCGGGCGTGTCGTCAGGCAGTGAGAAAAGCTGTTCGGCCATATTGAGCAGATAGCGGCCGTCGCCATCCGACATCGCGGCGAGGCTGGCGCGCGCCTCGGCATCGAGCGGAAGGGCGCGTCCGACCTCGGTTTCCGCCCGCGCGAGAAGCTGGCCGAGCGCCGCATCGTCGAGCCGGCGGAGGACAAGAACCTGGCAGCGCGAGAGGAGGGCGCCGTTCAGGGCGAAGGACGGATTCTCGGTCGTGGCGCCGATCAGGGTGACGATGCCTTCCTCGACCACGGGCAGAAAGGCGTCCTGCTGGGCGCGGTTGAAGCGGTGGATTTCATCGACGAAGAGCAGGGTGCCCTGGCCGGTACGACGGTGGCGCGCGGCGTCCTCGAAGACCCGCTTGAGGTCGGCGACGCCCGAGAAGACGGCGGAAATCTGCGAGAAGAGGAGATCGGCCTGTTCGGCGATGAGGCGCGCGATGGTGGTTTTGCCGACACCCGGCGGTCCCCACAGGATGAGCGAGGCGAGCGAGCCGCGCGCGAGCATGCGGGTAACGGTGCCTTGGGGTCCCAGGAGATGATCCTGGCCGGTGACATCGGCGAGCGTCGCGGGCCGCAGCCGGTCGGCGAGGGGACGCGGCTTCGCGTTGCCGCCACGACGGTGGGACGTCGGAGAGGTGGCGGCGGGTTCGGCTTCGGCACCGAAGAGGTCGGGGGAAGCTGGCGCGCGAGACACTACTGACCTCTCCTCGTCCACATCGTCATGCTCGTCCTTGTCACATCGTCATGCTCGGCGAAGGCCGAGCATCCACGCCTTTGCTCGCCCCACCAAGAAGGCGTGGATGGCACGCCTTCGCGTGCCATGACGATGAGCGGGGATGAACCGTGGTCTGAAACGAAAAAGGCGGACCTTTGCGGGTCCGCCTTTTTCAGTCGTATCGGCTGCCGAAAAATCAATCCTCGGCGGTCGGGGACTGGGCGTCAGCGTTGACTTCCTGCACCGGGCCGCTGTCCTGGCCTTTGGCGGAAGGGTCACGCTCGACCAGTTCGATCACCGCCATGTCGGCGGCGTCACCGTAGCGGACGCCGGCCTTCAGGACGCGGGTATAACCGCCCTGCCGCGTCTTGTAGCGCTCGGCGAGCGCCACGAAGAGCTTGCTGACGATGATGTCGTCCTGCAGCAGCGACAGCGCCTGGCGGCGGGCGTGCAGACCGCCGCGCTTGCCGAGCGTGATGAGCCGCTCGGCGACCGGCCGAAGCTCCTTCGCCTTGGGCAGCGTGGTGGTGATCTGCTCGTGCTTCAGCAGGGCCACGGCCATGTTGCGGAACATGGCCTTCCGATGGGTGGAGGTAACGTTGAGCTTTCGCCCGTGTACACCGTGACGCATGGTTTCAGTCCTTTGACCTTTGCGTGCCTAAACTTCAGAACGGCTCTTCGAGGCGACGCGCGAGGTCCTCGATATTCTCAGGCGGCCACCCCGGCACGTTCATGCCGAGCGCGAGGCCCATCGCCGTAAGCACTTCCTTGATCTCGTTCAGAGATTTGCGGCCGAAGTTCGGTGTCCGCAGCATCTCCTGCTCGCTCTTCTGAACGAGGTCGCCGATATAGACGATATTGTCGTTCTTCAGGCAGTTCGCGCTACGCACCGACAGCTCAAGCTCATCGACCTTGCGAAGCAGGTTGCGGTTGAACGGCAGGTCGTCCTGCTGCTCTTCCAGGCGAAGCTGCTGCGGCTCATCGAAGTTGATGAAGAGCTGAAGCTGGTCCTGCAGGATACGGGCAGCGAGGGCCACCGCATCCTCAGGCGTCACTGCGCCGTTGGTCTCCAGCGTGAGCAGGAGCTTGTCATAGTCGGTAACCTGACCGACGCGGGTCGGCTCGACCTTGTAGGAGACGCGCTTGACCGGCGAGTAGATCGAATCGACCGGGATCAGCCCAATCGGCGCATCCTCGGGGCGGTTCGCGCTGGCGGCGACATAGCCCTTGCCGATGTTGACCGTGAACTCCATGCCCAGCTTCACACCCTCGTCGAGGGTGCAGATGACGAGTTCCGGGTTCATGATCTCGATATCATGGCCGGTCTGGATCTGCTCGGCGCGCACTTCGCCGGGGCCAACGGCCGAGAGCATCATCCGCTTCGGGCCTTCGCCGTGCATGCGAAGCGCCAATTGCTTCACGTTCAGCACGATATCCGTCACGTCCTCACGAACGCCGGGGATGGTGCTGAATTCATGAAGCACGCCGTCGATCTGGAGTGCCGTCACCGCGGCGCCCTGCAGGGAGGAGAGCAGGATGCGGCGGATCGCGTTGCCGAGCGTCATGCCGAAGCCGCGCTCTAGCGGCTCCGCCACCACGGTGGCGACGCAGGAGGGATCGTTACCCGGCTCGAACTCGAGCTTCTCGGGCTTGATCAGCGATTCCCAATTTCTCTGCAATACCACGTTCGCCTCTTGTAACAACAGACCGGGCGCGGCCCCTATCGAAGACGGGGACCGCGCCGCGGTGAATGAACGCAATCGAAAAGCTTAGACGCGACGGCGCTTGCGGGGGCGGCAGCCATTATGCGGCACGGCGGTACGATCGCGGATGGAACTCACCTGGAAGCCGACGGTCTGCAGCGCACGCAGCGCGCTCTCACGGCCCGAACCGGGACCGCTGACCTCGATCTCCAAGGTCTCCATGCCATGGTCGCGGGCCTTGCGACCGGCATCCTCGGCGGCGACCTGGGCGGCATAGGGCGTGGACTTGCGGCTGCCCTTGAAGCCCTGGCTACCGGCGGACGACCAGGCGATGGTGTTGCCCTGGGCATCCGTGATTGTCACGACAGTGTTGTTGAAGGTTGCGGCAACATGAGCCACACCCGAGCTGATGTTCTTGCGCTCTTTCTTACGGGGGCGAGAAGAGCTCGCGGCGGGCTTCGCCATGGATATTCCTGTCTATCTGAAGCGCCCACCGCAGCGGAGGAGCCGCGCGCGGCGAGGCGATAATTAAAGAAGCCGAGACCCCGAGGCGCCTCTACTTCGTGACCTTCTTCTTACCGGCGATCGCCACGGCCTTGCCCTTGCGGGTGCGGGCATTGGTGTGGGTGCGCTGGCCGCGAACCGGCAGTCCGCGACGATGACGGAGGCCGCGATAGCAACCCAGATCCATCAGGCGCTTGATGTTCATCGCGACTTCGCGGCGAAGATCGCCTTCGACCCGGATCTCACGGTCGATCAGCTCACGGATCTTCAGCACTTCGTCGTCCGAGAGCTGGTTCACGCGACGCTCGGACGCGATGCCGAGGCGGGTGCAGATGTCCAGCGCCTTGGTCGGACCGATGCCGTAGATATAACGCAGGCTAATCACAACCCGCTTATTGGTCGGGATATTGACCCCGGCGATGCGCGCCACGATGAAACACTCCTCAAGCGCCGAGCGCTCACGCGGTCGGCTGATCAATCCCGGAATGGCCGAGAAAAAAGGCCCGTCGGGGGAAAACCCCCTCGGCCGAGCGGCGGAATATATCGCCGGGGGTCAGAGAGTCAATCGCGCCTGATCAACTCTGCGTGAGCGCATGGGAGGGTTCGACGCTGGGCAGGGTCTCGAGCGTCGCCTCTATGGTCGCGGCAACCTCGGAGATATCGGCCAAACCATCGACAATCCGCAGGCGGTCCCGGGCCTCGTAATAGGGCAGGAGCGGCGCCGTCTGACGGTTGTAAGCCTCCAGCCGTGCGGCCACGACTTCCCGCCGGTCATCGGGCCGCCGGATAAAGACGTGGTTGCCGCAGATGTCGCAGGTCTCCGCCACTTTCGGGAGGCGGAACTCATCGTGGTAGCTGGCGCCGCAATTTGCGCAGCTGAAGCGGCCGGCAATGCGTTCCACCAGCACCGCATCATTCACGCGCAGTTCGATCACCCCGTCGATGCCGGTGCCGCTGTGAGCGAGCATTTCGTCCAGCGCCTCGGCCTGGGGCACGGTGCGGGGGAAGCCGTCGAGGATGAAGCCGTTCCGGCAGTCCTCATGCCGGATGCGATGTTCCAGCATGGCGATGATCATCTCATCCGGCACCAGGCGGCCGCTCTCCATGATGCTTTTGGCGCGCAGCCCGATCTCGGTACCCCCCGAGACTTCGGCGCGCAGCATGTCGCCGGTCGAGATTTGGGCGAGCCCATGGCGTAGCTGCAGGCCCTTTGCCTGGGTGCCTTTTCCGGCGCCCGGCGGCCCGAGCAGGATGATCTTCACCGTCCCCTCCCTCGCCCCCGGCCCCGCTTGATGAGGCCATCATATTGATGGGCGAGGAGATGGGACTGGATTTGCGTCACCGTGTCCATAGTGACCGACACGATGATGAGCAGGCTCGTGCCACCGAAGTAGAAGGGTAGGCTGTAATGCCCGATTAAGAACTCGGGCACGAGACAGACTACCACCAGATAGAGGGCACCGATCGTCGTCAGACGCGTCAGGATGCGGTCGAAATAGCTCGCGGTATTGGCGCCCGGCCGGATGCCCGGAATGAATCCGCCCTGCTTTTTGAGATTTGTCGCGGTCTCCTCCGGATTGAACACAACCGCGGTGTAGAAATAGGAGAAGAAGATAATCAGCGCCGCGTAGAGGATCATATAGACGGGCTGCCCGTGGCCGAGGGAGCCGGCAAGCCATCGCACCCAGGCGGGGCCGGTTCCGGTGATATGCGAGAAGCCGATGATCGTCGCCGGGATCAGCAGGATCGAGCTGGCGAAGATCGGCGGGATGACGCCCGAGGTATTGATCTTGAGCGGCATGTGGCTGGAGTCGCCGCCATACATCCGCTGTCCGACCTGGCGTTTGGGATACTGGATGACGATGCGCCGCTGCGCCCGCTCCATGAACACCACGAAGCCGATGATCAATACGGCGCCCAGAACGAAGAGCAGTACGAAGATCGGCGATAGGGCACCGGTCTTGCCGAGTTCCAGGAGGTTGGCGAAAGCGCGCGGCAGATTGGCCACGATGCCGGCGAAAATGATGAGGCTCGCGCCGTTGCCGACTCCTCGGGCGGTGATCTGCTCGCCGATCCACATCAGGAACATGGTGCCGCCGACCAGCGTGACGACGCAGGTGAAGCGGAAGAACATGCCGGGGTCGATCACCGCCGGTCCCAGCGAGCCTCGCATCGATTCGAGGCCGACGGCGATGCCGTAGGACTGGAAGATCGCGATGATCGCCGTGAGGTATCGCGTGTACTGGTTCAGCCGGCGCCGCCCGCTGTCGCCTTCCTTCTTCAACGCCTCAAGCGATGGGATGGCCGAGGACATCAGCTGAATGATGATGCTGGCGCTGATGTAGGGCATGATGTTGAGCGCGAAAACGGTCATGCGCCCCAAAGCGCCGCCCGAGAACATGTCGAACATGCCGAGAATGCCGCCGCCGGTGCGGGTCATGAGCTGGCTCATGACCGCGGGATCGACCCCTGGAACCGGAATGTAGGTTCCGATCCGGAAGACGATGAGCGCCCCCAGGGTGAACCAAATCCGTTTCTTGAGCTCGGTCGCCTTGGCGAAGGTGCCGAAGTTTAAGTTAGCCGCAAGCTGCTCGGCCGCCGAGGCCATGCCACGTCCCCATCCTTGACGGAGGCGCCAGTCCGATCGATCGCACGATCCTCCCGACGCCCCCTAGAAACCCGTTTTAGCCCGCAGCCAAGGCCGCGCCGAAAACACGCGGCCAACTCCCCGCCAGCGCGGCGTCGAGTTCAGCCATGCCCACGGGTATGCCCAGGGCATGCAGGCTTGTTACCCCATACTCGCGGATGCCGCAGGGAACAATGCCCGAGAAGTGGTCCAGCTGTGGGTCGAGATTAATCGAGATCCCATGCAGCGTGACCCAGCGGGTGACGCGCACGCCGATGGCGGCGATCTTGGCTTCGGTGCCCGCCGCGCGGTCGGCGACCCAGATGCCGACGCGGCCCTGCCGCCGCTCGCCACGGATGTTGAAGCGGTCGAGGGTGAGGATGAGCCATTCCTCCAACGCATGGACGTAAGCGTGGAGGTCACGCGGCGGAACGCTGCCATGAGGCCGGTCGAGGTCGAGCATGAGGTAGGCGACCCGCTGGCCAGGGCCGTGATAGGTCCATTTGCCACCGCGGCGGGAGGCGAAAGTCGGGAAGCGGCTCGCATCCGCCAAATCCTCGGGGCGCGCCGAACTGCCGCCTGTGTAGAGCGGCGGATGCTCCACGAACCAGGCGAGCTCCTCGGCTTCGCCGGCCCGAATAGCGCGGGCGCGCTCTTCCATCCGCGCGACGGCCTCAGGATAGGGGACGTAGCCGTCAGCGATTTCCCAGCGCAGCGCCGGGGGCGGCGCAGCCACGCGGAATAGGGGCGATGGCGCGGGCGGAAGGGCGATTGAAGCCTGATCGATCATTCGCTATACCCCGGCGCCCACGATGCGGTCGTGGCGGAATGGTAGACGCGCAAGCTTGAGGTGCTTGTGGGGGAAACCCTGTGGAAGTTCGAGTCTTCTCGACCGCACCATCTTTATCCGTGTTCCCTTGATGAAGCCTCGGCGCGGCGTGCCGGGGTGCATTGCGCCCGCTGGCCTCGCTTGATCTTATAGGGCGTGCGAGGTGCCGAGCGACAAGAGCGGCAAGCCTCCGGGGGAAACGCAAATGGACGACAATCTCCGCAAGGCCGCGCTCGATTATCATCGCTATCCGCGCCCCGGGAAGCTCGCGATCGAGCCGACCAAGCGCATGGCGACGCAGCGCGATCTGGCACTCGCCTATTCCCCGGGAGTCGCCGCCGCCTGCCAGGCGATCGTCGCGGATCCTACCGCCGCGAAGCTCTATACGGCGCGGGGCAATCTGGTCGCCGTCATCTCCAACGGCACCGCCGTGCTCGGCCTCGGCAATATCGGCGCGCTTGCGTCCAAGCCGGTGATGGAGGGCAAGGCGGTTCTGTTCAAGAAGTTCGCCGGCATCGATGTTTTCGACATCGAGGTCGATGCGGCGGACCCCGATCGCTTCATCGACGTAGTGGCGGCGCTGGAGCCGACCTTCGGCGCGATCAACCTCGAAGACATCAAGGCGCCGGAGTGCTTCAGGATCGAGGCCGAGCTGCGCGCCCGGATGAACATTCCGGTTTTCCATGACGACCAGCATGGCACGGCGATCACCGTCGCGGCTGCGGTGACGAATGGCCTCAAGCTCCAGGGCAAGACGCTGGAGGAGGTCAAGCTGGTGAGTTCCGGCGCCGGCGCCGCCGCGCTGGCTTGCGTCGATCTTCTGGTTGTCATGGGATTGAAGGTCGAGAACGTCTTCCTTACCGATGTCGACGGCGTGGTGCATCGCGGGCGCAATGGCATGGGGCCTAACCTCGCGCGCTACGCCAAGGATACCGAGGCGCGGACGCTGGAAGAGGTGCTGGACGGCGCCGATATCTTCCTCGGTCTTTCCGCACCGCGCGTGTTGAAGCGCGAATGGCTGAGCAAGCTGGCGCCCCGGCCAGTGATCATGGCGCTGGCCAATCCCGAGCCCGAGATTTTACCGGAATATGTGCGGGAGGACCGGCCCGACGCGATCATCGCCACCGGCCGCAGCGACTACCCGAACCAGGTCAACAACGTCCTGTGTTTCCCCTTCATCTTCCGCGGTGCCCTCGATTCGGGAGCGACGACGATCAATGAGGAGATGAAGCAGGCGGCGGTGGAGGCGCTGGCGGGGCTCGCGAGAATGGAGGCGAGCGAGGCAGTGGTCGCGGCCTATGGCGGTTCGGCGCCGCTGTTCGGGCCGGAATACATCATCCCGAAGCCCTTCGATCCGCGATTGATCCTGGAGATCGCACCGGCCGTCGCCCGTGCCGCCAAGGCGAGCGGGGTAGCGACCGCGCCGATCGAGGATTTCGTTCAGTATAAGAGAGAGCTGGAGCGGTTCAGTTATCGCTCGGGCCAGCTTATGCGCCCGGTCTTCCAGGCGGCGCAGAAGTCGCTCTGCCGCATCGTCTATGGCGCCGGCGAGGATGAGCGGGTGCTGCGGGCGGTACAGTCCGTTGTTGATGACGGCATCGGCAGCCCGATCCTGATCGGTTCGCGCGAGCGGATCGAGCTGAAGGTCCGAGAGATGGGGTTGCGGCTGGATCTCGATGGGCCTGTCCGGGTGCTCGACCCCGTGCTGGATCACGAGGTCTTCGACCCGCTGCTGCGGAAATATCAGATCCTTGCCGGCCGGCGTGGCGTGCAGCCCGATGCCGCCGCGATCAGGCTGCGCAGCCACAGCACCATCGCGGCGTCGCTCATGGTTTCGGAGGGGCTCGCCGATGCGGCGCTGTGCGGCGGCTACGGCGATTGGTGGCGGCATTTGCAATACGCGCTGCCGATCATTCCGCTGCGCCCCGGCTGCAAGCGGATCTATGCGTTGAGCGCGGTTATCCTGCAGGAGGGGCCGTTGTTCTTCTGCGACACGCATATGAACGTCGATCCGACGATGGAGCAGATCGCGGAGATGACGGAACTGGCGGCGGAGGCGGTTGCGGCCTTCGGCCTCACGCCCAAGGTGGCGCTGCTGTCCCACTCCTCCTTCGGGTCGAGCAACACGGATACCGCGCGGAAGATGCGGCGGGCGCTGCCGCTGATCCGGGCGCGCGTGCCCGATCTGGAAGTTGATGGCGAAATGCAGGCGGATGCCGCGCTCGCCGAAGCGACTCGCGAACGGGCGGTGCCGGACAGCAGTTTGACGGGCACCGCGAACCTGCTGATCTTCCCGACGCTGGACGCCGCGAATATCACCTTCAACCTGATCAAGGCGGCGGGGAACGGGTTGCAGGTCGGGCCGATGCTGCTGGGGCCGGCTAAGCCCATCCACATTCTGGTGCCGACGGCGACGGCGCGGGCCATCCTCAACATCAGCGCGGTGGCGGCCGCGGACGCCAATTCACGAAAGTGAGAGGCGGTGACTGGTAATGGGCTCCACTCCACCTCTACTACTTTTGCATGATGCCCGGTCTTGCCGGGGCGCCCAGCGCATGCCACTCATCATGTTGCCGCCTTAGGCGTGGCGGACATGTTCTCATTTGATCCCCGTAGACCTTGAGGTTCGCCATGCCCATTAAGCCGTTGCGGAAAGCGGTGCTCCCTGTCGCGGGGCTCGGCACGCGCTTTCTGCCTGCAACTAAAGCGATGCCGAAGGAAATGCTGACGGTCGTCGATCGTCCGCTCATCCAATATGCGGTAGATGAGGCGCGCGCCGCCGGGATCGATCTGTTCTGTATGGTGACGGGGCGCGGCAAGACCGCCCTGATCGACCATTTCGATGTCTCTTACGAATTGGAGGCGACGCTCAAGGCGCGCAACAAGACCGAGGCTCTCGCGGGACTTGAGGCAATGCGGCTATCGCCCGGCGCGATCACCACAGTGCGGCAGCAGGAACCGCTGGGCCTCGGCCATGCGATCTGGTGCGCCCGGACCTTTATCGGCGACGACCCCTTCGTGATCCTGCTGCCCGATGATCTCGTGCTTGCGGAAACCTCCTGCACCGAGCAGCTCGCCCGCGCCTATCGCGAGACCGAGGGAAGCGTGGTGGCGGTGATCGAGGTGCCGCCCGACCAGACCAACAAATACGGCATTCTCGATATCGGTAGCGATGACGGCAGGCTGGTCGAGGTCAAGGGCCTCGTGGAGAAGCCGAAGCCGGAAGACGCGCCGTCGAACCTGTCGATCATCGGCCGCTACGTGCTGTTGCCTGAGGTCATTGGGCATCTCTCCAAGATGGAGCGTGGCGCTGGCAACGAGGTGCAGTTGACCGATGCGATGGCTAAGATGATCGGCGGCTCGCCGTTCCATGGGCTGAGACTGGAAGGGCGGCGCTTCGATTGCGGTGACAAGGTGGGCTTTCTGGAAGCGCAGCTTGCATTCGCGCTTTCCCGCCCAGATCTGGCCGATGACGTGCGCGCCTTCCTCAAGAACTACACGTCATAAAAAAATCAAGGGGAACTCGTCATGGCCGCCGGATTCTCGCACCGCTTCGATCCGACATCTCTTCGCGAATACGACATCCGTGGTGTCGTCGGCAAAACCCTGAAGCCGGCGGATGGCTTCGCGATCGGACGAACTTTCGGCAGCCTCATTGCCCGCAAGGGCGGCTCGATCGTGGCGGTCGGCTATGACGGACGCACCCACTCGCCAGAGCTTGAGGCGGCGCTGGTCGACGGTCTCAAGGCTTCCGGCATCAATGTGATGCGCGTGGGCCTCGGCCCGACGCCGCTGCTCTATTTCGCCGCTTTCACGCGCGGGACGGATGGGGCGGTGATGGTGACCGGCAGCCACAACCCGCCGGAATATAACGGCTTCAAGATGATGATCGGCAAGAAGCCCTTCTTCGGCAAGGACATCCTCGAACTCGGTCGCCTCGCCGCGGCCGGCGATGTGGTGGCGGAGGGCGCCGGGAAGGCCGAGACGGTCGATCTGCAGGCCGATTACGTGGCGCGTGTGGCGAAGGACTGGGATGGCGGCGAGCGGAAACTCAAGGTCGTCTGGGACAACGGTAATGGCGCCGCGGGCGTGGTTCTGCAGGAACTCATCAAGCACCTGCCGGGCGAGCACAAAATCCTCTTCGCCGAGATCGACGGGCATTTTCCGAACCATCACCCCGATCCCACGGTGCCGAAGAACCTCGAAGCGCTGATCGCGGCGGTGCGCGGCAGCAAGGCTGATCTGGGCATCGCCTTCGATGGCGATGCGGACAGGATCGGCGCGGTGGACGGCAATGGCAATGTGCTGTTTGGCGACCAGTTGCTTGTGATCCTGGCGCGCGATGTGCTGCGCGAGAAGCCTGGCTCGATCATCATCTCGGACGTCAAGGCGAGCCAGGTGCTGTTCGACGAGATCGAGAAGGCGGGTGGCAAGGCGCTGATGTGGAAGACGGGGCATAGCCTGATCAAGGCGAAGATGGCTGAGACGGGCTCGCCGCTGGCGGCAGAGATGTCGGGGCATGTCTTCTTCGCCGACAAATGGTACGGCTTCGATGACGCGCTTTATGCCGGCGTTCGGTTGCTCGGCATTGTCGCGCGGTCGAAGGACAGCCTCGCGGCGATCCATGATGCGCTGCCGCGGGTAGTGAATACGCCCGAGTTGCGGTTTGATTGCGATGACGAGCGCAAATTCGTGGTGATCGAGGAGGTCGCGGCGCGGCTACGGCAGAAGGGCGCGGCATTATCGGACACGGATGGCGTGCGGGTGAAGACGGCTGACGGCTGGTGGCTGTTGCGGGCTTCCAACACGCAATCGGTTCTGGTGGCGCGCGCCGAGGCCAAGGACGATGCGGGGCTGGAGCGGCTGAAGTCGGATCTGGTGGAGCAGCTCGAGGGTTCGGGTATTGCGGCACCGGATTTCGAGGCGGCGTCCTCCGGGCATTAGGGCGTGACGTCTCTGGTCTGAACCCTGCTCATTCTACCACGTCATCCTCGGCGAAGGCCGAGGATCCACGCCTTCGCTTGCGTGACGAAGGTAAGGCGTGGATGGCACGCCTTCGCGTGCCATGACGGACTTTGGCTCGCGCCTCAGTTTTCACCCTGTGCCCTCGTGTACCCGTCCGCGCCGTCGAAGCGTTGCAGCTTTTCGACATGCATCCAGTGGTGGTGAGCGCTGATCCGGCCCATCAGGGACGCGATGTCGGAGGGTTTGCCCTCCGAGGGCACGTCCAGCATGAAGCGGCAGCGGAAGATGTCGACCAGGAAGGGCTTGCCGGTGCGCGCCGGCCATACCTGGGCACCGCGGTTCTCGATCATCGTCAGGCTGAATTCGGTGCCCTCGGCGGCTGCCTGAAGGGATTGCGCCAGAGCATCCGGCCGCTGCTCGGTCTCGATGAAGACGTCGAGGCCCATCATCTCGCGATGGGCTGAGGGGTGGTGCCAGACGACATCCGGCCAGACCGGCATTTTGAGCGGCTGATACTGGCGCGAAGCCTCGCTGCTGTCGCGGCCGAGATTGGCGATGATCTGATCGGTGAAGGCGGTGGTGCCGACGCCCTGGCCCTTCGCCGCGATATCTCCCGTAAGATTGCGGCCTTCTTCCAGCGTCACCAGAACTGCCTGCTCGACCTTCTCCGCGGCCGCGAAATCGCCGATGTGCCGGAGGAGCATGACGGCGGAGAGCAGGAGCGCGGTTGGATTGGCGAGATCCTTCCCCGCGATCTGCGGCGCCGAGCCATGCACCGCCTCGAACATCGCGGCATTGTCGCCGATATTGGAGGAGGGGGCGACGCCCAGGCCGCCCACCAGGCCGGCGGCGAGGTCGCTGATGATGTCGCCGTTCATGTTGGTGGTCACGATCACGTCGAACTGCTCGGGCGCGATGACAAGCTGGTGGGCGCAGTTGTCGATGATGATGTGGGAGGCGGCGATATCGGGATATTCGGGCGCCACGCGCTCGAAGACCCGCTTCATCATGCCCTCGGTCATCTTCATGATATTGGCCTTGGTCGCGCAGGCGAGCTTCTTGCGCCCCTCGGCCTGGGTCAGCGCGAAGGCGAGGCGGATGATGCGCTCGCAGCCCGGCTCGGTGATAAGCTTGAGGCATTGGGCGGCGCCGGCGCTCTGCATATGCTCGATGCCGGTATAGAGGTCCTCGACGTTCTCCCGCACGATCACGAGGTCGATGCCACGGCCCGAGAAGGGGGTGCGGATGCCGGGCAGTTCCCGCACCGGGCGGATATTGCCGTAGAGCTCAAAAAACTTGCGGAGGGTGACGTTGGCGGATTTCTCGCCGAAGCCGACCGGCGTTTCCAGCGGTCCCTTCAGGGCGAGGCCGGTGCGGGCGATGGAATCCAAGGTCTCCTGCGGGCAGCCCGAGGCGATGCCGCGGCGGAAGACGGCGGCGCCGGCCTCGGCATCTTCCCAGGCGATTTTGGCGCTAGCGGCGGCGAGAATGCGCTGGACCGCTTGCATCACCTCCGGCCCGATCCCATCCCCGGCGATGGCGGTGACCGTGGTCGTTCGCGAGGAGACGTGGGAAGCGGTGGGCGTTACATCCATCGGAAATCTCTTCGGTCTATTGATCGGGGGTTCTTGCGCGCGGCTGCGTCAGACTGCCTAGCAGCCGCAGGCTGTTCCTCCCATGCGAGCTGGGCATGCGCGGGAGCACGCAGGGGAGGAGGAATGACGTCGCGATACCGCTGCGGCGGGAGATCGCCTATAGGGGCGCCTGTGCGAGGGAAGGACGTTGCGACTTGGGACTGACTCAAGAGGCCGCTGAGACCGCGGTGTCTCGTTACCCGGACAACCTCAACCCCGATCTCCTCGACCGCATCCCTTTGGATGCCGATACCGTTCTGGATGTCGGCTGCCATACCGGCTTACTCGGCGGCGTCTATCGCCTCCGCAATCCGCGCGCCCGCGTCTTCGGCATCGACACCGACGCGTCGGCCTTGGCGCTCGCGGCGACCCGTCTGACCGAGGTCGCGTTGCTCGACGTTGAGGCGGGGCCGCCGCCCTTCGCCGCGCCGGACGGCTATGACTGCATCATCTATGGCGACGTGCTGGAGCATCTGCGCGACCCCTGGCGGGTGCTGCGCGAACATGTGGCGCTGCTCAGCCCGCGTGGCGTCGTGCTGATCTGCGTGCCGAACGTCTCGCATTGGAGCGTTACGCGGAGGCTAATCGACGGCAGCTTTGCCTATGAGGAGCAGGGGTTGCTGGATCGCACCCATCTGCGCTGGTTCACCTTCGAATCCATGCAGCGTGCCTTGACCGAGACCGGACTTGCGCTTTGCGACGTGCGGCCACGCATCTTCGATCGCGAGGCGGCGGAGCGTTTCGCCGATGTGATGGCGCCCGCGCTGGCGGCTTGTGGTGTCGATCGCGAGAGCTACATCTCCCGCGCGGCACCGATGCAATATGTCTGGCGCGCCCGGCGCACGCCGGCCCGCACCTTCGCCGTGCGCGGGACCATGCTCAAGCCTTATGGCGGCGTCAGTGACATCCGCGTCCTCAATCCGATGCGGGCCTTGCACACGGATCCCTCGGTTGCTGTTCAGGTCGGCGAGGTGGGCGAGTTTCCTCCCGCGACCGATCAGCTTCCCGCCATCTGTGTATTGCACCGGCCATTGCTGGTTGGTGAGCCGGGCCTCGCGGTGTTCCGCTACCTGCTTCAGCGCGGCTACCTGATCGTGACGGAATTCGACGACCGGCCGGATTTTCTGCCCGAATTGCTCGACGAGCGTTTGCTCAACTTCCGTGCGGCTCATGCGGTGCAGACGACGACGGCCGAGCTGGCGGCGACGCTGAGTTCGCAAAATCCGGAGATCGCCGTTTTCCCGAATGGTGTTTCGCAGCTTTGGCCGCTCTCCAATTTTCAGTCGGAGGATCACGTCACGCTGTTCTTCGGCGCGATCAATCGCCGGCTGGATTGGGAGCAGTTCATGCCGGTGCTGAACGCGGTGGCCGAGACGATGGGCGATCGGCTGCGATTCAGTGTACTGCACGATCGCGAGTTCTTCGATGCCTTGCAGACTCTGCATAAAAGCTTTGCGCCGACCAGCGATTATCAGACCTATCTGACGCTCCTCGGCCAGGCTGAAATCAGCTTCATGCCGCTGCGCGACACACCCTTCAATCGCGCGAAATCGGATCTGAAATTCATCGAGGCGGGAGCGGCCCGCGTGGCGGCCTTGGCAAGTCCGACCGTCTATGAAGGTTCGATCCGGGATGGCGAGACCGGCCTGCTGTTCCGATCCCCGGAGGAGCTGCACGAGCGGCTGACGCGGCTGGTCATGGCGCCCGCTTATGCGCGTGGTTTGGCGGAAACGGCGCGAGTCTGGGTCGCCGAATCACGCATGGATGCCTATCAGGTGCGCGACCGCGTGCGCTGGTACCGCAGCCTGCTCGATCGGCGCGATGAACTCACGCGGGCGCTCTTCGAGCGAGTGCCGGAATTGGCGCCCTGAAGCACCCGTCGGATCCCGGGGGAATCTTGTGACAGTCCCCGGCTTGATGCTGCAGCGTCTGACACTCTGGTACGGCGCCCAGCCATTATTCGAGGATTTGTCCCTGGTGGTGCCCGGGGGACAATTCGTCGCCTTGCTGGGTCCCAGCGGCGTGGGCAAGACCAGCCTCCTGAAGATTGCCGCAGGTCTTCTGATGCCGAAATCCGGCAGCGTTCAAGCGAGCGACGGGCGGCCGCTCGCGGGCCGGATCGCCTATATGGGCCAGCAGGACCTGCTGTTTCCCTGGCTCGACGTGATCGGCAATGTGATGCTGGGCAGCCGGCTACGGCGGCAACGCCCGGACCCGGCGCGGGCGATGGATTTGCTTGATCGTGTCGGGCTGGCCGGGCGCGCGGCAGCGCTGCCGGCCGAGCTATCCGGCGGCATGCGCCAGCGCGCGGCCTTGGCGCGGACGCTCTATGAGGACCGGCCGATCGTGCTGATGGACGAGCCCTTCTCCGCGCTGGATACCATCACCCGCGCCCGCGTGCAGGAATTGGCGGCCGAATTGCTGCGGGGTCGCACCGCGCTCCTCATCACCCATGACCCGCTGGAGGCCTGCCGGATAAGCCACCACCTAATCGTTTTGTCGGGGCATCCCGCGCGCCTCGGAGTGCCGATCGCGGTGCCGGGCGAGGCACCGAGGCCGCCGGATGATCCGGGGTTGTTGCGGACGCAGGGCGAACTCATGCGCCTGCTGACGGCGGGCGACGACGAATGAGACATGCGGGGGCGGCACTGCGCCCGATCGTCACGCTATTCGGGTTGCTCCTGGTCTGGTGGTGCGCGACGCGGCTTTTCGCCGTGCCATCCTTCATGCTGCCGGATCCCTGGGGCGTCGCCCAGGCCCTGGTTAGCCAACGGACGATCCTGTTCTGGAGCACGCTCACGACGCTCAGCGAGATCGTGCTCGGCCTTCTCCTGGGCACCGTGCTGGGGGCGGGCCTCGCGCTGCTCCTGGTGTTTTCGCAACGGCTTCAGCGATGGTTGATGCCGTTATTGTTGATCAGCCAGGCAATTCCGGTCTTTGCCTTGGCGCCGTTGCTCGTTCTCTGGTTCGGCTTCGGCATGAGCTCCAAGGTCGTGATGGCGGTGTTGGTGATCTTCTTCCCGATCACCGCTGCTTTCTATGACGGGTTGCGGCGCACCGATATCGGCTGGCTGGAGCTCGCTCGGACGATGGACGCCTCGCCCTGGGCGATCTTGCGGCATGTCCGGCTGATGGCGGCGCTTCCCGCTTTCGGCGCCGGCTTGCGGGTCGCCGCGGCGGTGGCGCCGATCGGCGCGATCATCGGCGAATGGGTCGGAGCTTCCGCGGGCCTTGGGTATGTGATGATGAACGCCAATGCGCGGATCCAGACCAACGTCATGTTCGCCGCCCTGTTCGTGTTATCGGTTGTCGCAATCATCCTGTGGGTGATCGTGGACCGGCTGCTCAAGCGTCTGCTCTATTGGGCACCCGACACCGCCGCGCCGCGCTGATCTCAGGCGGAGAATAAGGAGAAGGAGCTTGTCCGAAACCGAGCACCACGTCGCATCCGCGCATATCTACCCGGTCAAGGCCCTTCGCGGCCTGGAGAGGGCGGAGGTGGAAGTCGCCCGCTGGGGCTTTGTGCATGACCGCCGCTGGATGGTGGTACGGCCCGATGGCGCCTTGCTGACCCAACGCGAATACCCGGTGATGGCGACGATTGTGGCTGAGATTTACGGCGAGCGACTGGCCCTGACGCGGAAGGGCGTGCGCTCGATCCATCTCGCGCCACCGGAGGCCGATGCCGAGCGGCGGGTCGTTCGGGTCTGGAAGGACCACGTCCCGGCCCTCGATGCCGGACCGTTGGCAGCGTCCTGGCTGAGCGATGCGCTGGGGGCTGAATGCGGTCTGGTCTATCTCGACGATGTGAATGCCCGTCCCGCCGACCAGGCTTTCGCTCGGCCGGAGGATAGGACCGCCTTTACCGATGGGTTCCCGGTTCTTCTCACCAATACGGGCTCTCTAGCCGCGCTCAACAGCCTCTTGCGGACACCCGTCCCGATGAACCGGTTCCGTCCCGGCATCGTCGTCGATGGCCCGGCGGCCTGGGCCGAGGATGAGTGGCGACGGATCCGGATTGGTGACGTGGTCTTCCGCGTGGCGTCGCCTTGCGCGCGATGCGTGGTGGTGACCATCGACCAGATGACGGGCGAGCGCCCGCACAAGACCGAGCCGCTGCGCACCCTCGGCCGCATCCGCCGTACCCAGGGCGGCGCGATGTTCGGGCAGAACCTCATCCCCGAAAACGCCGGGACCATCACGCAAGGCGATCGGGTTGAGGTTCTTGAGATGGGCGAGAGCAATGTGCGCCTGCTCGTAGGGGCGACGCCTTGACGGATAGCGGCGCTGGGCCGACGGGCAGCAGTCTTACCCAGGAGCAAATCGAGCTGCTCTACTACGGCGCCATGCGCGAGGGGCGGGTTGAGCTGTTGGCCGAGTTCCTGCGGCAGGGGGTAGATCCCAACCGGCTGGATGCGCGTGGTTTTCCGCCGGTGATTATCGCCTCCTACAACGGGCAGGCGGAGGCCGTGGCGCTGTTGCTGCAGGCCGGGGCGGGCGTGGATGCACGGGATGCGAAAGGCAGCACAGCCCTTGGCGGGGTCGCCTTCAAGGACGAGCAGAGGATCGCGCGGCAGTTGATCGCTGCCGGTGCCGAGGTGGACGCGCCCAATGATATGGGGCGGACCCCCCTCATGTTCGCGGTCATGTTCGGGCGGCAAGCCATGGTTGAGCTTCTGCTCGAGGCGGGCGCTGATCCGCAGCGCCGCGATGTCGAGGGATATTCCGCGATCGATCTCGCCGCGGGCCAGGCTGATCCGGCGATCTTCGATCGGCTCAGCCGCGCCCCAGCGTCTTCGCGGTGACGTTCCTTACGCGTTGCTGGAGTTCAGGCCGGGCCGCTGCACCATGGCGAGGAATTCCGCCCTCGTCGCCGGATTGGTGCGAAACGCGCCCAGCATGCGGCTCGTGATCAGGCTCGTGCCAGGCTTGTGCACGCCGCGAGTCGTCATGCATTGATGCGTCGCCTCAATCACCACCGCGACGCCGAGCGGCTGCAATACCTCGGCAATCGTATTGGCGATCTGCGCCGTCATCTTCTCCTGTATTTGCAGGCGTCTGGCATAGGCATCGACCACTCGCGCGAGCTTGCTGATGCCCACCACGCGGTGATGCGGCAGGTAAGCGACATGGGCACGTCCGATGATCGGTGCCATGTGGTGCTCGCAGCAACTCTCGAAACGAATGTCGCGGAGCAAGACGATTTCATCGTAGCCGTCGGTTTCCTCGAAGGTTCGCTGCAATAGCGCTATCGGGTCGATAGCGTAACCTTTGAAGTATTCTTCATAGGCTCGGGTGACGCGCGCCGGAGTGTCCAGCAACCCTTCCCGGACTGGATCTTCGCCCGCCCAACGCAGTAATGTCCGCACCGCTTCCTCGGCTTCTTCCCGCGAGGGGCGCGTCAGGTGCTCGCCCTGCTTCGTCTGGTGCGTGTCCAAGGCTCAACTCCGACTATCCATCGCAGGATATGACTCATCTCTGCGAGAGTTTGCAACGTATGGGCGATTAATGGTGGCTGACTGCCGACCACCCGTGGAAATTCTCGCCGAGCACAACCGATACCTGCATCAGCGGATAGCCCGCGAAAGTCACCTCAACGGGTGGCAGAACGGAGAGCCGCGTGAAGTAAGGCCGAAGTCTAGCGACGATTTCCTCGGGCGCAACACGCGGAACGAGGACCAATATAGGATGTCCCTCGAAGGCCGCCGCAGGGGTCGTGATGCCGTTTTCGCGGGTGTCGTCTGCAAGAACGATCACGGGTACCTTGCCGCCGAGGGCGTAGTCGACCTTCCCCGCGTCATTCCAACGAGTGACGCCGATAGCCAGACCTGGTCGGGAGAGCAGACCGCGCGATGCCAGGGCCGGGCGCAGGCCTGTCCAGTCGACGCCACCCTCGATGTCGCGCGCCTTGGCCAATACCTGCGGGCCGAGCAGGGCAGCCACCCAATTGAAGCGCATCTCAGTGCCCGCCAAAAACACGCCGAGCAGGATGAACGCGGCAGTGCCGGTGACAACGCGGCGGAGACGCGGCGCGCCGAGGGCAATCCTGCGGCTGACCTCCGCGCCGAGCAACGGAAATAGCATCAGCGTGCCTGGTGCCGACCAGTGGTACAGGATGTGGCCGGATGACCAGATCGAGACCACCGCGAAAAGCAGGATCGGCACCGCCGCCATCAGCGCGAGGAACCATCCTTTCGGTTCCGTGGGGCCTCGGCGCAGGGCTCTCAGCCAGAGGAGAATGAGCGGCAGCCAGATCCAGGGGAGGACAAAAAGCGCCTCACCACCCCAGACGGCCAAAGGCGCAAAGGGCTGGAAGCGCAGGCCATCCGCGCGATTGCCCTGGAAGGCGATCGAAGCCCAGCCGTGGCGCGCATTCCAGATGACGACCGGCGTGAAAAGCAGGACTGCGAGCGCGCCGGCGACCCAGGGCTGGGGCCGGGCCAGCCAGCGGCGGGCAGTCGGCGTGGTGGCGAGGAAGGCCGGCAAGCCGATCAGCACGAGCGCGCCGTTGTATTTGGACAGCATGACGAGGCCGGCGCAGGCGCCAGTGGCGAGCCACCATGGCCAGGATGGCGAAGGTTTATCGTCGAGCCGGATGGCTTTGACGGCGCAGATGGCAAAGCCGAGGAGCGCGCAGTCGAGCGGCCCGTCCGGCAGCACCCAGCCGCCTGCGGTGACCGTATAGACGGGCGAGAGGTTGAGGAGGAGGGCGGCCCAAAACCCGGCGCGCTGATCGTCGAAGAGAAGAGTCGTCAGCCGCGCCATCAGGAAGGTGGAGACGGCGAAGAGGAGGATGAAGGGCAGCCGGACGACGAGGGGGGCCTGGCTGCCGGTCAGCGCCATCGCGGCGTGGGTGAGCCACCACGAGATCGGCGGGTGATCGTAATAGGACAGCGCCAGATGCCGGCTGGCCGCGACCATATAGGTTTCGTCGATGCCAAGCCCGAGCGCCCAGCCCATGGCGAGACGGACCAAGGTGGCAGCAAGGATGAGGAGGAGGAGCGAGCGGCCCTCAGTTCTGTAACGGCCAGAGAATTTTGCGTTTGTAATCGGTCTGCTCAAGAAGCTCGGGTGCCGGTCGATTGTCGGGAAAGACGATTAGCACGATCTGAATGCCGGACTTGCGGCGATGCTTCATGGCTGGGATACAATCAGTATCGCCGGTGACAAGAATGATTCGGGCACAGAGCCTTTTATCCGAGTCGGCTGCAATATCTAGTCCGATACGCATATCGACGCCTATTGCCCGAAGTCAGGCGCGGACCGTCGTCAGTTAAGATTGTCGACGAGATAGGAATTTTCTTTAGGTTAAGTCCGAGGAATTTAAACACGCCTTGACGGATTGCGAAGAGCTCCCGTCTCGCAAGATCTCGAAGCCAGTCATCGGAGCCGCTGAATCGCTTGATTCCGCCTGACGCAGGCACCTGGCCGTTCCGGTGTGAGGTGCGCAGTCGGAATAGAGAATCCGAATGAGCGCTTCCTGCGTCGGCTTGATGCGACCATGAGCAACGGACTCTACATAACTTAGACTTTATAGATTCCGCACGGCGGGCCAGGACTCTAAGAGCCTGTCTCTGGATAATGTCGGGTTGACTCTCGCAGTGCACCAAGGGCGGCTGTTGGTGGCAAGCGGCATGTCGGCTCTTAAGTATAGCCAATCTCGAAGCCGTCATTCGCCAGGACGTCAGCGACTTTTGCTGAAACCAAATTTGGGCATCAAAAAAGGCCCAAGGATACCGGCAGCCGAGACGGTGAGGCTCGTCTCGCTTAGACCCCCGATGCGATCGCCCCCAAGGTGAAAGTCTTCACCTTGGGGAGCAGACGAATATCAGAGAGAATCGTGCTTCAGTTCGATGGCCTGATCAGCCTCTGGCAGGCGGGACGGGCGTTGGTGCAGGTGCCGGAGGAGCCGCTTCAACCGGGGCTGGAGCAGGTTCGGGCGGCGGGGGCGGCGGCTTCGAGGCACAGGCCGCGAGGGCAATTATCGGGATCGCGGCGGCGACCGCTGCGGCATGACGCCACAGCCTAAACTTATCCACTGCTTTCTCGGAAAGGGCCGACATCGTCTTACTCCTTCATTGAACGGCGTAGACAAGACAGATTTTAAAGAGAATTCTTCCTAAAGAGTCAAATGTGTCGTTGCATAGGTAGGGGTAAGCTCGAATTGGTTGTCCAAGAATTATTGCCTTCGGTTCGAGCCAAGGCTTCGCAAAGCCTTGCGGTCGGAAGCACTATTCTAGCGCTCGCCGTTGTCTGCATGCTTTCCGGTTGCGGCACTAGCGTGACGCCTGGTTCTGGCGGTCTCGCTTCCGGCTCTGATACCGCGTCAGAGCTAGGGGCGCGCTCCGACACCGAGCTTGGCAACAAGCTCAACGGCCAGCATCAGTTAATTGTCGCTAACACTAGTTTGAATGTGGGATTGCTCCAACAGTTCTATGCTCGCCACAATTTCCAACCTGTCTGGGAGAATCACCAGGCTCAGGCCAATGCACTCATCGACGCCATTATGGGTGCTGGCGATCAGGGTCTGAACCCCGACTGGTTCCATGCAAAGCTACTGCGACAAAATTCGAATCTGTCGTCGATCGATCGAGACTTACTGCTCTCGGACGCTTTTCTCTCTTACGCCGACGCACTGGCCCGCGGAGTAGTGCCTCCTGAACGCCGTGGCGACGATGAGGTTCTGAAACCAGAGCCAATCGATGTAGCAGCCGCGGTCGATAACACTCTTACTCGCCCTGACCCTGCAGCGGCAATTGATGCATTGGCGCCGACCACGCCAACCTATACCGCATTGCTTCAAGCATTGAAGACGGAGCAATTCCGGAATGGTGTCCATGGGAGCCGCCTGCACACGATTGTGGTGAACCTGGAGCGCCAACGCTGGTTGCCCCGATCGCTTCCTGCGGATCGCGTGTGGGTCAATGTAGCCGATGAGCAACTGGTTTTTTATAGCGCTGACAATCCAGTTTTCTCGACGCGCGTGGTTGTCGGAGAAGACATAAAAATCAATCAGAGTCCCGAGTTCAGCACCAAGATTGATGCTGCTTACTATAACCCTCCATGGGTGATCCCAAGTGACATCGCTGCGAAGGAGATCTTGCCTAAGGCCAAGCTCGATCCAAACTATCTCGTGGCGAACAATATGGTCGCACTCCCAGGTGGCGAAGTGGAGCAACTTCCCGGCCCTGACGCGGGCCTTGGGTTCCTCATGTTCGACATGCCAAATCACTTTGACGTTTATCTGCACGATACCCCAGATCGCGACATCTTCAGCCGGGCCAACCGCCGCCTGAGCCACGGATGTATCCGGGTGCAAAACCCCCGGGAATTGGCCGCCCTATTAATGAACCAACCGACGAGCGAGATTGATGCCGGTATAGAGAAAGGCGGCACAACTCGAAACGATCTGCCCGTGCCGGTTCCTGTCTTCGTGGTCTACGAAACCGCTTTCGTCGATACTCACGGTGTGCTGCAATTTCGGCCAGACTTTTATCAGAGAGACGCCGCGATCTGGAACCAAATGCAGATGAGCCCTTCGGGTCAAGCAACGGGAACGCGGCCGACGCTGACTGGCGCGCTGCGCGACGGCAGCTCTGCTCACCTGACTTGAGGCAGATGATCGATGTCCGCTTTAGGGACGTCGGGTGCTAGCCTTCAAACATCTTGCAAGGGTCGAACGCGGTCATTCGGACATCATTCAGAGACAGACTCTAAGATGGCCGCCGTCGATCATCACGACTGTACCCAGCGGATAAAAACCCCGGGCGTTTCAGCGCCCAGGCTGAGATGTCGCAGCCCGCCTAAGGCGTAGCGGGTAAGCCCAACCTTGACGATTCCCACACGAAATCGTCTAGGCGAATGGGTCAGTGATTGTTCCGCGATTCTCCGCGCGTCTCGATGATGTTGAGATAGCGTGTGGCGGGTTCCAGGCAGGAGCCAGTGCCCATCTGGCCGACCATGCTGCGAAAGATCTCCTCCCACGGCGTCTTGTTCTCGAGCTTGGGCGGGACCCAGGCGGCACGCCGCGCCGCCAGCTCGGCGTCGGGGATCAGCACATCCACGCGGCGGGCGTTGAGGTCGATGCGGATCGGGTCGCCATCCTTCAGCAGCGCGAGCCCGCCGCCGATTGCCGCCTCGGGTGAGATGTTGAGGATCGAGGGGCTGCCGGAAGTGCCGGATTGCCGCCCGTCGCCCATTGTCGGCAAGGCGTTGACGCCGCGCTTCAGCATCACCGCCGGGGGCTGCATATTCACCACCTCGGCGCTGCCCGGATAGCCGACCGGGCCGACGTTGCGGATGATGAGAACCGAATCCTCGGTGACGCCGAGATCGGCCTGTTCGATCCGCGCGTGGTAATCCTCAGGCCCCTCGAAGATGACGGCCTTGCCGAGGAACACGTTGGGGTGCTCGGGGTCGCTCAGGAAACGTTCGCGGAACTCGATGTCGATGACGCTGGTCTTCATCACCGCCGTCTCGAACAAATTGCCGGAAAGCACGACATAGCCGGCCTCCTCGCGCAGCGGCTCGGCATAGGAGCGGATGACCTCGCGGTCGCCATCCGGCACGCCGATGAGGTTCTCGGCGATGGTCTTGCCGGTGACGGTCATGGCGGTGCCGTCGATTTTCCCGGCGGCCAGCAGCTCCTTCATCACGGCGGGCACGCCGCCCGCGCGGTGGAAGGATTCGCCGAGGTAGCGGCCGGCGGGCTGCATATCGACCAGCAGCGGAATTTCCGGCCCCAGGCGCTGCCAGTCATCCAGGCTGTGATCGACGCCCATGTGGCGGGCGATGGCGACCATGCTGATCGGGCAGTTGGAGGAAGCACCCAGCGCGGCGGCGGCCACCACCGCATTGCCGAAGGCGGCCTTGGTCATGATGTCGGAGGGGCGCAAATTCTCATGCACCATGGCGACGATCCGCCGCCCGGTTTCGTAAGCGATCTGGCCCCGCTCCCGATACGGCGCCGGGATGGCGGCGCAGCCGGGAAGCGACATGCCGAGAGCCTCGGCCAGGCCGTTCATCGAGCTGGCGGTGCCCATGGTGTTGCAGTGGCCGGCGGAGGGGGCGGAGGCCGCCACCATCTGCATGAATTCCTCGTATTCGATCTCGCCCTCGGCCAGCAGCTTGCGGGCATGCCAGACGACGGTGCCGGAGCCGGCGAGCTTGCCCTTGAACCAGCCGTCCAGCATCGGCCCGCCCGAGAGCACGATGGCGGGGATGTTCACGGTGGCGGCGCCCATCAGGCAGGCGGGCGTGGTCTTGTCGCAGCCGGTGGTGAGCACCACGCCGTCCAGCGGGTAGCCGTGCAGGATCTCGACGAGCGAGAGATAGGCGAGGTTGCGGTCCAGCGCGGCGGTGGGGCGCTTGCCGGTTTCCTGAATCGGGTGGCAGGGAAATTCGAGCGGCACGCCGCCCATCTCGCGGATACCGTCCCGCACGCGGCTCGCCAGTTCCAAGTGGTGGCGATTGCAAGGCGAGAGGTCCGAGCCGGTCTGAGCGATGCCGATTATGGGGCGGCCGGTTTGCAGTTCGGCGCGGGTGAGGCCGAAGTTCATGTAGCGTTCGAGGTAGAGGGCCGTCATCGCGGGGTCGGAGGGCGTGTCGAACCAGCGGCGGCTGCGAAGGCGCTTCGGCCCGTCTTGATTGTCGTTATGTGCCATGTTTTCCCCCTGCGCGACGCGCGTCGCAGGCTGCGCGAGGGGTGCCCAGGTGTCAACCGAACCGCCTGTGCTAGAAGACCCGCGTTATGCCGGGATGAGGCTGAAGCCCTTCACGGAAATCGGCGCCCGGTTCGGGGGCGTTTGGCGAGAGAGGAAACGGATGATGAGGCTGCAGGGTAAACGGGCCCTCGTGACGGCGGCTGGCCAGGGCATCGGCCGCGCGACGGCGGAGGCTTTCGCGCGCGAAGGCGCCGAGGTGATCGCGACCGACATCAATGCGGAGGCGCTCCGCACGCTGAGGGGCTGCACGACTCGCGTGCTCGACGTGCTGTCACCCGAGGCGATCGCCGAGGCGGCGGCCGAGGTCGGGCGCCTCGATATCCTGTTCAACTGCGCGGGCTATGTGCATGCGGGGTCCATCCTCGACTGCGACGACCGGGCGTGGAAATTCTCCTTCGACCTCAACGTGACGGCGATGTTCCACCTGATCCAGGCTTTCCTGCCGGGCATGCTGGAGGGCGGCCGGGGCTCGATCATCAACATGGCGTCCGCCGCTTCCTCGGTAAAAGGCGTGGCAAACCGCGCCGCGTACGGCGCGAGCAAGGCGGCGGTGATCGGTCTGACCAAATCGGTGGCGGTGGATTACGTGGCGCGCGGCATTCGCTGCAATGCGATCTGCCCCGGCACCATCCAGTCGCCCTCGCTGGATGAGCGCATCGCGACGCAGGCGGCGGCGGCGGGGGTAACGCTGGAGGCGACGCGCGCCGCCTTCGTGGGGCGGCAACCGATGGGGCGGCTTGGCAAGGTAGAGGAGATCGCCGCGCTGGCGGTTTATCTGGGGTCGGACGAGTCCGGCTTCACCACGGGCACCACGCAGATGATCGACGGCGGCTGGTCGGCCTGATTTAGGAAGAACCGCGGAAAATGGATCTCGGTCTGAACGGCAAGGTTGTGATTGTCACCGGAGGGGCGTCCGGGATCGGCGCCGCAATCTCGATTTTGTTGGCGGAGGAGGGCGCCATTCCGGCGATCCTCGCGCGTGACACACCGCCGCCCGCGTTCATGCTGGCGCTTCAGGGGTCGCAGCCTGCGGCCAGTTTCCAGGCGGTCGAACTGACGGATGAGGCGGCCTGTGGCGCGGTGGTGGCGGCACTGATAGCGCGCCATGGGCGGATCGACGGGCTGGTCAATAATGCCGGCGTCAACGACCGTGTCGGGCTGGAGGCGGGGGCGGCGGCCTTCGAGGCTTCGCTCCGCCGCAACCTCGTGCATTGCTATAGCATGGGGCATCACTGCCTGTCGCATCTGCGGGCAAGCCGTGGCGCCATCGTCAATATCGCGTCCAAGACGGCGGTGACGGGGCAAGGCGGGACGAGCGGCTACGCCGCCGCCAAGGCCGGTTTGCTCGGGCTGACGCGTGAATGGGCGACTGACCTGGCCGCCGACGGCATCCGGGTGAATGCCGTGTTGCCGGCCGAGGTCATGACGCCGCTCTATGAGAACTGGATCGCGACCTTCCCCGATCCGGCGGAGAAACTGGCGGCGATCACCGCGAAGATCCCGCTCGGCGCCCGCATGACGACGCCGGAGGAAATCGCCGCGACGGTGGTGTTCCTGCTGTCTGCCCGCGCATCGCACTTCACCGGGCAGTGGCTGAGCCCGGATGGCGGTTACACCCATCTCGATCGGGCGATCAGTTGAGCGGGCGGGCGGAGGCGAAGGCGGTGGAACCGGCGACTGATGAAACCGCGCGAACGGCACGGGCCGGGGACAAGCGACTGCCGGCGATCGTCAGCGCGATGCAGCACGATATCGTTTTCGGCCGCCTCAAGCCGCGCGAGAGGCTGGTCGAGGAAGAGCTTAGCGAGCGTTTCGCCGTTGGCCGCCATGTCATACGGGCGGCGCTGGAGGAGCTTGACCGCGCCGGCCTCGTTCAGCGAAGGCAGAACCGCGGTGCGGTCGTCAGCGACTACTCGGCGGAAGAGGTCGATGAGCTTTACGACATCCGCACGATCCTCCAGCAGCAGGCGGCGCGACGGATCCTGCTGCCGGCATCACCGGACCTCATCCGCCAGCTCCGCGAGGTGAACGATGTCTATGTTCGCTGCGGGACGGCGGGCGACCTCGATGCCGCCTCGGTTGCGAACGACACCTTTCACCGGATCATCTTCGGCGCCTGCCGGAACCGGCAGCTGGCGGAGCTTATCCAGCAGTATTGGACGAAGACGGCGGCAATCCATTGCTACGCCATCGCGAACCCGGCGCTCGCCGAGCAGTCGCGGCGGGAGCATTTCCAGATCATCGCGGCGATGGAGAGCGGGGACCGCGCGGCTTTCGAGTCGCTTTGCGTGCTCCACATGCAGCCGGCGTTGCAAGCCTTCAAGGCGGCTCATGGCGGCTGGATTTCTCGCGCGGGGGCGGGCTGATGCCGGGCGTTCGTCGGTGGAGGAATGCTTCTCTGCGGAGACCGTAACGTTGCCCGGCCGGGCAAATGTCTGATATCCTGATGCAGTGCGACGGGTCGGCCACTCGCCGCGTTCCGGAAAGGTCGGCGCCATGCTCAATATCCTCTCAACCACGATGCACCTCAACCCCATTGACAACGTTGCGATCGCGCGCGCGGAAATCGAGGCGGGGACGAACCTGCCGGATCGTGGCGTCACCACCACGCGGCGCATTCCACGCGGGCACAAGGTGGCGATCGCGGCCATTCCCAAGGGCGAGCCGATCCGCCGTTACGGGCAGGTGATCGGCTTCGCCAGCATGGATATCGCGCCGGGCGACCATGTGCATGTGCAGAACTGCGAGTTCCACGATTTCGCCCGCGACCATTCGCCGGGGGCCGATGCGCGTCCCACCGACTATATCGCGGAGCCCGCGACCTTCGATGCTTACGTGCGGCCCGATGGGCGGATCGCGACGCGCAATTACATCGGCATCCTGACCAGCGTGAACTGCTCCGCCGGCACCGCCCGCTACATCGCGGAAGCCTTCCGTGCCAATCCGATCACCGGGGATCGTGGCCTGCTCACCGACTACCCGAATGTCGATGGCGTGGTGGCGCTGACGCATAAGACCGGCTGCGGCATGGCGCTGACGGGCGATGGTATGGATACGCTGCGCCGCGTCATCATGGGCTATGCGGCGCATCCGAACTTCGCCGCCGTCCTCGTCATCGGCCTGGGCTGCGAGGTCAATCAGGTTGGGCCGCTGCTACAGTCCCAGAGCCTGCCTGAGGGCATGGCGATGTCATCCCTCGTGATCCAGGAATCCGGCGGCGCGCGGGCTAGCATCATGGCGGGGATCGAGCGCATCAAGGCGTTGCTGCCGGTCGCCAATGCGGTGAAGCGCCAGCCGGTTTCGGCTTCGAATCTCAAGGTCGCGCTGCAATGCGGCGGTTCCGACAGCTTCTCGGGCCTCACCGCCAATCCGGCGCTCGGTTACGCGTCGGACCTTGTGGTGCGGCATGGCGGCACGGTGATCCTGACGGAGACGACGGAGATCTACGGCGCCGAGCACTTGCTGACGCGGCGCGCGGTGAGCCCTGAAGTGGCGGGCAAGCTGTTGTCGCGGATCGAATGGTGGATCGAATACACGCGAAAGAATGGCGGCGAGATCGACAATAACCCGTCGCCCGGCAACAAGGCCGGCGGGCTCACCAATATCGTCGAGAAGTCGCTCGGCGCGGTGGTGAAGGCGGGCACGACGAACCTTGTCGATGTCGTGGGCTATGCCGATCCGGTGACGGCCAAGGGGCTGGTGGTGATGGACGGGCCGGGTTTCGATCCGGTTTCCGCTACAGGTCAGGTCGCGGGCGGCGCCAATGTTTTGTGTTTCACCACCGGGCGCGGGTCCGTCTTCGGCTGCAAGCCGACGCCTTCGATGAAGCTCGCCACCAATACGCCGATGTACGACCGGATGCCGGACGACATGGACGTCAATTGCGGCGGGATCGCGGAAGGCGTGGAGACGGTGGAGGAGTGCGGGCAACGCATCTTCGAAATGATCCTGCGTATCGCTTCGGGCGAGAGAACCAAGAGCGAGCAGCTCGGGTTCGGGGATGACGAATTCGCGCCGTGGCAGTTAGGCGCGACAGTCTGAGGTCTCCGTCTTGGACGAGCTAGCGAAGCCGGGCCGTCGCAGGCTCGCGCCACGATCGGCGGATGACCATATCCGGCCAGTGGCGCGCGCCACGCTGCCGCAGGAGATCGTGGACGCCATCGCCGGGCTGATCATGAAGCGGATTTGGAAGCCCGGCGACATGATCCCGTCGGAGAAGGAACTCGCGGCGCGGTTCCAGGTCGGGCGGTCCACGGTGCGGGAAGCAGTGAAAAGCCTTGCCGTGCTGGGCGTGCTGGAAGCGCGGCCGGGCGAGGGGTCCTTTGTCCGCGAGCCGACTTCCGAGCTGCTCTCGGGCGCGTTTCGCTGGGGGCTGCTGCTGAGCGAGCGGAACCTCGATGATCTGTTCGACGTGCGGACCACGATCGAGGTGACCTGTGCCGGCCGCGCGGCGAAACGCTGCACGGCGCAGGATGCCGCGGCGCTGGCCGAGAACATTACCCTCATGCGGGATCATCAGAGCGACGATCCCGCCTTCACCAAAATCGACAGCGACTTTCATATCCGCATCGCCGAGATCGGTGGCAATGCGCTGTTCTCGAGCGTGGTGTCGACGATCCAGACCATTGTTCGCATGTGGTATCCGGCGACCTATTACGTGCCGGAAACCAAGGCCGTGACCTTCTCCGAGCATGACGCGATCGTCCGGGCGCTGCGGCGCAAGGATGTGCCGGGGTCGGAGGAGGCGATGCTGGCTCATCTGACGGCGGCGGCGGGGCGGCTTCGCCGGGTCATGGGAAAGGCCGATGCCGCCTAGACTGCCGCCTTGCCTAGGCTGAGGCTGTCAGACATTATGACATCTATCGACGGCGCGGAGACGCCGTTCCCGTGGTCGGGATGGAGGGGGATGGCGCCATGTTCAAGCAGGCTCTCGATAAGCGGCACGCGCGGGGCAAGCCGATCCAAGTGGCTTTCGTGGGTGCCGGACGTATGGGCACCGGAGCGATTTGCCAGATCGGGCTGATGCGCGGCATCAGCGTCGCGGTGATCGCCGATCTCAGCACCGAGCGCGCGACCCGCGCCTTCGAGCTTTCCGGCTACCGGCGCGAGGATGTGGTTGTCGCGAACGCGGTGGGGCCAGCGCAGGATGCCATCCGCCAGAACAAGCCGGTGGTGACGCAGGATGCGACCCTGGTGCCGCAGCTCGAAATCGATGCGGTTGTCGATGCGACGGGCAGCCCGGAGCTTGGGGCGCGCGTGGCTTTGCAGACGATTCAGGCGCGCAAGCACATCATCATGCTGAATGTCGAGACCGATGTCGTTGTCGGACCCATCCTGCATCGCATGGCCGAAGCAGCGGGCGTGGTCTACACGGTGTCATCGGGTGATGAGCCGGGCCTGATCGCCGAATTTTATGATCGCTATGCCGGGCTCGGCTTTGAGATTGTGGCGGTGGGCAAAGCGCCTTCCAGCATCGGGCTGTTCGACCGTTTCGCGACACCCGACAGCGTTGGCGAGGATGCGAAGCGATTGGGTGTGAACCCGCATTTCCTCGTGACCTTCCGCGATGCCACCAAGACGATGATCGAGATGGCCTGCATCTCGAATTATACTGGTTTGGTGCCCGATATTCGCGGCATGCACGGCCCGATCGCGGGGGTTAATGAGATCCCGCAATTGTTCAGGCCGAAAAGCGAGGGCGGCATCCTCAATACGCGCGGCGTGGTCGATTACGCCCGGCCGCTGAAGCATGAAGACGGCAGCATCGACTTTGACCGATCCGTGACGCCGGGCACCTTCATCGTGGTGCATACCGACCACAAGCAAATCCAGGAGGATTTGCAGTATCTCGATGTCACCGGCTCGGACGGCTACTACAACATGTACACGCCCTATCATCTGGTGACGAACGAGATCCCGCTCTCGATCGTCAATGCGGTGGCCTTCAACCATCCGACCATCGTGCCCAAGCTCGGGCTGGTGACGGAGGTTTTCGGTGCCGCCAAACGCGCCTTGACGGCGGGTGAGACCGTGGAGGGCGCCGGCGGATCCTCGGTTTATGCGCTCAACGATCTCTACGAGACGGCCAAGGCCGATAATGTCGTGCCGCTCGGCTTGCTGACGGATGCCAAGCTACTGCGCGATGTCCGTAGGGAAGAGGTCATTACCTACGACATGGTCGAATTGCAGACCGACACGACGCTTTACCATTTGCGTGCCCTGCAGAATTCGATGAACCTGCAACCTCATGCGCCGCCCAGCCTGAAGGTGGCCGCCGAATAGACGAGTGCGTTGCCGCGACGATCGGCCGACAGAAGCCGACAAAATAGCAATGGAGCGAGTGGGAAGAATGATGTTCGAGACAAAACTGCCCTTGAAGAAGGCCTCCGCGATCAAGCGTCTGGCCGCCGCGGCGCTTTGCGCCTCCGTCTTCGGCTTGGGCGCGGTGGGCGCGCATGCGGCGACTCGCGCGCAGCCCTTCCCGGAATGGCCTGCGCCGGTCATCGACCCCACGCTGAGCGTCGATCAGGCGAAAGCGCTGGTGGCCGAAAGGTCGAAGCCGCAGACCGAGTGGAAAGGACCGACGAGCGGACCGCGCGCGCCGACCGGCCAATTTACCATCGCCTGGGTCTCCAGCGATCAATCCTATACGCCCTATGTCTATTGGGGCCTTGGCGTGGAGCAGGCGGCGAAGGCGCTCGGCTGGAAGGTCGTCACGCTCAATGGGCAAGGGACCGTGGGTGGAACACTTGCCGCGTTTCAGCAAGCGCTGTCGCTGAATGTTGCCGCCATCATCACGCCGGCCGACGCCAACGCGCTGCAGCAGCCGATTCAGGACGCGGTTAAGCGCGGCATTCCGGTCATCGGCATTCACGCCACCGCTTTCCCGGGTCCGGCACCGAAGCTCGGCCTTTACCAGAACATTGCGTCCAATCCAGCCGAGATCGGGCAGACCGAGGCCGCTTATGTCATCGCTGATTCCAACGGAACCGCGCATGACATTCACATGGTCGATAACAGCTACGCCATCGCGCGCTTCAAGGCTCAGGCGACGATCCAGCCGATCCAGCATTGCGCCGGCTGCAAACTGTTGACCGTGGTGAACCAGCCGATCGGCGATCCCACGCGTATGCCTTCGACCATCTCGGGCCTGCTCTCGCGCTTCGGCGATAGCTGGTACATGACGACATGCTGTGACGGCTATTACACCGCCGCTGCCGCCGCGCTGCGTTCGGCCGGTGCTTCGCCCGAGAAGATTCATCTGATCGGCGCCGATGGGCCGCCGGCCACCTATCAGATGATCCGCAAGGGCCAGTATCAGGTCGCCGACGTGCCTGAGCCTTCCTCTCTGTTCGGCTTCGAGGCGGTGGATGCGGCAGTGCATGCGATGGTCGGCGAGCCGCCGGCGGTTTTCACGCAGCCGACTTATATCGTGACCAAGGACAATGTTGAGGCTGAAGGCGGAAACAAGAACCAGTTTATCCCGAGCAACAACTTCGCTTGCCATTACGAGAAGATCTGGCTCGGCCAAGCGACGGGCTGCTGAGGCTCGGCTGAGGCGAAAGGCGCTTGCCGATGGCGGATGATATTCCGCTGCTGCGGATCGCGGGGCTCGGCAAGCGCTTCTACGGCACCCACGCGCTCAACGATGTGGATCTCACTCTACGAGCGGGTGAGATCCATGCGCTGATCGGGGAGAACGGCGCCGGGAAATCGACGCTCATCAAGATTCTCGCGGGTGTTTACGGTGCCGAGGAAGGTACGATCGCCTTGCGCGGCGAGGCGGTCAACCCGGTGACGCAACGTTTGCCGATCGCCTTCGTGCATCAGGATCTCGGCCTGGTCGATGATCTGAGCGTCGGCGAGAACGTGGCGCTGGTCGCAGGCTTCCCCAAGCGCCATGGGCTTATTGATTGGCCGCAGGTGGGGCGGCAGGCGATCGAGCTTTACGATCGCATGGAGATCGAGGCACCGGATCCGCAATCGCCTGTCGGTAGTCTCAACGCCGCGGGCAAGGCGCTGCTTGGAATTGTCCGCGCGCTTGCGAGCAGGGCCGATATCGTCGTGTTGGACGAGCCGACGGCTTCATTGCCGGAGCCTGATGCGCTGCATCTGCTCGATGTGCTGCGGCGGCTGCGCGCGACTGGCGCCGGCATCATCTATGTCAGCCATCGCCTCAACGAGCTTTTCGGCTTCGCCGATTCCGTCTCGGTGTTGCGCGACGGACGGCTGGTGCGCAGCGCGGCGATGGCGAGCGTAACGCCGTCCAGTCTGGTGCAGGACATGCTGGGCCGTGCGGTTGAGTTCGCGCATGGCCATGCGGAGCCTACCGCAAATAAGCCCGCGTTGCTTTTCGTGGAGGCGCTGCGGCTGCATGGCTTCGGGCCGGTGACCTTCTCGGTCGCGGCCGGAGAGATCGCGGCGCTGGTTGGCTTGCGGGGCGCGGGTCAGGATGAGATCGGGCGTGCCATATTCGGCGCGCTGGAGACGCGGTCGGGCACGATTCATCTTGGGGGCGAGCTTCTGCCGCCGCGAGAGACGATCACCGACCGGATGGCGCGCGGCATTGCGCTGCTCGCGGGAGACCGTGGCCGGGAAAGTGCGCTCGCCGGGATGTCGATCAGCGAGAATCTTTTCCCGAGCCAGAGCATCGTGAAAACCGGCAGCCTAGCCTTCCTGTCGCCCGCGGCGGATCGGGCGCGGACTGGCGAGGTGATGGAGCGCTTCGATGTGCGGCCGCGCAATCCGGATGCGCTGATCGATTGGCTGAGCGGCGGCAATCAGCAGAAGATATTCGTCGCTCGCTGGCTGGCCGCGGGTGCGCGGTTGCTGATCCTGGAAGAGCCCACGGCAGGCGTGGATATCGGCGCCAAGCTCGCCATTCACGCCATGGTGCGGGATGCTGCACGAGCGGGCGCCGCCGTGCTTATCGTGTCCTCGGATTTCGAGGAAGTGGCGACGCTGGCCGACCGGGCACTGGTCATGGGCCGAGGCCAAATCTCCGGGGAACTCTCAGGCGCGGCTTTGACCATGGACAGCCTGATCGCGCGCTCGTCGCTTGGCGAGGACTTCGCGGCCTCCGACTATGCGCCCGCCACGCTGAATGCCTAGGATGCCCGAGATGCCCGATCAGGTTAACCCCGCTCAAACCGCAGCTATTCGGCCGATCGCGCGCAGCCCGCGCCGGTTGTCGGATTTCGTCGCGATCTACGGTCTGGCGGTGGTCTTCCTCATCGTGATGGCGGTCTTCGGGGTGTTGCATCCGACGACATTCCTGAGTGCCTCGAATATCAATTCCATCCTGGTCGGCCAGTCGGTAACGGCGATGCTGGCGCTGGCGGAGATGATCCCCCTTGCGACCAAGCAATTCGATCTATCGGTGGGCTATCACCTGGGGATGGCGCAGATCCTGGTGATCGGGCTGCAGGTGCAGAATGGCCTGTCCTGGCCGCTCAGCATTCTCATCGTGCTGGTGCTGTCGGTTATCGTCGGGGCGCTGAACGGTTTCCTTGTCACGCGGTTCAAGATCGACAGTTTCATCGCCACGATGGGTGTCGGCACGCTGCTTTATGGTGTTTCCAATTGGTATAGCGGCGGCCAGCAGATCGTCGGCATGGATCTGGCGGATCGGTTTACCGGCCTGACGGAGATCTACCGGCACATTCCGCTGCCGGCGGTCTATGTCGCGATTGCCGCGATCCTGCTGTGGGTGGTGACGGAGCGGCTGCCGGTGGGCCGCAGTCTCTATGTTATCGGTGCCAGCACTCGGGCCGCCGAGCTTACCGGCATTCGGGTGCAGCGCCATGTGATGGGCGCCTTCATCGCGTCGGGGGTTTTGAGCGGGGTGGCCGGCATCATGCTCGGCAGCATCTTGCAGACGGGAACGCCATCGGTGGGTCCCGAATATCTGCTACCGGCCTTCGCGGCGACGTTGTTGGGCGCGACCTCGATCAAGCCGGGGCGGGTCAATGTGCTCGGCACCCTGCTGGCGGTGCTGATCCTGGCGTTTTCGTTCTCGGGCGTGCAGCAGCTCGGGGCGGCGTTTTACGTGCAGTATTTCTTCAATGGCGGAATTCTGATCGTTGCTGTGGGCCTGTCCGTCTATGCCTCCGCGCGGCGGCGGAGGGCGGCCGCGAAGGGTCAAGCGTGAGGCGGTTGGGCGGCGAGGAGGCGGTGCGCGGGTAGTTCGAACTCACCGTCATGGCATGCGAAGGCATGCCATCCACACCTTGCCGGAGGCTCCGCTACGAAGGCGTGGATGGCACGCCTTCGCGTGCCATGACGAGATGAATGGCCGCCCGTCGGAACGGCGTGGATTGTGCGCCTAGTAGGACCCAAGCAGTCAGGCTGGCGCCGCCGACTCAGACCTTCTCGACCTGGTTGTATTCCAGATCGACCGGGGTGGAGCGGCCGAAGATCGAGACGCTGACTTTCACGCGCCCCTTTTCCTCATCGACCTCTTCCACCGTTCCGTTGAAGCTGGTGAAGGGGCCGTCCGCCACGCGGACTTGCTCGCCGATCTCGTACAGGATGGAGGGGCGCGGACGCTCCACACCTTCCTGGGTCTGCTTCATGATCCGCTCGGCCTCGGCCTCGGTGATCGGCGTGGGCTTGTTGCGGTTGCCCAGGAAGCCGGTGACCTTGGGCGTGTCCTTGACCAGATGCCAGGCCTCGTCCGTCAGCTCCATCTTCACCAGCACGTAGCCCGGGAAGAACTTGCGCTCGGAATTGACCTTCTGGCCGCGCCGGACCTCGACGACCTCTTCCGCGGGCACGAGGATCTCATCGATCTGGTCGGCGAGGCCCTTCTGGGCCGCCTGTTCCTTGATCTGCTGGCCGATCTTCTTCTCGAAGCCGGAATAGACGTGGACGACATACCATCTCTTAGCCATGACCCAATTCCCCCTAGGCGCCGCTGCTGAACAAGGTGCGCACGCCGAGGCCAATGATCTGGTCCGCGGCAAAGAAGAACACCGCCGCGATGAGCGCCATACCGAGCACCATCGCGGTCGTTACGAGCGTCTCCTTGCGACTCGGCCAGGTGACCTTCCCGACCTCCGCCCTCACATCGCGTAGGAAACCCACCGGATCGAAATTCACGGCCGCCCCACCCAACCCAGGTTCATCTGCAACTCGTACAATCCTCAAGAAAAATGCGCCGGCCGGACGGATTTCCGGGCGGCGCGGGCCGTTTGGCAGGGGCGGAGGGTCTCGAACCCACAGCCTCCGGTTTTGGAGACCGGCGCTCTAGCCAATTGAGCTACGCCCCTGCACGCTCGACCGAGCCGCGCTAGACACAATGCGCCGCCCCGCAAGTCAAGGGGCAGACGCGGATAGACCGCCCTGCGAGCCGAAGTGAGCCTAGATGACGCGCTATTCACGATCTCGAAGGAGTAACGATCGGGCGCGTTGCCCTATGTGTGGCGACAGGATGATCCTGACGGTGCCATGAAGGTGCCGATTCGCTACCATAGGAGACGACGCTCATGCCCGCCCGCCGTTCCACGCTACGCCGGTCCTCGCTCGCTATCGCGCTACTCGCCGCCACGGCCCTCGGCAGCTATGGGCTGGGCCATGGCGCCTTCGCCGAGGATGTCAGCAAGCCGCCGGTGGGCGCCGGCCAGGTCCTGCCCGATTTCACCGAACTCGCCAGCCGGGTGAAGCCGGCCGTGGTGACCGTGCTGTCTGATCTGGCGCCGGGTGCCGCTACGGATGACAGCGACAGCAGCGGCGGTGATCAGGGCGCTGGCCCGGATCAGGGTGGCGGTGGTCCGCAGGCCTCGCCCTTCCCGTTCCCGCTGCCTTTCCCCTTCAACATGATGCCTCAGGGTCCCGGCGGCGGCGGCATGCAGGGTCAGCGGCCGCAGATGGTCGAGGCCGCAGGCTCTGGCTTCATCATCGACGAGGACGGCACCGTGGTGACCAACAACCACGTGGTGCAAGGCGCCAAGACGGTCACCGTCACCTTGGCCGACGGCACCAAGCTGCCGGCGACGGTGATCGGGCGCGATCCCAGCACTGATGTCGCGGTTCTGCGCATCAAGGCCGACCACAAGCTGCCCTTCATCGAGCTCGGCGACTCGAGCAAGGTGAAGACCGGCCAGTGGGTCGTCGCCATGGGCAATCCCTTCGGTCTCGGCGGGACGGTAACGGCGGGCATTGTGTCGGCGGAAGGCCGTGATATCGGCGATGGCCCCTACGACAGCTTCCTGCAGGTCGATGCCCCCATCAACAAGGGCAATTCCGGCGGGCCACTGTTCGACCAGTCCGGCCAGGTCGTCGGCATGAATACCGCGATCCTGTCGCCGAGCGGCGGCAGCGTGGGCATCGGCTTCTCCATCCCGTCCAACACCGTGAAGTCGGTTGTGGCGCAGATCGAGAAGGTCGGCCATGTCACGCGCGGCTTCCTCGGCGTCTCGGCGCAGTCGGTCGATGCCTCGATGAGCCAGGCGCTGCGGCTGCCCGGCGACGGCAAGGGTCCGCTGAACGGCGCCCTTGTCGCGGCGGTCGAGCCCAATAGCCCGGCGCAGAAGGCCGGGTTGCAGCCCGGCGACGTGATCGAGAGCGTGAACGGGACGGTCATCCACAATCCGCGTGACCTCGCGGTCGAGATCGCCGGCATCGTGCCGGGTGACAAGGCGGCGCTCGACATCATCCGCAATGGCAAGGCCGAGGACATTTCGGCACAGGTCGCCGAACTCAAGACCCGCGTCGCGAACAACGCCCAGAACCAGCAGCCGAACGCCCATCGCGGCGGGGTTGGGCTGGCGCTGGCGCCGCTGACCCCCAGCCTGCGCGATCAGCTTAGCGTGCCGGACGGGACCGATGGCGCGGTTGTCGCCCAGGTCGTGCCGAATTCTCCGGCCGATCAGGCGGGGCTACAGCAGGGTGACGTCGTGCTCGGCGTCAATAGCAGCAACGTGGGTTCGCCCGACCAGGCGGCGCAGGCCATCCGGCAGGCGATCAAGACCAACGGCAATGCGCTGGCGCTCCGCATCCTACGCAATGGACAGCCGATCTTCGTGGCTGTGACGCCCAAGACCGCGGGCTGATCAGACTGGCTTGATAGCTTGCGTCGCCGAGAAGAGGGCAGGCCCGCTTGGCGCCTGCCCTCTCACGGGTCCATGATGAACCTCGAAGAGGACGGGCGCGATCGCCCGCCGGATGAGGGGAATCGTCATGAAAGCGCTGGTGCTCGAGAAGATCCGTGATGCGCAACTGCGCGAGATCGAGCTGCCGACGGAGGCTGGCCCGGGCGAGGTAAAGATCGCCATGAAGGCGGTCGGTATCTGCGGCAGCGACCTCCATTACTACCTGCACGGCGCCATCGGCCCCTTTGTCGTTCGCGAGCCCATGGTGCTCGGCCATGAGGGCGCGGGCGAGGTGATAGGCGTTGGGGCCGGGGTGTCGAACCTCGCCCTTGGCGACCGGGTCTGCATGGAGCCAGGGATCCCGGACTGGACCTCGCGCGCCTCGCAGCTTGGGCTCTATAACCTCGATCCGGCGGTGCGGTTTTGGGCGACGCCGCCGATCCATGGCTGCCTGGCGCCCGAGGTCATCCACCCCGCGAACCTCACTTTCAAGCTGCCGGATAATGTGAGCTTCCAGGAGGGCGCCTTCGTCGAACCGCTGGCGGTGGGCATGCAGGCGGTCAACAAGGCGCATATCCTGCCGGGGCAAGTCGCCGTCGTCATCGGGGCCGGGACGATCGGGATGATGGTGGCGCTGGCGGCCCTCGCCGCGGGCTGCTCCGAGATCATCATGACCGATGTACAGCCGGAGAAGCTGAAGATCGCCGCCGGCTATGACGGGATTCGCACGGTGAACGTTTCCGAGGCGAGTGCCGCCGATCGCGTGAAGGAAGTGACCGCAGGCTGGGGCGCCGATGTGGTTTTCGAGGCGAGCGGCAGTCCGCGCGCTTTCAACGGCATCTTCGATCTGGTGGCGCCCGGCGGCGCGGTGGTGCTGGTCGGCATGCCGCCCGGCCCGGTACAGTTCGACGTGGTGTCGGCGCAGATCAAGGAGGCGCGGATCGAGACGGTGTTCCGTTATGCCAATGTCTATCCGCGCACAATCGCCCTGCTGGCGTCCGGCAAGGTGGATGTGAAGCCGCTGATCTCCCGCACCTTCCCCTTCGAGCAGTCGGTCGAGGCTTTTGAGTTCGCGGCCCAGGGCTCGCCCGAGGTCGTCAAGACGCAGATCGTTTTCTGAGGCGCGCGAGATGGATGTGAAGCAGCGTTTTTCCCTCGCTGGCCGCAAGGCCTTGGTAACGGGCGCCTCGCGCGGGATCGGCATCGAGCTCTGCGCGGTATTGAGCGAGGCCGGCGCCGATATCGTGGCGGTCGCGCGGGATGAGGCGGGTCTGGCCGCCGCCGCCGCGAAGGTGGAGGCCAACGGGCGCAAATGCCTCAAGCTGCCGGGTGATCTGGGCAAGCGCGAGGAGCCGGAGCGGGTCGGGCGCGCGGCGCTGGAGGCCTGGGGCACGATCGACATCCTGGTCAACAACGCCGGCGTCAGCTTCCCCAAGATGCTGGTCGATCAGACCATCGACGAATGGGACCTCATCCAGGCGGTAAACCTGCGGGCGCCCTGGCTGCTGGCGCGCACGCTGGTGCCCGCGATGATCGCGCAGAAACGCGGCAAGATCGTCAATGTGAGTTCGCAGACGAGTTCGGTCGCTCTGACCGAGCATGGTGCCTATGCGGCGTCGAAGAACGGGCTCAACGGGCTGACCAAGGTCATGACGGCGGAGTGGGCGCCGCACAACATCCAGTCCAACGCCATCTGTCCGACGGTGACGCTGACGCCGATGGCCGAGCAGGTCTGGGGCGATCCGGCGAAGCTCGGGCCGATGGTGGCGAAGATCCCGGCGGGGCGCGTGGCTCAGCCGGTCGAGGTCTGCGACGTCGTGCTGTTCCTGTGCGCCACCGCCTCCGACATGATCAACGGCGAGACGATCTTCATCGACGGTGGCTACACGGCGCTTTAGCGGTGGGATGGCTTTGGCTTGACCCGAGACCATTCCATCACGTCATGCTCGGCGAAGGCAGATCATCCACGCCTTCGCTGCGTGACGAAGCAAGGCGTGTATGGCGCGCGGGGGGCCGCCCCGCGTGCCATGACGGATCTTTGGCTCACGGTTTAGACCCAGCAATCACGCTTTAGCGCAACGTGAGGCGGTTCTTACGGCCGCCTTTGCAGCTCGTAGAGCGCCACGGCGGCGGCGGCGGAGACGTTGAGACTCTCCGCCCCAGCGGCCATCGGCAGCTTCGCCAACTCGTCGCAGGATTCGCGGGTGAGGCGGCGGAGGCCGGCGCCCTCGCCGCCCAGCACCAAGGCGACCTTCCGTTCGTTGAAGGCCGGACCGTGTAGGTTCGCGGGTGCCTCGGCATCCAGCCCAACGACCCAGTAGTTGGCGGCCTTGAGCACGACCAGCGTGCGCGCGAGGTTCACGGCCCGGATCAGCGGCAGGCTCTCAAGCGCGCCTGAGGCGGCCTTGGCGAGCGAGCCTGTCTCCTCCGGCGCATGACGTTCCTGGAGGATGACGGCGGCGACGCCGAAGGCCGCGGCGGAGCGGAGAATCGCCCCGATGTTGCGCGGATCCGTCACCTGGTCGAGCACCAGGATGGGTCCCGGCCGCTCCAGCACGGTGGCGAGGACGGGTGGCGAAAGCAGGTCGGCGAGGAGGGCGACGCCCTGATGCACGGCATCCCGCCCGAGAAGGCCATCGAGGCGGGCGCGATCGACCGTCTCCGGTGTTACGGACCACGGCCTTGGCAGGCGACTGGCGAGCGTCGTGGCGCCTTCCTCCGTCGTCACCAGCCGTCGCAGCCTGCGCGCGGGGTTAGTGAGCGCCGCCTGAACCGCATGGAGGCCGTAGAGCCAAACCGTTCCACGTGGCGCGGCGGCGCCCGACGAACGTGCAGGGTGAGGAGCAGCGGTATGGGCGGGCGTAGGACTCGCCTCGGCGGCACGGACAGGACGTTCGTATACGCGTTCGGTGGCGCGGGCGGGTTTCTCAGCGTGGAACGGAGTCCGGTCAGGGCGCGGGGTGGGCTTGTCGGAATGGGCGGCTTGCCGCTGGCCATGTGGCGCGGGTTTTCCTGGGCGTGGGCCTGATTTCGCGCGGTCGGCCTGAGGGCGCCGGGGGTCCCGTGTGTCCTGCCGGTCGCGAAACTCGCCGCGCGGCTGCTCGGCTCTGGAGCCGCCACCGCTGCCACCAGTCCCGCCGGCGTTGCGCGGCCGCGGGGCATCCTGCGGGCGCCTTGGGCCAAAGCCGGGGTTGGCATGATCGGCGCGCGGCGGGCGCGTTCCGGGTTGTGACGGGCGCGGGGTGCTGCCGTGTGGGCGCGAGGGGCGAGGGGGCTTCATCCCGCCATTATAGGCGCTTCCTGGCCGCCACATAGGCGTGCCGGGAGAAAGCTGTGCCTGTCGTTGACAACGGGCGGCGAATGAGGGAAATCGCCCTCCCACCCTGGAGGGGTGCCCGAGTGGTTAAAGGGGACGGACTGTAAATCCGTTGGTGAACGCCTACGTTGGTTCAAATCCAACCCCCTCCACCAGCGGTGCGCTTCAAGCGGTTGAGAAGTGCAGAGAATTAGCCGCCAAGCGGCTGCTGTTGGCGGCGTTGCCCATCGCCTGCGATCGTGCCTGGTCCAGCAGCGAGGTCGCCTCAAACCTCAAAAGGCCGGCGGACACGAATCCCAAAGCTGCAACGGAACTGGTGCCGTGCCGTGGGCAAGCCCGATACGGTGTTGGGTGGATGACCTGGAACCTGGCCTCATGCGTCAGGCCTGATGGGCTTGGGGAAATGTGGCGCTTCTCGACCATCAAGGCACGACCGGGTAATATGAACAGCGCTAGCGTGCACAGAGTTTCTGCCCGCGAAATAAGGGGAACGGGCGCTGGCGACATCAACTTCGCGTCCAGTCGATACCTAAGTATCGGCGATACCATAGTGCACTAGCTAGTCTTCCAGGCCTCTGCTGAGATCCTCAAGCGCCTGCCGATTCATCGGGATGTACAAAACCAAGAACAACGGAGAAAAGACATGAAAATACTCATGGTGACAACGTCGCATGATCAGCTCGGCAATACCGGCCGGAAGACCGGCTTTTGGCTTGAAGAATTCGCGGCCCCGTATTTTGTCTTCAAGGATGCCGGTGTGCAGCTGACGCTTGCGTCACCCAAAGGTGGGCAGCCGCCGATCGATCCGAAGAGTGATCTGCCGGAAAATCAAACCTCCGCCATGACGCGATTCAAACAGGACAAGGCGGCGCAAACAGCGCTCTCTAAAACCTCCCAACTCGCCGATATGAGAGCAGAAGATTTCGACACGATTTTCTATGTAGGTGGTCACGGCCCCATGTGGGACCTTGTTGATAATCCCGTCTCAATCGCCTTGATCGAGTCCTTCTACAATTCCGACAAAGTGGTTGCGGCTGTCTGCCACTCACCTGCAGTACTGCATCGGGTTACCTACAAAGGCGCGCCAATTGTAAAGGGCAAGCGCGTGACGGGTTTTACCAATGGTGAAGAGGAAGCTGTACAGCTCACCAAAGTTGTGCCCTTCCTTGTCGAGGATGAGTTGAAGCGGCTGGGCGGTCTCTATGAGAAGGCGGCCGATTGGGAAAGTTTTGCAATCGTCGATGATCGTCTGGTGACCGGGCAAAACCCTGCATCCTCGACCGCCGCAGCTAAGGCGTTACTCACTCGCGTCACAGGGAAACCCGCTTAGTCCTTTTCGGGGAGATTTAACGTGGTTCAGGTTGAGGCAGCTTCATCGACCTCCGGGCAGATTCGCCTCACTCGACACTCGTCATTCTACTGGAGGGTGACGCTCGACATTCCCCCCCTGAATATCTTCGGCCCGCAGTCTCTTCCGCAGTTGAATGAAATAGTCACGGCGCTCGAAACGGATGAAGAGGTGAGGGTCGTCGTCTTCGACAGCGCCGTCGACGGCTTCTTCCTGACCCATTACGACTTTCTCGCCAAGCCTGAAGACACGACGGATTTGCCCCCGGGGCCAACAGGCCTGCAGCAGCTTCCTGACATGTTGGTCCGGTTGAGCCGTGCCCCGGTGGTGTCGATCGCCGCGATACGCGGGCGCGCCACCGGGGTCGGCAGCGAGCTTGCGCTCGCCAGCGACATGCGTTTCGCAAGTCGGGAGAAGGCCATCTTGTCGCAATGGGAAGTCGGTGCCGGGCTGGTGCCAGGCGGTGGGCCGATGGCACGGTTGCCCCGGCTGATCGGCCGTGGACGGGCGTTGGAAGTTCTGCTTGGCGCAGATGATATTCCAGGCGATCTGGCGGAGCTTTACGGCTACGTCAATCGTGCCTTGCCGGATGCCGAACTCGATGCATTCGTCGATGCACTTGCAACGCGCATCGCCTCTTTCGACAAGCAGGCCATCGCGGAAACAAAACGTTTGGTTAATATCGCGAGCCTGCCGCCAGACGCTGAGATTGCGCCCGAGTGGGATGCATTTCTTACCTCCGTCGCGCGCCCGGCCGCCCGGGCGAGGATCAAGACTTTGATGGAGCGCGGCTTTCATCGCCCCGGGGATGTCGAAACCCGGCTGGGATACCACGTCGGCCAGATCGGCCACTGAGCAGAGCCTTCGCGGGTGATATCGCTTCGGCATTGTTGGATTTGAAAGCAAGAGCCGGAGTGTAGCGCCGAGAGATATTGATCAGGGTCGTGGCATAGTCATCCAGGTGAAAGACGGATCATGGAAACGACCTTAAAGGAGAAGACCGATCGCAGCGTCCCGGCCGCCGACCTGCGATGGGAGCGCGTGCTGGCGCGTGACAAGACCGCTGATGGCCAATTCTGGTATTCGGTGGCGACCACGGGCGTTTACTGCCGCCCGTCCTGCGCTTCGCGTAAGGCCAATCGCAGGAATGTCCGGTTTCACGACAGGCCTGAAGACGCGCGGGCAGCGGGTTTTCGGGCTTGCAAACGCTGCAATCCCGATGGGCTGTCGCTAGATGCCGAGAACGCGGCGATTGTCGCCAAGGCCTGCCGTCTGATCGAGCAGAGCGAAGAGGTTCCTTCGTTGGGCGCGCTTGCCCAAGCAGTCGAACTCAGCCCCAGTTATTTTCACCGCCTGTTCAAGAGCGTCACTGGCCTGACCCCCAAGGGCTATGCCGCTGGTCATCGGGCCGGGCGGGTCCGGGAGGGACTCGACAAGAATCACAGTGTCACCGAGGTGATCTACGACGCGGGCTTCAACTCGAGCGGAAGATTCTACGAGCAATCGACGAGCATGCTCGGCATGACGCCGACCAAATACAAGGCTGGCGGAACGAACGAGGAGATCCGCTTTGCCATCGGGGAGTCGTCGCTCGGCGCAATACTTGTGGCATCCAGCGCGAAGGGCGTTGCGGCGATCCTGATCGGGGACGATCCCAACCTGCTTGCTGAGGATCTGCAGGATCGCTTTCCCAAGGCGCGACTTGTTGGCGGCGACCGGGACTATGAGAAGCTCGTCGCGCAAGTGGTCGGTTTGGTGGAGGCGCCTAGGCTGGGCCTCAACCTTCCGTTCGACGTTCGCGGAACCGCATTCCAACAGCGCGTCTGGCAGGCGCTGCGCGAAATCCCGGCTGGGCGTACGGCCTCTTACGCCGAGATCGCCGCGAGGATCGGATCGCCGAAGTCGGTGCGCGCGGTAGCCGGTGCCTGCGCGGCCAATAACATCGCGGTGGCAATCCCCTGCCATCGGGTCGTCCGCAACGACGGCGCGCTGTCGGGCTATGCCTGGGGCGTCGAGCGCAAGCGCGCGCTCCTTTCGCGTGAGTCGGTTGCGGCCTGACCAGCCGCCGGCTTCTTTACATTGAAAGCAAGGTTCGGAGTGAGCCGCATCGGCTTAGGCGCGATGGTGGTTTTCGCGAATCAGGAGTAGAATCATGGCAATAACTTTAAACGACGTGTTGCATTACGGCTTCGGCGAGACGGCTATTGGCACAGTCCTGGTCGCCGTCAGCGGCGTCGGCATCGCTTGCATTCTTGTCGGCGATGACAAGATGCGCCTCCGTCACGAACTGGGCGCTACCTTTCCCGGCGCCGATTTCGCCGAAGATCAGGCGATGGTCACAGATGCGCTCGTCAGCGTCATCAAGGTGATGAGCGATCCGCGCACACCGTTGGATGCTGCGTTGGACATCCGCGGATCGGATGCCGAGCGTGCCGTCTGGTCGGCGCTGCGTGCGATACCGGCCGGCGAGACCCGCACCTATGGCCAGATCGCGAAAACCTTGCCAATGCCTATGACGGCGCTAGAGGTCGGTGCGGCCTGTTCGGCGAATGTACTCGCGGTGGCGATACCCTGCCATCGGGTGATCAAAGCGGACGGCAGCCTCTCGGGTTATCGCTGGGGTGTGGGCCGCAAGCGGCGGCTGCTGCAAATGGAGGCCGCAGCATGAGCGTTCTTGCTTTGGACGCGCGGCCATTGTCCATCGATTGGGCCACCGTCTCCGCCGATCTCGACGCGCAAGGCTGGGCCGTCCTGGCTGGTCTCATGAGTGACGCGGACTGCGACCGTATCGCGGCGCTCTATGATTCCAAGGACGGCTTTCGCAGTCGTGTCGTTATGGCGCGGCATGGCTTCGGGCAAGGTGAATATCGCTACTTCTCCTACCCGCTGCCGCCGATCATTCAGGATCTGCGCTCGGATCTCTATCCGCACCTCGCGCCCATCGCGAACCGGTGGCACGAACGGATGGGAATCGAGGTGCGCTTTCCGGCTACACATCAAGCGTTTCTCGATCGCTGCCACAGCGCCGGACAGACGCGGCCGACGCCACTGCTGCTGCGCTACGGTCCGGAAGACTACAATTGTCTGCATCAGGATCTCTACGGGGAGCATGTTTTTCCGCTGCAAATCGCGACGCTGCTGTCGGGACCCGGACGGGACTTCCAGGGCGGCGAATTCGTGCTCACCGAGCAGCGGCCGCGGATGCAGACAAAGCCAGCCGTCGTGCCGCTCACCAAGGGCGACGCCGTGCTGTTCGCGGTCAATAGCCGGCCGGTACGCGGCTCACGCGGCGACTATCGCGTGGCACTTCGTCATGGCGTCAGCAAGGTTCGGGAGGGACGCCGCCATACGCTTGGGATCATCTTTCACGATGCGGCGTAAGAGCATGGCAGGCTGGAGGAGCGATAGGGACTAGGTGCCAGCGCTTGCCCGTCAGTTTTTTGGCGATGCCGAAATACAAAGCGGCGGACGATGCGTGGCGATGAAATCCACGAAGGCGCGGAGCGGTGCGGGCAGGTGGCGGCGCCCTGGGTAATAAAGAAACGGCCCTGAGAAGGCTTGCCACCAGGGTTCTAGAACCGGAAGCAAGGCTCCGCTTCCGAGATACGGCTGGAGCCAGTCCTCGAAGAGGTGAATGATGCCCGTGCCGGCCAAGGCTGCGTCCACGGCAAGGTCGGTGGCTGCACCGGCGCGCACGATGAGCGGACCGCTCGGGTCCACCCGCACGATCTCCCCGTTTCGCTCGAATTCCCAGGCTGTCATCGCGCCGCTCGTGAAGCGACCGCGCAGACAGATGTGCTCCAGCAAATCGCGAGGATGGTCAGGGGGCGTGTGCCGATCGAGATAGGCCGGCGATGCCGCTGTCGCGAAACGCTGTCTGCGCGGCCCGATCGGAACTGCAATCATGTCCTGCTCGAGCCGCTCGTCGTAGCGGATACCGGCGTCGCAGCCCGCCGCCAGGACATCGACGAAGTCGTCCTCGGCGACCACTTCCAGCTGGATATCGGGATAGGCGGCGAGGAAGGGCGGCACGATGGCGGGCAAGACGAGCCGGGCGGCGCTGACCGGGACGTTCAGGCGGAGCGTGCCGGCCGGCCGGTCGCGGAAGCGATTCACCACGTCCAGCGCCGCTTCGACTTCGCTCAGAGCGGGACCGAGCCGCTCGAGCAGGCGTGCGCCAGCCTCGGTAGGCGCGACGCTGCGGGTGCTGCGGTTGAACAGGCGAACACCGAGCCTGACCTCAAGCCGCCGTACGGCTTCGCTGAGGCTGGAGGCGCTGGTTCCGCTCGCCCGCGCGCCATCGCGAAACCCGCCCGCGTGTGCAACCGCCATGAACGCGGCGAGGTCGCTGAGGTCTGCCGTCATTGTTCGCCACTCCGAACAGCCTGTGCCGATTGAGACCTATTATCGCGCAGGGCGAAGCTGTCTACATGCACGATCGATCAAAGGAGACATCGCATGGTCGATACCAGCAAAGCCGGAACATTTTCCCTGGGTAAGCGCAGCGTAAATCGCCTCGGTTACGGCGCCATGCAACTCGCCGGACCAGGCGTCTTCGGGCCACCGAAGGATCGCGACGGCGCACTTGCCGTGCTGCGCGAGGCGGTAGCGGCAGGGGTGGACCATATCGACACGAGCGATTTCTACGGCCCGCACGTCACGAATCAGCTTATCCGAGAGGCGCTCCATCCCTATCCGGAGGATCTTGTGATCGTCACAAAGCTCGGGGCGCGGCGTGGCGAGGACAGCTCGTGGAACCCCGCTTTCTCGGCCGAGGATTTGACGCGCGCGATTCACGACAATCTTCGCAATCTAGGGGTGGACGTGCTCGATGTCGTTAATTTGCGTTCCATGTTTGGCATTCACGGTCCTGCCGAGGGCTCGATCGAAGCGCCGCTGACGGTGCTCGCCGACCTTCAGCGGCAAGGGCTTATTCGCCATATCGGCCTGAGCAACGTCACGGCCAAGCAAATTACCGAGGGTCGCGCCATTGCGGAGATCGTCTGCGTGCAGAATCAGTATAATCTCGCCCATCGGGAGGACGACCACCTGATTGACCAGCTCGATGCCGAGGGGATCGCCTACGTGCCGTTCTTCCCGCTTGGTGGCTTCACCCCGCTGCAGTCGAACGAGCTTAGCGATGTGGCGACGCGCCTCGGTGCGACACCGATGCAGGTCGCGCTCGCCTGGCTACTCCGCCGCGCGGGAAACATCCTGTTGATCCCCGGCACATCGTCGATCGGACACCTGCGGGAAAACCTCGCGGCCGCCGAACTCGAATTGCCGCAGGACGCCATGGCCGGCCTGGACAAGATCGGCACGAAAGGTGCGGCGGCCTAACCATCCTGGGCGATAAACCGCGCCGCTAAGGTATTGCGCCCTTCCATATCCGAATGGTTATATAACCGGATGGAAATGGAAGAATCGCTCAACCTCAAATTCGCCGCGCTGGCCGATCCAACGCGTCGCGCTATTCTGCTTCGTCTGGCGAAAAGCGATGCAACCGTATCGCAGCTTCAGAAGCCATTCCCGATCACTCAGCCCGCGATATCCAAGCACCTCAGGATACTTGAGGGCGCTGGGCTGATCGAGCGCGGGCAGGCGGCGCAGTCGCGCCCTCGCCACCTCAACGTCATAGCGCTGAATGAGGTGACCACGTGGTTCGAGCACGTCCGTACCCTATGGGACGACAGCTTCGATCGCCTCGATGAGTTTCTGACTGCAACCAATAACGACAAGGGAGGGGACTAGTCATGGCAAAGAGCGCGGAAGCGTCGGCTGATTTAACGCCACTTTCGCGACTGGTCTGGGTGCACTCCTTCTCCGACGAGCACGCCAATGTCGTTCGGGCGCCTTTTTCGAGGGCAACTGGCCTCTGGAAATGCTGACCACGGTAGTCTTTGCGGAGGGGCGAACAGGCACACGCGTGACGCTGACCTGGACGCCGCTCAATGCCACTGAAATCGAGCTCCGGACCTTCGCCGCCAATATGGTATCGATGAACGGGGGTTGGACGAGCAGCTTCGACGAGCTTGGCGCATTCTTCGCTAGAGCTTGAGGCGCTTCAGAGCGTCGCCTGCGCCCAACCCATGACGCTGGGCCTTTTGAAGCGAGAGCAAAACAAATCGCGCTCCAGTTCCCCTTTTGCGGTTAGCTCGTCGACAATCTGGAGTGCGAGATCTAATCCCTCTTCGTCGATCCACAGTCTCTCACTCAACTCGTGCCCAGTTAATCTGGCGAGAAACCAGTCATCGTCGGGGCCCATCCCCACCTCAATGAGTTCGCCTGCTTGGAGACGATCAATAAAGGCTCGGATGACTTCTTGTGGCTTCAACATGGGGCGATCCAAAATTTGACGTCAATGCTCCAACATTGGATCAAATCCTCCGCGGAGGTCTCCCAACAGCGAGAAAGTCGGAGTAGCGATTTCGGGCAGCCTTATGATGGCAGAGTTACAAAAGAGATGCAGGCTTTGTTGCCGCCGTGGCAATAGTTTTGGTTTCTGCGACCGGGACAATCTAGCCAGAAGGGCTTGCGCCGGCCAGTCAACCTGCTCCACCTGGCAACAGCAGAGTATGTCAGAGATCGCCTAGACGGGCGCCTGCCACGATAGGTGCCCCCGCTATACTACTTTCTGCTAATGTGGCTGGCTCATATGGTCGGCCGACTCGTCGATGATATTCCGCCAGACTCCGTTTCCAACGGCAGAGCCAATAAGGTCGAGCGTAACGATATCACACCGACTCATCAGTGGCGCAAGCCAAAGGCTAACCGCGCTATGTAAGTGTTGTGAGGGTTTTCGCGTGACGGGCGCTAGGATTTCTCGCTCCAAGCAAGTGGTATCGACGAAAATCTTATCGATAGTCGAGACGAGAAAAAGATGGACCGCTCATTGAGCGACGTTGACCCGAGTAACGCAGGCTTGCCTGAAGCGCCGCGACACGGCTCGAACAGCCAGTGCCAAGACTGCAAAAATTGATTCGCAATCCAATCCACATGATGAGTAGCTGGCTCAAATTCTCGGAGGGATCTGAGTTGACGTCAGCCGAAGGAGTGTCTGGGACAACCGTTGATTGCAAGCCGGAGGGAACAAACAACTACTTAGTCTATGTGCTGAATGGCCAATCCCACAAAGTGCTGGGCTTGGAAATACAGTGCCGCAACGATCAAGAGGCACAGCGGTTCGTTCTCGAACTGCTCGATGAAACGGGACAGGCCGAAATCTGGTGTGGCGCTCGACGAGTTGGTCGAGTCGCACGGAACTACGGTCATATGGGATGATTTCGAGCGGACCGGCGAGATTTGTCATCCGCGCAGGCTTTGAAGCGGCGTGAAAAAGCCCGCCGAAAATCGGGCTGCGTCGAGACGGAGCCGCTTCACCACATGATGGCGCTAGACTTTGTTCAGCGGATAAGGCGTGCCGTCACGATGGAAATAAGCTTGGACACCAGGTTCTGCCACCATGTCGATATCGGAATAAACGCAGCGATCATGTTCCGGGTCGGAATTGCCGACTTCCAAGATTACCGCATCACGGTTTGAACGGTTGATCAGGTGATGTCCGTCCCGATCGCCGGCCTTGAAGGCCGCGCAGTCGCCCGGGCCGAACGTCTCTTCCCCGCTATCGGTGACGAGGATCAGCTCGCCCTCCAGTACCATGACAAACTCATCCTCATGGGTGTGCCAGTGCCGCTGGCTGGACCAGACGCCCGGCGGAATTCGGGAGAGGTTGACACCGAAGGCGGTTAGCCCCGCGGCGCGTCCGAGACGGTGCCAAGTCGATCCGAGACAGGGGGCATCGAAGGGCGGCGGGTAGTTGCAGCCGCTTTCCGTGGGAATTGCGTCGGTATTGAGTTTCTTCATGATTCCAGCTCACAATCTTTGGACAAGCGGCTCGCTCGCGGCTGCGGTGGAGACGCAATCAAGCCTAAATGGTTCCTACCGTTTGCGCTACCAGCCGATGGCCTGGACGCGGGCTCGATCAGCCTCAAGATGATCTTGGGCGGCCGTCTCGCGTTGGCCCTCGTTCCTGAAGTCGGGAGTATTGTTTCTTTTTCATGAGGTTCTGGTTCCTGCTGACGATGAAAGGATATTCGCGAAATTCTGTCATCTTTATCGGAACGCAACAACAGCCCGGCGCGAGCGATCCAATAAAAATACCCTGTGATGCGGCGAAGCAGCGAAACGATCACAAGCGATCGGTTCTACCTCCCCCCGAAGAGGGGACGACCCGGGGTGCGAAGCCGAGATCTCCAACGAATGAATGCCGCCGACCGGACGCGCCCTTGCCAGCTATCCGCCGCGGGAAGATGGCGGCGGCGCGACTGCACCCTTGACCCTCCGGTCTGGACCCGCCACCATCGGTGCGGTCCGCCGATTGCCCCTCGCAACCTCCTATAGTCGAGAGTCCGCCCTGGCTGCAGCGACTGAACCCGAAGATAACGCGGCGTGGGCGCGGAATAGGCTTGCGTGATCCGCCAATTGTCTGCTTCTGAATCGGAGCCATGCCGCAAGGGAGCGCGGCCGCCTTATTGTGGATCGCCAACGACTTAGACTAGCATGAGTTAACGACGCAACATGTCGCCAACCCGGCACTAGCCTGGGGCCGGCGACCAACGATCACGGTGCCCGATCACGGAGCATCGGCCTTTCTGGGGAAAACGGTCATGACCGATGACACTATCGAGGCGGGCTCCGAGCGCCGCCGGTTTTTGCAACTCGCTGGCCTCTCCGCAGGCGCGGCTACGGTCGCTATGGCGGGGTTTGGCATCTCGCCCGCTTTAGCGGAGGCTGCCGGCCGTTCCGGCAAGCCACTGAAGGCAGCCTTCTCCAATGCGGGGCTGCAGGCTACCTGGTGCGCCCAGGGCAAGCGCGCGGCCGAGTATTGGGGCAAGCTGTTCAACGTAGAGGTCACCTGGTTCGACGGCGAGCTTTCCGCTCCCAAGCAGCGCGCGGCGATCGACAATATGGCCTCGCAGAAGTGGGATTTCGTGGCGATTCAGGCTTTCGGCATTGGCACGCTGACCGCGCCTGTGAACAAGATGATCGATGCCGGCATTCCGGTGATCGACATGGACACACTCATCGCCCCGCTCGACACGATCAACGTGCATAGTTTCATTGCGCCGGACAATCAGTTCATGGGCGCATCGGTTACTCAGGCGCTGGTCGATGCCATCAACGGCGAGGGCAATATGATCATGACCCAGGGCGCCCTGGGTCATACCGGCGCGCAGGGCCGGGCCCGTGGTTTCGAGTCGATCGTCAAGAAATACCCCAAGATCAAGGTGCTCGACACGCAGCCAGGGGACTGGGATGTCACCAAGGTCGCCCGCATCTGGGAGACGCTGCTGAACAAATATCCCAAGATCGATGCCGCCTATTTCCACAATGACGACATGGCGCTTGCTGCCTATAACGTGATGAAGGCCCATAACCGGACCAGCATCCTGATCGGCGGCTGCGACGCCATGCCGCCGGCGCTGGCCGCGGTGCAGGAAGGGCGGATGCTCGCTACGGTGCGAAACCCCTCCTGCCGCATCCATGGCGGGGCCTTGATCGCCGGCGTCGCCGCGGTCGTCGACGGCCAGAAGACCGGCCCGGGCGGCATTCCGAAGAACGTCATCGCCGATGGCCCGGTCGTTACCAAGGCCAATGCGCCGGGCATGATGTGGATGGAGGAGCAGTTCCTCATCTGAGGCGCCCCCAATGACCCCGCTGCTGGAACTACGCGGGGTCTCGAAGGCGTTCGGTGGTGCGATCGCGCTGCGCGAGATCGATTTCGTCCTCGGCGCCGGCGAGATCCATGGGCTTGTCGGCGAGAACGGCGCCGGCAAGTCCACGCTGATGAAGATCATCGCGGGGGTGCATACCGCCTATGGCGGTAGCATGCACCTGGACGGCCGTCCGGTGCACTTTGCCTCGCCGCGTGACGCGCTGGCGGCGGGCATCGGCATGGTGCACCAGGAACTCTCGGCGGTGCGAGGTCTCTCGGTCGCCGAGAACGTCTATCTCGGTGTGCAGCCGACGAACCGCTTCGGCCTCATCGATTGGCCGGCGATGATGCGTGGCGCTCGCGGACAGCTCGATCGTTTGGGCATAGACGTGGACCCAGCCGCCAAAATGGACACGCTGGCGCTGGGCGTGCAGCAATTGGTTGAGCTTGCCCGGGTGCTGTTCTCGGGAGCCCGCATCATCATTCTCGACGAACCCACCTCCGCCCTATCACCTCCCGAGGTGCAACTGCTGTTCGCTGTGCTCCGCCGGCAGCGGGATGAGGGGCGCAGTCTCATCTTCATCTCCCATTTCCTCGACGACGTTCTGGATATCTGCGACGGCCTGACGGTCTTCCGCAACGGCAGCAAGGTGGCGGATGCGCGGACCGCCGAGGTCGATAAGCCGTGGCTGATCGAGAAGATGATCGGCCATACGCATGGCGAGTTGGAGGAGAGTTACACCGGCGCATTGTTCCTCGACAGCAAGCCCGACGCACCGGTGATCCTGCGCGCCGAAAAGCTGAGCCTGGCCGGGGCTTACGCAGATGTGTCGTTGGAAGTGCGCGCCGGCGAGGTGCTGGGAATCTACGGCTATCTTGGCTCTGGTCAGCTCGACCTGGCGCGCGCCCTGTTCGGCAAGCTTCCGGCTGATCGCGGTCGCATCACCATCGACGGCCGGCCGGTCAAGCTCAGCAGCACCTCGCGCGGGCGCGCCGCCGGGGTCGCTTTCGTTCCGGAAAGCCGTCGCGCAATGCTGTTTGCGGATGCGCCGGTGTTCAAGAACATTTCGATCAGCATCCTCCGCCGCATCGGGCGGCTGTTGTTGCATCCTGCCGTGGAACGGCGGATCGCCGCCCGCCATACCGAGACTCTGCATATCCGGCCACCAGGCGTGGACCGCGCGCTGAGTTCGCTCTCCGGGGGCAACCAGCAGAAGGTGGCTCTGGCGCGGTGGCTGACGCATTTGCCGCGTGTGCTGGTGTTGAGCGAGCCGACCCGCGGCATGGACGTCGGCGCCAAGGAGGATGTCGTGCACATCGTCCGCGGGTTGCGCGAGCAAGGCATCGGAATTGTTGTCGTCTCGACCGAGCCGGAAACGGTGCTGTCGCTGGCCGATCGCATCCTGGTGATGAAGAAAGGTCGCATCGTGCGCGAATTCGCCGGCGAAGCGGTCAGCAAGGACCGCCTGCTGGCGGCGGCCTAGGGAGCGAGATATGGCGGACGACACCATTCAGGTAAAGCGACGGGCCGGCGGCAGTAGAATTTTAGCCTGGGTTCGGGCGCGGCTGAGAAACATCGCGCCCTTCGTTACCCTGATCTTCCTTGTCGCGTTTTTCTCGTTCGCCAGCCCGTCCTTCGTCACGCTGGGCAATTTCTACAATATCCTGACGCAGATCTCGGTCACGGGCATTATCGCGGTCGGACTGACCTTTGTTATCCTCTGCGCCGAGATTGACCTCAGCGTGGCCAGCATTGCCAATGCGATCGGCATCGTCGTGGCTTTCTTCACGCTGCAGGATGCCAGCGTCAACATCGCCAACCTCCCGCTGCCGGGTTGGGCGGCCATTATGCTCGCGCTGGCGGCTTGCGTGGCGCTCGGACTGGTCAATGCCTTTGGCATCACCCGCGTCGGCATCCCGTCTTTCATCATGACATTGGCGATGTTGCAGATCGGCGCTGGTATTTGTGCTTTGCTGGTGCGCGGCCAGATTGCCTATGCGGTGCCGAAGCTTGTCGTCACCTTAGGCAGCAAATCGCTGGGGCCGATACCATGGATTGTCGTGGTTCTGGGTATAACATTACTCCTGGGCCACATTGTGTTGACCTATACCCGCTTCGGCCGATACGTGTACATGGTCGGCGGCAACCGCGAGGCGGCGGAGTATTCCGGCGTTAACGTGAAGCTGATCATTTCGGCGGTGATGGTGATCTCGGCCGTTTGCTCGGGCGTGGCAGGCATGCTGGGCGTCGCCTATTTCGGCAGCGCCCAGCAGGACGAATTCGACACCTATCTGCTCGATTCGATCTCCGCCGTGGTGGTCGGCGGCACGAGCCTGTTCGGCGGGCAAGGTGGCATCGGCAACACGATCATCGGGCTATTCGTTCTCGGCGTGCTGAATAACGGTCTGGATCACGTCAATATCGATAGCTTTCTCAAGATCCTCATTCGTGGCGTGATCCTGCTGGTCGCCCTGATTATCAACGTCTATGCCCAGCGTATGCGCGCCACCTCTGCCATCTCGGACGCCTGAGCGATTCTCGCCCATAGCATGAACGATCAGGCGAAGGTCGATTTCGCCATCTTAGACCAGTCACGGACGGCGCCGGGGGCGCGGTCACTCCCGAAGGTCGCGAACATCCAGCCTGGGTAGGTCAATTTCGGCGCGCTCGCGGCGTCGATTTCGGCGAGATCTTCGGCCCCTAGTTTCACGTCGACGGACTTCAGGTTGTCGTTCAACTGGTCCGCGTTCTTTGCCCCGATGATGACGGTGGTGACATAATCCTTGTGGAGCTGCCAGCCGAGTGCGATCTGCGCGACCGTTGCCTCACGGCGCTTCGCGATCTTCTGCAGGACCTCGATGATGTCGAAGCCTTTCTCCACATCGACCGGGGGAAAATTGAACACGGTGCGGCGGCCGTCATTCGCGCCCACCTTGTCGCGGGTGAATTTGCCAGAGAGGAAGCCGCCCGCGAGCGGGCTCCAGGTCATCAGCCCCATTCTCTGGTCGAGAAGAAATGGCACGAGCTCGTGCTCAAGGTCGCGGCCTACCAGCGAATAGTATGCCTGGAGGGACGCGAATTTCTCAAGGTTGTGCGCGGCGCTCGTTCCAAGGGCTTTCATGATGTGCCAAGCGGCTTGATTCGAGCAGCCGAGATAGCGCACCTTTCCCTGGCGCACGAGATCGTCCAGCGCGCGGAGCGTTTCCTCGATCGGCGTTACGCTGTCATAGCCGTGGATCTGGTAGAGATCGATATGATCGGTGCCAAGACGCTTTAGGCTGGCTTCCGCCTGGTTCATGATGTGGTAGCGCGACAGTCCGACCTCGTTCGCGCCTTCGCCCATGCGGCCAAAGACCTTGGTGGCAAGCACAACATCATTGCGTCGCTTGCCAAGTGCTTTGCCGGTGATGACCTCGGATTCGCCGGCGGCGTAGATATTCGCGGTGTCGATGAAGTTGATGCCGGCGTCGAGCGAGCGGCCGATGAGGGCGTCGGCTTCCTTTTGCTCCAGGCCGCCGATCGCGCCGAAGATCGTGCCGGCGCCGCCGAAGGTCATTGTGCCAAGGGTGAGACGCGAAACATAAAGTCCCGTGGTCCCGAGCTGTTGATATTGCATTGTCGTCTCCAATTAGAAAGCGTTGATCGCAAACAGCGTCAAAGCTTCAGTGAATCCCAACAGGCGACCATCACGTCGCGCTTGATGTCTTGGGAAATGGGGCGGGCCGCGTCGCCGTTGGCGTTAGTCAGGGCGATGATCGGTCCGATCATGAGCGCGTAAAGAATCTCTGGGGGCAAGGGTTTCAGAATCTGATCCCGATAGCCTTCCTCGAAGAAATCCTTGAACACCTGAGGGGTGGTTTCCCACATGGTGGATTGAAGCTCGCGCAGGAACGGAGAACTCGCATACTGCTCCATGAAGATGAAGCTCTGTGGGTTTGCGCGGTAATAGTCGAAGAGGTTCGACCAGATGGCGAAGAAACGTTCGCGTATCGGCTGAGCCGGTTCAAAGTTTCGCAGGATTTCCGCCATCATCTGTTCCTTGATCTCCTTGTAGAGGTCGTGGATCAGCGCTTCCTTGCTGGGGAAGTAGCGATAGATTGTCCCGACCGGCACGCGAGCGAGCTTCGCCAGCGCGGCCATTCCCGACCCGTGAAAGCCGTGCTCCGCGATCAAGGCCAAGGCGCCATCCAGTATCTGGCGACGCTTATCCTTCGGCGCGGCGCGTTCGGAGTGAACGTTCATTCCGGCACTCTACGAGGCTGAAACCGGACGCGCAAGGGGGCTGCGGCCGGTGATCTAAACTAGGATTGCGGGCGTCGGCCTAGGCTGCGGTCTTGGCACGGGCGAGGTAGGCGAGGGCGACCTCGGCGGCCATCTCGATGTGATGCTTGCACGCTGCCTCCGCGCGGTCGCCGTCGCCCGCTTCGATCGCCGCCAGAATTTCGCGGATCTCGACTTTGCTGCGCTTTAGCCTGCCGGGTTGCGTCATCGAGGTGAGGCGCAACAGGGTGATGCGGTTATGCAGCGTGGTCAGCGCCTGCTTGATAAAGATGTTGCCGCTGCCATCCATGAGGAGTTCGTAGAAACGCGACTTCGCCTCGATCAGCTTCTGCTGGTTGCGCGACCGCGCGGCACGTTCGAACTCGGCGACCGCGCTCGCCAGCAAGGCGTAGCTTTCCGGGGTTCGCCGTTCCGCGCAGCAGCGCCCAGCAAAACCTTCGAGCAACTGGCGCAAAGCATAGAGCTGCTGCGCTTCCTCCGCCGAAATCGTGCTGACGCTCGGGCCGCGATGCGGAATATTGGTGATCAGGCCCTCCGCCTCAAGCTGACGCAACGCCTCCCGAATGGAGGTTCGGCCCACTCCGGTCAGCTCACAGAGTTCGCGTTCGATGAGGCGCTGTCCGGGCTTGAAATCGCCGGCCGAAATTGCCGAGCGCAACCGTCCCTCAACGATCAGGCGTAGGGTTGCCGGCTGCTTCGAGATTTGCAGATTGACCTTCCTGATCACGTTCACGGGCTGCACTGCCTTTAATGACTGTTTGGCTTTCGGCTTCCGAGCGACCGGCGGATGCCCCGGCAACGTATTGTTCAATGCCATGTCTACTACACACCCTGAGCGATATGTTGGCGGAGGAACGTCTGGTCGGTCAAGGCGAGAGGCAAGGGTAGGCTCCGGGACCCTTCGGCGGTCTTGACAGATTGTCTTATACCTCGCTAGCCATTCCGTGTCGCTGCCTGCGGCGGGTGCGGGCTGGCGACGAAACTTCGCCTGGACAATAGAAGACTTTGGTCGGGAGAACGGACTTTGGCCATCGCCGGCGCGCTTCGTGAGCGGATTGCACGCGCTCTGACGGATCCGGAGATTCCACGACAGGCGCCGCATCTATCCGTGCGGGTGAGGCTTCTGGTGGGTGAGGACGGCGTGGATTTCGCCTTCGCGGAAGGTGCTCTCAGTTTAGCTTCGCTTTCCGGGCCGCCGGATATCGAGATCTCGGCCGATGCGGAGGCATGGCGCAAGGTCTTGCTCGTTCCTCCTCCTCCTACTTTTCATGCTTTCACGGCTCTCGACATTGCTAATCCGGAATTTGCCGTGCGGGGAGAGGGGGCGCTGATCGCGAGGGCCCGGCCCGCGCTTGAACGCATCTTCGACCTGATTGCGACCTCACCGATCGCACCCGCTTCTCCGGTCCGGCGTGACCTTAGCCAGATCCGCGGCGGCTACACGACGGTTCGGGCGGCCGGCAAGACTTACGAGGTCTACTCAGAGACCGCTGGCAGCGGTCTCCCCGTCCTGCTCCTGCATACCGCGGGAGCGGATAGCCGTCAGTATCTGGACCAGATGTCGGATGTCGGCTTCGCGGCAGGGTTCAAGCTGACAGCGGTGGACTTGCCATTCCACGGGCGATCGATGCCTCCGCGTGATTGGGATGGAGAGCCATATACGCTGACCACGGCGCTTTATACCGAATGGTGTAGCGCGATCATCGAACAGGTGATCGGCGAGCCCTGCATCGTCGTCGGCGGATCGATGGGTGCCGCCATGGCATTGCATCTCGCGGCGGAGCGGCCCGATCTTGTGCTTGGCGCGGTGGCTGTGGAGCCGCCCTTCCGCGCCAAAGGCCGCATCAACCCATTTCAGAACAATGTCGCCGTGCATGGCGCGCTACACAACGGGGCTTTCGTGCGCGGCTTGATGTCTCCGCAAAGCCCGCAATCCGGTCGGCGCCGCGCTTCCTGGATTTACTCACAAGGGGCTCCAGGCGTTTATCCTGGCGACCTTGCGTTCTACAGCCTGGAATTCGATGGCGCGGTGACGGCGCCTCGGATCGATGCCAAGCGCACTCCGGTTGCATTGCTCTGCGGCGGTTACGACTATTCGGCAAGTCCTGCCGACGGACGGCAACTCGAAGCACTCATACCAGGCGCATATCTACAGATCATGCCGAGCCTCGGGCATTTTCCGATGTGCGAACATGCCGATCACTTTCGTCCATATCTTTGTCATGCGCTGCAGCATGTCGTTGATGCGGCGAATCTGCGTATGGGCGCGTCCGCGTCTTCCGCGCCCTCCGAGATTCAAGATTGACGGATTGTCTGGGACCTGCGACGGTCGGGCGATATCGCGTGATCGTGCGATGCCTGTAGTTCGCCGGCTGAAACCGGATCATGCCTCGCCGCTTGAAGCCGGAAAGGCGCAGCAGGTGTCTGACAGGATGACCAGGCGCCTCAACGGGCGATGGTGAGCAGGCCAAGGGCGTTTCGAGAAACGAAAACATAAGAAGAGTTGGGAGGGTAGCTTGAGGAAGATAGTTCTCAGCCTGTTGCTGGCGGGAAGCCTGATAGGATTGGGCCGAGCGGCGCACGCGGCGGATAGCGTGGTCAGCGCGCTGCCATCCGATCTCCAGCCTGGCTACCAGAATCTCGATCCGTTGGTGCCGGTTGGGCCGAGCGCCTACGGCGATTTCAAGCCGAAGAAGGGGCCACCCTGGACCATCGGCTATGCCAGCAACTACGCAGGCAATACCTGGCGCGCGGCGGTCATGGACCGCCTCATGGGCGATGTGCTGTCGAAGTATCAGAAGGCGGGCCTGGTCAAGAAAATCGTCGTTACGCAATCCAACCTCGATAACGCGACGCAGATCCAGCAGATGCGTCAGATGGTCGGCCAGGGCGCGGATGCCATCATCATTTGCTGCTCCGACGTGACCGCGATGAATAACGCGATCAAATACGCGCATGACCGCGGCGTTCCGGTATTTTCCTACAGCGGCTACGTGACCTCGCCTTATGCGATCAACGTGACCGAGAATATCGATAACGGCGGCTATGACATGACGAAGGCGCTTGCCGAGCAGATCGGTGGCAAGGGCAATGTTCTTCTCGTGAGCGGCATCCCCGGCTATGCGTCGTCGGATACTTTCGACAAAGGGGCGATGCGCGCCTTCAAGGAATATCCGAACATCAAGGTGGTCGGTGACGTCGCCGGCAAGTGGACCGACCAGGTGGCGCAGGTCGAGGTGCAGAAGTTCCTGGCGACCCACCCTGAGAAGCTCGATGGGATCGTCGTGCAGTCGGCGGCTGAAGCTGGCGTGCTCCGCGCGGTTCTGCAATCTGGCCGTCCGCTCATGCCCATAACGCTCGGTGGCGAGACGGGTCCGTCATGCTACTGGCGCCAGCACAAGGACTGGGTATCGACGAGCTGGAATTTCTGGCCACCCGGCAATGATATCGAGCTTGTCTTCGACGCCGCGATCCGTGTGCTTGAGGGTCAGGGACCGAAGATCGAGACGATCACCTGGAACATCAAGCCGCTGAGCTATGATGAGATGACGCAGTCCGTGCCGGCAGATTGCTCGGTCGATGCGAATGGCTGGGTGGAACCAGCCTATGGTCCGTGGTTCGGCGATGCCTTGGGCAGCTTCTATGCCCATCCCCACGATCCGCTGACCTGGAAGCCGGGCGCCGCGCAATAGTCCGGAGGCCTGGATCGGAGCCAAGCCCGGAGGTGACACCTCCGGGTTTTGACTGCTGAGGCCGTAGAAATATAGAGATGACTGCAAGCTTGCGTCGAAGGTGAGAATGCTTAGAGGCGAGATCGTCGTCCGCGACTTGCACAAGTCGTTTGGGGAGACCAAGGCGCTCGATGGATGCTCGTTCTCGGCCTCCGCTGGCGAGGTTCATGCCATCGTCGGGGAGAATGGCAGCGGCAAGAGCACGCTCGCCAAGATACTCTCGGGCGTGCTGCACCCGGATTCCGGGGAGGTTTCGGTCCTGGGCGTGATGCCGCGCTCACCGATCGAGGCGCGCAGGCTCGGCATCGCGACGATCTTCCAGGAAATCCTGGTCGCCGACGAGGCGAGCGTCGCCGCCAATCTCTTCGTGGGTGCCGATGGGTTGTGGGCGCGCAACGCGAGGCCTGGGCCGCGCCGCCGCCAGACGGCCGAGATCATGCGGCGCCTGACGGGTGTGGAGATCGACCCGGATGCGCCGGTCGGCCAGCTTCCGCTGAGCGTGAAGCAGTGGATCGTTATCGGGCGGGCAATTCTCGCGAATCCGAAGGTTCTGATCCTCGACGAATCCTCAGCCGCCCTGGACCTGGACGCGACCATTCGGCTGCACCAGGAAATCAGACGGCTGCGCGACGAGGGCGTATGCGTCATCATCGTCACGCACCGCATTGCCGAACTCGTGCGGATCACCGATCGCGCCACGATCCTCCGGGACGGCCAGACCGTCGCCACGCTGCCGAAGGCCGAGATCACCGAGAAAAATCTCATGGCGCTGATGACGCCGCAGTCGCGCCAGCGGGCGGCGCGCGCGGCGCAAATTGCACCCAGCAGTTCCGAGCGCGCGCGGGTCCTCCACGCCTCAGCACTTCGCCTGACGGCTGTGGCGGAGCCCTTCGACTTTACGCTTGGCAAGGGCGAGATCGTTGGGGTGACAGGGCTGGACGGCCAGGGACAGGACGGCTTCATCAAGGCACTCGCCGGAATCAGGCCGGCGGCGTCTGGACTGCCCGTCATCGATAATGGCGCGAATGGCGAGGCTTCTATCGGAAGCTTGGCCGATGCTGACCGGCTTGGGATCGCCTATGTCTCGGGGGACCGGAAGCGCGACGGAATCTTTCCCCAACTGAGCATTTACGAGAATCTCGCCCTCGGGCTCTACCGCCGCAATCTTGCTTTCGGTGGTTGGATCCGCAGGGTGCCGATTGTCGGCGCCTTCAAGGCAGAGGTGGTGCGGCTGTCGATCAAGACTGGCGCCGCATCAAACAAAATAACGTCGCTGAGCGGCGGCAACCAGCAGAAGGTGTTGATCGGCCGCGCCTTTGCCGCTCTGCCGCGTGTCATCGTGTTGAACGATCCGGCGCGCGGCGTGGATCTGGGCACCAAGCGCGAGCTTTACGAGGAACTCAGGAAGTTCGCGGCGGGAGGGGGGTCGGTGGTCTATCTCTCAAGCGAGATCGAGGAGTTCATCGGCTTCGCCGACCGCGTCGATGTATTCCGCGACGATCGTCTGAGCCGTTCGCTCGCCGGTGCGGAGATCGACGAGCAACCGATCCTCGCCGCGATGTTCGGCCATGCACCGACCGAGGTGGTCTTTGAGACCGGAGAGACGGTGGGATGAGCGCAGCCGTGCTCCGGACCCGCCGCTTCGGCCTTGGCGGCACTTACTACGGCGTGGCGGTGGGGCTGTTCGTCGTGCTGCTCGTCATCTCGGCGGTTTGTGGTCCGCATCTTTTCACGCTGGACGGCGCCGCAGGGGCGATCATCGTCGTCGTGCCGCTGGTGCTCGCCGCTATGGCGTTGACGCCGATCGCGCTTGTTGGGCGGGGTAGCGTCGATCTGGCCATCGGGCCGCTGATCGGTTTCCTCAACGTCACCTTGGTCCAAGTGCTGATCGCGAACGACGTGACCTCGCCGGTTGCGGTCATCGCCTGGGTGATCGCGGTGGGCGTCGCCTATCAGCTTCTTCAAGGCGCTATCATTGTCTTCGTGCGTGTCGCCCCGATTATCGTCACGCTGAGCGGCTATCTGGTGCTGTCGGGCGTGAACCTTGTCATCATGCCGAAGCCTTCCGGCTCCGTGCCTGATTGGATGAGCGACTGGGGAAGCGGCACAACCGTCTTCACGCCCGTTCTGCTGGTCTTGGTGATCGGGCTGGTGGCGTGGCTACTGTTCACCCGGACGGCTTTTTACCAGCATCTGCGCCTTACTGGCGCCGACGAGCGAATGGCCTATGCCAGCGGCGTGCAGACGAACCTAGTGCGGTTGGGCGCGCATGCGATTGGCGGGTTTTTCGCCGGGCTCGCGGCACTCGCTTATACGGGGCTCATCAGCTCGGGCGATCCGACCCAGGGAAGCAACTACACTCTGTCCGCGATCACCGCGCTGGTGCTCGGTGGGACTAGCATTGGCGGCGGACGAGGCGGGATCATTGGCTCGGCGGTCGGGGCGCTCGACATGTATCTGATCACCTACGTGCTCTCGACCTTCAACTTCGGCATAGTGTCGGGCTTCGTCACGCAACTCGCCTTCGGGACGGTTCTCGTGGTGGCGCTTCTGTCGAATATCTTCCTGACCGGCGGAAAGGCGACAGCCAGATGACCGCAGCCCTGCGACCCGCGGCGAAGCAGGCATCGGTTTCGGGGGCGCTCTCGCGAAACCGGAGCATCGCGATCGGTCTTGGCGTGTTGATTGTTCTCCTCGTCATTGGCGCGGCGCTGGTGGGGAATTTCCTGGCGGCGGAGAACTTGCGTTCCATGCTGCTGCTGGCGGCTTTCCTTGGCCTTGCGTCGCTCGGGCAGACGTTGTGCGCCCTGCTGGGAGGCCTCGATCTTTCGATCGCTTATGTCATCGGTGCCGCCAATATTCTGCTGCCCAAGCTCATCAATCTTGGCCTGCCGCCGGTGCTCGCGGTCATCGTCGTGGCAATTGGCGGCGCGGTGATTGGGGCGGTGAATGGTCTGCTGAGCTTCAGGTTGCAGGGCCAGGCGTTGATTGTCACCCTCGGCGTCGGTTTCGCGGTGCTGGGTGGAGCACAGATCCTTACCAGCCTGGGTTCCTCCTTCGCCGGTACAGTCTATGGCGTCGTGCCCGTCTGGTTGAGCAATATGGCGGCGATCAATGGCACGACCTTCGGGCTGCATTTTCCGCCGATCATCTTGGTGTGGCTTGTGATCTCGGCCGGCCTCATCATGATCATGCATCGCTCCTGGTTCGGGCGCAGCCTCTACGCGCTTGGCAATAGCCGGCTGGCGGCGAGCCGCCTGCTGATTTCGGAGTTGAAGCTATGGGTCGCTGTCTATGCGATCAGTGGGCTGATGGCGGCGATCACAGGTGTGTTGCTGCTCGGGTTTAGCGGCGGGGGTTTCGCCGATGTCGGCAATCCCTATCTATTTACGACAGTCGCCGCGGTCGTCATTGGCGGCACCTCGCTGTTAGGCGGTTGGGGCGGCTATGGTGCGACGGTCATCGGGACGCTGGTGCTCACAGTGCTGACGACGATCCTGGTCGGTATCGGGTTGAACTACGCAGCACAACAGGCGGTGTTCGGCTTGCTTATCGTGCCGGTGGTGGCGCTTTACGCACGCTCGCCGCCGATCCGCATGCAGATTTAAATTCCGCGGGGCCGAGTCCCTGAACGGACAAACTAAGATATAGGAGAAAAAGTCTTGTCATCGATCAAGCCGGGCGAAACACCATCCGCACCTGCGAGCGCCCGGACGGCGCGCCCGCAGAGCCCCTATTTCTATCGCTTCAAGCTCGGCGACGCCGATGTCTCGGTAGTGACCGACGGGCCATTGGAACTCGGTGATGCGAGTAGCAATTTCGTCGGGGTGAGCGAGGAGGAGGTGCGCCGCATGCTCGCTCGGCACTATCTGCCGACCGACGATGTCGTGCTTGAGCAGAATGTGCCGGTGGTCGAGATCGGCGGCAAAACTGTTCTGTTCGAGACCGGCATGGGCGAAGTCAAAATCTTCGGGCCGCGCACCGGTCAATTGCAGAAAAGCCTGCGGGCCGCTGGCATCGATCCGGCTTCGGTGGATGCGGTGGTTCTCTCCCATGCTCATATCGATCACGCGGGCGGAGTCTGCGCGCCAGATGGCACGCCGCTCTTCCCAAACGCGCAAATCTATATCAGCGAACGTGACTTCATCGACTGGACGGATGAAAGCCGGCTGAGCTCGCCCTTCGGCAATCAGGTCGAGGTTGCTCGAAAAAACCTCCTGCCGGTGCGCGATCGGCTGGTGTTTTTCAAAGACGGCCAGGAGTTTCTACCGGGCATCCAAGCCATCGCGGCGCCCGGCCATACATTCGGCCATCATTGCTTCATGGTGAGTTCCGCAGGGGCGTCCTTCTGCTTTCTCGGCGATCTGACGCATCACCATGTGCTGTTGATGGAAAAGCCGCTCATGGAGTTCGCCTACGATGCGGATCCGAAGCAGTCCGCGCAAACGCGCACGCGCCTGCTCGGCATGCTGGCTGACCAGCGGATCCCTGTGATGTCCTACCACTTTGCCTGGCCGGGCTTCGGCAATGTTGGCCGGGACGGCGATGGGTTCCGCTATTTCCCCGCGCCCATGCAGCTCGATCCCCTCTGAGGGTTGGAAGGCGGCGCGCTGCTTATTCAATTGACGGATTGTCTGCTGATCACCTAGTGATCGCAGATCGAGGCCGCGACCGGAAGGCGTGGAAGGCGACAAGCCAAGGCTACGGGAGGTAGGACAATGGAAAATCTGGATCGTTTCCGCGCCGCGGGCAATCCGATGTTCAACGAGAACAAGCTGAAACTCGGCATCTTCGGCAGCAACTGCGCCAATGCCTGCGCGGTGACGATGGCCGAGACGACCTTCAGGCCAACCTTCGACGTCAACCTCGCCATCGCGCGCCAGCTAGAGGCGGCGGGCTGGGAATGCATGGTGCCCATCGCCCGCTGGCGCGGGTTCGGCGGCCCGTCCAACTTCAATGGCGACTGCATGGAGACTTTCACCTGGGCGGCCTCCTTGTCGGCGGCGACCTCCAAGCTCCATTTCTTCGCGACCACCCATGTGCCGACACTGCATCCGATTGTGGGCGCCAAGATGGCAACGACGATCGACCATATCTCTAAGGGCCGCTTCGGTCTGAACCTCGTCTGCGGCTGGTTCACGCCCGAGATGGAGATGTTCGGCCAGAAGATGATGGAGCACGACACACGCTACGAATATGCCACCGAATGGGTGGAAGTCGTCGAGAAGCTCTGGACCGAAGATCACTTTGATTACAAAGGCCAGTTCTTCACCATCAATGATGGCGAAAGTTACCCCAAGCCTTACCAGCAGCCGCGCCCGGTGTTGATCTGCGCTGGCTCTTCCTCAAAGGGGAAGGATTTCACAGCGAAATATTGCGACATCAACTTCGGTTTCATGGAGAGCATGGAGAAGGGTAAAGCCTGGGTAAGCGACACGAAGAAGCTCGCGCATGAGCGTTATGACCGCGAGATCGGAACCTTCACCTCCTGCCCTGTCGTTTGTCGCGAAACCGAAAAGGAAGCGCGCGACTACTACAACTACTACGTACATGAAAAAGGCGATTGGGAGGCTTGCGAGAACATCTGCCGTATTCTCAGCATCGAAAGCGCGAACCACAGCCCGGAGATGTACCGGTTGTTCAAGGAGCGCTTCATCGCCGGCTGGGGCGGATATCCGATGGTCGGCACGCCGGAACAGATCGCCGATATGCTGGTGAAGCTCTCGGATACCGGTGTTGATGGCACGCTGCTGTCGTTTGTTGATTATGTCGAGGAACTTCCTTTCTTCAACGCGCGAGTGTTGCCGCTGCTGGAGCAGGTGGGATTGCGTAAGCCCGTGCAGCCCGCGCTGAAAGTCGCTTAGCAGAATGACGTTGTTGGGAAGCTGTCACTGCGGCGCGGTCGCCTATGAGGCGGCCGCGATCAATGGCGACCTTTGGCATTGCCATTGCCAGACGTGCAGAAAGACCCACGCCGCGGAGCGCAATACCGCGGCCAGGGTGCGCCGGGAGGATTTTCGTATTGTGCGCGGCGCCGAGTTGCTGACGCACTACGAGTCCTGTCCGGGGAAGTTTCGGCACTTCTGCTCTCGTTGCGGCTCGCATGTCTATGCCGAGCGGCCGGAATTGCCGGATGTTGTGCTGCGCACCGGCACGCTTGACACCGATCCCGGGCTTAAAGCCGTGCGCGCCGTCTGGATGTCCCATTCCAAGCCATGGCTCGCGCATCAGGATGGACTGCCCGAGTTTCCGGAAGCCTCGCCAGCATAAGGTCTAGGCCAACTCAGTTTCCGATGCCGACGCCTCTATCTTCGCCTCGCGCGGCGGAGCGGTGACCCCGAATTAGCTGTTGGAGGGGCGATCCGCATGTCTTAAGGTGTCCGCCGCTCCTGAAGGTCAAGGGCACGCTTGACATGGCGCATATCGTTCTCATCAATCCGCGCTTCGAAGTCTCCTTTTGGGGGCTAGAGCACGCAATGCCATTCTTTGGCAAGCGTGCCGTCTTCCCTGTGGCGGCTCTGCCTCTGCTAGCCGCGCTCAGCCCAAGCGAGCATCGGGTGACGCTGATCGACGAGAATGTGGAGGAGATTGATTTCGCGCTCTGCGCCTCGGCCGATATTGTTGGTCTCACAGGGATGAGCGTGCAGCGCTTCCGTATGCGTGAGATACTGCATGAACTCAGGCGCCTGAATGCCTTCACGATTGTGGGCGGCCCCTGGGTAACGCTGCAAGAAGACTATTTCGGGAATCTCGCCGACGTAATATTCGTAGGCGAGGCGGAGGATACCTGGCCGCAATTTCTTTTGGAGTGGAGCGAGGGTCGTCATCTTACTCGCTACGAGCAGCTTGACCGCACCGATATGTCTCGCTTGCCTGTTCCACGTCACGATCTTCTGAGGATGAAGAACTACGCATTCGGCAGTGTGCAGTTCTCCCGCGGCTGCCCATTCACTTGCGAGTTTTGCGATATCATCGTGACATTCGGCCGCCGTCCTCGATTGAAACTGAGACAGCAGATAATCGCGGAAGTGGAGGCGCTCGAGAAGCAAGGAATGGAATTTGTCTTCATCGTCGACGATAACTTGATCGGCAATAAGAAAGCGATCAAACCGATCTTGCGTGAGCTTCGAGATTGGCAGGAAGCGAGAGGATTCCCGCTCACACTTTTCACAGAAGCTTCTCTCGATCTCGCCGACGACGCGGAATTGCTAGTCTTGTTTTCACAGGCCAATATCGTCTCGGTTTTCGTCGGGATCGAAAGCCCAAACGAGGCCGCTCTCATCGAAACTAAAAAGAAGCAAAACCTTCGCGGTCAGCGATCACTCGTAGAAAAAGTCCACGCGATTCAGGAAGCGGGCATCGAAGTTTGGTCCGGAATGATCTTGGGCTTCGATAACGACGATGCTACGATCTTTGAAGCACACCGTCAGTTCCTCTCAGAGGCTCGGATCATCCATTCGATGACCGGCATGCTCACCGCCCTGCCAAAGACACCGCTTCACGCCCGGCTGGCCAGTGAGGGACGGCTGGACCCGACGGATCGCTCACCATTTGGCACAAACGTTATTCCGCTGCGTTTGACCCGCGACGAATTGCGTCGTGGTTATGTAGAGTTGATGAGCAGCCTCTATGCCCCAACCCCCTATTTCGATCGGTTCGAAGCGCTGTTTATCCGTGGGCAGCTCGGCTTCGATCAGGCCCGTCGCGGGTATTGGTCCAAACACCCGTGGCGGCGTGCCCAATCCGGGGCGCGAGCATTCGTGCAAGCCGCAGCGATCCTGGCACGGCTGCTCTGGAGCGTGAATGAGGTCGAGCTGAGGCGCGAGTATCGTTGGCGGATGTTCAGGGTGATGCGAGCGAGACCGCGACCCGAGGTTTTGCTTGTCTTCGCCATGAAATGTGCGATGCATGCACATGTCTACGCGCTCACGCGCGAGATGGCCCGCGGCGAGACAGCGATCAGCAATACGTTCTAGGCGGACCAGCCGCCCCGCCGCCGCCCAGGATGGCTGCCGATGAACACCCTCCCAGCTCGCCAAAACGGTAATGGCGGAAGCCGCGCGCAACAGCTTGCGGTCGGCGCATTGGCGCTTGGCCTGTTTCTCCTTGGTCTATTCACGCTCCGGCACTTCCTCGGCGCGCTGGCCTGGGCGGGGATCTTCGCCATCGCTCTTTGGCCGACATATGGCAGGGTCGTCGCGCGATTCGGAACCGGGCGTCACAACCTGCTGCTGCCTACCGTATTCACTCTGGGCGTGGCCTTGCTCTTCATCGTGCCGCTCGGTCTTGTGGGGTTGCAACTGGCCCGGGAATCCGCAACCGCGAATGACTGGCTCCGCGATGTTCAGGAAAATGGCATCGCGGAGCCGGAATTCCTGGAGCACCTACCTTTCGGCCGGGCTCAGGTCGATGATTGGTGGCAACAGAATCTGGGCAATCCGGGCAGTGCCAAGGAGCTCGTGCAACGCACGACGCGAGGTCACGTCGCCGGCGTCAGCCGCATCATCGGCGAACAAGTCGTCCGACGATTGACGTCATTCGTGTTTACATTGCTGACATTGTTCTTTCTATTCAAGGAGGGACATGCGTTGACGGAGCAGATGCGACGTGTTGCCACTCGTGCATTCGGCAGCGGCGGTGAGCGAATAGGGCAGCAAATCATTGCGTCCGTGCATGGCACAGTCAATGGTTTGGTGCTCGTAGGTTTGGGCGAAGGCGTGCTGCTGGGGATTGTCTACGCCATAGCGGGTGTGCCGAACGCCACGGTACTTGCCGTGTTGACAGCGATCGCCGCGATGATTCCCTTCGGCGCTCCTGTCATTTTCTCGATTGCTACACTCTTGTTGGTCGCTCAAGGGTCATTCGCATGGGCGATCGTGGTGTTCTGCACAGGAATGGCGGTTACGCTGGCGGCGGATCATTTCGTCAGGCCAGTGCTCATCGGGGGCACAACAAAATTACCATTCATCTGGGTTCTCCTGGGCATTTTGGGAGGCGTTGAAGCCTGGGGTCTCATCGGCCTCTTCATTGGTCCGGCGATCATGGCCGCATTGATTTTGTTGTGGCGGGAATGGGCGGGCGAAGGACGAGTGTAGCCCTGGGACGCAAGCATCGACGGCGGCATGCCATGGGTGTAACCCATCGCTACGAGAAGCGACAAAATGAGTTAGGTCATAGTCGGTCGATAATTTTGGCCAGCAAGGATGCAAGCCTATGGCGCTATCAATGTACGACGTCTCCGTTCCGGTACTGCTTCGAGGACTTAATATTCTCTCAGCCTATCTCGACAAGGCAGCCACTTTCGCGGCCGAGAGGAATATCGATCCAGCGGTCCTGATAAGCGCGAGGCTTGCGCCTGATATGATGTCACTCGCGGGCCAGGTGCAGCGTGCCAGTGACAATGCAAAAGGCGGCATAAGCCGCCTGACGCTCGTCAAGGCTCCAAGCTTTCCAGACACAGAGACAAGCTTTGAGGAATTGAAAAACCGCATCGCCAAGACCGTGCTGTTTTTGCAAGCCGTCAAGCCGGAGCAGCTTGAGGGTAGTGAAAGCCGGCCGGTCGAGATGAGAACCGGAATCGTCAGCGGCACGCTGCGTGGAGATACCTATCTTCTGTCGGTTCTCATACCAAATTTTTTCTTTCACATCACAACCACGCACGACATCCTTCGTCAAAACGGCCTGAAGGTTGGCAAGAACGACTATTTCGGTGCTCTCGAATATTTATAAGTAGGCGGGCTTCCCGAGGGCGCCGACCTTAGCTTCCTGAGCCAAAGTAAAGTCATAAGCCGCGCGGCGCGGAACGCAAGGTTCTTGTTGACAATTTACCTTCTGAGTGCTAGGCAAAATGTAACGTTAGGTTACAAAGAGCGCGCTGGGTTATAAGCGGTTTGACCGCGCTGCATCTCCTGGGAGGGAAATGCCGATGCCGCAGCTTGACCAAGACAAATTGAACGCTTTTCTCGGCCGCATGGTCGGAGATCTCGGTGCGATCGCCACCGGTGCGCTTGTCGTACTCGGCGATCGTCTCGGCCTCTTCAAAGCGATGAAAAGCGGCGACAAGGTAACGGCCGCGGAAGTTGCGGCGCGTACTGGCACGCACGAGCGCTACATTCGCGAGTGGCTCTCAGCCCAGGCCGCCGCGGGCTATGTGCAGTACGATGCTACTGATGACCGCTTCTATCTCGATCCGGAACAAGCGGTGGTTTTCGCTGAAGAAAACAGTCCGGCCTTCATGGCAGGGGCTTTCGAGTTGATGGCGGCCCTTTGGATCGACGAGCCAAAAGTGTCGGAGGCGTTTCGCACCGGCAAAGGTGTCGGCTGGCACGATCACAGCGCGTGCCTGTTCCGTGGGACCGAGCGCTTCTTTCGCCCCGGCTACAACGCAAATCTCATTGGGTCATGGCTTCCCGCACTCGATGGCGTCGTGGAAAAGCTTGAGCGCGGCGTGCAAGTCGCCGATGTCGGCTGCGGACACGGCGCTTCGACGGTGCTCATGGCGCGCGCCTATCCCCGGTCACACTTCACCGGCTTTGACTACCACGCGCCGTCGATCGAGCGCGCCCGCAAGGCCGCGGAGGAGAATGGTGTCTCCGGCAATACGAAGTTCGAGGTCGCATCCGCGAAATCCTATCCGGGCAAGTATGACCTCGTCGCTTTCTTCGATTGTCTGCACGATATGGGCGACCCGGTTGGCGCATCGACCCACGCGCGGCAGTCGCTTGCGCCGGATGGAACCTGGATGATCGTCGAGCCATTCGCGCACGACCAGCTCTCCGGCAATCTCAATCCTGTGGGCAGGGTGTTTTACGCCGCGTCGACTTTAATTTGCACTCCAGCGTCTCTCTCGCAAGAGGTTGGGCTTGGGCTCGGTGCCCAAGCGGGGGAGGCAAAACTTCGCCAGGTCGTGACGGCGGGCGGTTTCACGCGGTTTCGGCGAGCCACGGAAACGCCTTTCAATATGGTGCTCGAGGCTCGGCCATAGTTTGTGTGGGGAAGACGGCCTTTTTTAGGTTCTCACCCAGCAAACGCGACACCCGGGTGGGAAGTTTTTGCACCTTGCTCATCCCTGCCGATAGGCCCATTCAGGTTCTCCGCCGTGGTTGTCAGGCGCCGAGAGGCGCGCTGCATACCTGAGTGCGGGTCGAGAATTGGGTGGTTCCGTCGTGGCACCTGATGCCCAGTTGAGACGTCAGTACGAAAGTAAGCGGTGAATGCCTCTCCTGATTGAAGACATCTATCGCAGCTCGAACGGTGATCGCTGGCTGCTCGTTTGCGATAGCGAGGGCGGGCAGGCGTTTGTTCGGCACGAAGCGAACCTCTCGGCCGGCGGCCAGGTCACGGATATGGAGATAGAGGATTTCCTCGCGCGAGGCGGCTCCGGTCCCGAGCATACGGCGTTGCGGGAGATCATCGAGACTCATGCCGTAAGCGACAAGGAGTAAGACGCCGGGAATAGCCGCTCACCGCCGCTTCCGCGCGGGCGGCATCGTCAGCTGGCGGGTGGTCCGGCGACGTGCGTCGCCAAGACCGCATCGGTGTCGGCATCGACTTCCTGCATCTTCACTTCGTAGCCCCAGAGCGACGCGATGTGGCGCAGCGTAAGCTGTGCGTCATGCTGCGCGAGCAAGCGGCCGGGGCGTGTCCGATGTTGCAGCATCAACTGACGGTTGCCGGCAAGATCGACATCGACAACCTGAACATCGGCATCGCTTTCGCCGGGATCGTAGCTGCGCGCGAGGCTGCGCCGAATGGCGCGATAACCCGGATCGTCATGGATGGCATCGACCAGCAAAGTCGTCTCGGCCGTGTCGTCGAGCAGCCGGAACATGCGGAACTGCCGCATGACGCTGGGCGAGAGATATTGCAGGATAAAGCTCTCGTCACGGTAGTTTGCCCAGGCGTAGCGAAGTGTACCGAGCGGATCGCCATTGCCGGCAATGTCCGGGAACCAGGTGCGGTCTTCCTGCGTCGGCTGCGTGCAGATACGCTCGATATCGCTCATCATCGCATAGCCGAGCGCATAGGGATTGAAACCGGGGCCACCGGCTGGGTGGTCGAAGCCCGGCTGCATGATCACATTGCTTGTCGAATGCAGTACCTCGAGAAATGCGCCGTCGTCGATCTGCCCGGTCTCGTGCAAGCGGGTCATGATGCGCTGGTGTACCCAGGTCGCGCAGCCCTCGTTCATGACTTTCGCTTGGGGTTGCGGGTAGAAATACTGGGCGATCAGCCGCACAATGCGGATAATTTCCCTTTCCCACGACTGCAACTTCGGCGAGATCTTCTCGATGAAATAGAGGAGGTTTTCCTCGGGCAGGCCGAGCCGCCGCCGCCGCTCGCCGAGCGGATCCGCGTCGACGATGGCTTTAGTTCCTGGAACCGTGCGCCAGAGATCGTCGAACACGCGTTCGTCGTATTCACGCCGTTCCCGCTCGCGTTTTTGGTCTGTCTTCAGGTTGAGCGGGCGTGCGCCGCCATGCCGATGCACGCCTTGGCGTGAAAGTGCATGCGCCGCATCCAGTATGCGCTCCACGGCGGCAACTCCGTGGCGGTCTTCGCAGCCGATAATATAGGACCGGGCGAATTCCAGATAATCAAGGATCGCGGAAGCCTCAGTCCATTGCTTGAAGAGATGATTGTTGCGGAAGAAGTGGTTGTGTCCGAATGCCGCATGCGCGATCACCAGCGCCTGCATTGTCGCGGAGTTCTCCTCCATCAGATAGCTGATGCAGGGGTTCGAGTTGATGACGACCTCGTAAGCCAGGCTGCTATATCCGCGGCGATAGCTGCTCTCGTGCTGCAAGAAGCGCTTACCATATGACCAGTGGCGATAGGTGAGAGGCATTCCGTGCGCCGTATAGACGTCGAGCATCTGTTCGGCGGTGATGACTTCGATACGGTTCGGGTAGGTCTCTAGGCCAAGCTCCTCATGGGCGATACGCTCGATCGCGTCATAGCTCCGCCGCAGCGTGCTGAAATCCCAGTCGGTACCGCTATAGAGCGGGGATGAGTCCATAAGCGCTTTTCGCCCGTGCTATTTCGTTCATGCTGCTGTCGTCGCTCGTCCGAATAGTTCGCGAAACACAGGGAAAATCTCGCGCGCCTCCGACACGCGGCGCATCGCGAGGCGCGGCTGGCGATGCGCTAGTGGGTCATAGCCACGCCAGAGGTCGCTCTCGCCTCTGATCTGCGCCAGCGAGGCCGCGACCTCGATATAGGCGAAGTGCTGGACCACCGGCAGGATATCATTCTCCAGCATCGCGACCGCCTTCTGCGTGTCACTGCCGGAATTATCGCCATCCGAGGCTTGCGCTGCGTAAATGTTCCACGAATCCTTCGGATACCGCGCACGCTGGATGCGGTTGAGTTCGGCGAGCGCCGTGGAGACGACCGTTCCACCAGTGCGCGGATCGGTAAAGAAGGTCTGCTCATCCACTTCCTCGGCCGTCTCCGTGTGGCGGATGAACACCAGTTCGACGCGCTTGTATCGGCGTTCCAGAAAGACATGCAGCAAGAGGAAAAAGCGCTTGGCAATGTCCTTCATCGCCTCGCTCATGGAGCCGGAGACGTCCATCAGGCAGAACATGACGGCACGCGCCGACGGCTTTGGTGTCTGAGTGTAGCGGCGGTAGCGCAGGTCCATAGGATCGATCCACGGAACCCTTGCGAGCCGCCGCAGCGCTAGCGCCAATTCGGCCTGCAAAATCGGCAGCCGCTGTGCGGCGTCGCCAGTCTCCTCAAGCGCCGCGATTTCGGTTTGGAGCAAAAGCACCTCCGGCGAGGTCGGCCGGCGCAGGCCGATCCTGCGCGCCATCGACTGGCGTAAGCTGCGTGCCATGTCGATCTGGGAAGGTGAGCCGTCCACGCTGACACCGGCCCTTGTAGGCGACGTGGTTTCGGTCGCGACGATCTGATTTTTGACCAAATCCGGCAGTTCGAGATCCTCGAAAAACAAATCGAGGAATTCGTCGCGTGTGAGCACGAAGCGGAAGCCATCTTCTCCATCACCGCCGCCCTTGCCGCTTCCGCTACCACCATCGCCGCCTCCGCCGCGGCTGGAGGGTCGCGATAGCCGGTCGCCTGCGGAGAATTCGCGATTCCCAGACAGCACTACTTGTCGCTGGCCGCTGGAGAAGATGGTATGGAAACTTGGCTCGTGCAGGGAATCAGCCGGAATCGTGACAGCCTGATCGCGCCCTACTTCCCGCAAGGTTCCTTCGTCGATCGCAGCGCGAGTCGCCCGTGCCACCGCGGCGCGGGCTCGCACGAGCACCCGCTGCCGGTTCTCCAGGTTCTTGCCGTGTGGGTTAGGTCTTCGGTCGATGATGTCCAATTTCGCGCGCTCAGGCTGACTGCTTCACCCGCATGTACCACTCGACCAACCGGCGTACCTGTCGTTCGGTGTAGCCGCGCGATACCATGCGACTGACGAATTCATCGTGCTTCTTTTCGGTCTCGTTGTCCTTTTTGGAGCCGAAGCTGATCACCGGCAGTAGGTCCTCCACCTGGCTGAACATGCGCTTCTCGATGACTTCACGGATCTTTTCGTAGCTGGTCCAGGATGGGTTGCGGCCACTATTGGCGGCCCGATTGCGCAATGCAAACTTGACGACCTCGTTGCGGAAGTCTTTCGGGTTTGCGATGCCGGCCGGCTTCTCGATCTTGGTCAGCTCCGTGTTGAGGAGCTCGCGATTGAGCATTTGCCCGGTGTCGGGATCCTTGAAATCCTGGTCCTCGATCCAGGCATCGGCGTAATCGAGATAGCGGTCGAAGAGGTTCTGACCGTAGTCGCCGTAGCTTTCCAGGTATGCCTTTTGGATTTCGTTGCCTATGAATTCGGCATACCGGGAGGCGAGCTCGGTCTTGATGGTGGCCAGATATGCGGCCTCTGTGTCAGGTGAGAATTGCTCACGTCGGATGGCCTGCTCCAGCACATACATCAGATGCACCGGATCCGCGGCGACTTCGTTCGAGGAGTGGTTGAAGGTCGCCGACAAAACCTTGTAGGCAAAGCGAGTCGAGACGCCGTCCATCCCCTCATCGACACCCGCCGTGTCGCGATACTCCTGCATCGTTTTTACCTTGGGGTCGGTCTCGCGGATGTTCTCCCCATCATAGACGCGCATTTTGGCGAAGGGCCGCGAGTTCGCATGCGGCTTCAGCCGTGACAGCACGGCGAAGCGGGCCAGCATCTCCAGCGTATGCGGAGCGCAGGGCGCGTCCACCAAGGCCGATCCGCTGATCAGCTTCTCGTAGATCCGGCTCTCCTCTGTCACCCGCAGGCAGTAGGGGACCTTGATGACACTGACTCTGTCGAGAAAAGCTTCATTGGTGCGATTATTGCGAAAACTCTGCCACTCGGCCTCATTCGAATGAGCGAGGAGAATGCCCTGGAACGGGATAGCGCCGATGTTTTCGGTGCCCAGATAATTGCCCTCCTGCGTCGCAGTCAGCAGGGGATGCAGCATCTTGATCGGCGCCTTGAACATCTCGACGAATTCGAGGATGCCCTGATTGGCTCGGTTGAGGCCGCCCGAAAACCCGTAGGCATCTGGATCGTTCTGGCTGAAGGTCTCCAACTTGCGGATATCGACCTTGCCAACCAGCGCCGAGATGTCCTGGTTGTTGTCGTCTCCGGGTTCGGTTTTGGCGATCGCGACCTGCTTGCGCCGGGACGGGAAGAGCTTAACCACACGGAAACGCTCGATATCGCCGCCCCATTCCTCTAACCGTTTGAGCGCCCAAGGGCTGGCGATGCCGGTCAATACGCGGCGAGGGATGCCATAGCGCTCGCGCAGCGCGTCGGCCATCATGTCCGGGTCGAACAAGCCAAGCGGCGTCTCAAACACCGGGCTGAGCTCTTTGCCCGCTTTGAGCACATAGATCGGCTCGCGCTCCATCAGCGCCTTCAGCCGCTCGCCGATCGAGGACTTTCCGCCGCCGACCGGCCCTAGCAGATAGAGTACCTGTTTGCGCTCCTCCAGGCCCTGCGCGGCATGTCGGAAGAAGCCGACGATGCGCTCGATCGTCTCTTCCATGCCGTGGAAATCGGAGAAGGCGGGGTAGACCCTGATCGTGCGATTGAGGAAGAGACGGCTGAGCCGTGGGTCCCGCGAGGTATCTACGATTTCTGGCGCCCCGATCGCCCGGAGCATGCGCTCTGCCGGGCTCTCATAGGTCTGCGGGTCATCGCGGCACAGGTTCAGGAACTCGGCGAGGCTCATCTCCACCTCGCGCGTCTGATCGCGGAGGCTGGCGTGGAGAAGGAAAACGTCGTCCTGTCGATTCATAGAGCCCTCCAAGCGTACTGGCCGCGTGAGCGCGATTGCGGTTGGGATAGGTAGCTTCCGGAGCTACCAGTGCTGCGGACTACCCCATCAGGGCGGCAGACCGCGTCGCCTGTGTCGCTTATCCGACCACAACCAAGTGTAGCGTAGAGATCTCTTACAATGCATCAAGAACATGCCGTATCAACCGACTTAAAAACGTCTTTGTGTCTGGACAGGACACCCTCCTGCTGAGACGTGACGCGAAAACAGCCGAATAGCTCGCGGAGCGCCCCGCACACGTCCCTGCAAGTTCCATTCCAGGAACCTTTGCGGAGATGGTGAAATTGTCTCGGAAGGCGTCGCTGACCCAGGTCCAGGAATCGCTGCCTCTTCGCGGGCGAATCGACCTCACGTCGCGGAAACCTGCCGCCTACGTCCGATTGTCCGGCCGTCCAGTCGCTCCAGCGCGGTTGTCGGAGGTCCCGTTCGGCTAGCTGACGCGGGGGCTTGGCCTATGAGGGTGGGGCCGCACGTCGCCGCGAGCAGGGGCTCGGGATGGAAAGAGTGTTGGCAGTTGCCGCAGGGGCGCCAGACCCCGACAAGCACGCATGCGATAGGCGAGGCTTACGCGACGCCGGGCAGACGGCCGATAGATCGACACCTCACCGCTGCCGCTCGGAAGTCGTGCCGAGCGGGACGCCAAACGTCCTCAACCGGACCCAATCCTAAAGAATCGAGCGACGAGGACGGCGCTCTAAACCCTCACTGTGCCATGCGACAGGAGGGAAACTTTCTGGGAGAGCGTGGCGATCAGCCGGCTTGCATTGCCTGCTGACAGTTGCGAGGCGAAGTCCGACCGTTGAACCGCCACGCGGCTAATCGTCCCATCCAGAAGGATGTCCTGGACTCTCCAGCCTCCGCCGCTCTGCCCCATGACATAGTCGATTCGCACCGGATCGCGATTAGGCTTGTTGATGGTGCTGGTTACCACCTGAAAAGAGCCGACCGCTCGTGTGGCGGGGAACACAATAATTCGCCGATTTCGGTAGGAGTGAAAATTGGACACATAGGTCGCGACGATGAAAGCACGGAAAACCTGCAGCAGCCTCTGCTGTTGATCGGGCGGCAGGCCTGCCCAGTAGGACCCGACCGAGATGCGGAGGATGCGCTCAAGGTCGAAGGTCGCATCGACCGCAGGCGCGAGCATCTGGTAGCGCTGGGGAAAAGGCGTGTTGTTCCCCGCCTTCATGACGTTGAGCAGAACTGCGCTGAATTGCTCGATCGGCGCGGTGACCGGATTGCCCGACTGAGCAAGGGCGAGAGACGGGAGAAGCACCATCGAAAGGCTTCCCGTAAGAAAGCCACGCCTTGATGTTGTCATCACGAGATGTTCCCCCTTGTGATCATTCACTCGACGCTCGCTGGCACGGCTAACCGCCCAACGGGTCGTTCTCACGAAGGACAGATCGCTTTATCGTGAATGTCAACGTGTCGCGCCGTGGGCGCACTAAAAATCAAGTCGGATCGGAGGCTTTAGGGGCACGACACTTTGGAACGAATATGAGCGCTTCCTCGCCGGCTAACGGGCGTCACCGATGACACTGGAATCAAATATGAAAATGTTGAGCGTTGAAGCCTTCCGGGCCAGTTTATCCGCCGCCGTGCCTCCCGATGATGTGGATCTGGCCCTGGCGGCCTTGTGGTGGGCCGGCAAGGGCGAATGGGACCAAGCCCATGGCTGCGCGCAGCAGCGGGAAGGCGACCCGCGCTGCGATCAGGTTCACGCCTTTCTGCACCGGCAGGAAGGCGACGTAGCGAATGCAGGCTACTGGTATCGGCGGGCTGGCCAATCGATGCCCGCCGTCTCGCTGGAGGAGGAGTGGGAGGAGCTCGCGAAACGATTGCTCTCGCCTGGGCTCCGCTAGACCGGAACAGGATTGCGCTCAGTGAAGCTCCGCTGGTGCCAATAGGGGTATGGCAAGGTCCGCTCGCTGGCCTTGTCGAGCCGCGCGACCTGCTCGGCCGTCAAGTTCCAGCCGACGGCACCGAGATTCTGCCGGAGTTGCTCCTCGTTCCGCGCGCCGATGATAACATTCGCGACCGTCGGCCGCTGCAGCAACCAGTTGAGCGCGATTTGCGTCACGCTCTTGCCGGTTTCCTCCGCGACTTGATCGATCGCCTCGACAACCGTGTAGAGAAATTCGTCGGGAACCGGCGGTCCCATTTCGGCGGTCACATGCAGGCGTGAGTTTGCGTGCAGCGACTGGCCGCGGCGTATCTTGCCGGTCAGACGACCCCAGCCCAGCGGACTCCAGACGATCGCGCTGACGCCCTGCTCGACGCCCAGCGGCATCAATTCCCATTCATAGTCGCGGCCAACGAGGGAATAGTGCGCCTGATGGGCCACGTAGCGCGGCAGATTGTAGCGCTCTGCGACCGCGAGCGACTTCATGAGGTGCCAGCCTGAAAAGTTCGAAACGCCGACGTAGCGGATCTTGCCGGCGCGCACGAGGTCGTCCAGTGCGGAGAGGGTTTCCTCGACCGGGGTGAGAGCGTCGTAGCCATGCAACTGAAAAATGTCGATGTAGTCGGTACCCAGACGCTTCAATGCGAGTTCGCAAGCGCGGACCAGGTTGAAGCGTGAAGAGCCGACATCATTTGGACCGGGGCCATTACGGAAAGTAGCTTTGGTGGAGATGATCACCTTCTCGCGCCGACCCGCGATCGCGCCGCCAAGCACTTCCTCCGCCGCGCCGGCCGAATAGATATCGGCGCTGTCGAACATGTTGAGGCCGGCTTCGAGGCAGATATCAACCAGGCGGGTAGCCTCGGCGATATCGGTAGTGCCGAAGGCTTTGAAAAACTCACCCTTGCCGCCGAAAGTACCCGTACCGAGGCTGAGAACGGGCACCATGAAACCCGATCTGCCGAGACGTCTTTGTTCCACTAGCTTTCTCCTCTGAAGCACATGAGCTGGCCTCGTGGCTAAGGCGAGTTTAGACCGACAAGACCGCCTTCAGGAACCCAGCTTCGGGAAGCAGTAATCTGTCGTGTGGTCCTGCTCCACACGCTTACAAATATCACATGAGACACGCTCGCGGAGCGCTACCGCGAGAGCTGTTCATCAACGTCGGCGGATCACACGAGATTGGCGATCGCATTATTTCTTGCTCTTGACCTCGGGCGTCGAATGCTCACTGTTCTACCTTGCTGAGCCTAGCCATGCGAGGATGTCCGATGAAAAAGCTGCTTCTGGGCCTCTTGGCAGTGCCGCTTCTCGCCGTTGCAATCCCAGGCGTGCCCGCCCAGGCGCAATTGCTGAACGCACTCCAGGGTGCCACCGGCTCGGGCCAGGGCAGTGCGCTAGGGTCGGCTATGAGTGGATTAGGCGGCCTCTCCGGCTCGTCCGTGGGTTCGGCGAGCACCAGCAACATCGCCGGTGTCCTCCAATATTGCGTTCAGAACAATTTCGTGAGCGGCGGGTCGGCGAGTTCGGTGAAGGATGCTCTCGTCAACAAGGTGACAGGCTCGGGCGGGGCTTCCTCCAGCCAATTCACCGAGGGCAGTCAGGGCGTCTTGCAGGCGGGCGGGCAGAACGTGCAACTCGGCGGAAGCTCCTTGAAGGAGCAGCTGACACAACGCGTTTGTTCGGAGGTTCTGAAGCGGGCGAAGTCGCTGCTCTAGCCAACACGCCTGCTTGGATTGCTGCGGCTAATCCGGAGAAGCGGTGGTTGGTGCCGAGTACGTGTCGGATCGCGGGACCGCGTGATCAGTAGCCTACTGCCGCCCCTGCTGGGCTGCGATCATCGTTTACCCCGTAAAGCTTGTGCGGCTTGGCCAGGATGAGTTCCATGGCGCCCCAGCGACGCGCGGGGCGTATCTCATAGCCCATCGCTTTCAATGTTTTGAGGGTATCCGCCGATAGAGCGAGTGGCTCGGTATCGATCGCGTCCGGCAGCCACTGATGATGAAAGCGCGGAGCACTCACGGCCGCGGTCGGCGATAGATCATAGTCCAAGATATCCAGCAGCGTCTCCAGGACGATCGTAATGATGCGCGACCCTCCGGGTGATCCCAGCACGAGGAAAACCCGGCCATTTTTTGTTACCACCGTCGGTGCCATTGATGAGAGGGGACGCTTTCCTGGGGCTATGGCATTTGCCGCGCCCTGAACCAATCCAAACTTGTTCGGCACGCCAAGCTTCGCGGTGAAGTCGTCCATTTCATCGTTGAGTAGGAAGCCTGTGCCCGGGGCCATCACGAAAGCGCCGAAGCCGCCATTGATCGTGTAGGTGACGCTCACGGCATTCCCCGCCTTGTCGAGGATCGAGTAATGCGTGGTTTGCGTCTTCTCCTGCGATGATGTGCTGGGCCGAAGCTCGTTCGATGCGCCAGCGCGTTGCGCGGGAATGACCGCGCGTATGGCGGCGGCGTTTTGCGGCGACAGCAGGCGGGCAACCGGATTGGTGACGAAGTTCGGATCGCCCAGATAGGTATTGCGATCGAGATAGGCGTGACGCTCGGCTTCCGTAATCGCGTGGACGGCTGCGGCGGAGTGGAACCCTAGCGCCTTCATGTTGTAGCCGGAGAGGATATTCAGGATCTCGCAAAGCGTCGTTCCGCCCGAGGAAGGCGGTGGCGCGGAAAAGACCCGATACCCGCGATAGTTGCACTTCAGAGGCTCGCTTTCGCTTATCGTGTAGTTCGCGAAATCCGCGGCTTTCAGGATTCCGCCCGCGGCATCGGATGCAGTCTCCACCGCTTGCGGGATCCGCCCTTTGTAGAAGGCGTCTGATCCGTTCTTCGAGATAGCTTCTAACGTGTCGGCAAGTTCGGGCTGGACGAGCCGATCTCCAGGCTGCAGCGCATTGCCATCAGGCCGCAGGAAAATCTGGGCTAGGTCCGGCCGCGTGCGCAGTTGGGGAGCCACTATCTCGATGAGGTCGGTGTCCCCTTGGACCAAGACGAAGCCTTGGCGAGCCAGGCGGATCGCTGGGCCCATCACCTCGGCCCGAGGCAGCGTGCCATATTCGCGAAGCGCGGTGTCCAATCCCAACACTGTTCCAGGTACCGCAACGGCTTTCCAGCCATAGAGGCTGGCACCCGGAATGACCTTGCCTGCCGAATCGAGATACATATCCGGAGTTGCCAAGCCGGGTGCGGTCTCGCGGAAATTGATGAACCGATTCCGTCCGTCAGCGAGGTGCAGGGTCATGAATCCGCCGCCGCCGATATTGCCGCAGCACGGATTGACGACCGCCTCAGCGTAACCGACGGCCACGGCGGCATCGATGGCGTTGCCCCCGGCCTTCATGATCTCGACTCCGATCTCCGAGGCCAGGTGCTGGGAAGAAACGACCATGCCCCGGGTCGCTTCCACCGGCTGTTCCTGAGCGGCGCGCGTGGCCCCTGGCGGCAGGAGCAGGAGCAGGAGCAGGAGCAGGAGCAGGAAGAGCGAGGCATATCTCATGCTGGTCTTTCCGCTCATTCGAGACGGTTGCCTTGAGCGCCCTCGGCCACCCGAAGGCTGAGGCCGAAGCATCGAGGGCCACTCCGATCGCCGCGAAAAATCGACCGCGACTCGGGGCGGAATTTCAGATCTGCTGTGGATTGGGTTTGCGCTGTTGGCCGGATTGATTGCGGCTGAGTCAGATCGCGGTGGGCACCAAGGATGCCCACCGCGATCTGACGGCCGCCGATTCTGCGCTGATGAACCGCTAGATACGCGGCCCGCTCATCCTGAGTTAGCGCTTGGAATGCTTCATGTAGTTGTAGTTCTTGCCGTACATGTGCCGGTTGTGGCGCTTGTGGGTCTTGACGTGAGGGGTGCCGGTCAAAGCCGGTCCACCAGACGGGGCCGAATTGTTGGCGCCGCTGCCGACAGTACCTGCATTTTGGCCTGTCAGGGTGTTTACCGAGCCCGGGGCCGGGACCGGAGAGCCGGTCACCTGTGCTGACGCCGCCGTGACAACCGCGGCGGACATGGCAAGCCCGAGAATTAGAGCCAGAGGAGAGCGAGGTTTACGCATCAGTAGCATCCTGTTGCAAGTGTGACGGGCGATCTAGTCGGCGCGACCGTGGACGCAGATCTCCCAGGTCGATCCATAAAGCATTCAAAATCCGAACAACTCAAGGGATTTTGATCGAAGATGGTGACCTAAAGGAGCGCTCCGACCCTGGTCTATGGTTGAGCTGGCAAAAAATAAGCTCCGACTTGGCTGACCTTAGCCGAGGATGTCTCGTCGGCCGGCCCAGCGTGAGGGTTATCATGAATTGGCCCGACTCGGACAGGAGCATTGTGTTTTGGACCGTCCGGTTGAGCTTGGCGGAAGATCGGATATCTGGGGAAGACCGTCAACAAATTTGAGGCATTTCTCCCGATTACGGAGTTCTGAGGCGCCCCCCTGTAGCCTGGGATCGCGGTGGCCCGCACAGCGTCGGATTGACCTAGTCCCCAGCTTCTTCCGGTGACCGCCATGCGCCCGGCGCAAGCTGCCTATGGTTGCTGGGGTTCACCTTTCCGCCTAGTGTTCCCGCCTAAGCGACGGGATTATAATGTCGCGAAAGATCGGCTTAAGCCTGTAGCAGCTTGATTGCCCGGCCCCGCTAGGCTGGTAAGCGGGCTGGAGTTGGGGGGTGCTTTTGCTACCGACCGATATTCGGAATCCTGACTATTTCCATAAAGTTGTGGATTGTCAGTGGGCCTGCCCGGCGCATACGCCGGTTCCCGAATACATCCGCCTCATCGCTGCTGGCCGCTATGCCGATGCGTATATGGTGAATTGGGAATCAAACGTCTTCCCCGGCATCCTGGGGCGCACCTGCGATCGTCCCTGCGAACCTGCCTGCCGGCGAGGCCGGGTCGAGGAAGAGCCGGTGGCGATCTGCCGCCTCAAGCGCGTCGCCGCTGACTACAAGGGCGACATTTCGGCGAGGCTGCCCACGCCAGCGACGGCCCGCAACGGCAAGCGCATTGCGCTCGTCGGCGCTGGGCCCGCCTCCCTGACTGTAGCGCGGGACCTCGCACCGCTCGGCTATGAGGTCGTGGTATTCGACGGGGAAAGCCGCGGCGGCGGCATGATCCGGAGCCAGATCCCGAAATTTCGGCTCCCCGAGCAGGTCATCGATGAAGAGGTGGGCTATGTGCTCGATCTCGGTGTCGAGACCCGGTTCGACACCCGAATCGATAGCCTCAAAGGGCTCCTCGATGAGGGCTTTGACGCGGTTTTTGCTGGGTCAGGGGCGCCCCGTGGCCGGGACCTGGTGCTTCCGGGCCGCCAGGAGGCCGCTGGCAATATTCATATCGGCATCGATTGGCTGTCATCGGTGTCCTTTGGCCACATCACCGCCATTGGCAAGCGGGTGATCGTGCTGGGCGGCGGCAATACCGCGATGGATTGCTGCCGCTCCGCCCGCCGCCTAGGCGGCACCGAGGTGACGGTCGTGGTGCGCAGCGGATTTGAGGAGATGAAGGCGTCGCCTTGGGAAAAGGTCGACGCGATGCATGAGGACATCCCGATCCTCAATTTCCTTGTGCCCAAGGAGTTCACCCATGAGGACGGCCGTCTGACCGGCGTGCTGTTCGAGAAGGTGCGCGCTGAGATCGACGAAAAGGGCAGGCGCAAGCTGATGAATGCCGGTGAGCCCGACGTGCATATGCCCTGCGACGACGTCCTGGTCGCGGTCGGCCAGGAGAATGCCTTCCCATGGATCGAGCGCGATATCGGGCTCGAGTTCGACCGCTGGGACATGCCGGTGGTGGATCAGGTCACGTTTCGGTCGACACATCCGAAGGTATTCTTTGGCGGCGACGCCGCCTTCGGGCCGAAGAATATCATCTGGGCTGTAGCGCATGGTCATCAGGCGGCGATCTCGATCGACCTCGCCTGCCGCGGTGAGGAACTGCAAAACCGGCCGCCGCCGCATGTCTGGCTGAGCAGCCAGAAGATGGGCATCCATGAGTGGAGCTACGACAACGACGTCTCGAACGATCTGCGCTTCGCCGTGCCGCACCAGGACAAGGCGATTGCCCTCGCCGACATCAAGGCCGAGGTCGAGCTTGGCTTTGACCTGAAGCAGGCCTTCGCGGAAGCACAGCGATGCCTGAACTGCGACGTGGAGACTGTGTTCTCCGACGCGGCTTGTATCGAGTGCGATGCCTGTGTCGATATCTGCCCGGTGGACTGCATCACCTTTACCGAAAATGGTCCGGAAGCCGAGCTGCGCACGCGACTCAATGCTCCGGCGGTTAATCTCACCCAAGACCTTTACGTTTCCGGTCCGTTAAAGACTGCGCGGGTAATGGTGAAGGACGAGGACGTCTGTCTGCATTGTGGCCTTTGCGCTGAGCGTTGCCCCACCGGTGCCTGGGATATGCAACGCTTTCTTCTCGATGTGGCACAGGCGGGATCGGCATGCTCCAAGCATTGAATGCGGCTAACAGCCTACAACGCGTCAATGATTTCGTAGTCAAATTCGCTAACGTCAACGGCTCGGGTTCCGCGAGTGCCAATCAGCTATTCGCCAAGTCCGTCCTCCGGATGGGCATACCGGTGGCGCCACGCAATATCTTCCCGTCCAATATTCAGGGATTGCCGACCTGGTACGAGATGCGCATCTCGGAAGCCGGCTATCTTGGCGCCCGCGAAGGCACCGACCTCATGGTTGCGATGAATCCGCAGACCTGGGACCAAGACATCGCATCCATCGTGCCGGGCGGCTATCTTTTCTACGATTCAACTAAGCCACGGCCCGCCAGCCAATTTCGCGACGATATCGTCGTAATCGGTATGCCGCTAACCGAGCTGTGCAACAAAGAATATAGCGATCCACGCCAGCGACAACTGTTCAAAAACATTATCTATGTTGGCGCGCTGGCCGCCTTGCTGCAGATCGACATTGCTGAACTCGAGACCCTGATCGGCGAACAATTCAAGGGCAAGGATAAGCTGATCGCTCCCAATATTCATGCACTGCATATGGGACGAGACTACGCGCTAGCCCACCTCAAATGCCCCATCGGCCTGACGCTGCGGCGGTCCGACGCGGTCGGTGACCGGATCTCCATCGAGGGTAACGCGGCTGCCGCACTCGGCGCCGTCTACGGTGGTGCCACGGTCGCCGCCTGGTATCCGATCACGCCGTCCTCCTCACTTGCCGAAGCATTTCAGAAATACTGCGCCCGCTACCGGGTGGACAAGGTAACCGGAGAGAATCGCTTTGCGATCGTGCAGGCCGAAGACGAGCTGGCCTCTATCGGCATGGTGATTGGCGCGGCCTGGAATGGCGCGCGTGCCTTTACCGCCACTTCCGGCCCCGGCATCTCGCTGATGCAGGAGTTCTTTGGCCTGGCCTATTTCGCTGAAATCCCAGCGGTGATCTTTGACGTGCAGCGCGCCGGCCCCTCAACCGGCATGCCGACACGGACCCAGCAATGCGATCTATTGGCCTGCGCCTACGCGTCCCACGGCGACACCAAGCATGTGATGCTGCTGCCGGAAGATCCGCATGAGTGCTTCACATTCGGGGCGCTGGCTTTCGATTTGGCGGATCGGTTGCAGACGCCGATCTTCGTCATGCTCGACCTTGATATCGGCATGAATGAGCGGCTGACGCGGCCCTTCACATGGGACGACACACGCCAGATGGATCGCGGCAAGGTCATGACCGCCGCTGATCTGGAAGCCGGACGCGAATTCGGACGTTATCTAGACGTTGATGGTGACGGCATTACCTACCGCACCTATCCCGGCACGCACCCGACGCGCGGTTCGTTCTTCACGCGCGGCACGTCGAAGGATCGGCACGCGCGCTACACCGAGCGGGCCGAGGCATACGAAGAGAACATGCAGCGGCTGCTGCGGAAGTTCGCAACGGCGGCGACTCTTGTTCCGGCGCCCGAGGTAAGGGCGGCGCGTGAGCCCACCCGTCTCGGCGCGATTTACTATGGCTCGACCAGTGCCGCGATGCATGAGGCGGATGATCGCCTTGCGGAACAGGGCGTCCATCTCGATCTGATGCGGGTTCGGGCTTTTCCGTTCAGCGAGGAGGTTCGCGCCTTCATCGAAGCGCATGACAAGGTTTTTGTTGTCGAGCAGAATCGTGATGCGCAGCTGCGCACGCTGATCGTGAACGAGTTAGAGATCAACCCGGCCAAGCTGCAGCGGGTATTGCACTACGATGGCTCGCCCATCACGGCGGGGATGATTGTGGAAATGATCGAGGAGCACGCTTCATCGACCGTCGTGCCGATCCGGAGAAGCGCGCCATGACCTTCCTGCCGAAGCCCAAGCTGCATCACCCTGGCCTCGCCGCGAACACCCTCGGTTTCACGCGCCGCGACTATGAGGGGACAATCTCGACCCTTTGTGCCGGCTGCGGCCATGACTCCATCAGTGCCGCGATTGTCCATGCTTGCTTTGAATTGGACCTGCCGCCCCATCGCATCGCCAAGCTTTCCGGCATCGGTTGTTCGTCCAAGACGCCGACCTATTTCCTCGGCAATTCGCATGGGTTCAACAGCGTGCATGGACGGATGCCGTCCGTCCTGACCGGTGCCAATCTGGCGAATCGCGAGTTGATCTATCTCGGCGTTTCCGGCGATGGAGATTCCGCTTCAATCGGCCTCGGCCAATTCGCCCACGCCATGCGGCGCGGCGTCAATATGGTCTACATCGTGGAGAACAATGGCGTGTACGGCCTCACCAAGGGCCAGTTCTCCGCGACCTCCGATAAGGGTGCTAAAAGCAAACGAGGCGTGGTCAATAATGACGAGGCGATTGATCTTGTCAGCATGGCGATGCAACTCGGTGCGGGCTTCGTGGCGCGCAGCTTCTCCGGGGACAAGGGCCAACTCGTGCCGCTGATCCAGGCGGCGCTGACGCATCAAGGCGCCGCCTTCATCGACTGCATCTCGCCTTGTGTCGCATTCAACAATCACGTCGGTTCGACCAAAAGCTTCGACTATGTGCGCGAGCATAATGAGGCGGTGAACTATCTGGATTTCATCACCGAACGCGAGGAGATCACGGTCGACTACGCGCCTGGTTCGGTGGAGGTGGTCAAGCAGCATGACGGCTCGCTGCTACGGCTTCGTAAGATCGCGGGCGACTATGATGTGCATGACCGGGCGGCGGCGATCAGCTTCCTGCAGCATCGGCGCGCATCCGGGGAAATCGTGACCGGTCTGCTCTATGTCGATCAGGAACCGGACGACTTGCACGGTTATATGAACACCGTCTCGACGCCGTTCAACGAGCTCGTTGAAGCGGATCTGTGCCCAGGCTCGGCCGCGCTCGATAAACTGAACGCGGCGCTGCGCTGACCCTGGCCGGAGTGCCGGGCGAAGCATCGGACGAGCTTCGCTCCTCGCTGAACAGGCAGGTGTAACCCATGGCTCCTCGTCTTCGAATGAGAGACCATGGTCGCCGCGCAAATGCCGAGGAGTGCCGGGTCGCCGACCTTGCTTCGATGGGTCCGCCCGGTCGTAGTGATGCTCGCGCCAGGCCGGGAGTCTCGCGTGGTCGATAGCGACTGGGGTTCGCTTATGGCGGCCGCGCAGTCGGGAAATGGCGGGGTCTATCACCGCCTTCTCAGTGAGATCCGTGTTTGGCTGCGCCAGTATTTCGCCCGGCGCCTACCTCCTTCGATGGTCGAAGATGCTGTTCAGGACACGCTCCTGGCAATTCACGAGAAGCGGCATACCTACGATCCGGCGCGCCCATTCGGGCCCTGGCTTGCGGCGATCGCCCGCTACAAGTGGATCGACCGTCTGCGATCGATGAAAGCTCGGCCAACGGAAGCGCTGAGCGACACGATCTCCGTCGGCGATCACGAGGAGGCGGTCACCAGCGCCACATCTCTCGAGCGTCTTCTGCGCGACCTGAAACCGGCGCAGTCGGAAGTAATTCGGCTGGTCAAGCTGCAGGGCTTCAGCATCGAGGAGGCCGCCGCCAAAACGGGCCAGTCGGTCTCACTCGTCAAAGTCAATATTCATCGTGGCTTGGCGCGTCTGGCGTCCGTGGTGCGAGGGCGATCAGATGCCGAATAATCAGCTGATCGACCGCCTCGCGGGCGATCTCAAACCTGTTCGCCGCCGCAGCCCGAGAATCGAGGGGCTGCTGCTGATGGCTCTTTGCGTCCTGGAGCTCGCACTATTCCTGGGAATGGGCCAGGCGCGACCGGATATGCACATGGCGATGGGTCTGCCGTCATTCTGGTGGAAGCTGGGAAGCATGGGCCTGATCGCGGTCGCGGGCGGCGTCACGGCTATCTGGTCATTGGACCCGGCGACCTCACCACGGCGCGGACTGAGATTGCTCATTATCGTCATCGCCTTGTGCTTCGCGACGGGATGGCTGGTCGATGCGGCGCGTGCCGGGATCCCAACTTTGGCAGCCCGGCTGGCTTGGCATGACGGCCTTCAGTGCGTTTACAAAATGGTCGTTCTGTCAGTGCCGCCGGTGATTGGTCTCGGACTTCTTATGCGGCGGGGGGCGCCGACGGATACTGGCGGCACGGCCCTGGCGGTGGGCATCGCCGCGGCGGCCTGGGGTGCGTTCGTGTTCGTCTTTGCCTGCCCGCATGACGATCCGCTTTACGTCGCTGTTTGGTACACTGTGGGATGCGGATTGGTGACGCTTGTCGCGCGGTTGCTGCTCCCGTTGCTGACGCGGTGGTGAAACGAGCGGCGGCGTAGGGCATGACGATCCAATAGTGGACTGCGACCCAAAAGATCCGTCATGGCACGCGAAGGCGTGCCATCCACACCTTGCCTTCGTCACGCAGGCAAGGCGTGGATTCTCGGCCTTCACAGAGGACGACGTGGTGGAGGTGAGAGATTCAAAACAGAGAATCGCGCCCCGGCGACATCAACGCAAAGCGGTCGCAGCAATTCTGAAGCCGTCAGGATCCCGCGCCGTTGAGCCGTGCCGCTCCAAGGATGCGGCCATCGCCAGCCTGTAGCAGTACGGCGAATTCTTCCCCCGCCGGCGTCGCATGTTGTAGTTCAAGCGCGGCGCCGGTCCATTTTCCAGCCACATCCAAGGATCTGACGATATTGGACTCCAGCACAGTGCGCCCGCCATTCTCGCCTCTCGCGATAGGCGTTCGGTGGTGAGAGTCGAACCCGATCAACACGACCGTGCCGCGCCCTGTTCCCTGAGCGATCGAGATGGTTAGGGTCTCCCCCGTGCGGGCCAGCCGAAGCGGAACACTCGGGGCATTTGCGGCGCGGGAGATCTCGTCAAGCCCTTCCGCGCGATCCGAGCCGACGAAGGCATGCACGCCACCAACCACCATTTCCGGCGTATAGACTTGCCCATCGCCAAGCCTACTCGCGTAGTCCTGTTGCCGGCTCGTGGCCGCTTGCAGCGAATACGGATCCTTCCAACCCAAATTATCCCAATAGGTGATGTGAAACGCCAATGGCAGCACATCACGCCGTTGCCGCGCGAGGTCAGTCAGAAACGCATCCGCGGGCGGGCAGGAGGAACAGCCCTGAGACGTGAAGAGCTCAACGACAACCGGTGCCTTCTGAGCGAAGCAACCTGTCGCGGGAACCGCGAAAAGTCCCAGCCCCGCCAGAAGAAGAACAGCACGCATGCTTCCTAATCCCGCGTGCAGATCTCAGGACTTTCCAGTATTGGCGATCAAGACCGGGCTCGTCGAGAAATGCTCCGGAAACACCTTGCTCAGGGCTTCGATCTTTGGCAGGTCAAAGGTGCTGATATATCCGCTGTCGGGATGCAGCGTTAGATAGTTCTGGTGATAGCCCTCGGCTTTGTAGAAGCCCGTGTCATGGCCGACAATCGTCGCGATGGGCGCGGAAAACACTTTCGCTTGGTCGAGCTGCGCGATGTAGAGCTTCGCGACTTGCGCTTGTTCCGGCGTCGTCGTGAAGATCTCTGACCTGTACTGCGTGCCCGTATCCGGCGACTGCTGATCGACCTGAGTCGGATCGGAGACGACCGAGAAGAAAATCTGCAAAAGCTGCTCGTAGGACACGACTTTCGGATCGAAGGTCACCCGCACGGATTCCGCGTGGCCGGTCGTGCCCGTGCTCACCGTTTCGTATTGCGCGGTATCCGCTTTGCCGCCGTCGTAGCCAGACATCGCCTCCGTCACGCCTTTGACGTGCTGGAATGTCCCCTGCACGCCCCAGAAGCAGCCGCCCGCGAAGACAACCGTCTCGGAAGACGCCGTGCTCGCCGGTTCACTGACCGCGGGGAGGGGAAGCCGCTGGTCGAGATCGGCCGCGCGGGCCGTCAGGAACTGACCCGAACCGAAAGCAGCAACCAGAAGCGCGCCCAGGCCAACAGCCGCCGAGCGCGCCGGGGATGCCTTTACCATGGAAATGATCGACACGATCTTGGTCCTTTACGCCGGTTTGAAGGTAAGCGCGACGCCGTCCATGCAATAGCGCAGGCCGGTGGGCTTCGGTCCGTCCGTGAAGACATGGCCGAGATGGCCGCCGCAACGTTTGCAATGGACTTCGTCGCGGTCCATGCCGAAGCTGGTGTCAGTTGACGTCGCGACCGCGTTCGTCAGCGGCTGCCAGAAACTCGGCCAGCCCGTGTGGCTGTCGAATTTTGTCGCCGAGGAATAGAGCGGCAGGGCGCAGCCGGCGCAGTTATAGACGCCCTTCCTCGTCTCGAGGTCGAGCGGGCTAGAAAACGGTGCCTCGGTGCCTTGGTGTCGAAGGACGTCATAGGCGGCCGGGCTGAGCATGGCCCGCCATTCCTGGTCGGTATGCGTCACCTCGAACGTCGCCGCCAATGCGGGTTTCCGCCGCGGCAGCCCGATAAGCACCCCCAGGCCGGCAAGCGCCGTCGCTCCGAAGATCGCCCGTCTGGTCACCATGTCCGCGTCTCCCTGCTAGAGTGTATCCGCTATCTCATTCGTGGCCGTTGGCGCTCGGGTTACACCCGTCGGGCGTCGTAAAGAGCCTACGTCCGGATCACTCGGGCGGATGCTCAGAACCCCGCGAGCCTTGCGCCAACGTTAGATCTGCCAGAGGTTTTCCGGGTGGCACTTTACAGTATGGGGTCCCCGCCGTGTCCGAGTCTGAAGCGATACCGAATCCCTATAGAGTCGATGGCCTCGTAGCGGTGGTTACCGGCGGCGCGAACGGCATTGGTCTCGCGACCGGCAAAGTTTTGGCGTCGCTGGGCTGTCGGGTCGTATTGGCGGACCGTGACGGAGACGCCGCGATGAGTGCTGCGTCGGAGATCGGGTCGGATTTCGCCACGGGTCTTGAACTGGACGTCACGGACGAAGCCGGTATCGAGACCGCCTTCGCGGAGATCGGATCGCGGGAAGGGCGGTTCGACATCCTGGTCAATAACGCCGGCCGGGTTATCCGCCGGCCGTCGCTTGAACTCGCGCTTGACGATTGGAACGCGGTGGTCGCCGTCAATATGACAGGCGTGTTTTTATGCGCGCGGGCTGCCGCCGGCCAGATGATCAAAAGCGGCTTCGGGGGCGCGATCGTCAACACCGCTTCGATTTTGGGTCTGTCAGGTGGCGGCCTCTATCCGAATATTTCCTACCAGACGACCAAGGGCGCTGTAGTGAATATGACGCGTGCTTTGGCGGTGGAATGGGCGCCTCACAAGATTCGCGTCAACGCCGTCGCGCCGACCTGGACGCGCACGGCCTTCATTGGCGAGCTCGAACAGAATCCTGATCTGATGCGCCGGATTCGCGAAGTGACGCCGCTTGGTCGCCTCGCCGAGCCAGAGGAAGTCGCGCATGCCATCGCTTTCCTGGCGAGCCCCGGGGCGGCGATGATTACCGGGCATACGCTCGCCGTCGATGGCGGCTTTCTCGCCCAATAGGGCACGGACGAAGGAGGGCCGGGGAGTTGACGCCGCCTTCCGGTTGATCCAACCTTGGTCGGGTTGTCGGACCAATTTTGGCGGGAGGCTGGTATTAGCGATTTCGCCTTGGCGCCGATCCGGCCGCAAACTCGCGACCAGGCGGTCCTGACATCGCTCGCCGCTTTCATTGCCTCGGCCGGACTTTCGCCCGGCGCGCGCTTGCCCACCGAGCGCGCGCTTGCCGAGAAGCTGGCGGTGAGCCGGGGGACAATTCGCGAGGCGCTCAAGCGCTGGGAAAGCCTGGGCGTCATCGACATGAGGAAGGGGTCCGGAACCTTTCTTCTGCGCGCCATCTCGCCCGACAGCCTCCACTTGCCGCTCACTCTACCGGGTCATGATCTCCAGAGCCTGCTACATATGCTGGAGGTTCGCCGCGCCCTTGAGGCGGAGGCCGCCGCGATATGCGCGGAGCGGGCAAGTGCCGGGGAACTGGCTCTTATCCGAGACCGGCTCGACCGGATGGAGCCGGTCTTCTTCCAGCCCGGAGAGGTGTCGACGCAATCCGATTGGGAGTTTCATCAGGCCATCATCACGAGCGCGGCCAATCCGCTCATCACCCAGATGTTGGGCGCGATGCGCGACCTTATGCATCGGTTTTGGGAGCATCCTCTGGGCATGGCGGATTTCGGCCATGCGAGCTTCCCCTTCCATCGCACGATATTCCAGGCGATCGCGCGCGGCGACGCTACGGGCGCCCGGGAAGAGACATTCAAGCTGCTGGAGACCGTGCGGCACGATCTGATGCGCGGCGCCACAATGCGAAAAGTCGAGATCGATGGCTGACATGCCGCTAAGCGAAACGACGAAGGTTTCCAGCGTGCCAGATCGCACTGCCGTTCTTGAGCGGGCGGCAACCCTACTGGCGCATGACGAGAACCTGCCGTTCGACCCCGTCGTTCCGCCGATTTACCAATCGTCGCTCTTTACCTTCCGCAGTTACCAAGAAATGGAAGACGCCTTCGCCGGCCGGATCAGCCGCCCGATCTACAGCCGCGGAGACAATCCCACGGTCATGGAATTCGAGCGCCGCGTCGCCGCGCTCGAGGGAACCGAGGCGGCGCGAGCCTTCTCCTCGGGCATGGGCGCCATCAGCGCCACTGTGCTCGCTTTCGTCAGCAGCGGCGACCGCATCCTTTCGGCCCGACACATCTATGGCGATACTTTCAGGCTGTTTCAGCGCCTGCTGCCCCGCTTCGGCATCACCGTGGATTATGTCGATGCGACAGATCCCGAGTCGGTGGCGGCACAGCTACCGGGCGCTCGTCTTCTCTATCTGGAGAGCCCGAGCTCGAATGTTTTCGAGCTGCAGGAATTGCCTCGGCTTGCGGCTCTGGCTCGGTCCCACGGAGTCCTTACAGCAGTCGATAATTCCTGGGCGACCCCGCTATTTCAGCAGCCCGCGCGACACGGCATTGATCTCGTGCTGCATTCCGCATCGAAATACCTCGGAGGGCATTCGGATACGGTCGCCGGTGTCGTGGCCGGCGGCGCCGAGCTTATCCGGCGGGTGAATGAAACCACCTATTCGATGTTTGGCGCCAAGCTCTCGCCCTTTGAGGCATGGTTGTTGCTGCGGGGCCTGCGTAGTCTGCCACTGCGGCTGCAACGTCACGAGTCAAGCGGGCTGCGCATCGCGGCGCAGTTGCGCGACCATCCGTCGGTTCTTCGCGTCATGCATCCGGCTTTCTCGAATCATCCGGGCGGGGCGACGTTGCTGGGCTCGACCGGGCTCTTTTCCTTCGAGGCCAATAGCACGATCGACGTTCCGGCCTTCGTCGATGCTCTCACGCTGTTTCGCATTGGTGTAAGCTGGGGCGGCCATGAGAGCCTGGTCGTGCCCGCGCTGGCGACCCTGCAGCAAACGCCAGGATCTAATTCGCTGTCGTATTTCGGGGTTACCGAGGGAACGATCCGCCTGCATGTCGGTCTAGAGGATCCGGCGGCTTTATGGGCTGATCTCGAGCAAGCGCTGCTCAAAGCGCGACGTTAAAATGGGGGAAAAGATGACCAGAACGACCAGCAAGCTCCGCAGTCTATGCGCGAAGGCGGCTGCCGCCGCCCTTGTGGTGGGGATGTTCGCGGGAACCGCCTGGGCTGATACCACGCTGAAGGTCGTGGAGGTCATTCCAAGCCCCGCCCGAACGGCACTGCTTCAGCAGCAGTTCGCGGCCTTCGAGAAGGCCAATCCTGGCGTGCATGTTCAGCTGACTTCTCTGCCCTGGGGCGAGGCCTTCGAGAAGTTCCTCAATATGGTTCAGGCCGGCGATACTCCCGACATCGTGGAGATGCCGGATCGCTGGCTCGGGCTTTATGCCAATAACGATCAGCTCCTCGATCTCGGGTCTTACCTGAAGGCTTCGCCGGATCTCGCCACGCTGAGCGATCGTGCGAAGCAATTCGGCTCCGCCGTGCATGGCACGCTCTATGAGATTCCCTACGGCTTCTATGTGCGCGGCCTGTTCTGGAACAAGAAGCTTTTCGCCCAGGCCGGTCTCACGGCACCCCCCGCGACCCTTGATGACTTTGTCGCTGACAGCAAGAAGATTTCGGCCATTCCCGGCAAATACGGCTATTGCCTGCGCGGTGGTCCGGGCGGGTTCTCCGGCATCACGATGTTCATGAACACGATGGATGGCAAGCCGGGCTATTTCAACAAAGACGGCAGCTCGACCTTCAGTGATGCAGGCTCTGTGCAGGGCCTGGAATTGCTGGCGCAGATGTACAAAGACGGCTCGGCTCCGAAGGATAGCGTGAACTGGGGCTTCAACGAAATCGTGGCGGGGTTCTATTCGGGCACCTGCGCCATGCTGGACCAGGACCCTGACGCTCTGATCGGCATCGCGGACAAAATGGCACCGGATGATTTCGCGGTGGCACCCATCCCGGTCGGGCCCAGCGGCAAAGCCTTCCCGACCCTTGGCTACGGCGGCTGGGCGATCTTCGCCAGTTCGGAAAAGAAAGACGACGCATGGAAGCTGCTATCGTTCATGGTGTCGCCGGCGAATAACCTGGCCTGGTCGAAGGTCGTCGGCACCCTGCCCGTGCATAAGAACGCCGAGCAGAACGCCTATTTCGCGAGTGACAAGTTCAAGGGCTGGTTCGCTGAACTCAACGACACGACGAAATACGAGATGGTGACGCCGCCGACCTATCTGGAGGGTTTCGGCGATCTTTACGATAACATCTCGATCAAGACGTTCCAGCAAGTTCTGCTGGGACAACGGACCGCAAAGGATGTGGCGGACCAGTGGGCGGCCTATCTGGTCGATCAGCTGAAAGCCTATAAGGCGAAGAAGGGTCAAAACTGAGCGCCCGATGTCTGTGACATTGAGCCAGGGCCGCGATGCGCACCGACCCTCCTTGGGTCGGGCTTTTCGCCGGGCGATCGAGCCCTGGCTCTATATCACTCCGGCGCTGACGATCCTGTTGTTGGTCTTGCTGATCCCGCTTGTCGTGGGCATTGGCTATTCCTTCCGCAGGTTCACGGCCTTCCGATCCGAATATGTCGGCTTGGATCAGTATCGCCGCATGCTGGGCGATCCGGCTTTAGGCCAGGCGCTGGTCAATACCGTTTGGTGGACCGCCGGCAGCCTGGTGTTGCAATTCGCTCTAGGTCTTGCCCTAGCACTGCTGCTGAACCGAGATTTTCGCGGCCGGAAATTCGTGCAAGCGGTTGTCTTCCTCCCCTGGGCAGTGCCGAGTTTCCTGGCGGGCCTTACCTGGGCGTGGCTGTTCAATCCGGTGATCGGCCCATTGCCCCACTGGCTATTTCACCTCGGCGTGCAGGCGCAGCCGACGAATATTCTGTCGGATCCAGCAACCGCGATGTGGGGGCCGATCCTCGCGAATGTCTGGTTCGGTGTGCCGTTCTTCGCCATCACCCTGCTGGCCGCGCTGAAATCCATTCCCAACGAGCTTTACGAGGCGGCGGCGCTCGACGGCGCAAGCGTCCTGCAGCGCTTCACCTGGCTGACGATCCCGTTTCTGGCGCCCACGATCGCTATAACCGTCATGCTGCGAACGATCTGGATTGCTACCTTCGCCGATCTGATATTCGTGATGACGGGCGGCGGCCCGGCCGGTTCCACGAATACCATCGCGACCTATGTCTATGTCAGCGCCTTCCGCGCGATGGACAAGGGATATGCGTCGGCCGTCGCAGTGCTGCTGCTGGTGCTGCTGGTTCTCTATGCGCTCGTTCTGATCGGCATGCGCCGCCGGCTGCTGACCCAGCCATGAGCCGCGCGAGATACTCGCCAGGACGGATGCTCGGAGGCATCGGCTTCTATGCGGCGGTGACCGCCTTCGTGGTCTTCGCGCTGTTTCCAATCTATTGGACCCTGAAGATATCGGTGACGCCCTCGTCGCTGCTCTATTCCGAGGGCATCACCGCCTGGCCGAGCAAGGCCACGTTGCATAATTATGCCAGCGTTTTGGCGGTGACGAACTTTCCGCGCTACTTTCTCAACAGCATCGTGGTTTCAGTCTCGACCGCGGTGCTGGTGACGGTCATCGCCTCGGCCGCCGGATACGCTTTTTCGCGGTTTCGCTTTCGGGGGAAGAACGTCGTCGCCTTTCTGTTGCTTCTCACGCAGACCTTTCCGCTCGTTATGGTCATCCCGCCGATCTATCGCATCATGGGAAGCTTGCATCTGACGAACAGCCTCACCGGCCTCGTCATCATCTACGTCGCCTTCAACATTCCCTTCGCCACCTTCCTCATGCAGTCCTTCTGCGACGGGGTCCCTCGTGATCTTGAGGAGGCAGCACTTATCGACGGCTGCACGCGGCCGCAGGCGTTGATGCGGGTGGTTCTGCCGCTCACGCTCCCGGGCATGGGTGCGACCATCGGGTTTGTCTTCACCGCGGCATGGAGCGAGTTGCTGTTCGCGCTCATGCTGATCGACGACGAAAACCGCAAGACTTTCGCGGTCGGGCTGCTGACCTTCATCGGCAAGTTTGACGTCGATTGGGGTCAGATGATGGCGGCGTCCATGCTCGGGCTGATTCCGGCGTGCCTATTTTTTGCGCTGTTGCAGCGCTACCTCGTGGCTGGGCTAACTGCGGGCGCCGTCAAAGGTTGAGGGAGCCGGGCGAGGGCGTGCCTCGGGCCAAAGATCCTGATAACGCGGCAGCCCCGTACGGGATGACCTAAACAAATCATAATCTTGTTGACGGTACCCAGGGCGGGCCGTAGCGTTTTGGAAGGGGACGGGCCGCGCCAGGTTGATGCTCGGGCAACCGTCAGGGACGACCAGGAAAGGACACAAGAATGAAGCGCCAAATGCGCCCGGCCGCTATTTCGTTTCGGTGCAAGTCACTGCTGGCCTCAGCCGCGATCCTCGGGCTGATGACATCGGCAGCGGTGCTGACTGGCACCGGCTCAGCGAGAGCTGCTGACCAGATCATCGTCGGCCTTGTTACAAAAACCGATGTGAATCCATACTTCGTGAAGCTGAGGCAGGCCGCCGCGGCCGAGGCCAAGGTGAAGGGCGTGAAACTCATCGCGCGCGCCGGAAAGTTCGACGGTGACAATGAGGGCCAAGTCTCGGCGATGGAATCGCTGATCAGCGCTGGTGCAAAGGGCATCATGGTCACGCCGAGTAACTCAAGTGGCGTCCTCAACATCGTCAAAGAGGCGCGCGCCAAGGGCATCATTGTTATCGCGCTTGATACGGCGACGGACCCTGCGGACGCGGTGGATGCTACCTTCGCGACCGACAACTTCCAGGCTGGCGTGCAGCAGGGCCAGTATGCGCGGGCCGCACTCGCGGGCAAAACACCGAAGCTCGCGATGCTGGATGGCACGCCGGGCGGCACGGTCGATACCTTCCGCCACAATGGCTTCCTCAAAGGCATTGGAATCGCCGAGGGTGATCCCGCGATTGTCGGCAAGCAGGACACCAACGGGCAGCAGGACAAAGGCCAGACCGGGATGGAGAATCTGCTCTCCGCGCATCCCGACATCAATGTTGTCTATACAATCAACGAGCCCGCGGCTGAAGGCGCCTACGCAGCGATCCGGGCGGCCGGCAAGACTAAAAGCATTGTGCTGACATCGATCGATGGCGGCTGCCTCGGCGTGAAATATGTCGCGGCGGGAAAGATTGCGGCGACGGTCATGCAGTTCCCGAAGAAGATGGCGCAACAGGGTCTGGACGCGATCGTCGATTATGCGAAAACCGGCAAGAAGCCGACCGGCTTCATCGATACCGGCTCGTATATCATCACCGGAACACCATTGCCGGGTGTGACGGCCAAGGACGTCGCCTTTGGCGAGAAGAACTGCTGGGGCTGAGGCGCCCATCGCTGACGGCGGCCGGATGTTTGTCCGACTGCCGTTGCCCCTCTCCACCGGAAGGCGGATATGAGCACGACTATCTCAGCGCCGCCTTCTGACGTGAAGCCCAAACGGGGTTTTGGGTCGATACTTCAAACCCTGGCGCGGCCGCCGATTGGTTCCCTGATCGTTCTGATCGCCTTCTGCGTGATCTTTTCGATTGTCACGAATACATTCCTTGCGCCGAGCAACCTTTCTCTGGTTGTGCAGCAAAGCGTGATTGTCGGCACACTTGCGATCGGTGAGACGCTCGTGATTCTCACGGCGGGAATCGATCTCGCCAATGGATCGATTGCGGTTCTCGGCACGATCATCGCCGGACGCTTGGTGAATGACGGCTACGATGCCTTGGGCTGTCTGGTGCTCGCCATCGTGGTCTGCACACTTGTCGGCGTGGTGTCCGGGACGCTCGTGAGTCGCCTGAAGCTGCCACCGTTCATCGTCACGCTCGGTCTGCTTGGAATCGTCACCGCTGCGACGCGATTAATTTCCCAAGGCGGTGCATTTCCTGTCACCGACGACCTTCTGTCCTGGACTGGAAACGTCTTCACCCTCGGCACAACGCCAGTGACCTACGGCATGGTCATCATGCTGGGCCTGTACGCGCTGATCTGGTATATTCTGACACAGACGGCATGGGGCCGGCAGGTTTACGCTATCGGCAATAGCCCTTCGGCCGCGAGATTGGTGGGCATCCCGGTCGGGCGCCGCATCCTTTCTGTTTATACCTTCGCGGCGCTTTTGTACGGGCTTGGCGCGTGGCTCGCGCTGGGGCGCATTCCCAATGCCGATCCGAATGCGCTGCAAACTGCCAACCTCGATAGCATCACCGCAGTCGTCATTGGCGGCACAAGCCTTTTTGGCGGACGTGGTAATATCTGGGGCACGCTGATAGGCACGCTGATCGTCGGCGTGCTCCGTAACGGGCTGACGCTCGTGGGCATTGATCCGCTATGGCAGGATCTGGTGACGGGCGTGTTGGTGATTGCCGCTGTCGCACTGGACCAGCTTTCCCGCTGGAGGCGCATGTGACGGCGATGACTTCCCTCATCATGGAGACCAGGGGCATCGTCAAACGCTATGGCCATGTCACGGCATTAGGCGGGGTCGACTTCGAGCTGCGCGATGGTGAGGTCCTGGCGGTCATCGGCGACAATGGCGCAGGGAAGAGTACCCTCGTTAAGGTGCTGAGCGGTGCTATAAATCCAGACGAAGGCGAAGTCCTGCTGGACGGACAGGCGATCCATTTCAGCAGCCCGCTCGATGCACGCATACGAGGGATCGAGACTGTCTATCAGGAGTTGGCGGTCGCGCCCGCGCTTGATATCGCGAGCAACCTCTATCTCGGTCGCGAATTGCGCCGAGCCGGCCCTCTGGGGCGCTGGTTGCGTATGCTCGATAAGCCAAAAATGAAACGCGAAGCTCAGCGTCATATGGATGAGCTGAAGTTTCGCCTGCCCGGAATCACCCACGCGGTGGAGGATCTCTCCGGCGGGCAACGACAAGGTGTCGCGGTGGCGCGCGCCGCCGTATTCGCCCGCAAGCTCGTGATCATGGATGAACCGACGGCTGCATTGGGTGTTCGCGAGACTGGGCAGGTGCTTGACCTCATCAAAGCGATACGCGATCGCGGCCTGCCGGTCATTCTGATCAGCCACAACATGCCCAATGTATTCGAGGTAGCCGACCGGATCCACGTCATGCGATTGGGACGTCGCGTCGCGCTGACGGATCCGAAATCCCATTCGATGGCTGACGTCGTCGCGATCATGACGGGCGCGATGCCAGGAACAGACCCTGTTCCCGAAGCATAATCGAAATCTTCTGGAGGATTGAGAGAGCCGTGCCGAGACTTATATTTTGCTCATCGCTGCTGAGAGTCGCGGAGTCTAGCGAAACGTGACCAATCCGGAGTTCCAGGGCACACGGCGCGGCATCCTGACTGGCGGCACCTGGTGTGTCGATCACAATCGAGTCATAGAGTTCTGGCCCGCCGAGGACGCGGTTGCGGAAATACTCTCCGACGAAATGCAGGGCGGTGGTTCAGCCTGCAACCTCGCCATCGACATACGCAAACTGGATTCCGATCTCCCCGTCGAAACGATCGGTTTGGTTGGCGACGATAGCGCGGGGCGCTTTCTGCTCGAGCAAGCGGAGTTGCATGGGATCCGGAACTCTCAGCTCACTGTGGCCAAGGACACGACGACACAGTTCGCCGAAGCCTATACGTCCAAGCTTTCGGGCCGGCGCACCCATATCTATCGTGCTGGCGCAAGCGCACTGCTCGCACCGGACGACTTTGACCTCGCTGCAACAACGGCGAAGATTCTTCACCTTGGCCTTCCCGGCGTCCACAAAACCATGGACCAGCCCTATCGCGATGATCCCAATGGCTGGGTAACGGTTCTGCGTCGCGCGCGCGCCTTGGGGATAGTCACAAACCTGGAGCTGGCAAGCGTCGCTCCCGGGCGTCTGGTGCCGCTCGTGCTTCCGTGCTTGCCCCACCTAAACCTTCTCATCGTCAATGATACGGAGATTGGCGTTCTCGCGGATCGAATAACTGTCATCGATGGAAAGACGGATGTGGAGGCTTGCATCGAAGCCGCTCAGAACATCCTTGAACGCGGCGAAATGGAAACTGTGGTTGTGCATTTTCCGGTGGGAGCGGTTGCGGTCACGAAGGACGGCAGAGTCGCTGTGCATCCCTCTGTGAATGTTCCACCGGAAGAGATAATCGGGGCGAACGGGGCAGGCGATGCCTTCGCAGCCGGCTTTCTCTACGGCTATCACGAGAACTGGTCTTTGGAGCGGTGTCTGGTTTTGGCCCATGCGGCGGCTGCGGCTTCACTCCGCAGCGTCTCGACAACAGGGTCGATGGAGAGTTGGGAAACTTGTCTGGCATATGCGACGCGCTGGGGCTCCCGGGATCAGCCCCTCGATCGTCAGGCCGTGTCATATGCTAGACTATATTCGCCATCGACATTTTCACTGCGAGGTTAGAGCATGACTCGTCTGGACGAGAAATTAGCGCGGATCCTGAAGGGCGAATATAAGCGCCAGGATTTCATCATCGCGGATGCAAAAGATGGTGACATGGGCTCCGGTATCACTGTCGGTGGCCCGCGCTATGATGCCGAAGGCCGGGTCGTGGGGTGGAAAACGCGGCAAGACTACCTCGACCAGATCAGGGCTGTCGTGCAGCAGGATATCGTCGATATCATGCTCACCTCGGCGGCGAATCTTGAGGTTCTCCAGGAACAGGGCGTATTCCAGAATTCCGCTGTGAAGCCGGCAATCCGGGCCAATGACGCGACTGATTGCTGGGGCGGCATTCGTGGCTCGACCTATGCAAAGCACGGCTCGCGTCCCTTCCGCACAGCGGTACTGAGTCGGGTGATGTATGGATCTGCTAGCCCGGAGCCGGGCCGAACCGTGACGGGTACCGATCTCGGTTTGTATTCGGTAACATTCAACAACAATCTCGATGCCGATATCCGGTCCTTGGAAGCATTTACCGCCTTCCGGCATGAAGCCGCGGCGATCGGGTTCAAATATTTTCTCGAAGTCTTCAATCCGAATGCGTCGGAGCATATCGAGGCGGAAGCCGTTCCGGCTTTTGTCAATGATTGCCTATTGCGTTGCCTGTCTGGAGTGTCGAAGGCGGACAGGCCTCGCTTCCTGAAAATCCCATTTAATGGTCCGAAGGCATTGGAAGAATTGGCCTCCTTCGATCCTTCGATTGTTGTCGGAGTTCTTGGCGGCGGCGCGGGAACCACGCGCGACACGTTCGAGCTCTTGTTTCAGGCGGAGCGCTCAGGCGCCCGGCTCGCGCTATTCGGGCGGAAGATCAATCTTGCCGATTCACCCCTGGCGCTCGTCGAATTCATGCGCCGGGTGGCGGATGGAGAGATCGCGCCGGTGGAAGCGGTTCGTGCCTACCACGCGGAACTTCAAAAGGTAGGTATTCGGCCGCAACGCTCCCTGGACGCGGATCTGGAGATCACTGAAGCGCCGTTGCGACACAGTTGACTTCCGGTTGGATCGCCATGGAGCCGCCTGCATTAGGGCCGCAGAAAATACCTAAATGCAGGTCCGTCTCCAACAGTCCGATCAGCGCGCCAGGCTCGTTCCCTCGATGCGGTAGGCGAGGACGAAGGGCGTCTCCGGCGTCAGCTTGATGGCCGTATGCACGCCTTCCTCAGATATCGGATTGACGTTCACGGCCGCGGCGGTCCCGAGGTCGAAAGCCGAGGCAACGGGCTCGACGCCGACGCAGAGATTCTCGCCATTCCAGGGCTCGAAATGGCGGCCGCGATTGCTCATCCAGAGAAGACATGACGGTAGCTTCGTCGGATCCCAACTGAGCGTCCACGCAACCTGTGTCGAGTCGTCAACGAGCCGCATGCTTCCATTGATCCCGCACAGCTGCAGTATCTCCTCGCGGTCCTCGGCAAACGGGAGACGGTCGAAGCTTCCCGTGCCACCGGCGGAAACAGGAACAGCGGCGAGTCTTTCAAAGCGAGCGTTTGCTTTGGCATGAGTAACGCCATCGGCGCCCGGATGGGTTAGACCAAAGGCAAAGCTGCCCGGTTCTATGCGGAACGAGCCAGGCTTTCCGCGTAGCGCGAAATTCGGATGAAACCCGACTGGGCGCGCGCAGATGCGGCGCGCGAGAATTTCTACAGAGACGTCGAGCGCGGGCTTGCCGGGAACCGGCAGGACGGTTCGGGTGACGCTCAAGATGCAAGAATCTTGCGGGTATTCCAGCTTTATCACCAGGCTTTGTTCTGAACCAGACACGAGCGACCAATCCGAATTGGCGCAATAGCCGTGTAGATACTCGTCACTTTCGGAGAGACCGCCCGACACTGAATCTGCAGGCGTCCGCGTAACGGCGGTGGCCCAAGGCTCGGGCAGGTTGTCGGACGCGTCGTAGGGACGCCCGAAGGGAAGGCACAGCAAGTCGCCGCGCAGATTTGCCAGGATCGGGGGTTCGACGCTACGGCCTTGACCGATCCAGGGCGCCTCATGGAATGGCTCGGCCAACCGGCCATCTTCGAGGCGAAATTCGCAATGTCCTAACGCGCCGCCGCCGGCATGAACGGTGGCACGACCATGCGACCACGCGATTGACCAGGATTGACTCATTTCAGTGCTTCCATCGACCTAGAGCTTGGATCAGAGAGTCCCAAATGGCACCAGCCTCACGACGACGGGGCGGTGTCACCGCGCCGGCTATTGTAGGTAGTATAACGCCGGCCACGCTCATCGTATACGCGAATACTATACTTTCTTCCTCCGTTCCCCATCGAAAAACTATGTGTGTTGTATCACAACCACGGTGCCGGCGGGGCGCGCCGTGGCGATGATCCGCCGGCGAATAGCAGAGTCATATACGCCAAGGTCGACGGGCGATGCTGATGGATCGAGTTGTGACCACAGTTGTGCGCGTTATCGCGGTGCTGGCACTCATAGCAATCGGCTCCGCCGTCGTGCGGAGCTGCACTGAAACCTTCGAGAACATCGCTTACGGAACTTATACCTCTGAGTTCCATACGTTTGCGACGAGGTGAACATGGATAACAAGAACTTCGCTGCTCAGGCCGAGATCAATTCTGACGGCAACGAGAAGCGTCACCCGTCGCCGGATGCGGCTCCGGTCTCCGACGCAACAACCGCGGCCAAAAGCCGACCGCGTTTCTCTGTCGGTGGCAAGTGGCGCCCAGAGGCGAGTCTGTGGCAACCCGCATCTGGCGCGGTTGTGGAGAAACGTCAGAGCGCAGCGCCGCGTGCAGCTCTGGCGGATCGGCTTGATGACCCGTCACGTTCGGCGCTGGAAGGCGCCGTGGCACGCGTCGCAATTCTCTCGGCTTGTGCGCTTGCCCCTCGGATTTTCGGCGCCTATAGCATCGCCAATTTCCTGAGCGTCCTGGGGCTGGCATTCGCCGTAGGTGGAGGCGCGGCGGCTCTCTCCGCCTTGGTCCGACGGGAACGCATTGGGCAGAGTCTTGGAAGTTGGGACGAAGCTCTCGCGTTCAATGGCCTGGCGCTCCTCGCCATGATGGCACACCGACTGGTCTAATCAAAGTCCGGATGCTTGCTCATCTCCGAAGTGTCGCGCGCTCTCCAAAGCGGAGGCGCGCGCCTTCATATGGGCATCACGACCGCTGACGAGCTGCCGTATGCGACTTTTGCATCTACCCTTAGGCAGCCTGACGGCTGCTGTTTCGTTCCTTGTTCTTAACTCGCCGTATCGGAAGAGTCCGGCAATTCTTCTGGAAATACACAATCTCGAGCAACGTGGGCCAAATCTCGAGAGAAGATCTTATGAGCCCGATTTCATCGTCTACAATGCGACTCACGTTCTGTTGGAAGAAATCTGGCTCGAAATCATAAAATGCCCGGGATAGGCTCGCCGCAAATAGTCCGAGGGCCTCTCGCCGCTCTGTGGAATTCGCGTGCTGCTGTGCCGCCATTACGCGGGCATGTAGCCGAACGGCACCATCCAAAATCTCCTCTGTATCTTGCAGCGTGACAGCGCCATCGTAGTCGAAGGCTATGGCGAGCTCGTCGGTTTTCCTCAGGCTGTTGCGAATTTTTCTTTTCAGAAGACCGCAAATCGCTTCGTTGAATACCTCAGATGCCAATGGATTGCGCATATAGTTGCTCTTGATGTGAGTCTGTGCGGAATCCACGTGTGCGGCGGTTATGTGCGGCTGCTGGATCCACAATCGGTATATGTAGTCCTCGAACCTGAGGCGTGTAGGAAAGAAGGGCGGAAGCCCGCTGAGGTTGTCGTAGCCCGCGACGCCGCAATCCATGCGCCAGTTCTTGTTCGTCAGGCAGGGACGAAAATTCACCAGAACATAGGTATCATTGAGAGCTTCGGCATCGGTCTCATTCTCGTCCTCAAGGAACATGTCGATATAATCGACGGCATCGACGTCATTGGTGCCGGTCCTGAATGTCTGTGCCATTTTGACGACGGCGGTGCGAGAGAGCTTCGCGGGCTGAAGAATGAGTGAGTTTTCTCTTGAGAAGCCGAGAGACGTATTGGACTCGAGGTCCATACTGCTATCGACGAGGAGCTCGCCGCGTTCATAGTTGGCGGGTGCTTCTGAAACCGTCTTACCCAGGATGTCCCGAAACGAGCGGAGGATGTCGAAGGACTTCTTCGTATGGCCGTTCGAACCTCGCCTTAGTAACTTTCCCCGGCTCATCTCATTTTCGCCGAGCGACTCCGGGCTGTCTTCGATCAGCGCGTAGGGCCTCATGTCATCATCCGCGCTGACAAGGAGGTCGCCGAGGCTATACATCAGGCTGAAGTTACGATTGCCGCCATAGCTCGGGCGGAACAGATTGCGGACGAGCACGTCAAGCTTTTTGTCCCTGAGGCGACGGCAGATATAGCTGACGAACTGCTCTTTTTCCGCCGGGCCGACATAAAAGAGTGGGTTAAAGGTTTTCGTATGCTCCAACGAAGCGAAATATTTCTCGTGATTGGCGACGGACGAGTCATCGAAGATGACGATCGGCGCGGTTTGCCCGTTCCGCCAGAAGTTATCGTCATAGGCCTCGACGGTCTCACCGACATCGCGCAGGCGATTCGTCGGGATGACAAATTGAAGGTTCGGTTCACTCATGATCAGACATACTCTCAAGCAAGCTTTCGATGTTGAACGGAATGAAATCGCGGCGGCCCTGGGCCGTAGGCCCGGGCAAGCGATTCTTGGCTGGGGAAACCCCGACTCTGATCTCGACACCGCGCCCGAGTAAGGGTTGCGCCTACCGGCTATGCATCTCGCCGATCACTTCGTGGTTCATGCCTTCGCATCGAAGAGATAGGGAGACGACCAACGGGAAGGCTTACGGCCCATAGTATGGAACCGGTTCCATAGGATTTCGATGGTGGTCGCGGCACGGCAGTATAGCGTCTTCATATAGAAATAAATGGATCAGCCAGAGTATTACGAAATTGCGCGTTTATATCAGATTTATATAAGTAGCGATCGTGCCACGCCTCGCATTTATATGCCGGTTTAGGCTCTAATTCCTTATAACCGGAGAATGGTTCTCGGTCGTAGGCCTATGCGCGTGGCTATAGCGCATAGGCCCGCCTCGCCCGGACAAGGTCCGGAACCGGTTTGTGGAGCTTTAAATGCTGGACGTTATCTATCTGGTTGGCGGGTGCGCCTTCTTTGTCATTGCCGTCTGGTACACGACGGCCTGCGATCATCTGTGAGAATCGTGACATGATTTTTGATTACACCCTTGGGGGGGCCGTGACGATCGGCCTGCTCGTCTATCTCGTTTATGCCCTGATCCGGCCCGAGCGATTCTGAGGAGCCCATCATGACCATCAACGGATGGATGCAGATCGCGCTTTTCTGCGTGCTGCTTATTCTGATCGTGAAGCCGCTCGGCGGCTATATGACTCGTGTCTTCAACGGCGAGCGCACTTTCCTGACGCCCGTTCTGCGGCCGATTGAGATTGGCCTCTATCGCCTCTGCGGTGTTCGCGAGGATCAGGAACAGCATTGGGTGACCTATGCGGTAGCGATGCTGTTTTTCAGCGTTGCCGGCTTCCTATCGCTTTATGCGCTGCAGCGGCTTCAGGCCTCGCTGCCCTTCAACCCCGCGAAATTAGGCCCGGTCGATACGGACCTCGCCTTCAACACCTCAATCAGCTTTATCACCAATACCAACTGGCAGTCCTACACGCCAGAAACCACGATGAGCTATCTCGTGGAGATGGCCGGGCTGACCGTGCACAACTTCCTCTCGGCCGCGACCGGCATCGCACTTGCGATCGCGCTGATTCGCGGGTTTGCGAGGCGCTCGGCCTCTACGATCGGGAACTTCTGGGTCGATATGACCCGCTGTACCCTCTATGTGCTGCTGCCGGTTGCCATTGTCGCCGCGCTGTTCTTCGTTTGGCAGGGCGTGCCGCAGAACCTGCATGCCTATACCAATGCGACCACGCTCGAGGGCGCGCAGCAGGTTATCGCGCAGGGACCCGTTGCCTCGCAAGAGGCGATCAAGATGTTCGGCACCAATGGCGGCGGCTTCTTCAATGCGAATTCCTCACATCCCTTTGAGAATCCCACTGCGCTGACCAACCTGGTTCAGATGCTGCTGATCTTCGCGATCGGTGCGTCACTCACCAATGTCTTCGGCCGCATGATCCGCGACCAGCGTCAGGGCTGGGCCATCTTCGCCATCATGGGCGTGCTTTTCCTTGTCGGCGTCTTCGTGACCTATCCGGTCGAGGCAGGCGGCAACCCGGCCTTCGCGGCGCTGCATATCGATAGTGCGGCAAGCGCCCTGCAGACGGGTGGGAACATGGAGGGCAAGGAGGTCAGGTTCGGCATCGCCAACTCCGCCTTGTTCACCACAATCACGACGGATGCGTCCTGCGGCGCGATCAACAACACGCATGACAGTCTTCTGCCCCTCGCGGGTATGGTGCCCATGGTCAATATCATGCTGGGCGAGATCATCTTCGGCGGTGTCGGTTCGGGTCTTTACGGCATGCTCGCCTTCGCGATCGTCGCGGTCTTCGTGGCGGGGCTGATGGTAGGGCGCACGCCCGAATATCTCGGCAAGAAAATCGAGGCCAAGGAAGTCAAGATGTCCATGCTGGCCATCCTGATCCTGCCGCTCTCGATGCTAGGCTTCACGGCGCTGGCTGTGGTGCTTCCCGTGGGGACTGGCGCAATGGAGAATGCGGGGCCGCATGGCTTCAGCGAGGCGCTGTACGCCTATACCTCAGCCACCGGCAATAACGGCAGCGCGTTTGCCGGCCTCAGCGCCAACGTCCCGTTCTGGAACGTTACCCTGGGGATCGCCATGCTAATGGGGCGTTTCCTGTTCATCGTGCCGATGATGGCCGTAGCCGGCGCGCTCGCCGCCAAGAAAATCGCTCCGGCATCCGCGGGTACTTTCCCCACCCATGGCGGACTCTTCGTCGGGCTGGTCATCGGAACCATCCTCATCGTGGGCGGACTGACCTTCTTCCCGGCGCTCGCACTCGGCCCGATTGTCGAGCACTTCGCGATGCATGCCGGCGTCACTTACTGATCCAGACCTAGGAATTTCCAATGGACACCAACCAAAGGCAGCGCGGCGCCGCGGCGTCCCTGCTCGATCCGGCGATCCTGGTGCCGGCTGTCGGCGACACGTTCCGCAAGCTTCACCCGCGCCTGATGATTCGCAATCCCGTCATGTTCGTGGTCGAGGTTGTGGCGACTCTGACGACAGTTCTGCTCCTGCGTGATCTTTTCACGGGCGGTGCACGGCTCGGCTTCACCTTCCAGATCGTTCTTTGGCTCTGGATCACCGTGCTCTTCGCGAACTTCGCCGAGGCGGTCGCCGAGGGACGCGGCAAGGCGCAGGCGGCGACCCTGCGCAAGGCGCGCACCGAAACCACCGCGAAGCGCCTGCGTGCCAATACCGGAGCCTGGGACGAGGTCGCGGCGTCGGCACTCGCGATCGGCGACCTGGTGCAGGTCGAGGCCGGCGATCTCATCCCCAGCGATGGCGAGGTCGTCGAAGGCATAGCATCGGTCGACGAATCCGCGATCACCGGCGAATCGGCACCCGTCATTCGTGAGAGCGGCGGAGACCGTTCCGCGGTGACGGGCGGCACCCGGGTGCTCTCGGACCAGATCAAGGTCCGCATCACCGCAGCCCAGGGCTCGACCTTCCTAGATCGCATGATCGCCCTGGTCGAAGGTGCGCAACGCCAGAAGACCCCGAACGAGATCGCGCTGAATATCCTGCTGGCCGGCCTGACCATCATCTTTGTCTTCGCCACAGCGACGATCCCAAGCTTCGCGAAATACGCCGGCGGTTCGATCTCGGTGGTCGTTCTGGTGGCGCTGTTCGTCACCCTCATTCCGACGACGATCGGCGCGTTGCTATCGGCGATCGGAATCGCGGGCATGGACCGCCTCATCCGCTTCAACGTGCTGGCCAAATCCGGCCGCGCGGTGGAGGCGGCCGGAGACGTGGATACGCTGCTGCTCGACAAAACCGGCACCATCACTCTGGGCAATCGCCAGGCCTCCGAATTCGTTCCGGTCAATGGCGTGACGGAGCTGGAACTCGCGGATGCGGCGCAACTCGCCTCGCTATCCGATGAGACCCCCGAGGGCCGTTCGATCGTCGTGCTGGCGAAGGAGCGCTACGGCATTCGCGGCCGGGACATGGCGCCGCTCGAAGCGTCCTTCATTCCGTTCACCGCGCAGACGCGCATCAGCGGCATCGACATCGGCACGTCTTCGATCCGCAAGGGCGCCGTGGATGCCATTCTGGCCTATGTCGCCAAGCCGCAGATGGCGGCACCTGCCGGCCGTTCCGCGGGCGGTGTCGCGGAAGCGGTGCGGAGCAGCGCCACGGATGCCGCTGTGCGCGATCTCACGGAGAAGGCCGAACGCATCGCCAAGGCCGGTGGCACGCCGCTGGGCGTGGCGCGGGACGGCAAGCTGCTCGGCGTCATTCACCTCAAGGACATCGTCAAAGGCGGTATCCGCGAGCGTTTTGCTGAGCTACGGCAGATGGGCATCCGCACGGTGATGATCACCGGCGACAATCCGCTGACCGCCGCTGCCATCGCGGCGGAAGCGGGGGTGGATGATTTCCTTGCCCAGGCGACGCCGGAGATGAAGCTCAAGCTCATTCGCGACGAGCAGGCGCAGGGCAAGCTTGTCGCAATGTGCGGCGACGGCACGAATGATGCGCCGGCCTTGGCCCAGGCGGATGTCGGTGTCGCCATGAACACCGGCACAATGGCGGCGCGCGAAGCGGGCAATATGGTCGATCTGGACAGCGACCCCACGAAGCTGATCGAGATTGTCGGCATCGGCAAGCAGCTGCTGATGACGCGCGGTGCGCTGACGACCTTCTCGATCGCCAACGATGTCGCAAAGTATTTCGCCATCATCCCCGCGATGTTCCTCGCTTTCTACCCCAATCTGCGGGCGTTGAACGTGATGCATCTGGCAACACCGCAAAGCGCCATCCTCTCGGCGATCATCTTCAATGCGCTGATCATCGTGGTTCTCATCCCGCTCGCATTGCGTGGCGTCACCTATCGCCCCGTCGGTGCCGCTTCGGTGCTTCGCCGCAACCTGCTGATCTATGGCTTAGGCGGCATCATCGTTCCGTTTATCGGCATCAAGCTGATCGACCTTCTCATCACCACCATCGGCCTCGCTTGAGGCCGGTGATTTGGGAACACACCAATGTTGAACCAGATTCGACCCGCCATCCTCATGATCGTCGCTCTGACGGCGATCACGGGTCTCGCCTATCCGCTGGCGATAACCGGCATCGCTGAAACCGTCTTCCCGCATCAAGCCAATGGCAGCCTGATCGAGCGCGACGGCAAGGTGATTGGCTCCTCGCTGATCGGACAGAACTTCGTCGGCGCGGGCTATTTCCACGGCCGTCTCTCCGCCACCAGCGGCACCGACCCGAAGGATCCCACGAAGACGATCGCCCAGCCGTACAACGCGGCGAATTCCGGCGGCGCGAATTACGGCCCGACCGCCAAGCCACTCATCGACCGGGTCAAGGGCGACGCTAAGACACTGGGAGCCGAGAACCCCTCCGTGCCTGTGCCGGTGGATCTCGTCACGGCCTCCGCCAGTGGTCTTGATCCCGAGATTACGCCTGCCGGAGCGCTGTTCCAGGTTCCGCGGGTGGCCAAGGCCCGCCATCTCTCCGAAGATCAGGTGCGGCAACTGGTCACTCAGCACATCACCGGCCGCCTCTTCGGCCTGATCGGCGAGCCCCATGTCAACGTCCTTAACCTCAACCTCGCCCTGGATGCACTCGGCAAAGGCTAATGGTGGTTACGTCTCGGAAGGAAACAGTCTCAGGGCAGGTCTCCCATGTTGGTCTCTCGCCTTGGCGTCGCGTCCTCGTCGCCGATACTGACCCCGCCATCGGCCGGCTGCTTGGCAGAGGGTTGCCGGCCCGGGGGTTTCAGGTGGAGGTGCGCACATCGGCGTCGGCGGTCCTGTCGCTGATCGCGGCCAGCCGGCCCGATGTGGTCATCATCGGCGGCGATCTGCCGGACATGGGCGGGCTCGAATTGGTCGATACGATCCGCCGTGACCTCGGACTTCCGCTCCTGATGCTGGTTGCCGGTCGTGACGATGCCGCGACCGTGGAAGCCTTGGATGCCGGCGCGGATGATTGCATGAGCAAGCCGTTTCTGATGGACGAACTGGCCGCGCGGCTCCGCAAACTCGTGCGGCATGCCTTGGCGCAACGCGGCCAGGCCACGACGATCCGCGCGGATCGGCTGGAAATCGATTGCGTTCGCTGGCGGGTTCGCCTGGGTGGCCGCGATACGCGCTTGAGCGAAAAGGAGTTCGCGATCCTTCGCATGCTTGTGGAGGAGCTAGGCAACGTCGTTCTTCTCGGCGACTTACTGCGACGGGTCTGGGGAACCGACCGGCCCGATCGCATGGGCCGGGTCCGAGGGCTAGTGCGCCGGTTGCGTGCGAAGCTGGGGATGACTTCCGAAAGCGCCGCGCGCATAGAGGCGGAACGGCAGATCGGCTATCGTCTGATCGTGGCGCCGGCAAAGCCGAGCGCTACCACCACTGAGGCTGGCCTATGATGGAACGGGACGAGCGGCCCTCGCCTGACGCCCTGCTCGCCGAAGCACAGCGGGAAGGGCGTGGGCGGCTCAAGATCTTCCTCGGCGCCGCCCCAGGCGTTGGCAAGACCTATGAAATGCTTCTCACGGCACAAGCCAAGCGGCGCGACGGCGTGGATGTCGTGATCGGTGTGGTCGAGACGCATGGCCGCAAGGAAACTCTGGCCTTGGTCGAGGGGCTGGAGGCGATACCGCGCCGGGAAATCGAATATCGCGGGCGCGTTGTCGATGAGATGGATCTCGATGCCATTCTGGCGCGCCACCCGCGCTTGGTTCTGGTCGATGAGCTCGCTCATACAAATGCTGCCGGGAGCCGTCATCCGAAGCGCTACCTGGACGTGGAAGAGCTGCTCACAGCCGGTATCGATGTCTATTCCACGCTCAATATTCAGCATGTCGAAAGCCTCAATGACGTGGTCGCCGGCATCACCCGCGTTCGGGTGCGTGAGACGGTACCGGATTCGATCATCGACCGGGCCGACGATGTCGAGGTCATTGACCTCACGCCTCAGGACCTGATCCAGCGTCTGAAGGATGGCAAGGTCTATCTGCCGCAACAGGCGGAGAGTGCGGTCAAGCATTACTTCACGGCCGGGAACCTGACGGCCTTGAGGGAACTCGCGCTTCGACGCACCGCGCAGCGTGTCGATGAGCAGATGGTCGACTATATGCGCAGCCACGCGATCAGTGGCCCCTGGGCGGCCAGCGAACGTTTGCTCGTCTGCATCGATGGCGCGGCCGACAGCACGGCGCTCGTCCGCCAAGCGCGGCGTCTCGCCGACAAAGTGCGCGGGCCCTGGACGGCAATCCATGTCGAGACGGCACGCGGCGGCCGCCAGGAGACTGCGCAGCAAACCAATATTGCCGAAGCCCTGCGGCTTGCTGAACGTCTTGGCGGCGAGACGGTGACGATTCCGGGTACGGATATCGCCGCGACCGTGGTGGGCTATGCGCGCACAAACAACTTCACCCATATCATCGTCTCCACGGCAAAGCGCGCGCGATGGACGGAGTTACTGTTCGGCTCCACCGCCCAGCGCATCATCGGCCGCGCGGGCGGGATCCACGTGCATGTACTCACCAACGACACGAAAGCCGGTGAGAGCAAACGCGAAGACGCTTTCAAGCTCTGGACATCAGGACGCCGGCTCGAGCCGAGCGGCTGGGCTGGAAGCGTCTGCGCGGTCGCTGGCGCGCTGGCGGTGGCATTGCTCCTTCGGCAATTCCTCGGGGTTTCCAGTGTCGCGCTGATCTTCCTCATGGGCGTTTTGGCGAGCGCCGTGCTTTACGGCCTATCGGCCTCGCTGCTCGCCTGCCTCCTCAGCGCGCTCGCTTATAACTTTTTCTTTCTGCCGCCGCTCTATACATTCACCATCGACAATCCGGAAAACGTCATCACGCTGAGCGTTTTCGCCGTGGTCGCTGTTGTCGCGAGCAATCTGACTTCGCGCATGCGCGCTCAGACTGTTTCTGCCCGCGGGCGCGCCCAGACTACCGAGGAACTATATCAGTTCAGCCGCAAGCTTGCGGGTGCGGCATCTCTCGATGACGTGTTGTGGGCAACAGTTCATCAGGTCGCGCTCATGCTGAAAGTGCGAGTGGTCTTGCTGCTGCCCATGCCGCCAGAGGGGCTCAGCGTGCAAGCCGGTTTTCCTCCAGAGGACAGTCTGGGCGATGCTGATCTGGCGGCGGCCAAATGGGCGTGGCAGCACAATCGCGCCGCGGGTCGGGGCGCCGATACTTTGCCGGGCGGCAAGCGGTTGTTCCTGCCCATGCAGACGGGGCGTGGCGCCGTGGGTGTGCTTGGGATCGACCGTGATGAGGCGGGCTCGCTCTTCACCCCGGACCAGCGACGGCTGCTGGACGCACTCTCCGATCAGGCGGCACTCGCGATCGAGCGTGTAAACTTGGTCCGCGACATCGATCGGGCAAAGCTGGAGGCGGAGACGGATCGTTTGCGCTCGGCCTTGCTCACCTCGATCTCCCACGACCTCCGCACACCGCTCGCATCCATTCTCGGCTGCGCGACTAGTCTCAGCAGCCAGCGTGCCGCCTTGAGTGAGGCCGAGCGCGAGGCCATGATTCGCACCATTCAGGAGGAGGCGGAGCGACTGAACCGCTTCATTGGCAACTTGCTCGATATGACCAGACTGGAATCGGGTTTGATGGCCTTCAAGGGTGGGCTAGCCGATTTGTCTGACGTGGTGGGCGCGGTTCTGCGCCGCGCTAGGGCTATTTTGTCCTCGCATGAGGTGCAGGTGGACCTTCAGGCCGGGTTGCCGATGCTGAACATCGATATGGTGCTGTTTGAACAAGTACTCTTCAACCTGTTGGACAATGCGGCCAAATATTCCCCCGCCGGATCGGCAATCCGGCTCAGTGCCGAGAGAGCCGGGGAGAGTGTGCGGCTGCAAATTCGCGACGAAGGCGACGGGATCCCGGCGGGAGATTTGGAGCGCGTCTTCGACAAGTTCTTCCGTGTCCGAGGTGCTGACCGGCAGCGCGCCGGAACAGGGCTCGGCCTCGCGATCTGCCGTGGTTTCGTCGAGTCGATGCAGGGCACCATCGTGGCCGGAAATAGAACCGATAGATCCGGCGCGGTGTTCACGATCACACTGCCAATCCCGACGCAGCTATTGATAGAGGAAGAGGACGCGGCATGATCGCAGGTGCCAACCCGCTCCGCATACTCATCGTTGACGACGAACCGGCTATATTGCGTTTCCTGAGGGCAGGTCTCACGAATCAGGGCTTCACTGTGTCAGAGGCGGCGGATGGAGAGTCCGTGCTGGACATCGTGCGCCGGCAAGGCACGGATCTCGTTGTGCTCGATCTCGGCCTTCCGGACATCGACGGACTGGAAGTCATCCGCCGCTTAAGAGATGAAGGATCGTCCATTCCAATCATCGTCCTATCCAGCCGCGACGACGAGGGAAGCAAAGTCGCGGCGCTGGACCTGGGCGCGGATGACTACGTGACCAAACCCTTCGGCATCGACGAACTCTTCGCGCGCATTCGGGCTGCCCAGAGACATCGCTTGCAGCAAAGCGGCGAGCGGCCGGTGTTCCGCAGCGGTGATTTGATGGTGGATATCGTGCGGCGGATCGTCACGGTTCGCAACGAGGAAGTTCGCTTCTCCCGTCGCGAATATGATCTGCTGCGTTTGTTAGTCGCACATGCGGGCAAAGTGCTCACTCACAAGCAGATCCTTCGCGAGGTATGGGGAGGCGATACAGATGTGCAATATCTGCGCATCTATATTCGCGCCCTGCGACAGAAGATCGAGCCGGATCCCGAACAGCCAAGTTATATCCTAACCGAAACCGGCGTCGGCTATCGCCTGCGTGGAACGGACTAGGTCTGATGCAAATCATGGATACGACTGATGAATTTGACTGACATCATACGCCCCGAGCAGGTCATCCTCGATCTACGCGCGGGCGACAAGGAACATCTGCTAGCGGAGCTTGCTCGGCAGGTTGCTGCTCGGCTCGCTGTCAACCCGAGGGATATCCAGACCGCTCTAGGTCAGCGCGAACGCTTAGGTTCGACAGGACTTGGGCGTGGCTTCGCCCTTCCGCACGCGCGGCTGGAGGGTTTTCCGCAGATCTTTGGTCTCTTCGCCCGCCTCGCGCGGCCGATTGATTTTGAAGCCATCGATGGCCGGCCCGTGGATCTGGTCTTTCTGCTGCTCATCCCGGAAGACGCCGGCAATAGCCATGTCTCGGCCCTTGCAGCGGTATCGCGGCGGTTGCGGGACGAGGCCATCCTGCAGCAGCTCAGGATGGCGGAGACGGTTTTGGACCTGTACAAATGCCTTGTGGATGCACCATAGCCGGGGAGTCAGGCGAGATTTATGGCGACCTTTCGCAGAAGCTCCACGGATTTACGCATGCCCTCCATGGGTGACATCATCATGTCCTCATGCTCGATGGAGAGAACGTCGTCATAGCCCGCCAGCCTGAGGGCGCTGCAGAATTGCCGCCACCAAGTCTCCCCGTGTCCATAGCCGATGGTGACGTAATTCCAGCTTCGCTCTGAAATCCGCGTGCTCGCCCGAGCATCAAGCGTGCCGTCGATACTCGTGGGAATTGGCTCAACCCGCGTGTCCTTCGCGTGGACATAGTAGATAGCGGAGCCGAGCATGCGAACGGCCGCCAGAGGATCCGCGCCCATCCAGATGGGGTGGCTCGGATCATAATTCGCGCCAACAGTTTCTCCCACGGCATCGCGCAGCCGCAGCAGGGTATGAACATTGTAGACGGCCTGATGGCCATGCAGTTCCAGGCACAGCTTCCGGATACCGAGCTGATTGGCATAGCCCACAAGGTTTCGCCAATATGGAATGAGCTTCTCGTTCCATTGATAATTTTGGATATCGAGACATTCCGGCGGCCAGTCGGTCACGATCCAATTAGGATTAGCGTCTCCCGGTCCGCCTGGAAGACCGGACATCATCACGACGCGGTCGATGCCGAGAAGACTTGCAAGCCTGATCGTCCCCTCGGTGATATGGTGATGTTGGGCTCCGGTCGGCCCCGGATGCAGAGGATTTCCCGAGCAGTTCAACGCCGCGACGGTCAGGCCGTGATCCTTGATCTTGGCCATGAACTCCGTGCGGGCCGTGGCACTTTCCAGCATTTCATCAAGCTTGATATGGGGCGCGGAAGACCAGTTGCCGCAGGCAAATTCGAGAGTTTCGATCTTCAGCTCCGCCGCCGCGGCAAGCATGTTGTCGAAGGACAGCTCGCCAAGGCTATCGGTGATCATGCCGATTTTCATGATTGAGTTCCTATTGGCGACTAGCAGTGAATACGCAAATGGCCATCGCCGTGGGGGGCGACTTACTTAACCGCTCCCATCGTCAACCCGCGCACCAGATGGCGCTGCACGAGAAGCGCGAAGATGACGATCGGCAGCGCGCCGACAACACCGGCTGCCGACATGGAAGCCCAATCGGTATCGATCCGACCGATCAAGGTCGCGGTGCCGCGCGGCATGGTCATCGCGCGCGGTGTCGCGGTCAGGGCCAGCGCAAAGAGAAACTCGTTGAAGGTAACGATGACGGCGAAAATCGCGGTTGCTGCCAGGCCGGGTGCGGCAAGCGGCAAAGCGATACGGCAAAACGCGCCGAAGCGAGAATCGCCATCCACCATGGCCGCTTCCTCCAGGTCCACCGGAATTTCGCGGAAAAAGCTCTCCATCATCCAGACGCAGAAGGTGATGTTGAAGGCGGTATAGGTGAGGATCAACCCAATCCAGGTGTTCAACAGGTGAAGGCGCAACATCAGGAGATAGACTGGGATCAGGATCACAACCGGCGGAACGATCCTCAAAGTGAGCAATCCGACGCCAACCTTGCGCTCCAGCTCGAAGGGCAGGCGGAAACGGGCGATCGCATAGGCGCCGAGAGATCCGCAAACAAGTGCGATGACGACTGAGGCGGCGGTCACGACCAAAGAATTGGTCATGTAGGCGCCAAATTCCTTCTCAGAGAACAGATGAACGTAATTCGCGAATGACGGCGCGTGCGGATAGAGCGTTGTCTCCTGGGTGATCTCCTCATTCGATTTGAACGATGTTGAGACCATCCAATAGATCGGCAAAAACACGATGCCGAGCAGCAGGGTGACGACCGCGGCCCTGAAAATGCGGCTCCTCATATGGGTTCCACCCTGCGAAGAAGCCGGACGGCGGCGAGTGCGAAGGCGAGTACGATCAGGCCGATCGTCACAAATAACGCCGCAGCGTATCCGACTTGTTGGAACTTGAAGGAGGTATCGTAGCCATAGAGTGAAACAAGCGTCGTCGCCTGGCCTGGGCCACCATGCGTGAGCACGAAAACCTGGTCGAAGGTGCCGAAGGCGTCAATGGTGCGCAGGATGATGGCAATCGCCAGAACAGGCCGCATCATTGGCAAGGTAAGGTCGACGAAGGAACGCCACGCGCCGGCGCCATCGACCCTTGCCGCCTCGAACGGCTCCTGCGGTAGGGATTGCAGCCCGGCCAGCAGGATCAGGAACATGAGAGGTGTCCACTCCCAGACATCAAGCACGACGATGCCGATGAAGGCCTTCATTGGGTTGCCCAGGATCTGAACCTGCGACCCACCCAAGGCTTCGGAAAGCGTCGTGATCATGCCGACATCGCTCGCATAGATCAGCCGGAAAACGATGCCGACCACCACAGGCGTTATGACCATGGGCACGATCAACGCCGTGCGCAAAAGTCGAATACCACGGAACTCATGCAGGCAGAATAAGGCCAGCGCGAAGCCGAGCACTGTTTCGATGGCAACCGAGAAGGTGACGAAGCGTATCGTCACCCAGAGCGCATTGCGAAACTGCTGGTCGCTCCAGAGGTGAAGGTAATTCTGGAAACCAACATCGCGGAGAACTGTGCCATAGCGGTAGAGTTTCGTGCTGGCGCGCAGTCCGTCCCAAAGCGGGTAGACCAACACGCCAAGCACGATCAGCACGCTCGGCGCGAGCAGGAGATAGGGCAAAGCAAGGTCAAGCCCTGCCCCCTGAAGTCTCTCCCGGCTCGTGCGTCGAACGCTTTGGCTCAATTGTAGTAGCCGGCTTGGGTCAGATAGGCGGTCACCTGGGTCGCCGCGGTATCCAGCGCCGCGCCGCCTCCTGAGCCGGCCTGTAGCGCTTTGTTGAGCTGAATGCCCAACAATTCCTCGACCTTCGCCCAATCGGGCGTCCGGGGACGGGGAAGACAGCCGGCATCGAGCTGCTTAAGCGCCACAGGAATCAGGCGGTTCCCTGGATCGGGGATCAGGAAAGCGCTGCGCTTGACGGGGATCGAGCCCGCCTCGGAGAGTTTCGCCTGGATCTCTTTGCTCGTGTACCACTTCAGGAAGGCGATGGAATTCGCCTTATTCGGCGCGGATTTTGGTATGCCGGCAATGAAGATGCCCATCTGAGAGATAGCCGAGACCTTCTTGGGTACGATGCCGAAGTCGAGTTTCCCGGCAACTTTCGTTTGCGTGGGATCATCCGCTTTCAGGGCATTGCCGGAATATTCAATTACCGCCCCCGCATCGCCGCCAAGAATGGCCGCGCCTTCTTGGTCAGAATCGAATTCGACCACGCCTTTCGGTGCGTTCTGCTTCATGGTGCCGACAAAGAACTCGGCTGACGCCTTACCGGCGGCAGAGTTGAATGTCACGTTCCACTTGTCGTCGAAGAACTTCCCGCCATACGACAGGAAGACCGGATACCAGCTAGTGACAATGGGATTGCCCGAAACGCCGCGGAACACGACCGGATATTTGATCTTTCCAGCCGCAACACCCGCCTTGCCTTGGGTGATGACATCATCCCACGTCACCGGCGATCCATTGGTGTAAACGTCATTGCGATAGGTCAGTGTTTGCAGATCGCCGACGAAGGGAACGCAAATCAGGGTCGGAGTCGCGGTCTCGAAACCCTTGACGCGCGGACCTTGGCGAGGCGGCCAGTAGCCCATATCGATCATTGAACTGATCCAATCCGGGTCGGTTCCATCAATCCCGGCAGCCCCGAGGTCCTCCAGCACTTTCGCGGCGCCGAATTGGGGCACCCAAGGATCGTCAAGCAGATAGAGGTCGTATTGTCCGGCACCACTCTGCGCGTCGGCAAACCACTTTTCCAGCGTGACGCCGTATTCGTCTTCGAGGAATTGGATATCGAACCCGTCCGCCTTGGCGAGGGGCAGGATTTTCTGTTTGAAGGGAGTGAGACCTCCATCGGCGAAAGCCCCGATCACCACTTTCTTGCTATCCGCCTTCGCCGGCGTTTCCGCGCCCAGACCGCCGAGAAGGCTTGTGCCGACCGCGAGGCCCGCGCTGCCTTGCAGCAAAGCCCGCCGGCTGACCGTACGCTTCAGATGTTCCATGCCCGTCATTGTTTTCCCCTGTGATTTGGCGCTCGATGCACCACGGTGAAGCTTGCGGCATTGAAGAAACAGGCATCGGCCGTGTCGAAGCTGATGCCGATGGCCGAGCCGACTGGCGCGGTAAAGCCCCGATGGGCACGAACGGAGAGGCGCTCGCCACCAATACGCACGTCAACGAGCGTCTCGTTGCCCATCGGCTCGACAACATAGACTTCGCCCGTCAGCGCCCCGTCCGATCCTGACTCGACGAGGTGCAGATCCTCCGCGCGCAGGCCAATCTCAGTGACCTTGGCCGCAGAGCACGCGGCCAAACGTGGCGTGTCGAGCTTCAAGGCGACACCACCGACATGCACGGAACCGTCGCCGACAGCCACCTGGAGTACATTCATAGGCGGGTTTCCGACGAAGGTCGCCACGAAGCGGTTGGCGGGCCGCTCATAAATTTCGCCCGGTGAGGCCAGTTGCTGCAATTCTCCGGCACTCATCACGGCGATCAGATCGGCCATCGTGAGCGCTTCGACCTGATCATGCGTTACATAGAGTGTGGTCGCGCCAAGCCGCTGACAGAGCCGCTTGATTTCGCCGCGCATCGTCAGGCGCAAGCGAGCATCGAGATTCGAGAGTGGTTCGTCCATCAGAAAGGCAGCAGGATCCCGGACGATCGCTCGCGCCAAGGCAACTCGCTGGCGCTGGCCTCCGGAAAGATGGCGCGGATGGCGCTCGAGCAGATGGTCGATCTCAAGTGCGGCGGCGACATCGGTGACCTTGAGCCCACGCTCGCTCGCGGAGATCTTCCGAATCTTCAGCGGATATCCGATGTTCTCCGCGATCGTCATATGCGGATAGAGAGCGTAGCTTTGGAAGACCATAGCGACGTCGCGGTCTCGCGGTTGCAGCCGGGTGACATCCCTATCGCCGATCAACACGCGACCACCTGTCGGCATCTCCAGCCCCGCGAGGATACGGAGCGCGGTCGTCTTGCCGCAGCCTGAAGGGCCCAGGAGTGCCAGGAATGTGGAATCGGGAAGAGCCAAGTCGAGCGAGTGGAGGGCCTTGAAAGGTCCGAAGCTCTTGACGATGCCTTGATAGCTGACCGTGCTCATGGCGACGACCTGCTTCCGATAGGACCGCATTTAATGGCCACTTTAATCGGCCATTGTAAGTGTGTCGTGGGTTTTCACTATTCTAGCGCGTCGCGGCCAAGGCGATAGCAGTGCCCGCACGTGCCAAGCCGGAATGCGATCCGCCCTTCATTCGCAGCCTCCCATTAAGATTTTAGACCGTCCTATTCCTCGCCACGACTCAGCCAGAGCCAGTTCTGGTAAGAATTAGAGAGCCAGTTGCTACCCCTGCGTGTGTTTTCTGTGGACGACTAACGCTGCTACGTCCACGATCCTGCTTCGATGGCCACGGAGCGGCTTATGCGGCAAGCTTTTCCACTAGATGCTCTCACACTCGATCGCGCGCAGGATGAATCACTGCATCGACAGCTTTATCGGGCCTTGAGCGCACTGATCAAGGACCGGGTGCTGCCGCCTGGTGCCGGGTTGCCCTCGACCCGCGCTTTAGCCGCCGACCTTGGTGTCGCCCGCAACACTGTGGTCGCCGCTTACGACCAGCTCATCACAGAGGGCTACCTCCTCAATCGCTGCGGCGCGCGGCCGGTAGTGGTCGATCTCCCGGTTGGCGCGGCGACATTCGCGCGAAGTGCTTCAACATCGGCGGGGCGAGGGCTGTCCCTGCGCGGTGAGGTAATAATGTCTCAGCCGGTCCATCACGGCGTGCCGGGCCAATTCGCATTTCATCCTGGGATGCCGGATGCCCGTTCCTTCCCTTTCAATGTATGGAGCCGCCTTTTGGCAAGGCGTGCGAATTTTGCGGGGGAGACGTTGTTTGGAACCTATCATGTTGCCGGTCTTCCGGCACTTCGAAAGGCTGTCGCGGTCTATCTGAGAACAGCGCGAGGCGTGCGCTGCACCGCAGATCAGATCGTTATCACAACGGGTGCGCAAGCGGCATTCGATCTTCTCGCGCGACTCCTGCTCGACCCGGGCGACTGCGTGTGGATGGAGGAACCCGGCTATTTCGGCGCGCAGTCAGCCTTCGTCGCGGCGGGGGCCAAACTTGCTCCGTTACGGGTCGGTCTCGACGGCTGGCAGATGGACCAACCGCCACACTCCGCGCGTTTGTTCTTTGTGACGCCTGCATGCCAACACCCGCTCGGCGTCACGATGCGTATGGAGCAGCGTCTGCGCTTGCTCGAAATTGCCGAACACAGCAACGCCTGGGTCATTGAAGATGACTTTGATGGTGAATACCGATTCCAGGGCCAGCCGATTCCGGCCATGCAGGGCAGCGATCAATCGGGACGGGTAATCTATGTCGGCACTTTCGCCAAAATTCTGTTCCCGGCCTTACGCCTCGGCTTCATGGTACTCCCGCCCGAGTTGCACGAGCGGATCCCTCATGCCCTCAGCACCACAGGACAATTCGCTCCTCTTCTCTTACAGGCAGCCCTCGCCGACTTCATCACCGAGGGCCATATGACGCGCCATCTCAAACGCATGCGACGGATTTACGCGGCGCGGCGACAGAGATTCCATGAGTTAACCGAAATGAATCTCGGGGGGCGGCTGACGCTCATTTCCCGGGAGGCGGGTATCCAGGTCGTCGCCTTGCTCCGGGAGGGTTTGGATGACCGGCGTGTCGCCGAGGAAGCGCGACGGCTCGGGATCAATGTTCTGCCACTGTCCAAGCATTACAGGCACGGGCACCCTGAGCAGGGGCTGGTGCTCGGCTACGCTGCTTGCGATGAGTCCCAAACGGAGCACGGCCTGCGGAAGCTCAGGGAAGCCATCGATCGCTCTGCCGAATGAGAGCAAACGCCGCGACAATAAAAATCTTGACGCCCATCCTTGGTCGCTTTACCGTTTGGTGTGGAACGTTCCACGTAGCTGGAAACGATATGGCCACTGTCAGCATCGAGCAGGTGTGGAGGCGTTTCGGGCCGCATTCCGCAGTTGCGGATCTTACGCTCGATGTGAGGGACGGCGAGTTCCTGGTGCTGCTCGGTCCGTCCGGCTGTGGCAAAACGACATCCTTGCGAATGCTCGCGGGATTGGAGCGGCCGACCTCCGGAATCATCCGGCTCGACGATCGCATCGTCAATGACGTGCCGCCCGGAGAGCGCGACGTCGGAATGGTTTTCCAAAGCTACGCTCTCTATCCCCACATGAACGTTTATCGGAATCTAGCTTTCGGCCCGCGCATTCGCCGCGAGAATAAAGCGGAGACCCACAAGGCGCTGCTGGAAGTTTCAGAAGTGCTTGGCCTCAGCGCACTACTCGATCGGCGCCCGAGTGAGCTTTCCGGTGGACAACGACAACGCGTGGCTCTTGGTCGCGCGCTTCTGCGCCGGCCAAAGCTATTTCTCATGGACGAACCGCTTTCGAATCTGGACGCCGCGCTCCGAGGCCAGGTCCGCGCGGAGTTGGTGCGGCTGCATGGCCAGTACAAGATTACCACCGTCTACGTCACGCATGATCAGGTCGAAGCGATGACGATGGCGGACAAGATCGCCGTCATGTTCGCGGGGCGCCTGCAGCAAGCGGGGACCGCGCAGGAGGTCTTCGACAATCCGGTGAACATGATGGTCGCAACGTTCATCGGCTCGCCACCGATGAACATATTGCCAGGACATTTGAGCGAGGACGAAAGCGGTATCAGGATCGAGGTGTTAGGCCAGACTCTGCGCCTGCCTAGCTGGGCTTCGATCAAGGGGACGCATGCTTCAGCACAACAGGTTTCAGTTGGCATCAGGCCCACGGACATCATTGCCGATACCCTGGCCGATTGCACCGGCCCACGGGCTCGCATCGATTTCGTTGAGTCGATGGGCGCGGAGACCTTCCTGACTCTCACTTGCGCGTCGAACAAGCTCATCTGCCGCGCGCCGGGTCGTTTGAGACTAAACGTCGGCGACGAAGTCGGGTTAGTCCTAGACGTAAATTACTTATACGCCTTCGACTACGAGGGTGGAAATTCGATCATTGACCGTTCCGGACAGGCTGGTGATGCCCGGCCACACCCCACAAAAGGAGTAGTGACGCATGGTACAATATAAGCCTCGCCACCTAGCCTCCAGTTTTACCGCTTTGGCTATGGGTGTCGGTTTACTCGGCAGTTCGGGCATTTCTGGCCGCGCGCTCGCCGCGGATAAAACGGTCATCTCCGTTGCCTATGGTGAAACCTATGTTTTCGATACCGAGGATCTCACCAAGAAGTGGTGGAATGGGGTCAAAGCCGAATTCGAGGCGAAGTTTCCAGACGCGACCCTTCAGCTGGTGCCGATTGGCGGCGGGTACGATGACATCACCAATAAGCTGAGCTTGCTCTACCGTTCATCGCGCACTGCGCCTGACGTGGCGCAAATCGCAACGCCCGTGATCGGGCAGTTCTCCTCCTCGGGCTATCTTCTTCCTCTGGACTCCTATCTCGCCGATGAGGCGTGGTGGAAGCAGTTCCCAAAGGTCATTCAGGGGGAGGGGGTCTTTCAAGGCAAGACATATGCCGTCAACACCGGTGAGAATGATTCCCAACTTTACTACAACATGGATCTGTTCAAAAAAGCCGGGTTGCCAGTGCCATGGACGCCGCACAATTGGAATGACATTCTAAACGCGGCGCGGACGATTAAGGCGAAGCTTCCTCATATCATTCCTGTATGGCTGAATGCAGGCTCAAGCTCAGGCGACAATGGCATCCTGCAGGGCGCCGGAAATCTGCTGGCGGGTTCGACGGTTCCCACGATCTACGACAAAAAGACTCAGAAATGGGTCGTGGACAGTCCCGGCCTGCGAGAGGTGCTGGATTTCTACCATTCGGTCTACAGCGAAGGCATGGGTGCCAATCTCAGTGATCTGTTCTCGCCTTCCGCCGTCACCATACCGCTAACGCTGATCGCCCAAGGCAAGGTCGCCATCACCTTCGGCTCAAATTACTACGGTGGAAATTGGACGAAGCTCATCTGCTCGCCGTGTTGGGCGGACGCGACGAAGGTCGCCGGAGTAGTGCCAATTCCAACGGTTGACGGTCATTCCCCCGACATTGCCACGACGGTCGGCGGCTGGGACTTCGCGGTCTCCGCGTCGACCAAGAGTCCCCACTACGCCTGGGAGCTCGTGAAGCTGATGGAGAGTGACATCAATCAGATCAATGCGGCGAATTGGGCGGGTTTCGTTCCCGCCAACCAGCTGATTGTCAAGGAACCGGCTTTCGTCGATTTCGCGCCCCCGTACAATGCAGTCTCGGCACAGGTATTGCCCTACGGCGTGATCAGCCCGGCATCCGGTGACTACCTTGTTTGGTCGCATGGCTTGCAGGAAGCGACCGGGGCCCTCGCTCAGCATCCGAATACCACCGTTGACGCGGCCATCGGCGTAATGAGCGACTATGTCTCGAATCAGCTCGACTCATCGGCGGTCGAGACGCTTAAGTGAATGGAGCCACTGCGATGCGGCCGGAGAATGGCGAGCGTCGCGGATGGTGGAAATCATCCGCGGCCGCCGACGGTGAGCAGCAGCTCGACGCCGTCGGCATTCTCCTGTTGCTACCGGCGACATTGCTGCTTGTCGTGATGTTCATTGGCCCGGTAGGATTTGCCTTTTATCTCGGTGTGACAAACATAGCTCTTGTCGGGCCGACCGCGCAGCACTTCCACTTCACCGGATTGAAGAACCTCCACAGGCTGGTGAATGACCGTCTGTTCTGGGAATCACTGAAGCTCACAGCGATCTTCCTCGGTGCCTCGGCCGTCGTTGGCGTCACCATCATAGGCATGGCACTGGCGGTTCTTATGCAGCACGCTGTCACGTGGCTGCGCACGGTGGTAGGAGCGATTGTTGTCGTCGCCTGGATGCTGCCACCAATCACCGCCGCACTCCTTTGGTATGCATTCAGCACGACCGGAGGAACGCTAAGCCTGTTGAGCGGCTCCGATAGCGACATTCTGAACGATTTTCCGATGACGATCGTGTGTCTCGCCAATATTTGGTCGACTGCTGGATTTTCGATGCTTGTCTTATCCTCTGGTCTTAGAACTGTGCCGGCGGAGGTGCTTGAGGCGGGAAAGATGGAAGGCGCGTCACGCTGGCAAATCTTCCGCTCCCTTACTCTGCCGATCATGCGCCCGACCATCGTAACGAACGTCCTGCTCGTGACGCTGCTAAGTCTCGCAAATTTCTCGCTGATCTACATCATGACCGCTGGCGGTCCCGGGAATGCCACGAACATCCTGCCGATCTATTCCTATCAACAAGCGTTTCAGTTCAACAAACTGGCCTATGGCGCTCTACTCGGTGACGTCGTGGTCATAATCGCGACCGTCTTTGCCTATCTCTATGTTCGGGTTTCGCGGCCGTCACGCGCGGGCTATCGGCCCCAGGGAAAGCTGGCATGATCCAGTCGGCGAGTGCTGTCGCTGATGGAAACGCTGGCGGGCCGCCCATTGCGGATGTGAAAAAAACGCGGGAATGGTTCGTCACGAACGGGCTTCTCGCCATCATCGGTCTCGCATTCTTGGCCCCCATGCTATGGCTCGCCCTCGCCGCCGTTGACGCCAATGCTGGCTGGGCGCTCCAGCTGCCGCATTTCACACTCGCCAACCTCATCGCCGTCACTCGAGGTGACTACCTTCAAGCCCTGCTGAACACCCTCGAGATTTCCTTAGTCGCGACCGGAGTCTCTACCATCGCCGGGGTCTTCGGCGGCTATGCACTTTCGCGGCGGAATATACCTTTGTCCGACGAACTCATGGTCGGCGTTCTTTTCCTGACGGGAATCCCCGTCGCCATCATGATCGTCCCCGTCTTTGAGGTCTTTGCGAAATATGACCTGCTCAGCCTTGTCCCAACCGGCGTGTTCCTTGGAGTTACAAGTTTGCCCTTCGCGCTTTGGCTCATAAAGACGGCGATCGATGCTGTGCCAAAGGAACTAGAGGAAGCGGCGACAATCGAGCGCGCCAATATCCTGCAGGTCATCCTTCATGTCACCGTTCCGGTTGCGCTTCCGGGGATTTTCGCGGCTGCAATTTACAGCTTCATCAATGCGTGGGGCGCTTTCCTGCCGCCGTTGGTCCTCATCAGCGATCCATCGCAGGCGACTGGCCCGTTGAAGATTTATGGACTAATCGGCTCCGCGGCGGTTCGCTATGGTGATATCGCGGCCTTCTCGATCGTCTATTCTCTGCCCGTAGTCGTACTCTACATCCTGATGTCGCGGCCGTTCAGTGGCGGATTCTCGATGGGCGGCGCCGTGAAAGGTTAGATTGCATTGGAAGCGATTAACGTGAAGGGCCTTCTCACATGACCTCGGTTCGGGCGGCCGTCACCGAAAGACCAGGGCTGATCTGTGTTCGAGAGTTCCCGATGCCCGACCCAGAGCCGGGTGCGGTGATTCTGAAAGTCCATTACTCGGGAATATGCGGCACCGATAAACACACCTTTCGCGGCGAGAGCAAGCAATATGCCGGAACGGCCCATGAGCGGGACCTGACCTATCCGCTCATCTGTGGCCATGAGACCGTCGGAGAAGTCGCGGCACTTGGGGGCGTCGTTTACGACAGCGAGGGTGTGGCCCTCAAACTGGGCGATCGGATCGTGCCGGCAGCGAATGTCGCCTGCGGCATCTGCCATTTCTGCCGCAATTCGTTTCCTTACTATTTCTGCGAGAACATGCGTGACTACGGCAACAGTCTGCATAGCGGCCTCGCACCCCATCTGTTTGGTGGCTGGTCCGAGCACATGTATCTGCTCCCAGGCACGCAGCTGTTTCGGGTGCCGGAGAACCTGCCCGACAATGTCGCGGTGCTTACGGAGATCATGGCGGTCACACATGGCGTAGAGACCGCACTTTCGCTCTTGGGGCAAATGGGCGGGAACCGATTTGGCGGGTCTGTCGCCGTGCTGGGCGTTGGCCCTCTTGGAATGTGCCATCTCATCAAAGCGAAGCTGCTCGGAGCCGGAAAGCTGATCGCGAGCGATTTGTTTCCCTCGCGACTCAGGATGGCAGAGGAATTTGGCGCTGATCTAACGCTACTCGTCGGCAATACGAACGCAGAAGAGCGCGTCAGGCGAGTGCGTGAGGCCACCAGCGGACTCGGGGCGGACATTGTGCTCTCCTGCAGCGGCGTGCCGCAGGGATTTGTGGAGGCGCTGAAGATGGTGCGAGTTGGAGGCGTTGTGGTCGAGGCTGGAACATTTGTCGATATGGGACCAGTCAGCATCAATCCGAATTCGGATATTTGTACGCGCAACGTGAGCATTATCGGTATCGGCGGCGAAACGGCGACCTCTTACGCTCCCTCAATGCGCCTGATGGCGGCGAATCTGGATCGCATACCTCTGGGTCGCTTCGTGAGCCACCGAATGCCCCTGGATCGGGCGCATGAGGCGGTCGAGTTGGCACAGACGGACGCCGCCATGAAGGTGGTAATCGCTCCCAACGGCATAACATTCTAATTCCACGCTCTCTCAGGGGGAGCAAAGCAATGTGGAAGGCCCAGCCTGGGTCTGAGATTTTCAGGCTTACGCTTGACAGTCACGGTTCGGCTGCATAACATCACCTGGAACGTTCCACAAACACGGTACCGCTAGATGTCAAAAAGACTCAAAGTCGGCGTCGTGGGCTGTGGTTTGGTCGCGCAGGTCATGCACCTCCACTATTTGCGTGAGCTCTCGGAGCTTTTTGAAATAGCGGCGATTTGTGATGTCTCGGAGAGCGTGCGCGCGGCCTGTGCCAAGACCTACGGGGTAACGGAAACCTTTAGAAGTTGGGAGGAGATGCTCCGTCTGCCTCTTGACGCAGTATTTGTGCTGTCATCCGGGAGCCACGCGCCGATCGCCATCGCGGCCGCGGAAGCGGGTATGCATGTCCTTGTCGAGAAGCCCATGTGCTTCTCTGTGGCGGAGGGGCACGCGATGATTGTTGCAGCGCAGAAGAGCAGCGTCACGCTGATGGTTGCGTACAACAAGCGCTACGACCTCGCATATCTGCGACTTCTCAAGGAACGCGAGGCGCAACTCGACCTGAGATTGATAAAGGTCACGACCCTGGAATCGCCTATCGACCCATATATCCGCCAGTACCCACTTCACAAACCCGATGATTTATCCAAGGACTTGATCGCGCGTTTCGCGGCCGACAACCGGGACCGCATCACCGCGGCAATCGGCGAGACGGATGAGCTGTGCCGACGCGCCTATCATCTCGTTCTGCTGGACAGCATGGTGCATGAATTCAATACGATCCGCGGCATAATGGGAGAGCCAGACCGGCTGGAATTTGCGGATATTCAGGAGCAGAGCGTAACCGCGGTTCTCCGCTTTGGGCCGGCACAATGCGTGATCACTTGGGTAGATCTTCCGGGAATCGCCAGATATCAGATGGAATTCGCCTTTTACGCGCCCGATCAAAGGCTGACCCTGTCATTTCCTTCGCCTTTCGTGCGGAATCTGCCGACGCTGCTCTCCATTGAAGGTGGGGAGCCCGTTTCCGGTCGCGCCTGGCGCAGTGAGGAAACGACATCCTTTACCGAGAGCTTTAAGAACGAACTCATTCACTTCCACGAATGCGCGACAACCGGGCGGGCGCCAACAACTTCGGGTGAAGATGCGCTTCGCGACATCGCGCTTTGTGGGGCCATCATCGAAGCGCATCGTACACGCGTTCCCAGGGACAGTCCGACATTCTGGAACGCGAGCGGGGGCGCGGCCTGATGGCGGATCAGCTCCGCCTGCAATCTCGGATGCGCGTGCCGTGACAGAGATGTTCAGGCTCGGCGTGGTGGGCGCGGGTCGCATGGGGCGCACGCATCTCGCCGCGCTCTCGTCCTCCCGGCAGGTCAAAGTAGTCGCTGTGGCCGAGACGGTGGAGGCGACGCGCGCGGAACTGACCGAGCAAGGTTATGCGGTCTCGGCGGAACTGGGAGACTTGCTTCGCCGCAGCGATTTGGACGGCATTCTGATCGCGACGCCCAGCGATCATCATCTGGAAGTCGTGGATCAGGCCACAGCAGCGGGTATTCCGATCCTTTGCGAGAAACCCTGCGGCATTACATCGGCGCAAGCGAGACGCGCGGCCGAGTTGGCTTCCCAACGCTCCGTTCCTCTGCAAGTCGCATACTGGCGACGCTTCGTCCCCGAACTCCAGCATCTCAAGGCCCGCATCACGTCAGGTGCCTTCGGCGAGATCTATTTCGTGGCGTGTTACCAGTGGGATGAAGAGCCACCATCGGCCATGTTCCGCTCCCGCAGCGGTGGTATCTTCGTGGATATGGGCGTCCACGAATTTGACCAAATGCAATGGCTGACAGGTCAAAGGCTGTCGAATATCTCAGTGGCCAGGGCGCAGACATCAGTCGATCCCGCTGCGGGTGGCGATCCAGACAGCGCGGCCGCGCTTTGCACTCTCGATCGTGGCGCCACTGGCTTGGTTTCTTTGGGGCGTCGTCACATTCATGGCGATATCTGTCGCGTGGACGTGTTCGGCTCACGTGATGCTGCGGAAAGTCGCTTTCTCGCTCCTCCGAACGGAACCGCTGTTTTCATGGAGGCGCTGAAATTGCAGGCGGAAGGCTTTGCGTCTTGGGTGCGAGGAGGTGCGGCAGCAGGCGCATCCGCCGAGGACGCGGTTGCCGCGCTTCAGGCTGCCGAACGTGCAGCGGGGGGAGAATAGAAAATGTCCGTCAAACTCGGCATCAACCCAATAACCTGGACTAATGACGATGTGCCCGAACTCGGCGGTGACATTCCTTTGGAGACCTGCCTGACGGAAACCAGGGCCGCCGGATACGCCGGGACGGAGCTGGGCGGCAAATTTCCCCGTTCCGCAGCTGAACTCGGGCCAATTCTGCAAAGCTACCAGCTCGAGCTGGTCTCGGGATGGTATGACGGCGGTATTCTCGACCGGGATGTGAGCGAAGAATTCGACCGGATCCTGCCTCACCTTACGTTGCTTCGCGATCTGGGATGCAAAGTCGTCGTCTATGCTGATACATCGCGTGGACGGCATGACGGTATCTATCAGCCGATTTCTCGACGTCCGAGGCTGTCCGACGAAGAATGGCCCGCCTACGGCGCCAAGCTTACCGCGCTTGCCGAGCGAATGGCGACATTCGGCGTCGGCATGGCGTTTCATCACCATATGGGAACCATCGTCGAGTCCGACGCTGAAATCGACCGGCTCATAGCGGAAACGGGCGAAGCGGTCGGCCTTCTCTTCGATACGGGGCATTGTCTTTTCGCTGGTGGCGATCCGGCCTCCTTGCTTCGCCGCCATATCAACCGCGTCGTGCATTTTCACTGCAAGGATGTTCGTTCCGACGTGCTCGAGACAGCACGGGCGACGGACATGAGCTTCATGGATGCGGTCATGGATGGAATCTTCACCGTTCCAGGTGACGGTTTCGTCGCGTTCCAGCCTCTGCTGGAGCAGTTGCACGCGGCTCGATATGACGGCTGGCTAGTGGTGGAGGCAGAGCAGGACCCGCGCAAGGCAAATCCACTGACTTACGCCACGCTCGGATACAAGAACCTTCGGCAGGCGGCCATGGCGGCAGGCCTTGACGTAGTCGAAGCGGCTGCGAGGGCTTAGTTCGATACACGAGAGAGGAGGCTAGGACGATGCGTGCCGCGATCATCGGGACAGGCGGAATAGCGCGCATCCATGCCACTCTGATCGGGCAACTGGGTGGCCAGATTGTAGGCGTGTCTAGCCGCACGATCGAAGCGGCAACAGCCTTTGGCGTGGGCAAGCCCTATGATGATGTCCCGCTGATGCTGCGTGAGCAGAGACCGGATGTCGTGCATGTCTGCTCCCCCAATCACCTTCACGCCGAGCATAGCATCGCGGCTTTTGAGAGCGGAGCGCATGTGTTGTGCGAGAAGCCGATGGCGACCTCGGCCGAGGAATGCTTCCGCATGATCGATGCCGCCAAGCGCGCGGATCGTATTGGCGCAATCGCGTATACCTATCGCGGCTATCCGCTCGTCGAAGTTCTGCGGGCCAAGGTGGCGGACGGCGCTTTCGGCAAGTTGCGCAGATTGGGCGGCTGCTATCTGTCCGAGGATGTTTTGGCGGCTGACAAATATGTCTGGCTGTTCACCCCAGGATCAACCGGACGTTCCTATGTCTTAATGGACCTGGGCGTGCATTGGCTGGATATGGCCGAATACGTCTCCGGTCAGCGGATCGTCGATATCGCCGCGCAGTTTTCGACCCATCAGGCGGAGCGTATCTGGAGAGGCGGCGCGGGTGAGGGGCCGCGTCCTCCAGGCGCGGTGTCCGGCGGCGATAGCGTCACTGTGGTTAGCAATCTGGAGGAGCAAGCGGATTTGCTCGTCCGCTTCTCTGGTGGAGCAGCCGGAAGCATGACGGTGAGCGGCGTGTCGCCTGGACACCCCAACACGATAATACTCTCCGCCGATGGTCCAGAATCCGGTTTCGACTGGAACCAGCAGGAGCCGAACATCTATGTAGAGCGGAGTGCCGCCGGAAACACGATCCTGCAGCGGTCACCGGATAAACTCTCGGCCGATCGTGCCTGGATGTCGAGGCTCCCCGCGGGGCATGCCGAGGGCTATCTCGACGCATTCCGCAATGTTGTTTCCCAGGCATGGTCCGCGATGCGCGGCGAGCCGGCGGCATTTCCTTCCTTCGCGGACGGATTGCGCGGGATCCAACTTATCGAGGCCGCCGTGCGCAGCGCGGAGACGCGTCAGACGGTCCGCCTGTAGGCGGACCGGGCCCCTCGGGCACATCGCAGAAATTTCCGCGCGTGTGCTGGGCGAACGCCACGACACGTGTCTTCCTCTTGCCATGGAGGACAGCATTGCCGCGCCGCCGCCTCCGGCGCTCAGCCGCGAACTAGCCATCGAGGCGGTGGCCCAGGGCGCGCGCCGTTATTTCGCGGACCGCCGGGCCCGGGTAACTCCCTTCGTGGATGCCCATTTCTCGCTACGGGGCACGCTCGCGCTGCACCGGGCGGCTGTGGGTTGGGATATCGCCAAAGCGCCGCTGAATCTAAGTTTGGCCGCGCCGCAGCTCGGCATGCAGCTCGGCGCAAAACTGGCCCGGCGGCTCGGTGCGCCCCGCACGGCCAAGGCGCTGGGCCGCTCCATCCTGTTGGAGACGGCGATCGCGCGGGAAATCGAGTGGCTGGTCCACACCGAATTGCTGGAATTGCCGATCGCCCAGAAACATCGCGAGAAGCAGATTGATGCGCTCTCCGAAGCCATTCTCGCCGAGCCCGGCGTGGTACAGGCCGTGGAGGCCGCACTCCTCGGAATCGGCCGGCACGGCGATGATCCGCTGTTCCGCGAGCGATTGGGCCGGGCGATGAGCGAGTATCGGGTCACGCGAACCGCGGCTGCGGAGATCACCACCGGGTTGCTCAACCTCGGCGCGGGCGCGGTCGCGCTCAATAAGCTGACGCCTGGGGCCGCCTCGCTCGGCCCGGCTCTCGCGGGGCTGATGGCAAAGCAAGCAGCGGTCGGTGCCTTTCCCCTCGGCGGCTGGCTTGGCGGGTTCTGGTATGGGCTATTCCCAGCCCTCCCATCCGCCGGGCTGGTCATAACAGCCACCAGCGGCCTGATGCTCGCGTCGGCAACTTTTGCAGCCTTCGCGGGTGTCGTATCCGATCCGATCCAGCGAGCGCTCGGATTGCACCGGCGGCGCTTGATACACATGATCGATGGCCTGGAGCGTCAGTTCTTCGATCCCGCGGCCGCCGGCTTCTCAGTCCACGATCATTATGTCGCCCGGCTTCTCGACCTCTTCGATATCATCGGCGCGGCATCGAGACTTACCCGGTCGTGACCGGTTTTCGCCTACCCGGCGAGCGATAAGGCCAAGGGCCGGCATTCCATCGACTGGACGACGAGGGAGGGCATTGTGTCCGGAACCTCGCAGCGGCGGAGCGTTGCCAAATGCTCGACCAGCGTTGGCGTATCCTGAGCGTGCTCTTCCTGGCCCGCACTGCCATGGGATTCCAGTTCCAATCCGTTGCTTCGACGACTCCGTTGCTGATGACCGACCTTCACATCGACTATGGCGGGATCGGCAGCCTGATCGGGTTCTACATGGTCCCAGGTATTGTCGTAGCCTTCCCGAGTGGCCTGCTCATGCGCCGGTTCGGCGACAAAAGGCTATGCGTGGCCGGGCTCACTTTGATGGTGCTGGGTGGCATACTGCTTGGCCTCGGGCATACGGTGGCAGCGGCTTTTGCCGGCCGCATCGTAAGCGGTGCCGGCTCGGTCATATTTAGCCTCGTCCTGACCAAGATGGCGACCGACTGGTTTGTCGGCCGGGAGATCATCTTTGCCATGGGCGTCGTGCTGGCCAGCTGGCCCTTCGGAATCGCCGCCGGGCTGCTGGTGCAGCCGGCCCTTGCCGCGTCGGAGGGCTGGCGCTGGGTGATGTATGAGGCCGCGGCGCTATGCGGAATCGCGCTGTTTCTGATCATCATCGGTTACCGGGACCCGCCGCGTGCTGTTGCGCCAATGGCGGGCGCGGCGCGACTGCCCATGCTGCCGCCGCTCCGTCAACTCCTCCCCACCACGGTCGCCAGTCTGATGTGGGGAAACCTGAACCTCACTCTAGTGCTCTTCTTCAGCTTCGCTCCGGCGGCAATGACCGAGTTGGGCCTCTCGGCCATCACATCCGCCGCCTGGGTGAGTGCCGCGCTGTGGATCATCATGCTGTCCGTTCCGCTGGGCGGCCTTGGCGTTCAACGCAGCGGGCGAACCGATGCTGCCATCGTGGTCTTCTCAGCCCTCGCGGGCATTGCCCTGGCGCTGTTGCCGTCCCGGATGGGGGCGCTCGCTGGCTGCGTGGTGTTCGGTCTCGCCATCGGGCCACCGGCGGGCGCGATCATGGCGCTGCCATCCAGGGTGCTAAGCCCGGAACACCGCGCGGGAGGTCTCGGTGCCTTCATGACCGTCTACTACGTGATTCTGTCGCTCGGCCCGGCGCTCGCGGGCGTTCTTCGAGAACATTCGGGCGCGGCCGCCGCCGCGGTTTGGCTCGCATCCGGTCTCATGCTGTCGACCGCCCTATTGATGGGCATCTTCAACGTTACCGCTAAAGGATTGACTAATCAGGGATCGTGATCGCGCCGGTGCTTGTGGTTTTCGTCGCGGTATCCAAGGATTGCGTCACAATGCGGGGTAACCCCCGTTGATGCCAACCGGCTTGAGCCGATGCGGGATAAATGGCGCGATGATGGATTCTGAGCAGCGCGCCGTCACTCAGCTTGAGCCCGCCGTGCCCAAACAAGCGCTCCTCGCGGAGCACGTCTTTGCCTCGGCTGTTGGCAAAACCCGCATGGCCATGGCCTTCGCCGACCCCAACCTGCCCGATTGTCCTCTCGTCTACCTGAACCCCGCTTTCACCGAGTTGACCGGCTACACGCTAGAATCCGCGCTCGGGCGCAATTGCCGCTTTCTGCAAGGACCGGAGACGGATCCTGAGGCCGTGGCGCGTATCCGCAGTGCGGTCGCCGAGCGCCGACCCGTGACCGAGGAACTTTACAACTACCGCAGCGATGGGTCGGGATTCTGGAACGCGCTCTACGTCAGCCCGATCTTCGACGAAAACGGCAAGCTGATCTACTTCTTCGCAAGCCAGATCGATGTGAGCGGTCACCGGCAGGCAATGCGGCGCCAGGCGCAGCGGATGGAGAGTATGGCGGCCCTCGCCTCGGGAGTCGCGCACGAGTTCAACAATCTTATGACGGTTGTGCTGGGCAGCGTCGAGCAGGCAGCCGCCCGCGCCGCCGATGATCGTGTGAAGACGCCTCTCGAACGGGCCGATTGGGCATCCAAGCGCGCAGGTGCGCTCGCCAGCGAACTGCTATCGCTGACAAGGCGTCAGGTGGCCGGAAATCAAAGGCTCGACTTAAACCAGATCCTGCACGAGATCGAGAAACCCGGCGCCGAGTTTGTTTCTGATCGCCTGAGTGTCAGCCTTGATTTGACCGAGTCATCAATTTTCGTGCGCCTCGACCGTGGTCAGCTGGAACTGGCACTCCTCAGCCTTCTCCGTAACGCCGCGGATGCGATGCCTGAGGGTGGGACGGTGACCTTCGCGACGCGCGTGCTACCGGCATCCGAAGCGGCCGCGACGCTGTTTGGTCACAGCAAAGCCGGCCAGGAAGCAATCGAGCTGGCGATTTCGGATAGTGGCCATGGTATGCCGCCGGATGTCCTGAAGCGTGCGACCGAGCTATTCTTTACGACCAAAACGGCCAATCGCGGAACAGGAGTCGGCCTCTTCCTGGTACTCGAATTCGTCGAGAAATCTGGTGGGCGGTTGCTGATCGACAGCAAACCGGATCAAGGCACGCGAGTTCGACTGATCTTCCCTCGTGAAAGCGCCAGTTGATGCAGCGGCCTTGCCCTACCAGCTTGTCAGAATCGAGCATTTCTTACTAAGACCTCTCGCTCGCGCACCCAGTCGCGGAGTGTGCCGAGGCTGAGGAAGCCCGCCCAATGGCCTGTTTAGTCCATACGTCAAGCTGATGGCTTTTCCGGTTCCAGATCTGACGAGCGGCGATCCTGTCGCCAGTGTGGCGCATGTTGTCCAAATCGCACTGACGCCGATCTTTCTGCTTTCCGGCATCGGCACCCTCATCGGCGTGTTCAATACTCGCTTGGCACGCGTCTCCGATCACACCGAACACGCATCGGAACTGCTTCGAGGCGATCCGACAGAGGCGGAGCGGCGTCAGCTGAACGCCCATATGGTGCGGCTGCGGCTGCGGCTTCTGGCATTGGACGCCGCGGTCGCCCTGGGCGCCTTGGGCGGCACCGCGACTTGCGGCGCGGCCTTCGTCCTATTTCTTGGCGGCCTTCGGGACACAGCTATAGCGTCCTGGCTCTTTATCCTGTTCGGGGCGGCCCTCGCCTGTGTCGTCGGCGCGCTCATCGCCTTCATGTTCGACACGCTGCTGGCTTGGCACGGAATGCGTCGCGACGGGCCTCTCCCACACCCGAGAATGTTCCTGGTTCGGCGAACTCTGGGGACCGGCAAGTCACGCCGGGAGACCGCTAGCACTCGCCACGGGGATGAGGAAGTGAGCGAAGGATGAGCCCTGAAATTGAGGCCGAGCTGCGAACAACCGTGGCGAGCCTGCGCGTCAAGACCTCCTGTCAGGAGCTCTTGATCCTGGCCCTTTTGCCTTTACTGGAGCCGCACCAGAAAAGCGCCCTTCGTGACCGCCTCGACGCCATGGAGAGTGGTGAGGTGGTTGGGTCTCGCCTTATTGAGGCGGAGAGGGTTGAGAGCGAGACCGCGATCTGGGTCCAGACGATGCGCGAAGCGCTGGACGGCTGAGCGGCGGTGGAGTCGAAAAACGGCCTGGCGATACCGCCCACATTCAACTTCACATCCCTATGCTGATGGCTCTAGGTTCGTGGCCGCCTAGCAAAGCTTAGGCCCTGACATTGTTCCGAGTTCTCCAAATATGGATGGAGGGCTAAATGGACATGAGGACCTGGATCGCACTCGTCCCGGTCGCCCTCTTCGTCGCCGGGCTATTCGTTCACTATTGGCCACGGGACGAATAGCGATAGCCGGACAGATGGAACTGCCGCCAGGAAGATGGCAGGCGTTCACGCGAATGCGAGGCTGGCACTCTCCTTACAAGAGTGCTAAAGCTCCGCCCCGTCGACCGCCTGAGCCGGATCCTCCGTGATCCTCCTCTGCGGCGCTCGCTGCCTTTCGCATCGATCCAGGATCAAAAACATGAAGTTTCGTCCCCTTCACGACCGTGTAGTCGTCCGCCGCGTCACGGCCGAAGAAAAGACCCGTGGCGGCATCATCATCCCCGACACCGCCCAAGAGAAGCCGATGGAAGGCGAAGTCATCGCCGTCGGCCCGGGCGCGCGTAACGAGACCGGCGAGATCGTCGCCCTCGACGTCAAGGCCGGCGACCGCATCCTGTTCGGCAAGTGGTCCGGCACAGAGGTCAAGCTTGATGGCGAGGAGCTCCTCATCATGAAGGAGAGCGACATCATGGGTATCGTTGAGGGCCAGCCGTCCGCCTCCAAGAAGGCCGCCTAGGCCCCAAGCCTCCAGCCGCCTATCCGCTGCACGACAAAAGAAAGAATAATTATACATGGCCAGCAAAGACGTGCGCTTCGGCGCCGACGCTCGCAGCCGCATGCTTCGTGGCGTTGACGTTCTCGCCGACGCGGTGAAGGTGACACTCGGCCCCAAGGGCCGCAACGTCGTCATCGACAAGAGCTATGGCGCCCCGCGCATCACCAAGGACGGCGTTACCGTCGCCAAGGAAATCGAGCTCGCCGACAAGTTCGAGAACATGGGCGCGCAGATGGTGCGTGAAGTCGCGAGCAAGACCAACGACGTGGCCGGCGACGGCACCACGACGGCGATCGTGCTGGCCCAGGCGATCATCCGCGAGGGCGGCAAGGCCGTTTCCGCCGGTATGAACCCGATGGACCTCAAGCGCGGCATCGACAAGGCGGTTGTCGCCGTCGTCGAGGAACTCGCCAAGCGCACCAAGAAGATCACGACCGAGGCCGAGATCGCCCAGGTCGGCACGATCAGCGCCAATGGCGAAGGCGAGATCGGCCGCATGATCGCGGAAGCAATGCAGAAGGTCGGCAACGAGGGTGTCATCACCGTCGAGGAAGCCAAGGGCATCCAGACTGAACTCGATGTCGTCGAGGGCATGCAGTTCGATCGCGGCTACATGAGCCCCTACTTCATCACCAACGCCGAGAAGATGACGGCGCAGCTCGACGACCCGTACATTCTCATCCACGAGAAGAAGCTCTCCAACCTGCAGACGCTTCTGCCGCTGTTGGAAGCCATCGTGCAGTCGGCCCGTCCGCTGCTGATCATCGCCGAGGATGTCGAGGGTGAGGCTCTCGCGACGCTCGTCGTCAACAAGCTGCGCGGCGGCCTGAAGGTCGCGGCCGTGAAGGCTCCGGGCTTTGGCGATCGTCGCAAGGCGATGCTGGAAGATCTCGCGATCCTCACCGGCGGCACCGTCATCAGCGAAGATCTCGGCATCAAGCTCGAGACCGTTACGCTGGAGATGCTCGGCCGCGCCAAGAAGGTGTTGATCGAGAAGGAGACGACCACGATCATCGAGGGCGTCGGCAAGACCGAGGACATCAAGGGCCGCTGCACCCAGATCCGCGCGCAGATCGAGGAGACCACCTCGGACTACGACAAGGAGAAGCTGCAGGAGCGTCTCGCGAAGCTCGCCGGTGGCATCGCCGTGATCCGCGTCGGCGGCTCGACCGAGGTCGAGGTGAAGGAGCGCAAGGATCGCGTTGACGACGGTCTGCACGCGACGCGCGCGGCGGTCGAAGAAGGCATCGTTCCGGGCGGCGGCGTCGCTCTGGCACGCGCCTCGCTGGTGCTGAAGGACCTCAAGGGTGACAACGACGATCAGCGTTTCGGCATCGAGGTGGTCCGCAAGGCCCTTCAGTCGCCGATGCGTCAGATCAGCGAGAACGCTGGTGAGGATGGCGCGGTGATCTGCGGCAAGGTGCTGGAGAACGCCGCGTACAACTTCGGCTTCGATGCGCAGATCGGCGACTACAAGGACCTGGTCGCGGCCGGCATTATCGACCCGACCAAGGTTGTGCGCTCGGCGTTGCAGCATGCGGCCTCGATCGCGTCGCTGATGATCACGACCGAAGCGATGGTCGCCGAGCGTCCCGACAAATCCGCCCCGATGGGCGGTGGCGGCGGTGGCGGCGGCATGGGTGGAATGGGCGGCATGGGCGGGATGGATTACTGATCCCTCCAATCCGCCAGGTCATGCTCGGCGAAGGCCGAGCATTCACGCCTTACTTGCTTCACTAAGCTGGAAGGTGGGAGGCGATCGCGCCTCCCACCTTCGCTCGATAAAGCAGCACCCGCGGCTCAGGCAGCCGCGAGGTGTTCGCCTTCCATTTGATTGATGCGTGACACCAAAGACGTCCGGTTCTCGACGCCCAGCTTGTCGAAAAGCCGCATGAGATGCGTTTTAACGGTGGTCAGGGCGATCCCGAGTTCGTCAGCCACATCGTGATTGGTGCAGCCTTGGCGTACCAGTTTCGTAACCTCGATCTCCCGGCGGGTCAGCCCGTAGGCCGCGCTCAATTGTCGGGTGAGCCGCTGGTGCCGCAACCGAGGATGGCTGAAGAGATTAAACTCGATATAGGGTTGCATGGAGGCGGCAAAGCTCAAGGCTTCCGCGCAGAACGGCGGATCCTCCGTTGTCTTGATGATGCCCAATCCGGCGAAAGCGAAATCGCCGTGCCAGAAAACAAAATCCAAAACATCGCTGATCCGGCTATCGCGCAAGTAACTGCAATAGCGAGCGTATTCGGCGGCGGGCGCTAATCCGTGATCCGCATCCAGCGTTGCGACGCGCTTCCCTGAAGTGACCAGGCGCCGGACATTCAAGGGATCGCAGGAATTCATCCCACCCTCATACAGGTGGAAACTTTCCTCGCAGGCGCCCGAGACCTGAGCCGACTGCATCTCCAGGGTTTCGTCGATCCAATAGAAAACCGAGGACGACGCGCGCAGCGCCCCGAGGGCAAAGCGCAGAACCTCCTCGATCCGCATGTCAGGGAGGCCGTGATTTGGTCCGATATTCCGCATGGATAACCACTCCAGCATGGTCCCGCAGATACAGAGCAAGAACCGTACCATGGGCGACCCTGCGGGCGAAGTAGAAACCGGGCCTCAGCGTGGATGGTCTAGTATCGAAGCGTTACCAAAACGTCCGTCATGGCATGCCTTCGCATGCCATGACGTGGTGGAATGGGCATGACGTGGCGGAGTGGACACCTCCAACCCCAAAACCCCTCGGCTCAGCGGTTCGGGTAATGGCAGCTCGCGACATGGCCCTCGGCGATGGCTAGCAGCGGCGGTTCGATCTCCTCGCAGGTCTTGGTGGCCTTCGGGCAACGCGTACGAAAGCCGCAGCCGGAGGGGCGGTCCGCCGGGTTCGGGATCTCGCCACGCAGCACGATGCGGCGCCGCTGCTTCTCGCGCACCGGGTCCGGCACCGGCGCGGCGGAAAGCAGCGCCTCGGTATAGGGATGGGCGGGCCGCTTATAGAGTTGATCGCGCGGCGCGCTCTCCACGATCTTGCCGAGATACATCACGGCCACGCGGTCCGAGATATGCCGCACCACTGATAGGTTATGCGCGATGAAGAGATAGGCGAGCCCCTGCGCCGCCTGCAGATCCTTGAGCAGATTCAGCACGCCCGCCTGCACCGAAACGTCCAGCGCGGAGACCGGCTCGTCCAGCACTACAATCTCGGGATCGACCGCGAGCGCGCGCGCGATGCCGATCCGCTGCCGCTGGCCGCCGGAGAAAGCGAAGGGATAGCGGCCCGCCTGCTCCGGCAGAAGCTGCACCCGCTCCATCGAGCGAACCACCCGCTCGTCCTGCTCCCGTCGATCCAGCCCCAGCATGCGCAACGGCTCGGCGATGATGTCGTGCGCTGTCATGCGCGGGTGCAGACAGGCATAGGGATTCTGAAAGACTAGTTGCAGATGCCGGCGAAACGGCCGCATTTCGGCGGGCGATAGGCGCGAGAGATCTGTCCCCTTGAACAGAATGCGCCCCGTGCTCGGCGTGCCCAGCCGCAAAATGGCCCGCGCCAAGGTCGACTTGCCGCAACCCGACTCGCCCACCAGGCTCAGCGTCTCTCCCGGCGCGAGAGTGAGCGAGACTCCGGCAACCGCGCCGATGCTGCCGACCTTGCGTTGGAAGATGAGGCCGCGGGTGATCGGGAACTCGACTCGCACATCCTCGACCTTGAGGAGCGGCGCCTCGGCGGCCACGGAACTAATCGACATTGGGCAAAATCTCGGCGGCGCGGTGGCAGGCGGCCATGGAATTGCCGAACCACTGGAAGTCCGGATCCTGCTCGATGCAGATCGGCAAGGCATAGGCGCAGCGGGGATGGAACTGGCAGCCCGACGGACGATCCAGCAACGACGGCGGCACGCCTTCGATGGCATGCAAACGGGCGCTTGTCGTGTCGATCGAGGGCACGGCGGCCAGCAGACCGGCGGTATAGGGATGCCGGGGCCGGTGGAACACCGCCTCGATCTCACCGCGCTCGGCGACGCGGCCCGAATAAAGAATCGTCACTTTATCAGCGAGCCCGGCGACCAGGCCGAGATCATGGGTGATGAGCATGATCGCTAGACCCTTCTCCCGCCGCAGCCGGTCGAAGATCTCGATGATCTGTGCCTGGATCGTCACGTCCAGCGCGGTCGTCGGCTCGTCCGCGATCAGCAGTTCCGGATCATTGGCGACGGCAATGGCGATGACCACTCGCTGGCGCATGCCGCCCGAAAATTCATGCGGATACTGGTCGAACCGCCGCTCCGGCAGCGGGATCGCGACCAGTTCCAGCAATTCGATCGCCCGGGCGCGAAGCTGTCGCCGCGACCCATGTCCGGTTGTGCAGCATCAGCGCCTCGGTCAGCTGCGCGCCGATGGTCAGCACCGGATTGGTCGAGCCCCTTCACATTGATCACCTGCGCCCGCATCAGCCGCGCATAGATCGGCCACCACACGATGATCAGCGCGATGGCGGTGTGCAGAAGTCCTGGCCCAAGTGAGGCCGCGATCGCCATCGCCAGCAGGATCGGCGGGAAGGACAGGGTGATATCGGCCAAGCGCATCAACACGCTGTCGAGAAGGCC
>NZ_LMUQ01000084.1:332335-345511 GCF_009765865.1 Acidisoma sp. L85
CGCATCGGTGCCGCACCAATGCCATGTCGATGCCGCTGTGATCGCCGGGGCAATGCCTGGGCGGATCCTGTTCCGCCACATCATCCCGCTTTGCTGGAGTCCGATCCTTGTCAATATGACCATGGATGTCGGCCAGGTGATTCTGCTCGCCAGCGGGTTAAGCTTCATCGGCCTTGGCGCGCAGCCGCCGACGCCCGAATGGGGACAGATGATCGCCGAGGGTGCGAGCAGCTTCTATTCCTGGTGGATCGCCCTTGGTCCGGGTCTCGCGATTTTCCTCCTCTCCCTATCCTTCAACTTCCTCGGCGATGGCATGCGGGACCTTATCGATCCCCGCTCCAGGATGTCGCGTTGACCGAGACGGCCGAGAAGCTGCTCGACTGAGCGCCGTCATCGGGTCCTGGAACACCATTGCGATATGGCGACCGCGCAGGGCCCGCAAACGTCGCTGGGAAGCGCCGACCAGCTCCTCACCATTGAAGCGGATCGAGCCGGAGACCTGCATGCCATGCGGAAGCAGGCCCATCACCGCCATCATCGAAAGGCTTTTGCCCGAACCGGATTCCCCGACCAGACCCAGCACCTCACCGCGTCCGATTTCGAAATCGACATTCGACACGGCGACCCGCGCACCCTCGCGGCCGGGAATGGAAATGCACAGCCCCCGGATGCTCGGCGCTCGGCGGCTGCAACCTGCGGCCGGCCAATGCCACAGGATCATAGGGCGTCCAGAGCGGTATCGTGATGGCGATCACGATGAAGGTGACCACAATGACTGCTCCGAGAATGACGGGCGCGGAACGCCAGCTCAGCCGCCTCGCGAAGCGTCCGTAGATCCCGCGCCGCGCGGTGGCGGCGAGCATCGTGGTGGCGGACATCTAGGCCGCCGACCGCATGCGCGGATCGACCGCGGCATAGGCGATGTCCGTCAGCAGATTGGCGATCAGGAAGCCAAGACCGCCGATGATGGTGACGCCTGTAATGGCCGGATAGTCCAGCGCGCGTGCCGCCTCGACAGCGTAGGAGCCGATGCCGGCCAAACGAAGACCATTCGCCGGCAACCAGCGTATCGATGAGCAGAAAGCCGGTGACGGTGGGCGGCGGATCGGACCGGATATCGAGCCGCCCCGGACCCGGCAACAGATGCGTCTGCACCGAGAAGATAAAGAGCACCAGCAGACCCAGCCAGAACATCGGAATGCAGGAACCGAGCAGCGCGATGAAACGCGCGGTGTGGTCGGCTGGCGTGTCGCGAAACTGCGCCGAAATCACGCCGAGCAATATCCCGCTGACCGCGCCCACGATCATCGCACAGATCACCAGCTCCAAGGTCGCGGGCAGCCGCTGCGCGAGGTCGGTCAGCACCGGCTGCTTGGTGCGGAAGGAGGTGCCGAGATTGCCCTGCGCCAGATTCGCGACGTAGATCACGTAGCGCTCCGGCACCGAGCGATCGAGGCCCCAGCGCGCTTTCGCTGCCGCCACGACATCCGGATTCTCGAGCCCGCGCGCACCAATGATCGAGACAAGCGGGTTGCCCTTGGTAAACTGGGCCAGCACGAAAGTCGCGGTCACGATGCCCAGGACCAAGAACGGCATGAGGACGAGCCGTTTGAGGATAACCCTGAGCATCGGCGCGGTTTCGGCTTAGTGCTTGACGATCTCGTTCAGCGGCAGGTTGCAGCAGGCGCTATACCGCACGCCGCCGATGTTGCTGCGATAGGCAAGCACGAGGTCCGGGCTCACGATCGGCAGGATCACCTTATCCTCGATCATCTTCATTCCAAGCGCCCGATACGCGGCCTCGCCGGCCGGGCCGGGAGGGGCGGCCAGCGCCTTGTTGAACATGTCGAGCTCAAGCTTGCCGTCGAGGCCCGGCGTGGTGCCGACACCCGCGCGCTTACCCCAGGGCATATTCCCGGGCAGCATGCCGAAATACTGCACATACTGGGCGCTGCCGAAATAATCCGGCGCGAAGAAGCCGATCGTGAAGGGCACGCCCGGCGTGTCGATGTCAGTCACCCAGACATTGAAAGTCTGCGGCTTCAGAACGAGGCTAACCTTGATCCGCGCCAGATCCTGCTGGAGCTTTTGTGCGAGCAACGAGAGATCGATGCCGTAAACATCCATCGCCGGGAATTCGAGACCGAGCTTGAAACCATCCGCAAGCCCTGCCTTGGCCAGCAGCGCCTTCGCCTTCGCGACATCGGTGACCGGATCGGGCAGGTTTTCGGTACCGGGGAAGCCATTGGGGATCGCGGAGGGCTGCAGCGACCCTTCGCCGCCGACCGTGAAGTCGATCGCGCCCTTGTAGTCGATTGCCAAAGCTATCGCGTTGCGCACGTCATAGGACAATGTCACCGGCGCACCCTTCGCGATCGGGCTGAAGGCGACATAGACATAGTTGAAGGACGGCACCGTCTTGAAGACGATATTGGGGTCGTGGATGGTCTTCGAGGTATCGGGATCGATCTGCATGGCGATATCGGCCGCGCCGGATTGCAGCATCTGCGCCTGGGTCACGGCGTCGGCCGTCTGCTTCACGATCACGCCGCCGACCGCCGCCTTCTTGCCCCAGTAATCATCATTCCGCTTCAGCCGCAGCGCATCGTCTGCCTTATAGCTTTGCAGCGTGAACGCGCCACTGCCGGCCGAATGCGCCAGGAACCAGGTATCGGCCGTGTCGCTTGTCGCGGCATCCGCATTCGCATTCGCGCCATGGGCGGAAGCGAGTTTGCTATTGATGATGCCGACATAGGTCGCGGCCAAGATGCCGAGGAACTCGGAATTGGGTGTCTTGGTCGTGATGACGACGGTTTGCGGGTCCTTCACCTCGATCGACTTGAGGCTGTCCATCAGATAGGACGCGCCACCTTTGATATTCTTCAGCCGCTCCAGCGACCATTTCACGTCGGTCCCCGTCACCGGGCTTCCGTCAGTGAACTTTGCCGCTGGGTTAAGGTGGAAGGTGAAGGTCGTGACGTCCGGGCTGACTTCCCACTTCTGCGCGAGGTCGGGAACAATCGTCTTGTTGTCGGAACCGAGCGTGAGCAGCGTGTCGTAAACCGCCGAGAGATAAATCTGGCAGGTGTCGCAATAGGCGCGCGCCGGATCGAGCGAGTTGAGGTCCATCGCGCGGGCGACGACGATCGACGAATCATCTGCTTTCGCCGTGCCAAGAGTCGCCAAACCGGCAACCGCCGTCATGACCGCCAGCGATGCGGCGGAAAGCAAGCCGGATCGACAGAATTTCGCAAGCACCATCACTGAGCCTCCAAAGGTTGACGACGTCCGATCGAAAGCGGGTTGCCGCCTTTAGTCGTGCGCCGAAGGGACAGCACGTGCGGCGCGAAAACCGTGCTCGGCCGCATCCAGGGCGCGCGCGATGTCTTCGGGCTTATGGGCGGCGGAGAGGAACATGTTGTGCAGCGGGTGGAAGTAGACGCCCTGCTTCAAAGCGGCGGCGCAGAAGGCAAAGCCGCGGCGGCGATCGGCATCGTCATCGAACAGCACCATAGGCATCTGCACGGGACCGGTCTGCCGGATCGGCAAATCATGCTTGCGGCTCAGCGCATCCAGCCCGTCCCGCAGCGTCTGGCCCAGCCGTGTCATATGGCCCACACCGTCATCCCGCTGCAGGACGCGCAGTGTCGCGACCCCAGCCGCCATGGAAAGCGCGGAACACCAAAAGGATCCAGTGGTGAAGATCGATGTCGTCGCTTCGCGAAACCGGTCATTGCCCGTCAAAGCCGCGATCGAGAAGCCGTTGGCGAGCGATTTGCTCCAGGCCGAAAGATCCGGCCGCACACCGACATTCTCCCAGCTTCCGCCGAGGTTGAGACGAAAGCCGGCACGCACGTCATCGACGATCAGCGCGGCATCGGCGGCATCGCAAGCGGCGCGGGCGGCTTGCGCGAAATCCTGCGTCGGCAGATGCTGGTCGAACCCGAAATCATGCTTGAACGCGCTGACGATGATGCCGGCGAGATCGCCCTTCGCCTGCTCTACGGCCTGCTCAAGACTCGCCACGTCGTTGTATTCGTATTGGATGATGTGGGCGCGATCCTCCGCGGTCACGCCGACGAGCGAGGGCGAGCACCAGGGCACGGCGCCGTGATAAGCACCCTTCGCCACCAGGATCTTGCGGCGCCCTGTACCGGCTCGGGCGACCGTAACGGCGGTGGTGGTGGCGTCGGTGCCGTTCTTCTGGAACTGAGCCCAAGTGGCATGCGGCAGGATCTCGACAAGGGTCTCCGCCAGCTCGACCATTGCTTCGCTCGGTCCGTTCAGGCAGTCGCCCTGCGCTAGTTGGCGCTTTGCCGCCTCATCCACCTCGGGATGATGGTGGCCGAGGATGATCGGCCCCCAGCTGCACATGAAGTCGACATATTCATTGCCATCGACATCCCACACGCGGCTGCCGGCGCCGCGTGCGAAGAACTGCGGATAGCCCTCCGGCAGCGCAGCGGCGTTCATATGGCCCCACATGCCGCCGGGAACGACGGCGCGCGCGCGATCTCGCAGGGAACTGTCACGCGAATTTTTCAAGCCGCTCATTCTGCCCGATACCGCCCGTTTGCCAGGCGGATCACGCTAGAGAGGCGTTCCTAGGCTGCCAATCAGCCGAAAGTAGGACGGCAGCGCCGCGAGCGCTCAATCCCGTTCGATCTCCCGCAAAACCTCGTCCATCGCCGTCAGGAACAGGTCTGCATGGGCGCGCGTGAAAACCAGCGGCGGCCGGATCTTGAGCACATTGGCCGCCGGGCCGGAGGCGCTGATCAGCACACGCTTGTCCCGCAAGCTGTTGACGAGACGCGCGGTAATCTCGGTTGCCGGTGTTTTCGTCGCGTGGTCCGTAACGAGTTCGACACCGACAAAAAGACCGGCTCCCCGCACATCGCCAATCAGCGCGTGGCGCTCAGCGATCGCGACAAGGCCATCTCGCAGATGAGCGCCCACCAGACGCGCATTCTCGATCAGGCCCTCACTTTCGATGACGTCGAGTACCGCCATCCCCACCGCGCAGGAAACCGGGTTACCGCCGAAGGTGTTGAAATATCGCGTTTGCTCGCCGAAGCGCTCCAGCAACTCCGGCCGCGCCACCATCGCGGCGACGGGGTGGCCGTTGCCCATCGGCTTGCCCATCGTCACGATATCGGGCCGCAGCCCATGCCGGGAAAATCCCCACATGCCCTCGCCGGTGCGGCCGAAACCGGGCTGCACCTCGTCGGCGATGAAAATCCCCCCCGCCTCGCGGATGGCGGCCGCCGCCGGTTGCAGGAAACCCGCTGGCTCCGCGAAGACGCCATCCGACGAGAAAATCGTATCGACCAGCAGCGCCGCCGGCCTGACACCATGCGCCGCAAGATCCGCCACCGCCGCGCGCACATGCTCGGCAAAGACCTCGCCGACATCGCGCCCATCCGAGCGATACAGGTCAGGCGCCCGCACCGTTCGCACATGTGATCCGAGCGGAGAAGCGCGGCCCAGTGACGGGGACATCCCAGCGATCACGGAAGTCACGCCATGATAGGCGAGTTCCGTTACGATGAATCCCGTGCCGCCCGTCGCCGCACAGGCCACGCGATAGGCGAGGTCATTTGCCTCGCTACCCGTGCAGGTGAACATTATTTGGCCAAGCTCAGCGGGGAAGCTGCTCAGCAGCCGTTCAGCGTACAGCAGGATGCCTTCGTTGATGTAGCGCGTATGCGTATTGAGGGTCGCCGCCTGTCGCGAAAGAGCCGCCACGACATGCGGATGACAATGACCGACACAGGCGACGTTATTGTAGACGTCTAGATAGGCCTGCCCATCCGGGTCGTAAAGCCAAACGCCCTCGCCACGCACGACATGCACCGGATTAGCATAGAACAAACGATAGGCAGGACCGAGCAAAGCCGCCCGGCGCTTGATGAGCTCACGCTCGCGCGCCGCGACACCATCGGCACGGTTTCGGTCATAGGCATTGATCATCGACATGCGAACATCATCCCATCCCGCAGGCGCGGCGTAGAACCGCTTGACTCTCGGCGCGCGAGATAGTGCTGAGACTATGCAGGCCGCGCCATGCGGTTCCCTGGTTGCGAATGATATAGGTGGCGTTATCCGGGTGCCGCGCCGCGCGCCAAGTTGAGATGGCGATCGTCAATACTAGCCGCGCGGCGATCAGGTCGGCGAGAATCTCCACCTCCTCGGGCAGCAGCGGCAGCACGGCGTGATAGGCGGCAACCATTTCCGAAACGCCGCCGAGTGGTGCCGCCTCGTCTCCGACCTGATAGGCTGCGGCGGTCGCGAGATCCTGCACAAGTGGCGCGCGCAGCATATCGCCGAAATCGATGATCCCGGCGATGCCGTCGCCATCGGCCAGAACGTTGTGCGGGTTGAAGTCGTTGTGGACGACCTGAGCGCGAAGGCCCGGCAGGATCGGCAGCGCATGGCGCTCAAAGCGATCGAGGAATTGCGTCGGGATCGCCCGGCGCGCCGGGTCGGAGACATGAGCGAGCAAGCCCCGCGTGCGGGCGGCATAATGCAGGTTCCAAAGCAGATCGTGGCTTTCGGCGTGATGACGCAGACCGCTCAGCGCGAGGTCAAGCCGGGCGAGGTATCGTGCGAGCTGGCATCGCTGCGCGGCATCGGCGGCTGGTCCGCGGCCGAGCGGCGTGCCGTGCAAGTAGGTCAGCATCCGCAGGATGCGCGGCGGCGCTCCGTCCTCTACCTGCACGCTGGTGCCCCCAGACTGTGGCGCGATCAGGCGGGGTACCGGCAGCGCGGGGTCACGGCGGGCAATTTCCAGCAATGCCTGATCCTGGAAATCGACGACCGCCGGATCCTCCGCCGGATGCATCAGTTTCAGGACATACTCGTGTCCCTCCCCATCGCGCAGGTGGAAATTGCTGTCGCGCTCGCCGGCCAGCGGCGTGGCCGTCGCCGTCAATCCGTAATGCCGCCTCGCCAGGGCCTCGGCTTCCGTTACGCTGACGGGCGGGGGCGCTTGTTCGAGCACCTCTCCCAGCCGGGCCAATACCTGATCGTCCATCCGCCTCGTTTACCGTGTGGGTCCGGCCTAACGGCCAAGTTATCCCTCAGTCTGATGGCGGGGACCAGCCACATTACACATCGCCATCGCGGCCTTGCGAGCCGAGTGCGCGTAGCGCTATTGAGGGGGTCCGGGGCGGGCGTAGCATAGTGGTAATGCTCTAGCCTTCCAAGCTAGCTAGGAGGGTTCGATTCCCTTCGCCCGCTCCAGGGGCCTAGTCGTTCGCGGATCGGCCTCCTTCGCGCCCGGCGGTCAGAGAGGGGCAGAATAGTGCGCTTGATGCCACCGAGGTAATGGGACGCAGGGCGTCGTGACATGCTGCGAGTCATGACGGATCGATCGCATGATTCGATACCAAAACAAAGAGCTAAGGTAATATTCAGAAGTTCTAACCGTAAATAGGACATTGTGTTGATTTAGGATCGAACCTTTGTCCAATGGGACCACCAACAATGCCAGCCTGACCAGCAACAGTACCGAGTATTGGCCGGGTTACGCATCCTATGCCGCGGCTGCGGCCGTGCCACTCTACCAGCCCTTTGTTGATTACCTAGGGAAGACTACGACGAACGCGCTTCAGTACGCATACAACAACTATTTGAATGGAGGCGCCCCAACGGCCCCTCAGGCCGGCCACACTCAAACAGGGCTAACTGTCACTGTGACCCCGCCGGCTTCTTACATGCCCAGTCAGCCGGTCGGCATGCCGGTGACGGCTCTCTCAAAAAATGTTTTAGACTCCGCATCAGGCGGCGCAGCATTCCAGCCGAGCGCCCAGGCCTGGTTGCCTGCCCCCGCCGCGCATGACATCAACGTGCGCGCTGCTCCCAATGGGGCCGTAACATTCAGCGACCTCATGGCCATGACGCGCGAGCGCTTGGCGCAGCTTACGCCGCGCCAGCAAGAAGCCGTCAATCTTGCTATAATGAGGTCGTCAGCTGGGTTCCCTGCTCGAAGTGGCCGCAAGTTGGCGGAGTTTTATTTCCAGTATTCCGTCGGCCCCGACAATATGTTCAGCCCTGAGGCGGCGAATCTATTTATGGAAAGGTTCGACGACTCCTTTGAACGTTATTTAGAATACCCACTTTCAGAAAGTGCTTACCGCACGATCAGGCCTCAGCTGTCCGATCTGGGAGACCACGCGCTGCGCACCACTCAGCAATTGAAAACGCAGTTCAATCCGCTTAGCCCAAGGTTTCTGCGCGCGTCGATGTTTGACGGATATAATGACGCTCTTTCGGCAGTTGGCCAGGGAGGCAGTTTCGACTACGGAAATGTTACGCCGAGTTCAATCTACGACCATGCGCGGACGCTTAAGCAAGTCGACAGGATCCAGCAGGGCTATAATTTAATTACAGACGATATTATTGGCGGGACCAACAGACCGTACGGCCAAAAAATTGATTGCCCCAACTTCGGATTAATAAACTGGTTGAATAAGGAGCAATTTACGAATCTTGCGCCTAGTGGCACTGTAATTAAGGTGCCGAATTGGACATGGTACAAGCCTTGGACCTACCGGGACACGGACTCGCGTCTCGTGTATCCCCAGCAGATTATCCAGCAATTTTACGATGGCACGGTGGTTGGCGTGCTTCCCGGTAAATTCACATTTGACGGAACAAACTGGGGTGAGCGAGAGACTAACAATCTCATTGAGGCGGCTCGGGTAGCAGGGATGCAAAAATATATTGAACAACAAAACCGATTTTTTCAGATCGGGTCAGGCCTTTATCCAAACTGCCGGGCCGACGAAATCGGGGCTCTGAAGCGCATGAAGCCAGGGCAGGTGGTGCCGCGCACGTAAGAAGCCCGGCATCACCTGCGCAGAAGGGTGGGGCGCGCTTAAAGCGCGCCGCCCTTCCGTCCCGCCGCGGCACCCAACCGCAGCCGGAGAGCCTGCAGCTTGATAAAGCCCTGCGCATCGACTTGGTTATAGGCGCCTTGGTCATCCTCGAAGGTCACAACCTTCATCGAATACAGGCTGTTCGGGCTTTCCCGCCCGATCACCGTCACATTGCCCTTGTAGAGCTTCAACCGCACCCGGCCGCTCACCGATCCCTGGCTTTCGTCAATCAACGCCTGCAGCATCCGCCGCTCCGGGCTGAACCAAAAGCCATTGTAGATCAGCTCCGCATAGCGCGGCATCAGGCTGTCCTTGAGATGCGCCGCCTCGCGATCCAGCGTGATGCTCTCGATCCCGCGATGTGCGGCAAGCAAAATGGTGCCGCCCGGCGTCTCATAGATGCCGCGTGATTTCATCCCAACGAATCTGTTCTCCACCAAATCAAGCCGCCCAATGCCATTGGCCTTGCCGAGTGCGTTGAGCTTGGTCAGCAGCGACGCCGGAGACAGCCGCTCGCCATCGATCGCGACGGGATCACCGTGCTCGAAATCCATGCTGATGACGGTTGCCTGGTCGGGCGCATCCTCGGGCCGGATGGTGCGCTGATAGACGATCTCGTCGGCCTCGATCGCGGGATCCTCCAGGATCTTTCCCTCTGACGACGAGTGCAGCAGATTCGCGTCGACGGAGAAAGGCGCGTCGCCGCGCTTGTCCTTGGTCACCGGAATCTGGTTCTGCTCCGCGAATTCGATGAGCTTGGTGCGGCTGGTCAAATCCCATTCGCGCCACGGCGCGATCACCGTCACATCCGGCTTCAGCGCATAATAAGCGAGCTCAAACCGCACCTGGTCATTGCCCTTGCCCGTCGCGCCATGAGCGACCGCATCGGCGCCCACCTGCTCCGCGATCTCGATCTGGCGCTGAGCGATCAGCGGCCGGGCGATCGAGGTGCCGAGAAGATATTGCCCCTCATACAATGCATTGGCGCGGAACATCGGAAACACGAAATCCCGCACGAAGGTCTCGCGCAGGTCGTCGACGAAGATTTCCTTGATCCCGAGCATCTCGGCCTTGCGGCGTGCCGGCTCCAGCTCCTCGCCCTGGCCGAGATCGGCGGTGAAGGTCACAACCTCGCAGTGATAGGTCGTCTGCAGCCACCGCAGGATCACGCTGGTATCGAGCCCGCCCGAATAGGCGAGCACGACCTTCTTCACCGACTTCGCAGCCATCCCCGTCTCCGATGCTTTGCGTGCAGACGCATATAAGCGGGGCGGGGTGGCGGCAAGCAGGCGCATGGGGATATGCAGGCGGATGCGCAGAAGGCGTCCCCTCCGCCGGGTTTTGGCCGGCTTGATCCTCCTTGTTCTCCTGGCCGTCGCTGGCTGGACGGGGGCCTGGCTATGGGTGGCCGACCGGATGAACACGCATCTCGCGGCCTGGGAGGCGGAGCAGCGAAGCGCGGGGTGGACGATCGCCCATGGCACCCCGACCCGAGCGGGCTGGCCCTTCGCGGCCGCGCTTATCCTCCCGGATCTGAATATCGTGGGGCCACAGAACATGGTGCCCGGCGGCATCACCTGGACGGCCGATCGGCTGACCCTCGCGCTCGACATCCGCCATCCCGACGACCTTTATCTGGCCGCCACAGGCCGGCAGACCTTAGCCATCGCGGGCTCAGGGCCGATTCCCTTCGCGGCCGAACGCCTCGTGGCGCATGCGGCGCTTCAGCCCGGCGGGGCGCCGACCGCCGCGACGTTCCGTGCGCGCCAGCTACTGGCCGCCTTTCCGAATGCTGCGGCAACGCCGAGCAGCCTCGCCATCGCTGATATGGTCGGAACCTTGTCCGTCGATCGCAGCGCGGGCAGGGACCGCGCCGCGATCGCAATGCTTGTCTCCGCCTCCGACATTGACCTGCCCGAGAAGAATGGCCTCGGCCTGGGTCGCCGCGTGGCGGCGCTGGCGGGGGCCGTTGGGATTTCCGGCCCGACGGCGATGCCCGGCGGTGCGCCGATGACGCTCGCGGCGTGGCGTGACAGCGGAGGCAGCCTTGACCTTCGTCTGCTGCGTCTCGACTACGGCCCTCTCGCCGCGAGTGGAGAGGGCCAAATCTCCCTGGGTGCGACGCTGCAACCTGAAGGCACGGCGCGTCTGCATGCGACCGGAGTGGATGCCGCGATCGAGTACTTGATCCATAGCCACGTTCTCAAGCGTCCGGCCGCCACCGCGCTGAGGGCCATGTTGGGGCTGCTGATCTCCCCCTCGGCTTCGGCCACGCCCTCGGCGCTGAACGTTCCGCTCACCCTCAAGTCTGGCGCGGTGAGCCTCGGCTCGGTTCCGGTGCTGCGCGTGCCATGGCTAACCGGCAGCGGCGATTGACCTCTTTGCGGATCATGCATGGCGAAAGCCGCAGCGGTGACTAATCTAGAGACAATGAGCGAGACTCCAGCCTTCCTCGATAGCGGCCGTCCCAATGTCCCTGACATCGTGGTTCCGCGCGGCGTAACGCCTTTTCATCTCCCCGGCCGCCCCGTACGGGGCCGGTTGATCCGGCTCGGCGTGCTCGCCGACGCCCTGCTGACGCGCCACGACAATCCACCGGCGGTAACCCTGCTGGCCGGCAAGATGCTGGCGCTTACCGCCGCGTTGGCGACGGCACTCAAGTTCAAGGGCGTGTTCAGCATTCAGGCGAAAGGCGACGGGCCGGTCAGCCTCATGCTTGCCGACTGCACGGACCAAGGTGCCCTGCGTGGCTATGCGCGGGCAGGGGAGAACAAGCTCGACGTCTTGGACGAGATGGCGGCGAGCGACGCCGCTCTGTTGGGGGAGGGATATATCGCCTTTTCCGTCGACCAAGGCGGGGACCGAGAGCGGCATCAAGGCATCGTCGCGATCGAGGGCGAAAGCCTGACCGAGATGGCCTTGCATTACTTCGCTACCAGCGAGCAATTGGAATGCGCGCTGCATCTCGCTTGCGCCCATACCCGTTCCGGCTGGCGCGCCGGGGCTCTCATCCTCGAAAGGGTTGCCCAAGGCGGCGAGGGCAATCTGACCTTGAGCGAAGCCGAACAGGACGAAAGCTGGCGCACGGCGACGACGCTTGCCGGCACCTTGTCGGACGAGGAGCTGCTGGACGACACGCTCCCGGCCGAGCAGTTGCTCTACCGTCTCTTCCACACCGAGGGGGTGGCCGCCGACCGGCCCCGCCCTCTGGCCTATGGCTGCCGCTGCACGCGTGCGAAACTCTCCGCGATTCTTGAGAACTTCGGCGGTGGCGATCTTGATGCGATGGTGATTGATGGCGACATCGCCATGACCTGCGAATTCTGCAACATCGACTTCCGCTTTCCTCGCGGCGAGTTCCCCGCCGCGCCCTCAGAGGTTGAGACTTCGTGAGCTTGGTCGCGACTGAGAGACCGAACGACAGAACAGGAGACACGCCGTGAACGTCCCGTATTTCCGTCAACTGCTGCTCGGGGCCTGCTTTGCCGCGCCTTTGGCCTTGGCCGGCTGCAGTCAGGAGGCGGGCGTCCCGCAGTCTTTCCCGCCGCTGCACTACAGTTACCTGGCGCCCATCTCGCTCAATGTCAGCAACATCGTCACCCAGGTGAATTACGTTCCCCCGGCGGATGGTAGCGACATCGATAACCTCAGCCCGGAAACGCCTCTGCAGGCTGTCCAGGCGATGATCCAGGACCGGCTGGTCGCCTCGGGAAGCTCGGGCACCGCGACGGTGCAGGTCAACGACGCCTCGCTGCGCCGGGTCGGTGACACGGTTGTCGCGACCGTCGCCATCCATCTGAGCGTGCGTTCGGCCGACGGACTGCGCACCGGCTACACGGATGCGACCGTCACCCGCACCCGCACTACCCCCGATGACACGAGTCCGGAGGCCCTGCGGGCGTTCCTGTACACGATCACGCAGGACATGATGAATGCGGAGAACGTGCAGCTCGAATACCAGATCCGGCAGAACCTTGGCGCCTGGTTGGTCGGCGGCGTCTCAGCCGTGGGCGGCGCGGCCGCTCCGGTTCCGGTGCAGACGCAAGACCTTGGCAGTGGTTCCCTGCCGCCTTTGACGGCGGTTCCCGACACCAGCGTGCCAGCAATGCCCGGTGCGCCCACACCGCTGGTTCCGGTGGCACCTCCCGCAGGATACAGCACGCCGCCCGCGCCGGTTTACGGAATTCAACCGCCCGCGGCACCGCCGATGCCAATGGCAATGCCCGCCCCGGCGATGGCGGCACCCACGGTCAATCCCGACACCATGCCAGGTGGCAGCGTGGGTTTGCCCGCCGGC
>NZ_LMUQ01000084.1:345746-348451 GCF_009765865.1 Acidisoma sp. L85
TTACGCCCTGAGTTGAAGGCGTGTGGATCTAATGTCGAGCTGGGATCCAAAGATCCGTCGTGGCATGCTCGGCCTTTGTCGAGCATGCCACGGTGAGATAAGCGCGGCTCGAACTAAAGACGACAACACGCTCTCAGAGCTTGCCTGGACGGTATCAGGCTAGCTAGTTCCCCGTGCCGCCCACGGTGAGGCCGGCCATCTTCATGGTCGGCTGACCCACGCCCACCGGCACGCCCTGGCCTTGCTTCCCGCAAGTACCGATCCCGGCATCGAGCGCCATGTCGTTGCCCACCATCGTCACCTTGGTCAGCGCGTCTGGCCCATTGCCAATCAGCGTGGCGCCCTTCACGGGCGGACCGACCCGGCCATCCTCGATCAGATAGGCCTCGCTCGCGGAGAAGACGAACTTGCCGGAGGTGATGTCGACCTGGCCGCCGCTGAAGTTCACGGCATAGAGGCCGCGCTTCACCGAGCCGATCATCTCCTCGGGCGTATGCTGGCCGTTGAGCATGATCGTATTCGTCATGCGCGGCATCGGTGCGTGCGCATAGGACTGGCGCCGCCCATTGCCCGTCGCGCGCATGCCCATGAGGCGAGCGTTCATCCGGTCCTGGATGTAGCCGATCAGGATCCCATCCTCGATCATCGTCGTGCGGCTGGTCGGTGTCCCCTCGTCATCGACAGTCAGGCTGCCGCGGCGATCAGGGATGGTTCCGTCATCCACCACGGTCACGCCGGGGCTCGCGATGCGCTGGCCGAGCAGGCCAGAGAAAGCCGACGTTTTCTTTCGGTTGAAGTCGCCTTCCAATCCATGCCCGATCGCCTCATGCAGCAGAATGCCGGGCCAGCCGGAGCCGAGAACGACCTCCATCTCGCCCGCCGGTGCCGCGACGCTGTCGAGGTTGAGCACTGCCTGCCTCAAAGCCTCGTCGGCTGCCGCGCGCCATACCGCCTCGTCCATCACCCGCGCGTAGCTGAAACGGCCGCCGGTGCCATAGCTGCCGGTTTCCCGCCGCCCGTCCCGCTCGACCACCACGGCCACGTTGAGGCGCACGAGGGGGCGCAAGTCGGCGACGCGGCTGCCGTCGGCGCGGATAATTTGCACCGCCTGCCATTCGCCCGCCATCGAGGCCATTACCTGGATGACGCGCGGATCCTTGCCCCGCGCATAAGCATCGATCTCCGAAAGCAGCCGGGTGCGGACCGCGAAATCGGTCGTGCGCAGCGGGTTCTCGTCGGAATAGAGGCGCTGGTTGGTGGCACGCGGCGCACCGGAGCTTTCGCCCGAATGGCCGGAGCGCACCGCGCTGACGGTCTCCGCCGCCCGCTTCAGCGTATCCCGCGTGATCTCGCCAGCATGGGCATAGCCGGTCGCCTCATCGGAAACGGCGCGTAGCCCAAAGCCGAGGGCGGTGTCGGAACTCGCCATGCGGATGCGCCCGTCATCCAGGCTGAGCATCTCGCTTTCGCGGTATTCGAGATAGAGTTCGCCGTCATCGGCGCCGTGCAGCGCCTCCGAGGTGATGTGCTCCGCTTCCTGGCGGTCGAGCGACGAGGTCGCCTGACCGAAGAACAAGCGGTCCGTGGTCTCAAGTGGCGTGGCTGAAGACAGCATCTATCGAACCTCGTTCCGCGAAAGGGGCCGGGCACCGCGCAGGCTGTGCAAGGCGATGAGGGCTGCGCTGAGCAGCAGCACCGCCACCACCTGATGCAAAGTCGCAAGATCAACCGGCACCACGAGAAGCAATGTGGCGATGCCGAGGGCATATTGCACCACCAATGTCATCCCAAGCGCCGATAGGGCATCGCGCGCGCCTTGCGGCAAGGGAAGCGCGCGGCTGGTGCCCCAAAGCGTCGCGGCAAGTGCTGCTATGCCGGTGAGCGTCGCCAGCAGCCGGTGATCGAACTGCACGGCCGCCAGATTCTGAAACCAATTGAGCCAGAACGGCGTCAGGGTCGCGTAGTCGCGTGGCACCAGCCTGCCGTCCATCAAGGGAAAGGTGTTGAAGACATAGCCAGCCCGCGTCCCCGCTGTGAACCCGCCCGCGACGATGGTAAGCGAAGTCAGGACCACCACGGCCCAGACCAGCCGGCGCAACCCGACGGCGCCCGGCGCGGCGGCCGGAATGGGCGTCCACTCGGTCATGGCGACCCAGAAGATCGCTACATACAGCACGAGCGCGAAGACGAGATGAACGACGAGGCGCGAGGCCGCGACATGGATCGTATCCGGCAGGAAGCCCGAGGCGACCATGAACCAGCCAACAAAACCCTGCATCGCGCCGAGGAAGAAGATGAGGATCAGCCCCGGCAGCAGGCCGCGCCGGATCTGTCCGGTGACTGCGAAATAGATTAGCGGCACCAGGAAGGCGATGCCGGTCAGACGGCCCCAGAAGCGGTGGATCCACTCCAGCCAGAAGATGTGCTGAAAGCCCGAAAGGCCGAACCCGCTATGCTCCAGCTTGTATTGCGGGATCTGCTTGTAGAGCGCGAAGAGATGCTCCCAGGCCTGGTGCGTCAGCGGCGGCAGAATCCCGCTGATCGGCGCCCATTCCATGATGGAGAGCCCCGAGCCGGTCAGGCGCGTGGCGCCGCCGAGGGCGATCATGCCGAGCAGCATGAAACAGATGAGGAAAAGCCAGACAGACACCGCGCGGCGCGATCGAGTGGCGGGCACGCCGCCCGCGCGGCCGCGGGCAAAGGCG
>NZ_LMUQ01000084.1:348602-359030 GCF_009765865.1 Acidisoma sp. L85
CCTGCATCGAGCCCTTAAGACCTCCGGCGCCCCTCCCTAAAGCGCCGTCGCAAACCTAGTGAAGCGCGTGACTACCCGGGGCCTGTGCCCATTGCGCGGGCGCGGCACCGAGCGTCGCGGCGCCGACGCGAACGGAATGCAGCTTGCCCTCGATCTCCCGTTGCCAGAAATCGAGGAATTTCTTCAGTCCGGGGAAATCCGGGGCGAGGTCCACGTCCTGCCAGATATAGCTTTGAAGGACACCCGGATGATCCGGCAGGTGATAGAGGATCTCGGCGGTGGTCAGCCGATAGTCGCCGCGGTCGGTGGCTCGCATCAATGCATCCTTCGTGATCGTCAGGGACTTGAGGGTGGCTCCTTCGGGTGGCGCTCCCGCGGCTGCGGGTCAGCAGGATGATGGCGGCTCTTTTTCGCAGGAACAAGATAAATCGTGCCGAATCAGTAGGTTGGCACTCATCTACATAGAGTGCTGCCGTAGCCTTGACTTCGTGGAAGTGACCCTCTAGATCGCTGGCACTCTCATGAAGAGAGTGCCAATCGCGTGAGGCCGGTGCCGCAAACTGAGGGCCGCCAGCGCGGGGCATAAGCGCAACATCCGCATTCAGGAGCGATCCGAATGAAGTTCCGTCCCCTGCACGACCGTGTAGTCGTTCGCCGTCTTACGGCAGAAGAGAAGACGGCGGGAGGGATCATCATCCCCGATACCGCCAAGGAAAAGCCCATGGAGGGCGAGATCGTGGCCGTCGGTTCCGGCGCCCGCAATGAGCGTGGCGAAATCGTCGCGCTGGACGTGAAGCAGGGTGACCGCATCCTGTTCGGCAAGTGGTCGGGCACCGAGGTCAAGATCGACGGCGAAGAGCTGCTGATCATGAAAGAGTCCGACATCATGGGCGTGATCGCCGGCGGCGTGGAGGCCAAGAAGGCGGCCTGAACGGCGCTTTCTAGCTTCAACTCCTCCCAGAAATAATAAGGACTTTTTCAATATGGCAGCGAAAGACGTTCGTTTTTCCACCGATGCGCGCGCGCGCCTGTTGCGCGGCGTCGATATCCTCGCCGATGCGGTGAAGGTGACCTTGGGTCCCAAGGGCCGTAACGTCGTGCTCGACAAGAGCTTCGGCGCCCCGCGCATCACCAAGGACGGCGTGACGGTCGCCAAGGAAATCGAGCTTGCCGACAAGTTCGAGAACATGGGCGCCCAGATGGTGCGCGAAGTGGCCTCGAAGACCAACGACCTCGCCGGTGACGGCACCACGACGGCGACCGTGCTGGCCCAGGCCATCGTGCGCGAGGGCCTCAAGGCCGTTGCCGCCGGCATGAACCCGATGGACCTCAAGCGCGGCATCGACAAGGCCGTCATCCTGGTCGTCGAAGAGCTGAAGACCCGCTCCAAGAAGATCACGACGCCGTTCGAGACCGCGCAGGTCGGCACCATCTCCGCCAATGGCGAGGCCGATATCGGGGAAAAGATCTCCCAGGCCATGCAGAAGGTCGGCAACGAGGGTGTCATCACCGTCGAAGAGAGCAAGGGCATCGAGACCGAGCTCGACGTCGTCGAGGGCATGCAGTTCGACCGCGGCTATGTCTCGCCGTATTTCATTACCAATCCCGAGAAGATGGTTGCGGACCTCGAAAGCCCGTACATCCTCATTCACGAGAAGAAGCTGTCTGGTCTGCAGCCCATGCTGCCGCTGCTGGAAGCCGTGGTGCAGTCGGGCAAGCCGCTGCTGATCATCGCCGAGGACATCGAGGGTGAGGCGCTTGCTACCCTCGTCGTCAACAAGCTGCGCGGCGGGCTGAAGATCGCGGCCGTGAAGGCTCCGGGCTTCGGCGATCGCCGCAAGGCCATGCTGGAAGACATCGCCATCCTGACCGGTGGCCAGGTGATCAGCGAAGATCTCGGCATCAAGCTTGAGACCGTGACGCTCGCCATGCTCGGCCGCGCCAAGAAGGTGCTGATCGAGAAGGAGAACACCACGATCGTCGAAGGCGTCGGCAAGAAAGAGGACATCGCCGGCCGTTGCGCGCAGATCCGCGCGCAGATCGAGGACACGACTTCCGACTACGACCGTGAGAAGCTGCAAGAGCGTCTCGCGAAGCTGGCCGGTGGCGTTGCCGTGCTGCGCGTCGGCGGCTCGACCGAGGTCGAGGTGAAGGAGCGCAAGGATCGCGTGGACGACGCGCTGCATGCGACGCGCGCGGCGGTCGAGGAAGGCATCGTTCCGGGCGGCGGCGTCGCCCTGGTGCGCGCTTCCGCGATCCTCAAGGACGTCAAGGGCGACAACAGCGACCAGAACTTCGGCATCGAAATCGTCCGCAAGGCGATCCAGACGCCGCTGCGTCAGATTGCCGAGAATGCCGGTGCCGATGGCGCCGTCATCGCCGGCAAGGTGCTTGAGAAGGACGAGTATAACTGGGGTTACGACGCGCAGACCGGCGAGTTCAAGGATCTGGTCGGCGCCGGCATCATCGACCCGACGAAGGTTGTGCGCACCGCGCTGCAGGACGCGTCTTCCGTTGCCGGCCTGCTCATTACCACCGAGGCTATGGTGGCCGAGCGTCCGGAGAAGAAGGCCCCCCCGATGCCGGGTGGCGGCGGCGGAATGGGCGGCATGGGCGACATGGACTTCTAATAAAGTCTGTTGCTTCCGAGCCTGTCTTACGGGCTCAGAAACATAACGCTATCGCAAGAGGGGGTCGGTTCGCGCCGACCCCTTTTTCGTTTTCTCCAATGGGACACTCGGAGCAATTGACAAGAGGGGTGATTTTCTGCAGAGGAGGAATGCAATCGATTTTTGGCTTGCCTTGCCGAGCCTTCGTCTAAGGCGACGCTAAGTCTTCCAAAGCCCCGGTTGTCCTCAGCGCGACGGCGCGGCTTTTTTGGACGGAGATGGTTACGCTATGGCGATCGGCACTGTTAAGTGGTTCAACAGCACGAAGGGCTTCGGCTTCATCATGCCGCAGGACGGCGGCAAGGATGTTTTCGTCCACATCACCGCGGTCCAGGCTGCCGGTCTTCGCGGCCTTAACGAAGGCCAGAAGATTAGCTACGATGTAGCAATGGAGCGGGGCAAAGCCGCCGCGACAAACCTCAAGGCTCTCTAACTTTCGGCGACGTTGCGACTGGTCGCGTTTGCGCGGTCGGAGAGTGCGGCGCTGACGGACGAGTTCAGGCTATTCGGGGCAGGAGATCGGGCGGGCCGCTAAGGCTCCGCCCTTTCTTCGTTGCGAGGTCGAATCGGCTTAGTGTGGATGTCTTGTCTAAACACCGCTCATTCCGCCTCGTCATGCTCGGCTTAGGCCGAGCATCCACGCCTTTGCTTGCGTGACGAAGGCAAGGCGTGGATGGCACGCAGGGGGCTGCCCCGCCTTCGGGTGCCATGACGAATCTTTGCATCTCGGCGCGCAGTATTAGATCATCACACCCTAGCCGCTGACGAGACGCAGGCGCGGGCGCCGGCTGCGGGCAAGCGTTTCGTAGACCGAGAGATAATCCTCAGCCATCCGTCTCGCCGTGAACCGCTCCTCAAACCTGGCGCGGACCCGTTCGCGCGGGAGCGTGTTCAGGCGGCGTGTGGCGGCGATCGCCCCCATCTCGTCCTCGACTATGAAGCCGGTCACACCCTCGTCGATGATCTCCGGCACCGAGCCGTGATTGTACGCAATCACTGGCGTTCCACAGGCCATAGCCTCGATCATCACCAGGCCGAAGGGCTCCGGCCAGTCGATTGGCATGAGGAGCGCCTTCGCCCCACTGAGGAAGGCAGGCTTCTGCGCCTCGTTGATCTCGCCGATCATCTCGACGCCACCCTCGGCGATCATCGGCTGAATGACCGTCTCGAAATACTCAGCATCGACCTTATCGACCTTCGCCGCCATCTTGAGCGGCATGCCCGCAGCCCGCGCGATGCGGATGGCCCGGTCGGGCCGCTTCTCGGGGCAGATCCGGCCGAGGAAGGCGAGATATGTCGGTGCCACGTCCTGCGGGGTAAGCAGATCTCTCGGCAGCCCATGCAGCACCGTGCCGACATAATTCGGCTCCGGCAGCGGCCGGCGCTGCGATTCGGAAATCGAAACAACATTCATCGGCGGCAGGCTGGCATAGACGGGCCGCAGCTCCGGAAGGTCGAGCCGGCCATGCAGCGTCGTCACATAAGGGATGTTGTGGCGGCCAAAGAGCGAGGCCGGCCAATAGTCCAGGTGAAAATGGAGAACGTCGAACTCCTCCGCCCGCTGCCGCACGCGCTCGAGCAGCATGGCAAGCGGCGCGGACCAGTCGCGAACGGTCGGATCCAGGCGCAGGGCTTGAGGCCATACGGCATCGAGGGTCGCCGAGGTTACGGAGTCACCGCTGGCAAACAAGGTCACGTCGTGCCCCATTTCGACCAGCTCTTCCGTCAGGTAGGACACCACGCGCTCCGTCCCGCCGTAGAACTTGGGAGGGACTGCCTCGGCCAAAGGAGCAACTTGAGCGATCCGCATCTTTTCGCCTCTCCTGCCTAAAACAGGCATCTGAATTGTCTTTGACGCATATAGTGCTGCATCGCGGCAATGATGGGGCGGTGTTTGCCACAGGTGCGGCAGCCGACCAGCTACGCGCAGGAAAACTCCAGATTTTCTAGGCGGGTGAGGGCATTACACAATTTTGTGCAGTGCGATTATTTTCATCGAACTGCCACGCGGACACGAAAAGCCCGCCGGTTTGCACCGGCGGGCGGATATCGTGGCCAGGACTCCGTAGTCGGAGTTAGAAGCCTTCGCGCTCCAGGCGCTTGCGCTCCATCTTCCGCGCGCGCCGCACAGCTTCGGCGGCCTCACGGGCTCGTCTCTCGGACGGCTTCTCGAAATGGCGACGCAGTTTCATCTCTCGGAAGATGCCCTCGCGCTGCATCTTCTTCTTCAGGGCTTTGAGGGCCTGATCGACGTTGTTATCCCGAACGAGAACCTGCACTTGGCCGCCTACTCCGTTACGTTGCATTGCGGTATAAAGATGAGCGGAGCACATAGGGGGCCCGCCACCGAAGAGGCGGGCCTATATCACGATCATCCGATGCCGCAAACCCTTTCCAAACTTTGATCGAGGTTTCTGTCTATGGCTATCCTCAAGATCGCAAGGATGGGTCACCCGGTCCTCCTGCGTAGAGCGGATCCGGTCGAGGATCCGACCGCGCCGGAAATCCGCCGGCTCATTGATGACATGATAGAGACGATGATCGATGCCGGGGGAGTGGGTCTCGCGGCGCCGCAGGTTCACGTCTCCTTGCGGCTTTTCGTCTTCCGCCTGCCAACGGCGCCTGTGGACCAGAAGTCGGTGGCGCCCGATGATCGTCTGGCCGGTGAAACCGGGCCTGGCCCCGGTCCTCATGTCCTCATCAACCCGGAAGTTGTGCCGCTGGGGCCGGAAATGGCGCTTGGCTGGGAGGGCTGTTTGTCCATCCCTGGTCTCCAGGCGGCGGTGCCCCGGCATGCCAGCATCCGCTACATCGGCCTTGGCTGGGAAGGCGAGCGGATTGAGCGAGTCGCGGAGGGTCGCCATGGGGTTATCGTGCAGCATGAGAACGACCATCTCGATGGCGTCCTTTATACAATGCGTATGAGCGATTTCTCGCTGATGGGGTTCAACGAGGAAGTCGCCCGCTTCCAGCCCATGCTTCCCCCGGGATCCTGACATGGCCTTTAAATCCGATCCGCAGCAGGACGCCGCGATAGACGCGATGCTGCCTTTTGTCCCAAGCCTCGGCTGGGGATCGCGCGCCTTCAAAGCCGCCTATGCTGAGACGCCGGATGCGCTGGGCGTTGATCTCGTCTTTCCTGGTGGATCGGCGGAGATGGTGGAAGCCTTCCTCGATCTCTCCCTGCGTCGGGCCTTGATCGCGGCGCAGCCCCGCATCGGCGGCGAGATGCGGCTCGGCAAGCGCGTGCGCGGTGTGGTCGAGGCTTTGCTGGTCACTCTCGAGCCAAATCGGGAAGCCGCACGGCGCGGTGCGGCCTGGCTGCTCCGCCCCAGCCGTGGACTGCGCGTCGCCGGGCGGCTGGTGGACCAGATATGGTACGCCGCCGAGGACCGTTCGTCGGATTTCAGCTGGTACACCAAGCGGGCCAGTCTCGCCGCGATCCTGCTGCCGACGCTCTTCTTCTGGCTACACGACCCGATGGGTGATGAGGTCGCCAGCATGGCGTTCTTCGACCGCAAGCTCGCGGGCCTCGGCCAGATTGGCCGGACGCGTGCGAAGCTTGCTGGCTGTAAAGATATGCTCCGTGGCCGAAAGCGGGGGATGGCGCGGCATGCGGCGGCGGATAGACCTGCCGCATGAAGGGATCGGGAAAGATCTCTGTGTTAGGATCGCGTCATGCCTAGGGTCCGAATCGTCCATACCACCGAGTATCGCTACAGCGCCCCGGTGAGGCTCACGGAGCATCGCTTGATGATGCGCCCGCATGACAGCCACGATCTGCGCGTGCTCGACGCGACTCTCTGGATCACGCCGCCGGGCGCGCGGACGCGCTGGGCTCACGATGTCTTCGGCAACTCGGTCTGTATCCTCGACTGGGAAAATGCTGAGACGGAGGAGCTGCGGATCGTCTCCGCACTGGACCTCAAGCATTACCCGACCGCCACGGATCTGCCGATCGAACCGGCCGCGGAAACCTATCCCTTCCGCTATGCGGGAGATGAATACCCCGATCTCAGCCGGCTGATGGAGCGGCACTACGCCGATCCGGACCGTCAGGTCGAAAAATGGGCCCGCAGTTTCCTGCGGCCGGGCGGGACCGCGCGTACGCGCGACCTGCTCATCGCGATGACGCAGGCGATCAAATCCGACTTCACCTATGAGGGGCGCGAGGCGAAGGGCACGCACCCGCCACTCAAGACTCTTGCGGAGCGGAAGGGCGCCTGCCGGGATTTCGCGGTTCTGATGATGGAGGCAGCGCGCTCGCTCGGCTTCGCGGCCCGCTTCGTCTCCGGCTACCTCTATGACGAGAAGCTGGTCCAGAGCGAAGCTCCGATGAAGGGCGGCGGCGCCACCCACGCCTGGTGCGCGATCTATTTGCCCGGCGCCGGATGGGTTGAATATGACCCAACGAATGGGCTGATCGCCGGCCGCAACCTGATCCGCGTTTGCATGGCGAGGGAACCCCATCAGGCCCTCCCGCTATCCGGCGGCTATCTCGGTCGCCGCGAGGATTTTTCCTCTATGACCGTACGTGTCGAAGTGGCCGTGGGCGACCCGCCAACGCCAGGTTTGCGGCCGAGTGAGGCGGGTAGAAAGGTCCTGACTCCGGTGCCGGATCCCGAGGAAGCCGTGGCGCCCGAAGCGGTCCCGGAGCCAGTGGTTTCCTGAAGCCGAATGCGATCACGGCCTCTTGAGCAAGGCGGCCGGTCGTCCCATCTGAGAAGACATCATCGCGGTCCATTGCCTAAGTCTAGGGATGGGCCGGAGGCGTCGCCTTAGAAAGGGACACAGAATGGATATTGAGAAATTTACCGAACGGTCTCGCGGCTTCCTTCAGGCCGCGCAAACCATCGCCATCCGCGAATTCCATCAGCGAATCACGCCCGAACATCTCTTGAAGTCTTTGCTGGATGACGAGGAAGGGGCCGCCTCCGGCCTGATCCGCGCCGCCGGTGGCGATCCGGCGCGCGCCCTCAACGCCGTCAACCTCGAGATCGCGCGGCAGCCCAAGGTGCAGGGCGGCGGTGCCGGTCAGCCCCAGATCACGCCCGAACTGGTGCGCGTCTTGGACGCGGCACAAACCGCCGCGCAGAAGGCCGGCGACGACTACGTCGCGCAGGATCGCCTGCTCGTGGCCCTGGCCGCGGGCGAAGGCCCCGCCGCCAAGGCGCTTCGGGAAGCCGGTGCCAATGCGCAGGCCCTCGATCGCGCCGTCACGGACATCCGCAAGGGCCGCAAGGTCACCAGCCAGAACGCGGAATCCACCTTCGACTCGCTGAAGAAATACGCCCGCGACGTGACCGAACAGGCCCGCAACGGCAAACTCGATCCCGTCATCGGCCGGGATGAGGAGATCCGCCGCACCATCCAGGTTCTCGCCCGCCGCACCAAGAACAACCCGGTGCTGATCGGCGAGCCGGGCGTCGGCAAGACCGCGATCGTCGAGGGTCTCGCCATCCGCATCGTCAATGGCGACGTGCCGGAGGCGCTCAAGAACAAAAAGCTTCTGGCGCTCGACCTCGGCTCGATGGTCGCGGGCGCCAAATATCGCGGCGAGTTCGAGGAACGGCTGAAATCCGTGCTGCAGGAGATCGAAGCCGCCCAAGGCGAGGTCGTCCTTTTCATCGACGAAATGCACACCCTCGTCGGTGCCGGCAAAGCGGACGGCGCGATGGACGCCTCCAACCTCATCAAGCCGGAACTCGCGCGCGGCACACTGCACTGCATCGGCGCGACCACGCTCGACGAGTATCGCAAGCATGTCGAGAAGGATGCGGCGCTGGCCCGGCGTTTCCAGCCGGTCTTTGTGGGCGAGCCATCGGTTGCCGACACCATCTCGATCCTGCGTGGCATCAAGGAGAAATACGAACTGCATCACGGCGTCCGCATCACGGACGGCGCGCTGGTCGCGGCGGCAACCCTCTCCAACCGCTACATCTCTGACCGTTTCCTGCCCGACAAAGCGATCGACCTCATGGACGAGGCGGCCAGCCGCCTGCGCATGCAGGTCGACAGCAAGCCCGAGGAACTCGACGAACTCGATCGCCGGCTCTTGCAGCTCAAGATCGAACGCGAGGCCCTGAAGCGCGAGGAGGACGCGGCCTCCCGCGATCGGCTGGAGAAGCTGGAGCTGGAAATCGCCGAACTCGGCGAGAGGTCGGATGCGATGAGCACCGCCTGGAGCAACGAGAAGTCGCGCCTCGCCGACGCCCAGAAGCTAAAGGAGAAGCTGGACCAGGCGCGCATCGAGGTGGAAGGCGCCCAGCGCCGCGGCGAACTCGGCCGCGCCTCCGAATTGCTATACGGCGTGATCCCTCAGCTGGAACGGGATATCGCGGCTGCCCAGCAATCGGACGGACGCCTCGTCAACGAGGCCGTCAATGAGGAGGGCATCGCCGCCGTCGTATCGCGCTGGACCGGAGTCCCGGTCGAGCGGATGCTCGAAGGCGAGCGGTCCAAGCTCCTGCGCATGGAGGATGAACTGCGTCGCCGCGTGGTGGGGCAGGAGGACGCGTTGAAGGCCGTCTCGGATGCCGTCCGGCGCGCGCGTGCCGGTTTGCAAGACCCTAACCGCCCGATCGGCAGCTTCCTGTTCCTCGGTCCAACTGGCGTCGGCAAGACCGAACTGACCAAGGCGCTCGCTGCCTTCCTCTTCGACGACGAGCGGGCGCTGCTGCGCGTCGATATGAGCGAGTTCATGGAGAAGCACTCCGTCGCCCGCCTCATCGGCGCGCCTCCCGGCTATGTCGGCTACGACGAGGGCGGCGTGCTGACCGAGGCGGTGCGCCGGCGGCCTTACCAGGTCATCCTCTTCGATGAGGTCGAGAAGGCGCATGAGGATGTCTTCAACATCCTCCTCCAGGTGCTTGATGATGGGCGGCTGACGGACGGTCAGGGGCGCACGGTCGATTTCCGCAACGTCATGATCGTGCTGACCAGCAACCTGGGGAGCGATATCCTCGCGGCCCAGCCCGAAGGCGAGGCGGCGACGATGGTTCAAGGTCAGGTGATGACGCTGGTGCGGCAGCATTTCCGGCCGGAATTCCTCAACCGGCTGGATGAGGTGATCCTGTTCCGCCGTCTACAGCGGGCGGACATGGCGACGATCGTGGATATCCAGCTGGAACGTCTCCGTGCCCTGCTGGCCGATCGCAAGATCACGATGAAGGTGCAGACGGCGGCGCTCAATTGGCTGGCCGAGGAGGGCTACGATCCGACCTACGGGGCACGTCCGCTGAAGCGCGTCATCCAGCGCCAACTGCAGAATCCGCTGGCGGGGATGATCCTGGAAGGCGCCGTGCATGATGGCGAGACGATCGACATCTCGGCTGGCAAGGACGGTCTGGTGATCAACGACCGGCTGGTGCAGGCGGCATGATTGCGGCGGTTGGTCGCGCCCTTGGATGGGCGTGGCCACCGCGTCAACCGCATGCCTCCATTTGAGCTCTCCTTTTTGCGCATAGTGCGCATGCCTAACCTAAATCGACCTGACTTTGACTAAACTGTGTGACGTTTTGACGTAACGCATTGTTAAAAGTGGCTGTTTTGTCTGTCATCGCTTTGACATTTCCGCGTTGACAGTCCGAGGTGAGGCGCATAGAACCCGCCTCCACCGACGGGGTGCGGTTCTGGCGAAGACGCCGGCAGCTAGCGCCTCTAAGGTTTGTTCTTTGAAAATTGCATCAGGAATGGAAGGGATATGTTGGTGGCGCCTTAGGTTTTATCTGCGGGGTGACTTGCGGATGGGACTGGTTGG
>NZ_LMUQ01000069.1 GCF_009765865.1 Acidisoma sp. L85
ATCTCACCGCGGTTTTGCACCGCCTCAAGGTCGCCGCGGCCGTAATGCGCTAGACCAATGTCGAGGGTCTTTCGCGCCACGGACTGGCGGACCACGTCAGCGTGGCGGTCGAGCTGATTGCGAATAGCGGTTCGGATGAAGTCTGTCCGGTTCGAATAGAACCCATCCTTCACCATCAGATCGATATGGCCGAGATCGACGTAACCCAGGTTGATCGTGATCTTCTCGCTATCGGCTGTCTTAGTCCGTATGTCATGCACTGTGCCCTTGATTGCTCTCCCATCCAACTGGATGGTATATGGATGGCCAGCGGCGGGCGTCAAGGGAGCTGATAGAGGCACTTATGTTCCGCTATGACAGGGTCGTGCCATGCGTCGCCTAGAGCGGGGCCCGGTCAATTCCCGCGTCGGCGGGTCGATCTGACCAAACGCGGTACCAAGCGCTTCGACTATTGCTGGACCCTCACGCCGTCACCAGCGTCACGCCTGGGTCTAGCATTGAACCCCGAGCCCAATCGGTGGGTGGGTTGATGCCCTTTTCCTATGCGAAAAGGCTTATCAGTGTAGCGCGACAGAATTGATGGCCGGCCGCATTGCCTCACCTGAAATGTTACCGGGGTCCTACCCGTTGCGTCATCTGACATGCTCCCGACCGGGGTTCACCGGCGGTGACGAGCATGAGGCGGGTCAGCATGGCAACGCGTGATGAGTTAGTGGCGGCCCTTATTGAGCGGTATGCTGGGTGCAACCGCACTGAACGGAGCCTCATTCTCGATGAATTCGTAGCGGTAACGAAGTTTCACCGAAAGCACGCAACGCGGCTGCTGCAGGGGGGAAGTCGCGGACGTCCTTCGGGGCCTCGCCCAGGCCGGCGCATCTATAATGACGCCGCCCGCGAGGCT
>NZ_LMUQ01000085.1:0-5496 GCF_009765865.1 Acidisoma sp. L85
TTCGGTGTCGCCACGCGTCGTCTCCTGCGCTGCCAGGAACTCAGCGAATCATAGCCACGCGAAGGTGTCTAGTTATTTCTCGGCCAGGACACTAGACTAAAGATGGCACTAGATGACCTCACCCGCCATCGTCATCGTAGCCGTCGTCTCTATGCGCGAGAAGCCGCACGCCAGGTCTCCCGGCGCTCTGCATCGGTTCGCGCTCCACGGCGTTCACATCAAGTGAATGTTAGGAACGCGATAATCCCTTGCACTTGGTGCGGGACACTGTGCGATTTCCCACGATCGTGGGGCGGAACCACTTCGCGGAATGTCATTCTGACGTTAGGCGAGACCCGCCGCCAGTCGCGTCGGGTCTCGCTCTTTCACTTTTCGATCACAATTCGAGCTGTGCGAGCGTTCTCCCATTGGACTACATGATGCGAAAGCCATGTGCCGGCAGCGTGCGGCTGCCAAGCGGCTGCCGATGAGGTAAACATTGGAGGGGAATATGACCAGCCTCGACAACCCGGCCGACACTCATGGACAAATGATCGCGGCCAGCAAAGTAAATGGCACGGCTGTCTACGACACCGCGGGCGAGAACCTCGGAAGCATCTACGACGTGATGCTCGACAAAGCATCGGGCAAGGTTGATTACGCAATCCTCAGCTTCGGGGGGTTTCTCGGTATCGGCGAGCGCTACCATCCGCTTCCCTGGAACCAGTTGACCTATGATCCCCAGGCAAATGGCTATTTGGTCAACCTGGATCGCCGTCGACTGGCTTCAACCGAGGATTTTTCGCACCGTCCCTTGACCGCGATGATGAATGGGTAGCCGAAGCGCTCTTGGTAAGCCGCGCGCTGACGATCGAACAGCTCACCTTTAGGCTGGTCGCCGTGCTGCGGAAATGACCGCAGGAGTGCCTTTTGATCCTCTGCCGGCGCGTTGTGGAAGGCCTTCATCAAGTTGCTCAACATAGAACGGAGCGAGCCCAGCGGCCGCTCCGCGGCGAGCCGCTGAGCAGCCCAGCCGCAGCCGCAAGGGCCACTGAGTCTGGCGATGAATTCCGCCTTGCTCATCTCGTTGACGGCCCGCATCGGGATGCGCCCGGAGCCGTCTTCGGGTGTCGTCATCTTAAACCCCACTCACAGCGAAGCGCTGGTAGGATAGGCGAACGAAAGCAGCAGGTTACTCAAGGTGCGCCGGCCGGTGAACGACCTAACGAACGGCTCCCGATGCAGCGCTAACACATCGACTTCAGTCCTATGAGGATGCGGAGCTTGAGACGGCGTTGGGCGAGGTGGCCAAGCTTATCGGCCGAAGGCTCGCTCGGGTGATTGGCGATGGGTCCGGGCGGCGAAAGTGCCGAGTGATCCGGCGTAGAGCCGAGCGTATTTGTCTGCCGCCCTATTTGCGTCCTGTTCGAGCACCAAATTGCCTCTGGTTCTGCGATATCGGTGTGTCAATTCTACTCTATCCGGCGGCTGCGATGGCCGCGAGCCCGGCAATTCTGCCGCAGAACAAAGTCTTCGTGCAGCAGGGATGAACTACGTCCTGGAAGGCGGCTCGTCGAGCAAGGCGAGAACGGAGCGCAGCGGGATTCCGACCCACTCTGGCCGATTGGCGAGTTCGTAGAGCACTTCATACAGGGCCTTCTCCAAAGTGAAGAACGTTACGAGCCGTAACGCGTCCGGCCTATCGGCAGGACATCCGGCGCTTCCTTTCGCGGTCGAAAGGTACTGCTCGAGGTAGACATTAGCCGCTTCAGTTGTCCATTCTTCAAGACGCAATCTATCCAAGTCAGAAGCTTTGCCAACCCTGCCTAGAGCTGTGGAAGCGGCGTAGTCCAGAGAGCGCAGCATCCCCGCGACGTCGCGGAGGGGCGAGTGTTTAGCGCGCCGCTCCGCGAGTTGCCGAAGAGGCTCGCCCTCAAAATCGACGATGACGGCGTCCTCGTTCTGAACAAGGACCTGCCCGAGATGATAATCGCCGTGGTGGCGCGTTTTATCGGCTATAATGTCCGATGGCAGTAGGTTTTCGATGCGGAGCATGAGGTTGCCCGGTCGATCCAATAGGACCCGCGCCGCTCGTCTTGTCGGTGCATCGACGCGCGAACTAAGGTTCTCCAGGCCACCAAGCACGCGATCCGCGAGGGCCTGGACACTCGTGCGCCAGCCGATGATGTCTTCCTTCGTGACGCGCTCGGCCCGGAAAGCCTCGTCATTCGTCGGGGAAGCCAACGCCCGGTGCAGGCCAGCGGTCCGCTCGGCCAACCTCCTTATCCACGCCAATGTCGCCGCAGCGTCAGCGGGGGAGGCGCTACGGAGGCGCTCACATATCCACGCAAAGCCGTCGCCTTCGTTCTCGGTGAATGCCTGCAGAACGGAAAGTGTCGTGCCGTCAAGCTCGATCCAGCCAAGAAGGGCAGGGGTAGCTTCAAAGGGTGCCACTTCGGTCAGGAAGCGGCCCATCTCCACCTCGGGATGAACGCCGCTTTGTAACTTGCGAATTGCCTTAAGTACAGCCGCGTCGCCTATGCGTATCGAAGTATTAGATTGCTCGATCTCACTGCGCCGAATTGTCCATGTCTCGTCTTCTATCAGCGCCCCCTCTCTTCCCTGGACTGTGGAACCTGCAAATAGATGGCGCGGAGTGTCAGCACGGCCCAAGATAGCGCGGACCCACGCCTGCACGAAGGCGTCTTCTTGGAAGCCGTCGACAATGACTTGGCCTGATGGCAAGCGACCGATACTTGAGCCCTTGTCAGGCTGAGACGCCAGAACGGCGATTGGAAGGAACAAACGCACCTTTTCCTGCCCGGGGGGTTCCGCTGTCCAGATGGCGATGCACGCATCGAGCCGATCAAGCGGGAACGGTACCAGGCGCTCGAGTGACACAACGGGCCACCCGGCATCCTTTGCCGGGTACCAGCGTTGCTCGACGAGGTAGGATGGCAGGCAGTCACACACAAAATCGATAATGTCCTGGTTCCAGTAGGCTTGAGCCTGAAGGTCTTCCGGCTCAAGAGGTGCCTCTAGATTTGCTGCCACCTTGCCGCGTTCTTCTATGAACGAGTTTGCAACTTCCTTCAGCCGCGGATGAACAGCGAGCTTTTCGAGGCTGAGCGACAGACGTCGGCGCCAGTTTGGATGTTCGTCCGACGTGGTCGGCACGTTCACGGGGTCTGCTTCGTCGGTGAGGTCGTCGATCTGCGCCATGGCGATAAGCGCCTGCGTTCGGGCGAGGAAGGTGTGAGCCTTGCGGATGAGGCTCTCGACGTCGATTTCCTCGCCCTCCGCCAGGAGGCCTTCACGCTGCAGCGCGACGGCCATTTGCTTATGGTCGCTTTCGCGCTCCTCCCGGATTCGCGAGGCGTCCTCAGGCGTCGGAAACAGGTTCAGCCGTGCCTTCAGAGCGAGGTCCCTCGCTTCCCACCACCCGTGGAGCGTTGGGAGATCGTGGTTTCCCGCAACCGCCAACGAGAGCGCCGGATAGCTCCCTGGCGAAATGAAACCTTCGTCGTTCTTCTCGAACATGAGAACGCGATAGGAAAGGATGTTCGCCGCCGCCATGCGTTCCCGAAAACCTTCTGGAACCGTTCCCAGATCTTCGCCGACGACGAGGCACTCGTTGCGCTGACTCTCGAGCGCCAAGATCCCGACGAGGTCCTCGAGCGGATAGCGAAGATAGGCACCTTCCGCAGGCGACCGTCCCTTGGGGACGCAGTAGGCGTGCTGAAGGGCCATGACGTGATCAATGCGAAGGCCGCCAGCATGCCGCATGTTCGCGCGAACGAGATCGATGAAGCTTCGGTAAGCCTCTTCGCTCAAAGCTGTCGGATTGAACGGCGGCAGCCCCCAATCCTGGCCACCGGGGTTATAGATGTCTGGGGGAGCGCCAATCTGCGCATCGGCGATAATTGCCTTCTGGCTGGCCCAGGTCTCCGCGCCGGTCGGGTCGGCGCCGACAGCGAGGTCGCGGTAGAGCCCAACGGCCATCTGGCTACCCCCAGCGGCCGCCGCCCCGAGCTGCTCGTCGGCTAACCACTGCAGCCAGACCCGAAAGTTCACCAGGTCCTGCTCGTCCGTTGCGAAACGGGCGACGGCCTCCGATGCAGGGTCCTGGTATTCGACGGGCCAGCTGTGCCAGTCCGCTCGGCTGGGCCCCTGGTCCGAAAAATGTTGGCGTAAGGCTTGGAACAGGCAGCTACGCTCCAGCACGTCACCGGAAGCGCGGCGGAACGCTTCGAACGAATGCTGCCGCCCGGCGTCATATCCCGCCTGGAAGGTCCTGAAGAGCAACCGTAGGACTTGTTGCTTGAGGTCGGCAACGGTCGTGTAGTCGACGAGCACTGCGGAACGGCACGCTTGAAGCTTTTGCTGGAAATCCTCGGATCCGATGAGCTGTTGCGCCTCATCGCTGTAGGGCAATTCGGGAAGGCTCGCGACGTCGATGTTGAGGCTATTGAGAAGCAGGCGGCTCGCTGGTGAATAGGGGCTGGCGTGTTCCGGATCGTCGAGGAACATGGCGTGAAGGGGGTTGAGGCCGATCACGTCCGCGCCTCTCTCGCCCATCATTTGCACCAGGCGCCGCAGATCGCCATAGTCGCCGATGCCCCAATTGCCGGCCGAGCGAAGCAGATAGAGTTGCGCCGTAACGCCCCAGATCCGTTGTCCACCGACCAACTCTGGCGGGAGCCAGCATTGCCCCGGACTAACGATTAGGCTGGTTGCAGCGCCACTCGGCTGGATCTCAAGACGGTGGTAACCCGCAGGTATGTGATCCCCGAGGACCAGCTCACGCCGTTCAAACAACTGATCGCCGATCTCCTTCCGCCCGAGTAGCATTAAGTCGGAGAAGACCGCCCGTCCCCTTATTTCGCGACCATCTTCGAGCGCGATGCGCCAGTCGAGTTCGCGTGGTTCCGGAGGCAGCGTCAGCTCGACTGTGACCGGTCCCTTGTTGGCATGGAAAACAACGACAGGCTCAAGCGCGCGTCGCCAAGCGTCGTGGTCGAGGCTTTGGAGCAGGGCAGTAGCCTCGGCGTCGTCCTCCGCTTTCAAGCCGATTGCTTGAAGGAGAGCACGTTGAGCCTCTCGCGTCGCCCTTTGTGTCTCGCCGCGAGCATCAACGAAATCGAGCTCGATGCCCGCCCGTTCGGCAAGCACTTCTAGAGGTGTCATTTTTCGCCTCACGATCTTGAACGGTCCCCTGGATAGGCCAGTCGTCGATGCTACAACTGGTGGCGCTTGCCGACGACGAAAAGGCTTGCAACCAAGATGTTTATGCAGAGCGCTGGCAACCTAGGCGAGTCGCTCGGAGACAAAAGTCTCGATGTCTCGGATCGTGTCTTGAACGTCGGCGGGTTCATACTGATCGCAGTGCCCGTGCGCGGCGTTGTTGCGGACGTCCGCCCACACTTGCACTTTCTTCTGAACCAACTTGTTGTATACCCCCGCCTTCGCAAGGTCTTCGTTCATCTTGCCCAGCTTGCCCAAAGGTATCCCGTTTTC
>NZ_LMUQ01000085.1:5685-16272 GCF_009765865.1 Acidisoma sp. L85
GTGTCAAAAACTTCTGCTTGGACGAGATGACTCAGGCTGTTGAAGAGACCGCCGAGATACCGCCTCGGCAGCCACAAACAGCCGCAATACGCTTCAAAATCTTTAGGTTTGTATCGACGTTCAGTGGTTTTTCGTTCTTTTCGAAATCGAGAAATTGCTGCGATTCTCTTCCACACGATGTGACGAGCAAGTGTATTGCACTGACCTTCCAAGCGATGAACTTCTCGTGGTCAACATATTCCCCAGCGCCGCGTATAGCGTTTGGCACAGTGTGCTTCGTCGCCAACACCTGGGCTATCTGCTCTTTCAATTCCACAAAGCGGCTCGCCAAGGTTTCAGATCTCACACACACCTCCAATACGACGCCGAATTACGCATATCGTAACGGGCGTGGCGAAGGTGCCGATGCGTCGCTCCGTCGGAGCGGCGCCCCAGACCCGCCGCCATCTGCTCGCGAATCGACGCGCCGGTGCGGCATTGAAGGCGCGTCTGTGGGCTAAGCGCGAGGTGGAGAAGGACGCCGCGGACTGATGCCTGGGCTTCGCGCCCGCAAGAGCCCGTCAGCCACTTTGCCCGCCCCACCGACGCCGCGGCACGCGCACCGTGTTTCCCGTGCGCCGAACCTGAACCTCGACCAACCCCCGGTCCGCCATCTCCTGCACGATCGTGTGGATGCGCCAGATGCCTGTGACATCCCGAAGGTCGTCGATCCGGACCCACTCGCCGCCCGAGATGGCGGATAGGAGCTTGGATTCGTCTTGAGAAAGGTCAGTCATGGGTGTCGTCCTGAGCCGCGGGACCATCCCGCCCAACGCGATCTGCTGAGGATCTAGTGCGCGCCCTCTCGCCGAGACCCGCGTCTTCCGCAGAACACCAATCCTCCGGCACAGGATGAGATCGTCACTCGACGTGCAGCATCTCAGCCATTCCGCAGCGGAACCGTGATTGGCAGGCGCCGATGATCAAGTCTCCGTAGCCGGCCGTCAGCCGCCTGAAATCAGCGAATTCCGAGCCAAATTTCCGGGAGTTTCGCGCAAGCTGAGATGGCGCCGAAGCATCGAAACGGAAGGGGGCTATGGCCAGCGTTGAAAACCGAGTACACCGGCGGAAGGCTGATCGCTGCCAGCTAGGTTAGGACGTCCTTCTACAACACGGCCGGCGAAAGCTGCGGCAGCGTCCACGACGTGATGCTCACAAGGCGTCGGGCAAAGCCGACTACGCGATCCTCAGCTTCGGAGGATTTCTGGGGATCGGCGAGCGCTACCGTCCACTGCCCTGGAACCAGTTGACCTATGATCCGCGGGCCGGCGGGTGCGTGGTCAACCTGGATCGCAGCCGACTGGAAGGAGCGCCAACTTACGCGGCTGACGATCTCAGCCTGTGGGATGAGCGACGTAGCGCTGACATTGACACCTACTATGGCACAAGTCGTCCAGGGATCGGTCCCGCGCCAGGCCTGGGTGACGCTGGATTGGGAGTGGGTGGGGCTGTCCGTTAAAACGGCCCGAGTTGCGGTGCCATTCGGCAGCGACCTCGGGCGCCACTGCATCGACCCGTCACCGCCAATAGACGCCGCCCATGAGCCGCCGCCCACTCGTTTGGAAGCCATGGCACACCGCCCCGACCCCAGCCGACAATGCCGTCGTCCGAACGCCTGAAGAACTCGCGGAGATCGCGGCTGCGCGTGCGGAGCGGGACAAGGTGACGCAGAAGCGAGGCAACGCCGCCTTCAGGGCGCGACGCAGCGCCATGCGCAAGGCGAAAGATGACCTAGACGAATGATGCGGCCACTTCCGTCCAGCCTCGCTCCAGCGGCCCGATGGTCGGCCAACCTGTCTGCTGCACCAGAGGCGCATCTGGCACCGTTTCTATGCCGATCGTGATTCAGTCAGCGTTTGCCTTCTAGCAGCAGCTCCCGAAGCAGCCTCGCTGCAACAACCTCTGCAGACCGGTTTCCAACTAGGCCACTCTTGCTCTTGTTCTCGATCCAGACAGTAACCACCCCCTCGCACTCAGACGCGGAGGCGGTGAGAGTCTCCCCATCTTTCTCAATACGCACGGTGAATCCACGCACCCGCAACGTCGCTTCTCCGACTCTAGATGCCCTAGCCTGAGTTCCGTCAGCGTGATCAACCACGCGTAGCCTGAGATGTGATCGGAAAGCTCCCTAGCCCTAATCGCTAAACCGACTGACACACTTCAACTCAACCGGTCGTGACGGCGGCATTGATACGCGAAAAGTGAAGAAACGCACCAGCCAGCCAACCCCATAGGTCGCCGCTGCAACTAGCGCCCATCCGCCGAAGATGGTCCAGGTCTGAGTGATCTGACCACCTATGGCCGCGAAGGTCATGATGCTAACGATCACCAGCACGACGGCCGCGACCAGGCAAAAGCCAGTAGATGACGTTTCCGAGCCGCTCAAGCATGTCGCTCAAGTTCAAAGGCTAGCGAGAAGAACGGGGTCAATCGGTGTAGGTCAGCAGTCCAACCAGTCGTGGCTCGTTGCCATCGGCCAAGCTGCCATCGAAGTCAACTACGGTGAGGGCGCTGCTCTTCAGCTGGTAGTCGCGCTCAGCGCTGGAGGGCGAGACGATGCGGAACGTTCTGCCATGATCCAGCGTCCCCAACATCTCGCTGTTTTCCTGGAGAGTTATAATGAACCTTTCGCCAGGAGTCGGCCTCTCCCCGACAGTAACATCAATCTGCGCAGCGTTTTGCATGTGTGAGCCTCCAGGGTGGCAGCAGCGCGTCTGGATTTGGCTATCCCGTGCCGAGCAGCAAGTCATCTCCGCGCCCCATCGCCGAACACGTCTCAAACTGTGATGAGGCTGCGGGACTATCGGCCCCAATTGTCCGATGTGGACGATATCAACGGCAATGAAAGTTTCGGGGGACATCTTGATGGCTGAGCGTGAGGGTTCTGGTTCCGACACCGATGAGGCTTTAAAAATCCGGTCTGCCGGCAGACAGGCCCGAGACGAGGGTAAGCCTATGACGGGTTGTCCCCACCCTGCTGACACTCAGGCTAGATACCAGTGGGTCAGCGGTTGGATGCAGCCTTCGGCGACTGCCCCGGAGGACGCCAGCTGAAGGTTGTCTGCGAGGCGCGGCATGACGCGATGGTTTCGGCGTCTGGGGAGAGAATGCCGAGCCCCAGACGCCTTCGGAAAAGGATGAGCGCTCGGTCACCGCCTCGTAGCCAGGTCTACAGTAACCTAGCTACGGACACCCCACCCCAGCAGGACCCACTCCTACTGGCCTTACGATCAAGTATGCCAGGACACTTCCAATTCCGCGCTCATCCAATGGGGCATTGAGGTAGCTAAATGGTCGACTGACGAGGCGTAGACGCGCGATCATCTGCACCGCCGAATACACGCCCCCGATTGTCATCGGACCTGGCGCCCGGCCAGATCCGATGATGTCGAGATCCAGTACAAGCGCCCGAAATCAGGGCCACCCCCTCGGCTCAGGCACCACCTCGATCGCCCAATTCGGATCGGGGCCGTAGCAGAATTTCCGTGCGGTGCACCAACAGCCAACTGGGCGTCGCCGTGAATCGCTGTTTCACGACCTGGGAAAGCCGCCATCAGTGCACGATGGACTTCGAGAAGACATTGACTACGATCACGCCCGCCAAGATGCGGCCAAGGCCGATCAGAGCGGCAGCGTCGAGGCTTTGCTTGTAAAAGATGAAGCCGACGAACGAGATCAGCACGATGCCGAGTCCACTCCAGATCGCATAAGCGATACCGATCGGCATCGTGAGAAAATAGCAGGCCGCAAAATAGCTGATTGCTGTCATGAATGTCGGCAGTAACTTCGTGAACTGCTGCGTCTGTCTTAAAAACGAAGTTCCTAGGACCTCGAAGATGATTGCGAAACTCAGCGCGCCGTAGATTAGGAGATTGCGGTTCATAAAGCCATTGTGAGGGAGAGAGGGGCGCCTTCATAGACCTTCTTCCGCGAACGATGGAGGCGCTAGCGGATACCCACACAAGCTCCTCGCGAACGAGTCGCATCCGGCGAAGGAGTGAGGGATTGGGAACCGCTTAGTGGCAGAGCGCCGCCCGCCACCTGGACAAGTTCCTCGCCGGCGCCCAATGCATCGACACGCGGCTCACGTTCAGCGGGCCTTCTGGCGGTCGCGTGGATCGCCGATCGCGGCATCGCGAACCCGCGAGTAGCCGTCCACATGAGGCAAGTTGTCAGCGAACTCCACCCAAGGCAGCCGCAGTCCCCAATAAGCATGGGCCGCCGGACGAAATCCTTCAGGGTTATCGAAGAAGCCGATCGCCACATTAAGCTCATCAGGTAGTGCCGGATCGCAGTAGCCGAAGCGAAAGAATACCCCTCGAGCGTTCCGAGGGAAAAGCGGCACGGACAAGTCTCGCGCCTTGTCCGTGCCTAACCCCGCGCACGGGCGGCCCGTGCGCGACGCTGTTCATCAGGATACACCGTTGCGCGACGCGTGGCTCATCGCCCGCTGCGAGGAATGGCGCGAAGTCGATGTCGAGGATGACCGCCTCTACAAGCTGGCCGGTGATGGCATCCCCGGTTCGCCAGCGTGCGCCGCATATGGCCGCTTCATCGAGCGAGTTCGCGATCGGCGGCACGAGCTCGAGGCCACCTTCTTCCTCACCCGCCCTGATCCTCGAGGGGCTCCGCGCCAAGCCGCTGTCATCTTCAAACGGACCATGCGCGACGTCGCTGGCGTGCCAGTATCGGAGGATAGGACGTCGGCCTCGTTGTCCCAGGACATCCTGCAGGGAGTGGCAGCTTGAGCGCGGTGCAGACGGCTGACGCTCGACTGGTAGCGCTTTTAACCGGGAGTTCCAGGAAAATGATGACCAGTTCAGGGCGTGGGACGATGAGAGGGACAACATTCCGCACAGCCATCCACGCGTGAAGGAAATCGCAAAGCTCAAGCGCGCCGCCGTCGAGCGCGGGTGGAAGATACGCGAGGAAGTTTCGCGCTGAAGGCTCACACCGCCGAGGCCATGCAATCTTGCGATCGCCGCAGATCTTGCTGAGCTGACCGCCCGGCGATATCGGGCGCCAGGAAACATGGCGGCGGCCGCTCGGTGCTTACGCGACGCGGACGACTGCCTAAAGCGAATGCATGCGCCTGGGGGCTTGCAGGCCAAGGCCAGAGTCGGGCAAGAGCTGGACGGTGTGCTGATATGCAACTGCGAGCAGGCAGTCGTTGCCTATCGAGAGGCGTCTGCGTTGATGAATGCGGGAACCGCCTTACCGCCGGGCGCCGAGTTCGACAGCATCGCCCTCCTTGCGCAGAGGCGATCTGGAAGAGAGAAGCCGCCTCGCGAAGCGCATTGCCAAGATGCCGGCCCTAACGCTTGCCGGCGTGCGAGCCCGTGCGTCAGTCGTGCAGGCCGCCATGCCCGTCGACCATGTAATCACAGCGACTGCATTAAGATCAACTGGCACAAAGGCGTGCTGGACGCTCTGCTGCGCGATCTGTCGGGGAGGGAGGCGTAATGGCCACTCCGAAACCTCGCCGGAGCAGGGCCACCACGGAACGGGAGGCGGCTCTAATGGTAGACCACATTGCCGAGCTCGGCCGGCGCTTCGGGCCGTCGCTGCGGGGTAACGAGAAGCCCATCTTGCGCGTCATTGAGGGTGGCCAGACATAAGCGACGAAGGCCGCTCACGGGCGGCCCGTCTTCCTGAGTTCACCGCGCTCGAGGCGGGGCTGGTGACGTGTGGGAAGAAGCAGTAGAGGAAGGCTACGTCGCCCTAACGACCGGAGGCAAAATTGGTCAAGGTCTATAACTTCACCAAAGGTGATCCGCTGGCAGGGGAGAGTGTCCGAGTCCTCGCGAAATACACTGCTGACGCAATTGAGCGCGTCAACGGAGAGGCCGTATTGGATACCGAGGAAGAGGTCGACGAGCGTTATGTCGACGCCGACGGGAAATATAGCCCGCCCCTAGTTAGGCCTCCTGAAAGCCGAGGCGGGCCATTGCACGACGACCAGCTCCCGCGAGAAGGCGCTAGTCGACCTTGCGATGAAAGCGTGGGAGTTGTGCCAGTTCACAGCGGGGGCAGCTGACGATGCCGGAGGACGATTCGCCCGTCACGCCTCGCACGTGCTGCAATGATGAGATGACCTGCTGTCGGTTTGGTGGACAGGCACCTTGAGCTAACGCTGCGTTCCTCTGAGATTGCGGAGCTAAGGAGGCTCATCCAGGCGCCCTACCTACGAAGCCCGGGCCTCATCAGGCGGGACGCACTCGCGTCGACGAATTTCCAGACGAGCGCCAAGATCAGTCTTCCGTGACCATCCCTACTGGCGCTCGAAAGCGACCGACTCGCGTGCCAGGTCGAATCCGGGTGCAGAACCCGGAAAACAGGAAACTCCAATGACCCGTCTATATCGTTCCGTGGCTCGCGGCCTTTATCTGGCAGCAGCTGTCTCTTTGGTCGCGACCGTGCCAGCGTTGGCTCAGAACAACTCGGCTGCCAGTGGCAACGCCCCCTCAAATACGTCAAAGCCCGGCTCAATGGCGCTCGGGGACAAGTCACCGAACGGCTCTCTCACGAAAACCCATGATGATTGGCGCTCGAGCGAACTCGTGGGTGCAACCGTGTACAATGACCAGGGAAACAGCATCGGGACGGTTAATGACCTTCTTGTGACGTCCGATGGTACAGTGTCGAACGCGATTCTTTCAGTCGGCGGGTTCCTCGGCATCGGAACCAAGCTTGTCCAAGTTCCATTCAAGAACCTGAAGCTGGTGCCGAGTCAGTCAAATCCCGCCAGCGGCTCTAAGATGGCAACCCAAAATGCAGCGACACCCGCTGCGCTCCCCGGGACCGCGCCAATGAACGCCGCCGGCACTAGTGGCACTACGGGTGCGCCCGCAATGGCGCCCGGTGCAACAGCCTCAAATACGGGAGCGTCCGGCAATGCGCCCGCAGCTGGGCAACCTGTGGCCGCTATGGCTATGCAGAATCATGAATACAGCCTCGTCCTACCTGGAGCGACTAAGGATTCTTTAACTTCCGATCCAGGCTTCAAGTTCGAAGACTGATATAAAGTCCCAATTATCCTGGTCTGCTATTAACCCGGCAGCCGGGCGCAAAATGCAGGAGGAAATCATGGCCAGCGTGCAGGACGCCGGCGACACCAGCGGCCGGCTGATCGCCGCCGGCAAGGTGAATGGGACCGCCGTGTACGATGCCAGAGGTGAGAAGATTGGCAACGTATACGACGTCATGATCGACAAGACTTCGGGGAAAGCGGATTACGCCATTCTAAACTTCGGAAGCTTCCTCGGGATGGGCGGCCGATATCATCCGCTTCCGTGGAATCAGCTCACCTACGACCCGGGCGCCGGTGGCTTCGTCGTCAATCTCGACAAGAGCCGGCTAGAGGGCGCGCCCTCGTATGCCGACGACGATGTCAGCCTTTGGGACGACCGGCGCAGCACAGACATTGACACCTACTATGGTGATGATCGGGATGTGAGGGTGGCGCCTGGTGTCGGCCCTGGCCTGGGCGGAATGGGCACTCGATAGAACGACAACCTAAAAAGTGTATACGCCGGTGGCGATCCTGCTTCGCTAGCTTCAAGCGTTCGTGTAAAACGCAAGGAGATTGCGAAGCGGAGGCTTGTTGCACGCAGCTGGGGTGATCTACCGGAACACGGCGAAGATTGCGGCGCATCTTCCTGAGTTGTCTTTTGGAGAAATAAGCAGGTCCCTTGTCCGTGCGGCCTCGCCGCGTCTTATGTAGTCGATCACGAGGAAGCACGTGACGAGGGCGACGACGAAGAGCACCAGCGGGATATACAAGGATACAGCCCTCCTGAGGGGCAAACGCCACTGGGCTCAGCGTAGCCTTCCCTTAATACGCTCGACGGGGCGGGGTGACTCTCACGATCGCTTGCTCTCTTCCACGACTAACCTGGCGCTGCTAAACTGACGCGGCCCTTCTAAGGAGATAGCTTTCAGATCTCGTGAAAAGCTCAAACCTCTTCGAAGCCGCAGGTCCAGCTGTAATGTCGGTCGGCCTGCCCCTCAGGGGATCCTTTCTGCTCCCATATCCGATACGCCCGCTCACGCAGGCGCTGTTCGTGGGCGCGGTGCCAGTATTCGTCCGAGCGCCCTTCCTGTCGGCCTTCTTGTTCCCAAATCTGATAGGCGCGCTCGCGGACGATCCGGTCGAGGTCAGTCTTCGTCTCCATCAGAACATCGTGGCTATCGCCATACGGCGTCATGGTGCCACTTCGGCTGACATGCATCCGGGCAGAAAGACTTTGGAGCTCATCGGTCGGAACAAGTTGAGAATGAGCCGCAGCAGACAGCGCTTTCTCTTTAAACTTCGTATCCGATGCCTTAGCTCCCGACGCCCCTAGCGCGACCGGAAATTTATGCAGGAGTTCAGCACATCAACTAACCGCTCACGGTAGTTGTTTTGCCAGCGGCTCCTACCGAGGCAGCTGCCGGTGCGGGCGCATGCGTGTTATATTCTATCGCTTCAGCAGGGAGCGCGCGGTGGGGCAAACCGGTCGTGACAGTGGTTCCTGTCGGACGGCGTTTGCCATCCTGATACTCGACCCAGCGGAGCAGGTGGAGTACGCTACGAGCCGCAGAGATGATCCCCACGGCTATACGGAGGCTGAGCCGCCTGGCATTCTGACCAACTGCTACAAGTTGTCTCCCGAGAGATAGAGGGACGCATCCCGACCGTGAGAGGTCGAACGCCGATCGTTAAGTTTGAGATCGCCATGCCGCAGAACCGCGCGCCGGCGTCAATCATCGGCAGGAAATCGACCGTGAATGATTGAGTCAAAGTAGGGGGTTTTGGAACGTACCATCAACAAGTTTGTCTCCAAGCATAAGAGCGCAGCGGAAACGTTGCGGACGTCGAACTTTGCAGATGCGGTGCTTTCCAGGGGCTGACCCAAGACCAACAAATAGGGCAGTCTTTTCGAGATAGTCCGGCGGCAGGGCGAAAACTGCTGGCCGTGGGACACTTTTCCAGTAGTATTTCGGCCATTCTAGTGGTGGGGCTATTTCAGTGGGCACCTTCCTTTATCGCGTCTTCACGTTCATCGCCTTTTTCTTCGTCGCTTCGGGGATAATCTCGGTGCTCCTGATGGAGTTCGGCCCCGACAATGGGGTCGGACTAATCGCTGGGCTACCGATCGTGCTGCCCTTCATCATCGCTTCGCCTCTCATCTACTTGCTGGGCTGGACTATCCGATGGATTTCCGGGGCTCCTGCAAGGACGCCGAAGTGGGACCGCAAGGCAGTTAAGCGGTCGCTCCCTGGGGCTCCGCCTCCACCACTTGCCGCCTCTCGGCCAAAGCCTACTGAGCAGCTTGCACCTCTGCATCCCCCTCCTTGATCGGTGCCGCCGGAACAAGGCCAGCAAAAGCGACATTCGCTGGCACGGGTGCCCGTAGTCCGGCGGACCTAGATTACGATGCGGTGGCTAGGGGCCCACGACACGTCTTGGTTGCCCGCAATTTTCCCGCACGAATAGGCTCGGACGCCAAAACCGCCGCTTGAATCAGCATTTGGCTCCGAGAAGCGGTTCCTGAAGCAACTTTGCTCCAACAACCTCTGTCGGTCTCCAACGGGACCGTTTTTGCTGCTGTTTTCAATCCAGACGGTAACTATGTCATCGCGTAGCGAAGGCGAGGCGGTGAATTCCTTTCATCTTTATCGACTCGCACGGTGAAGCGCGGACACGTGCCATCTCTACCTCGTTCTCCAGGCGATCCTGACCTTGGGTCCTCTCCAGCTTAATGCACTGCACGAAGTCTCGAGATGATTCGTAACTATATTTTTCTCGAGTTCGATCCTCGAACTGCCAAGATTATGCGCTTGCTTGGCCGGTAGGGCGACCTCCCTGTCGGGGCAGTCTCCAGCACATCGGAGAGACGGGGTGCCCGTCGTTCAGGCCGTGGTGGTCCTGAGCCGCGAGGCGGAGTTAGTAGCGCCGCTCACCCTCTTGCCGAAGGGGTCCGGGCCTCCTTCGTGCGGGCCCGGACCCCTAAACCCACAGGAGATCGGGGGCAGCTGCCTAACCGGCTGTTGTTGCGTGGGTGCCATGGTAAGCACCGACGCGTCAGCCTCCTCTGCGGAGACCGGCGCAGATCGCCCGTTGGATGCGCCGGCGAGGGTCAATCCTGGGCTGTTAGCCTCGGCCCTGCGAGATAACCGGATACCTGAGGACTATGGCCGCATTGCCGGCGTTCCTCGGGCTGAAAGCGCCGGGGTGGCGATGACCGTCCTCGCTTCATGCCTTTCAATCCCAAGGCCCCCAGTAGCGGATCGGACGTCACACTCGGGCCGCGATATGCAACAGGACGGCGCGGCCGAGGGGCTAGCAGGAGCTCGGCCATCGGTGGAAGCTACTTTGACGAGCTAACCTTTGGACGCGGTCCTTCTCTCGACAGACAGGCAAGCGGAAATGCTTTCCTGTCGTTCGAGCTGCCGCCATCCTGGGGTCGGCAACGCGGAGAGCGTCCCATGAAACGTTGGAAGCCGCGCGGGCCGATCTGGAAACCGTGGCACACCGCGCCCGCGCCAGAGGACAACGCTGTCGTC
>NZ_LMUQ01000009.1 GCF_009765865.1 Acidisoma sp. L85
CGCAGACGACATCTTGGCGTCAATCCAGCGCTTCTGCCAAAGAACCGTCGACGTCCAGCAGAGATGTGGATAGAAACTTCGGAATCAGGACACTAGCTGAGATCTTCCCCGAGCGATTCAACAACAAGACCAATGGTGTAACGCCGAGGCGCTGGCTTTTGCTGGCAAATCCAGCGATTTCCAATGGCATTACGAAGGCCATCGGCGATGGTTGGATGACCAATCTCGACGAGTTGAGAAAATTGCGGCCGCTAGCGGGAGACTCAGCATTTCAGGATAGCTTTCAAAATGCCAAGCTCGCGGCAAAAGCGCAATTCGCTAATTGGCTCAAAGCAACCTCCGATCAGACGGTTGATCCGGACACTATCTTCGACTGCCAGATCAAGCGTATTCACGAATACAAGCGACAAATGCTCAATGCTCTACGTGTCATCGTCTTGTACAACCGGCTGCGGGACAACCCCGATCTCGAGATGCTGCCGCGAACCTTCTTTTTCTCGGGAAAGGCGGCACCAGCTTACCGGCAAGCCAAGCTCATCATCAAGTTCATCGGCAATCTTGCGCGAACCATCGACGGTGATCCGGTGGTCCGGGGTCGCCTCAAGGTTGTCTTCTTGCCGGACTACCGCGTGTCACTCGCAGAGCGACTGATACCAGCCGCGGACGTGTCCAACCAAATCTCGACGGCAGGCTACGAGGCCAGTGGCACCAGCAACATGAAATTCATGATGAATGGCGCGTTGACTCTAGGCACGCGGGACGGCGCGACCATCGAGATGGCCGAAGAGGCCGGGGAAGAGAATTTCTTCATGTTTGGCCTCACGGCCGCTCAGGTCGAAAGCAGCCGTGGCTGGTACAATCCCCACTGGCACTATGAGAACGAGCCTGAGACCCGCGCTGCCCTGGATTTGATATCCTCGGACTATTTTAGCCGCTACGAACCTGGTATTTTCACGCTTCTCAGAGACGAGCTCCTGACGCAGGGTGAGGAATACATGCATCTGCGGATCTGAAAGATTATCTCGACGCGGATCATAGGATGGTCGGTCTCTACGCGGATGGAAAGCAATGGGCGCGCAAGGCGATCCTCAACATTGCGGGTGCGGGAAAGTTTTCAAGCGATCGCACGATCGGGGAATACGCAACTGATATTTGGAACGTGACGCCGTGCCCCATCGCATAGGAGGGTGACAGACAATGGTCCTCTCGTCACTGGCCGGCAAACCGGCGCCAAAGGATATGCTGATCGATCCGGGGCAGCTCGAACAGGCCTATCTGTCGCGGCTTCCTAACCTCGATGACCCTGGCCAGTTGGTAAGTTTTGGCACGAGCGGACATCGTGGTTCGTCTCTTCGGGGATCGTTCAACGAAGCCCATATTTTGGCGATCACCCAGGCGATCTGTGACTATCGGCGCGCTCATGGCATCAGTGGCCCCATCTATATGGGCAAGGATACTCACGCGCTGTCGACGCCAGCCCAGAGGACGGCTCTAGAAGTTCTCGCGGCGAACGGACGTGGAGTCAATTGTCCAGCAAGGCGATGGCTTCACACCTACTCCCGTCATCTCGCATGCGATTCTTTCCCATAATCGCTTTCGCGAGACCTGGCTCGCCGATGGCATTGTTATAACACCCTCGCACAATCCGCCGCAGGACGGTGGATTAAAGTACAACCCGACAAATGGTGGACCCGCCGATACAGACGTCACGCGCTGGATTGAAGCTCGTGCCAATGAACTCCTGCGAGGCAACATGAATGGTGTGCGTCGAATGACGTTCACAGCCGCCCTGAATGCGGAGTCAACTCATCAGGAAGATTTTGTGCTGCCTTATGTTGATGATCTCCGCAGTGTCATCGATATGGAAGCGGTTCGCGCTGCAGGCCTCAACCTCGCCGTTGATCCGCTTGGCGGGGCGGGGGTGCATTACTGGGAGCCGATCAATACCATTTACAAATTAAATATCGCGGTCGCAAATCCGGCAGTTGACCCGACCTTCTCTTTCATGACTTTGGACCATGACGGCGAGATCCGAATGGACTGCTCGAGCCCTTATGCGATGGCCGGGCTCGTCGGCCTCAAGGACAAATATCGAGTTTCCTTCGCCAACGATCCGGATGCCGATCGCCACGGCATCGTAACGCCATCGGTCGGTCTGATGAATCCGAACCATTACCTATCGGTCGCCGTTCAGTATTACTCAATAATCGCGCCGGTTGCCCCGTCGAGGCGACAGTCGGGAAGACATTGGTGAGCAGCAGCATGATCGACCACGTTGTCCATAAGCTCCACCGTTGTTTGTCCGAAATGCCGGTCGGATTCAAATGGTTCGCGGCAGGGTTGCTTGATTGATCTTGTTGCTTCGGAGGGGAGGAGAGTGCCGGCGCGAGTTTCCTGCGGCTCGACGGTAGGGTCTGGACGACCGATAAGGACGGCCTGATTATGGATCTGCTTGCAGCGGAGATCACTGCTCGTACAGGAAGGGATCCGGGGGAGCTCTACTCGGATCTGACGAAAGAGTTCGGTACCTCGTACTACACGCGTATCGATGCATCGGCGAGCCAAGAGCAGAAGGCCAGCCTGGCAATGCTGTCGCCAGAGGCAATCAAAGAGCCGGAGCTGGCAGGCGAGCCAATCGAAGCGAAACTGACGACTGCGCCCGCGAACGGCGCTCGGATTGGCGGGCTCAAAGTCGTTGCTCGCAACGGCTGGTTTGCAGCCCGGCCCTCAGGGACCGAGGCAATCTACAAGATCTACGCGGAAAGCTTCGTGAGCTAGACTCACCTGAATGTTATCGTAAACGAAGCCCAGAAGATCGTGAACAGCGCGATTGGGAAGGCCGATTGAGGAAGACTATTGGGGGCGGTTCACTACAATTGATAAACGCGAATTCGCACAGAGAGCGCAGGCCTTGCTAAGACCCAGACGCCGAGGGTGTTAAGGTTTCTCCGGCGTTGGTTGCGGGCGGCAAGCACATTATGACGGACGTCTGGACCACTGGCGCCGTCCTCGTCGGCTTCGCCTTGATGCCGATTACGGGGTGGCTTCGCCTCGACCCGCTCGTTGCAGCCCTGGTAGCGGCCAATATTCTTTGGGCCCGCTACGGGCTGCTTCGGGAGTCGATCGGGGGCCTGATGGATAAAGTTGCAGACCCGGGGCAGTTGCGGCGTTGAAGTGCATCATTTCCAACAATGCCGCTGGAGCGATTGAGGCCCCATGGCTTGCGGACGCGGATCGCAGGCAGTGCCACCTTCGTGGAATTTCATCTTCTGGTGCCGGCCCGCATGGCGGTCGAGGGATGCCCAAGCGATTTGCGACCGTATCGAACAAGCAATCCGTGACGAGGTCGGGAACGCGGTAATGAACATCCACCTCGAACCAGAAGGAAAGGCCAAACACCACGGCATATTGCAGGTCGATTTCACTAACCGCCTCATTTATTATGTGGGCCGGTTCCTCCCACCAAGTCGGAGGTTGTCGGCCCCTCAGGCCCCACGACGGCCACGCGCATGGACAAGTTTACGCGCCAGATGCTGGAACGATCCGGCCAGATCGGCGTGACCGGCAAAGCAAACCGCGGGCCCGAAGGTATTGCTGTGATGGATAAGTCACGACCATACTTAAGCTATTCATTGACGCGGCGTCTTCCGGCTATCAGGGTGACTGATCCTGAAGAGCGTCTTCTAGCACGACGAAGTTGTCGATGTCGGATGTGACAGACGCGTTAATCTCGCCGCGAGCGGCCGCAAAGAAGAAAGGGTTGCTGTCGTCGCTGAAGCTGGTGACCACAACACCGTGTTCGTAAACGGCGTAGATCCCGAAATAAAACGCTTCGGTCGGCGGCTATGCCGGTCTTCGACCAACCCCATTGCTGTGATAACACCTGCTCGACTTCAGCGGACGCACACGGCCGCTCTATGGAAAGCTTGGAGGGTTTCACAGTCATGAAGGCCAGGTAGCCACTTTCCCACAGATTTGGGTCGTTCCTGGCCACAGCGTTGCGTCGCCGTACTTCGGCCGGAGATACCTGCCATCCTCCTCCCGGAAGGCTGTGACCTTGGTCGTTGGGATCCATGAGCGAGCCAAGTATATGTCCTCGAAATTGGAAAATGATGTGAGCTGGGATGACGATTGGTCCTTTGCTGAAGAGCTCGTCCCAGTCCCCCGCGTCAAGCCTGGACGCACAAATCTCGACTGCGCCAGCGCGGGCGGAAGCTGCTCCACCCAGGATCGATAATATTGCGCTTGCTAAGCAGATTTTGCCCATCCTCAGAATGTTTCGTCTCATGACGGCCTTTGAAAATTTCTCACGGCTACTTGGTGCCGCTCCCGCTATGCGCCGCGCCGACCCCGGTCTCAGGACATCACATCTCAGGCATACGGCGCATTGAGGTAAGCTGGGAGGTTTGACGAAAGGCAGCAGCCAAGGTTGGACGGCCTTGAGCGTGGAGGGGCGAGCCCGAGAAGCGTGCGGCCGGCTCGGCGCCACCTCCTTCGCCTAACGGTTCCCGCGTTGCCATCCCTCATCTATGCCAGTCGTCCGAGACCCGGCTGATCGAAGGCGGTTAACATGCCGCCCCGCCCGCCGTGCCAGTACCTAGCCGACCCACGCCCCCTTGGCTGCCAAGCATGTTCATCAGCCGCCCCAAATGGGGAAGGCGCCCCTCCACTGCTCATGAGATCGCCAGCAAGCGAATTTAAAGAATTTCTACCGTGTGCTCCATTTCTGCTACTGCCGGCAACTGCTTCACCGGAGCGCGCGACGCCCGACGATCGCGTGGTAAATGACCAATACGACAATAGCCCCAATGACCGCGACGATCATGCTGTAGATATTGAGCCCAGTGACAGGCGCTGCACCGACCAGCGAGAACAAGAAGCCGCCGACGACGGCACCGACAATGCCGAGCACGATATCCAAGATGACGCCCTCGCCACTTTTGTTGACAATCTTGCTCGCGATGAACCCGGCGATGAGTCCTAGGATGAGCCAACCAATTATCGACATTGTATCGCCTCCCGAGAATGGATTGACCGCCCGATACAAGGATCGGGCGGCTACGCGTTAGGCGACATTGCGAAAAAGCTTTATCGCCTCGGCTATCCTCACTTCAAATCTTTGGCGCGTGTGGATCGAGTGGGTGGATTTCGGTCCGTGCCGTTGTGGTCTCGCCAGGGATCTGCTCGATTTCGACTTCTTCCTTGCGAACGGTATCCCGCACCGTTTCGACGCGATCGGTGGCTTCCTTGCGAAGACTGACTTCTTCAACAACGCGTGCCTCCTTTGAGACGACGGCCTCTTCGCTGGATTCAGTCATCTCGATGGTCTTGTCGGTGAAATCCGCGTTCGCGACGGGACGGCCATCTGTCACCGGACGGCGATCCAGCGTAACCTTCTCAGCGTGGAGCGAGACGCTTTCTTCAACCGGGGTCGCGATCACGTAGCGGCGGATCCGTGTACCCCCGAGGTTGACGACCCGCTTGCCGACGGTAAGGCTTTCCTCCGCCAGTTGCATGGTCTCGCCAGCGGTCGCCGTCGCCGGAACGGCCGCTCCCACCTCCGGACGTGTCGGCGCCGCTGGCTCTCGCATCTCTGTGGTCTGCGTGAGGCCGTACTCCGCGGCCCGCGCGTCAATGTCGATCGGAAGATGGCCCTCGAGTATCTCCATCACCCGATCAACATGGCTCTCAGGGGTCCTCACTGTGACAACCGTTGAACCACGTTCCAGGCTGCGGTCGTAGACGGCAGTGTCATGGTCCGGCTCGCTGCCGAAGAGGCTCGCCCAAAAACCCTGCTCACGAACCGGCTCAATCGTTGTGGTCGTCGAGGCGCCGGATAGGGTTCCGCCATGTCGGCTAACGGCGCTCTCAGGCACCACGCCAGACGCAATGATATCCTGAATGGCAAGTTCAGCGTGGGCTGGCGTGTCGTAGACTGCAACGATGGTTTCGTCGTTCATGATACTTGTCCTTTGTACATTGTAACGAGGTTTCATCGGAGAAAAACGTGGCTGGTGCTCCCGTCAGTCCTGGCTGTCCGTTCGGCTAACTGTGACGGCCTGTTCTCGAAGCGTGACGCTTTCGACATGGCGTTCGGTGGTCTGAACCCGCCGGAGATGCACCTCCTCCTTGAGGACGAGGCGGCGTTCAACGACGACAATCTCTTCCACGACTGAGAGAATGGTCACGTCGCCCTCCTGACGGAGGGGCGGCACGGCATCCACGATCCGTCCAACGGCGACCCGCTCCACGACCACGCGATCATGTCGGAGATCGGCCTCGACGACGGCGTCCCGGGTCGTCGTTGTCCGGGTGGCGCAGACCCGCGTCTTCCGGACGCGCTTGGAAACTGCGACATCCTCCTTGTGAAGTAGAAGCACCTGCACATCGGGGCCGGTATTGTCCGTACTGCAAGAGGCGCCACGGTTGGAGGGCCCGCCACTCGACATCCGCCTGACCTATTTCTTCGCCGCGTCGCGAACGGTGTCCTTCACTTTACCAGCGGCGTTCTGCACCTTGCCGGCGGTCTTCTCGGCCGTCCCTTTGGCCTTGAGCTCCGTGTCGCCGGTCACTTTGCCGGCGGTCTCCTTGACGGATCCCGCTGCCTTCTTGCCGGTCCCCTTAATGCGGTCTTTGTCCATCGACGATCTCCGTTTCTCAGATTGCGGCAACACTTACGCGTGCCGTGGCTGCACTCACGAAGAGAAGGGAGTTTCGTTCACTTATTCTAGTGACGAAGTTTCAGAGGTCGTTGCGAACACTAGTAGTGTTATTTAACTGAGGTCATGGTAGCTTTTAACTAGCCTTTATTTTGCGTCCGGATTTGCTCATCTTGCCAGGGGTTTGGGGAAGGGTTCCGAGGCCTCGTTCCCGGGCCCAAACAATAACGGCGCTCCGCCGATGAACGCCGAGCTTGCCGTATACCGCACTAACGTGATTGCGCACCGTGTTCTGGGCTATGCCGAGCTTCTTAGCGATCTCACCGTCAGAGAGGCCTTGTGCCACAAAACCCAGCACCTCGACCGCTCTGGCCGGTAATGTCGTCAACTCGGGCTGCTTCGATGACGACCGTTTACCTCGGGTGACATTGGCTAGTTTCTCGACGATTTTCTGCCCGAGCCAGGACGTGTCCTGCATGACAGACTGCACCGCCGCCAAAAGCTCCGTCTCGGTCTGTTTGCGCTCGGTGATGTCCAGCATGACGCTCAGCACACAGCGCTCGTGGTGAATTTCGACCATTTCAGCCGAAAGCAGGTAATCACAGCGGATGCCGTCCTTAGACCGCAGCTCGATCTCCACGCTGCGCACGTGACCTGTGTGCTTCATCTGGCGTTCGAGTTCATCGCGGTGCGCGCCTTGCCCCCAGAACTCGACCTCCGCCTCAGGTCGGCCCACGACCTCTTCCCTGCGCCATCCCGTTGCTGCAGTGAAGGCGTCGTTGACATCCAGGATACGCAGCCGATCCAAGGTGAGAATGGCCATTGGGCCAGGCGCCATGCGAAACGCTTTGGCGAACCGCTCCTCGCTTTGACGCAGGGCATCCTGCGCTTGCTGTCTCGGATGCAGATCGGCGAAGGTAAATAGCATGCAGGCGGCGTCGCCGATCTCCAGCGGCTGACCACCAAGTAGCACCGTCTTCTCCCGGCCGTCCGGCAAAAGAAGTGAGCCTTCCATCTGCGGGATCGTCTCGCGGTCATTCAGGCGCGCGATTGCCAGGTCACGCCTCTCGGCGCCCCGCAGCACGTCGATCTCGTGCATCGAATGCCCGATCAGGGCGTCGCGATGATAACCCGTCAGCTCCAGGAAGCCGTGATTGACCTTGACGTATCGCATGTCCGAGAGCCGAGCAATAATGGCAGGCGCTGGATTGGCGGCGAAAGCACGCTCGAAGCGCTCTTCGGCGTTGAACCTCTCCGTCTCATCGTTCAGGATCAACACTAAGCAATCGGGCTGCCCGGCAGGATCGTTGAGCACCATGGTTCGGATTTCATGAAACCAGCGCTTGCCATCGGAGCGGCGCTTAACCTCGACGAGGGCTTTGTCGATGGTTTCCCCCTTGAGGAGCCGTTGGATCGGGTACTCATCCGGGCGCAGCCGTGCCGCATTGCGGTAGGCCAACTGGTACCGCTCGGCAAAGCCGCCCGCGGTACCGCCGAGCTCCTTGAGGCTACGGACGCCGTGCAACCTAAGCGCCGTCTCATCCGCCCAGGAAAACGAACCATTAGGATCGACGATGATCACCCCCTCTGTAAGGGCGGCGATGATCTGCTGCAGGTGGGTCGGGCCGGCCGCGTCCCGTAGGATAGATCCTGGGCCTTTTGATAGCACACTGCTCGTCTTCATCTTGGTGTTAGACATCCATGCGGGAAGCAACGCTTCTAATCACTTACCGATTGCTTGGGAAACGCCCTTCGCAGTCGTTCTGTGGCGATCGCGCTCGCCCTGCTTGCTGATTACCTCGGTCCGGGGTGAACTGAACCCCGTTTTTGACCGGACACCGGCCATAGCCGGAAGGCCCAGGCATAGACCTGGTGTTATGCCTATGTCCGACACGTTCTCCCGCATGGAGATCATCACCGGGCCTCTGTTCCCAGCATTGATCGGAGGCGCGCTTCCCGAAATGCAAGGGTTGCCCGCATGATGAGAAGCAACTCAAAGGCGAGCATGGCAGGCAGATACATTTACGCGCGATTGAGCGCGAGCACGTAATCCTCCTGGCTCTTTATCAACGCCACGCTCGCATCAATGAGGCGTCTCGCAACTTCTATCCGTTCAACCGCCATTTTGTAACTCGACGCCGAGAGCCACACGCATCGCCGTCCACGCAAAGACCTTCGCCAGACCGATGGACGACGCAGTTCCACCGGTAATGAGGGCTAAGCGATCGCCGTCCGCCACGTTTAGACGCCAGTAGCAGACGCCAAAGTCGTCACGCTCGACCTTGGCCACCGCGGTCGCGCCGTTGCGCATAGGCATCTCGCAAAGTTCCACCGTCCGCCAGGGAGGCCCCACCGCCATTATCTCTTTCCCAAACAGCTGCCGTTGTGCACTGCAGCATAATGGGGGCGCTTTAAGCAATAAACACTTTTGAGATCATGCAAAGCGAGCAGTCGGAGCGCTGGGCACCGCTTCGCGGCGCCAGGAGGCACGCCAGCGGCAAAAGACTAGGTATTCTCATTGTAGACACGCATCGTTTCGTCAAACGTCCTCCTTAGCCGCATTTTCGACGGTGGCCACCAGGCAGGCTATTAGGTCCGCGCGCACCCTTCGGCGGCGAAAGCCGACAGCCAACCATCTCTCTCGCCGCTTGCAATACTGATCACTGTAAGGAGGGTAGGGGTATCCTGGATATCACGACCGTCTGCACAAGCCGCCTGCCCCTCCAAAAAGAAGAAGTCCCCAGGAAGCATATGGATAGTTGCGGACATCTGCTTTTTAAGCGTCATCATGTACCCCGCAGCCCCGGCCTTGTGCGCCGTCACTTAGCCTCTGGTAACATTCGACTGAGCAGCGTTCGGGCTATCTTTTTAGCTCCTGCGCCCGATCCAAGCCGACGCTGCGATGCAATCTTGTCCCTGCTCGGACATCGGCGGGGCGAATCTATGGCGGTTTCCTCATGACCCGCCCGCCTGACGGTGGCCCGGACAGTGATTGCAGTCTTGCCATTCAGCTGCAACATTCAGCCTCGGTGTTATCGCTCAATTAAAGGCTGAGGTATCTATTTGGACGACGGATTCAAGCCTCATAGCTCACACTGGGGTGTCTTCTCCGCTCGCTGGCAGAATAACGCGCTCGAGGTTCGTAGTGATGCGAATGATCCAGACCCTAATCTGATCGTCAATAATTTCCCGGGGGCGCTTCGCCACCAGGCCCGCATCGCCAAGCCTATGATCCGTCGAGGCTGGCTCGAACGCGGCGCCGGCGCCAGCTCTCGTCGCGGGCGGGACGGTTTTGTAGCGGTCGAGTGGGGCGAGGCCCTCGATCGCCTAGCCGCTGAATTGCTGCGAGTAAAGGACAGCCATGGACCCGGAGCAGTTTTCGGTGGATCCTATGGTTGGGCCAGTGCAGGGCGTTTTCACCACGCGCAGAGCCAGATACATCGCTTCCTTAATCTTTCGATGGGCGGCTTCGTCCGCTCGGTCAATAGCTACAGCGCCGGCGCTTCCTCCGTCATTGTTCCGCATGTGCTGGGGAATTATCACGGCCTGACGATGAACAATGTCACCTGGGAGCAATTGGCCGCGCATAGCGAGATCGTGCTTGCCTTCGGCGGCATGGCCCTGAAGAATTCGATGATTGCAGGCGGCGGCATCAGCCAGCATGTCGAGCGCGGCGCAATGCAGCGCGCGGCAGAACGCGGCTGTAAGTTCCTGCTCGTCGGACCTTTACGACAGGACCTACCCGACGAAGCGGCTGCCGAGTGGATCAGCGCGATTCCTGGCACTGATACAGCGCTCATGCTGGCGCTCGTCCACACGCTAGTGACGGAAGGGCTTCACGATCAAGCCTTCATTGAGCGCTATTGTGAGGGTTGGCCGGTCTTTCAGTCTTATCTTCTGGGTAAGGCTGATGGGCAGCCGAAAGACGCGGCTTGGGCGGCCCCGATCACCGGCTTGGCCGCCGAAGAGATCGCTGCGCTGGCCCGCCGCCTTCATGGCAAGCGCGTCTTGGTCACGGTCGCCCATTCACTCCAGCGTGCCGAGCATGGTGAGCAGCCGGTTTGGATGGGCGCTTTGCTCGCATCCGTTCTGGGGCAGATCGGCCTGCCGGGCGGCGGCTACGGCTATGCCTTGGGTGCGATCGGCTATTACGGCAGGCGCAACAATGCAGTGCCTAGTCCGACCCTTTCCCAGGGGCACAACGGTGTCGCCGAATTCATCCCGGTCGCCCGCATCGCCGATATGCTGCTCAATCCGCGGGGCCACTATCGCTATGACGGCGAGACACGTTCCTATCCCGATATCCGGTTGATCTACTGGGCTGGCGGCAACCCCTTCCATCACCACCAAGATATCAACCGCCTGCGGCGGGCCTTTGCGCAGGTGGATACCGTCGTGGTCCATGAAATCGCCTGGACGGCTACGGCGCGCCATGCCGATTTCGTGCTGCCAGTGACGATGACGCTGGAACGGGAGGATATCGGATATAGTGCGAGCGACCCGCTGATGGTCGCTATGCACAGGATTGCCGAGCCGTTCGGAGAAGCGAAAGACGACTACGATGTCTTCTCCGGCCTCGCTCAGCGGCTCGGCAGCGGCGACCGCTTCACCGAAGGCCGCGACGCGCGCGAGTGGCTGGAACATCTCTATGATCGCACGAGCAAGTCACTCGAACTTCAGGGCATACCCGCTCCGAGCTTTGAGGAATTCTGGGAGGCAGGGCGATTGACCCTGCCGCAGAAGCCCGACGACGGCGGCTTCCTACGTGCGTTTCGAGATGATCCGGTCGCTCATGGGCTCAAAACGCCAAGTGGCAAGATCGAAATCTTCTCTTCCACCATCGCGAGTTTTGAGGATCCAGATTGCCCGGGCCATCCGACTTGGCTGGTGCCCACCGATGGGACGCGGCCTGGCGCGCCGTTGTTTCTTGTTGCCAATCAGCCGGCGACGCGGCTGCACAGCCAACTCGATTTCGGTAGCCATAGCGCGGACGCGAAGTGGCGGGGACGGGAGGTCGCCAGCATGCATCCCCACGATGCGGCGGCCCGGGGGCTAACGGATGGCGACATCATCCGCCTATTCAACGAGCGCGGCGCCTGTCTCGCAGCACTCCGTTTAACGACGGATATCCGGCTTGGCGTTGTTCAACTGCCGACAGGAGCCTGGTACGACCCAGTTGATCCCGAGGAAGAGAATCCACTTTGTGTCCACGGCAATCCGAATGTGCTGACCCGAGACGTGGGAACATCTGCACTTGCCCAAGGATGCACGGGCCAATTGACAGCTGTCGAAGTCGAAAAATTCGAGGGCAACCTTCCGCCAATCCGCGCCTTTATTCCACCGTCCTCGGGACCCCCGTAATCGAAACCTTCATCTTACCGGAGGTGGTTGCCTGTTCGGCGCTCAAGAAGGCAATTAAATGGATGTGCGGTAGGCTGCTCTATCGCAAATGCTCCACTATCACGCGGGTCGTCGCACCCGGCGTTAAGCTCTCTTGCTGGCAAGCGAAGGCGGGGTGCTCACCCGGCTTCCAGGCGATGACGCGGCCGATCTCGAGTAGACTACTTAACCCGCTGCCCAGAGAAGGCCTCGGCGAAAGATCTCCCGCATCTCCGGGACTTTAAATTCGTCCGCTACGTGTCCTAGAGACGAATAGAATACGCGGCCCTGTCCATGCTTTCTCTTCCACACGACTGGCATGACGACACCTGCAATCCAGGCTGCATGATGGCCCGTGAAGGAGGTTGTGGCTAAGACCTCGTTGGAAGGATCAACATGCATGTAATACTGCTCAGACCGATATGAGAACCGCTCGGGGATCCCTGACATGATTGGGTCATCCGGCCGTGTGACATCAACGTCGTAGTCGATGATGTCTCCAGGATGAGCTACCCATTGGCCGCCGACGATGAACTGATATTCCGTGGATTCTCGGAACGCATCTGCCATCCCACCGTGATAGCCTGCTAGTCCCACGCCACCCTCGACTGCCCGCGATAAGGCTTCTGCCTCATCCTTCTTGATTTGAGACATCGTATAGATCGGCACGATTAAGGCTAAATCTGGAAGCGCGGAATCCTTGAAGGTGGCTGTCGAAGTTTCAACCCGAACGCGGAAACCTGCCTCTTCGAGCATGGTGGTGACTACCTTGGCGCCCTGCTCGGGCTCATGCCCTTCCCACCCACCCCAGACGATCAATGCGTCGCGCGACATGATACCTCCATATCTGGCTAACCTTTGACTGAACCCATGGAAAAACCTGCCTGAAGCTGCCGCCTGAAAACCATATACAGGATCAAAATTGGCAGTGTCGCAATGGCAACGGCGGCAAATAGCAAGAGGGGCGTTGAGTTGACGAGCACGAAGGGCGCTTTGAGCCTGTCTTCGATGGACGACGCGGTTCAGGCTCGAAACGGGCGCGCACTTTACTCGCTCATGCTGGCGAGCTTTGGCATCGGGACCGGCGAGTTCGTTATCGTCGGCCTTGTCCCGGGGCTCGCTGTCGATCTCCATGTATCAGTGCCTGCGGCCGGCCTGCTCATTTCGGTCTACGCGCTCAGCGTCGCCTTTGGATCACCGTTCGTCGCTGCGCTGCTGTCGTCTGTGTCGCGGCGACGTGCCCTCGTGACTCTGATGGTCATGTTCCTCGTGGGTGACGTGGCCTGCACGGTCGCACCCAACTTCCGCGTCCTGATGATCGCGCGGATCGTGACTGCGCTGGCGCACGGTGCCTTCTTCGGCATCGCGTCCATCGTCGCGTCCGAGCTTGCGCCTCCGGGCAAGGCGGTGCGGGCGGTCGCTTTGCTCTTCACAGGCATGACGGTCGCTAATGTTGTGGGGGTCCTGCTCGGCACCTGGATCGGGCAGGCGGCCGGCTGGCGGACAACATTCGCACTCGTCGCGACCCTCGCGGCGGCTGCCCTGGCGGCCATGATCACCTGGGTGCCGCGTCGGCTCGGGGGCGGAGCTTACGGGATTCGGCGTGAACTCGCTTCTTTACGGGAGCCTCAGATCTGGCTCGCCATGCTCATCAGCACGCTCTCATCGGCGGCGCTATTCAGCGTCCTGACCTTTCTGACACCCTTGCTGGAACACGAGGCCGGGTTGACGCCGCACGAGGCCGCCTTAGCACTCTTCTTGTTCGGGGCCGGCCTCTCGGTGGGCGGCCTGGCTGGCGGTCGCCTAGCGGATCGCAACGCCTTGCTCGCGATCCGCGCGCTTCTGGTGGCCGACGTGATCGCGTTAGTCAGTTTTGGTCTCCGGTCCGCACCGGTCCGCTCGCCCTCGTCGCCGTTTTCGTCTGGGGTATTGCTGCATTCGCCCTCGTGCCGCCGTTGCAGCACCGGGTCGTTCAGCAAGCGAAGGAGGCGCCTAATCTTGCATCAACGTTGAATCAGTCTGCGTTCAATCTTGGTGATGCACTCGGGGCCGCTCTGGGCGCGGCGGTGCTCGCGAATTTCTCGGGTTACATGTCGCTGCCACGGATCGCTGCGCTCGTTGTTTGCGTGGCCCTGTTGCCCGCGTTCCTGATCAGGAGCGCCTCGCGGTAGGATCTCGCACCTACATCCCCTAACGCATTGTACGCCAGAAAGGTTATAGGTACAAGTGCCGCCGGCGGGCCCCGACCTGGCGCCCTCCGTTTCTGCTCCCCCTCTACCTTCTGCTGAGTGCGTTCGGTGCCCGCGTTGTTCGTGGCGGTTTGCGCTCAGGTGAGCGTGGACATCCGGGGGGCGAGGTGAACCTGTAACGGACTGCCAGGCTCAGGGTTATCGTCGTGCCAGCAATGGCGTGTAGGTGCCCAGGCATAATCGGTCGCCCCGCCCAGGTGAAACGGAATTCGTGGCTGGCAACTCGTCAGCTGCGGGACCAGTGAGAATACCCAATCCGAATCGGGGCCGTTGCAGAATTGCCGTGCGGTGCGCCAACAGCCGCGTGGGCATCGCCGCGGATCGGTGCCTCACGACCTCGGAAAGCCTCTTCATTGCTCAATGGACTTTGAGAAGACGTTGACCACGATCACGCCCGCCAGGATGAGACCAAGGCCGATTAGAGCCGCAGCGTCAAGGCGTTGCTTGTAAAAGATCAGGCCGACAAACGAGATCAGCACGATGCCAAGTCCACTCCAGATCGCATAAGCGATGCCGATAGGCATCGTCTTGATCGGGATCGTTAGAAAATAGCAGGCCGCAAGATAGCTGATTGCCGTCAAAAACGTCGGCAATACCTTCGTGAACTGCTGCGTCTGTTTTAAAAACGAAGTTCCTAAGACCTCGAAAATAATTGCGACAGCCAGCGCGCCGTAGATTAGGAGATTACGGTTCATCAAGCCATTCTGGGGGACAAATGGACGCCTTCATAGGCCCTCTTCCGGGAATGGAGACGTAGCGGATAGCCAACGAACTCCTCGCGGACGAGTCGCATGCGGCGGCGGAGGCTTGCGCTAGACGTGCGCTTCGCGAAGTTGACGCGGAGAACGGTAAGGTCACATCGGTCATTCCGAGCAAGCAGGATGGTAAGAGCATCATGGACGACCTCCGCCACAAGTTCCGCGAATTGGACCACATCTGCGTTCCCCGCGACTTTTCAATCGTGCCTGGGCGTCGCGACCAAAAGAGGATGTTCAGCGCGCAGGGGGAACAAACGGAGAGCAGAGCCTGAGCGGGAAGTCCTTTCGGCCTTGGAGTTCAGTCAAACTGCGTTAATCTGCTTGGTGATGGGGGACTTCTCCCGGTTCGTTAGAGACATTGAAGGAAGTGATCGGAGGGAAAAATTGAGTCAGCCATGGGCCGCCGCGATAGGGGCGTTCGCATTTGTGGCGATCGTTCTCGTTCTCCAGGACGCGTTCGAGGTGATGCTTCTGCCACGGCGCGTGCAGCGGCGGACGCGGTTCGCGGTGATCTATTTTCGCACCGTATGGCGGGCTTGCTCGAGTATCGCGACGGGGCTCGGACCTGGTCGCGGTCGGGAAGGCATGCTCAGCCATTTTGGGGCTCTGTCGATGCTTGGTCTCTTTGCATCCTGGGCCACTACTTTGATCGTGGGCTTTGGTGTGTTGGAATGGGCACAGGAGCCAGCCGCTAAGAACGGCGCCAGCTCCTCCCTATTCGATCAATTCTACATGAGTGGCGTGACCTTCTTTACTTTGGGCTACGGCGACGTCGTACCGCATTCCGGCATTGCTCGGCTGACCGCTGTTATCGAAGCGGGCGTTGGGCTTGGCTTCATCGCGTTGGTCATTGGCTATTTGCCGCTCATCCACCAATTGTTTTCGGGAAGGGAAGTGCTGGTAATTCAGCTCGATAGCCGAGCAGGATCTCCGCCCACAGCTGCGGGATTGCTGTGCAAACACGCGACGGCTCTGAGGGAACTCGACGACTTCTTGCGGGCGTGGGAGCTGTGGGGAGCGCAGCTGCTGGAAGGTCATCTGTCTTATCCAATGCTGGCCTACTACCGCTCGCAGCATGAAAATCAGTCCTGGCTGGCCGCGCTGACGGCCGTCACAGATTGCTGCGCCCTCATCCTCGTAGGTGTAGGTGATGCAAAGCCCTTTCAGGCGCGCATGACTTTTGAAGTCATGCGGCAGGTCGCCGTCGAGATGGCACGGTCGTTCCGAATCGCGCCCTCTCGTTACGACGGCGACGACAGGTTACCCCTCGAGGCATGCCTTCATCTGCAGGCTGTCCTGGCGAGGTCTGGACTTGATTGGCAGGTAGAAGGCGACGCTTTTCTCGCGCTGCGAGCACTACGCGCGACCTACGAACCACTGCTGGACGGTCTCGCACAGTACCTGATGCTGCCACTCCCAGAGTGGCTCCCAAACGATGATGCGGCGGATCATTGGACGCGCGGCCATCGAGGTTTGCTCGCTAAGCGGCTGATCGAGCAGTTGGCGAAGGCGCCTCAGGCGGGCGAAATAAGGGATGAAACTGGCCAGGTTAGTCCTTGGAGACGTTTGCGGACGTGGCTTCGCCAATGAGGGAGGCCTCGATGATCCCCAGCCTTCCAACGAGGCATGACCAGATCGGCCTGATAAAAAAGGACGGTACAGCCTGCCGGTGCTATGCGCGGTTTCCGAAGCGAGACGGTCTGCCTCGACGGCATCCGCCTGCACTGTGCGCCAATCGGCTGCGCCATCAATCTAACTAACGCGCGCCGATCTCCTACTTTCGACGCAGCGGCCTCGTGGCGCTCAGAAGCGTACGCACCGACGATACCATGATGTCGGGCATCTCCGAATTGTCGAGCACCTCGAATCCGACCGCTTTTAGCGTCAGTGATCAAAGCAATGTTCCGATTCAGGCTTGAGCGCTTCCGTCACCAACCATGCATCTGCTTCATACTATAGAAGAGATAGGACAAGGTCGATTTGTGAAGCCGTATTGTAGAGGTGAAGTGCGACGCGGAGCGCCCATTACGGGTCGCGGCGACCACTCCTTTACGTCTCAGGCGGTCCTCTGAAGTCAAGTCGCTCGTAGCAATCGAGAAAATCGTTGAATCCCGCTCCGCACCGTGATCGAGAGCCTCTACACTAGCACTGCGCAGGCCGTTCCTCATCTGACGCGCCAACTCCAAATTGTTGGCGGCCACGCTTCTGAAGCCATCCCGCGGAGGGCGAGCAAGCCTTCGAGCGTCGCCGGCGCGATCATCCATGCAAGCGACTGATCAAAGCGAGAGGCTGTTGCGGAAAGGTCCATGCTGGGGCCATAGAAGGCGTTCATCGGATCGGCAGCTGCCTTCCAACCTGGTCCGACCGGAGTCATCACGTCGCGAAGATAAGGTGCAAAGTAGCCGAACCCCATTCCTCTGGCACCGAGTAGAAACTTATGCGCTGGTGCGGCTAGCGCGTCGATCTGCAACTCCTGGACGTCAAGAGCTAACGCGCCGCACAGCTGCGCACCGTCTGCGTAAAGCAAGGCGCCGGAAATGACTAGCGACTTCACGCAAAGCGGCTATGTCCACCCGATAGCCGGAGGCGGACTGAACCGCAGAGACCGCGATCCGGCGGGTGTGCTCATCCGCCGTTACCGCAAACTGATGGGCCTTGACGGCTCCATTTTGGAATGGAAGCAACCGGATCTCGAAGCCCTTTGACCTCAATTGCAGAAAAAAGAAAAGTGCAGACGTATATTCTTGAGCCCCTATAACGATGTTGCCACGTCTAGGAACATCGCTCAGGTGAGCCGCTACCTGGCCCGCCACTGCGCTCGCGGAAGGGATGAGAGACACGCAATCGACCCGCGCATTAATCAACTCGGCAAAAATGCAGCGAGCCTCTTCTCCGGCACGTTCGGCAGCAACAAAGTCGAAACGGCCTTCCGCCCAGGCTCCTGCCGCGTCGGCTAACGTTTTTCGCGAAGCTCGGCAAGCGACCCCAATTGATGCTGTATTCATATAGATTGAATCGCCGAGATCCGGAAAGCAGAGAATCGATGCAAGACGCTGTCATAGCGGATCCCCTTTATACCTTACCGGCTACGCTACTGTGCAAAGCTCCTGCGACCCGAGTACGTTCATGAGACTCTTGACTTAAGAGGCTTACCCCGTGTTGGCGGGGACGTCCATTCCGGCAAGGCCATCCATTCAGCTACAGAGCACGCGGGTGATGCCCGGAGATCAGTTGTCCGGAATCCTTCCCAAAACCTCCAACGATTCCGTCACTGCCGGTCAACATAAGATAAGTGTCATTCGCGGGTTCAAGAACATGCCGTTAGGAGACTTGAAGAGGGCAACGCGGAACCTGCAGTGGGCTCCTCTTAGTGGAAATGCCAACGCCGCGGGTGTGCCGCGTCAGAGGCGCCGACTGTGCTCAACCTCCCGCCGCAGCCTATGTCTGAGCCATACCGCGGCCTCAGCTAGTATTTGATCTGCTGCGTTTAGATCTCGGGACATGCCGACACAGGCGTGTGTCAGTCCGCGCCAGAGCCGAAAGGTATGGGCCTCATCAAAGGCCTGCAATCGCGAAAAGAGCCGCTCGCTGTCGCCGCAAAGCGGGTCGCATTCTGCTGCACCTACGTAGGTGACGGGCAGGTCCCGCAGGTCAGCATCAATCGGGGCCGCCAGTGTCGGAGGTGCAGCGTCCAATTCGCCCAGATACTGCCGCCAGAACCAATCGATGTCCCCCTTCGAAATTAGATATTCGCCCTGACCGTATTTTGCGTGTGACGCCGAGGTCATGGCCCTATCGTAACATCCGAAGATAAGGAACAGGGCCGTCGCCTGAGCATGCTGGCCGGCTCGAAGCCGCAGGGCCGTCGCCAATGCGAGGTTTGCGCCGGCGCTGTCTCCGGCCAGGCCGAACCTTGCTTCACCTATGCGAGCATGAACCCAGTGGGCGGCGGCGACACAGTCATCCAGCGGTGCGGGATACTGGTTTTCAGGTGCAAGGCGATAGGCGATGCTAAAGACCTGCAGGCCGCTGAACAGGGCCAGCCGTCGCGCGATGCCATCATGCGTGTCGAGGTCACCAAGCACGAAACCGCCGCCATGGTAGTAGATGATGCAGTCGGCGCAATCCGTGTCGGGATCGTAGCGGCGGATAGTAATAGGTCCGTGCGGACCTTCGGCGACATGTTCGTCTATCCGTGCGATCCATGGCGGTTCGGCATTCCAGTAGCCGGTCCAGAGACGGCGAGTTCGCGCACGCGCTTCCTTGAGCGTCATGTCCGGGTTGCGGCGTGGGTCGCCGACGATATTCGGCAGTCGCCGCAGGATGGCCGCCATCGGCGCTGTCAGATCGGACATGCTTATCTCCTCGGGAGTGGTGCCATTTGCTCCCGTTTCGCTTATCCGTCTTCGTATCGGCGCCAGAAAGAAACCCAGCCCTCTTCCAGGTGGGACCGCATAGCCGCTTCCGCGGCATCGGGGTCGCGCTTCTTCAACGCCGCGAAGATGCGTGCATGCGCCTCATAGCTTCTTTGACCTTCACCAGGTTCCATAAGCGCGAACCGACGTTGCTCCAGCAACCAGGTCGACATGGCATCGTGCAGCGCAAGAAACGCGGGATTCCTCATCATGCCGGCGAGACAATAGTGAAACGCGACGTCTGATCTTATGAAGGCTACGGTATCGCCGACCGCCGTCCGATTGTTGTCGAGCGCCGCGGAAAGCACCGCCAACTCTTCATCGCTGGCATGGGCGGCGGCATGCCGGACCAGGCCAATTTCCATAAACAAACGTACTCCCTGGAGGTGACGTTGCCCCTCCGCGGTGCTCAGCATCTGCTGCACGGCCGGCACCATGCCTGACACTACGCCCTGCATCGTCGGCCGGGCCACGCGGGCTGGGGCGCCGTTACCAATTTCGATAAGCCCGGATCGCTGCAGCGTAATGAGTGCTTCGCGAATGGCGGGCCGTCCCACGCCAAACTTCAGCTGCAAATCCCGCTCGGGCGGAAGACGGTCTCCCGGCTTGAGGGTTCCTTTCAGGATCTCTCGTTCCAGATGCGTCGCCACCTGTTCGTAAAGTTTGCGTCGCTCGATTAAGATCGGCTCGTTCATCGACCTATCATACCATCATACTTGACACCTATCATGCCGAGACGATAGCCTTTCCTCAAGCGCGAAACAAGTTATCGCCGAGCAGGTCGAAGACCGTATCGGGAGAGGAAGTCGAATGAAGATTGCGGTCCTCGGGGGCGGCGGCGCCATGGGCGGGCTGTTCGGCGCATGGCTGGCCCGAAGCGGCAACGATGTGGCCCTGATCGACGTGTCCAAGGCGGCTATTGAGTCGATCAACGGGAACGGCGTGCGTATCGATGAGAAGAGTGGCGAAAGCTCTACGATTCCTGTGAAGGCGACCAACAGTCCCGAGGCAGTTGGACCCGTGGATGTCATCGTCAACTTCGTTAAATGCTATCACACCGAGGCGGCCGTTCGTTCCGCGCTACCGATGATTGGTCCGGAGACTACGGTGCTTTCGCTCCAGAACGGCTGGGGCAACGCCGATCGCATCGCCGAAGTCGTCGGTCGTAAACGTGTTCTTGTCGGCCTCACCTATCATTCGGCGACATTGCTGGCACCCGGACATGTCCGGCATCCCGGCACAGGCATAACGTATCTTGGCGAACTGGGTGGCGAGACGACATCGCGCCTCCAGGCTGTTGCCGACGCGCTCAAGGGGGCAGGCTTCGAGGTCAGTGTTTCGACGCGCATTCTCGATGAGGTTTGGAAGAAACTGGCGCTCAACGTCTGCACCTTGCCGACCGCCGCGCTTCTCCGCTTCTCCGCGGATCAACTCAATCAGCACGATGGCACGCGTGCCATGATGCGCGGGTTATTGGGGGAAGTCGGTTCTGTCGCCCGCGCGCAAGGTATCCACCTGGACGAAGCCGAGAATTGGCAAGCCATCACGACTCTCCTCGACCGGGCCGTCGGGGCCAGGGGTTCGATGGTGCAGGATGTGGAGGCTGGGCGTCTGACGGAGATCGACGTGATCAATGGCGCGATCGTGGACGCAGGAACGCGGCACAATATCGCAACGCCGCTAAACAATTCGATGGTCTGGATGATCAAAAGCCTGCAGGAGCGCTACCTAAAAGACGCCAAGGCGTGAGGCCGTGGCCGATCCGAATGACCCACCGGCGCGTCTCGCCGCGCATGAGATACAAAAATCCTTTCCGGGCGTTCTTGCCCTTAGAGGGGTGTCGTTTTCCGTCGAACCCGGTGAAATTCACGCGCTTTTGGGGGAGAATGGTGCCGGCAAATCGACGCTCGGCAAGGTCATCGGCGGCGTTTATCAAGCCGATGCCGGCCAGATCGAGTTGGACGGTACACCGCTCGTCGCTATGGATGAGGCGCGCGCGGGCTCTCTCGGCATTGCCATCGTGCATCAGGAAGGCTCGCTGGTTCCGCAACTGTCCATAGCGGAAAATATTTTCGCGGGCCGACAACCGACCGGCCGGTTTGGCAATATCGACCGGGCTGAAATGCGCCGCCGCGCGTCCCGGCTGCTGGGTGATCTTGGCGTCTCCTTCGATCCTGGTGTTCTCGTGCGTAGCCTGTCGACTGCGCAGGCACAGGTCGTCGAAATCGCGAAAGCGCTCTCGCGCGATCTGAGGCTGCTCATACTGGACGAGCCAACATCGGCTTTGACGACGACGGAGACCGCGCGGCTGTTCCTGCTGGTTCGGCGGCTGAAGACGAATGGCGTCTCAATCATCTATATCTCGCATCGCCTCACGGAAATCTTCGAGCTGTGCGACCGCGTGACGGTGCTGAAAGACGGGCAGGTGTCGGGAACCCGAACGCTCGCTGAAACCAACGAAGACGAGCTTATCAGACTGATGGTAGGGCGCGAGGTGGTTTTCGCGCGGGAGGGCGCCGCACATCCCGGAGATTCGGTCTTGGAAGTGACCGACCTCGCCGCCCCGCCTTTCGTCAGGAACGCCAATTTGACAGTGAGGGCCGGTGAGATCGTCTGTTTGGCCGGCCTTGTCGGTTCGGGGAGGTCGGAGCTGTGTGAGGCGGTATTCGGTGCCCGGAGGCATATCCGCGGATCTATTCGCCTCAAAGGCCGGGCCGTGCGCTGGACCGGACCGTGGGACGCCATGGCCGCGGGCATCGGCATGGTTCCGGAGGATCGTAAGGATGCGGGGCTTTTCCTTGATCAGTCCATCTCCGCGAATATCTGCGCGACCGTGCTGAAGAAGGTCTCACGTTCGGGCCTGATGTCGGAGGCGGCGGAGGTCGAACTCGCGGATGGCTATATACGAGAGCTCAGAATCGCGACACCTTCCTGCCGGCAACTCGTCGGCAATCTTTCGGGAGGCAATCAGCAGAAGGTATTGTTGGCGAAGTGGCTCGCGCCAAAGCCGGACCTGCTTATTGTTGATGAACCAACCCGTGGCGTCGACGTCGGGGCGAGAGCCGAGATCTACCGTATTCTGCGCGATCTGAAGAGCCGCGGCCTCGCCTTGCTGTTGGTCTCCTCGGACCTTCCCGAAGTTCTAACCCTCGCCGACCGCATCATCGTCATGGCAGATGGCCGCACCGTCGGCGAATTGGACGGGGCGTCGGCCGACGAGGAAACAGTGCTGCGGCTTGCCACCCGCCATACCACGATCCAGCCGGAGGCGGTTGCTCATGGTTGACGCCCTGCTGCGCGCCCCGTCTCCAAAGGCAATACGGCATCGGGCGTTCGGGCCGAGCCGGCTGATCGGCTTTCTTGCCAACTCCCGTGAAGTGACTCTGATCGTGCTCATCGCGGCGCTGTCGGTGACGATGACTGTCGTCTATCCAGACAACTTTGCCACTTGGTACAACTTTTCGGCCGTGATGCTGAACGCCGCGCAGACCGGAATTCTGGTCACGGGAATGATGCTTCTGATGATCGCCGGAATGTTCGATCTTTCCATCGGATCGACCTTGGCCTTCTCGGGCGTCGTCGCGGGCGCCCTCGTCTCGTGGTGGGGTCTGCCGCCCGAGCTGGGTCTTCTGGGGGGGATTGTCGCAGGCGCCGCTCTCGGCGCGCTTAACGGCTTCATTGTCACCCGCATTCGCATAAACGCGCTCATCGCGACCTTGGCGACCATGGCAATATACAGGGGGATTACCCAGCTCCTATCCGGCACAGGGATCACCCCGATCGGAGACGATTTCGCCACCTACGGCCAGTCGGTGTTTCTCGGGCTTCAGACTCCATTTTGGGTGATGCTTTTCATAGTCATTGCTGGCGGCTGGGCCGTAGCCCGCACGCGCTTTTTCAGGCAGTATTACTTTATCGGGGGCAATGCGCGCGCCGCCCAGCTATCCGGAATTCGGGTCCAGCGCCTTACCCTCATCGCCTTCGTGATCATGGGAGGTCTCGCCGGGCTGGCCGGAGTCCTGGGCGCCGCCCGGCTGAACTCGGCTGTGGTCACGGCCGGGCTGGGGATTGAACTGGCCGTGATCACCGCGACAGTACTTGGCGGCGCCAGCCTCCGCGGGGGTGAGGGATCCGTCCTGGGAGGCGTCCTCGGCGTGCTTTTCATCGCACTCGTTCAGAATACGCTGATCATCAATGGCATCGGCGTGTTCTGGCAGAATATCATCATAGGCTCAGTACTGCTTTTGGCAGTCTCGCTGGACCGTTTCAAACAAGTGCATCGCGGATAGAACCGCAGAAATCAGGGAAAGAAACATCATCATGGGATCCATCAAAGGATTAGCGCTCGCGGGAGCTATGCTTGCCGGCTCATTCGCAGCCGCGGAGGCGCAGACGGCTTTCGGGCCGGCCAACGCGAAAGAAACCTATTACTGGATTTCGCAGAACTCCACCCTCCCGCTTTTCGTGCGCTCCGACTACAGGGGCATGAAGAAGGTGGCTGACCAGCTCGGCGTCAAAATACGGATCGCAGGCCCCACCAGTATAGACCTGCAACAGTTCATTGCGACCATTGATCAGGTCTGCGCCCAGAAGCCAGCAGGCATCTCGGTGGTCGGGTGGGATCCGGCGCTGACGGCCTCGGTTAATAAATGCATCGCCATGCATGTGCCGACGGTCGTCGATGATGCAGACCTTCCCAATTCCAAACGCCTCGCCTTCATCGGCACCGATTGGCACACGATAGGGGAAGAACAGGCGAAGGCCATCATAAAGGCGCTTCCGAACGGTGGGGAAATCGCTGCGCTTTCCATGGTCAACGCCGATAACATGAAGCAGGCGGTCTCGGGATTCACCGCAACCCTTAAAGCAGCTGGCCCGAGATATAAGATCGTCGCCTATCAAGATGATGCAGGCGACTCATCCACCGCGGCGAGTGTCGCGTCTTCGATCATGGCGGCTCATCAGAATATCGCGGCGATGGCCGGGTTCGATTCCGAGTCAGGCCCAGGTATCGTCGAGGCTGTTACCGAAGCCCATAAGCAGGGCAAGATCGTCGTTACCGCGATGGAGCAGACGCCTGAGTTCTTCAAGACCCTCACCACCGGGTCGACGACCGCGATCATCGTACAGAATCGCGAGCTTTTCACCTACTATGCGTTCAGGCTCCTCTACGACTTCAACCATAACGGCCTGAGCACGAACGGCCTGACAAGCTGGGAAGGCAAGCCAATCCCGGTGAACGTAAACACGGGCGTGCTTGTGGTCACGAAGGACAATGTCGGCCCGATGCTCGCGAATACGCCGAAGTATTGATGCGAGGCCGGACGCTACCCGCTCGTTGATAGCAGGCGGCGTCCTTTCCTTTTCCGGCATGCCACATGCCCAACCGTGGAAATTTCCATGCCTCTCTCCGACAAAACCAGCATCCGCTTTTTCGGCGTAGCGGCTTATGAGATCATCAACAGGCTTGGGCAGCGCATTCTGCTCGATCCGTTCATGAGCGAGAATCCCGCTTGCCCCGTTGCTTTTGACAGTTTCGATCATGTCGACCTCGTAGTGGTTAGTCATGCTGCGTTCGATCATCTTGGTGATACCGAGGCATTGGCACGTCGTTATGGTTGCCCGGTGATCTGCGGCGGAGAGGTCAAAGCTTATCTGGTCGCCAAAGGTATCGACGCGGAGACGATCCGCGCCACGACCTGGGGCATCCGCGTCGAGGTAGCAGGCATCGAGGTGCAACCGGTTGAGTGCCATCACTGGTCACAGATCAAGATGCCGGATGGAACATTCGCCTCAGGCGTGCCGATGGCCTTCATCGTTTATGCTGACGAAGGCGTCCGGTTCTACCACTACGGTGACACCGCCATATTTTCCGATCTCAAGCTTCAGGCTGAGCTTTATCAGCCCACGATCGGCTGCATCGGCATCGCCAATCCCCAAGAAATATTGCATCGCAATCCTATGCCGGGCCGGATGGTGACAGCCGAAATGTCGCCCTATGAGGGCGCTCTCGCAGCCCAATGGCTCGGCTTGGAAACCGTTCTGCCCTGCCACTATTGCAACCCAATGGATCCTGAAGTCGCAGAATTCGAGAAGCATTTAAAGGCGCTGGAAGCCAAGCGAATGCCGGTTCCCAGATCGATCGTGTTGAAGCCGGGCGACTGGATCGAGATCCCGGCCGGCGGCGGCGCTGTCCGCAACGCGGCTTGATGTAGACGATGGAAGCCGCTGTCTTTGACGCGCCATTCGCTCTGAGGCTCGAGGAACGGCCCACGCCGCTCCCGACGCGGGGAGAAGTCCAGGTCGCCGTCGATGCTGCTGGACTGTGCGCCGGTGACCTCTACATCTATCTCGGTAAGAATCCCTATGTGAGTTACCCGCGGATAGGCGGCCATGAGATTGCGGGCCGCGTTTCGGCTCTCGGCCCTGACACGATTGGGCCGGCGCTAGGCACCCCGGTGGTGGTGGAACCTTTCATCGGCTGTGGGCATTGCTTTCCCTGCAGGGTCCAGAAGCCGAACTGCTGTGCCAATCTCCAAATCATTGGTGTGCATAGGGAAGGTGGCTTCGCGGAAAGCGTAACTGCTCCGGTCGACAGACTTCACGTCATTCCGGATGGGATGACGCCTTTTCTGGCAAGTTTCGTCGAACCCGTGGCGATCGGGGTGCAGGCCTGCCGGCGCGGGGAGGTAACGGCCGTGGATACGGTCCTGATCCTCGGAGCTGGGCCGATCGGCCTTGCCATCGCTGAGGTGGCACTCGCGCGAGGCGCTAAGGTCTATATTGCAGATATCGCGCGGGATCGTCTGGACATTGCGGCACAGCTTGGTGCGGTTCCGCTCGAGGCTGGTGGCGGCCTTCCGCAGGAGGTGATGCGTTTGACCGGCGGGGAGGGTATGCCCGTTGTCATCGAAGCGACTGGCAATGTGAAAGCGATGGAGCAGACGGCCGGTCTCGTCGCCGCGGGCGGCCGGATCGTGGTGGTGGGTCTTGTCGGGCAGGGCGTGCCGGTATCCTGGCCCGGCCTCGATCTGACGCGCAAGGAGATGACGATCCTCGGATCGCGTGCAAGTACTGGGTGCTTCCCGGAAAGTCTTGATCTCCTAGCAAGAGGCGCCATCCGATATCCGGATATCGCGACCGGCTTTCGCCTGAGCGAGGCGCCTTCGGTCTTCGCGGATCTCGCACAAAACACATCCGCCTTGCACAAGGCTGTCTTTCTGAAAGAACTCGGATGAAGCTTGTCACCTTTTCAATCGGTAGCGCTGCGCATGTCGGTTGTCTCGTGGGAGAGGTCGTCGTCGATCTGACAAGTGCCGCGCCCACCATGAAGACTTTAATCGAGGGGGGAGCACCGCTCCTGGCGAAAGCAGGCGAGGTTCTCAAGTCCGCACCACGGTTTCCGCTGAACTCTATTCGGTTACTGGCACCGATTCCAAATCCATCCAAGGTCCTATGCTGCGGCATCAATTACCGCAGTCACGCCGAGGAGAATCCGAATGCCGTAATGCCGAGCGAGCCTTTTTTCTTCGCAAAGCTTCCATCTAGCGTCATTGGTCCAGATGACCCGATCCCTTATCCGCCTCGAACCGCACAGCTGGACTACGAGGTTGAATTCGCCGCGGTGATCGGAAAGCAACTTCGCCGGGCGCAAGAAGAGGATGTGATGTCGGCGGTGTTCGGATACACGCTCCTCAATGATGTTTCGGCGCGCGACGTCCAGTTCAAGGACAATCAAATCACACTTGGCAAGAATTTTGATGGCTTTGCACCAATCGGGCCTTGCATAGTGACAACCGATGAACTGAGTCGCCCCGATGCCATAGGTCTGCGGACCCGGCTCAACGGGCGGCTGTTGCAAAATGGATCAACCTCTGACTGGCTGTTCTCCCTGCCTCGCATCATAGCCTCGCTCTCGCAGGTGATGACGCTGCAGCCTGGCGACATCGTCACCACAGGAACGCCAGCCGGTGTAGGTTTCTTTCAAAAGCCGCAAGTCTTTATGCATCCCGGTGACGTGATTGAGATTGAGGGGGATGTTATTGGCACTCTTCGTAACACCATCGCGGCGTGAATTTCCGACATGGCAGATCACCGTAAGAGCCCCCGAGATCAGACGGGCGCGCGAGAGCACGCATCCGTTCTTCATCTCCGCGATGACTTCCACATGCACGTTGCATATGCAGCTCCGTATCAAGCTACATTAGATAGGCGACCGGCAACTCAATACGGTGTTGAGCACCAAGACGGCGACCTCATGTATCCATGATACGCGGCCTCAGGCGGACTCGCCATCAACCTGAGCGGCCTTACACCTTGGGTTCAATTCCGCGTTCCCGGCGCCACTCCACCTCTGAGGCAAGCTCATCGGCGAACCGGGCTTTTGCTTGCCTCAGAGCATCCCCAATCGCAGCAGAAGCTTCAGTAGGGTCAAGCAGGCGCCGGAGCTCGGAGGCGCAATCGTCCGCCTTCTTCTGCCAATGAGCTTCGCGCTCACGCTCCCGGTCATGACGGAATGCCAGAACGTTCCACAAATAGAACCGAAGCCGGATGAATGCTGTTCTGCGGGGGGCGTTGTATTCCTCGGAGGTGGAATGAGGAAATGAGTATCGGCCCGCGATATATGGCATCCGCTACCCCCGTCGGGGCGAGCCTTGTAGCGGCGGCAGGCGTAAGCTCATTGGATTCGCCCAGGTTGGAGTTTGCGAGCCTGCTGTTAAAGCGGTGGCAGCAGCCTCGCACAAGTGGCCCAACCCAACGGGCAACCGATAGCAGATTCGAAGAAGAATTTGGTACCCGAGGGCGGCTCAGTGGTCAGATGACCATCTCGGTTTTTTTTCGCCCATGGCAGGTTCGCGTTGGGCACCTGCGATGCCCAAGGGTGTAGTTCTTCGGTCGCGCTGCATCCGCCGAACTCCGCAATTCGCCGATACCGAGATTCGGGCGTGTGGGCCTCCGCCTGCGCCAGGGTCCTGCCAACCTCCAAGCCCGGCACGCCGAACGTGCCAGGCGCCTGCACTCGGCGCTCGGTTATCGATCGCCAGACGGTTTCGAAACCCGACTCGCCGAGAGGGTAGCTTAGCTTAGCTTAGCTTAGCTTAGCTTAGCTTAGCTTAGCTTCTCCTTCCCCAGTCCAGCCGGAGGGGTTCACTCCATCCCCGGGTCACATCTCAACGGAAATCCACACCCAGGTTGAAGCGCTCGATGGATCGCCGATTGGAGTGAACCCCTGCGGCTGGACACCCTGGGTCAGAACTAAGCGACATGCGGGACCAGTTGGCGTTCAAACTCGTCGGGTGGGCGGTAGCCAAGCGCCGAGTGCAAGCGCTTGGCGTTGTAAACGTCCTCGATGAACCGCGGCAAACGCTGCGCGACATCTTGGAACGTCTCATAGCCATCGATGTAGATGTCCTCGACCTTCAGCGTCTTCATGAAACTCTCTGCCTGGGCATTGTGGTATGGGTTACCGACAGAACTCATCGAGCCGAGCAGACTTGCCTCGGTTAGGGCCCGACGGTAGGCCTCACTCGCATACTGCCCTCCACGGTCGGTATGGAAGATGCATCCAGCGGGAGGATGGCGGGTCGCCAATGCCGATTTCAGGGCAGCCAGTGCCAGATTGGTATCGATCGTGCGCGAGATGGCATAGCCGACCACCTTGCGGCTGCACGCGTCTAGGATAGCAGCCAAGTAGCAGAACCCTATTGGACCTAAGCGGGTCGGGGGCAACATTCCAGCTCAGTCACCCGCAGATAGGATGCGTTGTGCCAGTATCCGCCAACGTGGTGAAATTGCCAAGTAGATACGCGCGTTATGGCTTATATCCACCGATGGGCCATTACGCTACGTCCCGAATGATGCCTATGGTCCAAGTGCTGAACTTAATCGACAGACATCTCGGGGCTAGTCTCGCGGCCCACGGTTCTTGAGGGGCAGCAGGTGCATACGGACTAAGTGGTGATTCAACTTGGCGACCGCCGATACCGGATCATGCTCGACGGCGCGCGCGCGAAGCTCGCGCAGTCGGCGCTCGCGCTCCAGGCGATGAAGGACGACTATCGGCGCATGCTGAAGGACGTCGAGACGACCAAGGCGAAAGTCGTTGGCGATCAGGCATGGTTTACTTCGGTTCAGGAGCGGTCGATCACACAGCTCGCGCGCCCCGGTGGCAATGACGATGCCCGTCAAGCAGATGCCGGTCTAAGGATGTCCAGGCAGTATCGCGAGAGGGGCAGCGTAAGCTCAGCCACGCGGTCTTGGGCGCCCTTGAACGGCATCGTGACGAATGTCGAGGGCCTGCAGCGCGGTCAGTGTCTTGCCGCCTCTGCTCACGTCTTTGACCTCGTCTCGACCAGCGATGTGTTCGTCACAGCAGAGCCGAAGGAGACGCAGCTGACCAATGTCTTGCCGGGCTCTTCGGTGACGATCACTGTAGGTATCAATCTAGGCCAAGCGTGGAAGAATCAGCTGGAGAGCATCGCGCCCGCATTGGTCGCAATTTTCCTTGCTGCCGGCCGGAACTCCTCGGCAACTGGGTGAAGGTCTGCAGCGCATGCCGATCCGCGCGAAGATCACAGGCGGGACCTCTGAAGATCCGCCGCGGGCCGACATGAGCGTCGTCGGCAACATCGACCAATACAAAAGGGTAGCACATCGCTACCTCAGCCAGCGTCCGATCTGGATTGGCCACGTCAAATTTTCTATCGCGTGGTTGGGCCACACCCGAGGAAAAAAGCTATGCCTGCGAAACAAGCGCCAGATGGCACGAACCGGGCAGCGATTACTGTCTGCGTAATCCTCGCCACCCTCATGCAGGCGCTTGACACGACCATCGCCAACGTGGCGCTGCCCTACATGCAGGGAAGTGTCTCGGCAAGCCAGGACCAGATCGACTGGGTGCTGACTTCGTATATCGTCGCCGCCGCCATCATGACGCCGCCTACCGGGTTTCTTGCCGGACGCTTCGGACTTAAGCGTCTTTTCCTCGTCTCCGTCGTCGGCTTCACCATCGCCTCGATGCTATGCGGGATGGCGCAATCCCTGGTGCAGATCGTGCTGTTCCGCGTGCTGCAAGGCTTGTTCGGGGCTGCTCTCGTCCCACTTTCACAAACCGTACTGCTCAACATCAATCCTCCGGAGCGGCAGGGCTCTGCGATGGCGCTCTGGGGCGTCGCGGTGATGGCCGGTCCCGTCCTCGGACCGGTGCTCGGTGGCTGGCTGACCGAAGCCTATACTTGGCGCTACGTCTTCTACATCAACCTGCCGATCGGCATCCTCGCCTTCCTCGGCATGACCATCTTTCTGACCGAGACCCCCCGAAACACTGTAACAAAGCTGGACTGGTTCGGTTTCACGACGCTGAGCCTTTCCATCGGCGCCATGCAGGTGGCGTTGGATCGCGGCGAGCAGCTTGATTGGTTCAGCTCGCGCGAGATCATCATTGAGACGGTCACGGCCTCCGTCGCCTTCTATCTGTTCCTCGTCCATACCTTCACGGCGAAGGCGCCCTTCGTGAGGCCGTCACTGTTCAGGGATCGCAACTTCACGGCCGGTACGCTTTTCGTGGCGATCGTTGGCCTCACCTATTACGCCTCGCTGGCGCTTCAGCCGCCCTATCTGCAGGATCTCATGAACTACCCGATCGTCAGCGCCGGCCTTGTGATGGGACCACGTGGCGTCGGCACGATGGGTGCCATGCTGGTCGTCGGGCGGCTGATCGGCCGTGTCGACACCCGTTACCTGCTCGCCCTCGGGCTTGGGCTCACAGCCTGGTCCTTCTACGTGATGACCGGCTGGACGCCGGACATCTCACAGACGACGATCATCCTCATCGGTGTGATCCAGGGCATCGGCCTTGGCTTCCTCTTCGTGCCCCTCAGCGCCGCGAGCCTGGCGACGCTATCTGTGGACCGGCGGGCCGAGGGCGCCGGCATCTTCAGCCTCGCGCGCAACATCGGCTCCAGCGTCGGCATTTCGGTAGTAAACAGCCTTCTGACACAGAATACGCAGCTGAACCACGCTGAGATTGCGGAACACGTAACGGCCTTCAACCATGCCTTCGCAAACCTGGCGATCGCCCATTTCTGGGACCCGGTCACGGGCGCCGGCCAAGCCGCACTCGATGCCGTCGTCACACGCCAAGCCCAGATCATCGCCTATATCGACGACTACAAGCTGCTGATGATCGCCACGCTCGCGGTGATTCCGCTTTTGATTGTCTTCAAGAAGCCAGCCAGAGGTGTCGCAGCAGATGCCCACGTTGTTATGGACTGAGTCAGGTATCGTCCGCTATGCGCCGCCAAGTGCCGACGCAGGATACAAGGGCGGAGGTCATCGTAAAGGGTTGATGGTTCTGTAATCGGACCGCAGCCGTGAGTATGGTGAGCTCCGCGATCTACTCCGCCCTCGCCGTCGTCACAGTCAGATCATCTCAGCCGCTCTCCGCCGTTCCCGCTTCGTCAAAGGTGTCAGAATTGGGCTCAACATCATGCAGGCCATTTCGAAGGTCAGCCACTTTCAGCAAGTATGTATTTCGTGACGGAGTGCTGACAGAAGCCATACGATCGAGGCAGACTGGAGGACCCGCTCCAGCACCGTGGTATCTGCGCTCCAACTGTCACGGGCCAGCCGGCAGCTAGGCAAGGCGAGACGCGGACGTCTGATCTGACAATAACCCGCCCCAAGGTAGTCACGAAGTTAAGCACATTGTGCGGCGGACGCACTGCCAAGGGCCCTGTCCAGTACGGTTGACGAGCGCGACACGCTCAATCCGGATTAGGATGACGATTCTTAGATAGACCATTGGCAATCTACAAGAGATGTTGTGACGCAGGATGGTGGAACGGCATGAGACCTTTCTTTCTAAATGTTGCTCCTAGCCGCACGAGTATTGCCGCAACAATGAGCATAGGTTCCGTGCAAGGACGATTGTCTGCCTGAGCGAGCAATAGGGTGGCAGATTCCACGAGAGACTCTGCCAATGGCTTAACGCTGCCATTCGGCAATCGCGCACCGATAGGCATCATCATCGTGATCCACCTGTCAGAGAGATCCTGCAGTGTAGCGCCCGAGCCGCGGAGCTTTGTCCAAACAGTCATTTCACTTTGTCGCGACAGAGCCGGTAGAAGTGTCTGTGGCTCTCGTTCGCCTCGGACCAATATATCATGCGAACATTTTACTTCTCGCTCTCTCTGTGCCGTTCGAGCTTGTCGAGCACCGATGGTAGCCTGATTGGTGTTGAGCATCCTCTCGGCGCCGGCTGCTTCTGACATATATTTAAGGGATCGTCGACGTCCCGAACCTGTTAACCTTGCCCTTGTTGCGCGGGCGACAAAGTCGAGTCTAAAAGTACCGGTGTTGCACCGCACTTTTGCGCGCCTTGACCCGACGCGCATGCCGTGGCCTTCGTACTCAAGTGCTCGACATACGTTCCAAAACGAGGCGAGGTCGTCAACGGTAGCGCGTTCGGGCAAACTCCCGCTCGCGGCGGAAGGTGACGACGAGCACATATCGGAAGGACGGCCGCGAAAGCCCTGGCGGCCTAGCGTTTCGGTCCCTGCCAGTTGATGGGCAGAGCGCGCTTGCTCGGTCCATTTCGGAATTCGAACGGACGTGACCGCAGGTCATGCCGTCATTCACCAGAACGCCGGCTCGCAATCCAAAAGGCGAACTGGCTGACAATTCCAGCGCCAGTCAGCACTAGAGCCGCTGAAAGTGCGGGATCATCCCCGACACCAGCGAGGCTCGTGCAAAGTGCTCCGACGGCCATCTGGACGAAGCCATATAAACCTGAGGCAGAACCAACCACCTGAGGATTGACGCTGATGGCCTGGGTCAATGCCATTGGAGCCGCCGTCCCGACACCCACCGAAAAAATGAAGACCGTTGAGACCGCGAGCCACAGCGAGAGATGACCCGCAAGTATGCCGACAAGTAATACAGCTACCGCGGCAACGCTTATACAATTAGTTCCTATGAGAAGCGGCACCATTGGAAGTCGGTGAATAAGCCGGCTAGCCAACATGCTACCAATCCAGATACCGGCGATCAGAATTGCTAGATAAATACCGACTTCATTGGTCGGGCGATGTAGCTCATTAACGAAAACGAAGGGTGCGACAGCAATGAAGGCATAGACAGATGTCGTTGCGCAACCTCCGCCAACCGAGTAGCCGATAAAGCGCGCCGAAACGAGTAGCGAGCAGTAATTGCGAGCCAGAATGGCAAGGTTGGGGCTTGTCCGCGCGCCCGTCTCAGGCAGGCGTGTGGTGGTTAGGATGAAGTTAACCAGCCCGAGCAAACACAGAAAAATGAAGATCGATCGCCAGCCAAGGGAATAGGCCATCAGGTTGCCTAAGACCGGCGCGAGACCGGGGCCTAGCGTTACCATGAGGTTCATCAGAGCCAGACGTCGCGCAGTATCCTTCGGCGCCGACGTATCACGCACGATCGCGCGGGCGATCACAAGGCCTGCACACCCACCCAAAGCTTGAAAGAGACGCGCGCAGATCAGGAAGTGGATACTGGGTGCAAATGCCCCTGCGAAGCCAGAAAGCGTATAAATCACCAGACCCGCCATCAGCACGCTGCGGCGCCCAAACCGGTCGGATAGCGGTCCGTAGAAGAGCTGTCCTACGGCAAGGCCTAGAATGTAGAGGCTTACCGTCATCTGAACCGAGGATATGCTTGCATGTAGGTCTACGGCGACGATCGGCAGCGCGGGCACAAAGATGTGCATCGCGAAGGTGCCGCTGAAGGTGATGAGAGCCAGCAACCAGAGCGGCGGAGCATTGTGGTTTAGTTTCGCCATCGCCAATCTACCCACTGCCGTCGCCACCTGTTCGCCTCGTCTGACTTGCCTTATGCAGGCGCGACATGCGAGGATCAAGGGCTTGACGCTGGGCCGGTCACGGACGGTGCGCGACTTCTAGCCACTTGCTTTTGATGCCCGGCTAGACCCAGACACTATATGGGTCGGCTCATCACCTGCGTGCTCATGGCAATGCCCAAGAATGTAGAAGCCTAAGCGGGCGTTCAACGAAGCCTGCTCAGAGTTGTTGAGAAGCCGACACTCGGAAGAGACGGCTTGAGGCTACAACGGAACCGCCCTCAGGGTCTGGCCTCACGGCTTGACGCATCGGACCTGGCGCTAGCTGGCAGACGCTGACGGCCGAGGGCGTGCGTCTGGTGGCACAAGAGACCGCGGGTGCCACGCAGCGAACTGCTAAGCCTTTGAGGACGGCTCTACACAACTGCCACTTGTCGTCTCTCGTGCTCGTTCCGCTCTATGATTCGGGACGTGCCGCGCGTGGTTGAATGTAGACCGTAGCGGTCAAGCCCACGACCAGATTGGCAGCTGAGGGAACGTGCGCCAGCGCGATGAGCACCGGGACACGCTGCGCCAGTTGCACCCAAGTAAAGGTTGGATTGATGTTTGCGAGGAGCCCGGCGCTGGATGTCCGCTCCTGATCAGCAATGCCGCCCGCAATGCTCGACACTTTTCCCTCCAACGCGTCCTGTTGACCCATGATGTGGATCACGGCGCTATCCCCGACACGGATACGAGACAGCTTTGTCTCCTCGAAATAGCCTTCCACACGTATTGAATCGGTGTCGATGAGGGCCATTACGGGATTACCCGTGGAAACGTAGTCGCCGGGCTGAAGCGAGAGGTTCGTGATGACACCATCGACCGAGGCTCTCACATTGGACCGCGCTAGATCCAGCTTAGCCAGATCGAGTGCGGCCAAAGCTTCCTGGTAGTCCGACAGGGCCCTGACGACCGAGGTTCCGTTTTGCTCCACGCTCTGGCGGGCTTCAAAGTTGCCAAGATTCTGGGAACGCTGGAAGTCCCGATGCGCCTGGTCGAGGGCGGACTTGCGGCCAAGCGCAACGGCTTCTGCCTGCTGAAGCGCAATCTGAAAGCGCCCACGGTCAATCTGGAATAGGATGTCACCGTGATGAACGACGGTGTTGTCTTGGACGAGAACTTTATCGACGAGTCCCGAGACGTCCGGTGCGATGCCGACGACATCCGCCCTGACATGGGCATCCCGCGTCCATGGCTCGACCATGTAGTAGTCCCAAATCCCCCTTCCGACAAAGATTGCCGCAATGACCACGGCGAGGGTGACGGCAACGCGGGCGGCGGTGGCGAACGATCGGGTCATGTCGGGAGCTTTTGGGTGATGGCGACAAGCGCGCCGAGAATGAGAACATAAAGGGCAACATTAAAAAGCGAGCGATGCCAAACAAGCCTGTATCCGCCAACTCGGGTGAGAATCACGCGGATCACAGACACGATGAGATAGGCAATCACCATGAGCCCGGCCAGGCTTGGTATGAGGATTCCGTAGATATCGAGTTGGGCTGGCACGTCTCGCTACGCCGCCGCTGCTGGAAATCTAGTAAGCTCGTCATAGGTGTCGGGTATTGTGGCGCGCTCGCTAGGAGGTGGTGCATCCGGAAATAGGGCCCGCCGAATTCCGACCAAGGCGTCTGTGGCGTCTACGGCCGCTTTCTTCGGCCAGGAATCGATAACGGCCGCGAACGCATCGTCGATGTCCTTGAGCAGAGTGACGGGAGGGGCGGCTTCCATGCCTGCGCTCACGCGCTGACCGAAGAATCCGGCAACGCCCTGGAGGACCGCATCGATGCGGTCCTTGGGACGCCCCTGCAAAGCGCGTCTGTCACGCTGCAGGGATATCAGGTTGAACCCGATCCGGAGCTCGGCCAGCCCATCGACAGAGCTAGGGCTGAGACTGGGATCGGCCGAGAGTCTCGGCATGATCTGGGCAAGCCGGTCGAGGGTAACACCGATGAGAGCCGCATGGTCCCCCGGGTGCGACCCGGCCGCGAGACGAGAGAGATCGAACCACCCGGCGCGAACGAGGCGCCGGACGGCGACCTCGGCACCGAACGGCTTCACAATCAAGGTCCAAATGGTTGAGAAAAACAGTCCAGCGATAATTGATACGCCACCATTGGCGTAGGTGATAAAATCCGCGGCGTAGCGGCTATCGAGGCCCAGATCGCCAGCGGTGTTCGCGGCCAGCAAGAGGGTGATCAGGGAAAGTTCGGGACGCGGGACAAACGCCCCAATGAGGAGAAACGGCGGTGCGAGCGCGAGGACGAGCATCGCGAACGTATCAACGCGAGGCAGGATGGCAAAGATGTAAACACCCGCTCCCACGTAGGCGATGGTGGTCCAGATGAGCATGATGCGCATGGGGACTGCAGGCCGGTCCAGGCTTCCAAAAAAGCAGCAGGCGATGGCGACAAAGGCCGTGAAGTTCGCCCCGTATGTCCAGCCACTCCAAATCCAGATAAGGCCCGCCACGAATGTCGCGAGGACCGCGGAACCCGCCGAGAAGAGCATCATCCCATAGTCATAATGCTGCTTGCGCGCGATGACGGTGTGGTATTGCAGGACGGGCTTGATACGAGAGGCCGCGCTACCGGGATCGATCCGCTCTTGGAGCGCAAGGCAATCTTGCCAAAGCGCGATGAACTCTGCGAGCCGCGCTATCAGGCTTGAATGCAACAGGGCGTTCCACCGTCCTTTCCCCATCAGTTTCGGCTCGAGCTTATCGAGCCCCTGACGCAGTCTTTTCGACGCCTCAAGTGACTCGGTGCCGGGAGGCACCTTGATCCAGGCCGCGATCTGCGCGGTCAGGGTGGCCATCTCCGGTGAAAGACTCTGCGTTTCTATCTTCAGAGCGTGAAGGCGATCCGAAATCGAGGAGAGAAGCGGTAAGAGCAAAAGCAGGCGCCCCCTTAGCTCTTGGGCAAATCGTCCGATATCGTGCGCCCCAGCGTCATGCGGCATCTGGCGTAGAAGGACGTTGATTGGCCCGATGTCGCCCGCCAGCTTTTGCCGGGCTGCGGGCGTCTTTGACGTTTGGCCGTCTCCGAGGAAGATCTCGTCGGCCCATGAAGCCGCGTCGCGAAGCCAGCTCGCGATGCGGGTATTCAGGATAGGGCCAATACTCACCGGGAAAAGAACGGTTCCGACGATGCTCATCGTCACAATCCCGAGGATGATTTCCTCGCTCCGGGCCACGGCGACGTCAAAAATCGTGCCAGGCGCGTCGACGTTCGGCAATGCGAGCAGCGGAAAGGTGTATCCCGCAAGCAAGAAGACATAGTTGCGCGGAGTGCGATCGTGCAGAGCGATGAACAACAGGGTGCCGGTCCAAAAGGCGACCGCCAACATCAGGAGCTCTGGCGCGTTAACTAGCGGCGGCACGAGGACTACGGCTCCCGCTGCACCCAAGACCGTGCCGAACATGCGGTCGAAGGCTTTCGAGACCGTCGCGCCCATAAGGGGATTGGCCACAACGTAGACCGCGGTCATGGCCCAGTAAGGTCTGGGCATCCCAAACTTCAAAGCGATGCCCAGCGCCAGCATAGCGGCAATGAACGCCTTGAGGGAAAACAGCCAGTCGCGCCAAGCCGGGAAGGTCATGGAACAGTTTCCCCGCGAGGACCGTCCGGCGGGTCGCGCAGGTCGGCCGCAGCACGGTCAAGCGCTTCAAAGACACGTAATGTCGCAGCCACGTCGTCATCGCTTAGGTGGCCAAGGACAGCGATCCTGAGTTCCGTGAGAGCCGATTCAATCCGATCGGCGAGCCGCTCGCCTTCCGCCGTCAGCCAAATGGCATTGGCCCGCCGATCACCAGGATCATCGCGGCGTTCCAACAGCCCCAGCGAACTCAGATTATCGAGAAGTCGCACAATCGATTGGACTTCAATACCGACGTAATGGGCCAGGGTGACCTGGCGAACCCCGCCCCCGAGACGCCGAACCCACAACAACGCCGCCGCGCGGGCTTCGGAAATGTCTTCCGCAGCTAAGACCTCCTGCGCAAGACGCCGCCACTGCCGCCCGGCCAGCAGCAACGTTGTGGTCAGCCTAACCCTGGCGCCTTGATCCGACATTTGCGTATTATACGCTTAAATATGATACGCAAGCAATGTATATAGCGCCCGGCTGTCGCCCGTCAGTATGGTCAACACGCGATCATAAAGGTTCTCGCGTATTGATCTGTGGATTTCGAATCGTCCCCTCCTCCAGCAGAAGTTCGGCCTAAGGCATTGTATTCGCATGGAGTCCGGAAGGCGGATCATATGATCCCCTAGTTTGTCCCTTAGTCAGACGTGCGGTCATCGCCGAACGGGCGCGAACGACGGGGGACAAATAGACCAAGCAGAGAGTGAGTTGCGGCGAGGCGAACCGCATCCCCTGCCAGCGGGCGGGCTCCTACGCTGCGAGACGGCCGGGGAAGAAGTCTGCCGCGAGCAGTCCCCCAAACTGACCTCGAGTGTGGAGGCCACGCTTTGATGGTCTTAGTTTGCGGACGCTTTCTCAACAAGCTCGGCCAGCCGCTTCAGGTGCGAGGCGAGTTCATAGGCTCGTTGCGTTCCTAATGTCAGGTAGAGGGGCGAAGCGCTCGTATCCGTCGGCCATAGCGTCAGGACGATGTTTTGCTGTCCCGAAACGAACGAGTAGTGTGTGGCTTCTTTCATCTGCGCGAGCCTTCCAATGTCGCCCGCTGACCGTGACTTATACGGCGGGTCTGTAGCTACTGCGGGCATCTTGTTGAATTGGATGCGCGACCGCCGGTCACACTCGCGGTTGTGACCGGAGGGGCAGGGCAACCTCCAGAATCCTTCCCGGTTCGCGATCGCTCGAGCTTTCGGCCTCCAGCGCACCGCATCGTTTCGCCGGGTCGGTTTGGTGCGCAAAGATTTCGCGGGCGACGTAGCGTTTGAGGCAGCGAATAATCTCGGGCTTGCTCTTTCCCTCCGCCGTGCGGCGTTGCACGTAGTCGACCGTTGGCTGATGGCCTCGCATGCGCGTCACGACAACCCTGTAGAGTGCCGCGTTAGCCTGTCGGTTACCGCCACGGTTTAATCTGTGCCGTTGGGTCTTCCCGCTGGATGCGGAGATCGGGCATACTCCGCACAGTTTGGCGAATGCCGCTTCCGAGCGGATACGATCATGGTTATCACCAACGAGAAGGAGCATCTCTGCTGCGGTGCCGCTCCCGATCCCATGCACCTCGACCAGGTCAGGAGCACGCGCGGGTGAGCGCCTCTAGATGAGCTTGATGGACCTTGATTTCGTCGTCGAGCGCAAGCCAACGCTGGGCGAGCGCCCGCAGGCCGGCCTTGGCCGAGGCGACAGTCGAGACGATCGGTCCTGGCCGCAAGGCGGCGAGATGTCGGATGAGCATCATCTTGCCGCGCAGGAGTTCAAGCCGCTCACGCAAGGCAGACGGGATGCCGACAATCAGGGCCTTGATTGCCAGCATGCTCTGGCTCCGTGCCTTGACCGCGGTATCACGGGCCACCTTGAGATGGCGGATCATCTCCACCGTGCTCGTGCCCGATTTAGGAAGACCGGTCGCCTGGCCGCCGAGGACCGCCCGAGCGGCCGCCTCGGCATCGATCGGATCACTCTTACCCCTCTGATGTCGCAGTTGCCGGTCGGAACGGTTGACCTCGATCACGGTATGTTCCTGCACGCGCAGGAACCGCGCGAGGGCCGCTCCGTACGATCCAGTGCCCTCGATGCCGAAGGCCCTGATGTTGCCGAACGAGCAGGCCCAAGCCGCGAGATCCCGATAGCCTTTTGCGTTTGTTGGAATGGTGATGGTGCCCAGGCGCATGCCGAGTGGGCTGACCGCCGCGGCAACATGGATGTGCTTATGAGTATCGACGCCGACGACAACCTCGGCAGCAGCAGTCTGGTTCATGGCAGGAGACTCCGAGTGGGTTGCGGAGCCTGACGGTCGAACGAGCGGACAGGACTGTGATGGGACCAAAGCTTCAAGCTCCTATGAGGTCACGTCTCGCCCGACCGACAGGCGCTGTCTGGAAGACCGACAAATCATCCCTAAGACACGAGGTCAGTCTCATTCAGGGTCAGGCAAACCAGGCAGCCCATACAAACTCACAGTCTCATTCAACTGTGTAGCGGAGGAACCGTGACGCGCCGATTCGTGAGTGGCCCGCCAACAAGACAACGCCGATTGTCGAGACTTGGGTGAGCAACCCCGATGGGGATTAGCGCTATGCCGGCCGCTCTGTTGGGTTTGACTGTTATTTCCACGACAACTGCCAAGAAATTACAAGAGAAAAGAAAACCATCCGCGGGCGACGATTGCCCTAGGCAAAGGTAGTGCCGGGAGTCATCCGCTCCTAATGACGCGGCTGGACCGCCGGCGCAGCCGACGATAACGTCGCTCCTCAACTATACCAACCGTTGCGATTTAAGGGTCAGGTGATATCAAGGAAATAGCGATCTACCTCGGTCATCCGCTCAAAGAGAGCGCGAGTTAAGTAGGCGCGCTGATTGAGCTGCTGCGGCATATCGCGTCGCGTGTGGCTCAGGTGCAGCTGCCGCCTTCGAGCACTGGAGTTTTTGGTGGTGCCGCTGTGCCACATATGCGCATTGCAAACGACCACGGAGCGTGCGGGCACGGTGACTTTTATCTCGCCTTGATAGGGCGCAAAAGGATCCGCTGGCATTTTATCCGCATCGCCAGTCACCGGTGAGACCGCGCTGTGTGCGGTGACATCGGCCCCCTCAGTTGCCCATTTATGCGGTGCGGTTCGTGGCGCGGCGCCCATCCCCATCGCGTTCTCGCCTGGTACGTTCAGGGGTGCCCATTTATGTGATCCAGGGACAATGCGAGTCGGTCCATTCTCAAGCGTCATCGGGTCGAACGTGATCAGAGAGTTCACCAGACACCACCGACCGTCTGGAAGCTTTACCGAATCAGAATGCAGAGGTTGACGTCCGTACCCAGTGTGGGGCTCACGCATGTTTGCCCCATGAACCTTGAAATCTCCGAGCAGGTAGTATGCCGCTGCTAGCATGGGCTTGATATTTAGCAGGCTATCAAAGGCGTCAGTTTTGTTGAACACGTTGGAGATGCGGGTTGCGCCACTCTCGAGGCTCACTTCACTTCCGGCCAGATCGCCTTCTTCAGCAACGATTCGGTCTACTTCTGCAGCCATACGTTGACATTCGTTCTCGGAGAACGCTTCCTTGATCACGAAATAACCGTCGCGATCAAGACATTCGCGTTGCTCCTTTGTGATGCTCTCAGCCGTAACGCCTAGCTGTTGAAGGGCCTCGAGAGAGTTCATCTATACCTCCATTATGGCAGTGCTCGGTGGCATTCGTGGTGACTGTTATCCGCTGTCTGTCGTTACGGACTTCGCGCCGTCTTACCCATGATCATGGATATGATTTCATGCTCGTTAGTGTCCGCGGTCAACACCTCGGCCGCCTTCCGCCCACGATGCAGCACTACGATGCGATCCGTCACCTCGACGACATCAAGGATATTATGGGTGATATAGATCACTGCGACCCCGTCCGAGGCAAGTTGACGTGCTAAAGCCAGCACCTTCTTTTGCTCCGGGACACTGAGAGCAGCGGTTGGCTCATCCATGATGACGAGGTTGGCCTTCCAATGCGTTGCTCGGGCAATTGCGACAGCCTGCTTCTGGCCCCCGGACAACTCGTCGACCGCAACCTTGACTGACGGTATATGAATGTCCAGCTTTTTTAGCGTCTCTATGACTTCCTTCTCCATTTTGTGCCGTTGAAGAAGGCCCAGCAACCCATTCCTCGATAGCATAGTCATCTCGCGGCCTAGGAAGAAGTTTGAGGCAACACTGAGATTGGGTATGAGTGCCAGATCCTGGAATACAGTCTCGATGCCAAACCCTCTTGCGATTTCGGGAGAGGATAGAAAGACCTCTTTTCCATTGCATCGAACGGACCCAGCGCTTGCCACGACGACACCAGCGATAGTCTTTATCAATGTTGACTTGCCGGCGCCATTGTCGCCAAGCAGCCCTAGAACTTGTCCACGATGAATATCCAGATCGACGTCCATCAACGCTTGCACCGCGCCGTAATGCTTTGAAACGCCGCGGAGCTCAAGAAATGGCGTGGTCGCTAGGCGCGAGCTCATTTTGAAACCCAGCGACCCAGTCTTTCGAGATACTCTCGACTTGCCTTCAGAATCTCTTGCTCATCGTCGGTGTAACCAAAAACATTTGCTTCATACTCGACCGATATTGTTCCTTTATATCCCTTCTCCACCAGTTGACTAAGGAGCGCGTCAAAATTGATCACACCATCGCCAAGTGGCGGAAACATAAAATCAGGATAGCGGCCGGCGCCGTCCTTGAGATGCACATGAACGATTGTTGACGACAGACGTTCGACCAGATCCGCAGGCGTCTCCCCTTGCACGACGAGGTGGCTTGGATCGAAGTTTACTTTGAAGGGCACATCGGGGAGATCGTGCGCGAGGCGTTCATAGTCTGATATCCTGTGAAATAGGTGGCCAGCGATTGCTTCGATTGCAAGAGCCACTCCCACTGCCTGCGCGTGCCGCACTGTTTCAGCGACCGCTTCTCGAAACCAGCGCCAGGCCTCCTCCGGATCGGCGCCCTGAGGAAGAGCCCCGGATAAGATATGGGACACTGGAGCGCCCACGTCAGCCGCCAGGTCAGTGCAGCCGTTGACATAAGCTATCGCGCCTTGGCGTGTGGACCTGCCCACCTCCACCATCGGGATGTGCGCCGATATCGCACTAATCGAGAGACCCGCGGCGGCGCAGCGGTGGCGTATTCCCTTCCGTCGCTCAGCATCCAATTCGGGCGTTACATGCGGCTCTGCCCACGGGAGGGTCTCCGCGTTAAGTTCTATTGCCCCGAAGCCTGCCGCTGCAACGAGGTCGATAGCCTGTTCGACGGAACGGTTGTGCAAAGCGACGCTGTGGAAGCCCATGATCATTTTGTTCGCTCGTCAATAGGAAGGAACGACAAAAGCTGCATCCCTTGGGAGAGGCAACTCGACCCAGCAGCCATCACGCACGGACAGATATGATGCCTGCACCACTTCCTGCGCTTTGAGGCCGTCGAAGCCGGTCACTAGCGCGGGCAGGCCATTTCTAATGCTACTACAGAATGCAGCTAGCTGCGCCAAGTATGGACTGCGGCGTGGAGGTTTAACGCTGATCCAACCCCCGTCGAATTCCTTCCACCAGGCATCGGGATAGTGGGCCTCCCGCAATACCTCAGGAAGGTCCGATGCCTTGCTTTCAGTATAGATGGCAAGCGGAACAGCTTGGAATGGGTTTAAGGTCTCGGTTGCAATGTGGATTGTGCCCCTTTCCCCGTAGAGGGTGGTTCCATCGGCAATAGCCGGCGAGTAGCGGTTCGACGTAAGCACGCCCCGCGCGCCACTGGCGAACCGGGTCAACACGTGTACGTTGTCATCAACCCGTTGTGGCAAGACGTGGTGACTCAGATCGGCGAAGACCGCGGTCATTTCGCCCACGAGATGCCGCAACAGATCGATCCGGTGAATCGTCAAATCGATGATGGTGGCGCCCCCTGAGCGAGCGAGATCGTAGCGGTAGGTCGTCGCTGCAGGATAAGCGGTCCATTTCTCCCCATAGTTCGAATGCGCGGCGTGTATAGGACCGATCACGCCCGCGTCGATCACTGCCTTCGCGATCTGAACCTGCGACCAAAAGCGTTGGTTAAAGCCGACCTGCAGGAGGACGCCGGCCGTCTCGCAGGCGTCGATCATCCTTCTCGCACCGGCAACGTCCAGAGAAAGAGGCTTCTCGCAAAATACGTGCTTTCCTGCGGCGGCGGCCGCTACGACCGCCGCCTCGTGCAAGTTGTTGGGCGATGCGACGATGACGGCGTCGATGTCACTAGCGAGAAGCGTTTCTAGTTTGGTGGTGTGAAGCGCGGCGCCAAACTCTCCCGCTAATGCTTCCGCACGAGCGCCATCCGGATCGAAGACTCCTGAGAGTCTTGCATCAGGCGACTTACTCACCGTGGGTCCGTGTGACAGGCGCATAATCGCCCCGGCACCCACAAGGCCAATGCGTACGGGGCGTTGCTCTGGTTCGGCCATCATTTGCATCCGTTTCTACTTGATGACGCGCAGCTTGTCGCGCTGGATGGACAGGAGAACGGCAACAACAAGCACGACGCCAGTTAGGACGGTCTGTACGTTCGTTGAGATGCCGAGGATAATCATGCCGTTGGCTAGAATACTAATGACGAGGCTGCCGACGATCGTGCCGAGGATCGAGCCCATTCCACCTGTGAGGGGAGTTCCGCCGATGACCACCGCTGATATAGCAAGTAGTTCGAAGCCGATACCCGATGTGGGACTTCCCGAGCCAAGCTGCGACGTGAGGACGCCCCCACCGAGACCCGCCATCAGACCGGAGAGCATAAAAATCAGTATTTTTAGCTTCTTTACCGGGAGACCCAGAACTCTCGCTCTGTCTTCGGCGCCGCCGATAGCAAGCGCGTATTCGCCGAATCGAGTCTGTGTGAGGATGGCGCCAAACATAAGCGCAAAAACGATTACGATAATGAACGGGATCGGGGGAGTTCCGACACTGTAGAATGAGCTATCGAGAGGTATTGCAACTGGGGCGCCCCCTGTGACGATCACGGTTAGTCCTCGTGCCACGGAAAGCATGCCAAGCGTCGCAACGAAAGAGGGGATTTTTCCGAAGACGAACATCGCGCCGTTTGCTAGACCAAACAAGGCGCCAACGGTCGGCGCTATCAAAAACGCGAGCCATCCCAAAGACGGCGTGGCCATGGCAGCAATTACGCCTGACACCGCCATGACTGATCCGACCGAGAGGTCGATACTGCCAACAATGATCACGAAGGTCATGCCTACGGAAACAAGACAAAGCACAGCGCTATTCTGTAAAATCGTGCTGAGATTGCCCCATGAGAGAAATAGGCCGGGGGCAAGGGCGCCGAAAATGATGACCAGTGCAACGAGGGCAATGTAGGCAATATATCGTCCGGCTAGCTCGTTCAAAGAACGACGCCGCGCCCGTGGTTGCCGATGTGTGGTTACTGACAGGATCGTCTCCAATTCCACAAGCGGAGTGCTTTCGCCGTGGCGAGCAGCACCGGGCCTTTGCAGGCCTCGGTGCTGGCCAGCCTCAACTACTTCACCTGGAGTGGGAACACCTGTGACTTTGTCGCTGGGTTATTGGTGATAGTGTAGTCTTTCACGTTGAAGGGGGGCGGGTTATCAATATACTCATGCTTGAATTGCTGGAAGTTTTTTGAATCGACTCCCAAAAGCGGAAGTCGAATATCGGTCTGCAGCGGCTGATGTCCATGCAACTTATCGTAGGCGATCATCACCCCGAAGCCGAGCTGCAGCCAATGTCCACCTGTCGAGAAAATGAAGTTTGTGTGTTTATCGATTAGATCGAGGGCCTGCGGGGTAAGATCCATACCACCGAGGAGAACCTGCTTGCTGCGTCCCGATTGTCTGACTGCGTTGAACGCTCCGATGCATAGTGCGTCATTGTAGCACCAGACGCCGTCAATTGTGCCGGCAGGATGAGCTGAGAGAAAATTCTCCATCGTCTGATAGCCGTTCGTCTCCGTCTCACCCGCCCCGACGTACTGGACAAGCTTGACATTACTATTCGCGGCGATGGCCTCCATAAGGCCTTTCTGCCGGCCTTCCGCAACTGAGGACCCAGGAGTGCCACCAATGGCCACAAGCTTGGTCGCACCGTGATTGATCAGAAACGTTGCAATGCTATCACCGGCTCGCACGTCATCCGGCCCAATAAAAGCAACGTAAGGCGCCTGTTGATTGGTTGCGGGGAATCCTGGGTAACGATCAACTACAACAATCGGCTTGCCGGCTCGATCCGCAAGTCGGATGAGTCCGGGAGCGCTCGCCGTCGACTGCGGCGTCACAACAAGAGCATCAACACCTCGAGAGAGCAGAGATTGGACATCGTTTAGTTGCTTTTGTTCCTGATTCGCGGCCCCGACCACAATTAGATTGATCCCCAGATCGCTTGCGGCGTGCTTTGCAAAGTCGACAGCGCGAACCCAAAAAGGATTGTCAAGCGTGGGGATCGAGACGCCGATCGTCTCCGTGGCCGCGCTGGCGGCCGACGCGGCAGTAGTAGCGGTGAGAGCCAGCATTGCTAGCCCAACCACGGTCCTCCGTACGAACGCTCTCCGAGCAGAGCATCTCATATTTGTCGCGCTCCCCTGAAGTGCGGTCATTGACGCGCCGCACATATGTTAACGCCGAGTTTCTCCGGCTGAGAAAAAGTGGCATCACAGACAACTGCTGTCAACACTGTTGCGGAGCAGGCGACGGGCATGGGTCCAACGCTCGAAATTCTCCGTTCTATGGTGAGATCTGCAGATTAGTGGCCTATGGTGGCTGAGGAGTGACGTCTTACATCACTGTGCGCAACGCTGTTGACCGGACTTTGTCTGGCGGTCTAAGGTTGGTAGCGAGAACAGTTGTGAGGGAGCGCACGTCGTTGGAGATACAGTCTGTCCAGAAAGCGCTGAGATTGCTGGATCTGATCGCGGAGCGGCGGGAGCCGCAGGGTGTTTCGGAGCTCGCCAGACTAGCGGATTTGGACAAGAGCTCCGTTTCACGTCTGCTGCGGACCTTAGAGGGCGCACAGCTTGTAGCCCAGAATGAGAGCACTCGCGCCTATAGTCTTGGACTGCGCCTGGTCCATCTTGGCCAGCGAACACTACAGCGCCTGGATTTTCGCGACATATCCCGAGCCGGCCTGAGACGGTTGGCGCATGCGACTGGCGAATGCGCTCATGCTGCAGTACTAGCCGGAGAGCGGGCCCTCTACATATCACAAGAGACGCCGGGTGTCGGAGTGGTGGTCGACGCCCCCGTCGGATCCCTTGCTCCACTGCATTGCACTGCCTTAGGCAAGGTTCTCGTGGCCGGGCAGTCTGCGACGAAGCGAGAGGCGCTCATCGAGAAGATGCAATTTGAGCGCCATACTCGGAGGACCATTGGCGATCCGGAGCAATTGCGCCGAAGCGTAGAGCGCATCCGGATCGACAACATTGCCTACGATGACGAGGAATTCAGTGTTGGTGTACGCTGCGTGGCCGCACCTGTTTGGGGTAGCGAAGGTGTGCTCGTCGGAGCGATTGGCATTTCTGGTCCCAGCCCCCGGGTCACCGATGAAAGGATAACCCTTTGGGAGCCGCTTCTTCGTCACGAGGCGGAGACGCTTTCCAAAGATCTCGGATGGGAACCCGACCTTGGGACGCAGGGTCTGGAATAGCCTTCGGAGCGGAGAAAGTGACGGGCCGGGCGGCACAGCGGTCCCGTCAGACACTAGATGCCGCCGTGCCTGATCGGCAGCAAGTCAGAGAGAACGTCAGTATGGGCCACGAGGAAGAGGTTAGACAGCGCGCGCGCGCAATCGCGTCAAGCGGCGGAATTGTGCCGGCGCTCGAAGCCGGGACCTTGCCTGCGGAAGTCAGCGTATCCGTGTCCGAAGGAATAGTCCTTGGACTACTTCGGCAAGATGTCCGGAAGTATTTCGTCATCCTTGGTCACGGAAATACGTCGCTCGGCGAGATTCTCCGCATCTATGCGGAAGAGAAGGTGGTCCGAGTATATCAATGCCGAAATGAAGTCGCAATGGCCCATGCGGCGACCGCCTTGCGCTGGATCTTTGGCGAATCATCAGTCGTCGTTGCGTCGATAGGGCCGGGCGCCCTGCAAGCTCTAGCTGGATCACTCGCCTGCGCCTCGAACGGGATCGGCGTGTATCATATCTACGGAGATGAAACGACACACGGTGAAGGATACAATATGCAGCAAGTGCCAAAGCGCCAGCAAAACGCTTTTGCACGCATGGCAGATATCCTCGGCGAGGCCTACACGCTACATACACCCGGGTCGCTTCGCGACATGCTGCGACGCGGCACGCTTTGCGTCCATCGGTCCGTTGGCGCCGGCCCTTTCTACATGCTTCTCCCTATAAATGTGCAGCCGAAGATCATCGCCGGACTCAATCTTGCGGCGTTGCCATCAAGGTTTCAGCCAACGCCTGCCGCTCCGGTGTCACTGACGGATTATGATCGCGCGTGCGAGCTCATCGAATCACATGACAAAATCGTTATCAAAGCGGGGGGAGGCACGCGCAACTTTCCACTAGAGCTACGTGCTCTTGCCGCTGCGACGGGGGGCGTCGTCGTGTTGAGTCCGGGTTCGCTGGGGGTCATTGCTAATGATGATCCCGCAAATATGCATGTCGGCGGATCGAAAGGAACAATCAGTGGCAACTTTGCAATGGAAAATGCCAGCCTTGCGATCATCGTAGGATCAAGGGCAGTCTGCCAGGCCGATTGTTCCGGCACGGGGTATCTAAACGCGGGAGCGGTGTTGAACATCAATGCTGAAACTTCTGATGCAAACCATTACAACAAGACAGTTGCTCTAACTGGTGATATCGGCGCGGTCCTTCGCAAGTTGCTCCTTCGGCTGGATGAGCGCGGTTTGGTTGACTTGAAGGCTTCGACAAACTGGCGTGCTCAATGTACCCTTCAAAAGGAGCATTGGTCTGAACTGCTTCGCGAGCGTACAGCAACAGTCCCCGTGAGGGACCCTGCTTTCAACACGGCAACGTTGACGCAACCGGCCGCCATTCGGATCGCGGCCGAATTCGCGAAATCTGTCGGTGCCGTTAAGATCTTTGACGCAGGCGATGTCCAGGCCAACGGCTTTCAGATTGTCCGAGATGAGGAACCGAGCGAAACTATCACCGAGAGCGGCTCGTCCTATATGGGGTTTGCGGTGTCCTCCCTACTCGCTGGCGCGGTAGCGGATCGCAGCCGCTACATGATTGCGTTTACCGGAGACGGCTCTTTCCTGATGAATCCGCAGATTCTTGTTGACGGCATCGTCCATGGTGCGCATGCCATGATTGTTCTCTTCGACAATCGCCGCATGGCCGCGATTTCTGGCCTCCAGATCGCCCAATACGGGCGGGACTTCGCAACGAACGATGACGTGCAGATAGACTTCGTTCGGTTCGCCACATCATTCCCTGGAGTACACGCCATAGCAGCGGGAGCGTCGGAACAGAGCTTAAATTCGGCTCTCGCCAGCGCCTATGAACATGACGGGCTAAGTGTGGTCCATGTCCCTGTCTATTGGGGCGAAGAAGAGAAAAATAGCCTCGGGGCCTACGGACGGTGGAACGTTGGACCGTGGGTCGAAGACGTTGAAGAGCTATACAGAGCACAAGTTCTATAACCCAAGAGTAAGAAGCAGGACAAACGCTCACAGCGCGCCCTTCGCTCAATCAAGACGCGCTCAAGCACGACTAGCGTAGGGGACCAAGGACATGGCCGACGACGCCAAGCCGCGGGGATTGCGCCGCGGTCTCACCAACTACGGCGATTTCGGCTTCAGCGGGTATCTGCGGCGGTCTTTCGCAAGTTCCATGGGCTACAGCCGGGAGATGCTGGAGCGGCCGATCGTCGGCATCTGCCACTCCGAGAGCGGCTTCAACAACTGCCACCGCGCAATGCCGGAACTCGTCGAAGCCGTAAAGCGTGGCGTTCTGGCGGCGGGGGCGCTGCCGATCGAATTTCCCACGGTTTCTCTCGGCGAGGTCTTCCTGGTGCCGACCAGCCTGAAGTTTCGG
>NZ_LMUQ01000080.1 GCF_009765865.1 Acidisoma sp. L85
ACTCAGGTGCCAGCAGCCGCGGTAATACGGAGGGTGCAAGCGTTAATCGGAATTACTGGGCGTAAAGCGCACGCAGGCGGTTTGTTAAGTCAGATGTGAAATCCCCGGGCTCAACCTGGGAACTGCATCTGATACTGGCAAGCTTGAGTCTCGTAGAGGGGGGTAGAATTCCAGGTGTAGCGGTGAAATGCGTAGAGATCTGGAGGAATACCGGTGGCGAAGGCGGCCCCCTGGACGAAGACTGACGCTCAGGTGCGAAAGCGTGGGGAGCAAACAGGATTAGATACCCGTGTAGTCCGGCCCTAGT
>NZ_LMUQ01000083.1 GCF_009765865.1 Acidisoma sp. L85
TAGTAGACTCCTCCGCTTATTGATATGCTTAAGTTCAGCGGGTATTCCTACCTGATCCGAGGTCAACCTTTCAAAAGTGGGTTGTTTAACGGCATGTCGTACAAGAGTTTCGAAGCGTAACACAAAGTTTTTACTACGCAGGGAAGCCGCAAATACTACACAGCCGATGCATTTCGGTGGCCCGCTTTACAGCGGGTCCTCCAACACCAAGCAAGGCTTGAGTGGTGAAATGACGCTCGGACAGGCATGCCTAGCAGAATACTGCTAGGCGCAATGTGCGTTCAAAGACTCGATGACTCACGCTC
>NZ_LMUQ01000010.1 GCF_009765865.1 Acidisoma sp. L85
CCACCCGCTACGACCGCTGCGCACACACCTTCTTCTCCGCCATCTGCATCGCAGCCAGTGTCACCTTCTATCTCAAAGAATGAGTCCTGACCCTAAGGGAGTCGTAACCCATCATCGCGGGGCATATCTGAACGCCCTGTCGCAAATCGTTTCGTGGGGGATGCCCGCGCATTCGGTCTATTTGTGGACGCTGCCGATGTTTCATTGCAACGGATGGTGCTTCCCGTGGGCGATGGCGGCCAATGCCGGAACTAATGTCTGCCTCCGTCGGGTCGATGCGAAGGTCATCTTCGACGCGATCGATGAACACGGCGTCACGCATATGTGCGGCGCGCCGATCGTGTACAATCTGCTCATCAACGCGCCGTCTGAGGCGCGTGGCGAGCGGGTGCGCAAAGTCAGCGGCTTCATCGCCGGGGCTGCCCCGCCCACCTCGACGATCGAGGGTGCGGAGCGGCTCGGGTTCGAAATCACCCACGTCTACGGTCTGACCGAAACCTATGGCCCGGCGGCAATATGCGCGGCGCAGGAGGAGTGGCGGTCGCTGCCGATGGCCGAGCGCGTCCGAATGAACGCGCGCCAAGGCGTCGCCGGCCCCATGCAGGAAGAGATGACCGTGCTAGACCCAGGCACCATGTTGCCGGTTCCGGCGGATGGCGAGACCGTGGGCGAGGTCATGTTTCGCGGTAACATCACCATGAGCGGATATCTGAAGAACCCTACGGCTACCGAGGAAGCCTTCGCAGGCGGCTGGCTGCACACCGGCGATCTCGCGGTGCTGGAGCCCGATGGCTATGTGCGCATCAAGGACCGGTCGAAGGACGTCATCATATCCGGTGGTGAAAACATTTCCTCCATTGAGGTGGAGGATGTGCTGCACCGCCATCCGGCGGTAGACCTGGCAGCCGTGGTGGCAAGACCGGACGCGAAATGGGGCGAGGTGCCCTGCGCCTTCGTCCAGTTGCAACCTTACGCAACGGCCACCGAGGCCGAAATCCGCCAATTCTGCCGTGAGCAGATGGCGGGCTACAAAGTTCCGAAAATCGTGGTGTTTGGCCCAATTCCGAAAACCTCCACCGGGAAGATTCAAAAGCGGATCCTCCGCGACGTGGCCAAGAGCATGAGCGAGGCAGCGTCGTGACCTACGCAGCGCCGCTGGACGAGATGCGGTTCGTCCTAGTACACCTTGCTGGATTGCCCGAGATCGCCACGTTTCCCGGATTCGAGGAAGCCCAGCCGGACATCGTCGAGGCTATCCTCACGGAGGCGGCGCGCTTTGCCGCCGAGGTACTCGCCCCACTAAACCCGACCGGCGACCGCCAAGGTTGCCGCTGGACCGCCGGCGAGGTCGCGACCCCGAACGGCTTTCCCGAAGCGTATCGGCTGTTTATTGAAGCCGGTTGGCACGCAATGCCGGCCAGTCCAGACATTGGCGGGCAGGGAATGCCGGCGGTCCTTTCAAGCGCCGTCGCCGAGATGTGGAAGTCCGCCAATCTCGCGTTCTCACTGTGCCAGATGCTCACGATGGGCGCGGTCGAAGCGCTGGCTCACCACGCCTCCGACGAGATCAAGCAACGCTTTCTGCCGAAAATGGTGGCGGGCGAATGGACCGGGACGATGAACCTTACCGAGCCACAGGCGGGCTCGGACCTGTCGGCCATCCGCACCCGAGCGGAGCAGGACGGAGAGGCCTATCGTTTGTTTGGATCCAAGATCTTCATCACCTGGGGCGAACACGATGTTGCGGAAAACATCGTCCATCTCGTGCTCGCGCGCCTGCCGGACGCTCCAGCGGGTACGCGCGGCATTTCGCTGTTCGCGGCCCCGAAATTCCTGGTCAACCCGGACGGCAGTCTGGGCGCCCGCAACGATCTGATCTGCGCGTCCATCGAGCATAAGCTCGGCATCCATGGTTCCCCGACAGCAGTCATGTCGTACGGGGACGATCGCGGAGCGCTCGCTTACCTTGTAGGAGAGCCCAACCGCGGTCTCGAATACATGTTCACCATGATGAACCACGCGCGTTTGAACGTCGGACTGGAAGGAGTGGCGATCTCCGAGGCATCCTATCAGAAGGCTGCGGACTACGCCCGCACGCGCGTCCAAGGCAAACCAATCGGCGACGCCGTGCGCGCAACAATTATCCATCACCCCGATGTGCGGCGGATGCTCATGGACATGAAGTCGCGCACCGAAGCGATGCGCGCGGTCGCCTACTACACCGCGGCTTGCATAGACCGCGCCCAAGGTAACCCAGATGTCGCGCAGCGCGCCCACGATCAAGGCCGCGTTGAGTTGCTCACCCCCGTGGTCAAGGGCTGGTCCACCGAAAGCTGCATCATGATCGCATCGACCGGCATCCAGGTGCAGGGTGGAATGGGCTACGTGGAGGAAACCGGGGCCGCGCAATATCTGCGCGACGGGCGAATCACCACGATCTATGAAGGCACAACCGGAATCCAGGCGCTCGATTTGATCGGGCGCAAGTTAGCTCGTGATAAGGGCACCAATGCTGCCGCCCTGATCCGGGACATGAAGTTGACCATTGCGGATTTGGAGCGCGACGACGACCCGGATCTGTCCGCTGTCGCCGGGGCCTTGCGAGATGGCGTGGAGGCGCTGGAGGCGGCGACGGAGTGGCTCCTCGACAACGCCGATCTCAACCCTCGCGAGACGGCCGCCGGAGCGGTTCCATACTTGAAGCTCATGGGCGTCGTCGCCGGCGGATGGCAGATGGCTCGCGCCGCGCGCATCGCCCGCGATCTGCTGCGGCGCGCGGAGGCGAACGAGGGTTTCGCGCGTGCCAAGATCGCAACGGCACGCTTCTATGCGGACCACATTCTGCCCGAGGCCGGCGCGTACTGCCACGAGGTCACCGCTGGGGCCGCGTCGACATTGGCTCTCGAGGAAGCGCTCTTTTAGCCCGCGCGCTCAGCGCAGCGCCAGTTGTGAAGGACCGGATCATGGAGGATCAGACGAAACGCCTGGGTTCGCACCCGGCAACGCGGCCAGCCGCGACCGACCGCGGCACCGGCTGGCCCTTCGGAAGATGGTGGGAAGGCGCCTCGGCGCTCACGCCACAGGCGGAACCGGGCGATTTCATCGCTGCGTTCGCGCGCAACCCGATGCTGACGTCGATCGACAAGATCTGGAACGCCAACCCGTTGCACAAGGTCGTCCCCATCGACTGGGCGGCAATTGCCTACGCGCTGCGTGTGGTATGGCTGCGCACCCTCGTTCGGCCCGATCGCGCCATTGCGATTGCGGCCGAGTTCAACGTGAACGCGTTGCGCTCGGCCGCGAACGCCTGGAGCGACGCGACCATGCGATGGTGGGGCGAGAGCCAGGACGCAACGGCGGCGAAGCGGGACTCCGACGGCGACAAGCGATTTGCGGCCCCAGAATGGCGAGACAACCCCGCCTTCAGCATGCTCAAGGACCTTTATCTGCTCGCCTCGGAAAGCCTGCTCCGGATCGTGGCTCGCGACGGCGCGAACGACGACGAGGAGCAACGGATCAACTTCCACCTCCGTCAATTTATCAGCGCGATGAGCCCGTCGCTCATGCTGTTCGGCAATCCGGTGGCTCTCCGTCGAGCGGTGGAATCCGGCGGCGCAAGCCTGGCCGACGGCCTGCGCAATCTGCTCGACGACGTGCAGGCGGGCCGGTTGAGCATGGTCGACGCGACCGCGTTTGCCCCTGGCCGCAACCTCGCGCTGACCCCCGGAAAAGTGGTCCATCGCAACAGGCTGCTGGAGCTGATCCAGTACTCTCCGGCGACCGCCGAGACGCACGCCATTCCAATCCTGATATTGCCTCCATGGATCAACAAGTTCTACATCCTCGACATGCAGCCGAAGAACAGCATGGTGAAGCATCTCGTTGATCAGGGCTTCACGGTCTTCATGGCGTCCTGGAAGAATCCTGACGCTTCGATGGAAGACATCGCCATCGAGGACTATATGCGTCTCGGGCCCCTAGAGGCCTGCGACGTGATCCGCGAGATCACGGGGCAGGCGGCGATCAACGTGATGGGGTACTGCATTGCCGGCACACTCCTGGCAATGACGCTGGCCTGGCTCGCGGCGAAGCAAGACCGAAGGTTTAACGCCGCGACGTTCATCGTCTCTTTGCAGGACTTTTCTAAAGTAGGCGACACAGCGGTTTTCGCCGACGAGTCCGCCGTGGACCTGATCGAACAGCAGATGTTGCAGCGCGGCTATCTGGACAGCCGCGAGATGTCGAACATGTTCAACCTCCTGCGGCCAAACGATCTGATCTGGTCCAACGTTGTGAACAACTACCTGCTCGGACAGGCGCCCCCCGCCTTCGACCTCCTGTATTGGAACAGCGACGGCACACGGATGGCCCGCGCCGCGCATAGTTGGTATTTGCGCAACACCTATCTCGAAAACAATCTGATCCAGCCAAACAAGGTTCGCCTGGACGGCGAGACGCTGGACCTGCGCCGCATCGAACTCGACGTGTACGCGGTAGGCGCCGAAAAGGATCACATCGTGCCTTGGGAGGGCGCATGGCGGATAACGCAGTTGCTCGGTGGGGCCGTGCGTTTCGTCCTTGTATCCAGCGGCCATATCGCCGGCATCATCAACCCGCCGGGCGGCAAGGGCGCTTACTGGGTCAACCGGTCAGCGACCCCGGCCGGCTCCGCGGATCAGTGGCGGGATGCCGCCGTACAACGCAAAGGCAGCTGGTGGGTCGATTGGGACGGCTGGCTGGCGAAGCGCTCGGGTGGTCGCGCCGCGCCGCCGCGGATGGGCAGCGCCACGCATCCCGCTCTAAACGATGCCCCGGGGAGCTTCGTCCTCGAAAAATGAAACGCTTGCGGGCGACCGCGGCTTGGCCAAGCGATGGCTGTGGCGCCCGCCTCACTCGCGGTGTAGGTGTGCCGCTGCAGAGGTCGGGCGCCCCCGGTCTGCCTATATCCAGCGTGGAGCGGCTGTCCTTCGGTGGACCGTTCGCGGACTCGCCGGTCGAGCTGGCGCAGAGCCTAGGTACAGGCACGTAAGAAAGCTGGCCCTGCCAGCTAGCCGCAACTTTCGGTAAGGCTCTTCCGGCGCGCCTGACCTTTCCCGACCGGGTTTACGCATGCAAATCTAGTTTCTACACCTGTGCACCGGATGATAAGCCAACAAAAAGCTAGCGCTTCAGCGAAAGCCGAAGTTCTGTTGATCCAAACCGCAACGCGCTGAGGGTGATCGCGCCATACGTAGCATGGTGCCACGGCCGGACGAGACACCCCGAAGCATAACACCACCTTGTGGCGCCGCAGGACGTCACACCAGGGTCGAATGCCTGCGTATCAGTCGATACCCCATAGACGGGTCAAGCGGCTTAGACCGTAACCCACGATGCTTGCGACCAGCAAAGACGGAATGGGCCGGTTCTTCGTCGCACGGCGGGTGTCAGCCGCCAGCGATCGAACCCGATCTGCGGTCTCACCATAAGCATCCTGCGCGTCAGCGGCTACCTGCCGAGCTTTGTCTTCGAGAACGAGAATAACCAGAGCGAAGGTTGCTAGAGCCAGAACTGATTTCATGATCCGTCCTCCGTGCTTGTGTACCGAATCAGCGAGGATGAAACAGCTTGCCTAGAGCGTAGCCAACTGCGCCCGCTATCAGCAGGGCAATCAGCGGTTGTTGCTCCACACCCTTTCCAACCGCGGTCGCAGCATCTGCCACCTGCTCGGCTGCCTCCCCGTAAGCATCTCGAGCATGGCTAGCCACCCGACGCGCCTGCACCTCAATCTGGGCTCTGGTATCCCCGGTCAATGCATCCTGAACCTTTCCAGCGACGTTCTGGATAGCGTCTCCAATGCGGTCTGCGTTCACGTTCATCTCCTGAATATCCGAAAGTGTGTCGACGTATGCGTCGCGACGAACCAGCTGATCATCCGATAAACCATGTGTTGGTGAAATTGCCCTCCGCTCTCTCAACTCCGAGAGCGCACATTGGGTGCCATTCCGTTCCCGCAACCTGAGTTGGCAAGCATAGGCAGTGACTACGCCACAATTGCCCGGCTCATCTCACGGTTGCTCGGTCACCCCTGCGCTAAGGTAGATATCGGTGGCCATAGACGAGGTGGTGAGGTCACGGCGGGCCGCCCGGTTGACCAGCACTGGGATGGCGTCGGAGCTCGTCGAAGGAGGCCTAGGAAAGGATCACACGCTCAACGAGCCGCAGCTCCCGGCGAGAGCGAGGATCGGGGTTGCCGGTATTTTCGAAGGCCTACACCAGCCTGGCTACGACGGTGCTTGCAAATCGGCCCAGGTGGATTTGGCGAGAGCCGCGCGCTCCAAGGCTTCAGTCTGCCAGCGTCGGAAGTTCTGGCGAAGACATTGTCCGGATCCGGATTCAGCCGCGGGCCTTGTTCAGTCGGCTGCTCCGACTACAGCTTGCCGATGACCCCTCCCTTCACATTCAACCCGCCGATCAGCATCGACATATGTGAAACCGCCGGCCAAGAATTTGACCGCGCACGGATCGGGATGGACCGCCCGGCCTTTTTGAGCAAGAGCTCGTGGAGCAGCTCGCGACTCTAGTCGAGCTTTGGGGGCCGCGGCCATCGATCGCGACCCAGTGCTGGCGGTGTTCGATACGGCAGCTTGGAGGGCCCGGGAGGTGCCAAAAGTGCCGCCAGCGCCGGAAGCTACGTTCCAAGCACAATCCAGCCCATAGGGTCTCTCAGGCTGGAGTTTCTGAGCTAGCGTCAAAGTCTTTGGTCATAGCTGCCTTCGTTCCCACTTAGGATCGATGGGAAAGCTCCTGAAGCAATTTGCAGCGCTGCCGGTCATGGAGACTGGCGGGGCGCTGCGTGTGCTTCTCATCACATCACGCGTCACGCATCGGTGGATCATTCCTAAGGGGCACCCGGAGAAAGGGATGCAGCCCAGCGCCGTAGCTTTGCTCGAGGCCCGAGAAGAGGCTGGGGTTTCTGGCGTCATCAGTAAAATGCCGATCGGGTGCTATCGCACTCAAAAATGCCTGCCCTCGGGCAAACAGGTGCCCTGTGAGGTTACTGTGTTCCGGCTCGACGTGTCGGAGCACATCGCTCAATGGAAAGAGCCTCTGGAGCGCAAGATAATGTGGGTGCCGCTGTCACAGGCGGCGGCTCTCGCTGACGATGGCGGTTTGTCCCAATTCCTGAAGAGGTTCGACGCCGCGGCCAAACCCAAAGCGCTCAGCCCCACGACGGAGCGGCTCACGACGTCCTAGCGGATACGTCCTCGGCTCCGGCACTGGCTCCAGGGTCCAATCCGGATCGGGTCCGTAGCAGAAGCTTCGATGATGGCCAGAATAGAGATAGACCGGCGCCGCATGGAGCCGGCACCAGATGCAGTTCAGCCGCTTGACGGCCTCAGCACCCGCGTATCACTGCCGGATGACTGACGGATTGGCCGCGTCCGTCTCGCCTCACGGTTTTGTCAGCGTGAAGCCCTCTTCTTTGCTCTGGGAGCCGCTGCTATCCCCCGCTGTCCCATGACAGACATCCCCGCCCCGCAGCTGCCGCCCATCGGGTGGTGCTTCGCTGTGTCACCTGCACCGTCACTCTGTTGCTGGCGGGGGCGGGCGTCGCCCAGACCCCGGTGGCCTTCTAGAGCTGAGGTCCTCACCCAAAGGCGGAATGTCGAGAGCCGGGACCCGCAGTATTTTATTCCCGCCGGACGAAGGACCCCGGCCGTCATCGGGCGTTGGCCGGGAGCCCGCCCGACGACGTTAAGGGCCTGACTACTAATTTCTCCGAAAGAGCTTCAGAAAAGCGGCCGGCTTTCCCTCTGCTCCGCGAACCTTTCCCGAAGGCAGGCGCGTTCCGAGGAATTGGCCGTCGAGTGAATAGATCTGGCCTGCTTGAAGCTTGGCGATCCGCGCCCCTGACACGAGGTCATAGACGATGCCATCGCGCGTGTAAGCGATAGCCGCACCTTCATCATCGTGAATAAGCATTTTCGTTGTGCTTAGGCTCTCAGTCTTCATCAAGGTCGCACTCCCCCTAGCTCTCCGATCTTCATCTGAGTTTGGCCGGGCGCGAGGGAAGAGGAGCCCTCGATCCAGCTGAATAAGATTGAGTGATCGTGAGAGATCGGGAGCGATCGCCGATGAACCGGCGAAGCCATCACTGGCGATCGCCTAAAATCATAGAGCCGACATATCGGCGTTAGCCAGGCGGCTGCTTGTGGTCGATCCGTATCACGCGGCCGCCGTTGAAGCCGCGACTCCTTCGCCGAGGCTCGAGGGGGCGCCGCCAAGCTGAAGCTCTCGGAACGGGACGTCCTGCGCCAGAGTGAGGCTGCCCTCGCGCGCCAGCTCGAGCCCCGCCAGAAAGGTACTCGCCACCGCTGCCCGTGCCCGAAGCGGGCGGTCCGTAGCCTTCTCGGCAACCGGCGGCAAAAAGGCGGCGAGGTCGCCGCCCGCCGGATATTCGGCCAGCAGCGTCTGGATCCGCGCCAAGGCATCGACCACGCGCCAGAGATCCGGGATGGCCGGCCGGTAGAGCGGCGTTTCTTCCGGTCGCCCTTCCCTGCCCCGCAGCACCACCAGGCAAGCTTCCATCAGCGCGACATAGCCGCCCTCACGGGGAATGCTGGGTGGCCGTCGGACGAAGACATCCAGGCCAAGCTGCGGTCGCTGCTGCAGCCAAATCCCGGCCGCCCGCATCGTCGCCAAGTCATCGAGGCGGCGCAGCTCGCCCGCCGCATCCTGTTCCGCCTCCGCCGCGGCTTCCGGACTGTTGGGGAAGAGCAAGCGCGAGCGCAGCAGGACCAGCCGCGTCGCCAGAACCAGCCAGTCGGCCCGCTGCTCCAACGTCACCTGATCGGCAAGCCGCGCCATGGCCGCGACAAACTGCTCGGCGAGATCCAGGATTGACATGCGGCCAAAATCGATCCGTTGCCGCTCGGCAAGGTCGAGCAGCACGCCCATCGGTCCGTCGAACCCCTCCAGATGCAGCACCGGGCTCGCCGGGAGCCGCGGCGGTGCCTCCCAATCATGCCACAGAGGATCGTGAGCGCCGCCGGCGGCCGGCTCGACATCAGTCATCGCGGTAATCGGGCCGGAGATCGAAGACCCGAAGCCGGCCTGCGCTTGCGAAGGCTCGTCAACGCCGCCCAAGGCGTCCAGTCGGCCGACCAGAAGTCATTCTGTAGGGGCGCCGAGAGCCGGCGTCGGCGATCCGGCGACAGGGCGTCGTCCATTGCTTCGGTGGCGAGACGGGCGAGTTCCGGCTGTAGCGCCTCGCCGGCGATCCGCATCACACACCGGGTCGAGACTCATTCGCTTTGGGCGGCAATACCGTGGTGCTCACCTCAGCCGCCATGTTGCCCCCAAAGCCCCCCCTCGCCGTTCGCCCGCGACGCGCCGACGCGGTCCAGTCTGAATCTATTGGGACGACTGTGGCAACCCATACTTCTCGCGCGTAAAGGCACGGTAATTATAGATTACCGTGCCTGAATAGGGCTAAATACCTACGCTTCTAACCGAACCTCACAGATTCTCGGTCTGCTAGGCACGCGAAACGTCTATCTGAGCCTCATCCCCTGGCTTCTGCACACTCAAAGGCTTCGTCACCAATCGTTTCCGAATCGAGTAATTCCTGCGACCGTGACAGAAGCACCTCTGGCGAGCTCTCGATATGAGAACGTCGTCCGTTACGGCTGGCAGTCGCCTTCCAGTCGGCGGTAAATTCCGTAAACGGGCTTGCCCGATCCTTTTGTCGTGGACGGTCGGCACCGGGTCGAAACCAGGTCCGCCGGCGACCTCTAAAATCCTGATCGCCAACAAAATTCGAGACGCGCTCGCCCTAGATAACACCTTGGCTCGATATCGAGCCCATTCTGGATCAAGTGCCTACGTAGACACTGACACCCCCGGTCGCGCGACGACTAGGCCTGATCAGCGCCCGAGCCACCACAGTTACCGAACAATTCGAGATCAAAATGAATTCCCCATGTGTCAGCATATTTTGCTGCGGCCTTGCCGAGGGATCGGAGGGTTGCATTGCATTTTGGGTGGTCCCCGTAGCTCACCTCGATGCACTTCTCGACGACCGATGATGTTGGTACGCGCTGCGACTCGGCCGCTAGCGACCCACCTCGGGCCCGAGTATCCTTCCCCAGAGCGGATGAAAATCTTACGCCCAAACCCCTCCGATGCTTTGGGTACGCTCAAGCGATGACCATCGTACCCTTAGTCCGAGTCGAGCCGATGATACGAGTACGCTTTCGCTCGGGCGGCCGATGAAAGCGGTACTAATCCTATTAAGTTTCCTAAGAAGAGCCTCAGGCTTGGAGAAGCTCTTACGAACTCTCAGCATCGGCACACTTTCGCAGTTGGCGGCATTTGGGGAACATTTGTGAAAATCATTGGCCTAAACCGCCGCTTGTGCTAGCGCACGTAAGACTTGGTATTTCTCGAGTCGGGCACAATAGCGGAGCGGCACTCGTGGCGGGTGACAAGCGACCATTCGGCCAGCAAGTCCATGCTCTTCTCGTTGGCGAAGGACGAGGAGCCGCGCGTTCACACGCGCACCAGCTTGGGCATCCAGACCTTTTCGATCGCGTTCATGCGGTTGCAGTCGAGGAACCCACCCCAAACTTTCTCCATTCTGCGCTCTGCGCGATGTCTCTTCCTGTGAGAAAACCCGCTGATGATACGGCGTCGATTATTCGCAGAGACGGGCAGTACACGCTTGCGATCACGCCAAGACCTGTTCTTCAGTGGATCAACGGTGAACAGACCATGGCGGTGATTGGTGTCCCTTACGGCTCATTACCGCGCCTCGTTCTGATCCACATCATGACTGAAGCAGTGCGAACGAGATCACGGCATATAACACTTGGGACGTCATTCACAGACTGGATGAGGAGGATGGGATTTCGAACGATCAGCTATGGCCCTCGCGGGTCGGCAACGCTCATCCGAGACCAGCTAGACCGTCTGCTCGCTTGTGAGTGGATGATTCGTTGGGACGGCGAGACGTCAGAGGGCCAAGAATTCGCCGTCAAAGAGGTCAAGCTAACCAGCGACTATTCAGGGCGGAATAGTAAACAGGGCAGCTTTTCCAGAGAGATTTTGTTGACGGAGGGCTTTTTCGAACATTTGCGCGAGCATGCTGTTCCTCTAGATGAAAACGCCATACGTCAACTCCGCGATTCCGCGACAGCGCTCGACCTCTATACGTGGCTCGCATATCGGCTTCCCCGAATCAACAAAGCTGGGCCATCTCTTTTGAGCTGGGCCCAGCTAGCGGTGCATTTCGGCAACGAAGGGACAAATATTCGGAAATTCCGTCAAACTGTTCGGGATGCTTGGGAGCGGCATGTTTCAGCTGTATATCCGGATGCACGAGCTGAGTTCGATACTACCGCTATACGCCTATACGCCTCCCCTGCCCCGCTACAAAGACGCGCGCTACGTCTCGTCGACACAAGTCCCGCGCCACCCAAGGCACCTCCGATCATCGAGCAGCCTGGCGACGCCTTTTTGAGGGCTTTGAAATTAGCCCTAGGGCGTGCGGTCGCGGCAGCTTGGCTCTCCGATGCCACAATTGAAACCGATGACGATGGAGAAAAGATCGTGGTTGGTTCTCGTTTCAAGGCCGACTACATCAAGCAAAATTTCGGGTCGCAGCTTGACCGTGCCGCGAGAGATTGCGGGCTGCCACGGACTCCTCAGGTCTCTAGCCGATCCCGTTCGGCGTTTTAGTCTCCACTCAGGAATATTGCTATGGATGGCATCGACCCTGCGATCGTCGTGGAGTCCCTTTATAACCGCTCGATCGACGTCGTGGCGAAGCTACGGGCAAGGGGCGATGCTTCGGATGAGGGAAGCGAGCCTGGCACTCGTCGGGCACCCCGTTTCTCGATCACTCGGACTGCCGAGCTAGTAGGTAGAACCGGCGCTGCCATTCGGGAGGCCGAGAAAGATGGCAGGTTGCCAGGCGTTGCTCGGACGAACACTGGGCGCCGTATCGGATATACCCTTGAAGAGGTCAATGACATGCGCCGGGTATTCGGCACCCGGCCGTGGCGAGAGCCCTCTGACCCCCTATCGATCATTGCCGTTCAGAATTTCAAGGGGGGCGTGGGCAAATCCACCTTGTCGGTCCACCTAGCGCAGCACTTGGCCATCCGTGGTTACCGCGTTTGTCTGATTGATTGCGATAGCCAGGGCTCGTCAACCACGATGCTGGGCTATATCCCGGACTTAGATATCGTCGAGGAAGATACCCTTTATCCCTTTATACGGAACGCAGAGATGTCCAGCTTGGCCTATGCTGTGCGCGAGACGCATTGGAACGGCCTTTTTCTCATCCCGGCAAATTTGCGGCTCTATTCCGCTGAGTATGAACTTGCGGCTCGTATCGCGCGGTCAGACGGAATGCTCTTGAATCGGCTCGCGGAAGGCATTGCTTCGATCCAGGAGCACTTTGACGTAGTTATCCTGGATCCTCCACCCGCGCTCGGGACAGTCTCGCTGTCTGTCATGCGGGCGGCCAATTCACTTCTTATCCCAGTACCTCCTACCGTTGTCGATTTCACGTCGACAACGAGCTTTCTGGCAATGCTCCACGAAAGCATGGGTGTCCTTGCGGAGAGGGGGCTGCCAATAGACCTGAATTGGATCAGGTTTGTTGCTACGCGCGCGGACGAGCAAAAATCGGTGCAGCGCGAGCTGCTTCAGATTATGCGAAACTTATTCGGCGAAAATATGCTGCGCTCAGTACTCAGAGACAGTGCTGAGATCGACAACGCGTCTGCGCGCATGATGTCGGTATACGAGCTTGAGCAACCTGTGACATCCCGAGAAACCTACCAGCGCTGTCTCAACTACCTGAATGCCGTAAACGCTGAGATTGAAACGCAGATTCGGATGACTTGGCCAAGTCACAAAGCACGCTTGCGTGCCGAGGGCGTGCTTTAGCGTGGGTTGCAGGTCTGCAACTTTGCTCTAAGACGCTGATAATACGACAAGATCGCCGTCTCTCGCTGTGCGGAGTCGTTCCCGGTGGGCGGGCGGAGGCGCCAGTTTGTGGCCATGCAGCTCAGGCTCGAGCTTTTGAGGGAAGGGAAAGTTGGATGGCGCTGGGGAACAAAGGGTTTGCAGGGCTGATTACTGGGGGAGGAGGAGGGGGAATTGAGCCGCGGCGGCCTCCTAGAACAGGGATATTGGGCGCGCGGGAGAATAGACTGGCAGAACTGTCTTCTGGCGGCGCGGTGACTAGAGTTCATGAACTGGTTGATCCCGCTGTCTGTCGCATCTGGGACGGCCACAATCGCGACTATGCTGCTCTGAACGAAGTCACGTGTGCCGATCTTATAGAGAGTTTGCGGGCCCAGGGACGCCAAGAGGTGCCGGCAATCGTCCGCCGAGTCGTAGATGACCCTGCCTATCGATTCGAGGTTATTTGTGGTGCCAGGCGACACTGGAGCGTTTCCTGGCTACGAACCCACCACTTCCCGGAGTTCAAGTTCGTGGTCGAGCCTCGGGAACTCAGCGATGAGGAGGCGTTTCGCGTTGCGGACTTAGAAAATCGTTCGCGAAAAGACTTGTCCGATTTTGAAAGGGCGAAAGATTACGCGGTCGCAATTGATCGATACTACGATGGTAGTCAGCAGAAGATGGTTGAGCGGCTTCAGGTCTCTAAGAGCTGGCTTAGTCGGTATCTGGAACTTGCAAAACTTCCGAGAGAGGTTTTGGCGTGTTTTGAGTCGCCGCATGTCATAGGAATTACGCACGCTGCGGCCATCGCTCCTCGACTCAGCCATCCACGTGACCGAGAAAAATTGTTGAAGGAAGCATCAGCGTTATCGGGAGAGCAAAGCTCCCGACTTTCTCAAGGGCTGACCCCGTTAACTCCAAGCCAGGTGGTTGCACGCCTATTGAGGGTCAACACCAAAAAAGAACCGACCCATAAACCATCTCGTATCGAAAGCGTTCTGGATGACAGTGGCAAGGTCATCTTCAAGGCATCAATTGAAGGCAGGGGAGGGATCTCTCTCTTGATCCCCAAGACGCGTGCGAGTGAACCAAAGATCGTGAGCGAGGCACTCAATCAATACCTTGAGCGGTATGCGAGCAACCGATGATAAAGGTACGTGTGGCAGTTTGCTGTTCAACTCATCACATTGGCGGCTGACAGCTTACCGGATAGCGGGGCAGAGACGCATGGGGCGATTCGGACCGGCTGAGGGTGATCGTAGTAACTCTCGCTAGGTGCGAAAATGTTTGTTGCTAAATCCGGTGCAATGGCTTGCTGCTTTCAACGGCGATTGGGACAATTAAGAAAGACATCGACGTGACCATTCCCGACGGAAACGATCGACGTAACAGTGCGCGCAGCGATGCAGTGGAGATTGAGCTTGGGGCGATTGGGGGCGATCTTCGCTACTGGCGCGCAAAGGAAGGTATGCGGCAGGGGGAGGAAAGGTTGGAAGCTCAATCCGCGGTTAGGACTGCACTGGAAGCTAGGGCAACCGCGCTCACCGGGTGGGCGGCTGTAGCTCTTTTGGCCGCGGCGAGCGTTGCATTTTCGGGCACGGACGTCGCCCGTCAAATCGGCGCCGCCGTAGCTGGTCTGGTTCTACTTTGGGCTGCGATCGAGGGTATCCATGCCGTTCGCCCGCGCGACTGGGCGATGCGAGGCTACGATCCATCCGTGGTCATATCCGACCCTCTGGAGTCTGAACTCGAGGCCCTTGAGTCACTGGCGGGGGGCATTACTAGCGGCATTCAGGCCAATCACCGCAGACTGAATGCAATGGGCAGGTCGCTTCGGCGAACCGGGAAGCTGCTCATCGCAGCGCCTCTGGCAGGAGCAGCTGCGTACTTGCTTGCCTACGAACGAGCGCCGATTATGGCTGATCTAGCCGCGGCAGCACACCAGCTGTCCCGGTAGGAGCAGGCTTCGACGGCGGCGGCGGCGGCGGCGGACCTTTTGACATACCGCCACCTTATCAAAATGGAACCGCGACGTCATCGCCCTTTTGTGCCTGGTCTGATGGCAGGCGTCGAGTCGGGGAATACCTGCCGGGCCCCTGTCAGCCACGAATGAAATTCCTGGTTTACCGTGCCTATCCGCGCGTGAAGAACCAGTTGCCACAGTCGCCGGATGGACTCAGACTGGGCACGGCGCCGGTGGCGTCGTGGGCAAACGGTGA
>NZ_LMUQ01000011.1 GCF_009765865.1 Acidisoma sp. L85
CCACCCGCTACGACCGCTGCGCACACACCTTCTTCTCCGCCATCTGCATCGCAGCCAGTGTCACCTTCTATCTCAAAGAATGAGTCCTGACCCTAGGTAAGGCCCCACAGCCGCGTCGGCGGCCCACGACACAGGGAAACTGACCATGGATATCAGACGCATTGGCTCACAACCCTCCGGCAAGGGACCAGCCGACTGGTTCACCGGCACTGCCCGCATCGACCCTCTGTTCAGCGCGCCCGATCCGGCGCGGGTCGGGGGTGCCCTGGTGACCTTCGAACCCGGTGCCCGCACCGCATGGCATACCCATCCCCTCGGGCAGACGCTGATCGTGACGGCCGGTTGCGGCCGGGTGCAGCGGGAGGGCGGACCCATCGAGGAAATCCGGCCCGGTGATGTCATCTGGTTCCCGGCCGGCGAGAAGCACTGGCACGGAGCATCACCGACCACGGCCATGAGCCACATCGCTATCCAGGAGAAGCTGAACGGCTCGCCAGTGGATTGGCTCGAGCACGTCAGCGACGCGCAATACGAGAGCTGACCAGATCAGGCAGCGAAAGAGACAGACGATGAACCATATCTATGACTTGAGAGGCCAGGTTGCGCTCGTGACCGGCGCCAGTTCCGGCACGGGGCTGGCGACCGCTCGGCCTTCGCAGAAGCAGGCGCCGCCGTTGTGCTCGCCGACCGCAAGGAGGAGGCGCTAACGGGCAGCCGTGGATGCCCTGACCGACAAGGGGCACCGGGCGGTCGGCGTCACCTGTGACGTGACGGATGAGCGTCAGGCAGCGGCGATGGTGGAACGGACAGTCGCGGCGTTTGGCAGACTTGATATGGCGTACAACAACGCCGGTATCCTCGGCCCGATGGGCGACGTGACGGACGAGAGTGGTGAGGCCTTCGACGAGGTCAATGCCGTCAATCTGCGTGGCGTCTGGACCTGCATGAAGCACGAGCTTCTGCACATGCGGCAGCAGGGCAGCGGCGCAATCGTCAACTGCTCATCCCTCGGCGGTCTTGTCGGTCTCGCCGGGCGCGCCGCGTACCATGCCAGCAAGCACGGCGTGATCGGCCTGACCAAGAGCGCCGCCCTGGATTATGCAGCGAAGGGGATCCGCATCAACGCCGTCTGCCCTGGCTGCATCGACACGCCCATGGGTGACGCCATCGATCCGGCCGCGATGAGAGTTTGGCGGGACGATAGTCTAAGGAGAGCGGCGCGCCTTCCAGACATCCTAATTGGTCAGCCGTCTGACCTCTTTGCCGCAGTACCTATGGGCACGGTCGCCATGCTGAACAGTGCCAGGGCGGCCTTCGCTGTAGAGGCGCTTTCAAGGTGCAGGAGGTTGGCTGATGTATGCTGCGCCTTGGGCCCGCACTGGTTTGCAACGCAATTGGGCAGAAGTCGCGAGTAGCGGATCAGTAAGATTCGGAGCGACGAGCTTAAAAACCTTGGCCTGATGTCAACTAGTTCCTCGGTTTGCCCTGCCCGCCGCGATAGCCCGTAGCCTCTGTGGGGACTCACCGAAAACACGAATAAAGGCGCGGCGCATTCGTTCTTGATCTCCGAAGCCAGTCTCGCGCGCGACGACTTCAATCGGATGCCGGCCTTGCTCAATCATAAGCCGCGCCCTATCGAGCCGAAGACTCTCAATTGCTTTCGCAGGAGACGTCCCGGTTTCGGCATGAAAGGCGCGACTGAACTGACGGGGGCCAAGACCGGCTGACTGAGCGAGCTTCTGCACGGAAAGTGGTTTACACAAATTCTGCCTAGCATAGGCCAAAGCTTCTTGGATGCGGTCGGATTTAGGATTCAGCTCCAGCAATGCCGAATGCTGGGACTGCCCTCCTGAGCGCTGAGAGTCGACAACAAGAATGCGAGCGACCATGCGTGCAAGATCAGAACCATAGTCTTCTTCCAACATATGAAGCGTTAGATCGATCCCGGCGGTGTTGCCCGCCGCTGTCCAAATCGGTCCGTCGACGATAAAAATGCGATCCTCAACCAGTTGGGCTTCAGGGAAGCGCGTCTTCAAATCTTCGGTGAAGAGCCAGTGCGTCGTGACACGGCGATCACCAAGTATGCCAGCATCGGCCAGGGCAAAGATGCCCGTGCAGATGGAAGAGATCCGGCGTGACGTCTTCGCCGCGCTTGAGACAAAGGCTAGTAAGCTGCGCGAGGTAGGCATGACGCGGGTGTTGCCGCCGATGATCACTGTGTCGAACCGTCCATTGTTGAAGGCCGCGGTCTCAAGGCTTGTGCCTGAAGCCGATGGGACGGGCATGCCGTCGTCGGATAATATTTGGATGTCGTAGAGCTTCTCTCCGGAGCTGTGGTTAGCAAACTCGAATACCGAGAGCGCAGCAAGGCTCATGACAGGGAAGCCCGGCGTCACGACGAATCCCACTGTTAGCATGCCCGACCCTCGCGACCCGAAACGAGGGATATACGACATTTGGTTAGCTCCCGAAAGGCGCTACGCTCCGCCGTATACCGGCGTTAGGCGTCTTAGAGAGGGTTCCCCCGTGTCATCTCCCACTGATAGACGAACAGTCTTCATCGCCGGCGCGACTGGGGACACGGGACGCGTCGCTGTCAGAGAGTCGCTAGCGCTAGGACTGCAGGTCCGCGCAATGGTTCACAAGAAGGATTCACGATCGGACGCCTTAGAGAAGCTTGGCGCGGAGATCGCGGTCGGGGACCTGCTCGAAATCGACAGCATCCGCGCAGCGATGGAGGGTGTCGATGCGGCCTACTTTGTCTGGCCGGTCCAGACGGGCCTCATCAATGCAGTCGTCAATTTCGCCCAGGCCGGGAAGGAAGCGGGCGGGCCGACCATCGTCAATTTGTCGCAGCGTTCGGCGCGCCGTGAGTCGAAGAGCCACTCCTGCCGAGACAGCTATATCGCCGAACAGGTTTTCAATTGGTCGGGCCTCCCCGTCGTGCACCTCCGGCCGACCTATTTCCTGGAGTGGCTGCTCTACCCCTGGCAGTTGCCATACCTTCGTCAGGGTATCCTCCGGATGCCCGTCGGCAAAGGGCGGCATTCGCCAATCGCTGCGGACGACCAAGGACGCGCGATAGCTGCGATCCTGATGGCGCCCGAGCCGCATATCGGCAAAACCATCCCTCTGTCCGGCCCTGTCGAAATGGACCATGAGCAAATGGCGGCCGAACTTTCCGAAGCGCTCGGACGCAAGATCGTCTTTCAGGATCTGCCGATCACTGAGTATTGCGCCTCGCTCGAGGCGATGGGCGTGCCGGCCTACATCGTCCAGCATCTGAGCGGTGCGATGGAAGATTACCAAAATGGCGTGATGTCAGGTGCTGACGACAACGTCGAGCGGCTGACAGGGCGTAGGCCGATGACCGTACGTGAGTTCACTCGCGTTCACGCAGCGACGCTCAACGGATCCTGAGCCCGGTGAGAGACATCAGGATAACAAAAGGTCTGAAGCGTTCGCCTTGGGTGCTCGCGTCAATGTGGGACGCGCCTGCGCCGACTCCTTGAGCGTTGGACGCCAGGCCGGTGCTAACGCATGGGGCAACGCTGGCGAACCTGCCGGCGCCGCGACAAGCTCTGCGTAACCCTGGATCGGGCTTATCTTGAGGATACCTCCCGTAAGGTTTTTGAAAGGTTGAAAATGGGTTTTATAGAGACAATAATCGAGAGAAACGAGACTTTTGCCCGCGACGGCTTTTCGGCAAGCCTCAAGATCATCCCATCAGCCAAGACGATTGTAGTTGGGTGCCTAGATCCACGGGTAGATCCACTGGATGTTCTGGGGCTTGAGCCCGGAGAGGCCGCGACTTTCCGCAATATAGGCGGTCGCATCAATCCGGCCTTGGTCGAAACGATGATTCTCTTGCCCACTGTAGCCATGGCCGCAGGCCAGATGATGGGGCCGAGCTGGAACCTTGTCATTCTCCACCATACCGATTGTGGGATCATCGGCTGCTACAGGCACGCACCCGATCTTCTGGCGAAACATCTCGGAGTTACGCGGAAGCAGCTCGAATGCATGGAAGTGACTGATCCATATAAAGCGGTCGCCATGGACGTCGCCGCGTGGAGGGCCAATCAAGATATTCCGGGCGAGTTTACTATCTCAGGTATCGTCTACGACGTGAACTCCGGACGGATCAAGGTCGTCATTCCGCCTGCGATGCTACGCCAGACCAGTGACTCAGCATGAGGTCAGCCTTCGAGAGCTCAGGGCACGATTAAGCCAATGTTGGCCACGTAGCATTAGATGAGGTTCCCGGCATAGAAAGTACTCTTCCCGACTTGGACGCCAAACGGTTGGCGGCTCCGCGAAGATCGCGCGGGCGTCACTTTACAAGTCGAGGATAGAGCAGTCGATCGTTCCTCCCAGCTCAGCTTCTTGCGGGGCCTAGGCACTTGCTCCCCTGTTCATCAATCTCTCGGTTACGTTGCAATGACACGCGGAAAGAGAGCATCTCGCGTGTTGAACTCTACGAGGATCAGCCGTTGAAAGGGGAAGCTCGCGCCGACTGCGTTGTCGCCTTGCCGAGACCGGAACCTCCTCTGCCGCATTCAATCATTCGATTTGGTTGGCCACCTCGTCAACCTCGTCAGTGAGCCGCCAACCACTGAGCATGCCAATAATCAACACTGGTATGAACGCCGCGAAAACCCGAAAGCCAGCCGACCGGGCCGCGGTCATGCCAGAAGCAAGCCCTGAAGCGTTGGCCGCTATACCCGCGGCTGCAGCCCTGACAGCATATCCCATCCTCTGAACAATTCCCACGGCCGCTGCAGCCAACGCTTGCTCATCTTCGACCGTGAAACGCACTGTCCGATGCACGATGGATGGCCAACACATACCGAACCCACCGCCTGCAACAAAAAACACGCGACCACTCCAACAAACGAGCCCATTGGCACCGTTAAGGCAAAGCCCGCTGCCCCATTCACAACTGAGACCACCCTACAGCGGATCAGCATCTTACTGGCTGAAAAGGACGCGCTGGATACCGCAATTGTGGCCAAACTCCAGGCCAGCCATGGACGACGACATTTACGCCTTCGTGCTAAAGCCATCGCGATTGCCTCGCCGATCCCCTTGCTGCTGCCTGTCACCAATGCCGTCTTGTCTTTGAGTTGCAGGTCCATTGTCCGAAGCCCATTCCAAACTGCGGAAAAGGAGCCAGGTGGATCATGACGACAGGTGAGGCAAGTACGCACTTTAAGGTGCCTGTCACAGCTGAGCACCGGGCTGTCTGTCTCGGGCCGGACGGTATAGCCATGCACGTGATCCGCGTGATTGAAATGATTCAAGGCCGCTGGAAGCTCCCGATCCTCTTTCGCCTTTTGCCGATCCAACCATGCGGTCTTCTCAGATCAAGCTCAAGATGCACGGCGGCGAGCACAACGCAATCGCTGCGGCGGCGCGGCGCTTCCAACGAATTCGGCCAACGCGCGGGACGCCCGCGCTGGTCGCGCCAAGTGCGTGTTTCATCATCAACCAGCGGCCGTCCGGGAGGCAACGAACCTCCTGCATATGTGGTCGACAACCTTGGCAACGACCTCCGGCACGCTCGAACGGCAAGTTGACTCAACTTGCACCAATGGGCGGGATAGAAAGACCGTAGTTCAGGACGGATCGGCATGCTCTACCATGCATTCCCTCGGCACCGATCCATAACACGGATCGCGAACGCGACGTTATACCTAGCGCGGTCGAAGCGTATTCGTTCTCAATGGTAATAGTAACGACCATGGCGATAGTAGCGGTGCCGGTAGTAAGCTCCTCTGTACTGATATGGATAATATCGGTGACGATAGTAGTAGACCTTCTCGATAGAACTATTGCTTGGGGCTAAAGTTATTCGCGACTGGATCGGCGTCGCTGGGCTGGCCGCCGCTTCATGAGACACAGGAAAACTCAATAGGCCAGCCACGATCATCATTGACAGCAGACGCATGGGACTATTCTTCCTTGTCAGTTTGCGGCCCGGCAAGTCCTGCCCTCGGGCAACCAATCTAAGTTAGCCTTGAGCGCGACACCAGGAGGACCTTCTTAAGGCAGCGTGGGCTCCTGCCGGAAGCACCCCAGAGTTGGACGACCAAGCTGAAGCTAATTCCTGCGGTTGATGATCGACGCGGACCCCGCTCCACTAAAACTCATGGCTTCGGTGTAACCGCGTAGATGGAAAGAGAGGTTGAGGCGCCTAGCACTCACTCCTCGAAATGCTCGGCGATCGCGTGGTCGGAAATGTTGGTCAAGTCCTTGCTGAGGCTCCGAGTGAGCTTCGCTGCCGTAAGCTTGTTAAGCCGCTCGCGGATGTCGTGCAGGACGTGACCAGGGGCGGCCAATACAATTGCCTGAACTTCAGATTCCGGCGCGAGGTTGAGATAGTCCGCAACGACGCGCGCGAACTCCTCCTTGATCTCGGCCTTGGGATCGGAGTGAGGCGCCTTTAGCTGATGCGCGCCCCTGGAGGCGTCGTCGTCGATGTCGCCGGCGCCCTCCGCACTGAAGGTGTGGATCGTGTGGAAGTGGTCATCATGGCGGGAAAGGATACGGGCCTTGCCGCCATCAGCGACCACGTACCACGTCGTGTCATGTGTGCTCATGCGTCACCTTTACCTGAAAGTCAGAGTGAGAAGAAAACACTGTTCCGGCATAAGCCAGAACGGTGGCTCACAGTTTCGAGGAACCTGGCGGCCCGCGCATCGTGCCGAAGTCCTCGTCCGCTGTCCTACACCGACGCCGGGTGCGGGTGTTCTAGAAAGAAACGCAGCATCTCCGCTGTCGCATCCGGCCCGCGCGGCTCAGTGTAAGAGCCTGAAGGACTTCCACCAAACCAGGCGTGCCCGGCGCCTTTGACAAGCCACTGCTCGATCATTGTTGTTCCGGTCACGTTATAATGCAGGGTGCGGCTGTACGCCAAACCGCCTGGAACCTGGCCGCTTTCAACCTGCGTCCTCAGCGCCTCGCGCTGAGCGGACTGAACCACAACCGCGTCACCATTGAGCGGGTTTACCGTGGTATCACGGTCGCCATGAAAAACGATGGCGGGGACAAGTCGCCCAAGAGCCTCGGGTCGTGGAGACCTCGCTGACTCAGGCAGGAAGCCCCTGCCGCCACGCATCGCGGCGAACGCAGAGGGCATATCCCGTGCTGCCCCGCAGGGGAGCCCAGAATGCACGCCAATCGCGGCGTAGAGATCGGGGTAGGCGTTCCCCATAACCGCGGCGGCTGCCCCTCCCGCCGAAAGCCCGGCGACATAAACACGGCGTTCATCGATTTCAAAGTCGCGCAGTACTTCGCGAGTAATCCCCGCAAGAAGTGAGGGCTCGCCCCGATCACGCTGTTGGTCGCTTTCACTGAACCAATTCCAACACTTCTGCATATTTGCGGAACTTGTTTGCTCAGGATAGGCGATGATGGCGGTATGTTTCTCCGCAGCAGCATTCATTTGCGTGCCGACGGCGAAATCATCCGGCGACTGTGTGCAGCCGTGCAGCATCACGATCAATGGCACAGCTTGGCCATGGTACCCGCTGGGCACGTAAAGCTTGTAAGGGCGGCTGCCGGCCTGGTTGCTGAAGGTCTTGGCAAGGAACCGCGCACCATCCGGCACGATGACCGGCACCCGGTTCGCAGACAAAGGAGCAAGACCGCCGACCGGCAACTGGAAGGCGCCGTGGCTGCCCTGCTCAAAGAAACCGCACAACGGATTGGAGACCGCCGGCTTCAGATTGAACTCACCCGAGGCGAAGGTCCTGCCACCGCCGGCCGCACCGAACCGGGGCCATGCGCGTGGCGCGTAGTCACCCCAGGCCAATCTGGCCGGTTCGACCACGCCTTCAATGGTAGGAGGGTTGCGCTGTGCCGCCGGCTCGGCTTTGCCACTCGTTGCTCGGCCTGCGAGCATGTTCTGCAAAGCTGCGGTGGCCTCTGCAAGACGGCCTCCCGTTGTCAAACGTGTCGCCTGTAGCAGCCCGTCAGGCAGGTGATTCTTCATCGCTGTGACTTCCGTGTTTTGGGACCCCATCAGGCATCCCGTGCGGAACCGATATCGGCTTCCGTCGATAGTGGATCGTCGTCATTTTGACGGGCGACGCTTGGCCCGTCGGCGTCGATTTAGTTCGTTCGGTCCGCCAAGGCGGCCTTGACCTCGGCGCTGGCATGTAGCGCACCCAAGACCGTCACCGAGGCGATGGTCGCGCGGGCCAGCTCGGCCGTGACGTCTCGCGCGACGGTGGCCAAGCCGAGCACGTTGATGTGCAGCATCTCGCCGCGACTTTGCACCGCCTCAAGGTCGCTGCGGCCGTAATGCGCGAGACCAATGTCGAGGGTCTTTCGCGCCACGGACTGGCGTACAACGTCAGCGTGGCGATCGAGCTGATTGCGAATAGCGGTGCGAATGAAGTCTGTCCGGTTAGAATAGAACCCATCCTTCACCATCAGATCGATATGGCCGAGATCGACATAACCCAGGTTGATCGTGATCTTCTCGCTATCGGCCGTTTTAGTCCGTATGTCATGCACCGTGCCCACCGGCCATCTCCATCCATCTGGATGGTATATGGATGGATCGGCTTTGAGTGCAAGGATCTTTCATGGGTGTTCTGACAGCCTGTTAGACCTATCAACACCCTAGAAGCTTCATTATCGCGTGTTAACATCACGCCGACTGATGCGCCGTGCAGGCTGCTCTCCTCAGGCACCCATTCTGCCCGACACCCGGGAACTTGACCGGTGGGGTGGCTAGTCACGAGGATAGACCGCCCCATCTGCTTAAGGATGTGTTTTGGCATGGACGGAACGTTGCTCGATTCTGTAGACCTGCACGCCGAGAGCTGGACGCCCATTCGCTCTTTTTGGGCATCAAACTCCGGTGGAGATCGTTCGCTCCTAGATTGGCAAGGGTGGCGATCGGGCCGCGGCTCGCCTTTCGAGGAGGAGAAGGCGTTGACGGGGTTGGAGGCCAGCGCGCTGTCTGGTACTGGTAGCTGCACTGGATCGCCATAGTAGAAACCGGATCCTCAGCGCGGCTGACACTCATTGGGTTGCGGAAGACGCTCTTGCATATCGCGTTTCCGCTTCTGCACGCCGGCCGGGCCTACGCGCTCACAGACAAAATGGTAGGTCCTACTGATTCCCCGCAATTACTGAGGGACGAAGGTTTCGAGGCGATTGGGGCTTACTCGAAGGACGACGCAATATTCAATGCGGATAAAGCGGATCGGGCTTCGAACGATTTACCAACGTGAGCGGGGCTGAACCTTGTAAGAATAGAGGCAAGGACGACGTCCCTAGTGAAGGGGCCCAAGGAGGCAGACGTGGTTCGCTGGTTCATCTACGTCTCCCTAGGACTGATGGGCTTACTATTCGTCGCTATTGTCGCGGTATACTTGCTGGTCGGACATTTTAATTTAGCATCTCTCGCTTCGGGCCGCGCCAGCGCAGCTCTCGGCAGACAAGTGACGATTGATGCGCTGCACATAACCCCAGGGCGATGGATCACAATCGAGGTCGATGCTGCGCGATTGGCCAATGTACCCGGTGGCAGTCGCCCGATGATGGTCGAGTTGCGCCACCTCACCGCCAAAGTCGACGCGCTGTCGCTTCTCCACCGTCCTCTGATTGTGCGGCGCCTAGTAATCGATGGCCTTTCAATCTTGGCGGAACGAACAGCCGGCCATACTCCTAACTGGAGATTTGGTGGGGCGAAGCCGAATCCTACAACGTCCGACAATCGATCTTGGTTTCCGACACTGCTTAATGCCCGTTTGAACGACAGCGAAGTTGTCTACCGCACCTCTGGCGGAGCGACCTTCCGCACGACGCTGACCAAGCTTTCGATCGTGACGCCAAACGTGACTCAACCGGTCAGGCTGACTGCCACTGGGGCATACAATGGCACGCCCATCAGCCTTGCCGGAGAGCTGCAATCGATCGTAGCACTGAGAGATGGAACCATTCCCTACGGCATGGAACTCCACCTAAGATCGGACGAAACGAAGTTTTCGTTCAAAGGGACGATGACGGACCCGCTCGATGTAGACGGCGCCAAAGGCGCGGTCGTGCTTGAGGCCCCAACACCGAAAGCCCTACTGGCGCTTGCCGGGCTAACTAACAAATCTGACGTTTCACTGCAACTCGCCGGACAGTTACAACGGGATGGCGATTTGTGGAGCCTGACAGGTGCAACAGGCGAACTGAAAGACAATCCCATCACGGCAGCTTCGTTGCAATTGAAGGAGGGTAGCAAAGGTAAGCCTGACGAGGTGGCCACTAACATCACCTTCTCTCGGCTCGACCTCAGTGGCTTGCTCCGAGGCGGAAGCGGGGGTGGTGCGTCGGATGCCGATATTCCTATCGATGTTCCTCGATCGCCGGACCCACTCATCGACGCGCATTTGGCCGCCCGCCAGCTCGTCTACAATGGCATCCAAGGCTCCGATGTTAGCCTCTCCGCGGCGGTCACGCCTGGTCACATCGCCTTAAGGGCGCTGGCACTGACTTATCTTGGCGCAAGCATCCGAGCTGATGGGCGGCTTGAAGCCGCGGGTAAAATTGGCCGCGTGTCGGCAAAGGTAGTCGTGTCAGGTGCCGACATTCAGCAACTGCGCCTCGTGCTGGGGCTTGCATCAGTACCCCTCTCCGGCAAGCTTGACGCACAACTTGTTGCTTCGTCGAGCGGCGCTACCTTCAACGCGGCGGCCCGCGCTGCCGATGTTGTCGCCGCCGTTTCGATGAAAGGAGGCACTATTGCCCGCCAGGTGATCGAAATGGCGTCAACCGACATACGCTTATTGTTCCGAAAAGCCCAAGGAACGACCCCAGTTTCCTGCCTCTTGGGTGTGTTGAATATGAACGACGGCGTAGGCACCATCTCGCCGCTGCGCATTCGGACAGCGTCCGGAACCGTTGTGGGCGAGGCCCGATTCGACCTCTACCGGCGCACATTAGACCTCATGATAGGCAGCCAGCCTGCATCGACGGGCATCTTCGCTCTGGATATTCCAATACGCGTCTATGGAACTTTCGCCAATCCGACGGTGCGGCCTGCTCAGTGGTCACCAGCCAGTCGAGCGAGGTTTGCGACCGCGACGGTGCCTACCAGATTGCCGCCGAGCCTGCAGCAACTCGTAAACCAAAATCCTTGTCTGCACCCACGGGCTGGGCCGAGGCAATAGGGTGCAGACTTGCAACTGCCCGCGCAGCAGATTGCGGAGCCATCCCGCATAGCCAAAATCACGCCGCCCGGGGAACGTTCCGCCGGGAGGACTGCTCAACGACGGTCTCTACAGCCTCAGCGACCTGCCTCGTAGCTTGGTAGTGGATCATGTGCCCTGCCGTCCCTAACGACCTGGAGCACGCTGCCCGTGACTGCCGCTTTGAGCTGTCCGGATCGACGCTTGAACACAACCTTATCGCCCTCGCCCGCCATAATGACGACCGGCAGCGTCAAGTTTTTGTGGTGGCCACGAAGTCCAAGCGCGCCTGGGATCATCAAGGCGCCATCCTCCGATGTCGCCCTTATCTGGGAAGGGCGGATCGCCATGGCGGTCGAGAACCCTGCTTCGCTCTGGAATGCGATAGCCGGTCGGGGCGCAGCCTTCTGAACACGAAAGCGCTACCTCCGATGTTGTGAGGATACACAGGGGCCGAAAGGCGCCGGTGAGTCGGCTCTAGGAAACGGTGTCTCGGATCGAGTTTATACCACTTTGCAACGTTAAGCTTGGGACGCCGAAAGCGCCATCGACATTCCACAAGTGGATGACCAGGTCGTTCAGCGTCCCTCAAATTTAAACTTCAGTTACGTTCTTGCGCTGATCGAGCACAACCTCAACGAGTACGCTCGGGGCAATTTGCCGCCGCTCAAGGCCTAAGTCGCCATTCCAGCAGTGAACGGTGATGCGACTCAAAGTGTCGAGAGGCCCTCGCTCGTCAGCCGGGCAGCATGGGCTTGCCTTCGTGGGCAACAAGGAGGTCATGCATGTCGTTAGCATGCTCCTCCTCGACGCCTAGAATACCTTCAAGCATCACGCGGGTTGTCGTATCGTCGTCACCGAAATAGCGGATCAACTCCCTGTAGTGTTCGACCGCGATGCGTTCCGCAACAAGGTTCTCACGGATCATGTCGACAAGGTTGTCTCCCTCGACATATTGCGACGCTGACCGGGTCGCGAGACCCTCAGGGTTAAAGTTTGGCTTGCCGCCCAGCTGATTGATCCGCTCGGCAACCGCGTTCATGTGTTCTTGTTCTTCTCGTGCATGCTCCGCAAACTCGGCCTTGACTCCTTCCGAGGAAATACCCGTCGCGGCGATCGAATGCATTGTGTAGCGCAGCACGCAGACGATCTCGGTCGCGAGGACAGTCTGTAGAATGTCGATGGTCTGATTAACATCACCCCGATAGGCTGCCGTCACTGCCCCTTCGGAAATGTGCTGTCGCGCCATTTCGCGCAGGGCTTTCACGTCGCTCAAGAACGGCTTTTGGGGGTCGGGGATGGTCATCGAGCAATCTCGCTGCTTGCTGAAAGTCAACATGTTGTAGTCCGACTCTTGCCTCTCAGAAAGGCGCCTTGGGTCCGGTCAGCTCGCTCAAACCCGTTACTCACGATAATGTCATTCAGAGCTCGCTCCGGCCGCGCTAAGCCCTCCGCGAAACGAACGGGCGGGAGCCTCGGCCGCTCGGGAGAGCGACTGTTAGAGAAGCGCGGCACGGAGAAACGGCGATTGTGCCGCGAGCTGCCCATCGCCGCGGATGCCGGCGGGTAGATCGCGGCTGGAGCGCTGAGCAGCAGCGACGTCGACGATGCTTTGGAGGTTGCGTCGGCGCAGGGAAGAGTTCGTGATGCCCGGCTGGATGCCGAAGCGAATAGACTTTACACCATTGGGCGCGGTGTAGGTCGAAGGTCGCCTTCCTTATAGTGAAGTCATAGGGAAAGCCCGCGCTCAGCAGCTGAAGGTCCTGTGGTTCCTTTCTTGAAAAGAAACCACCCTTCCCTTGTTGGCAAGGAATGCCGCGGCTACGCCGAGGAGGCGCTTCGAAGGATTCTTGCCGATCGCTATGACCTGTCGTCGGCTGAAGTAGAAGAGCGGGTCGCAAAAGCGAAGCACGGAGTTGAATATGGAATTAGGAAAGTCGCGCCGCATTGCGCCGTGGACGTCGAGTATTTTGCGGCATGGAGATATCCTATTCTTTCAAAAGCAATATTGCCGCTTACGGAGATCTACACCGCATATTCATGACGTGCGTCCTCCTGCTGCTAGGCTGTCTCCCCTAATGTGTTGATGCCGCCTGTCGATGATGAGTCTAGCCTCGTCAATTTCGTTGCAGATTCTCGTTTCTCATGTAATAGGATTAAGTCAAGCTAGCCAGCGGAGCACGCCATGGCGACGATGATTGAGTTAGCCGAAGCTTTCTTTGTTTCGTGCGATACCGGCGGCGGTTGGGAGAAATGTAAGACCTTCTGTACTCCGACGCTAGCTTCGCATGCCAAAACACGGCGCTGTCCGATATTACAACGCTTAGCGCCTAACGGAGTGGATGAAGGGCCTTTTGGTCGCTCTGACAAACAGCAGTTACGAGGTAAAGTCGTTCGCCGCTGATGAAACACGCGGGAACGTCATAGCCTATGGGGCTTTTACCGGCACCCACCTCAATGGCGGCCCAATTGCGCCCACAGGCAAGACCGCGATAACTGACTACGTCTATGTCATGCAGTTCGAGGGCGATCAGATCGTTCACATGACGAAGATATGGAATTCTGGATATGCTCTGAAACAACTCGGATGGAGGTGAATTGTTGCATCGGTCGGTGCGACAGATACCATGTTCTGGCGCGACGATCAGGATCGGAAACGTGTTGACCCTGATCGTCGCGCAGCAACCGAGGCGTCCAGGTGCCTCCTTCAACGCCAACCGTATCGGCGCACTCCGCCCACCAGATAAGATCATACGCATCCCAATGCGTCTTCACTCTTTCACTTTGTGAGCCTTCATTTGAGCCTCTCAGGCTGCTCTTTCGTCTCAGGCGTTCACCGCCGCGCCTCACCACCTCAAATCAGAAAATGGGACCAGCAATGGGTCCAAAATAGTCGGTTCTAGATTCCATGAGTGATATCGGCGTGCTATACGGAAGCCCTCGCGGAGTGGATAGATTCGAACTCCAGACCTCGACCCGAGCAGCATGCGGTATTATCGTTTCGTCATAAAACGCTGGAAGGACTGTTATCGCGTGTCGACTCTTTCAGGCGACTTGTAGCGACCCGCTACACAGAAGCTCCACTCTCAGCTTAACGCAGGTGAGGTTCGGGGATAGGTCGACGCTTCCACCCCAGCAGGATGTATCGGCCGCGTAAGCTGGCGACTGAAGTGCTACTGCGAAAATAGCCGTCGCGAGCCAACGCATCGCGCCCTCCCATTTCGTTCTCGGAAGAGTAGCTACCCACGCCAAGTAGATCAACTCCTCCGGGAAATCCGCCGATGCTCTGAAGTTTTGAGGGTGTGCTGAACTCGCGCACCCCCACTCGCAGGTAAAAGAGCGGTCGCTTAGTGGGTAGACCCAATACGGCGAGGCTAGGGAAGCGTAATCGCCAGATCGTAGTGTTCGCCCATGCCCTCATCCGCGCGATGTGTGAAAACCAAGGCGCTCACAGATGGCGCAGGCCTATTTGGCGGCGCCTTGCGTGATACCGGCAATGAAATGCTTTGAGAGGACGACGTAGAGAAGCGTAATCGGCAAGGCGGCGAGTGTGAGGCCCGTAAATAGAACACCCCAGTTCGTGACAAACTCGCCCATGAAAACGGTCAGCCCTTGAGGAAGGGTCTTGAGGTTGTCAGATGAAATAAAGATCAGCGGGAAGAAAAAGTCGTTCCAGATGGGCACCGCATTCTGAATGGCCACGATCACCATCGCCGGCCGTGCCAAAGGCAGCATAATAGAAAGCATGATCCGCAGTTCACTCGCCCGATCCATGCGGGCGGCTTCCTCAAGCTCTTTCGGCAACGAGCGGAGAAAGCCCGTCATGATGAAAACGGCTGAAGGCAGCCCCATGGCGACATAGACGAGAACGAGGCCCGCCAGGTTGTCGACCAGATGGAGGCGGTCGAGTTCAATGAACAGAGGGATGATCGCGAGTTTCAGAGGCACAGTCATTCCGCTGATGAAAAACATCAGAAACAATCCGCTCGCCCGAAACTGGTACCGGGCGATGGCATAAGCCGCCATCGTGCCGAAAAGGAGTATCAGCAGGATCGACGCCACTGTGACGCTGAGGGAGTTGGCGAGATAGCGGACGAAATTCGTGTCAGTCCAAACAGTTGCGATATTGGTGAGCGCGAAGCTTCGCGGAAGTGAAAATGGCGATGAGAACAGCTCGACATTCGTCTTGAACGACGACGTAACCATGACGAGGAGCGGGTAGAGCATCACGAAGGCGTTGAACAGGAGCAGGATCTGAATCCCGCTATTCTTGATCCCCTCGTGCCGATTGGACATCAGACCTCGATCTCACGGCGACGTAGGTAGCGCAGCGCAACCGCGGTGGTTCCGGCGACGGCGATGAACATGAGGACAGCGAGCGCGCTTCCTTGCCCAAAGTTCTGGATGCCGCTCGTCTCGCTGCCAAATGCCGTACGGTAAAAATACAGGCCCAGAACATCCGTGGAGCCTCCAGGCGAGCCATCGACGCCTGACATGATGTAAGGAAGCTCGAACCAGTTGAAACTGCCGATGAAGGTGAGCACACAGACGATCGTCACACTCGGCGCCATTAACGGCCAGATGATTCGGGTCAGGAGCGAGAAATCTCCTGCACCGTCTAGCCGAGCGGCCTCCAGCAACTCCTTGCCCACGCGTTGCATCCCAGCGAGCAGGACAAGGGTGGGGAAGCCGATCCAACTCCATATATTGGCGAAGATGATGCTGCCCAGTGCCGTCGACTCATCCCCAAGCCAGGCCCGGCCGGAAATATGGACAAGTGCGAGGGCATTGTTGACGAGGCCGAAAAGCGGGTGAAGGAATAGCTTCCAAAGAAACCCGACAATGACCGCGGACAGCACCACCGGCAGGAAGATGATGACCTGGTGTATACGGTGGCCCGGAAGTGCTTTCAGTAAGGCGAAGGCGATCAGGAACGCGGTCCCGTTCTCGAACACCATCAAGGCGATAAAGACGATGATATTGTGCCACAAGGCACGATAGGTGTTGTCGCTGAAGGGATGCTCCAGAAGGACCTGCCGGAAATTAGCCAAGCCGACGAAGTGCGATGGTTTCAGGCCGTTAAATTCATAGAAGGCGTATCGAAAGGCTGAGAGGAGCGGAAAAAGCACGAACGCCGTCATCACGATGACCGCAGGCGCCAATAGCAGTCCAATCCACAACGAGCGCATTGAAACTCGGGGTAAGAACGGCCACCGGCCCCTACGCGTCATCTCATTTTCCCTGGAATGGCGTGTACCATTTTGCAACCCCGGCCGTCACGTCAGCACCAAGCTGCGCGGGGGTTATGCTGCCAGCCATCATCTTGGTGATGTTGGTCTGTAAAAGTTCGGACCCCGTCGGGCTCTGGAACCTGAAGTAGACGAGGTCGATTTGCGGCATGGCCGTGGCGTTCAACGCGGCCACTTTAGCCAGGAGAGGATCACTGATCGTCACGCCCTTGATGGGTGAGATATCCCCTAGCAGCGAAACCAACTTATCTCCGAAGGCGGGCGTGCCCATGTAATTCACCAATGTCAAAGCGGCAGCCTTTTGCGGCGACGCGGCGTTGACGGCATAGCCGCCGTCATAGAACTTGGTCACGTAACCCGGGTCGCCGGCTTTAGGCGCGGGGGGCGCTATAAAATCCATGTTGAGCTGTGGGTTCTGAGTCTTGAAGTCGGCAATGTCGAAGCTGCCATCCGCGAGCATGGCGGCGCGGCCACTTAAAAAGAGCTGTCCCGAGGTCTCGTCATCCACGCCCTCGTAGCCGTCCGGCATATAGGAACGCAGCTCGAGGAGCTTGCTGAGAGCCGCGATATAGCGGGGGTCCTTGAAGGTCGTCTTGCCGGTCGTCAGATCATGCACGAAGTCCGGCCCAAGAAACGGATTTGTGAAGACCGCCACGAACATCTCGTTGAACCAGCTGGTTCCCAGGCCATTGGCCAGGGGCGTGATCCGCTTTTCCTTAAGCGCCTTGCTCACTGTCAGCAACTCGTCCCAAGTCTTTGGCGGCTGCAAACCGGCCTTGGCGAAAACATCCTTGTTGATGAGGAGACCGAGGGTCTGGGAGGCGAATGGCATCGCATAGACCTGACCATCGGCGCGATAGCTGCCGGACAGCAGCGCGTCGGACGGAAGATTGCCGAGAGACGGCACCGTGGTCTTGTCGAGCTTGAGGAAGTAGCCGGCCTTGATGAATTGTTCGAGCCAGCCATAGGCATGGACATGGATGACATCGCCGCCTCGGCCGCCGGCAAGGGCGGTGGAGACGATGGTGGGATAGCTCTCGTCTGGAAAAGCCTCGAACTTCACCGTTATATCAGGGTGGAGTTTGGTGAAATCCTTGAATATCTCGGTATAAGCGGCCCTATCTTCCTGACGCCAGGTCCAGAACGAAATCGTGGTCGCTCGCGCCGCCCCTGCGGCGAAACCCCAGATCAGTGTTGCCCCTAGGATGGCCAATCCTGCAGTCTTTTTCATTGCCGCCTCCGAGATGTTCGAGACTTGAAGCACGATCAAATCATATCCCTTGCCAAGATTCCATAGAGTTCGTAAAGTTTCCTAACTTTCTAGCCGGCGGCAGCCGACAGCGGTCGCGAATAAGGATGACGGCGTGGATGCGAATATCATTACCGGCGTCGATATCGGCGGCACTAAAACACAGATCCGCGTGATCAAAGGCAGTGTGATCCTAGCCGATCAGATTATCGCGACGGATGAATGGCGCGTGCGCGATGCAAAGAGCGATGCCAAGACGCTGGTGGAGATTGTTAGGCGTGCCTGCCAGGGAAGAGCCCCTCAAGCGCTGGCCGTCGGCGCGCATGGTTGTGACACGGATGACCAGTGCCTCGCTGTCCAGGCCCATCTGAGTGCCGAGATCGCCTCCCTGGTCATGGTCGTAAACGATTCCGAACTCATGGTTCCAGCAGCTGGTTTCATAGAGGGCATTGGCGTCGTGGCCGGTACAGGCTCTATTGCGGTCGCCCGAACACCTGACGGACGTATGCTCACTGCGGGCGGCTGGGGCTGGATACTTGGTGACGAAGGCAGTGCGCCGGCTTTGGTGCGAGAAGCCGCGCGAGCGGTTCGGGGCGAGCTGGATCGCGGACGGGCTGATGATCCCCTTGTGAGAAGCCTGATGCAGAGCGTCGGCGCCGAAGATCCGACTATGCTCGGACGGCTGCTCGACGCCACACGTGGCTCCGTCGTCTGGGGCCGTTATGCTGCCTCGGTGTTTAGCGCCGCAGGCATGGGCTCTCAGCTCGCTCAACACGTGATCCGCGAGGGTGGTTCGGGACTCGCCAACCTTGTCGGCATTCTCATCGAAAGAGGCGCCAACGCCGCGCGCGTCGTTGCGGGCGGCGGAGTGATCGCCGAACAGCCTCTCCTGATGCAGGCATTCAAGGAGGCTATGAAGCAAGTCTCCCCTCATAGCGACGTCCTACTGCTGCGTGCGCCTCCTGTGGCAGGTGCTGTCGCGCTAGCGCAACGGCTTCTTGCGACCTCGATCCACTCAACATGAGATGAGCCATACCATGCAGCGCATAGGATATCGCGACGCTGTCGCCCGCCAGCCGGATTGCCTATCGACCGGCATCAAGGCCGTGCGCGAGACGCTCAAAGCGTTCGATCCAATCCCTTTCGCGAGCCGTTCAATTGGCTTCGCGGGAATTGGCGCGAGCTTTCAGGCGGCAATGATCGGAGCGACCTACGCCCGAAGCCTCGGCCTGCGCTCCTATGCCTATTGCCCGACCGACCTCTATGACGAACGCGCGGATGGTGCGGAGGCCTTTGTGGCTTTGTCGGCATCCGGCCAAAGCCGAGAGATCGCGGATGTTATGCGCATGCGACAACAGCTTCCCCGTATCGCCATATGCCGCGGAAGCGACAACCCCTTGGCCGCGATCACGGGCGCGGTTGTTGCGACGGAATCCGGCTCGGACAACGGCGCAAGCTCTACCGGATATACCGGGATGCTGATGGCGATCGGTATGCTTGTGGAGCGCATCGCGCTGGGCACCCCGTCAGCCGCGTGGGACGGTTTGCCTCAGGCGGTCGCAGACGTCGTGACATCGGCCGCGATCGAAGCCGAGCAAGCAGCCATCCTTATTTCCAAGCGCACAACGATTGATATTGTTGGCAGCGGCGCGGGCTTCGCGACCGCGGGTGAAGCCGCCATGCTAATTCGCGAGGCGGTACGTGTTCCCGCTGCGGGCTGGGACACGCTCAATTATCTGCACGGCCCAATGGAATCGCAGGATTCCACCACAGGCCTTATGGCCTTTGGCGAAGGACGGGAGGTTATGATCGCTTGTGACGTCGCGGGGTTTGGCTGTCCATCCGTGCTCATCACATGCCGCCCCGATGTGCCGACCGTCAGCAATCTCGTGACGATCAAAATGCCGTCCGTCGACCACGTGGTGATTGACGCCATTCTCAAGATCGTCATTGCTCAGATGATCGTCGGAGACATGCAGGATGCCGCGGGTCTGACGAACACGACCTTCCGCTATCGGCAAACCGATACCAAGCTGAAGCCCTGGTCTCCTACCGAAGTATAGTGTCTGCAAGGGGCGGGCCGGCATAATCCGGCAGCCGTCAGGGCAATGGTGGCAGAACCACCGCCGGATGGCGATCTTCCTTGAGGAGAAGACCCAGCCCATAATCCGCCGCCAGCTTCATGGCTCCAAGCACGGTGCCGTTTTCAGCGAGGGGGGTTATCGCGATCCGCGTTGGCCAGGTCAACTCTGTTGCCACGCGCGTGACTTCGTCAATGATCAGGGGATTCTGCCCAATGCCTCCGCCCAACACCACCAGACCCGGATCGAGCATGCCGATGCAACCCGCCACCAAACGTCCGATATCTGCCGCGTGGCTCGTCACGCAGGCGCGCGCGTAGAAGGACCCGCCCTCGGCAAGCCGAAAAAGTTCTTTTGCCGAGGTTGGCGGTGGCCCGGAGTCAGACGGCCAGTTTGCTGTGCACCGCGCCATAAAGGCGGCTGCACCAAGGAAATCCTCAAGCCCCTCACGGTATGGTTTGGTTGTCGGCGACCACGGGAAGGGCGTGCGGCCAATTTCGCCCGCCGCGCCGTTACCGCGAAAAAGACGACCGTTCGCTATGATGCCAAGACCGATCCGCACACCGATTTGGAGATAGGCGAACGTCTCTTCGCCACGCGCGGCCCCATAGGACATTTCGGCAATTGCCGCGCAGTTTACATTGTTTTCAAGTATTATCGGGGCTTGGACGCGCTGTCGCAATTCGCGAAGGGCAGCCTCGGGCCCGGCCTGCGAATCTAGTCCGAGTTGTCGCTGCGCCACAATACGCGGAACCGCCACAGCAATGCTTCGAAGTGGCCCATGTTCACCCGCCGCGATCGAAATCAAATGACGGGCTGCGGCCCAGATGATGGGTCCGATTTGGGAGGCAAGACCCCAGTTTTCCAGTTCGATTGGGCTTTCGATCGTCGCTATTTGAGTTCCATCCAGCGCGTGCGCGACGCCCCGGACCTGCGCCGCGCCTACATCAAGTCCGATGACGTAGCCTGCAGACGAGCCGAGGCCGTATGTTGTTGCGGTGCGTCCCATCGGCCCCTTTGCCATGCCGCGCGGCGCAACTAGACCGAGAGCGCTTAATTCCACGACAGCGGCTGACATGGTCGGCTTGGAGAGATTGAGCAAGGTGCCAAGCTGGGGCCGTGTTACCGGACCACCCAGTGCCAGTGCTCGTAAGACCGCGCGAGAGCTATCCATTAACGAGTCCGTGTCGTCCAAAGAACCCCCGTCGTGTAGCGAATCAGGAATCTTAGTTCAATTGAGCTGTACACATATACTCAGACCTTCTAAAAGCAAAGTCTTAGTCTCCGCTGCACGAGTGTTTGGCCGATACCAGTCCGTCTCTCCGAGGCGAATAGTTTCCTTGATCAGAAGCCTTAGATCATCGTAGCGGATTCGATGATTGTTGATTGCGGCACGTAAACAGTAAGCGCCACGAACAGTCGTGTCCGAAATAATCGCCGTGCCCTCTTCCTGTAGCCTCAGCATGATCTAAGTGTTGATCGCTTTAAGCTTGTCATTGCTCACACCCGCCGGTTGATAGCGGTAGCAGACGATGTTGATACTCGTCGGCGCGACAGGTTTCAACCGCGGTTCGGCGTCGATCAACTGTCACTAATCCAGCCTTTGGCTAATGAATCTGCCGCTTGCGTCCGCCCTCCGGTCAACACTCGAGAGGCACAGTTATCGCGTGTTGACAGCTACGGGCGTCAGCCCCGGCAAGCTGCCGGTTACTCTAGAGCAGGATGGTTTTGGCTTGAATCAAGGAAGGATTCCCACGGCGGGGGAAATCTGATTCAAACGACCGGCCGGATGGAGGTCGGCGGTGATGCCTAGACCCTACTCTATGGATTTGAGGGATCGCGCGGTGGCTCGCGCATGGCTGGTGAAACGACACGCTCGGTTGCGGCGGTTCTGGAGGTCAGCGTGGCGAGCGTTGTGAAATGGTCACAACGTTTTCATCGAACCGGCAGCGTTGCGCCTGGTCCGATGCACGGCCATCGGCCGCGTGTTTTGTTGCCTCATCGGGATTGGTTGATCGCGCGCACGGCGGCGATCAGCCGTTCACCCTGCGCGGCCTGCAAGCCGAGCTAGCCGAGCGTGGCGTGAGGGTCGATTACCGGACCGTGTGGGCCTTCGTGCATGCCGAGGGCCTCAGCTTCAAAAAAAGCGTGCTGCCAAGCGAGCAAGGCAGGCCTGATATCGCCCGCGAACGCGCCTTCTGGAAGAAGCATCAAGCTAGCATCGACCCGCGACGGCTCGTGTTCATCGACGAGACCTGGACCAACATGGCACCGCTACGAGGCTGGGGGCCGCGGGGTCAGAGGCTCGATGCGAAGGTGCCTTACGGGCATTGGAAAACAATGACCTTCGTGGCGGCACTCCGCTGCGACCGGACCCGCGCCCCCTGCGAGTTCGACGGCCCGATCAACGCGCATAGCTTCCTGGCTTATGTGAACCACCAACTCGTGCCGGTCTTGAAGCCCCGCGACATCGTCGTTCTCGACAACCTCGGCAGTCATAAAGGACCGGCAGTGCGAGCCGCGATCCGCGCCGCGGGGGCCAGGCTCGTGTTTTTGCCACCTTACAGGCCAGACTTGAACCCTATCGAACAGGTATTCGCCAAGCTCAAGCATCTGATGCGAAAAGCCGCTGAACGAACCGTTGACGCCACGTGGAAGCGTACCGGCAAACTCCTCGATAACTTCAAGCCAGACGAATGCGGCCGATACCTTCAAAACTCTGGGTATGCTTCAAGCTAAATGCATCACGCTCTAGCTTCACCCTGTCGCTAACGCCGCCGCCCCCAGAGCTAAGCGACTTGAAGGTTTTGTGATCCCGGCATCGCCCCCAGAGTGCCGCGCAGGTGGTTGCGGGTTTGAAATGTAACGGCCTCAACCAGTTCTACGATACGATGAGTCCCGACAGCGATCCTCTCTGGGTGCGAATAATGACCGTTGTAGCATTGTATTTTGCAGCGATCGCGGTTCTGGCGCTCGCCCTCGCAATCCTACGGGCCCGGAACGTGTCAACGAAAGTGAGACAGCCGGTTTTCGAGATTAAGCTTGAACGGCGAGCTTTTGGTTCGGCGGATTAATCCAGACGGCGGTCGGTTTTCTCGGCGATTGGGGCGGCTTGTTGACGAAGCGGTTGGGATTGGCGTGGAAGGCCTGGTCGAGGATTTTCTGACGGGCGGTGTGTATTTCGTCTGCCTTCCCATAATGGACCTGATCAGGCGTCATGATGCCGATGCCGAGATGATGGTGGTCCTTATTATACCAGTCAAAGAAGGCGCGGCAGAAAGTTTTGGCGTCCTGGATGCAGCCGAACCGTTTGGGGAACTGGGGTTGATACTTGAGGGTCTTGAAGCAGCTTTCCGAGAAGGGATTGTCGTTGGAGGTGTGAGGCCGGCTGTGAGATTTGGTAACGCCCAGATCGGCGAGCAGCAGGGCAGTCGTTTTGGCCTTCATAGATGGACCGCGATCGGCATGCAGGGTGAGTTGGCCGGGCGCAACGTCATACTTGGCGGCGGCATCCTCGAACAGTGGCTTGAAGAGAGAGGCGCTCTCAGTGTCGGCGACGCACCAGCCGACAACCCTCCGGCTGAAGATGTCGACAATCACATAGAGATAGAAATAGGTCCATTTAGCAGGGCCCATCAGCTTGCTAATATCCCAGGACCACACTTGGTTTGGGCCTTCGGCGATGAGTTCAGGCTTGGCGTAAACGGGATGGCGCAGCAGACGGCGGCGCTCCTTCACGTCGCCATGTCGGTGGAGGATCCGGTACATGGTGCGGATCGAGCAGTGATAGAGGCCCTCGTCGAGCAGGCTGGCGTAGATCTCGGCCGGGGCCTGATCGACGAACCGCGGCTCACGCAGCAGGTCGATGATGCCTTGGCGTTCATCCGCTTCCAGCGCCCGGGCAGGCTTGGGTCGGGGACGAGCTGCCGCTGGCGGCTGTGTCTACCTTGGCCCGGCGGCGGTGGAAGCTAGCGCGGGATAGCCCCAGCGCTGCGCAGACGGCGGCGATCACCCCTCGCTCAGGCGCCAGAGCGGCTACGGCATCCATCAGGACTCCTCGTCGCTGACGATCGGCAGACCCAGAAGCGAAGCCACTTTTATGGGATGGCCCGCCCCTTATCTCTCCAATACCGCGAAGTTGGAGCGCTAAGCTGGCAAGGCAACCGGAGAAACAGGAGCGGGGCTGATGGAGATCGCAGTATTAGGTATCGACCTGGGCAAGAACAGCTGCAGTGTCGTGGGGCTGGATACAACGGGCCGTGTTGTCCTGAAGCGTCGCCTCCATCGCGATGGCGTCGTCAAGCTTGCTGGGGGCCTACCTAGCTGCGTGATGGCGATGGAGGCCTGCTGTGGTGCGCACCATCTTGGCCGGATACTGCGCGATCACGGACACGATGTTCGGCTGATGTCGCCGGAATATGTCCGGCCCTACGTAAAGGCCCAGAAGAATGATGACCGGGATGCCGAGGCAATCGCCGAAGCGGCAACGCGGCCGACCATGCAGTTCGTGGAGCTGAAGAGTGAGACACAGCTCGACATGCAGAGCCTGCACCGTGCCCGCGACCGGCTGATCGGCGAGAGGACGGCCCTGATCAACCAGCTGCGCGCCATCCTGCTGGAGCGTGGCATCATCATGCCACAAGGACGGCGAAAGCTGGAACTACACCTCGATACGCGGCTTGCTGGAGAAACCGTTGCATTGAGCACAAGGACCCGCCTGCTGGTTGACGACCTGCGCCTCGAGTGGCGCGAACTGGACCGCCGAATCGAGGTCTTTGACGCCGAGTTCGCAGCGCAGGCGCGCACCGACGAGACCGCCCGATTGTTGACCACGATCCCAGGTATTGGCCCCTTGAACGCAACGGCGCTGGCGGCCGCAATCGGCAACGCCCAGAACTTTCCAACGTGGACGCGACCTGGCAGCCTGGCTGGGGCTGGTGCCGAAGCAGATGACAACCGGCGGCAAGCCAAAGCTGTTGGGCATCAACAAGCGAGGCAACGGATACTTGCGCAAGATGCTGATCCACGGGGCGCGAGCGGCCTTGCCGCCACTGTCCACGGGTGAGACGCCGATGGGCGACTGGTTGCGCGGTCTGCTCGCACGAGCGCATGTGAACACCGTGGTGGTCGCGCTGGCCGCCAAGCTGGCAAGGATCATCTGCGCAGTGCTGCGTAGCGGGCGGAAGTTCGAGCTTACGACTGCAACGGTATCATAACCAATAGAATTGGCCAGCCGCGCTCATCCGGCGCGGACGGCTGATGGGGTCTGCGGGTGGTAAATGCGAGATGGCCTGACAGTCGATCGGCGTTCTGGAAACCTGGCCAAAAAAATGGCATTCGTCGCCGCCACTTTTATGAGGACCAGGACGTGCGGATCTCCATCTTGGCCGGGACTTGTCCCAAGGCCGGATACGTTGGCGTAGACTGACCAGATCGGATCGCAGAAATCGCTTGCAGACGGGGCGGGCCATACGTTTTTTGGATGTCGATGACCTGCCTCGGCACGACGGAGCTGGAGCGTGAGACGCTTATTGTCGCGCACCAATTGGGCGTGTTCAACCACCACGGGATCGATCGGCGCGCATCTGGGGCCGCGCTTGACGGCCTTCAAGGCTTCATAGGCGCCAGCGTCACGTTGGCGGCGCCAGTCGGTCAGCGCCGACGAATAAAGCCCCTCGCGTCTCAAAATCCCGCCGGCGCCCCCCGGCCCCACGCGGTCGATCTCACGGAGAATTCTGAGCTTGTCGGCAGCTGTGAACGTGCGCCGACGCGGACGGTCCTCAAGTTCGGGCGACGCTGCCGATGGCGCTGAAACCAGCGTCGGCCTAGGGCCATCCTCGTTTTCAGCGCCATCGGCAGCAAAGGGCTTTTCGGATGTCGTGCGGGGCATGACCATGTCGATGTTTCACCTGCGCCCTCAAGGCTAAACTTCCCGGACGTCAATGTCTCATCGTCATTGGCACGGAGGGCCGCCCATCGCGCCGGCCGCTTGTGTTATGACTGCATTGCCGTTGTAGCCGCCGAAACCAGACGATCGGTGTTGTTGAAGTTGTAAATGCCTTCTTGACCTCCTGCATGGCGACTGAAAGAGCTTTAGGCATCACTGACAGTTCGCGAAACAGGATGGAATTGCTCGCGCCGCCGACCAGCGTGCCGTTCCCAACTCCCGACGCAATCACGCAGGTGGCGTCCTTGCTAGCAGCAGTGCCGCCTCGACGCCGCCTTCCAACATCCGTTCTGCGTTGGTGGCGCCCGTCACGGCGCGCGCTAACTGGAGGGTGCCAACCATGAGGGCGAAGATTGCGGTCGCGCGGCGACCGGCTACAGCGGAGTCGGCGTCTGGGAGCTGTGCTGCCAAAACAGAAATGTAGCTTTGTAACCCCTCCTCGTAGGCCTGCCGGGTTGGCGATGGCTGTCGAGCGATTTCCGGCAGCAAAGCCGCCGAAGGACATCCGCATGCTGGATTTCTGAGATGCTCACGACTCAGGTAGTTTCGGATTACGCCCTCAAGTTCGTGGCAGCCCCGCAGGCTTTCTTCAAGCCGATGTTGATGATCTCCGAGCGCGCTCGCAAGCGTCTCGCGAACAAGCTCTTCTTTGGACGCAAAGTGGGGGTAGAATGCGCCATTGGTCAGGCCTGCTTCGGCCATGATTCCGGCGATCCCCGCAGCCGATATCCCTTCATGTCGGAACCGTTTCGAGGCCACCTCGAGAATGTGCTGTCGCGTTGCCGCTTTGTGTCCCTTCTCGAAACGCATAGTCTATTCTCCACCATTCAATTCAGCCGGGCAGCCAAGACGCTTTCGATCCGGCGTGCAAGATTCAGGAGCGCCCGGTCACTGCCCACTGGCGCATCCAGCTCAAGGCCAATTGGGAGACCGCCCCGCGACAGGCCCACGGGAAGGCTGATGCCTGGCAGACCCAGAAAGCTCGCCACCACGGTGTGGTTCGCCAGCACCAGGTCGCTCACCGCGAGGCCGGCGATCGAAAAATTTGCCTGCTGATCGACCAGGGGAGCCGTGCAGGGCGTGGTCGGTTGCAAAATCGCCTGCACCCCGTGTTCGAGAAAAGCCGTGTCGAGACGACGCTGGATTTCCGGCCGGCTCACAGTCAGTGCGGCCTGATAGGTTTCGACCGAGGTCGCGCCACCGCCGTCCGGCATCACCATATAGCGCCACGCGCCCTGAAGTTCGGGCTTCAGACTATCGACGACCGCCTCGAAAGTGGTAGGAATATCATGTTGCCGAAGGAACTCAGACACAGCGCCCATCGTCTCATGGAAAAAGACGCTCCACGTGGCTGTTTGCGAAAGGGCGCCGAAATCATCGCCCAAGTCCACCTCGACTACCTCAGCGCCAGCACCCCGTAGCCTCTCCACCACTTCACGGAAGCGTGCATCGACATCCGGCTCGACAAGATCGAGAAATTGCCGCGGCGCATAAGCCAGCCGAACATCCTTGACTCCAGCTGCAGCCGCGGAGAGTCCCGAAGACCGCTCGCCGGTGACGACCTGGTCTATAAGAGCGCAATCCTCGACGTTGCGGGCGATCACGCCCGTCGTATCGAGTGTATGCGAGATCGGCGCCACGCCGGCTGTGGGCCACCGCCTGGTCGTCGGCTTGAAACCGACCACGCCGCACAGTGATGCGGGCACGCGGATCGATCCGATCGTGTCGCCGCCCAAAGACGCGGGCACGATGCCGGCGGCTACGGATGCGGCAGAGCCACTGGACGAACCGCCCGATATGCGACCAGGTGAGACCGGATTCTTCACCTGACCATAGCGGTCATTATGGCCGGTAAGCCCGAAAGACATCTCGACGAGGTTATTCTTACCGAACACCAGAGCACCCGCACCTTTGATCGCGCGAACAGCGTCCGCATCTTCGCGCGGGACGAAAAAGGCCAGCGATTCCAGGCCGAGGCTGGTGGGAATGCCTTTCGTCAAATAGCTATCCTTGATCCCGATCGGTACGCCCAAGAGCGGGGACGACGACCCGGCCGCCCTCGCCTCGTCCGCTTCGCGCGCCGCGTTGAGGACTGCGGTCTCGTCGATAGTGATGAAGGCGTTAAGATTGGCCTGCAACCGCGCGTTTCGCAACAGGGCGGTGGCGTAAACCTCAGAGGTGATTTCGCCGCTTCGGATCGCTTGGGCGGCTGCCGCGACCCCGAGTGAGGTAACGTCCGGTTCCTTGGGCGGTGCAGTGCGGCTGGAGATCGTAGTTGTTGCCGTGTTGGTCATAATTCCTCGCAAAAGTTGCAACCAGTCATTTCAGGGTCGCTGTGGGTCGCTAGCGGGCTTCTTCGGGCGCAAAGGAAAACGAGTTCGCATGACGACGGATACGTCCGGCATGCGGTGCGCCAAAATGCGCAGGAAACATCAGGTTTCATATGTTCTTCTCAACCTGCCGGGTGGCACTGAAAGCGCGACGTCGCTGAAACTAGGCGGTCAAGACGACCGCGCCTTCGCGCCGGCGTTGTTAGCAGCGGTACGCCACAATGCACCGGACAGCGCTGCGGCCGCGCATATGGTGGCTGCGGTGATCAAAGCGACCGCGACGAGTACAAAAAGTCCTGCTGCGGGAAAGCCGAATATAGCGACGGCGAGCCATCCTCCCCCGGCCGCGATCACTAGCCGGATCGCTCCAGCGAGGAATATCCAACCCATACGGCCGCTGCCCTGCGCCGCGAAACCAAGCGCGAAAGTGATGCCATTGGCGGCGTAGAGAGGCGCGACGATCCGAAAATACAGCGATCCCGTCTCCAGGACAGCGCCGTCATGGGTAAACAGGCCGATCCAAAGCCAGGGAAAGATCGCGACCAAGAGGCCTACCGTCTCTGTGAAAGTCACGCTGACGACGGTCCCGAACCATGCGATTCTCTTCGCCCGCGCGATGTTGCCGGCGCCGATATTGGTGCCCACCATGGTCAGCACGGCCGTTCCCAGGCCGAACAGTATGGGAATGAGCACGTAGTCGAGCCGCGATGCCGTGCCGTAGCCACCGATCGCAGCGACACCGAACCGGCCAACGGCCGCCGTGACGAGCAGCACCATCAGATTCAATTGGATCGTGTTCAGGGCGGCAAGAAGACCGACCTTAAGAATGTCGCGGAACAACGACCAGCGCAGTCGATCGAGCAACAGGCGTAGGCCCGATCGCCCGATCGCCATGTATCGCACCATCACGGCTGCGGCCGCACAGTAGTAGAGCGTGACGGCAATGCCGGCGCCAGCGACTCCGAAGCCTGGAAACGGCCCGACGCCGAAGATGAGTGCCGGCGAGAGGGGCACGAGCACCGCAGCGCCGATAAATGTCACCAATGCCGGAACCCGCACGTTGCCGATACCTCGGAGTGCGGCGGACAGAAGATTGACGACCCAGATCGGCACTGCCGAGAGGAAGATGAAGTCCGAGTACACCAGTGCCGAGTGTAGAGCCTCGCCAGTTCCGCCTAACGCCCGGTAGAGAGGGCTGCCAAATCCGATGGCGAGGACCGAAAACAGCATGCCGAAGACTACGGCGATCACGAGCGTATGCAGGACAAGGGCGTTCGCGTCCTCATGTCTGCCGGCGCCCGCGGCCCGTGCCACGGCGGAGGCCACCCCGCCGCCGATCCCTCCGGCGGCCATCATCGTCATCAGCATCCAGACGGGAAATACCAGCGCGACGCCGACCAGCGCATGGGTGCCGAGACGCGATACGTAAAAGGTCTCTGCGACATTCACGAGAGTCTGTGCGACGAGAACGCCGATTGTCGGCAGCGCAAGCCGCATCATTATCTTGAAGATTGGGCCGTGTAGCATGGCCTCGCGCACCTGAAGTTTGGCCGCGCCATGCATATTCTTGGCGGTCCCACGTGTGGCTTTCGCATCAACGGACGCGTCGGCACTATTCGGCGCTGATTTGGCGCCTTCATTCATTCCGATACTCATTGGATGCGCTTAAGCCTCAAGCGTGTTTCAGCTTCGAGGAAGAAACCGAACGCATTCGCTCTCCTCCTTGGCAACGACCCGACATTTCGGGATCGAAGTGAACGCCTTTGCATTATGGTCATAATGCACGATTACGACCATAATGCAAATTCGGTCATTCCTTCCAGCAATGCAATAAAAGCATGGGCCAGTCAGCCCCGTCGGCTTTCAGCCGACCTGGCCCCTTCGTGCTGCCGCCGAGTGCCGAGGATTATCCGGCGTGATAGTTCCGAGCAGTTGGAGTTCGTCGAGACAGTCCGCAGCCCAGATAAATCCGGACCATCAACCGGCCGCGACGCCCCGGTCCAATATCATCCAATTACTATTTGCCTCGCCCGGCCGGAATCCGTAGCGAGCATATAGTCCATGTGCATCCGCGGTTGTGAGCGTCCAGAGCGAGACAGTCGCGAGTTCGGGATGTGCCAGGATTGTTTCCACCAGTGCCTTGCCGAGACCAAGCCCGCGCGAGGCCGGCTGGATAACGACATCGCCGAGATGAGCGCGAAAGGCGTAGTCGGTTAGCAGCCGGGCACAGCCGACCTGCGTCCCGTCGATACTGTAGATGCCGAAGCACAGGCAATTGGCCCAGCTGCGCTCGGTCAGGGCGCGCGACCTGCCGATAGCCCAATAGGCGTCGGCCAACGCGCCATGGACGAATTCCATGTCGAGACGCTCGCGGTCGTCGCTAATAACATAGCCGTTCGACAGACTGACCGCGTGCACCTGCGGCTTCACCAAGGTTGAAATGGAGCCAGCTTTTGGACAGGAAGCCCGGCCACGACGTTAACCCGTCTCACCGCCACATGCCGCGCATACGCGCGCCGACGTCGATCCGGACCTGGCTGATCGCCGCTTGTCTTGCCACCTCGGTCGCAAGAATTGGCCAGGTGACGCTCTCGAACAGCGGCAGCAGATTGCCCGGGATGAACCGCGTGCGGGAGGCGTAGACATGGCGGTCGCCCATCGAAGCTTGGCCATGGGTGAAAAAACGGCGCGGTGTGACGAGATTCAGCGTGTCCTTGGCCCGCGTCATGGCGACGTAGAGCAGCCGCCGCTCCTCCTCGATCTCCGCCGTCGTTCCGGTTCCGAGGTCCGACGGTATGCAGCCATCCACCACGTTGAGCACGAAGACCGACTTCCATTCCTGTCCTTTTGCCGAATGGATGGTCGAGAGGCTCAGGTAATCCTCGTCCAACAGCGGTACACCGGCCTGATCGCTGGTGGCGTCCGGTGGATCGAGCGTGAGGTCAGTTAGAAAGCGCGTGCGGGACGCATAGCCGGCCGCGATCTGCTCGAGCTGCAGCAGATCGGTCTGCCGAATAGCGGGTTCTTCGTGCATCCGCTCGAGATGGGGCGTGTACCAGAGCCGCGCGTAGCCAATTTCCGCCGGCCAGCCCGCCTTACCCGACCGGAGTTGCAAAACAGTGGTCACGAGGTCCGTCCACCCCTTACCCGCTCGGGGCGGGGCGGTGATCTCCGCCAGCGCGCCAATTGGATCAACCTGATCCGCCATCGCCTCCAGCACACGTTGCGCTGATGTTGGGCCGATGCCGGGCAGCAGCTGCAGGACACGGAAACCGGCCACTTGGTCTCGCGGGTTCTCCACGAAACGTAGCAGCGCCAACAGATCCTTGACGTGCGCCGTGTCGAGGAATTTGAGGCCACCAAATTTGACAAAGGGGATGTTGCGACGGGTCAGCTCGATTTCGAGAGGTCCGCTGTGACTTGATGTGCGGAACAACACGGCCTGGTGTTTCAGCTCTGTGCCCCCTTCCCTGTTCTCCAGCACGCGGTCGACCACGTAGCGAGCCTGATCAGCCTCGTCGCGGACGCTGACGAGTTCCGGCAATTCACCCGATTGTCTCTCGGTCCAAAGGTTTTTAGTGAATCGCTCCGCGGCAAGGCCAATTACACCATTGGCGGCCGCGAGAATGGGCTGTGTCGAGCGGTAGTTTCGATCCAAGGTGATGATGGTGGCGGCCGGGCTGAACTGGCTGGGGAAATCGAGAATGTTGCGAACTGTCGCCGCGCGGAACGCATAGATGGATTGAGCGTCGTCCCCCACAACGGTCAGGCCCGCGCCCTCGGGCTTCAAAGCCATGAGGATGCTGGATTGGAGGCGATTGGTATCCTGGTATTCGTCCACGAGCACGTGATCGAAGCGCGCGCCGATATGGGATGCCAAGGCGGGCTCGCCGGCCATCTGCGCCCAATAAAGCAGTAGGTCGTCGTAATCGAGCACGCCTTGCGCCTGCTTGGCCTCAACGTAGCTCGCGAACAGCTCCCGCAGCTGCGTCTCCCAGGCGGCGCACCAGGGGAAGTGTCCCTTCAACACGGTCTCCAGCGGCGTCTCAGCGTTGACGGCTCGGGAGTAGATCGCCAAGCAAGTACCCTTGGTGGGAAATCGACTTTCCGTCTGGGAAAACCCGAGCCGATGACGAAACAGGTTCATCAGGTCGGATGAATCCTGCCGGTCATGGATCGTGAAATTGGGTTGCAGCCCAATCTGCTCAGCGTACTCCCGTAGTAATCTGGCGCCGATCGCGTGGAAGGTCCCGGCCCAGGAGAGTGCGTCCGACATAATGCCTGCTTTGGAGCCGAGAACCTTCAAACAGATGCTCTCGACACGCCGGCTCATCTCAGACGCGGCGCGGCGGGAAAAGGTCATCAGCAGAATGCGGCGGGGATCCACGCCGCTGACGATCAGATTGGCGACCCGATGGGCCAGGGTATTCGTCTTGCCCGATCCCGCTCCGGCGATGACGAGGAGCGGCCCTGCCAGGTCGCCAGCGTTCTCGCCGCCGATACCATGATCTACGGCCCGACGCTGCTCGGTATTTAATTTGGCGAGATGGTCGAGAGGCATCTATGCGCACCGGCGGTCAAAGGGACCGCAATCAACCATGTTTCTCGTTTTGTTCACAAGGGCGCTGTTGGGGCGGTCCATTCCGGCGTGCCGATGCATGCTTCAATTGACGCTGCTCGCTTGCTGGCAAACGAAAACGGCAAGATGAACGAAGCGCTCCCGCCAATCCTTCAGGAGCGTGCACTCCTAATCTCTTGACCGCGGCCTGCCGCCCGCGTCAGTCTTCTGGACTGTCTCCCAAGAGGTGAAATCGGGAGCTGCGTGGCAATGGAAGACAACAAGCCGATTGCGCTGAACGTCCTAGGGGAACTTTCATCGACCGCGATTCGTCCGTCGGCTCCCGCTACTTCGTGCCGGGTAACGTCCGGCATAATCCAACCATTTCCGATGGCCCCGGGACGATCGCGGCGATGATTGCGGGCTTCCCCGCCAATTTCCAATATGAACCAGGCATGGCTGTGGCGGACGGCGACCTGGTAATGGTGCAGGGCCGCTACACGGGGTGGGGTCCAAAGCCGATGATCGCCGCATCTTCCGGATAGCAACGGGCAAGTCGTGAGCACTGGGACGTGATGCATAAGCAGTTTGCAGCATCACGCGCTCGACGCCGCGACGCGCCTACTCTGGGAGCATGCTGCGAGAGGACCTCCTTCGCCGAACTCGGCTCGGCCATGCGCATTGGACACGCGACGTTCTACAGCAAGTTCAAGAGCAAAGAGGAGCTTTGCCGCGAAGCGGCCAGACATTACATCGCGGAATATGCGGGCTTCTTTTTCTGACGCCTTGAAAAGTGGCAACGACTCTAGGTCTGCGTTCCAATCTGTAATGGAAGCGAGTGCCTACGCATTTACGCGTGAAGGCCTCCCCAGAGGATGCATGGTCTCACTAGGCGGCACCCACCGCCCGCCGGGACTGGCCTCGGTGTGCGACGATATGGGTGATCTCCGGAGCTTTGGCGAAGCATCCTTGTTCGAGCGGCCGCGCCAGGGCATTGGCGACGGCGACATGTCGCCAGCTGCCGACGTGGAAGGACCGGCCTCGTTCCTGGAGGCCACCCTTCATGGGATGGCAGTGAAAGCCCATGACAGGGTTTCCCTTGAGCGCCTCCTGACGATCGGACGTATTGCAATGAAGGCCTGGCCCATCTCGGGAGAAGACCGAGCGAGAGACTAACCAACGAACCGGTGTAACCTAATCAAGGAGCCGCCGGTATTGGGACGGCGTAAGCCCAGTGGCTTGCCCGAAAGCCGTTGTCAAGTGGCTGACATAGGGAAATCCGCAGACTTGGCCGATTTCCTTCGAGGAACGTGACCCCTCCGACAGTAGTTACTGCGCATACTTGATACCCCGGGACCTGATGTAGTTTATCGGATATGTTCCCACACTTCTGCGGAATTCCCGAAATAGATGACGCTCGCTGCGACCGGCGACCTCCGCAATGCTGGCGAGGCTCACTTGCTCTGACAAATGTTCCCGCATGTAGCTTTGATTGACTTCAGCTGATTTGTCGTCGGCCCCCGTAGTGAAAAGGGACACCTATGTCGTCAATACCGGGCGCGGTAATTCGTCGATCGTGGGGCTGTCGTCCGCACACTTGAGTCGAGGTAATTGGCCGGATATTCGGGCGATGTGTGGTTTCCACAACCTGCGCCGGCTGACGATCCGGCAACGGACGCAGCAGGGTGCCTTACCGTCGAGATAGAGCTGTCCGTGCCATGCAACGACAACATCTTCGCGATTGGAGACCTGGTGGCTTCGAATGCCTGGAACGGAAAGCCAGGCATTGCTCAACAGCTTGCCGTTGGAGTTTGGTGTCCGAGCGCATAGGTCTCCCTGACGAAATCGGCAATCACACCATTGACGGCAAGCTTTCGACCCCGCTCGTCCATCCGGCCCTCGGCACCGAGCACCCTACCTAGCCCATTCTGAGGCGGTTGCCGCCTCAGCCGGGACTGCACCGCGTCGCAGGATTTCGCAAAATTTCGGCGGCCGATCGGGAAGCTTTCGTTACGTAGCGACGGGACCGAACTATGACCTAACGTCTGACGCTTCGACCTCGCCGCCGCTCTCGGTTCGGGGAACACGGCTCTCCACACGGGGAGCTGCTGTTACACGGCTCCGTCGGCGACTGCGGAGATGCTCCATCAGGATGTTCAAAGGGAGTTAAAAATGCGTACGACCAGTAAGGCGCTGACTTTGCTGACAATGGCTATCCTCGCGTTTCCAGCTTTCGCTGACACAGCTCCACAAATGAGCGGGATGCCAAGATTGGCCATTGGCGGCTACGATACTGTTGCTTATTTTTCTGCTGGACGGGCCGTCCCAGGTACTCTTGAATATCAAACTATTTGGCATGGTGCGCGTTGGCAATTTGCCAGCAAAGAGGATCTCGATCTCTTCACATCCAATCCTGAAAAATATGCAGCCCAATATGACGGACAATGTGCAATGGGTGTTGCCGTTGGGAATGGCCACAAAGCTACTGTCGATCCTGAGGCTTTCACGATCGTCGGCGGCAAGCTGTATATCAATCATACGAAATACTGGACGACCGTATGGCGCAAGAACGAAGCCGAAAATATAAGTCGAGCAGACAAGAATTGGTCAATGGTCAAAGATACTCCTGAGCCAACAGAGTAAGTTTGAAAAGAGAGGTCTTTTAGAAGGCGGCCTTTTCGGCTCTGGTGCAAAAGTGGCGCTCCTTGATCGGCTCTTCTGACGGCTGAACTGATGGAGCGCTATTCGATTACTGGGCCGAAGGGCGTACGCTAGTATCTGCGGTTCAAGCCAAGCCTGCGCGACTTGGCGGAGATAAATAGGAGCGCGGTCTTCCCCTGACTCACACGACCGTGATGCGCTAGGTGCAGCGTTACGTGCCCGAGTTCGAGAAGTGGCGGAGACGGTTCGGCTCGTCGGTGGGTCCAGCTTGACGGGTCGACGAGATCGACGTCAAAATCGAGCCAGCTACGCCGAAGGGCACGTTGATGGAGACGGCCCAGCGCCACGGGCGTAGGTAGTCAGCGCCCGCTTAAAACAGGGCCCATCACGGGTCAGTTGCTGCAAGGCAAAGTCATATAGGTCATTACGGTGGCCAGTTGCTCCCACGGGAAGCTGCGAAGCAGGGTGAGCCGCTCGGCCGACGTCATCATCGCGCCGCCCCGCCGAACCCTCCGCGGCACTCAGGCCGCGAACAGCATCGGCAAGCGAATGCCAACCCGCAGAGCACGCGGCCGGCCGTAGCGACGCGCAGAGCCGGGGGGGTCACTCGCCGAGCGCTGAACCGATCAGCGAACCATCCGCTCACCGGAATAAGACGGCCAGCACGACCACATTGCTCGTGACCGTGAAGCTCATGCGCAGCAGTGCCGCGTGGAGGCTCTTCGACATAACCGGATGGCGGCGATGGTCATCTTGGTGTCGAGTTGCTCCATGGTGAGACCAACCGCAACAATCAACCCAATGGGCAGGTGCAGTCTAGCATAAGTCGACCGCGAAGGTCGACGCACTCGGCTCTGAAGCAGGCTCCATGACTTGACGGCGCAGCGCCCCGAAGTGCGGTCAACAAGCCCGCTGCATCATCGGATTGAAGCCGACCGATTTTTGGCTTTCGTACGCGCGATCCAACTGCGCACATAAATGCGGCTCTGACTCACTTTTGATGGAATTGGGGTGCTTTCTGGCCTCGGATCAGCGAGGGAGTTCGCCACTGTGCCCCAGACTTTTCGCGCCTCTGCTC
>NZ_LMUQ01000012.1:0-64042 GCF_009765865.1 Acidisoma sp. L85
CTTCGGTGTCGCCACGCGTCGTCTCCTGCGCTGCCAGGAACTCAGCGAATCATAGCCACGCGAAGGTGTCTAGTTATTTCTCGGCCAGGACACTAGTGCTGAACCACCACCCAGATCCGTCATGGCACGCGAAGGCGGGGCGGCCCCCCGCGTGCCATTCACGCCTTTGCTTGCTTGACGAAGCCAAGGCGTGGATGCCCGGCCTTCGCCGAGCATGACGTGGTGGAATGAGCGCGGTCCAAACTGACGACATCCCGCCTCAAAGCTCCAAGACGCGCTCCGGCGCCATCCGTCCAGTCAGCAAATCACGCAGTGCCAGAAGGTTTCCGCGCAGACGGCCTCGGCGATCGACGTATGGCTCGGGCCAGCCGGCGCGCGCGAGATTCTTGGCCATGTTCCGCGCGATATGTTCGAGGGCGCGGCCCAGTGGATAGCCCGCGTGTTTGCCCGCCAGATATAGCGGATTGGCGACCTGCGAATAGCCGAGCTTGACGCCTGAGCCACGCCCGCTCTTGACGCCGAGATGAACGCCCCTCGCCCCCTCGAGCCGCACGATATCGCCGAAGGCGGCTAGGCGCCGCGACAGATCGACATCCTCCTGCCAGCCGTAAAGCGGCAGGCGATCGTCAAGATGGATGTCGTGTTCGCGCATGGGCGCGACGCGGAGCGCCATGTTGCAGCCATAGCCGGAGAAAGCCGGTTTCACCTCGTCGATGTCTTCGTGTGCCGCGGCGACGATGGCGCGGCCTTCGGAGGGCGACAGGCCGGGACCGCCAATCCCGTCCGCCAGCACGCGCCCAGTTGTGACGACAAGGTGGGGATCAGCCATCATGTGACGTTCGACATTCGCGAGATAGGTCGGGTCGGGAATGAAATCGTCGTCGAAGAAGACCAGGATATCGGCGTCGGCGGCAGCGTCGATGATGGCGTTGCGTTGTGTCGTGAGGCCGGGTTTGCTGGTGAGCAGGCTGACCGCCGGAAAGCTCTCGGCTACGCCCTCGACATCTGAGGCGTCCGCGCCGCAGACGATGATCGCATCAGCTTTGCGTGTCTGCCGTTCGAGGTCACTCAAGGTTTCGCGAAGAATAGTGGCCCGTCCCCGCGTGGGCAGACCAACCACAATCCTGCAACGGCTTTCCATTGGCTGGATTCCTGGAGTTCTACGAATTTCCTAGTGTTGCAATGGTGGTCATCAGCCGATGACAGACCATAAGTGTTACCGATAAGTATTTCGGCCTGAACGAGTGCCTCGCGCAAGATCTTTGGTGTCATCCCTTTGGGCGCTTGGCCAAGTAGGGGTGTGGACAGCGCGGGAATCAGGCGGGCGCGGTTGGCATAGAACCCACCCCCAACCCCTCCCTTGCGGGGACGGGAGAAGGGACGCGGACTCCCCTCCCTGCAAGGGAGGGGTTTGGGGTGGGTTCGCGCTACAGCTCCAGCACGCGTTCCGGCGTCATGCGGCCTGCCGCGAGGTCGCGCAGGGCCAATAGGTTGCCGCGCAGGCGGCCGCGGCGATCGACGTAAGGCTCGGGCCAGCCGGCACGCGCCAGGTTCTTGGCCATGTTGCGGGCGATGTGCTCGAGCGCGCGAAACATCGGATAGCCGGCGCGCTTGCTCACGAGATAGAGCGGATTGGCGACCTGCGAGTAACCAAGCTTGACGCCGGAGCCTCGGCCGCGCTTGACGCCCAAATGCACGCCACGGGCGGCTTCCAGCTTCGCCACATCCCCGAAGACCGCGAGGCGCCGCGAGAGATCGACATCCTCCTGCCAGCTGTAGAGCGGCAAGCGGTCGTCGAAACGGATCGCATGTTCGCGCATCGGCGCCATCCGCACCGCCATGTTGCAGCCATAGCCGGAGAAAGTCGGCTTCGTGCCGTCAGTGACTGTTCCCGCCGCCGCCAGGATCGCGCGGCCCTCGGCCGGAGACAGCCCAGGACCGCCGATGCCATCGGCCAGCACCAAGCCCGTTGCGACCATCAGCCGGGGGTTCGCGGTCATGTGGCTCTCGATGGCGGCGAGATAGGCGGAATCCGCCAGGAAGTCATCATCGAAGAAGATCAGGATGTCGGCCTCGGCGGCCGCCTTGATGATGGCGTTACGCTGCGTCGAGGCGCCGGGCGCGCTGGTGAGCACCGTCACGGCCGGGAAGGCTTCGGCGATCCCCTCGGAGTCGATGGCTTCCGCACCGCAAATGATGATCTCATCCGCCAGCCGCGTCTGGCGGGCGAGTTCGGTCAGCGTCTCACGAAGAATAGGTGCCCGGCCACGGGTGGGAATGCCCACCACGATCCTGCAACGCGACGCCATAGAAAGGTTCCCCGAAAGTTACGACGACACACGCCATTGCCGAACGTTCCGGGAAAGAAAACTCATCCGCCGACGCGCGCAGTAACAGACTGCCTTATGTCGAGCATAGAGGGGGGCGGACACAAGCTCGCCAATGGCCTGACACCCTCATCCCTTAGTGGTTGCTGGAAAAAGGCTTACGCTTCTTGGCCGCTGAACTGTTCCCAGGCCCAAGGTACCAGCCGGATCAGCCGCTCGGCCCATTCGGCCTGGCCGGTGGGATTGGCGATGAGATCCTGGCGGATTTCGAGTTCAAGGTAAGGCAGACCACGCCGCTCCGCGTGGACGGGGATCGTGTAGTCGGTGAGGTCGCTGACGAAATACGGCTCGTTGACGCCGACCGTCAGGCCGCCTTCCGCCTCCAGCAGGTCCTTGAGGATTAGTGACAGTCTGGGCTGGCGGTTGAACAGTACGGCGACGTGCCAGGGCCGCACCTCCTCCTTGTAGACCGGCGTGAAGCTATGGACCGCCACCAGTGCGGTGGGACGACCAGCGGCGGCGCGGCGATCCAGGGCCGCCACTATGGCGTCGTGATAGGGCGCGAAGATTTCCCGCCGCCGGGCCTCGCGCTGTTCCGGCAGCAGATCTCGGTTGCCGGGAATCTCGGTGACTTCGCTGATCTCCGGGATGGAGCTGGGCACGGAGGGGTCGCGGTTGCAGTCGATCACCAGGCGCGAATAGGTCTGGCGGATCAGCGTGGCGTCGAGGCCATCCGCCATGCGCACGGCGACGGCGGAGGCGCCGATGTCGTAGGCGATGTGCCGCTCGTATTCCGGGGCCGGGACGCCGAGGTCGCCAAGCTTCGACGGGACACGGCGACCGGCATGATCGCAGACCAGGAAGATGTCGGAACTTCCCTGCGGGTGGTCAATGGTGAAGGGGGATGGCTCGTCGGGGCCGAGGAGGCTGGAGGGTGCGGCGTTCATGGTGGCGAGGATAGTCGGCCAAGACGCGTCCGTCATCCCGCCCCGGCTTGACCAAGGCCGCATCTTGCTTTGGATGGGCGACGGATAGAGGGGTTCGGAAAATGGATTTCGCGGCGAAGCTCGACCGGCTTGGCGAGGTGGCGGTGCGCATCGGCCTCGGCCTGCGCGAGGGGCAGGAGCTGGTGATGACGGCGCCGATCGAGGCGCTGCCCTTGGCCCGGCGCATCACCGAACACGCCTATCGTGCGGGCGCTTCCCTCGTCACGACACTCTACGGCGACGACGTGGCGACGCTCGCACGGTTCCGCCAGGGCCATGATGGCGGCTTCGATACCGCCGCGGGCTGGCTCTATGAGGGCATGGCGAAAGCCTTCTCCAACAATGCGGCACGGCTGGCGATCGCGGGCGACGACCCGGCGCTGCTGGCGGCCGAGGATCCGGAGCGGGTGAGCCGCGCCAATCGCGCGCGCTCGAAGGCCTATCAGCCGGCGCTGCAGCGGATCGTGGATTTCCACATCAACTGGTCGATCGTGAGTTATGCGACCCCGGCGTGGGCTCGGAATGTGTTCCCCGATCTGAACGAGGCCGAGGCGGTCGAGGCGCTGTGGGAAGCGATCTTCGCGGCCTCGCGCATCAACGAAGCCGATCCGGTCGAGGCTTGGAAGGCTCACAACGCTCGGCTGCACGATCGCCGCCTTTATCTCAACGAGCGGCGTTTTTCGGCGCTGCGGTTCCGTGGACCGGGCACCGATCTCACGGTCGGCCTGGCTGACGATCACGAATGGGCGGGCGGGTCGGAATCGGCGCGGAATGGCATCATCTGCAACCCGAATATCCCAACCGAGGAGGTCTTCACCACGCCCCATGCGCTGCGGGTGGATGGGCGTGTCAGAAGCACGAAGCCGCTGTCCTACCAGGGCACGCTGATCGAGGGCATCGAGGTGCGCTTCGCCGAGGGTCGCATCGTGGAGGCACACGCGACAACGGGCGAATCGGTGCTCAAGCGCGTGCTGGAGACCGATGCGGGTGCGTCGCATTTGGGCGAAGTGGCGCTGGTGCCGGCCTCCTCGCCGATCGCGAAAAGTGGTGTTCTGTTCTACAACACGCTGTTCGACGAGAACGCGGCAAGCCACATCGCGCTGGGGCAAGCCTACAACAAGTGCATCCGGAACTATGAGGCGCTGAGCGAGGAGGAACTGGTCGCGCGCGGCGCCAACCGCAGCCTCATCCATATCGACTGGATGATTGGTTCGTCGGAGATCGCTGTAGACGGGCTGGCGGCGGATGGCTCGGCGCAGCCGGTGATGCGAGGGGGTGAATGGGTTTTGTGAAGGCACTCCCACGTCATCCTCGGCGAAGGCGGAGGATCTACGCCTTTCCTTGTGGCGGCGCTGCAAAGGCGTGGATGCTCGGCCTTCGCCGAGCATGACAAGGCAGCGTCACACCGCCTGCGGATCCACCTTCTCGGTCAGCTCCCCAAGAAAATGCTCGAAATCCTTGGCCTCGCGGAAGTTGCGGTAGACGCTGGCGAAGCGGACATAGGCGACGTCGTCCACCTCCTTCAGCGTCTCCATCACCAGCTCGCCGATCTGCTTGCTGGGCACGTCGCTATCGCCGCTGCTTTCCAGTTTCCGCACGATGCTGTTGACGATACGGTCGATGCGCTCCTCCTGCACCGGCCGCTTGCGGAGCGCGATGCGAATGGAGCGGGCGAGCTTGTCGCGGTCGAAAGGCACACGCCGCGCATCAGATTTCACCACCACGAGTTCGCGTAGCTGCACCCGCTCGATGGTCGTGAAACGCTGGCTGCAGGAGCCGCAGAAGCGGCGCCGCCGGATCGCCGACCCATCCTCGCTGGGCCGGCTATCCTTTACCTGAGCGTCATCCTGACCGCAGAAGGGGCAGCGCATGCGGTCTCCTCAGTGCGGGTAGATCGGGAAGCGCGCGCAGAGCGCCTGGACGCGCTTGCCGACCGCTTGCTCCACCAAAGCGTTGCCACCTTCCTCATTGGCGCCGGAGAGGCCGGTCAATACCTCGTCGATCATCCGGCCGATCTCGCGGAACTCCTCCGCCCCGAAGCCGCGCGTCGTGGCGGCCGGGGTGCCGAGGCGGATGCCTGAGGTGATAGCCGGCTTCTCGGGGTCGAAGGGGATGGCGTTCTTGTTGGCGGTCATATGGGCGCGTTCCAGGCTCGCCTCGGCGGCCTTGCCGGTGACGCGCTTGGGGCGGAGATCGACCAGCATAAGATGCGTGTCGGTGCCGCCGGTGACGATGTCGAAGCCGCGCTCGACCAGGGTCGCGGCCAGAACCTTGGCGTTTTCGGCCACGGCTTTCTGGTAGGTGCGGAACTCGGGCCGCAGCGCCTCGCCGAAAGCCACCGCCTTGGCGGCGATGACATGCATGAGCGGACCACCCTGCAGGCCGGGGAACATCGCCGAGTTGATCTTCTTGCCCAGCTCCGCGTCGTTGCTGAGGATCATGCCGCCGCGCGGGCCGCGCAACGTCTTGTGGGTGGTGGTCGTCACGACATGGGCATGCGGCAGCGGGCTGGGGTGAACGCCGGCCGCAACGAGTCCGGCGAAATGCGCCATATCGACCATGAACAGCGCGCCGACCTCATCCGCGATCTTGCGGATGCGCGCGAAGTCGATGACGCGGGGATAGGCCGAGCCGCCCGCGATGATGAGCTTCGGCTTGCCGTCCCGCGCTTTCTGCTCCAGCTCCTCGTAATCGAGCAGCCCGTCATCCTTCCGCACGCCGTATTGCAAGGCGTTGAACCATTTTCCAGAAAGATTGGGCGCGGCGCCGTGGCTGAGATGGCCGCCGGCGGCGAGGCTCATGCCTAGGAAAGTATCGCCGGGCTTGATGAGCGCCAGCATGACGCCCTGATTCGCCTGCGCGCCCGAATGGGGCTGCACATTGGCGAATTCGCAGCCGAAGATCTCCTTGGCGCGGTCGATCGCGAGCTGTTCGGCGATATCGACCGCCGCGCAGCCGCCGTAGTAGCGGCGGCCGGGATAGCCCTCGGCGTATTTATTGGTCAGCACGCTGCCCTGGGCATCCAGCACGGCGCGGGAGACGATGTTCTCGCTGGCGATCAGCTCGATACCGTCCTGCTGGCGGGCGAGCTCGCGCCTGAGGGCATTGGCGAGTTCGGGATCGGTTTGCTCGACCGACGCGCTGAAGAAGCGGTCCAGGCTGGCGCGGGGAATCTGCTCATTCATGGCGCGTTATACCTTTCGGGCGGGGCCAGGCCGTGGACGCGGGGCGACGCGGAAACTCAGGCGGGATCAGCCTCATAACACGGAGGTGCGGCCGCGGTGAACAGTCGCGGCGCCAAGGCAGGACTGCCTGTGCCGTTGGATGTAGGAAGCTTTATATGACGCGTCACTAGCGTGAGAGGCTTGCCCATGACCGACGCCCGCTTCCCCCAGACCCGCCTCCGCCGTTTGCGCCAGGAAGGTTGGGCGCGGCGGCTGGTCTCCGAGAACCACCTTTCGGTCGATGACCTGATCTGGCCGATCTTCGTGCGCGAGGGTCAGGGCGAGGTCGAGGACGTCGCCACCATGCCCGGGGTACAGCGCGTCACGATCGACCGGCTGGCCGGGCATGTCGAGGGCGCCGTGAAGCTCGGCATTCCCGCGATCGCCATCTTTCCGGCGACTCCGCGGGAGCGGAAGAACGCCGAGGGGACGGAGGCGACCAATCCCAAGAACCTCATCTGCTCGGCCGCCCGGCTGCTCAAGCGCGAGTTTTCCGAGGTTGGTCTGGTTGGGGATGTGGCGCTCGATCCCTATACGGATCACGGCCATGACGGGGTGATCCGTCAGGGCTATGTTCATAACGACGAGTCGGTGGAGATCCTGGCGCGGCAGGCCGTGGTGCAGGCGGAGGCCGGGATCGACGTCATCGCGCCGTCCGACATGATGGATGGGCGAGTCGCCGCCATTCGGGCGGCGCTGGATGAGCGGGGTTTCGTCCAGACCCGGATCATGAGCTATGCGGCCAAATACGCGAGCGCCTTCTATGGTCCGTTCCGGGATGCGGTAGGGTCCGCCGGGGCGCTCAAGGGCGACAAGAAGACCTATCAGATGGATCCGGCCAATTCCGATGAGGCGCTGCGCGAGGTGGCGATGGATCTGGCCGAGGGCGCCGACATGATCATGGTCAAGCCGGGGATGCCCTATCTCGACATCATCCGCCGCGTGCGGGAGCGTTTCGGCGTGCCGACTTTCGCCTATCAGGTGTCCGGCGAATACGCGATGATCGTGGCCGCCGCGCGCAACGGCTGGATGAACGAGGAAGCGGCGATGATGGAGAGCCTGGTGGGGTTCAAGCGTGCCGGCTGCAACGGCGTGCTGACCTACTTCGCTCCGGCCGCCGCGAAGCTGCTGCGCGGCTGAGCGGCCGGAGGGCTTGGCCGTTCGGTGCTCGCGGAGCATGACGTGGCACCGTAAGGTGAACGGCAATCCAATGTTGGCGGCCGAGCTAACGTTGCGAAACCAGCCGCCCGCCCCAATTCCGACCTCATAAGCCGAGAATCCCGCATGCTCAAAGCCTATGCTTCGCAGGAAGGACGCCCGCTCGCCGATCTTGGGGCGGACGATGCGGCTATCGCCAAGGCTCAGTGGATCGATCTTTTCGAACCCACCGAGGAAGAGAAGGCCCGGGTCTTGCGCGCGACCGGCTTCACCATAGCCAGCGAGGATGATCTCGACGAGATCGAAACCTCGAGCCGCCTCTCCTATGACGGCCACGCCATCTACATGAGCATGCCGCTGACGATCGCGGCCAATGGCCCGCATCCGCATTCAAAGCCGGTGGGTTTCGTTTTGTCGCAGGAGCGGCTCATCACCATCCGCTTCCTCGATAGCCGGGCCTTCCGCGCTTTCCTCGAGGAGCAGCACCGCACGCCGATGGATGATGCGGGACCGGTCGGCATCTTCCTGACCATTCTCGAAGGGATCGTCGAGAAGCTCGCCGACCTGCTCGAGACGACGCGTGACGAGTTGGATCGCGTGTCCCGCACCATCTTCATGCATGATCCAGAAAGCGGGAAGCGGCCGGGACGGCAGGATCGGGAATTGCAGCTCACGATCAAGACGATCGGACGCGCAGGCGATCTCATGTCCCATGTCCGGGACAGTCTTTTGGGGATCGACCGGATTTTGCCCTTTGTGACGCAGGCGGGCGATACCTGGATCAATAAGACCCACAAGGAGCGGATGAAGTCGCTGCGGCGGGATGTGACCTCACTCACCGACTACGACAACAGCCTCAACAACAAGATGCAGTTCCTGCTGGATGCGACGCTCGGTCTTATCAACACGGCGCAGAACAATATCATCAAGGTGCTGACCGTGGTGTCGGTGGTTGGTGTGCCGCCGACTTTGGTCGCCAGCATCTACGGTATGAACTTCAAAGATATGCCGGAGCTGAACTGGGCTTTCGGCTATCCCTATGGGCTGACGCTGATCGTGCTCTCCGCCGTGCTGCCGCTGGTCTGGTTCCGGTTCCGCGGCTGGCTCTGACCCGAAAGGACGTTGAATGCAGCTCAAAGGATCTTGCCACTGCGGTGCGGTGTCGTTCTCGCTGGAATCACCGCATCCCTACCCGTATCAGCGCTGCTATTGCTCGATCTGCCGCAAGACGGATGGCGGCGGCGGCTATGCCATCAATCTCAGCGGTGACAACGAGACGCTCAAGGTCAAAGGCCGCGAGCACATCCGGGTCTATCACGCTAAAATCCGTAACCCCGAGGACAAGCGCACCCATACGAGCAATGCGGAGCGGAGCTTCTGCGGCGAATGCGGCTCCGGGCTTTGGCTGTACGATTCTCGCTGGCCGAAGCTGATCCACCCCTTCGCCGCGGTGATCGACACGCCCTTGCCTGCTGCGCCCGAGACGACGCATCTCATGCTCGAATTCAAGCCGGATTGGGTGCAGGTGGAGAAAGGCGCGAAGGATCAGGTCTTCGACCGTTATCCTGAGGAGTCCATCGCGGATTGGCATAAGCGGTTGGGGCTCATGTCGACCTAAAAGAACATCCCGGATGACTTTGACGGACCCGACCTGCAAGTCATCATGCTCGGCGAACAGCGCCCCGCCAGGGGCCGGGCATCCATGTGTGGACGGCCCTCGGGCGCAGGGTTGTGCGCGGAAAATCGCGGGCAGTGCGCGTGCGGACATGTGGTTTGCAGCGATGGCGCGACCTCATGGCCGCAGGCCCAGAGGGGTTCCGCAAAGGAGCCCCAAGCAAGTCTGCAACGTCGAAGCGAGCCGCTGGGGGCTGCGGGGTAGCTCCTCGTCGGTTCGACCGAAGGCCGATAGACGTCCCCACGCGCCATCATGGTCCACACAACGTGGGCCATCTTCTTGGCCTGAACGACCGCGGCGGGTCCGCGCGGACGGCGCTCCAGCAATCCCAGAGGCCGCGAGTTAGTCTCTCGCAAAACCTCGCCTCCTCCCCATCTGCGCTGTTCACGCGCGGAAGGGGAGCGGCATGACGCGTCGAGGCGGCAAGAAGCTCGCGATATTCCTCGGCGTGCCTATCCTCGCGATCGTGCTGCTTGTCATCTTCTGGCGCTGGGACTGGTTTATTCCGATCGTCGAGTCTCAGGCCTCCTCCGCCATCGGCCGCAAGGTGACGATCGCGCATCTCCATGTCCGCCTCGGCCGCACCACCCGGATCATCGTGGATGACGTGACGGTCGCCAATCCGGACGGCTTTCCCGCCGATGTGCCACCCCTGGCGAAGGTCGCGCATCTCGGCGTTCTCGTTGATGTGATGGCCTATATCCATCACCGGATCATCTCGATCCCGAAGATCGACCTCGACCATCCGGTGATGGAAGTCCGCGCCCTGGAGGACGGAACCAACAACTATACGCTGAAGCTGAAAACTTCCGCGCCGCCGAAACCCGGCACGCAGCCCTCGCCGCCTCCCAAGATTGGCCGGCTGACAATCGAGGAGGGGCAGCTTCACGCGCTCGTGCCCAAGATGAAGACCGACCTAACCGCGCAGATCGCCACGCATGACGCCGAGGGCGTGATCGCGCAAAACGGCCAGACCGATGAGGTCGTGATCGACGCCAAGGGCACCTACGCGAAGCATCCCATCACCGCCAAGGCACTCGTCGGCGCGCTGCTCACCGTCACCGACAAGACGAAGCCCTTCCCGATCGACGTCAAGCTCGCCAATGGCGCGACCCATGTCTCACTCACCGGCACCGTGCAGGACCCGATGGCTTTCGAGGGCACCGATCTCGATCTGATGCTGAGCGGCGCCGATATGTCCGATCTTTATCCGCTGACGGGCATCCCGATCCCCGCCACGCCTGCCTACAAGATCACCGGCAAGCTCAACTATGTTCGCGCCTCCGGCCGCATCCATTTCGACGATTTACGTGGCGTGGTCGGCAATAGCGACATCGAGGGCACGATCACCGAGCAGCCGCGGGACAAGCGCCCCGACGTCACCATGGATTTGCAATCCAATCGCATCGACCTGGCTGATCTCGGCGGCTTCATCGGCACCAATCCGGGCCGCGCGACCACCAAGAACGCCACGGCGGCGCAGCGGAAGACGGTGGCGAAGGCCGATGCCAGCAGCAACAACCTGCTGCCGACCAAGCCCTTCAACCTGCCCAAGCTGAATGCCGCCGATATCCACCTGAAATACAACGGCAAGCATATCGAGGGCCGCAGTGTGCCACTCGACAGCCTCATCGTGACGCTGGATGTGGTCAACGGCGGCATCAACCTGCACCCCATCATCTTCACCATCGGCAAGGGGCGAGTGAACGGCGATATCAGCCTGGTGCCCCAGCCCGACAAGCAGATCGCCGCCAAGGCCGACATTCACTTCGAACAGGTGGATGTCTCGCGCCTGATGGCCGCGACCCATGCCTTCAAGGGTGCCGGCTCCATTGGCGGCCGGGCGGTGATCGATTCCACCGGCAATTCCGTGGCGACCTGGATGGGCAACGGCAACGGTGGTCTCACCCTCTATATGTCCGGCGGCAATCTCAGCGCGCTGCTGGTAAACCTCGTGGGTCTCGAATTTGGCAAAGCGATCCTCTCGGCACTGGGTGTTCCAACCCGTACTGACGTGCAGTGCTTCATCGGCGATTTCGCCCTCAACCATGGCATCGTCGATACCCGCACCATGCTGCTCGACACCGGTGAGGCGATCATCGCCGGCCATGGCACCGTCAACCTCAAGAGCCAGACCATCGATTATGGCGTGCGGACGCAGAGCAAGAATTTCAGCGTCGGCAACCTGCCCACCCCCTTCACGATCACCGGCGCCCTCAAGCACCCGAGCATAGGCGTGAACCCGGTGCCTCTCGTGACCCGAGGCGGTCTGGCGGTCGCGCTGGGCATCGTCGCCGCTCCGCTTGCTTTGCTCCCGACCATCGAGCTGGGGGTGAACGATCCCAATAAGTGCGGCGCGCTGGTGGCGCAGAGCCGCGCCAAGGTTCAGAACGGCACGCCGGGAGCCGCTCCGGTGAAGGCAGTTCCGCGCACGGTGCCGGCCCGCAAAGCTGTTCCGGCGAAGAAGTAATCGTTGTGGGGTTGACGGCGGGGCCGCGCGGGCGAAGCCTGGGGGGATGAGCGACACCCTAGACGCGGAGGCGCGTGCCCTGCACGCCGCCACGCTGACGATCGACAGCCATATCGACATCCCCTGGCCCAATGGCCCTAGCCCGTTCGAGGACGGGCCGCGCCGTGTCGACCTGCCAAAGATGCGGCGGGGCGGCATCGCGGCGGGCTGCTTCGCGGCCTATCTGCCGCAGGGGCCGCGAACGCCTGAGGGACATGAGAAGGCATTCCTAAGAGCGACCGCGATGCTGCAGTCGATCCGCGCCATGGGTGAGCCCTCCGAGGCCGGGCTATGCGGCCGGCTCGCCACCACGGTCGAGGAAATCGCGGCGGCACGGCTCGAGGGCGCGCCTGCTGTCATTCCAGTCGTTGAGAACGGCTACGCGATCGGCGAAGACCTGGAACGGCTGGTGCCGCTCCGGGCGCTCGGCGCGCGCTACATGACCCTGACCCACAATGGCCACAACGCACTGGCGGATTCCGCGGTGCCGCGGCGCGACCTTGGCGACGAGGCGGCGCTGCATGGCGGCCTCTCCGATCTGGGCCGCGCCGCGATCGGCCGCATGAACGAACTCGGCATGATGATCGATGTCTCCCATGTCTCGAAGCCCGGCATGCTCGAGGCGGCCCACCTCTCCCGCACTCCGGTCATCGCGACACATTCCTCGATCCGTGCGCTCTGCGATCATCCGCGTAACCTCGACGACGAACAGCTTGAGGCGCTCGCGGAGACGGATGGGGTGGTTCAGATCACGCTCGTTTCCTTTTTCCTCAAGGCGGGACGGAAGGAGAGCGAGGTTACGGTCGCCGATTTCGTCGATCACATCGATTATGCGACTGGCCGGATCGGCATCCGGCATGTCGGGATCGGCACGGATTTCGATGGCGGCGGTGGCGTGTCCGGATGGCGGAATGCCGGGGAGAGCCACGCCGTGACGGTGGAGCTTTTGCGGCGGGGCTATGACCGTCCCGCCATCGCGGCATTGTGGGGCGGAAACTTCCTGCGCCTGATGCGTCTCGCGGAGGAGGCAGCGGCATGAGCACTTCGATCCGAACGGTGGCATTGCGCGATAATCGCGAAGTTCCTGCCCTCGGCTTGGGCACCTGGCGGATGGGAGACGACGCCCGGCGTCGCGCCGAGGAGCTGCGGGTGATCCAGCGCTCCATCGACCTCGGCATGACTTTAATCGACACCGCCGAGATCTATGGCGACGGCAAGTCGGAACGGTTGGTCGGTGAGGCCATCGCCGGGCGCCGCGACGAGGTTTTCCTCGTGACCAAGGTCGCGCCGAGCCATGCCACGCGCGACGGAACCATCCGCGCCTGTGAGGCCAGCTTGAAACGCCTCGGCACCGAGGCCGTCGATCTCTATCTGCTGCATTGGATCGGCGGCACGCCTGTTGAGGAGACTATCGCGGGCTTCGAGAAGCTGCGCGCGGATGGCAAGATCCGGGGCTGGGGCGTGTCCAATTTCGACACCAGCGACATTATCGATCTACCGAAGAACGCGGCCTGCCTCGCGGATCAGGTGCTCTACAATCCGCAGTCCCGTGGTGTGGAGTTCAGCCTGCTGCCCGAATGCACCAAGCGGGGCATCGCGATCATGGCCTACACGCCGCTCGGCCAGAACGGACGCGTGCTGCGGTCGCCCGTTCTGGCCGCCGTGGCTGAGCGGCATGAGGCGACGGTGGCGCAGGTCGCCCTTGCCTGGGTGCTGCGGCATCCCGATGTAATCGTAATTCCGAAAACCTCGACGCTCGCCCGGTTGGAGGAAAATCGCGGCGCGGCGGATTTGACGTTGAGCGACGCCGATCTTGCGGAGATCGATCGCGGCTTTTCTCCCCCGCGTTCCAAGCGCGCGCTGGAGATGCTCTGACGGCAGGAGCGCGGCGTCCGGTTCCGAATACGGGCGCCAACTTTGAAGGACAAGACGATGCAACAACGGAAATTGGGCAGTCAGGGCCTGACGGTTTCGGCCGTCGGGCTTGGCTGCATGGGAATGAGCCAAAGTTACGGGCCAGCGGATGAGGCAGAGTCGATCGCCACGCTGCATCGCTCGATCGACCTGGGCTGCACCTTCCTCGATACCGCGGAAGTCTACGGACCTTTCGCCAACGAGGATTTGCTCGGCCGGGCGCTGGCGGGCAAGCGTGACAAGGTGGTCATCGCGACGAAATTCGGCTTCCGCATCGAGGGTGGCAAGAACACCGGTACTGACAGCCGGCCGTCAACGATCCGCGCTGCGGTGGAAGCTTCGCTTAAGCGCCTGAAGACCGACCACATCGATCTGCTCTACCAGCACCGGGTCGATCGCACCGTGCCGATCGAGGATGTTGCTGGCACGGTCAGCGACTTCGTGAAACAGGGAAAGGTGCGCTTCTTCGGCCTCTCGGAAGCCGGCGTCGCCAATATTCGCAAGGCCCATGCCGTGCATCCCGTCTCGGCGCTGCAAAGCGAGTATTCGCTGTGGGAGCGCAATCTTGAAGCCGAGATCGTGCCGCTGCTGCGCGAATTGGGCATCGGGCTCGTTCCCTTCTCGCCTCTCGGCCGCGGCTTTCTGGCAGGCAATGCACAGCGTGCGGAGGATTATCCGGCCGATGATTTCCGCCGCCACGATCCGCGCTACCAAGGCCAGAACTACGACGCCAATATGAAGGCGGCCAAGGTCGTGCATGACATTGCCGCCGCCAGAGGGTTCAAGGCCGGGCAAATCGCCGTCGCCTGGTTGCTGCACAAGGGCGATGATGTCGTGCCGATCCCGGGCACCAAGCGTCGCAGCTATCTGGAAGAAAATATCGCCGCCGCCGATATCCGCCTGGACGCCAAGGAAATCGTCTCGCTGGACGCAGCGCTCGCACCCGACATCGTTTCCGGGCCGCGCTATGGCGAGAAGATGATGGCGTTGGTGGACCGGCACGCTTGATCGAATAGGAAAAACATATGTCACAGACAGAAACTCCCGTCTGGTTCATTACCGGCTGCTCCACCGGCTTCGGCCGCGAACTCGCCAAACTGCTGTTGCAACAAGGCTATCGCGTCGTGGCGACCGCGCGCGACGAGACCAAGCTTGAAGATATCGTCGAGGGTTTTGACACGCAGGCTCTCGCGCTGCCGCTCGACGTGACGGATGCGACAAATATCGCCGAGGTGGTGCGCGCGGCGGAGACGCGGTTCGGCCGTATCGACGTTCTGGTTAACAATGCCGGGTACGGCTATCTCGCGGCGATTGAGGAAGGCGAGGACGATGCCGTGCGGGCGATGTTCGACACCAATGTCTTCGGGCTGGTCGACGTGACCAAGGCGGTGCTGCCGGGAATGCGCAAGCGGCGCAGCGGCTTCATCGTCAATCTGTCGTCGATCGGCGGCCTGATGTCCTTCCCGGCGAGCGGCTACTACACCGCGACGAAACATGCGGTGGAGGCGATTTCCAAGGCGCTGTCGCTGGAAGTCGCGTCGCTCGGGATCAAGGTGCTCATCGTCGAGCCGGGTCCGTTCCGCACCGATTTCGCGGGCCGTTCTATCGGGCAGTCGCGGGAGCAGATCGCCGACTACGCCGAGACCTCCGGCAAGCGCCGGAGCGAGACTGCGGCGCGCCACGGCAATCAGCAAGGCGATCCGGTGCGTGCGGGCCAGGCGATCATCGACGTGGTCAATGCCGAGAACCCCCCGCTGCACCTGCTGCTCGGCGCGCCCGCTCTGCAACTCGCGCGCAAGCAGTTGGAATCGATGACGAAGGATTTCGACACTTGGGAAAAGACCACGCTCGGCGCGGATTTTCCGGACGCTAAGGGCAGTTTCTGACCAAAACCGACCACCAAACGACCTGGATCCAGGAGCTGACCGATGAAAACACGCAAGCTAGGACGCGGTGGCCCCGAGGTGACGGAGCTCGGGCTCGGCTGCATGGGAATGTCAGCCTATTACAGTGGACGAGATGACAAGGAATCCGTCCGGACCTTGGAGCGCGCTTTGGCCCTCGGCATCACCTTCTTCGATACCGCCGATACCTACGGGCTCGGCGAGAATGAGCGACTGGTAGGCCCGGTTCTGAAGCCGCATCTCGGCCGGATCGTCCTCGCGACGAAGTTCGGCAATACCTGGGATGAACAAGGCCGTCGCGGTCCGATCCGCGGTGACGCCGCCTACGTCCGGCAGGCTTGCGAGGCGAGTCTATCGCGGCTCGGCGTGGAAACGATCGACCTCTACTACCAGCACCGCGTGGATCCGAACGTGCCGATCGAGGAGACGGTGGGCGCAATGGCCGACCTCGTTCATGAAGGCAAGGTCAAGCATCTTGGCTTGTCCGAAGCCGGCGTCGCGACCATCCGCCGCGCCCATGCCGTGCATCCGATCGCTGCACTCCAGACGGAATACTCGCTATGGAGCCGCGAGCCTGAGGAGGAGATTCTGGCGGTAACGCGGGAGCTTGGCATTGCCTTCGTGCCCTACAGCCCGCTCGGCCGCGGCTTCCTGACTGGCGAAATCAAAGCGCCAAGCGACCTCGCCGCCGATGACTGGCGCCACACCTCGCCGCGCTTCCAGGGTGAGAACTTCCAGCGCAACCTGGACGCGGTTGCCGAGGTGCAGGAACTCGCCAAACGCAAAGGCTGCACGCCGGGTCAGCTCGCGTTGGCCTGGGTGCTGGCTCAGGGGAACGACATTATTCCCATCCCGGGAACGAAACGGGTGAAGTATCTGGAGGAAAATGTCGGAGCGGCCGACGTCACCCTGACCGCAGCGGACCGCGAGGAAATCGACCGCATCCTGCCGGCGGCCGCCTTCGTGGGCGCCCGCTACGCCGAGGAGGGCCTGCGCGCGACGGGCCTCTGACATCCAGGCGGGTTCCGCGCGACCGAGCGCTTCTAAAACCCGCCCATCCCGTCTAACCTTCCGCCCATGACACTCCTCACAGGCGGTTGCCTCTGCGGCGCGATCCGCTACGAGGCGGAAGGCGATCCGTTCCACGAGACCCTGTGCCATTGCGAGACCTGCCGCCGTGCGACGGGCGCTCCAGCGGTCGCCTGGCTGACGATGCCGCGCGCCAGTTTTCGTTTCACCAGCGGCACGCCCACGACGTTCGCATCATCTGATGAGGGGCGCCGCAGGTTTTGTCCCGCCTGCGGCACCGCGCTGACCTTCGAGAGCAGCGATTATCCGGACGAGACCGACCTCACCGCCGCAAGCCTCGACCACCCTGCCCTCGCCCCGCCGCGAGATCACACCTGGTCGAACAGCGCCCTGGAATGGTTCTGGACGCTGCATCGCCTGCCGCAACGAGAGAAAGCGCCACCTGATCTATGAGCGGCTTCTCCTTCGTCGCGGTCCTCCTGTCCCTCGCGGCGATCTTCGGCTTCATCAACAACCGCTTCCTGCGTCTTCCCGCCTCAACCGGCGTCCTGGTCATCGCGCTGATCGTCTCCATCCTGTTGCTCGCGGTCGATCCGCTGGTGACCGGCCACCCGCTCGGCGAGACCGCGCGGCAGGTGCTCGGAACCATGGACTTGCCGGGCGCGCTGATGAACGGTGCCCTCGCCTTCCTGCTTTTCGCGGGCGCGCTTCATGTCGATATCCAGGAGCTGTGGAGCCGGAAATGGACGGTCGGCCTGCTCGCGACGACCGGCGTTGTTCTGGCCGTGTCGATCCTGGGCGGCACGATGTGGCTCGTCTTCCGTCTCGTGGGTCATCCGATCCCGTTCATCTGGTGCCTAGTGTTGGGATCAATCCTGGCGCCAACCGATCCGGTTTCAGTCGTGGGCTTGCTCAAGCGCCTCGGCCTGCCGACGGGGCTGCGAACGATCTTTGCCGGCGAATCACTCTTCAACGATGGCGTCGGCGTCGTCGTCTTCGGCGCGCTTTTGGGTATCGCGACCGGCGGGACCGGGATGTTCTCGGGCGCCAGCATCGCGACGACCTTCCTGACCGAGGCGATCGGCGGCTCCCTTTTGGGCTTCGTCACCGGCTGGGTTGCGCTCTGGATGATGCGGCGACTGGATGATGTGGATCTCGAACTCCTGATCTCGCTGGCGCTGGCGACCGGCACCTATAGCCTCGCCCATGCGCTTCATCTGTCGGGACCGATCGCCGTCGTCGTAGCCGGGCTCGCGATGGGCAGCGACCATGGCCGTAACGCGATGAGCGAGGCGACACATCGCCACGTCATGAAGTTTTGGGGGCTTATCGATGAGTTGCTCAACACGCTGCTGTTCCTGCTGATCGGCGTGGAGATCGTCGCGGTGCCTTTGGGCTGGTCCGCGCTCGGAGCCGCCGCACTCGCGATACCCCTCGCCCTTGCCGCGCGCGCCATCAGCATCTTCGTGCCGAGCCAGGTGTTTCGGCTGAAGGAAACCGCGTCTTTCGGGCCGATGGCCTTGCTGACCTGGGGCGGATTGCGCGGCGGTATATCGGTGGCGCTTGCCCTCAACCTGCCGGAGGGCGAAGTGAAGTCGGTGCTGTTGCCGGTTTGCTATGCGGTCGTGATCTTCAGTGTCGTGGTGCAGGGCCTGACAATGCCGGCCGTGGTTCGCCGCGTGCTTCCCGATCTACCGCGCTGACGCTAGCGACGGGGCGACGGCAAGCTACGGCAGCACCTGCTCGATCCACTTCACGCCCCAGCTGCCAGGCGCCAGAAGCGCTGCCGACCACAGGACGCCCGACAGGATATTGGCGGCCTGGAAAGGCCAGAACCTCATATGCGCGATCCCCGCCGCAAGCGGCACCGTGGCGCGTAGCGGCCCGAGGAACCTGCCGACAAACACACCGCCGGTTCCCCAGCGTGCGAAGAAATCCTCAGCCCGGGGCAACAGTCGCGGGTACCGATTGAGCGGCCATAGGCGCAAAACGCCCTCGCCCCACCGCCCGCCAATCCAGAAGGAGAACCAGTCGCCGAGCACAGCGCCCGCTGCGGCACCAGCCCAAACCGGCATGAAGTCGAGCGCCCCGGCGCCAATGAGCGCGCCGGCCCCGAACAGGATGGCGGAGGACGGCAAGACCAGAGAGATAACCGCCAGTGATTCCCCGAAGGCCAGCAGGAACGCGAGAGGCATCGCCCAGGATTCATGCTCCCGGATGAAGTTCAGCGCCTCGTGGATCACGCCTGTCACGGCGTAGTCCTGACCAACGGTCCGATGAAGCGGAGAAGTTGTGCCTTCACTATTGCGGCTGACCTGGACCTGGGGCGCCGAGAACTCAGGCCGCGACGGCTGTCGCCGCCGGGCGCGGACGACGCATAAAGAGGCGAGCGAACCGAACCATATTTGGCATTGTCGTGGGGCGAAGCAGGCGGCGATCGTAGCCCGCGAAGCGCCGGTCGTTTTCGGCGAGGCAGATATCCATGAGTTCGGCGATGCTGACATCCGCGTTGCTGACGGCCGCGCTGCCGGTCACGGTGAAATTGTTGTCCTGCGCCTTCTTGCCGTCATCCAGGCCGCGCGCCAGCCCGATGCGCTCGTAGCCAAGGAAGATCCACACGGCGGCAACCCGAAGCTCGAACCACGGGCGGCGCCAGAAGGGCATGTTGCGGCGATGCCAGGCCGCCCAGTTCTGGAATAGGAGGATATGCCTCGCCTCCTCCTGGATCACCGGCTCGAAGGTGTCGACCAATTCGGGCGGGAAGTAGCCGGAGCGCTTGGCGAGCTCGAACAGGCCGAAGGCGAAGAAGCTATCGATGCACTCGCTGTAGCCGGTGACCATATAGGCCCATTCCGGGTCCTTCGGCTCAATATACTCGGGCTCGGGCTCAAGCTTGATGCCGTAGGCCTCGACGAGGTTGGAGAGCACCTCCTTGTGGCGCCCCTCCTCCCAGCCGTTCAGCGCGACGGTTTTGTTCATATCCGGATCGAGACAGGACCGCGCATAGGAAAGCATTCTCAGGCGCGCCTTGCCCTCAGTCTGTACCGCGATGTCCCAGATCGGCAGATTGATGATACGGTTGCGTGTTTCATCATCGAGCTTGGGCCAATCGATGACCGAGGGCTTGTACGGGTTGAAGGTCTCGTGGAACATGCGGCAGACGGCGGCCTTATGCGCCTCGCTCCCGAGCGGCAAGCTGGCATCCTCGGCGATCCAGTGCCGAGCGGCGCGGTCGGCGGCCTCTACGGTTGCGGCATCGGGCGGCATGGAGGAACTTTCGCATCTGTCAGGTCAAGGCTTGCTGATCTGTGGAGCGACAGGCTTGGCCGGTCAAGATACAGCGACGTGACCGAGCGATGCGAAGGACGAACCAGATGGCTGATTGGGATGCCGCGCTTTACCGGCAATTCGAGGACGAACGGACGCGCCCCGCGGCGGATCTGCTGCGGCGCGTGCCGCTCGACGCGCCAAACTCGGTCGTGGACCTCGGTTGCGGCCCCGGCAATTCCACGGAATTGCTGCGGGCACGATTCCCTCGTGCGGATATGCTCGGCGTCGATACCAGCGAGGACATGCTGGCGAGTGCGCGGTCTCGCCTGCCCGGCGTGCGATTCGAGAAAGCCGATATCGCCGGCTGGCAGCCCGCGGCGCCACCTGATCTCTTGTACGCCAATGCCTCGCTGCAATGGGTGCCGGATCATGAGCGCCTGCTGCCCCGGCTCGTCGGAACGCTCGCGCCCGGCGGCGTTCTCGCGGTTCAGATGCCCGACAACCTCGGAGAGTCGACGCATAGGCTGATGCGGGAAATCGCGGCTGATGGTCCTTGGGTCGGCTTGCTTACAGAGGCGGCGGCGAGACGGCAGCCGCTGCCCGCGATCCCGGCGCTTTATGATCTGCTGGCGCCGCACGCGGTGAACATCGACATCTGGCGGACCGCCTATCAGCACCCTCTCGCCTCGCCGCGCGCCATCGTCGATTGGGTGCGCGGCACCGGCCTCAGGCCGTTCCTCGATCCATTGCCTGAACCGCTGCGAGCGGATTTCCTCGCGCAGTATGAGGTTCGCCTCGCCGAGGCCTATCCGACGCGTGCGGATGGCCGAGTGCTGCTGGCGTTCCCACGCCTTTTCCTGGTGGCGCAACGCGGCTGAGTCTGCGGCGTCGGCCGCGCGCCGCCCACGAGGAGGTTCAGCGTCGCGAGCCGGGCGCCGCCACGTCTCCGGAGACGGCCGTTCGGTCAATGAGGGCGACCTGCGACGCGTTTTCACCGCGCCTCGGTGCAACCCAGTCGACCCGGCCCAACACGCCGCAGGCCGGACAAGCCGGGTGCCAGACCGCATGATCGGTACCGCAAGCCGTGCAATGCCAGCGAGGATCGGGCTGTGCCGCCGGGATCCGCCGCAGCGCCGTGCGAAGCGCGGCACCCTCCGCCTCACCCGTGCCGGCGAGTGGACCCTCCGACGCAGCCTCCTCGATGTCCGCCTTGAGCAGCCAGACCCGCCGCTGATCGAGGCCGCCTGCAAGAGCAAGATCGGCTTGGCGCCGCGCCTCGCCCACGAGCTTCGCGGCCAGAGCCGCGCGGGCCAGCATCAGGTGAGTCTCCGGATGAGCCGGCTTCGCGCCAGCGAGCTGCTCGGCGCGCTTCATGCGTACGATCGGATCTGTCTCGGTATCGAGGTAGAACTCGGCAAGTTCGGGATGCGGCGCGGCGGTCCAGGCTGTCACCACCACCTTGTCCGAGCGCCGTTCCTCGCGCGCCAGGCGCAGCCGCCGGGCATAGGCGAGCGCCGCCGGGGTCAGGGACGAATCCGCGTTGAAGGCATCCTTGGCGAGGCGCAGCGCCTCGATGGGATCGGTCGCGGCCTCCGCTGCCGCAGTCGCCATGACGGCGCGGGGCGCTTCTGGCCCGGTCAGTGTCAGCGCCTCGGCCCAACTGCCGGTGCGCAAAGCGAGGCGAGCGCGTTCCGCGCGCAGCCAGGGGGCGCCGGGATGCGCCACCTCGGCCCGGCGTGCGAGGTCGGCGGCGAGCGGCCAGTCCTGCTGATCGATCGCCTGCCGGAGCAGCCCGCGATAGCCAAGGAAGGCCGAATCCTGCTGTTCGGTGAGGGTGCGAAACTCGGCCTCCGCCTCCTCCGGCCGTCCGGCGAGGCGATTGGCTTCGGCGGAAACCAGTCGCGCGAGCGGGGCCTGGGGCAATAGCCGGCGAGCCCGGTCCGATTCGCGCAAGGCGGTACGCGGGTCGGCGGCGGCAATTGCCACCATGGCGCGGGTGATGGCGCGATCGCCCTGGCGCTGCTGCCGCTCATGGCGGCCACGGCCGAAGCGGCTTGGGACGCTGAAGATCAGGCCGATCAGGCGCAGCACGAGATAGACGACGATGATCGTCACCAGCAGCGCCAGGATCGCAAGCGGCAGCGAGAGCGAGATGGTCAGCGTGCCAACCGTCGCGACCAAGGTTCCTGGGATGGCGCCGATCGCGAAGGCGATCGCCAGCAGGATCGCGGCGAGGATCAGGAAGCCGAGAACGCGGCGCATCAGCCGCCCGCCATCTGCGCCAGGGCCGCTTGTGCATCGATCAGCGACTGCGCCTGCGCGACCCAACCCGCCATGGCAGCGGCGGCCGGTGCCGGCAACTGCTTCAGGGTGGCGACCGCGCCCGAGATGTCTCCGGCATCGACAAGGCGACCTGCGTGGGCGAGCACGCCTGCGGCGGGATCACCGACCAACACCTGATCGCCGCGCCGCACGACGACGAGATCCGAAACGCGCAGCCAGACGCGGTCCCAGAAGCGGGCTTGCGCGGGGGCTGGGCTCGCCAGTTCACCGGCTTTGCGTGCTGCATCCGTATAGCTGAGCCGCAGCGATGCGGCGGTTGGCGACGCCGTGGTGGCGAAGCGCGCGAGGGCCGGAGGCGCGTTTTGCAGCGTCCCAAGAGGCTGCCCCAGGCGGAGCTTGTCCCCGACCGCCACGAGTTCCGCGAGGCGGTCGGTTTTCGCCGCGAGCTTCGGCAGGGCGTCTTTCGCTTGCGCGAGCACGTCGGTCTGGCTCGTCAGCGTGGCGAGTTGTTTCTGCACGGTCTCCGCTTGCGTGTTCATCGCTTGCGCTTGCTGGCGCGTCGTCTCGCTGTCCTGCGACTGACGCTGGGCGAGCGCGTCGAGACGGGCCGCGAGCGTCGCGACTTCTGTTGCAGACGGTGCAGCGTTCGACTGCTGCGCGGTCTGGCTGCTCAGGCGATCCAGACGCGCGGCCAGGGACGCAAGCTGTTTTTGCAGATCGGCAGTCGCAGCATCCGGAGCCGCGGAGGGAGCCAAGGGAGCCAAGGGAGCCGGCGGAGCTGAAGGAGCCGCAGCGGCCGAGCTGTTCGGCGTTACGGGCGTCGGCGCGGCGGAGAAGGCCGAAAGTTGATCGGCCGTGTGGTGAGCGAACGTCTCGACGCTCGCGATCTGCGTCTTCATGCCGGCGACCTCGCTTTGCAGTGCGGTGAGCGCGGGTTGAAGATCGGGCGCAGCCGGCGCCGGCGCTGCCGCGGCCGGCTGCGGTGGCGGCTGCAGATAAAGCTGGGCCACAGCCGCGCCCAGCACCACGACACCGAGCAGCGCAATGACCGCCAGAACAGTCGCCACGCGGGCGCCCCGCCTGCTCCGCCTGTCCTCGGCTGCGGCAGCAGCATAGGGCGGCGAAGATGCCGCCTCCGAGGAGGCCGTCGCAGCAGAAGCCGACGCGCCGTAGGGTGGGACGGACGAAGCCGGCGGGACAGTGTCCGCATGAGACGCGGGCGGTTCTGCCGCCGTGGGCGGGACGGCTGGAGGCTGGTCGTCACTCATGAAGCAGGGCCAATACCGCAGTTTCCGTCGGCTTCATTGCCACACGGATGTCACCCCAGGGCAAGTCCCCCACCGCGAGGGCAACCCCATTGCTTATCGCGGCAAGGTGGAGCCGGGAGAAACGCGTGGCCGAAGGGATTACCAGGCGCCGAAAGCAGTTGGCGGTCTCAGCCGAAAAAAACAGTACCCAGCCGTCGGATTCTTCGGCCAGGAAGGCGCTCGCGGCCTCCGGTAGACGGGCAACCGGCTCGGCCGCGTAGACGGAGCGAAGCAGAACGGTGAAGCCCTGGGCAGCAAGTGCCTCCGCCAGCCGCTGACCTTGACCTGTGCCGACAGCCAGCAGCAGCGGGGCACCCGCCGGATCGAGGTCACGGCGCGCGAGATCCGCGAGGTCGATCGCATTGCCGTCCGCGCTCCAAACCCGCGAAAAGCCTTGGCGTCTCGCGCGTTCGGCCGTTGCGTCGCCAACGGCGAGGAGCGGCAATGCGGTATGGCACGCGGCAAGTGGCGGCAGGGCGTGGCCGCTGGTAACGAGCACTGCCTGAACCTCCGTCGCGGGCGGCAGGTTCGGCGCGGCAACCGGCCGAATGTCGAGAAACGGGGCAACGACCGGCGCGAAACCCAGCGCGGACAGGCGTTCGGCGGTGATCGAGGCGCCCGGCTGCGTCCTCGTGACAAGAACGGGCGTCATCGCATTCTCGCGAAAGCGGCGGCCGCGAGGCTCAATCGAGAAAGATGTCGACGGGCGAATCCGCCCGCAGCTCATCGCCGAGCGTCCGGCCCAAGGCCTCCGCTTCCCGCGCCGAACCCTGAATCTCACGCTTGAGCAGGAAAGAACCGTCTTCCCGTGCCACAAGCCCGGTGAGAATAAGATGGCCATCCGGGAGCAGGCGCGCGTAACCGCCGATCGGGGTGCGGCAGGAACCGTCCAGCGCGGCGAGTAATCCGCGCTCGGCCGAGGACACCGCGCGCGCCTCCGGATCCTCGATCGCCGCCAATAACTCTCTGAGTTCCGTATCATCTTCCCGAACGGTGACGCCGACGATCCCCTGTCCGGCCGCAGGCACCATGATGGCGGGTGAGATCACCGCATCGGCCTCTCGCTCCAAACCCAGCCGGCGGAGGCCCGCGAGAGCAAGCAGGCTGCCGTCGAACTCGCCGGCCCGGACACGGCCAAGGCGCGTCTGCACATTGCCGCGAATGGTGCGGACGACGAGATCCGGCCGTTCGTGCAGAAGCTGCGCCTGGCGCCGCACCGAGGCCGAGCCAACCACGGCATGCGGCGGCAAGGACGAAAACGGCGCATCCGGGTCGGGCTTCTCGACGCCAGGCCTCAGGATCATGACGTCGCGGGCATCTTCCCGCTTCAGCGTGCAGGCGAGCACGATGCCGGGCGGCAGATCGGTTTCGAGATCCTTAAGGCTATGCACGGCGAAATCGACACGCCGATCCGCCAGGGCCTCGTGGATTTCTTTCGAGAACAGTCCTTTGCCGCCAATGTCTGTAAGGCGACGATCCTGAATGCGGTCGCCCGATGTGGTGATCACATGCTCGTCGAAGACACTCATGGAATCCAGCACCGGGCAGAAGCGGGAAAGCTGGGTCAGGAAGGCGCGGGTTTGCACCAAGGCCAGCGGCGACCCGCGTGTGCCGACGCGCAGCGGCAACGGCCGCGCATGGGGCTTCACCCGCGGTTCGTGCGACAAGATCTCCGAGGACTTCATCGACGGGTGATTATAGCTTGCCATGACGGAAGAAAAGACCGCGCCGACGCTGATCGGAGCATGGAAGCGCGAAGGGCTCGCTGGTCCAATTCTTGGCATCGAAACTTCCTGCGACGAGACTGCTGTCGCGATCCTCGATCAGGACGGACGGATCCTTGCGGAACGGGTGCTCAGCCAGTTCGCGGAACACGCCCCCTTCGGCGGGGTGGTACCGGAGATCGCGGCGCGTGCCCATCTCGTTCATCTGCCCGCCATGGTCCGGGATGTGATGGCCGAAGCTGGGCTCGGCATGGCGGATCTCTCCACGGTTGCGGCGACCAGCGGTCCGGGCCTGATCGGCGGGCTATTGGTCGGCGCGGGGTTCGGCAAGGGCCTCGCCCTGGCGTCTGGGATTCCTTTCCTAGCGATCAACCATCTCGAAGGCCACGCATTGACGGCCAGGCTTCCGGGGCTGGTCCCGGATGGCGCGCCTTTTCCCTATTTGCTGCTGCTGCTCTCCGGCGGTCACTGCCAATGTGTGGCGGTTGAAGGTGTCGGGCGATACCGGCGCCTCGGCGGCACGATCGACGATGCGGTCGGGGAAGCCTTCGACAAGGTCGGGAAACTGCTCGGCTTGCCGCTACCCGGCGGCCCGGCCATCGAGCGCCTGGCGGCGCACGGCGATGCCCGCCGCTTCCCTCTGCCGCGCCCGTTGCTCGGCAAGCCGGGCTGCGATTTCAGCTTCTCCGGTCTCAAGACGGCCGTGGCGCAGCTCGTCAGCCGACAACCGGCGGGCGCGCTGGACGAGACGGTCGCCGCCGGCATCGCCGCGAGCTTCCAGGCTGCCGTTGCCGAGATCCTGGCCGATCGTGCGGCTCACGCTCTGGCCGTGATGCCGGAGGCGACGCGGTTGGTGGTGGCGGGCGGTGTTGCCGCCAATCAGGCATTGCGCGCGGCTCTGAACGTGGTCGCCGAGAAACACGGCGTGCCGCTGATCGCACCACCGCTGCGCTACTGCACCGACAATGCCGTGATGATCGCCTGGGCGGCCTGCGAGCGACTCCACGCCGGATTAGCGAGGGACGGCATCGATCACCGCCCCCTTCCGCGCTGGCCCTTGGAAAATTTGAGAGCGGCCTAAATAACTCCGTATTTTCTGCGCATTACGTGTAAGACATGATATTGTCGATTAGATAGCATTCTACTCATTTTATCTTAAATCGGGCTCGTTATTGGGGTCACCATGCTGCGCACCGCTACTCGCCTCGCGGGCCCGTTTGGTCTTGTCGTCATGCTCTCGGTGAATACGGGCGTCTTCGCACGGCCTGCTGGGCCCTTGCCTGACACCGCAGCCAAGCCCCTTAACGAAGCGGCCATCGCGGCCGAGGCCGCCGCAATTCGCTCGGCTTTGGCTCTAGTGGCGCCGAACGGACCCCACATGACCGCGGCTCGACAGGCGACGATGATCGCCTTGGGCAAGCGCATGGTGCTGGCGGGCAACCTCTTCTTCCTCCGCCCGCAGCTCCTGCTTCTAGTCGATCGCGCCGCGGCCACGCAGATCATGGCCGTAACCTTGGTTACGCCGGATGGGCTCTGGCAGATCCTCGGCACCAGCCATGTCTCGACCGGCAAGCCGGGACGCAAGGAACACTACAAGACCCCCGTCGGCGTGCTGCTGAACAATGGCGCCGAACTCGGCTACAGGGCACAGGGCACGTACAACCAGAACCACATCCGCGGCCTCGGCGTGAAGGGTATGCGGGTCTGGGATTTCGGCTGGCGAACCACTGATGATTGGCGATACGCGAAATCGACGATCGAGATCCGGGTCGAGATGCATGCGACCGACCCCGCCATTCTCGCCCACCGTATCGGTCGGCCGGATTCCGAGGGCTGCATCCGGGTTTCGGCGGCGCTCAACAAATTCCTCGATCGCCGCGGGATCATCGACGCGGATCTTCGGGCCTTCGCTGTGCGGGATATCAGCTACCGCGCCCTGCTGCCGGCGCATGCCGACCCGACACCGCTAGCGGGCGACGCCGTTGTGGTCATCGACAGTTCCGAACCCTGGCTCCGCCCCCATCCACCTGCGCCGCCGGCGGTCGCCATGGGGGATTAGAGTTTGAGCGGCGTCAGCTTTGAGCGGGATGCCTCGCACGCCCCCGTCTCACCCACTCGGAGCATCCCGACTGGATGAGACCGATCAAGACGCTGGCGGAAGACTAGACCACCTTGTCCGTCGCCGGATCGATAAGGTGCATGTTGTTCATATCGACCGACAGTGTCAGCTTTCCGCCCGGAGGGGCGGTAACGTCCGGGTCGATGCGGGCGCAGAGCGGCGGCGCCACATCGCCCGCGCCGTCCTTGCCTACTTCGCCCAAAGCGCCCGGAGCGCCACCGGCGAGGTAGAAGTAGATCACCGTCTCCATGCCCATCGGCTCGGTAATGTCGATATCAACATCGAGCGGAGCGAAGCCGGGGCGATTGTCGCCCGGAAGGACCGCCATATGCTCGGGCCGGATGCCCAGGATCATGTCCTTGCCCTGGAACGGCATATAGCGCGCGGTACGCTCCGCCGGCACCGGCAGTGACACGCCGTTCGTCAGCTTGACCACAAGCTTTTCGCCTTCCTTGGCCAGCCGGCACGGAATGAAATTCATTCCCGGGCTGCCGATGAAGCCGGCCACGAACTTCGTCTGCGGGTGGTGATAGAGCTCCTGCGGCGGCCCGACCTGCTCGATCAGCCCCTGGTTCATGACGACGACCCGATCGGCCAGGGTCATGGCCTCGACCTGGTCATGGGTCACATAAACCGTGGTGGTGCGGACGGTGTTGTGGACCTTCTTGATCTCGGTCCGCATCTGCACGCGCAGCTTGGCGTCCAGGTTCGACAGAGGCTCGTCGAAGAGGAAGACCTTCGGGTTGCGCACGATGGCCCGGCCCATCGCCACGCGCTGACGCTGGCCACCCGACAGGGCGCGCGGCTTGCGGTTGAGCAGCGGGGTAAGATGGAGGATGCGGGCCGCATCATCGACGCGCCGCTTGATGTCTTCCTTGGGGAACTTCCGCAGCTTCAGGCCGAAGGCCATGTTGTCGAACACGCTCATATGCGGGTAGAGCGCGTAGTTCTGGAACACCATGGCGATGTCCCGGTCCCGCGGGGGGACGTCGTTGACAACGCGGCCGCCGATGTCGATCTCGCCCGAGGAGATGTCCTCAAGACCCGCGATCATCCGCAGGGTCGTGGACTTGCCGCAGCCGGAGGGGCCGACCAGCACGACGAATTCGCCATCCGCGATCTCGAGGTCGATGCCCTTCACGGCCAAGGCGTCGCTGTTCTCGTAGTTCTTCTTTAAGGTTCTGATCGAGACCTGGGCCATTCGTTTCCTCTTTCCCTGCCGGCGACGTTACGCCAGCGGACACCAACCGGCAGCCGCTGGCAAGACTTTAACCCAATTTCAATTGGGAAGAAGATTCCTTTCATAGCCTTCTCCATAGAGACGATAAAATGCTTGGCTGAGAGATTTGCTGCGACCCCGATCGGAGCGCGCTTTTCTAGCCACCGGCTCGGCCTTCGGAACCGTCTCCGGGGCCAGGACCCGAGATGCCTAGCGACGACAGAGTCAGGAGCTATCGATGGCCGAACAGATCCGCGTCGCCCTCATCGGCTATGGCTATGCCGGGCGCACCATCCACGCGCCACTCATCGGAAGCGTGGAGGGGCTGGAACTGGCTGTCATCGGCTCGCGGCAGCCCGAGGACGAGCTTCGCGCGCGGCTCCCTGGCGTCCGCCCCGTCGCCGACCCCCTCAAGGCGGCCACCGACCCAGATGTGGATCTGGTCGTCATCGCCACCCCGAACCAGAGCCACGCCCCGCTGGCCGAGGCGGCTCTGCGGGCGGGGAAGCATGTCGTCATCGACAAGCCCTTTACGGTGACGCTGGAGGAGGCGCGGCGGCTTGCCAAGCTGGCGAGTGAGACCGGGTGCCTGCTTTCGGTGTTCCAGAATCGTCGATGGGACAGCGACTTCCTGACCGTTGCCGGGGCCATCCGCGATGGCCGGCTTGGCGAGATAGCGCATGTCGAGTCTCGCATCGACCGCTTCCGGCCGGAGGTAAAGGATCGCTGGCGGGAAAGCCGCCAGCCCGGTGGCGGCCTATGGTGGGACCTCGGGCCGCATCTAGCCGACCAGGCGCTGCATCTGTTTGGCTTGCCGGAGCACGTGACGGCCCATATCGCGCTGCAACGCGTGGGTGCCAAGGCGGATGACTGGTTCCAGATCATGCTGACCTATCCCAAGCTGCATGTGATTCTGGGCGCGGGCATGCTGGCTTCCGGCGGGACGCAGCGCTTCACCTTGCACGGTTCGCGAGCCAGCCTGGTCAAGCGCGACGTCGATGTGCAGGAGAACCAGTTGCGCGCCGGCATGGTCCCTCGCGACCTCGATTGGGGCATCGACCTCGACGCCGCGACGCTCTTCGATGGTGCCACCGGGGAAACGGAGCTGGTCACCGCCATCGATGGTGACTATTGCCGCTTCTATGACGCCGTCCGAGACGCTCTGACGGAAGGCACGGCCAATCCCGTTTCCCCCGCCGAGGGCGTGGCGACGATGGCGATACTGGAAGCGGCTCAGGCCTCGGCACGGGAGGGCCGCAGCCTGCCGCCGCCCCTCCTCCCGGAGGAGGTCGCAGACTTCGAGACAGGCCGGGCAAACAGTCTCGCAGTGAGTGCCATGACTGCGCGCGACGCGGCGGCATCCGCTATCTTCTGATGCCGCCGCGACCGCTCCGGCCTAGATCGGCGTTTCCAGCGCCGCCTTTCGCGCGAAATCCCGCCCACGGGACGAGGCGAAGATCAGGTCGAGGCCGCCGCGATCCCGCTCAATAACCCGCACCAGGAGCGCGCACGACACCATGCGCGCTACCGCTCGTGCAACGACGGAGGGTGTCAGGTTGAGCTCCAATGCAAGCTGGCTACCGGTCAATCCCTGTGTCGACGAACTGCAAATCAAGAGGATCGCAATCTGACGCAGCGAGAGGTCAGCTGAATAGGCCTTCCGCATGTTTCTGATCTGTGTACAAAAAACCAGACCAGAATCTGAACATAAAATCCCCTCGCGTGTCGCCACTATATCCTCCGCAATTGACGGCACAGAACGTGCTCTTTTGAATGTGCAGCTAAACCACGACAAAATGATATCGAAATGACATTTAAATTCAAAAAATTGTCCTGAGCGGAGGGGCTCCAAGCAAGTTTCGGTATCGGAACTTATAGGAAATTTACAGTGGCGGTCAAGAAAGTAATTTACCTGAAACAGATTCGTTACGTTTCGTTTAACAAAATGTGCGTCGCTCACATCGAGTGCTGCCTCGTCCGCGCCCGACGCGACTCCGCGGTCCTTCTTGCCTCGGCGACCGGCGCAAGGCGCGCCTCAACCCGTTGCGAAGTGGCGAGGCCATAATTGGTTTTGCCCTGGCGTCATTTGCATAATTTCAGTCACGGACAGCAGATTTTCACGGCCGCCCGCAACCAAACGTTACGCCTCAGGTTCGTCTCTATTCTACAACAAACTTGTGAAATCGATACTTGGCCCGCCGGTGGAGATCGGCGCCACCCGTCCAGCGGCGGCGGCTCGACATCAGAGGGCGTGCGCGGCGGGCGTGACCGAGGGAACCCGGCGCAACGCGCGCCGGCAACCCCTGCGTGCGACATTCTTCGAGACGGACCGTATAACCTTGTGTTTAAAGGGCTCTACAGACGCGTTCTGAGGGAAAAGTGATGAGACGTCCAATCGCCGCAATGGCCGCCTTGACCGCGACAGGGGTTGCCCTCCTGCTCGCCGGCTGCGCGAGCACGCCTTTGGGTCCCACGGTGCAGATCGTGCCCGCGAAGGACAAGCCGTTCCAGCAATTCGCGACGGAGCAGGCCTACTGCAAGAACTACGCCGCAGGCCAGGTTCAGGGCGAGGCGGAGCACGCCAATACGATCGGTGCCGGCACCGCCGTGGTGGGCACGCTGCTCGGGGCTGGGTTAGGCGCGGCGGTCGGCGGCGGCAGCGGTGCGGCGATCGGCGCTGCCAGCGGTGCGGCCGTAGGCACCGGGCTCGGAGCAGGCAATTCTGCGAGCCAGCAGGGCGGCATCCAGGGCCAGTATGACAACGCCTATGCGCAGTGCATGGTGTCCTATGGCAACCAGGTCGTCGTGCCGCAGATCCTGGTGCAGCCTGCGCCGTATGTCGTGCAGCCTGCCCCTTACTACGCCCCGGCGCCCGCCCCCTACTATCAGGGCTATTGAGCCGACGTCCGCAGCGGCGCGGATCCGTGTCTCCCAGCCGTATTGCGGCGAGGAAGGCAGGGACGCGTCGCCGATTTTACCCACGGCGGACCGCTTCCGGCGCCGTCTCCCGGTTGCGCGTCGCGATTGCCTTGATGAACGGGGCGAAGCAGGGCCGGTCGATGTAGCGCCCCGCACCGCGCTCGGCCCGCAATTCGCCATTCGTATAGACCAGCCGCCCGGCGGCGAGCGTATGCCGGGCGGCGCCCTGAACCTCCATCCCCTCGTAGACGTTGAAATCGACGTTCTGGTGATGGGTGCGGGCGGAGATGGTGCGGCGCGCCGCCGGATCCCACACCACGAGATCGGCATCCGCCCCTAAAGCCACCGCACCCTTGCGCGGGAAGATGTTGAAGATCTGCGCCGTTGCGGTCGAAGTAATCCGCACAAAATCCGACGGCGTGAGACGCCCGCTCCCTACGCCATGATGCCACAGCACGCTCATCCGGTCCTCGATCCCGCCGGTGCCATTGGGGATCAGAGTGAAGTCATCCCGTCCGGCGGCCTTCTGGGGCGCGCAGAAGCAGCAATGGTCCGTCGCCGTGGTCTGCAAGCCGCCGGAGGAAAGTGCACCCCATAGCGCTGTCTGGTGGTGTCTGGGACGGAAGGGCGGGCTCATCACATGGGCGGCGGCCGTGGCGAAATCCGGATCACGATAGACGCTCTCATCGATCACCAGATGCTGAGCGAGAACCTCGCCATAGACGCGATGGCCCGCCGCGCGAGCGCGGGCGATGGCGGCGGTCGCCTCCGCCGTCGAGACATGCACGATATAGAGTGGCGCGCCAACGACCTGCGCCAATGAGATCGCGCGTTCCGCCGCCTCGCCTTCGAGCGCCGGAGGCCGCGACAGCGCGTGGCCCTCGGGGCCGGTGATACCCTCCGCCAGCAGCCGGCGCTGCAGGTGGTACACCGCATCACCATTCTCGGCATGAACACTGCAAATAGCGCCAAGTTCGAGCGCGCGCGAAAAGCTGTTCAGCAGCACGCCATCATCGACCATGATTGCGCCCTTATACGCCATGAAATGCTTGAAGCTGTTCACGCCATGGTTGCGCGTGAGTTCGCCCATCTCCTCCCGCACGCGATCCGACCACGAGGTGACGGCGACGTGAAAGCTGTAGTCCGCCGCTGCCTTTTCCGCCCAGCCGCGCCAGGTGCGGTAAGCGTCGAGCGGGCTGTCCTGCGGTCCGGGAATTACGAAATCGATGATCATCGTGGTGCCGCCTGCAAGGCCCGCGGCTGTGCCGGAAAAGAAATCCTCCGTCGCGACCGTGCCCATGAAGGGCAACTCCATATGAGTATGCGGATCGATACCGCCCGGCATCACCAAGGCGTCGCCCGCATCGACGATCTGCGCGTCGGTCGGCACATCAAGATCGGCACCGATCGCCACGATCTGTCCCGCAGTGCAATAAACATCCGCCCGGTAGCTGCGCTCGGCAGTGACGACCGTGCCGCCCCGAATGACTATTCCGCTGTCTGAACTCATGGCTCGCTGCCCTTTCTCGGTCACGCCGGACGCTTGTCACGAGGTCAATCCACTTGTGCCTGACCAGTGCCGCAGATATAGGCAAGCTGAACACCTGCTCAGGATCGGGTCAAGCTTGTATCCAGGTTACAGCGAGGTAGACGCATGAGCGAGGCGATTGACGAGGCACCAAGTGCCGATTTCGCCCCCTCCCCCTTGTCTCGCGAGGCGCTGGCCCATGCCTTCGCCGACCTCCACCCCCCCCTCTCCCATGACGCCGCCAAAGTCGAGGCGGAACGTTGCTATTTCTGCCACGATGCCCCTTGCGTGACGGCCTGCCCGACCGCGATCGACATCCCAGGCTTCATCCGGGGTATCGTCACCGGAAATATGACTGGGGCTGGCCAGCGCATCCTCGACGCGAATATTCTCGGTGGAACTTGCGCGCGTGTTTGCCCGACGGAAATTCTTTGCGAGGGTGCCTGTGTGCGCACGGCGCAGCAGGGCAAGCCAGTCGAAATTGGTGCGCTGCAGCGGGTCGCCACCGATCACGTTTTCGCGCAGGCGGCGCATCCATTTACGCGCCCCGCCGAGACAGGCCGGCACGTTGCCGTGGTGGGCGCCGGACCCGCCGGTCTTTCCTGCGCGCATGCCTTGGCGCGCCAGGGCCACGACGTCACAATTTTCGAGAGCCGGCCGAAGCCCGGTGGCCTCAACGAATTCGGGATCGCCGCCTATAAGATGGCCGATGACTTCGCCGCCCGCGAGGTTGAATTCGTGCTCGACATTGGCGGAATCACGATCGTCAACGAGCGGACACTCGGACGCGACCTGCATTTGTCGCAACTGCGTGTGGAATATGATGCGGTTTTTCTCGGCATCGGACAGGCGGGCGTAAAATCACTCGCGCTGGAGGCCGAGAGCTTGCCCGGCATTATGAACGCCGTGGATTTCATCGCGGCGCTTCGTCAGTCCGGCGATTTCGCGACTGTGCCGGTGGGGCGCCGTGTCGTGGTGATCGGCGGCGGCAATACCGCGATCGACGCGGCGACCCAGGCGAAACGTCTCGGCGCCGAGGTCGTCACACTAGTCTATCGTCGCGGCCGCGCGGAGATGTCGGCGACGACGGCGGAACAGGATTGGGCGCAAACCAACAACGTCGCTTTCCGCTTCTGGGCCGCGCCGGTTGGCTTCGAGGGCGAAGATCACGTGCAGCGCGTGACGTTTGCGCGGATGGCGCCCTCGGTAGGCGGCGGCTTGCAACCGACGGGCGCGCAGTTCAGCCTGGAGGCCGATATGGTTCTAAAGGCCGTGGGACAGAACTTCCAGCAGGAGTTTCACGACATCGCGCCAGACATCAATTCCGGGCGCATCGTCATCGACCCCGTCAAGCGGCAAACCTCCATTCCGGGTGTTTTCGCTGGCGGAGATTGCGTCGAAGGCCATGATTTGACGGTGCAAGCGGTCGAGGACGGCAAGCGTGCGGCGCGTGGGATTGCTGCATTCCTCGCCGAGGGAGTGACCGACCGTGGCTGATCTTCGCACCAACTTCGCCGGCATCCGCTCGCCCAATCCTTTCTGGCTCGCCTCCGCCCCGCCGACCGACAAAGCCTATAACGTGGTGCGCGCATTTCGCGCGGGCTGGGGCGGCGTAGTTTGGAAGACGCTGGGCGAAGATCCGCCGGTCGTGAATGTGAGCAGCCGTTATGGCGGCGTATCTTACAATGGCCAGAGGCTGGCTGGGATGAACAATATCGAACTCATCACCGACCGGCCGCTCGAACTGAATTTGCAGGAGATCAAGGAGGTCAAGCGCGACTGGCCGGATCGCGCGCTGATCGTGAGTCTCATGGTGCCCTGCGAGGAAGACAGCTGGAAAGCGATACTCGCTCGTGTCGAGGATACCGGTGCCGACGGACTCGAACTGAATTTCGGCTGTCCGCATGGCATGTCGGAGCGCGGCATGGGCGCGGCGGTCGGGCAGGTTCCCGAATACGTCGAGATGGTCACGCGCTGGTGCAAGCAATACTCGCGCTTGCCGGTGATCGTGAAACTCACACCGAATATCAGCGACATTCTGCAACCGGCGCGCGCCGCGAAGCGCGGTGGCGCGGATGCCGTATCGCTCATCAACACGGTGCAATCGATCGTCTCGGTCGATCTCGACCTCATGGCGCCGACGCCGGTGGTGGACGGCCTCGGCACCCATGGCGGCTATTGCGGACCAGCGGTCAAGCCGATCGCGTTGCGGATGGTGGGCGATATCGCCCGCGACGGGGAAACCGCCGGGTTGCCGATCTCCGGCATCGGCGGCGTCTCCACCTGGCGCGACGCGGCGGAATTCATCGCGTTGGGCGCCGGTTCCGTCCAGGTCTGCACCGCCGCGATGCATCACGGCTTTCGCATCATTGACGATATGGTCGATGGTTTGTCGAATTGGATGGACGAGAAAGGTTACGAGGACCTGCGCGCCTTCCAGGGTCGCGCGATTCCGAATTACGTGCATTGGCAAGACCTAAATCTCGACTGGCGTACCGTCGCGCATATCGATCCCGACCTCTGCATCGGTTGTGGGCTGTGTCATATCGCCTGCGAGGATACCGCGCATCAGGCCATCGCCGCTTATGCCAAGGGCACCAACCGCGCCTATGAGGTGATCGACGCGGAATGCGTCGGTTGCAACCTGTGCCATCACATCTGCCCCGTCGAAGGCTGCATCACGATGGTTCCGGAATATAGCGACCGGCCGAAACTCACCTGGACGAACCATCCGAGCAATCCGATGCGCGCCAAGCCGGAAGTCGCCTCGGTATGACCAGTGTAGGCGCCGGTAATCTTCGCATCGATGCCGACCGGCTCTGGGCCAGCATCATGGAAACGGCGGCGATCGGCGCCACCGAAAAGGGTGGCATCAAGCGGCTGACGCTGACCGATCTGGATCGCGAGGTGCGGAACTGGTTCGTCGCCCGCTGCGAGAACGCCGGCTGCAGCGTCAGCATCGACACGCTTGGGAATATCAGCGCACGGCGCCCAGGGCGGGACAATAGCCTGCCGCCCATCGCCATGGGGAGTCATCTCGATACCCAGCCGACCGGCGGCAAATTCGATGGCGTCATCGGTGTGCTGTCGGGTCTGGAAGTGCTGCGCAGCCTCAATGATGCGGGTGTCGAGACGAATGCGCCGCTCGAGGTCATCAACTGGACCAACGAGGAAGGCTCTCGCTTCGCCCCCGCCATGCTGTCTTCCGGTGTTTTCGCGGGTGCCTTCACGCCGGACTACGCCTATGACCGCGAGGATCGCGAGGGCAAGCGTTTCGGCGATGAACTTATCCGCATCGGCTACAAGGGCGACGAACCCTGCGGCGCCCGTAAACTCGGCGCCTTCTTCGAGCTGCATATCGAGCAAGGTCCCATACTGGAGGCCGAGGAACGCACGATCGGAATCGTCACCGGCGTGCAGGGCATGCGCTGGTATGAGGTGACGGTGACGGGCATGGATTGCCACGCGGGCAGCACGCCGATGCATCTGCGCCAGGATGCGCTGGTCGCGACTGCGCGCATGATCGCGGCGGTGCAATCGGTCGGGCTCGCTCATGCGCCTGATGCTGTGGCGACCGTCGGCCTGATCGAGGCTCGTCCGAATAGCCGCAACGTTATTCCGGGCGAAGTGTTCTTCTCGATCGACCTGCGCCACCCGCAGGATACCGTGGTCGCGGCGATGGAAGCCGACCTCCGGCATGCCCTGGACGAAACAGTCGCCGGCACCCGCATCACCTTTACCTTCGACCGCATCTGGGATTCGCCCGCGGTGCATTTCGACGAAGCCTGCGTATCCTCGGTCGCCGCCGCGTCGGAGGCGCTCGGCTATTCCTCGCGCCGCATCACTTCCGGCGCTGGACATGACGCGGCCTATATCGCGCGGGTCGCACCAACCACGATGATCTTCGTGCCGTGTGAAAAAGGCATCAGCCACAACGAGCTGGAAAAGGCGGAGCCCGGGGACGTCGCGGCGGGCGCCAACGTCCTGCTTGCGGCCGTGCTCGACACCGATGCGCGGCTCTACGGGCCACGCGATCGGTGAGCGAGGCCGAACTCGCCGCCCGCTCTCCGCCGCCGCAATCCGCCCCTGCCGCGCCTGTCGTCGTCGCGCGGGACCTCTCGATCGACTTCGGCAGCATGGTCGCGCTGTCGGATGTTTCCCTGAGTTTCACGCATGGCGACTTCGTGTCGCTGATTGGCCCTTCGGGCTGTGGCAAAACCACGCTGCTGCGTGCCGTCGCCGATCTCGTGCCGCCGAGCCGCGGCAGTCTGATGGTCAACGGCATGACTCCCGGCGATGCGCGACGCGCCCGCAGCTACGGCTACGTGTTCCAGGCGCCGGCCCTCTACCCTTGGCGCAGCGTCGAGCGGAACGTGATGCTGCCTCTGGAAATCATGGGCCTGCCGAAAGCCGAGCAACGCCGCCGGGCCGCGCATTACCTGGGCCTCGTCGGTCTTGGCGATTTCGCGCGGAAGTTTCCCTGGCAGCTTTCCGGCGGCATGCAGCAACGCGCCTCCATCGCACGGGCACTCAGCTTCGAGCCCGCGCTACTGCTGATGGATGAGCCTTTTGGTGCGCTGGATGAAATCACGCGCGACGGCTTGAACCTGCACTTGCACGAACTTTGGCGCCGCTCCGGCCTCACCTGCGTTTTCGTGACGCATTCCATTCCCGAGGCGGTTTTTCTGTCCACGCGCATCGTCGTGATGTCGCCGCGCCCCGGCCGCGTTATCGAGATCATCGAAAGCGACCTTCCCGCCGAGCGCGATCTCGACATGCGCGAGAGCGCGGAATTCTTGCGCGTCGCTCACCGGGTGCGGGAGGCGTTGAGGGCGGGACATTCCTATGACTAGTTCAGCAAAAGCTCTCACCCCCGGCGGCAGCGGCCGAAACTCATGACGCGTGAGCAGAGCGGCCTGCGACGCGCAGTCGACACGGCCTTTCCCGTATTCGTTGTCGCTGTCGCGGCCGTTGTGCTTTGGTACGCGATCTCCGCCATCATCGGCACCGCGCTGCTGCCACGGCCGGACCAGGTCGCGGCCACATTGGGAACCAGCGTTTTCGGCTGGCCGGTCACCTCGCCGCGCAATCTGCTCTATCACGCAGGTGTAACCGCAGAGGCGGCGCTCGTCGGACTTGCCTTCGCGATTGTGCTGGGTGTCGCGATCGCTGTCGGCATCGTGCATTTCCGCGTGCTCGACCGTTCGCTGATGCCGTGGGTCATCGCTAGCCAGACCATCCCGATCCTCGCGATCGCGCCTATGGTTGTTGTGGTGCTTGGAAACCTTGGTTTGAGCGGACTACCACCGAAAGCCGCGATCTCCGGCTATCTCGCCTTCTTCCCCATCGTTGTCGGCATGGTCACAGGGCTGCGCGCGCCGGACAGCATTCAGTTCGACCTCATGCGCACCTATTCAGCCTCGGGCCAGCAGGTCTTCGCCAAGCTCCGCCTCCCCGCCTCCGTCGCTTTCCTGTTCCCCGCACTGCGCGTTTCCGTGGCACTCTCCGTCATGGGCGCGATTGTCGCGGAATTGCCGACGGGCGCGCAAGCGGGCCTTGGCGCGCGGCTGCTGGCCGGAAGCTACTACGGTCAGACGCTCATGATCTGGGCGACGTTGGTGATGGCGGCTCTGCTTTCGGCGAGCCTTCTTGGTGTGACGGCGCTAGCCGAAGCCGGATTGCGCGCCTGGCGAGGCGGACGGCTGTGACGATCGCACTCGTCAGCCTTCTCCTCACGATCGCGGCACTCTGGGCGATGGCCCGGCTATCGCGATCCGACACACGCACCGCCCGGCTAGCGACACCGGCGATTTTCGGACTGTTGCTGATCTGGCTTTGGCAAGCCGCCGTCATGGGCTTCCATATTCCACGCATCCTCTTGCCCGCGCCGACGGAAGTCGTCTCTGCCTTGTTTTCGCACACCGCGATGTTGCGGCGCGATTTCGTGCAGACCTTCGTGCGTTCCGTCATTCCCGGCTACGTGATCGGCTGTGGCTTCGGCTTTTTGGCGGCGCTCGCGATCGACCGCTCGGCTTTCCTCAAGCGCGGATTGCTGCCGCTTGGCGGTCTTATCAGCGCGATGCCCATTGTCGGTGTCGCGCCCATTGCGGTGATGTGGTTCGGCTTCGGCTGGCAGTCCAAAGCCGCTGTTGTCGTCGCCATGACAATCTTTCCGATGCTGGTGAACACCACGGCCGGCCTCGCCGAAAGCGGCGCGCTGGAGCGCGACCTCATGACGAGCTACGCGGCCGGCTACTGGCTGACACTCCTGAAACTGCGGTTGCCGGCGGCGCTGCCGCATATCTTTACCGCACTCAAGTTGAATTCGACGTTGGCGCTGATCGGCGCCGTCGTCGCGGAGTTCTTCGGTTCGCCGGTTTTCGGCATGGGATTCCGCATCTCCACCGCCGCCGCCAGCCTCAACCTCGATGTCGTCTGGGCCACCATCACCATCGCCGCGCTGACCGGTTCGCTATCCTTCGCGCTACTCGCGCTGGCCGAGCGGGCGGTCACGTTCTGGCACCCGTCCTTCCGCAACCCAAGCTGAGTTCAAGGAGATCGTTCGATGAAGAAAATCCTTCTCGCAGGCGTCATGGCACTGGGCCTCGCCGCCCAGGCACAGGCCGCGGACCATCTGACCTTGCAACTCAAATGGGTCACGCAGGCGCAATTCGCCGGCTACTACGTCGCGGCGGCCGAGGGCTACTACAAGGCGGCCAATCTCGACGTCACGATCAAGCCGGGCGGGCCGGACATCAACCCGTCGCAGGTGATCGCGGCAGGTGGCGCGGATGTCATCGTCGATTGGATGCCTGATGCCTTGGCGGCGCGGGAGAAAGGCGTTCCGTTAGTGAATATCGCTCAGGTTTTCGAGAATGCGGGACTGGAACTCCCCTGCCGGAAAGATAGCGGCATCACCAAGCCCGCCGATTTCAAGGGAAAGACGCTGGGCGTGTGGTTTGCCGGCAACCAATATCCCTTCCTCGCCTGGATGGGAAAGCTCGGCTACACGACTGAGGGATCGAACCCAGATGTCACCGTCCTTAAGCAGGGCTTCAACGTTCAGCCGCTGTTGCAGAAGCAGGCTGCCTGCATCTCGACGATGACCTACAATGAATACTGGCAGCTCATCGAGGCCGGCATGACGCCCGAGCAACTGTTGGTATTTAAATATCAGAACGAAGGCGTCGCGATGCTGGAGGATGGGCTTTATACCTCGGATGCAGAGCTCAAGGATCCGACAAAAGTGGATGCGCTCGCGCGGTTCGTGAAAGCGTCGATGCAGGGCTGGGAGTATGCCGCCGCCCATCCCGAGGAAGCCGTCAAGATTGTCATGGCGAATGACACAGCGGGTGTGCTCGACGCCGCGCATCAGACTCACATGATGAAGTCGGTGGCCGAGCTTCTTGGAACCGACAAGGCCAAAGCTGGCTATCTGAACGAGGCCGACTACGCGCGCACGGTTGATGTTCTGATGAGCGACAAGACGGATCCGGTGATCACGAAACAGCCGGTCGGCGCGTACAGTCACGTTGTTTGGGACAAGGCTTACGGGCACTAAGACCGCCCTGACCTGGTCCGCACTTGCACCTCATGCTTGGCATAGCCCAGCATGAGGTGCCTCAGTGACTAAACCTACGAACGCCTAGTGCACTGCGGCGAACATGATGCGTTCCTCGGTCGCCTGGGCGATATCCAGTTCCTCAACCACCCGGCCTTGCCGAGCGACCAGCACGCGGTCGGAAAGTGCCATGATCTCTGGAAGATAGGATGAGATCACGACCACGGCGATACCGCGATCGGCCAGCGAATTGATGAAGCGGTGGATCTCGGCAATCGCGCCGACATCGACACCGCGTGTGGGCTCATCGAAGATGATGACCTTGGGTTCCTGGACAGCGGCCTTGGCAATGACGACCTTCTGCTGATTACCGCCCGAAAGCTCGATGATCTTCGCACTCGCATCGATCGCTCGCACACCAAGCCGCTCGGTCCATTGCCTGGCGAGAGTCCGCGCCTCCGTCATCGAAACCACAGCGAGCGGATTAAGACCGCGCGCAAGATTGCCGATCTGGATATTCTCCGCGATCGACATGGTCTCGAAGAAGCCTTCCACTTTGCGGTCCTCAGTAACATAGACTATGCCGTCGAGGATCGCCGGCCGTGGCGTTCTGTAGCGAACGAGGCGGTTGCCGAGTTCGATGGAGCCGCCATGGAAGAAGTCGCGCTTCAGCACGCCGCTTACGATCTTCATCGTCTCAGTACGACCGGCGCCGACCAGGCCGAAAAACCCTGTGATCTGCCCCGCGTAGATCGAAAACGATGTGTTTCGGACGATGCTGCCCATGGACAGGTTCTGCACACTCAATACCCTCTCGCCATAGGCTCGGGCACGCCGCGGCTTGTCCTGGTCGTAAAGCTCATGCGACAGGGTGCGGCCCACCATGCCATGCACGATACGCTCGCGGTCGAAATTGGCGGTAGCGTCCGTCACCACAAGCTCCCCATCGCGCAGGATGGTGATGCGGTCCGACAGGAGAAGCGCTTCTTCCAGAGCGTGGCTGATGAAAATGATGGAGGTGCCGCTGTCCTTGAGGCGACGTACAAGATTGAAGAAGTGAAACTTCTCCTCGGGTGTTAGGCTCGCGGTCGGCTCATCAAAGATGATGAGCCGGGCTTCGTGATGCACCGCGCGCGCGATTTCGACCATCTGCTTTTTGGCAGCGCCCAGCGACGAGACCAGCGCCATGGGATCGACGTAGAAATTCAGCGACAGCAGGAAGCGTTGCGCTTGGATATAGAGACCGCGCAGCCGGTTGAAGATCTTCTCCTCGCCGAGATAGATGTTCTGTGCCACCGTCATCGACGGCACGAGGTTGGTTTCCTGAAACACCATCGCGACTCCGCGCTGCTTTGCCTCCGATGGCGAGGCAAGCGTGACGGCCGCGCCGTCGATCAGCATCTCGCCAGAACTTAACTGGTAGACGCCGGCGAGGATCTTCGTCAGCGTCGATTTCCCAGCGCCATTCTCGCCGACGATCGCGTGAATTTCACCGGCCTCGACATTGAAATCAATGTTGCGGATGGCGGGAACGCCCCTGAACTCTTTCGTGGCACGTCGCAGTTCCAGAACCTTCGTCATGCGGGATAGCCGCTCAAAAGCGGGTCGCGCGGCAGTCCGACCAGAACGCCCGAGCCCTGCGCACCGACCATCAACGTGTCACCATGCTCCGCGAGAGACGTCACCCCATGCACCCGGCCATCCGCGCGGCTGTGGTAGCTCGCGATGGGCCGCATGCGTTCATCGCAGCGCACGACGAGGCCATAGGACCAGGACGGCGACCACGGCTTCAGAGTGTTCAGCTTCTTGCGTGCGCCACCTTGGATCGGTTCCAGAAAAGTAACGCCGCTGAAAAGCGCTGGCGCGATCCAGAGATCGGTGTCGATGGTGTCGATCATGCGGTCGCGATAGGCCGTCTCTTTCAGCACAAACTCCACGAGCTGGTTGCGCGGTGCGAACATCGCGAGCCAGAAGCCACCACCCTGCGCTGCCAAGATGCGACCCGGATAGGCGGGAAGCTTGCCGAGCGCGGTCACAATCGGCGTCGCCCGCGCAGCCTGCAGCATGACGACCCGGTGCCGCCAAGCCTCCGACACGAAAACCGCGCTATCCGCCCCCAATACCACGCCAGAGGGGAAGCAGAGACCCGAGGCCAAAGCGATCGGCTTCCCGCCGTCAGTCAATGGAATACGCCAGAGTTTGCCGCTGGCACCCTTGGTCATGAGGTCGCGCTTCCACTCGGCGGCGGGCAGCATCGCGGAGCCATTCGCGAGGATCAATGTATCCGCACCGAGAAAAGCACCGGCGGTCGGACAATTCAGCCGTTCTCCTTCCACCTCAATCAGCATCCTCCCGTCGTGCCGACCACCAACCAGCAGCACACCCTCCCCGTCCTGTCCCACCGCGAGCACACCGCTCGGGCCAACCGCGAGAAAACTTACCGGCTTCGGACAGGTGCGGATGATGCGTGAGGTCCAACCTAAGTCACCGGCGGCCAGCGACACGATCTCCGAACCCTGCGATCCGATCAGCCCATCTGGCGTCGTGAGAAGATTGTCGAGGCGAGGAAAGCGGCCCAGGATCGGCGCTTGATCCAGCTGCGTATTGGGCGTGAGGGGACCATCCATCGCGGGCACTGCGGTTCCGGCCGTGTCGAAGCCACGAAATGACGCGTAGGCCCGGTGCAAAGCTCCGATCACGAGGGCGCCCCCCAATAGGCATCCTGCGCGCACCAATTCGGATCCGCGCCCGGAATCTTGTAGCGACCGATACGGTTGTTCGAGACGCCGCCGAGATAGAGATAGCCCCTGTGCTCGCGCATCGAGGTGATCATGGGATGGTTCTCACCACCTAAATCCCACAGGCTTTCGAGAATATCGCCACGTTCGTTGAAGCGGATGACGCAGCCCGTATTGATATTCGGATATAGCCAAAGATCGGGCGCCACACGCCGCGCCATGCGGCGGCGGAAACCTGGCATGGATAGCGCGAGATCGAGCGCGGGGGTCCGCATCCCTAGCAGCGCCGCCCAGTAATTGCCATCCGACGATCGGTTGATGTTGTCGGGATAGCCAGGAAGATTCGCCAGAACCGGCTCGCGCTTGCCCTTTTTAGGCCCATCGAACCAGTAGCGGCTGATCGAACAGGTCCAGCTCTCGGCGAAAAGGAAAGACTGGCCGTCGGACGCCGTGACGACGCCATTGGCGAAAACCAGCTTGTGGATCTCGGTACGCGTGCTCCCGTTGCGCGGGTCGTAGCAAATCATTCGCCCATTGCCGCGGCTTTCCAGCGCGTCGGTCGCCCAATCCTCCTGCTCGTAACGGATCGTCGCCTCGCTGAAATAGACCCGTCCGTCCGGCGCGATATCGAGATCATCGGCCAGACGCAGGCGCGAATCATCGACGACCGAGAGCAGGCTGCGGTTGGTCTCGTCGGTGAGCTTACTCACCACTTTGTCGGGCGAAACCTGATATAGCCCCATGCCGCCGATACAGACGAGAAGATTGCCTGCTCGGTCGAAAGCCATGCCCAAAGGATGGCCGCCGATATGCGCGAAAACCTCGTGCCGCTTATGGTCCGGGCCGAAGAAGCGCACGATGTCGCCTTGGCGCGTGCCGCAATAGAGGTTGTCGGCGCGGTCGAGAATCACGTCTTCCGGACCCTCGATCACGCCGAGACCGATAATCTCGACGTTGCGAAGCTTGTCGTTCAGCGCATAGGGCGAGCCGGGATCCGTGGTACGCGGCGGCGGCGGCAGCGTGAGATAGGCCGGAGACACGTAGATCTTCGACAGCCATTTCTCGCGGTTCTTCAGCCAGCGCATATCGATGAAAACCGCACCGATCAGGACGCAGCCCAGAATCATCGAAGTCACCGGCCCGGTAACGCCGAAGTTGATGAGGCTATTGGTCAGAATGAGCACCAGCAACGCGCCCATGATGGCCTTGGAGACAGAGCCGCGCCCGCCGCCGAGCGAATTGCCACCTAGCACCACGGCCGTCAGCGCGGAGACCTCCAACCCGATGCCGGTATCGGAACCGGTGCTGCCAAGCCGGGCGGCGAACAGAAACCCCGCCAGCGCACAAAGCCCGCTCGACCACACATAGGCAAAGAACACCGTGCGGCGAACATTGATGCCGGCATTATAGGCTGACCGCCGTGCGCCACCGACCGCCGTCAATCGCCACCCTGGCCGCATCCGCGACAGCACGATATGCCAGCCGATGGCGATGACCACCGAAAGGATCAGCGAAAAGGGAATGGCGAAGACCGCGCCGGCACCAAGAAAGTCCCACAGATCGGAATCGACATTTCCGGAAACCAGCGCGGTCGAGAAATGGAGGAAAACCAGCTCGTAGATCGAGCGAAAGATGATGAGTGTGACGAGTGTCGTCAGGAAGGCGCGCAACCGCATGTAGCCGACGAGGAAGCCATTCAACGCGCCGCAGACCGCGCCCATTGCCAGGGTCGCGACCCAGACAACCGGAATAGGCCAGCCCAACACGTTGATACCGAGCAGTGCGAACAACACGGACAGCGAAAAGACCGCACCGACGGAGAGATCGATGCCGCCCGAGATAACGACGATCGCAAGACCCAGAACAACCAGCCCGAATTCGGCGATCTGACGGCCGAGATCGGACAGATTCGAGAGTGCGAAGAAATCCGGCGTGATCGCGCCGAAAACAACGATCACCGCGATCAGCGCGATGAACGGAATGGCGTTGTCGATCCACCGCTTGGACAGCAACTCCCCGACCAGATGGTCGGGGAGATAGCGGTAGCGCAGGCGCGCAAGGGTCTCGTTCTGGGGCATGAGCCGGTGGCTATTTCAGCTCGCTCAGCGACCAGCAATTGCGCGGCGTTAGGTTGTCCTTCGTGAGGATCGTCAGCGGCGTGTAGTAGGTATTCTTGACGGTTCCGGCCTTGGCGGGAGAGAGCAACAGCTCAACAATCTGCTGGTTGAGGATATCGCCCTGCAGCGGCACATTGTAGCTCACGGTCATATCGAGCAGGCCTTTGCGGATATTGTCACAGCCATCCTTGGTGCCGCCGCCCGAGGTCACGACATAGACTTTTCCGGTCTTGCCGGCCTGCTGGATAGCCGCGCCGGCACCGACATCCTGGTTGTCCCAATTGCCGACGACACCGCAGAGATCCGGGTTCTGTTGCAGAACCGTCTCCATGATCGCGCGTTCCTTGGCCGGATCGTAGTTCGCGGCCTGCTCGGAGACGATCTTCATGTTGGGATGCTTCCCGAAGACGTCGTGATAGGCGAAGAGCTCATAGAGGTTGGAGGCCGCCGTCGGCACGCCCTGCATGATGGCGACCTTGCCGGAGGTGCCGGGACCGCATTGCTTCACCAGCGCATCCGCCTCGACATAACCCACCTTCACCCAATCGGCGCCGACATAGGAATCCGTGGCGAGCGAGGATTCCAGATTGACCTGCAGCACCTTGATCCCAGCCTGCTCCAGACGCTTGATCGGCCGTGAATAGGACTGCACGTCTGGGTTATGGACAATGACGAGGTCCGGCTTTTGCGCGATCAGCGAGGTGAGCGCTCGTGTTCCGGCATCGGTACTCCAATTCGGGTCGCGGATTTCGAACTTGTAGCCGAGATCAGCGGCCTGGCGACGCATGATGGCGGCCCAGCCTTCCGTCAGGTCGAAGCCCATGGCAAGCGGCACGAAGACCACAGTCTTGCCCTTGAGGCCATCGTAATAGGGCGCACGGCGAGCCGCATTCGACAGCCCGACATCCTGCGCATAGGCCGTGCTGATCGCGAAGAAGGCGCTCAGCACGAAGGCGATGAGGCGAAGCATGGGATCCTCCTATTCTTATTGTTGGAGCGAGTGATGTTGAACCGGAGCGGGCTGCAGCGCCGCGTCAGATATCGCCCTGTTGCTGCTGCGCGGTTTGCTCGTCACGGGGGTTTATGACGCTGTCGGCAATCAGTGCCAGCAGCAGGATGATGCTCTTGACCAGATTTTGCTCGGTATAGGAGACGTTGAGGATGGTCATTCCATCCAGCAACACGCCAACCAGAAGCGTGCCGACAAGCACGCTGCGTACATTGCCCCGCCCCCCGCTGAGGCTCACGCCGCCAAGCACGACGACGAGCAGCACGTCATAGATCATCGTCGAATTGTAAATCCGCGTGCTCATGCTGGCGACGGATGCGGCCATTACCAGCCCGGCCGCATAGGCGATCAGGCCGGTGACGACATATTGCGCGACGATGAGGTTGCGGACTGGAATGCCAGCGATACGGGCGGCTAGCAGATTGTCCCCGATCGCATAGACGAAGCGGCCAAAGCGCGTCCAGCGCAGGAGCAAATAGACCATGGCCGCCAATATGGCGAAAGCGATGATCGGCACCGGCACGCCCAACACACGGCCGACGCCGAGGAAGGAGAACCAGCCGGCATTGTCGGGCACGTTCTGCACGTCGATCTTGAAGAAATACGCGCGCCCCACGCCATAGACCGCGAGGCCCATGGCAAGCGTCGTAAAAATCGCCGGAACATCGGCGTAGGCCACGAGGATTCCCGTGATACAGCCGACGACAATGACGAACCCCGCGCCGACCAGCAAAGCAAGGTCGAAGTTCATCCCGGTCTGTGCCAGGGAGAAAGCCCAAGAAACCGCGACCACCATCGTGGCGATCATCGCAAGATCGATCCCCCGCCCGATCACGACGAGGCCCATGCCCAGACCAAGCATGCCCAGGATCGAAACGCTGCGGACCAAAGCGATGATATTGCCGGAGGTTAGGAAGCCATGCAGGCTCGCGGCGAAGCCCAGGAAAAGGACACAGGCCAGCGCGAAGACGATGCCCTCCTGCGTAACCTTGAAGCGGCCTGCTAAGGCCCTCATTTTCCTGTAGGTGCTCGCATTACCGATGGACCGGCGACTCCGTCGCTGGTCCCTCCCCCTGTTCCATTATGGTTGAGCGACTGTACGCACAGCGTCACGCGGCCAGAAATAGCGTGGGCTGGCATAGCAGCTATAGTCACGACAATAGGCCATTCCGGCAGAGCGAAAGTCTATCCTCATGAAAATAAATCGTCGCAGGAGGAATTGCCATGTCCAGCCGGCTTGAGGGTAGCACACTCGTCACAGGCGGAGCCGGCGGAATTGGCCGCGCGATCGTTCAGGCACTGGCCGCGCGTGGCGAGAGGGTCATCATCGGGGATTTCGATGCCGCCGCCGCGAAGATCCTGGCCGACAGCTTAGGCCCCAAGGTTCTGCCACTCGCCCTGGACGTCACGGATGCCGCCGCCGTGGATAGCCTGCTCGATCGCATTCCCGCGGAATTCCTGCCGCTCCATACACTCGTCAATAATGCGGGCCATGATGTTGGCGGCCGCACGCGTTTCGACCAGGGCTCGGCCGATGACTGGGCCAGCATCATCGACACCAACCTGAAAGGCATGATGCGCGTCACCCGCAGCGTCATCCCGGCGATGGTGAAGCGTGACGCCGGCGATATCGTCAATATTACTTCGGTGAGCGCGGTGCGGATGGTGCCTGATATGGCCGCCTACACGGCCAGCAAGGCCGGCGCCAAGGCTTTCACGGAAATGCTGCGTGCCGATCTCGCGGAAACCGGCCTCCGCATCACGGAAATTCAGCCCGGCCTTACCCGGACCGACATCATCGTCAAACGCTATCGTGGCGACCGCGAGGCCGAACGTGCGTATTTCGAGCAGTATCGCATGGCACTCGACCCCGCGGATGTCGCGAGGTCGGTGCTTTTCGCATTGGATCAACCGCCGCAGATGCAGATCGCCGAGATCCTTCTGCTGCCGGTCAACCGCTGGTAGACCGGCAGCAGAGACTTAGGAGACGAGACTTACCGCGCCATCAGCCAGCGCGATCTCGCTGATTCGCAGGCCGGTTTCCTTGATGATTCGTGACGGGAAGAGGTTTCTGACCTCCTCGTCATGGATCGGAACGACGCGCTTGTAGTCTCCGCCAGCCTCTTTGATCATCGCATCGGTCGCGAAGAGCAGATTGGTGTGGCTGACCATGGCGAGGCCGACCGGCACGTAATACGGGTCGTCCGGTGTCTGGCTGGTCATGTTCTGGTAGCTGTAGACCAGATCGCCGGCCAGCACCCAGGTATCCTCGCTCTTGGTCGCGCCATCGTTGCGGACGGCGACATATTGGCAGCCCCAGGTATGGGTATCCGGCGCCGAGCGGATATCGATGTTCGGCAGGAAGTTCTCGCGGTCGCCATCGAGTGCCACGAGGCGGCCCTGGCGCGCCAGATCAACGATCCGCATGATATCGGCGGGATCGGTCGCGACATTGAGCCAGCGGAATTTCCGGTCCAGCGCCATCGCCCAGATCCATTTCGAGAGCTCACGCTCCTGGATATAGAACTTGGCGTTCGGGAAGGCGTGAGTATTGCCGGCGTGGTCGAAATGGGCGTGGGTGAGCACGATGTGCTCGACCTCCTCCGGCTTCACGCCCGCTTCCTTCAGCACCACATCGGCGGGCTGCCAGCCATGGACGTTGAACAGCTTGCCTAGCGTCTCGCCATAGGCGTGATGGTCGTAGCCGACATCCACCAGGACCGTCGTGCCCTGGCCTTTGATGAGGACATAGCCATAGGGCATTTTCCGCGTGCCCTGGTTATGCGCGCCGTAGACGATGCCGGTAATCGGCGCCGTCGGCATATAGGCGTATTCCATAACCCAGATCGAATAATCCGCCATCGCACCGTTCTCCCGTTTTCTTTGCGCCGGCCTATTGGCCAGCTTCGGACTCAAGCATTCGCGACGAAACCGCCGCCGTCAATAACGACCGCCTGCCCGGTGATGAAGGACGCGGCGTCGGAGCTCAGGAACAGCACCAGCTGGGCGATTTCCTTCGGGTCGCTGATGCGGCCCATCGGGATCAGGGGGATGACCGTGTCCTTGGCCCCCTGCTCGCTGCCGAACATATTGGTGAGCAGCGGCGTCATCACGGAACCGGGAGCGATGGCATTGACGCGGATATTTTTCTTCGCGACTTCCAGCGCCACCGAATTGGTCAGCCCAATCACCCCCCATTTGGACGCGCAATAAACCGCCGTGGTGGCAAAGCCCATGACACCGAACAACGACGAGGTATTCACGATCGCGCCACCGCCATGCGCGAGCATGTGCGGCACCTGATATTTCAGGCCGAGGAAAATGCCCTTGAGGTTCACATCGACGATCTGGTCGAAATCCGCCTCGTCCAGCTCGTGAACCAGTGCGGTCTTGCCGGGGATGCCGGCATTGTTGAAGGCGATGTCGATGCGGCCGAAACGGGCGGCGGCGCGCTCCACCAGCGCCTTGACCTCGGCATCGCGACGGACATCGACCTCGGAGAACTCGACCCCAACCTTGGTGGTGCGAGCAATTTCCTCCTTTAGGCTGGCACCCTCGGCGGCGCCGATGCCGGCGACGAAGACGTTGGCGCCAGCTTGGGCGAAGGCGAGCGACGTGGCGCGACCGATGCCGCTGGTGCCACCGATGATGAGCGCGGTTTTGCCCGAGAAGTCATAGGTCACATTCATGCGGCTCTCCGAAGTTGTGGGGCACGCCGCCCCGCTATTTAACGATGCGGCTCAGCAGGCGATCCTGGCCGACCAGAACGGCGCCCACCACGACCGCGCCTTTGATGACCATCTGCCAATAAGGCCCGACACCGAGCAGGTTGAGGCCGTTATTCAGCAGCGCGATAATCGCGACGCCGATAAAGGTGCGATGCACGCCGCCGATACCGCCCGCCAACGACGTGCCGCCCACAACAATCGCGGCAATGGTGTTGAGCAGCAGATCCTGGCCCAAGGTCGGGCCGACTGCGCCTAGCCGTGACATGGCGAAAACCGCGGCGATGCCCGCCATCAGACCCGAGAAGGTGAAAGAGGCGATCTTGTAGCGCCCCACTGGCAACCCCGCCGTCCGGGCCACGATCTCCCCGCCGCCGATCACCAGCGCGAAGCGGCCGAACTTGGTCCAGATGCCGATCGCAACACAGATGAACCACAGCACCAAAGCGCAGAGCGCGATATTGGGCAGGTGGCGGATCAGTTGCCCGGTCGAGAGCGTATCGAGCACATCGGAATCGAACATGATCGCACGGCCGCTGAGGATGCTCAGCGCCATGCCGGTGAAGATCGAGAGCGTGCCTAAGGTCACCACGAAACTCGGCACGCGCCCAGCGACGCAGATGGTGCCGTTCACGCCGCCACAGATCGCGCCGAGCAGCGCCGCCAGCGGCAAAATCATCAAGCCGTAATCGTGATTGGCGAGAAGGCTCACGCAGACCGAGCCGACCAGCAGCACGATCGCGCCCACGGAGAGGTCGATGCTGCCCATCAGGATCACGAAACTCGCGCCCAGCGAAGCGATGAGCAGTGTCGCGGCCTCGCCGGTGATGGCCGAGAAATTCCGCCAGCTCAGGAAGGGCGGCGACGCGATGCCAAAGACGACGATCAGCCCGACCACCACCAAAATCGGCAGCCACATGCCGCGATTGGCCCTGAGGGATTGCCAGACGGCATTCGGCGGCGTGGGGCGAGACGGGCTCGTCTGTGACATGCTCTGGGAATCTCTCAAGCGGCGCTGGGCAGCATATGCGGAATGAGGTCGTGTTCGGTGGGTTTCGCCTCGACCGGCGCGGCGATTTCGGCCACCACCCTCCCGCGCTGCATGATCAGGATGCGGTTCGAGAGGCCGATCAGCTCGATGAGTTCGTCGGTGATCAGCACGATGCCAACGCCCTGCTCCGTCAGCCCGCGAATATGCGCGTAGATTTCCTCCTTGGCGCCGGCGTCCACACCGCGTGTCGGATTGTCGAGCACGAGCAGCTTGAGGTTCCGCTGCAGCCAGCGCGCGAGCACCACTTTCTGCTGGTTGCCGCCGGAGAGGTTGCGCAACGGCCCACCTGGCGAGCCGGAGCGTATGCCCATTTCCCGCACAGCACGTTCAGCGGCGCGCCGCTCGCGCCGCAAGCGCCAGACACCAAGATGCGAGAAGCGGTCGGCGCTCGGCAGCGACAGGTTGATGGCGAGCGAGAGGTTCGGAATGATCCCCTCCACCAGCCGCTCGGCCGGAACGTAGCCGACGCCCTGGCGGATCAGCTGCGCGATGCGCGGCAGCCGGGCAGCGGCCCCGGCCAGCGCGATGGTGCCTTCCGCAGGCGGCTCGACTCCCGCGAGCGCCTTGCCGAAAGCGGATTTGCCGGAATCGAGCAAACCGCCCAGCCCGATGATCTCGCCCTCGCGGACATCGAAGGAGATCCCGTTGAAGCCGCGACCCTTGAGGCCCTTCACGCTGCAAAGCATGGGCTTGGCTACGGCCTGTTGCTGGCGTGCGACATGATAATAGTCGTCGGAGCGCTCCCGCCCGACCATCAGCGCGTAGATATCCGTCTCCCCGGTCGTCTTCGGGTCGAGCTTTTCCGAAAGCCTGCCGTCCCGCATCACATGCATGGCGTCACTCACCGCCCGCACTTCCGAAAGGCGATGCGAGACGAAAACGAAGGAGGCCTGGGCTTTCAGCCGCAGGAGCAGATCGAAAAAGGCCGTCTCGTCCTCGCGATCCAGCGCCGAGGTCGGCTCGTCCAGCAAAACGACCGGATCCTCGAGCCCGAGGAGATGGCGCGGCGCCAGACAGGCGCGCGCGATCTCGATCGCCTGGCGCTTGGAAAAATCGTAGCCGCTGGTGACGCGGCGGACATCGACATCGAGCCCGGCATCCTCGACGATCTTCTCCGCCACCGCGATCATCGCCCGCTTGTCGAGAAACTGACCCAGCCGCGTGAAGCGATGCTCCTGTGACAGAACCAGGTTTTCGTAGACGGGAATATTCGCGACCAGCGCCTGCTCCTGAAAGACGCGCGTCACACCGCGCGCGAAGGCGTCAGCGAAACTCTGGGGCCGGTAGTCACTCCCCTTCAGCCTCATCGTCCCCGCATCGGCGCGCTCGAGGCCGGTGACGATATTGAACAGGGTCGATTTGCCCGCACCGTTTTCCCCGACCAGACCGATGATCGATCTGGGGGGCACGGCCATCGTCACGTCATGAAGCACCGGAATAGGCCCGAAGCTTTTCGACACGCCTTCGATGCGAAGCAGATCCGTCATGCGCGCGTCCGGCGGGTTTGGCTCAGCCCTTCTTCATCGGCGAGGGGCCGAACATGTCGATCTTGTAGTGCGCCTTATATTCGTCCGCCACCGCCTGCGACTGGCCGTTTTGCCGCGCATCCATATAGGCCTTGGGATATTCCCAATTCGCCGGCTTCTTGATGCCCTGCCATTCGACATCCATGTCGAGCGGCGTCATCAGATCCTGCGGGTCCCAATCCTTCGGATGCAAGACTTTAGACATCAGGCGATAGTCGAAGGGCGCGACATCGCCGTTGTTCACGTAACGCTCGAGATAGGTATCGACATTGTCGAGCGTCATCATCTTCGAACCCCAATGCATCATCCGCTCCGGGGCGCGGGGCTGCCAGCCATTCATGACGTCATAAAGTCGCGTCGTCATCATCGCGCCCATGAACTGCGGGACATTCGCCGCCGTCGCCACCAACTGGCCGCGTTTGATGGCCGAGGCCGCTTCGGGATTGCCGTCTCCGGCGGAAACGATGAGCACGTCGTCGCCTGCTTTGAGCCCGGCGGTTTTGAGCGCGGCGATGGCGCCTGCGGCCTCCTCGTCATTGGCGGCGTAGATGCCGACCGCGTCGGGATGCCGGGTGAGTAGATCCTGCGCGGCCTTGTTTCCATCTTCCATGTTGAAGTTTCCGGGCAGGTCATCGACCAGCGTGAATTCCGGGAACGCCTTGAAGGCATCGTTGCGGCCCCGCGTGCGCAGAAGATCAGTGATGAAACCGGGAATACCGGTCAGGCCGATGATTTTGCCGCCCTTGCCAGTCTTCTTCTTGATCTCGGTCAGCAGCTTTGTGGTGACTTCAAAGGCCGCATGATAGTCGTCCGGATCCGCGTAGTAGGTGTAGTATTCGCTGGCATCGAAGGGCGTGAACCACGGCTCCGTCGCCCAGACATTGGCGACCCAGGTTTTATTCTGTCCCGCCAGCTTCGCGATGCGTTTGATGTTGCTGCCGTCCGGCGCGTTGAGGATGACGCCGCCCAAACCACCGGCGGCTGCCAGTTGCTCGTATTGATCGAGCTGATGTTCGCTGTTCAGCTCTGCATCCGCCGAGGTGCTGCCGATCTTGAGAGCGGCCGTTGTGTCCTCGACTGACTTCTTCACCGTCAGGCAATATTGCAGGCGAGAGGAGAAATACATATAGGCGATCTTGCCACTGGGCGCCGCGATCGCGGCCGTCGGCAGCCCAAGCGTGCGCGCGGCGGCACCGACCGCGACACCCGCCGTCACCAACTGCACAAAGTCCCGACGCGACACGCCACGCGTATCGAGACGATCGAGATGGCGATCGATCAGCTTCTTGTCGGACAGGTCTGGAATGCGCATCGTTCGTTTCCCCAATTGACTGGCCGCCTTTCATTGGCGGCGCATATTGATTTAGTGCTTAACCGCGACCCAAAGATCCGTCATGGCACGCGAAGGCGTGCGGGGCACCCCGTGCCATCCACACCTTCTCTTTTCTAAGCAAGCAAGGCGCGGATGCGCGGCCTTCGCCGAGCATGACGTGGTGGAATGAGCACGGTTCGAACCAAAGACACTCCGTTTCAGAAGGCACTCTGACGTGGCGGCACATCCAGGCGGGCGATGATGCCTTCGAGTTCGGGGCGCGGTGGCGGATAAAGCGCCATCACCAGAGGATCATGCCCGGGAATAATGTAGTCCCTTCCCGCTGCCTGGCGCCGCACGAGATCGAAAGCCTCAACGGCATCACCTGCATGGAAGACCGTCGTGAAGGGCCGCCCACTATCCATGTTCTCGAAATAGTGCAGAACATCGGAAGCCAGAACGACCCAGCCGCGCTGGGTATTGACCCGAAGAAATTGCAGCCCGCCCGAATGTCCGCTCGCGAGGTGCAAGGTAATGCCCGGCGCCAGTTCGTCATTGCCGCGATAGAAGGTCACCCGGCCGCCATAATTCAACCGCACGATGCCAACAACATCCTCGACCTCAAAGGCATGGTTGAGGAAGGGATGCCGCATATAGCGGCCGGTGGCGTAGTGAATCTCCGGCTCCTGGAGATGGAACTGCGCCACAGAAAACTTGTCGAAATTGCCGACGTGATCGTAGTGCAGATGTGTCAGCACCACATCCTTCACCGTCTCTGCGGAAAGCCCAACCAGAGATAGTGCCTCGATCGGATCGCGCAGAAATTCGCGTTTGCGCTTCACCGCCATTTCCGCGGTGAAGCCGGAATCGATCACGAAGCTACGCTCCGCACCGATCGCCACCCACACGAAATAATCCATCCGCATCGGCCCATCATGCGGATCGCCGCCAAGGAAGTTATCGGCGCGACGGCCCTCGCGGGTCGCGTAGCGAATGGCGTAGAGTTCGTAGGTGGGCAGGCTATCGGGCATGCACCGCGCCTCGCTCTGGATCAGCCCGCTTTAGCTTCTTCGGCGAAGACTTCGCGAGCGATGCGGAAAGCGTCGACGCCTGCGGGAATGCCGCAATAGACCGCGACCTGCAGAAAGACCTCCCGAATTTCGTCCTTCGAAACGCCGTTCTTCAGCGCGCCTTTCACATGCATCTTCAGCTCGTGCGGCCGGTTCAGCGCACTGATCATCGCGAGGTTGAGCAGGCTGCGTGTCTTGCGCGGCAGACCATCGCGGCCCCAAATCGCGCCCCAGCAATATTCGGTGGTGAGTTCCTGCATCGGCATGTTGAAGTCGTCAGCGGTCTTGAAGGAGTTCTCCACGAACTCCGCCCCCAGGATCGACTTGCGAATTTCGAGCCCGCGTTCGAAGACTTCGTTGGTCATGGCTTTCTCCTTGATTCTAGCTCTGCGTCAGTGCTGCGATAACGCCGACATCGTCCAGCTTCTCCAGACGCGATACAGCCTCCTCCAGCGCCGCCGCCTTGCTGCCACCAAGGATCGCGGAGGCGGCATCGCGGAAACGCTGCACGACACCCTCTGGCGTCGCCGGCACGACATCGGGAAGGCTGCGCGTACGCTTGGTGCCGTCCTTCAGCGTTACTTCAACGGAGGCACCCTGCCGGCCCGGATAGGCCGAAGTGAACTCCGCCCCCTCCTCGACCGTGAGTTTCTGCGCAAGTTGTATGATCGCCGGATCGTCAAGCCTGCGGTAGTTTTCTTCGGAGACGCCACCATGCACCAGAGCGGCGGCGACACCGAAATGGATGCTCATCTTCGCCTGCAGGATGCGGCCGAAGGGTCCCGCATAATCGCAGCCGGGGTACATCACCATGGCGCGGGTGCCGCGCACGCGAATGGCCTGCACATCGCCGGGGCGAACCCCGTCCTCGCGTGCCAATAGCAGCATCACCTGGCACGGCGTTTGAGCGAAGTTACAGGCAGGAACCGGCTTGTTATAGACGCTCAGGATCTCCGGCGTATCATCCGCAAACAGCGTGATGGCGGGGATCGGGTTGCCCGGTCGATAGGCCGCGAAAAGCCCCGCCGCGCCGTCCAGCACGCGTTCGGAGGATCGCGCGCCGAGCGCCGCCAACTCGACCGAAGTCACGGAATTGCGCGCCGCGAAACCGGCATGGAAAAACATCTCGTCGCTACCCGTCGCAGGCCATTCGTTGAGGCCACTCAAGGTATTGACCGCGAGGGACAGTGCACTCGCCGTTTCCTCCTCGCTGAGCCCCATCATCCGCGACCCCGCGATTGCCGCCGCGACCGGCCCCGCGAACCCGGTCGGGCGGAAGAAGCGTGCGAATTCCGAGGTGATCAGCGCGCGGCCAAAACGCCCGCCCGCCTCATAGCCAAGAATTGCCGCCTCGATGAAGTCGCGCCCGCTGACAGGGCGGCGCGCCGCAAGCGCCAGCAATGTCGGCATGATGACGACGCCAAGGTGGCTGATGCTGCCGGTATGCATATCCTCCCGCACCAGCCCATGCCCCATCACCGCATTGGCGAAGGCCGCTTGCGGCACCGGCGCGCGATGCGCGGTGCCGAGAACCGGCGCCGCGCCCTGCTCCATGGTCGCGAATCGGATGGCCTGCACCGAAATCGGCAAATCCCGAGATTCCAGCGCGCAGGTGAGGAAATCGAGCAGGCAGATGCGCAGCTTCTCGGCCGCTTCGGCGGCGCGCGGAATTGTCGCGGTCAGAGCCGCATGCGCGATGCCGCGACAAAGCGGAACGCCTGCATCAAATGTCTGCATGCCATCCATCACGCGCGCACCTCCACTCCCGCCCAGGTCTCGATATTCCGGACCATGGATGTGAAATCGGACTCCGGCCCATAAACGGCATTCGTCACCGCCAGCATTTGCCGCACCATGGCGCCCACCGGCATCGGAATGCCCATCGCCTCAGCCTCATCCAGGCAAAGGCGCACATCCTTGTAGGATAGCCCAGTCATGAAGCCGTAATCGAAAGTCCCCTCCAGCACGGATTTGGGGAACTTGTCCTGGATCGCGCTGTTGCGACCGCTGCTGACATTGATGACGTCGATCATCACCTTGGGGTCAAGCCCCGCCTTCATGCCCATCACCATGCCTTCGGCGGAGATCGCCATGGCACAGGCCGCCAGAAGATTGTTGATCAGCTTGAGGGTCTGCGCCGAACCCGGCTTTTCGCCGATGTAGAAGAGATTGCCGAAAATCGCGAGCAGCGCTTCGACCTCGCCATAGCTCGCCTTCGGGCAGGAAACCATCACCGCCAGAGTGCCGTTCTTGGCGCCCTTGATCCCGCCGCTGACCGGGGCATCGACCGAGATGATGCCATGTTCGCGCAAACCCTCCGCGACGCTCGATGCGACGCGCGAGCCGGTGGTGGAGAGATCGACGAAGATCTTGGCGCGGCCGCCATGGGCCACACCGTCCTCGCCCAGTGCGACCTTCTGCACCACGGCCGGGCTCGGCAGGCTGGCGAAAACGATATCCGAGGCGGCGGCGACCTCTGCGGGAGAGCCGGCGCGCGTGGCGCCCTCTCTGACGAGCGCGTCCACCACAGCGGAGCTGGGGTCTGTGACGACTACGGCATGCCCCGCAGCGAGCAGCCGTTGCGTCATGAAACCGCCCATGCGGCCGACGCCGACAAAGCCTAGTTGCTGACCTGACACTTCTACCCCCTGCGGCGCTTGCCGCCCCGGCCTATTCGCCTCTCGCCCGCATCACCATCGCCACAAGCGGCATATCAGCCTGCGGCGGCGACGTATCCTGTCGCCGAGCCGCGGTCGCTGCGGCTTCTCCCGGAATCCTGCGCCAACGCCGGGCGGCGTGACGCATAATCCCATGCCCATTTGTCCAATCGGATGGAAATAGGCGCGAGATGCGCCTGCTCGAATGTTTCCCGGGCACTTAGCGGACCCTTGCATGGTCGGAAGGCTAGCGGCGCGGCTGGTCCCGTGCCAGATTGCGCGGCGGCTATAGCAGCTATGATCACCGCGACAGGAGTGGCGCGGATGGGCCAAGCTTAGCGTTTACCGACTGGAACCCGCTTGGAACTGAAACAGCTCCGATATTTTCTATCCGTTGCCGATGCCGGCAGCTTCTCGAAGGCTGCAGTCAAGCTGTCGCTGACCCAGCCGGTGTTAAGCCGGCAAGTCAAGTTTCTCGAGGAGGAACTGGGTGAGGAGCTGTTTTACCGCAACGGCCGCGGCATCGTCCTCTCCGACGCCGGCGAGGTTCTCGCAACCCATGCCCGCAGCATGGTTGAAGTCGCCGACCGCATTATCGGCGAGATGGCCGCGCGACGGACTTCGCCGAGCGGCAAAGTCGCCATCGCGATGCCACCCTCGATCGGCTGGGTGCTGACGGTTCCTTTGGTGCAGCGCTGCCGGGAATTTTATCCGGCGATCTCCCTGCATGTCGTCGAGGGCTTCAGCGGCCATGTCCTGGAATGGCTGGCAAACGGACGCGTCGATATCGGCGTCGTCTACAACGCGCCGCGTCACCCAACCCTGCTAACCGAGCCATTGCTCGAAGAGGATTTGATCCTGCTCGGCCCGATGTCGGACCCGGCGGGCGTCGGCAACGGCTCCATCACCGCCGAGCGGCTGGCGCAGGTGCCCCTCATCATGCCGGCGAGGCCGCATGGGCTGCGCATGCAGGTCGATCAGGCGATGAGCCGGCTCGGCGTCACGCTGCGCATCGAGCACGAGATGGATGCAATGGCCTCAACCCTAGGCCTGGTCGAGGCAGGCGTCGGCTACACCATCCTCTGCTATGCCGCGACCGAGCCGCGCATCGCAGCGGGCCGGCTACGCTGGTGGCGAATCGCGGCGCCTACCCTCACCCGGCAGCTCATGCTCGCGACAGCGACGCAACGCCCGATGACCGCGGCGACGCGACTCGTCATCAAGATGATTCGCGACCAGGTGGCGGATCTGTCCTGGGGTCCGGCGACGGGTTAGTCTGATCAAGACTTCACCGCTTCCGGATTGACCATCCTGACCGGATGCCCATCGAGGAAAGCCAGCGCATTCTCCACGCTCTGCGGATAGAAAGCGGCCCAGGTCTCCGCGACGCCATAGCCGAGATGCGGCATCAGCACAGTGTTCTTCGCTCGGCGCAGCGGATGGTCCGAGGGCAGCGGCTCCCGGTCGAAGACATCGAGCGCCGCGACGATACGCTTCGCGCTCACCGCTTCCATCAGAGCCTCCTCATCCACGAGCGGCCCGCGCGAGGTGTTGACGAGGATCGCGCCCGGCTTCATGCGGGCGATCTCCGCCGCCCCGATGATGCCGCGGCTCCGTGGTGACAAGACGAGATGCAGGCTGATCGCATCCGACCGGGCGAGCAGATCATTCTTCGTGGCGTATTCCGCCCCGGCCGCCTCCGCCGCTTCCGGGGTGAGGTTCTGGCTCCAGGCGAGGACCGTCATGTCGAGAGCGCGGCCATAACGGGCCATGAGGCCGCCGAGCCGCCCAAGTCCGATCACTCCAAGCGTTTTGCCCGCAAGCCCAATCCCGACTGGCACGCCTTCCTGAAAGCCACCCCGCCGCATCGTCGCATCTCCCACAGCGATGCCGCGTGCTGCCGCGATGAGCAGGCCAAGCGCGAGCTCGGCCGTTGCCGCTGCTCCCTTTCCATCGCTGACCGTGTTGCAGACCAAAATGCCGCGCGCCGTACAGGCATCGACGTCGAGTGACGCGTTCTTTGCCCCGGTGATTCCCAACATCCGCAGCGCTGGCAAACGTGCGATCAGGGATGCGGGCATCGGCGTTCTCTCACGCATCGACAGGATGATCTCGAACTCGGCCAGCGCCGATACGGCGGCATCCTCGCTCTCGAAGGCTTCGGCGAAGAACACGACCTCGGCCTTTTCCGACAGGGCCGACCAGTCGGCGCTGGCCCGGGCGATCCGTTGCCAGTCGTCGATCACCGCTGCTTTGACCACACGTGCCTCCATTGCTTGCCCTCGCCCTGGCTAATGCCATCCCGCATCGGGCGGAAGCGTGGCATGCCACGAGAATGCGATGGTGTTAACGTGAGGCAAGGCTGTGAGGCACGTCGGAATGAGAGATACGGTTGCGACGCTGGGTCACCTCGTCGGTTTCCCCAGCCTCAGCCGCCGCCCCAATGAGCCGATCGTCACGTGGGTGGCCGACTACCTGCGCGCGACCTCCGCCCGCATTCGCCTCATTCCCGGGGACGAGCCCGATAGAGTCAGTCTCCTCGCAAGCTACGGGCCGGACACACCCGATGGCATCGTGCTCTCGGCCCATTGCGACGTGGTTCCGGTTGAGGGACAGCCATGGACCAGCGATCCCTTCACCCTCCGCGAAGAAAACGGGCGGCTGCATGCGCGCGGCGCCACCGACATGAAGGGCTTTCTCGCGGCGATGCTGACGGTCGGCGAGGCGGCCGGCCGGCGGAAGCTCGCCCGGCCCCTGCACCTCATGCTGTCGCATGACGAGGAAATCGGCTGCGTCGGCATCCGCTCCCTGCTGCGGGTTCTCGCGGCAGAAGGCTTCCGCGCCGCCGGTTGCATCGTCGGCGAACCGACCGGACTGCGGGTCGCGACCGGCCACAAGGGCAAGATCGCGGCCGAGGCCGTTTGCCGTGGCGAGGCCGCGCATAGCGCCAACCCTTTCCTCGGCTACAACGCGATCGGCATTGCCGCCGGTATCGTGAGTGAGATCGAGGCTTTGCAATCCTGGCTTTCGTCACAAGGCAGCCGGGACGAATCGTATGAGGTGCCTTTCAGCACGGTCCAAGTCGGCACCATCCAGGGCGGCACGGCGCTGAATATCGTGCCGGACCGCTGCGCGCTCGCCTTCGAATTGCGGCTGCTTCCCGGCGAGGACGGCGCCGCCTTGCTCGACCGTCTGCGCGACGGGGCGGAACAGCGGCTGCGCTCTCCGCGTGCCGAGGGTCATGCCGCCGCCATCGAGATTTCAGTGACAAGCGCATATCCCGGCCTCGCGGAGCCCGATCCGGATGCCGAAATCGTCGCTCTCGCCAAGGCAGCTACCGGCGACGCGAGCGAGATCCGGCTGGGTTTCGGCACCGAGGCCGGGCTGATCAGCGAGCAACTGAACTTGCCTACCGTTGTCTGCGGCCCCGGCTCGATCGATCGCGCCCACAAGGCCGACGAATTCATCACCCGCCCCGAACTCGAGGCCTGCGACCGCTTTCTGGGGACGGTACTAGACCGACTCACCGCTTAGGTCGCGTGCTGCGCGTAAACTTCTTTTTCGGCGGTCAATTTGTGCGAATCGAGGATCTCATGGGGGCGGATGAGGAGTTTGGCTCGACCACGGCCGCCGGGGTGGTGCCATGCTCCCGAGTCGGCAACATCGATGCAGGGGACAAAATGAGGGCCGATGGCCGCCCATGGCCGATCAGTGTGCGAATCAAGTCACTTTACTGGCAAAAGCATGCGGAAGGTTGGCATGGAACACCAGTTAACTGCGCGGATGTGGAAGCTCCTCTTGATTTGGTCGAGGGAATGGCCTGAGAAGGACTAGCTGGATGCGCAGGCACAACCAGCTTGCTTTTCAAGCCCGAAGACACATCGCCGCGACGGAGGCTTGTTGCCGCCGCAATCGGGGTGAAGGATAAGGGCACACCATTCGTCGATGAGGAAACTTTATGCCAGACAAGACCGCCCCTAAGGCTCCCGCGAAAGCCGCTCCCAAGGCCGCCGCCAAGGCCGCGCCAGCCGCGGCCGCTGGAAAGAAGCCGAATGCGCTTCAGCAGCCACTCAAGCCTTCCGCTGAGCTGGCCGAGGTGGTCGGGCAGGGAACCCTCTCGCGCGGCGAGGTGGTGAGCAAGGTCTGGGAATACATCAAGTCCCATAACCTGCAGAACCCTGAAAACAAACGCGAAATTCTGGCCGACGACAAGCTTCGCAAGGTCTTCGGCAAGGACAAGGTGACGATGTTCGAGATGAACAAGCACCTCGCGCAGCATCTGAAGTAGCTAATGGGCGGAGCTTTCTCAGACGAAGGGAAGCTCCGCCTGCCGATTCTTCCGATTTCCCGACAATCGCTGGTTCCTCGTTAAGCAACGGCGCCGTGAATACATGAGCGCTATGCCCGGTGGCTTGCGGTCGCGCATACGCGACCCGCGCCGGGGGTCAGAACGTGGGTCGCTTCGAGATGATCGCAGCGCGCGGTTGCCTCAAGACTCGCTTTGCACGTTCCGCAAATGCCATAGCCGTTCGTGAGCTGCGACAAGCGTATCCATCGATCTGCGCCGATCAGCCTTCACATGGATGGGGCGATGCACAAGGATGGTCTCCAAGATCTGAAGCAGTTGCTCCGCGATCTCGAATTCCTCCTGGTCGCAAGCCTGATGAAAGGCAATGAGGACCTTGTCAGACAGACGACGCGTGTAGCGTGGTTGTCCCGCGTTCATGTAGCTCAGAGGGACCCTCCTGCGTTCGCGTGACAGGTTGCATGCAAGCAGTGGCAGCAAAGTCCGTTCAGGGAAAGTTAACCATTCGGCGGATCGTCCAATTTTACGTCCGCAACGCACGAACTAAAAATGCGCGCGAGCAAACGATCGCGGCGCAATCACGGAACGTTATGAATGGGTTAAACCGGCGGAATGGTGGAGCTGAGGGGGATCGAACCCCTGACCTCGTCATTGCGAACGACGCGCTCTCCCAGCTGAGCTACAGCCCCATCCCGCCGGGCGCGGAACATGGTCAGGTGCCGACCTGCTGTCAAGCACGCTCCCCGAGTGGCCGTGTTGCAGCCCCCGGTCAGGCTCGTTAGGGTCCGCCGCGACCGCTAAGGAAGACCGAGAACCATGGGTGCCGACTTACTATCCGACCTATACTGGCTCATCGAGAAGGTGATCAGCCTCTATATCTGGGCGATCATCCTGGCGGCGGTCTTCACCACCCTCGCCTCTTTTGGTGTCCTCGATACGCGCAACCGTTTGGTCTGGACGATCGGCGACTTCCTCAACCGCGTGACAGCGCCGGTTCTCAACCCGATTCGCCGGATCATCCCGTTTCTCGGCAGCATCGACATCAGCCCGATCGTCGCGATTTTGCTGCTGGGCGTCCTGCAACGCGTGATTACCCAGATCTATTTTCGTTTTGTGATGTCGGGCGGTGGCTTCTGAGCGGCAAACAGCCGCAGAGGTAAGCAGCCTCGCCCTAAAGGCCGCGCTCGCGCTTGATGCGGTCCCAGGCGGCGTTGATCCGGGCCGCCCGCTGTGTCGCCCGGGCGATGAACTCCACCGGCACACCACGCGCGGCCAGCCCGTCGGGGTGGAACTCCCGCATCAGCCGCTTCCGCGCTTCCCGCAGCTCAGCGTCGGTCGCGTTGCGGGTCAGGCCAAGCTCCGTATAGGGATTGCCGTCCTCCGAGGCACGGGCGCGATCCGAAGTGCCCCCCATCGCCTGGTCCCAGGAAAACCGGTCGAGCCGGAACAGCCGGTGGACCTGGGCAAGGAAGGCGATCTCCTGCTGGTTGACCGCGCCATCCGCCCGCGCGATCGCGAAAAGCGCCCGCAGCACTTCCTCCAGGACCACGCGATTGTCGGCCTCGAAGGCGAGTGTGAGTTCCTGCGCGAAGGGCTCGAACCCGGCCGGGCTTTTGCGGGCCGCATCGAACATGCGTCCGACCTCCGCCACATTATGCGCCGGCACGTGGAAGGCGCGCTTGAAGGCGTCGATTTCCAGCCGGTTGACCGGTCCGTCGCATTTGGCGAGCTTGGCCGAGAGGGTGACGGCGCCGATGGCGAAAACTTGATCGCGGCGGCCTAGCATGGCGGCGAAGCGGGCCGAGCTAAGCGGGCTCGGGCCCGAATCACGCTTCGGTTTGAAGCCTTGCAGGGCCGATTGCATGCCGGGGATCA
>NZ_LMUQ01000012.1:64140-179445 GCF_009765865.1 Acidisoma sp. L85
CGGGTCTAACACGGGCGCGGCAGCGCGGCGAGACGATGCCACCACCGCATTTGGAGTGTGGATGACCGGCTGGAGGTTCTGGATCGACCGCGGCGGCACCTTCACCGACATCGTCGCGCGTGATGCCGCCGGGCACATCTCCGCAGTCAAGCTGTTGAGCGAGAATCCCGGCCGCTATCACGATGCCGCGCTCGCGGGCATCCGTCAGGTGCTCGGCCTCGGCGCGCAAGACGCGATCCCGGCGGATCGGGTCGCGGAGGTCCGCATGGGCACCACGGTCGCCACCAACGCGCTTTTGCAACGCAGGGGCGAGCCGGTCCTGCTGGTCACCAATGTTGGCCTGGGCGATCTGTTGCGCATCGGCAACCAGGCGCGCGCTCGCCTTTTCGACCTCGATATTCGGCGATCTCCGCCGTTGCACGCGGAGGTGCTGGAGATTTCCAGGCGCCTCGACGCCAGTGGTCGAGAGATCGCACCGCTCGATGAAGCCATGGTTGCCGCGGGACTGGGGGCTGCCCGGGCGCGCGGGCTGACCGCCGTCGCGATTGTCTTGATGCATGCCTGGGCGCATCCTGCACAGGAAGCGGCCGTCGCGCGGCTCGCTGCTGCAACCGGCTTCACCCAGATCTCGACGAGCCACGGGGTCGGCGCATTGCTCCGCATCGTCCCGCGCGGCGAGACGGCGGTGGCCGACGCCTACCTCTCGCCAGTGCTCCGACAATACGTCGACCGGGTGGCGGCAGCGCTGCCGGGGGTGCCGCTGTTCTTCATGCAATCCCATGGCGGCCTTGCCGAGGCCCGGAGTTTTGCGGGCAAGGACGCGATCCTTTCCGGCCCCGCAGGCGGAATAGTCGGCGCCGCGCGCACGGCAGAGGCGGCGGGCTTCGACCGTGTCATCGGCTTCGATATGGGCGGCACATCGACCGATGTCGCGCTCTATGCGGGCACCTTCGAGCGGGCGACGGAGACCGAGGTTGCTGGTGTCCGGCTACAGGTCCCGATGATGGCGATCCACACGGTCGCGGCGGGCGGCGGCTCGATCCTCGGCTTCGACGGGGCGCGCATGACGGTGGGACCGAACTCGGCCGCCGCGGATCCGGGACCGCTCTGCTACCGGGGCGGCGGACCGCTGACCGTCACCGATGCCAATGTGTTGCTCGGCAAAATCCAGCCCGCCTATTTTCCAGTGATTTTCGGCCCCAACGGCGATCTTCCGCTAGACGCGGCAGCCACAAAACAAGCCTTCGCCGACCTCGCGACCCGCGTCGGCAAAGCCACCGGCGGCGCCCAAGACGCCCATACGGTCGCGGAGGGCTATATCCGCATCGCTGTCGCGCATATGGCTCGCGCCATCCGCGAGATCTCCACGCGACGAGGTCGGGACGTCGCCGCTTTCACCCTCGCCTGCTTTGGTGGCGCTGGCGGTCAGCACGCCTGCCTGGTCGCCGAGGCGCTCGGCATGTGCCGCATCTTCATTCATCGCCAGGCTGGCGTTCTCTCCGCCTACGGCATCGGCCTCGCCCAACCCTCTGCGATCCGGACCCAGGCAGTTGAGCGGCACCTCGACGAGGCCGGTTTAGCGGCGGCCCAGGCTTTGCGGCGCAGCCTGGAGGAGACCGCGCGAGGAGCGCTTACGGCCCAGGGACTTGCGGCCGAAGCCATCACGGCGACCGCCACCGCTGAACTGCGACTGGACGGCACAGACGCGCCGCTTCGTGTGCCCTTCGCTGATGCAGACACGATGCGCGCGAGCTTTGCGGCGGAGCATCAGGCGCGCTTCGCCTTCCCCGCCCCGCCCCGCCAGCTCGTTGTCGAGAGCCTCACAGTGGAAGCAACCGCACCCGCTCCCACGATCGAAGAAGCCCCATGGCCCGCGCGCGCCGCGGGCGAGGTTCCGGAGCCGAGTGATCGCGTCACCGTCTTCACCCAGGGTGCGTCGCACGACACGCCGGTTTTCGCGCGCGACGCTCTGAGGCGCGGTGACCTGCTATCCGGCCCCGCCCTCATCCTCGACGACACCGCGACAACCATGGTCGAGCCTGGATGGCGCGTCAGGGTTACCGGCCACGGCCACCTTGTCCTGGAACGGGACGAATCGGAGACGCCCAGGCTGGCGCCCGCCCAGATGGAACGGCAGACCGCTGACCCCGTGCTCCTCGAACTCGTCAACAACCTTTTCATGGGGGTCGCGGAGCATGCCGGCATCGTGCTCCGTCAGTCCGCGCTAAGCGTCAACATCAAGGAGCGGCTCGACTTCAGTTGCGCTCTATTCGACGCCGAGGGCCGGCTGATCGCGAACGCGCCGCATGTCCCCGTGCATCTCGGCGCCATGGGCGAAAGCGTGCGGCACATCATTGCGCGGCGCGGCGCCACATTCCGGCCGGGCGATGTCGTGGCCCTTAACGACCCCTATGCCGGGGGCACGCATCTGCCGGATATCACTGTCATCACGCCCGTCTTCGACGAGGCGGGACAGACGATCCGCTATTTCCTCGCCAATCGTGGCCACCATGCCGATGTCGGCGGCACCACGCCGGGCTCGACGCCCTCGGATTCCACTACCCTGGCCGAGGAGGGTGTCGTCATCGACGATTTCCTCATCGTCTCCGGTGGCGCGATGCGGGAGGAGGAATTTCGCGCGTTGCTCACTAACAACCCCCATCCCGCCCGCAGTCCGGATGTGAACCTCGCCGATATCGCGGCACAGATCGCGGCCAATCATGCGGGGGCCGCCGAAATGGCGCGGGTCATCGCCGAATGGGGCTGGGCGACTGTCACCGCCTACATGGCGCACATTCGCGCCAATGCCGCGGAAGCAGTTCGCTGGGTGATCGACCGCCTCGACGACGGCGACTTTGCGCTCACCATGGAGGACGGTGCGCCTCTGCGCGTCGCTGTCCGCGTCGATCGCGCTGCCCGACGCGCCACCATCGACTTCACCGGCACCGGCACCCAGAGCCCCGGGAACTTCAACGCCCCGCCGGCCGTCACCCGCGCCGTTGTCCTTTATGTCTTCCGCTGCCTGGTGGCGGAGGAGATCCCGCTCAACGATGGCTGCCTTGAGCCGCTCGACATCCTCATCCCGACGGGCAGCTTCCTGGCGCCGAGGCCTGGTGCGGCGGTGGTGGCCGGCAATACCGAGGTCAGCCAGGCGGTGGCCAATGTTCTTTTGGGCGCGATTGGCGCCTGTGCCTCCGCACAAGGCACTATGAACAACCTCCTATTCGGAGATGCGCGCCGCCAGTATTACGAGACGATCTGCGGCGGCTCCGGCGCAGGACCGGGCTTCGATGGAAGCAGCGCTGTGCAGACCCACATGACGAATACGCGAATGACCGACCCCGAGGTGCTGGAACTGCGCTTCCCCGTGCGCCTGGAGAGCTTCTCCCTCCGCCCAGGATCGGGTGGCGACGGCGCATGGCGCGGCGGTGATGGCGTGGTACGGCGCCTGCGTTTCCTCGAACCGATGACCGCTGTGATCGTGGCTTCCCGCCGGCACGAAGGCCCCTTCGGTCTCGCGGGCGGCAATCCGGGTGCTACCGGTGACCAGTGGGTTGAGCGCGGTGGCCAGAATCTGCCACTCGCCGGCCGCGACCGGATCGAGTTGCGGCCCGGCGATATCCTCGGAATCGCGACGCCGGGTGGCGGCGGTTTCGGCGCGGTTTCAGAGACGCCCCCTTGAGCGGATCCGGCATGAAGGCGCCCGCGAAGCGCCGCCGGCAGGCATTCCGCCCACGGCTGGTGCCGTTGCTCGCGGCGACCCTCGTTGTGTCTCTCGCCATCCTCTGGCTGCTCCCGCCGCTCTTCGACTGGCAATTGCACCGCGCCGCGATCGAGGCGGCGGCCAGCGGCTTCGTCGGCCGCGATGTCCGCATCAGCGGCCCGATCCGCGTCAGCCTGCTCCCGCAGCCTTCGGTCACCGCCGAACAAGTCGAAGTGCGGGACAACGGCGACGGCACCCGCATGTCCGCCCATGACCTGACGATGAGCCTATCGCTGGGCGCCCTGCTGACCGGCCGGCTCGATGTCACTCATGTCGCACTGGACCGGCCCGACATCCGCCTGCCCTGGCCGCTGCCGCGCGGCCCGCTCTCACTCGAGCCGCCGCCTTGGCTCGCATCGCTTTCCGCTGAGGTCAGCCATGGCCGAATCCTGGTCGGACCGCTGCAGATCGAGGATGCCTCCTTCACCGTCGCTACCGGGGGTCCTTCGGCCGCGCTGCAGGTTGATGGCCGTGCGACGCTTGCCGGCCGGCCGTGGAACCTATCGCTCGCGCTATCCTGGCCGATGAGCGATGGCAGCGCGCCGCTCGCGATTGGCGCGGACAGTATCAACGGCCCGGCCACCAGCTTTGTCTTCACCGGTGCCATGCGCGGCGACAGCAAGATCGCCGGCCGCCTCACGGCCCATGGCGATGACCTCGCGGACCTCCTGCCGACGCCGCAACAGCCTTTCGAGGCTGCCGGCACGCTGAGAGCGGATCGCGAGGGACTTCGGGTCGACGATCTCGCGCTCGTGCTCGGTACCACGGCGGCCACCGGCGCCCTGCGGTTCGCGCTGCCCCGCCGTCTCCGCGGCGCCGGCGGCTCGGCCACCCCCATCGAACTGCGGCTTCACGTACCGCTGATCGACATCGAGCCCTGGGCACTCGCCGTACAGAAGAATCCGGCACCGCCCCTACCGCTCAAGGTCGATTTCACCGCCGACGCGGCGACCTATGGCGGCGGATTGCTGCGCCGCGTCGCTCTACATTTCGAGACCACGGGCGGCCGGTTGCGGATCGACAACGCGACAGCGAGCCTGCCCGGCGAAAGCCTCGTCAACCTCGCCGGATACTACGATCCGGCCACCGCGGTTTTTCTCGGCAAGGCGCAAGTCACCGCACCCTCGCCCGCCGCGACGCTACATTGGCTGACCCAGGCGCAGCTCCTGCCCGAAACCGGCGCCATCGCGACGGCACTCGACAGCCTGGATGTGGCGGGCGATTTGCGCCTGTCGAGCGGGCAGATGGTCGCGACCTCGATCACCGGGCGGATGAACGACACCCTCGTGACGGGCGGCTTGTCGATCCTAAATGGCACCCATCCCTCGGTGGCGGGAGCGCTCGATTTCGGCAAGCTGGACCTCGGCCTTTGGCTACCGCAGGCCTGGTGGGACGCTCCGCCGAAGCCGGAAACCTTGGCCCATGCGATCACCGGCGTCACCGCCGACCTCCGCCTCTCCGCGCGGCAGGCTTGGCTCGGCGACACCGCGATTGACCACGCGCTGGTCGATCTTTCGGTTGCAGGTGGCAAGCTCGTGCTGCGCCAGCTGGGCGGCCGGATCGCGGGAGTGCAGTTCGTCGGTTCTGGCGCGATGGATTCGAGCGGCAAAATGGACGGCGTGCGGCTGATCGTCTCCGCCCAGCCAGCGGATCGACTATCGGCGTTTGTGCCGCCCCGCCTGCGCGGTGCCGCCGGATTCTGGTCCGCGCCGCTTCTCGCGAGCGTGGTCGCCAACGGAGCGCCCAACCGCCTAGCACTCACGGTCAATGCGAGCGTCGGGGATCTGGCGCTCTCGGCGCAGCCCATCATCGATCTGGCGCATATGAGCGGCCACGGCAACGTCACGCTGCGCCATCCCAATGCCGACCGCTTCTTGCGTGACCTCGGCTTTGGCTCGGGCACCACCTGGCTCGGCGAAGGCTCGCTGTCGATGGTGGCCGAGGCGACGGTCAATGGCGCGAGCTGGAAGCTGGCGCCGCTCGCCTTCAGCCTCGGCCTGGTGCATGGCAGCGGCCAGATCGGCGATGCGGACAGCAATGCCCCGGACGAGCGCGGCATCACAGGCGTCTTCGCGATAGACACCTTTCCTTGGCCGCACCCCGACCCGGACGAGCCGATTCCGACCGAGCTTCTGCGAGGCTGGCAGGCGCGGCTGCACCTCACTATTGATCGCGTGGTGGATGCGCTGACGCCGCTTGCGACGAACGTCGTGGCGGATGCCGATATCGCCGACGACTCGCTCCTTGTCACACTGCATCGCGCGTCGGCGCTGGATGGCACTTTGGCAGGGGTGATCCGGCTGGAAGCACGGGTGCCGCCCGCCGTTTCCGTGAAACTCACCCTCGCGGACAGCAAGCTGGCGACGCCGATCGAGCCCCTGCCGATCCTCACGGCGAGCAATGTCGATGCGCAGTTCTCCGGCACGGCGCGGGGCTACAGTCTGGGTGCGTGGCTCTCCAGCCTGAACGGCACTGCCTCCTTTGGCAGCGGGGAGGCGACGCTCTCTGGCATCGACCTAGGCAAACTCGGCAACAATGTCGCGACCGGCCCCGCCGCGGCTGGCCTTTCGAGCGGCCACACCGTCTTCACTTCGCTTCACGCCATGGCATCCGTCTCACAAGGTGAGTTGCGGCTCGGAAACCTGAAAGCAGAAGGCCCGGCCGGCACGCTTTCGGCCACCGGCACCGCCGACCTCGTTCGCGGTGCCTGCGATCTGCGCGTGACGGTAACTCCTCACGGAACAGCCTCGCCTCCGGCGCCATTCGACCTGCTCCTGCAAGGGCCACTCGACGCGCCGAAACGCGCAGTGCTTCAGCGGGCCGCCGGATGACCGCCAGCAGCCAGCGCATATAGACGCAAGGCCGAGGCCAGCGGGCGCCGCGGGTCCCGCGTCGCATCAACCTCCGCCACCAGCGAGGCCAAGCTTTGCCCGTCACGCATGGCGAAGCTGTTCAGCACGGCCCAGAACTCGGCCTCCAGCGCGATGCTGGTGCGGTGGCCAGCGATCGTGAAGCTACGTTTGAGGAGCATCCGAAGGTCCAATTGCGCGGCTAAGACGAAAGGTGCAGGAGGATGACACTGCGGTGAACTCGGGGGCACCCCCATTGCCCTTGAGCGCCAGAGTGGCTAGATCATTGCTGAACCGGAAGCGAATGCGACGGTCGGAGTGGCTATGGCAAGTTTCAATAAAATATAATAAAAACGCCGCGTATCTAATTGATCACAAAAAATTTTGAGCACCCACGCTCTGAGGACATTATGGTCCGGCTCGGGCGATGTAGTGCCAAGGCAATCGCCGCATTCCATGCGGCGCGGGAGACGACAGGATGAGGCAGTCCTACATCATTGAGGTCGACGGCGTGTTCCTCGGAACGGCCGCAAGCTACGGCATTGGCGAAGGCTACCGGTTCGTCGGCGTCGATGCGCGCCTCAAACCGCTCGACGGACAGCATTTCGATCAGCTCGAAGAGGTTCGGGCCGAAGCGGCGCTCACTTTCCGCCGCGCCCGATACCCGAGCCACCTAATCGCCGTGCCGCGTTCCTGACGCGGCGTCCTCGCGCGCGCCAACACGCGCCTTCAATGAAGGCGCGTGTTCTGGTGGGGGCTGTCGAGGCTGAAGGCCGGGATCCTCACGTCGAAAGATTCGCCGGACGACGGTAAAACCATGTGGTAGTCGCCCACCATGAAGCCGCTCGGCGTGTCGAGCGGCGTTCCTGATGTGTACTCGAAGGATTCGCCCGGCTCGAGCGTCGGCTGTTCGCCAACCACGCCTTCGCCATGAACATGCTGCACGCGGCCAAGCGCATTGGTGATGCGCCAGGTTCGGCGCATGAGCTGCACGACCTGACTGCCGCGATTCTCGACACGGACGCGATACGCCCAGACATAGCGTCCTTCGTCCGGTTGAGACTGATCCTCAAGATAGAAGGATCGTACCCGAACGCAGATATCGCGGGTTGTTTCCGTGTAGTCGTCAGCCATCGATTCCGCCTGTCCCGTTTATGCGCTAAGACGCCCGGGGAATGCGCCGACGCCTATCGCAAAGCTTTACCTTGGCCCCTGCGCACCTACAATCAGTCTTCCCTTCGCCCATCCGCAACGTCGAATTTACTCCCCGCGCGATCGTCTCAGTCGTCTCAACACTGAGGCAATGCGCGGCTCCAATCGCAGGTTGCGTCAACGAGTCTAGCGTTTCAGCGCGTCCAGGGCTTGCGAAAGATCCTCAGTCAGGTCGGCGACATCCTCGAGTCCCACCGACAGACGCAGCGCACCCTCGGTGATGCCCAGCCTCGCGCGTTCCTCCACGGCGAGTCGCATATGCGTGGTCGTCGCCGGATGCGTGATGAGCGATTTCGAATCGCCTAGATTGTTGGAGATTGCGATGAGGCTCAAAGCGTTGAGAAATCGGAACGCCTCGGCTTTGCCGCCTGAGAGTTCGAAGGTCACCAGCGTGCCACCGGATGACATCTGGCGCATCGCAAGCTCACGCTGCGGATGGCTGGCCAGCGTCGGGTACCAGACTTTGGAAACCTCAGAGCGGGTCTCCAGGAAATGCGCCAGTGCTTCGGCCGAGCGGCTGGCCGCATCGACGCGAAGGCTCAGCGTTTCCAGCCCCTTGAGCAGCAGCCAGGCATTGAAGGGCGACAAGGCCGGGCCGGTGTTGCGGGTAAAGGGCTGCAGCACCTCCTCGATCCATTGCTTGCGGCCGAGAACGGCGCCGCCAAGCACCCGCCCCTGCCCGTCGATATGCTTGGTGCAGGAATACACCACCACATCCGCGCCCATCTCCAGCGGATGCTGATGCAAAGGCGTCGCGAAAACATTATCGACGACAACAATCGCACCCGCCGCATGCGATAGCTTCGCTACTGCGGGAAGATCGACGATCTCCAGCATCGGGTTGGAGGGCGTTTCCAGCAGGACAAGCTGCGTCGGCGTCGCCAAAGCCTCTCGCCACTGCGCCAGATCGGCACCATCGACGAAAACGGTTTCGATCCCGTAGCGCGGCAGCAGGGTGGAGACGATCCAGTGACAGGAGCCGAACAGCGCGCGCGCCGCCACGACCCGGTCGCCCGTCTTCAAGTGGCAAAGCATCGAGGATGAAACCGCCGCCATGCCTGTCGCCGTTGCGATGCAGGCTTCGGCGCCTTCGAGCAAGGCTAGCCGCTGCTCCAGCATGTTCACGGTCGGATTGCCGAAGCGCGTGTACTGGTAGTGCTCGACCTCACCCTTGAAGGTGGCCTCCGCCTGCTCCGCATTGTCGTAGACGAAGCCCGAGGTCAGGAAGAGCGCTTCGGCATTCTCCCCATACTGCGATCGCATGGTGCCGCCATGGACGAGCTGCGTCGCGGGGCGGAGTGCTTTGGGGTTTTTGATGACGGGCATCGCATGGGCCTCTGATCGAGAACCCGGCCGTGGATGCAGCGGCCCGTAACGCTGGGCAGCTGGCCTCTTTAGCGCGCTTCTTTAACCTCGCCGCAATCCGGCCGGACAAATCACGAGGGGCATGTCGATGCCGGCGCCAGGGATAAGGCGGCGCGGGCCGTGCCGTCAACGAGAGCTTTGCAATCGTCGCGCGGGGCGGATATGAGAGGCGCCGCGCGGGTATGGTGTAGTGGTAGCCCGTCAGCTTCCCAAGCTGAATGTGCGGGTTCGATTCCCGCTACCCGCTCCAATCCGCCCCCTCAGCCGGTTCTCTGGCCGATCGCATCCAGCACTATGCGGGGCGTTAGAATCTGCGGCAGCACCACGGCGGGCGCGCCACCTGCGGGGTAGAAAATATAGAGCGGCACACCGTCGCGGCGATGCGCGCGGAGGTAGGCGGTGATCTCGGGATCGCCCCGCGTCCAGTCGCCGACGAGATAGGTGATTCCCTGGCGGCGGAAACTGTCCCGCACCGCCGCGCGGTCGAGCGCCACGCGCTCATTCACGAGGCAGCTCACGCACCAGGCAGCCGTCAGGTCCACGAAAGCCGGCCGTCCCGCCGCGCGCAAGGCTGCCAGTTTGGCGCCCGAGAAGGTCTCCGAGCCATTGGCCAAGGCCATCGGCCGTTCGGAGGGCGTGGACCTCATCCCGAGCATCACCGGCAGAAGCCCGATCACCGCGAGGGTCGCGAGAGCAGGCGCCACCCGGCGGCCGAGCGGCGCGACCCAGGCCGCGAAGGCGATAAGCAACATCCCGCCCCCGGCCGCGAGCAACAGGTCATCGCCACCCTCGCGGCTCGCGACCCAAACCAGCCAGAGCACGCTCGCATAGACCGGAAAGGCGAGCGCCTGGCGCAATACCTCCATCCACCCGCCCGGCTTTGGCAGCAGATGGCCGATCCCCGGCACGAGGCTGACGACCACGAAGGGCAGTGCCAGACCGAGGCCGAGCGCCAGGAAGATCGCCATGGCCGCCGCTGCCGGACCCGACAGCGCGGCCGCGATAGCCGCGCCCATGAAGGGCGCCGTGCAGGGCGTCGCCACCACCGCCGCCAGAACGCCGGTGCAGAGGCTGCCGAAGATGCCGCCCCGTGCCGCGAAGGACTGACCCCACCCCGCCCAGCGTCCACCCGGCGCGATAACGCCGGAGAAGCTCAGCCCCACCGCGAAAAGTAGCCAAGCCATGAGCACCACGAAGACCGGCGACTGGAACTGAAAGCCCCAGCCGACAAGATGCCCGGTCTCCCGCAAGGTCAGCATGACTCCACCCAGGGCGGCGAAGCTGAGCAGCACCCCGGCGCCATAGGCCAGCCCCTCGCCGACCACCCGCCGCCGCTCGTTCCGCGCGCCGCTAAGTTTCGCGAGATGCGCCGCCTTCATCGCGAGGATCGGAAAGACGCAGGGCATCAGGTTGAGGATCAGGCCGCCGAGCAAAGCGCCCAGCAGCAGCGTCCAGAGACCAGAAGTCTCCGTTCCAGTTGCCGCTAAGGCACCGGAGGCAGTAGCCCCACCCACTTGGCCAACAGGCGCGGAGACGGCGGGAGGGGTGCCAGGAGCGGCAATCACCGTTAACCCACGCGTCGATCCGTCAGTATCCGTAAGCGTCAGAACGCCCCCGAGTTCCTTGGCCGTCGCGAGCGCCGCCTCCGGTTTGAGCGTCAGGCTCAAACCATCGGGCTGCTGGGCAAGCGGCTGCGGTGCGCCATGGTCGATGAGGCCGGGCGTGTCCGGAAAGAAATAGGCCGAGGCGATACGGCTACCTGCGAGAGCCGCGCCGCGCAGGCGGAGCGTGCCATCCGGCGCGATCCACGCACGGAGATCCGAAGCCTTGGGGATGTCCCGCTCCACCGCCGCGAAAAGCGGCGCCTGAGGCGAGGGCGTCGTCGCCGCGCCGATCGGCAGATCGAGCCGGAAACGCGCGCTTTCGGGCACGCAGATGTCCCGGCAGACGAGCCAGTTGACGCTCGCATCGATCGGCAGCGATCCTGTGGCGGAGGATGGCGGGGTGACCGCAAAGGGCAGCAGAACCGCCTTCTCATAGCCGTAAGTCGTCACCGGCCCTTCCGCCAACCGCGTCGGCACAGGCCAGCGCAACGGTGAGGCCTTTGTCCCCGGCGGCAGCTTTAGCGAGATCGCCGGAGCCAGACCCGCATCGCCGGGATTTTGCCAATACACATGCCAGCCCGGCGAAAGCTGGAATCGCAGACCAAGCTGAAAGCCCTGGCCCGCGGATACCTGGTCAGCATCCGAGACCAGGCTGACACGATCCCTTGCCGAGACCGCGGCCGCACTCTCCGCCGCGAGGGACGGCGCGACGCCGAGCGCACCGAGGACAAAGACCAAGACTGGCAGAAACGTGGTGGGCCGATACATGAACCCGAGTCTATGCGCTGCGGCGCTTTTTCGCCATCGCCTTCCCGGTCGCGCGCAGGAAGGTCGCGGATTGGCTATTCGGTCATTGGCAAGGCGACTGTCATCTCCGGTTTTCTCCAATCCAGCCCCTTGGCGAGGGAAAACATCGCCGTATTGACCTGATTGGCCTCCGGCGATTGCCAATCGAGCGGACGGCCTCCGTAGCTCACGGCATAGAGACCTTGCTTCCCATAAAGCCGCAAGCCTTTCTCTGAGCGGTTTTCGATATCGGTCCAGCTCTGCACGAAGTATTCCCCGTGCGTCCGTGCTCTCAAATAGAAGCTTGGCAAGGGGAAATTATACAGCATGCCAAGATCGTAACATGCTCCCCTCACCAAATGTTTTTGACAACTTTGAAGAGCCAATCTCGTGAAGAGTTCGAATGAACTCTGCGAATGCGGCAGAATCAAACGCGAGTTTGGTCCGTAACCCAGAATGTAGCCCGTCGGCGGCTCAGCGAGACTTTGTGCCGAAAATCCGTGTAGAGACGGTGGTCTATAAACTGTGCGCGGCAAACTGTGCGCGGCGTTGCGCCGCCCAAGGGCGCTCCACCAATCACCTCGCCTACGACACGCGTTCTCCATGTAAGTTGCCGCCCGTCGATCCAGCCTCGGCTTCGCTTCGCTGGCTCTGCGTTTTCGCTTGCCCGAAATCGCTAGGGAGAAGGGCGTGCGCTGGAGCCGAATTGGCGATCGGTAACGGCACTACCATGCGCTGTGGATCGCTTTGCAAGATGTGGGCGAGGCGGTCCATCGCGGAATAGACCGGCTTCGCCTAGGGGGACTGCCAATCGACCGGCCGGCCGTCATAGCTGACGGCATAGCCGCTCTGTGTTTGGCGAATCTGCAAACCATTTTGCGTCTGGTGTTCGGCGTCCCTGGGAGACTGCACGATATATCCAGCCGACTGATCGAGTTCGCGCAAATACATTCCCGGCAACCAGAACGGGCCTTCAGTGCCAAGATCATAACATGCTTCAGGCCGCAAGTTCGTTGCGCAATGTTCGAAAGCAGTTCGCGCAACCTTCATAAACCCGGCTTGTGATTTTGGAGTGAGTAATTTCAAGCCCGTTCCGTAGCCGAGAATGTCGGTAACGGCGTCATTGACGCCAGGCATGGGGAATACCTGAGAGGAGGACAGATCGGTCGCGCCCTGAGCTGTGCCCTGCGATCCGACTCCACCAAGCGATGTGCCCATGACGTCCTGCTCTCCGTAAGTCGCCGGGCATCACGCTACGTTCGGCTCTACCGCACGGCGGCCTCCCAAAGTGCCGCAGCGTTCGTTAAAATTGACTAACGAAAACTAACATTAAGCCAATGCCGCGCTTCCACCCAACGAGCTGATCGCCTTCGTTCCTCAACACGCGCCTGCGAAGCCTGCTACCAGCAACGCCATGACCCTTACATCTCTCCCGCTCGCGGCGCGCGACCTGCCGGTCGTCGAAGCCCTGCCGCGCCTGCTCGCCTTGCTGGAGGGGACACCCAATGCCGTGCTGGTCGCGCCACCCGGCGCCGGCAAGACCACGACCGTGCCGCTCGCCCTTCTCGGCAGCCCGATCGGCGCCGCGGGCCGCGTCGTCATGCTGGAACCGCGCCGCCTCGCCGCCCGGGCCGCGGCCACGCGAATGGCGAGCCTCACCGGCGAGCCAGTCGGCCAGACCGTCGGCTTCCGCACCCGGATCGACAGCGCGGTCTCGGCCGCCACCCGGGTCGAAGTCGTGACCACCGGCCTCCTCGTCCGCCGCCTGCTCGCCGATCCGGGGCTCGATGGCGTCGCGGTCGTCATCCTCGACGAGATCCACGAACGCTCGCTTGAAGCCGATCTCGCCCTGGCTTTTTGCCTGGATGCCCAGCGCCTGCTCAGGCCCGACCTCCATCTCATCGCGATGTCGGCAACCCTGGACGGCGCCCGTCTCGCCAGCCTCATGAGCGCCGAAGTCATCGAAAGCGCCGGGCAGGCTCATCCGGTCGAAATCCGCCACCAGCCACGCGACCTGCCGCATCTCCGGGACCTGCCCGAGGCCATGGCGCGAGCGATCCGCGCGGCCCTGGCCGAGGCACCCGGCGACCTGCTCGCCTTCCTCCCCGGCATGGGCGAGATCCGCCGCACAGAGGCAGCCCTCACTGGCATCGACGCGGCGGTGCTGCCACTTCACGGCGACCTGCCGCCCGCGACGCAGGATCTCGCCCTCCGCCCCGGTGAGCGCCGCCGCGTAGTGCTCGCCACCTCCATCGCCGAGACCTCGCTAACCGTGCCGGGTGTGCGCATCGTCATTGACGGCGGCTATCGTCGCTCGCCGCGTCTCGATGCCGGAACCGGACTCACCCGGCTGGAGACGCTGCGCGTCAGCCGTGCCGCCGCCGATCAGCGGGCCGGCCGCGCCGGGCGGCAAGCACCGGGTCTCGCGATCCGCCTCTGGACCACCGCGACCCAGCGCGGCCTGCGCCCCTATGACAAGCCGGAGATCCTCGAAGCGGAACTCTCCGGCCTCACCCTGAACTGCGCCGCCTGGGGCACGCCGCCCGAGGCCCTGCCCTTGCCGGACCCGGCGCCAGCGGGCGCGCTCGCCGCCGCCCGCGTTCTTCTCACGGAACTCGATGCGCTGGACGACACCGGTGCCATAACCGCGAGCGGTCGGCGGATGAGCGCTCTCGGTGCCCACCCCCGCCTCGCCGCGATGATGCTGGCGGCCGAAACGCCTCAGGCCCGCGCCCTCGCCGCCGATCTCGCGGCGCTGCTGGAGGAGCGCGACCCGATCCGCGGCATCGAGGCCCCGGCCGATGTCACTTTGCGGCTGGAGGCTTTGGCCGGCGCCGGTGGCGCGGAGGCCGATCGCGGCACGCTCCACCGCATTCGCCAGGCCGCGCGACAATACCGCGGGCGTCTCGGCCTCCGCGCGGACGCCGTCGCCGCCGGGGATCCGGCGCCGCTGCTCGCCGCCGCCTTTCCGGATCGCCTGGCGCAGCGGCGCGGCGAACCCGGTTCCTTCCGGCTGTCAGGCGGCGGAGGCGCCCGGCTACCGGTGAATGACCCGCTGTCGCGCGCCTCTCTGCTTGCCGTGGCGAGCCTGGAGATGAAGGCTTCCGCACGCATCCGGATGGCCGCGCCGCTCGATCCTTCTGCCCTGCCGCCAGCGCTCGCGCGGCGGGTGACGGAAACCGTCGAGACAACACTTGATCCCGTAACCGGCAGCATCCTTGCCCGACGCCGGCGGCGTCTCGGGGCCCTGGTGCTGGAGGATCGCAGCGGTCCGCCCGACGCGGCCGAGGCTGCCGCTGCTCTGCTGGAAGCCGTGCGCCGCGATCCCGCGCGGCTGCCCTGGACCGATGCGGCCCGGCAAATTCAGGCGAGGCTTGGGCTGATGCACGGCCTGGAACCCGAGTTGTGGCCCGCAAGCGACGACACGGCGCTGGCGGCGACGCTGGCGGATTGGCTGGGTCCTCATCTGCATGGGCTGACGCGGCTCGGTGACCTCGCCTCGCTCGACTTCGCCGCCTTGCTGCTCGGCCGCCTCGATTGGAGCCTGCGCGCGCGGCTCGACCGCGAATTGCCGTCGCATCTGGCGCTCGGCCCTGGCCGCGCGGCAATTGACTATGCCGAGCCTGTGCCCCTCGCCTCGGCGCGGGCTCAGCATTTCTACGGTTTGGCGGAGACGCCGTTGCTCGCGCAGGGCCGGATACCGCTTCGCCTCGCACTGCTCTCCCCGGCGGGCCGGCCGATTGCCATCACCGCCGACATCGCCGGCTTCTGGCGTGGCGCCTGGGCCGACGCCCGCCGCGACATGCGCGGCCGCTACCCCCGGCACAACTGGCCGGAGAATCCATTGGACCCCGAGCCATGAGGGCTGCTGTTAGCAGCACTACAGCCTCCGACATCACCACACGCCTTGAAATGCCTTGAGGATTTCGTTGGACCCGATCACGCGCTAACGCCACAGTCGCTGCGGTGCAGCAATTCGTGGGGCGCATGGCCGGCAAGCAAGTCGAGACAAACCGGCGGTCGGCGCCTCTACGGTCGTGGACGAAGCGCCTCCTAAGCTCATCCGTGCGCAATCTGGTTCTGGGCGCGCTTTTCGTTCTAACGGTCAGCGGCATCGCCATGGCTGGCTACATAGTGGCTGGATGGAGCGTGTGGGACGCCGTCTACATGGTGGTCATCACGGTCTTCACCGTGGGCTATGACGAGATCCGGCCGGTCAACACCCCGTTCCTCCGCGCCGATACGATCTTCCTCATCGTGCTCGGCTGTACCGGCATGATTTTCCAGACCGGCGCGCTGATCCAGTTCATCACGATTACCCAGTTCCAGCAGCTTTTCGGGACCCGCCGCATGAAGAACGACATCGACGCTCTGACCAACCACATTATCATCTGTGGTTATGGGCGGATCGGCCTGATGCTGGCGCAAGAACTCGCGACCAACGGCGCCCGCTTCGTGATCCTGGAACGCAGCGACCGGCGATTCGCGGAGGCGCGCGATGCCGGATTCCTCTGCATCCAGTCTGACGCCAGCGAGGAGACGGCTTTGTTGACGGCTGGGATCGACCGTGCCCGCTGCCTCGCCACCGTTCTGCCGGACGATGCGGTCAACGTCTTCATCGCGCTGACGGCCCGCAGCCTGAGCCCGACCATCGAGATCATCGCGCGGGGCGAGGCGGCAACCACTGAGAGCAAGCTGCGCCTGGCCGGCGCTACCCGGGTGGTCATGCCGACCCAGATTGGGGCCGAACGCATCGCCCAGATGATCCTGGCCGGCGAGCCCGGCGCGGTGCAGGCACCGATCCGCGGCATGGGCGCGCGGCGGGAGTCGGAGGAAGTGTTGGCCGATCTCGGCCTCAGCCTGCACCGGCTGGTCGTGGTGCCCGAGAGTCCTTATCGCGGCCTGACCTTGGCTGAGGCGGAGCAGCGCGCCGGGATCTCGATGATTGTGGTTGCCCTCAAATCGCAGGACGGCGACACGGTCGATCAACCTCCGCTCGACACCCGTCTACACGTTGGCGACGTGGCCCTGTTCATCGGACGCGAGGGGCAGCGGCTCGCTCCGATACGCATGCGGACGAATGCGCGGGGTTAGCCGTATCTGCGTGGGCTGACGCGCTTCCCTCCCTCACTTCGGGAGGGGGCAAACCGCTAATCCGCCGCCTGGGCGAAGGTTTGGTTGCCTGCCCGATAGGCTCGCACCGCTTCGCCGAATGATTCGAAGATGCGCCGAGAAACCGGATCCCGGTCGAAGTCGTATTCGGGATGCCATTGAATGCCGGTCGCGAAGCCTGGCGCATCGCGCAGCCGCACCGCTTCGATCGTCCCGTCCGGCGCCTCGCCTTCAACCACGAGGCCGGGAGCGAGACGGTCGACCCCCTGGTTATGCAAGGAATTCACCGCGATTTCCGAGGCCTGCGCGACCCGGTGCAGCCAGCTCCCCGGGACGACCTTGATCGGATGCGCCTTGCCGTGACGGATACGCGGTGATGCCTGCATCGGCGTCGAGTGATCGATACGGCCCGGCAGATCCTGCAAACGCTGATGGAGACTGCCGCCAAGCGCCACGTTCATTTCCTGAAAACCACGGCAAATCCCGAGCAGCGGCATGCCGCTTGCGATCGCCTGCCGGATCAGCGGCATCGTCACGGCATCGCGGCGTCGATCCTCTGGCGTCTCGGGCGGATGCGGTTCGCCGCCATAGAGGCAAGGTGCGACGTTGGAGGGACTGCCGGTCAGGATGACACCATCCAGCCGCGCCAGCAGGCAGGCGATGTCGCACTCGGCACCATTCGCCGGGATCAGCACCGCCATGCCACCGACGATCTCATCGACCGCGCGGACATAGGTGTCCGAAACCGCATGGTTGAGCATTTCGAACTTGCCGAAAGGTTTCTGGCAGCAGGAAATCCCGATAAGCGTCTTCATTCCCGTCACAATGATCTATTCCGCAGCGCAACAGAAGCGATTCCTACGTATGTGAGAGCCGCTGGCCGCACGGGATTGAGGCTTTTCGTCCTTGCTCTGCTGCCGCCCACCATTCGAGTTGATCAACCGGGCCCGGACTGGCAGTTTGCCGCCGCATTATCCGAATGGATTACGACACGATGCGTCTCCTGATAACGGGCGGCTGCGGCTTCATAGGCTCGGCGGTCATCCGCCACATCATCCGCCAGACCGACCACGCGGTCATCAATGTCGATGCCATGACCTATGCCGCCTCCGAGGATGCGCTGGAGGTGGCTCTCACCAGCAACCGCCATACGCTCGTCCGCGCCGATATCGCAGACGCCGCCGCGATGCGGGAAATCTTCGACACGCATAAGCCCGACGCCGTGATGCATCTTGCGGCCGAGAGCCATGTCGATCGTTCGATCGATGGCCCGGCGGATTTCATGCGCACCAATATCATGGGCACCTTTACGCTTCTGGAAGCTGCCCGCGCCTATTATGCCGGCCTCACGGGAGAGACCCGCGACCGCTTCCGCTTCCACCATGTCTCGACCGATGAGGTTTTCGGCGCGCTGGAGGAGAACGACCCGCCCTTTAGGGAAACCACGGCCTACGACCCCCGCAGCCCCTATTCCTCCTCCAAGGCCGCCTCCGACCATCTGGTGCGAGCGTGGTTCCACACCTATGGGCTGCCGGCTTTCGTCTCCAATACGACGAACAACTACGGCATCTGGCAGTTTCCGGAGAAGCTGATCCCGCTGGTTCTGCTCAATGCGCTGGAGGGGAAGGCGCTCCCCGTCTATGGCGATGGCTCGAACCAGCGCGACTGGCTCTTCGTCGAGGATCACGCCGTCGCCCTGGTCAAGGTGCTGGAGCAGGGCGTGCCGGGCGAGACGTACTGCATCGGCGCCCGCCAGCCGCGCAGCAACCTCGAGGTCGTGCATGCGATCTGCGCCGAACTCGACCGCCGGCTGCCCGATCCGGAAGGCCCCCGCTCGCGCCTCATCCGTTTCGTGACCGACCGGCCCGGCCATGATTTTCGCTACGAGATCGACCCCACGGTCACCGAGGCGGCGATCTCCTGGAAGGCCGAGCATGATTTCGAGCGCGGCCTTGCCCGCACGATCGATTGGTATCTCTCCCATCGCGACTGGTGGGAAGGCATTCGGGGCGGCCGCTACGGCGGCCAGCGTCTCGGCACCGCCGCCTAACCTCGCCCGCTACGCCGGCGCCTGACCCCCCACTCGCATTTTGAAAGTACGAGATTCATGAAAGGCATTCTGCTCGCGGGCGGCTCGGGGACGCGGCTGCATCCGATTACGCTCGCGGCATCGAAACAGCTCCTGCCGGTCTACGACAAGCCGATGGTCTATTATCCGCTGTCGAGTCTGCTGCTGGCCGGCATCCGAGACATTCTGATCATCTCTACCCCGGCCGATCTGCCGCAGTTCAAGCGCCTGCTGGGCGATGGTTCACGCCTCGGGGTGAAATTCACCTTCGCCGAACAGCCCTCGCCGGACGGCATCGCCCAGGCTTTCCTCATCGGCCGGGATTGGCTTGGCGGCGAGGCCTGCGCTCTGGCACTCGGCGACAACCTCATCCACGGCGAGCATCTCTCGGTCCTGCTCCGCGCCGCGGCCTCCCGGCCCGAGGGCGCCACGGTCTTCGCCTGCCAGGTGCGCGACCCCGAGCGCTACGGCGTGGTGAGCTTCGATGAAGACGGCCGCGCGGTGGAGATCGTCGAGAAGCCGGCGATGCCGCAATCCAACTGGGCGGTCACCGGGCTCTATTTCTACGACAAGCGGGTCACCGACATCGCCGCCTCGATCAAGCCTTCGCCGCGCGGCGAGCTCGAAATCACCGATCTCAACCAGATCTACCTGCAGGAGGGCACGCTGCATGTCGAAAGGCTCGGCCGCGGCGCCGCCTGGCTCGATGCCGGCACGCCCGACAGCCTGATGCAGGCCGCGACCTTCGTGCAGACCATCCAGTCCCGCCAGGGCATGCTGGTGGGTTCGCCCGAGGAGGTCGCCTTCCGCAAGGGCTTCATCGATGCCGACCAGCTGCGGGTCCATGCCAAGCAGCTCGGCAAAACGGAACTTGGCCGCCTGCTGGCCGAACTCGCCGACGGCCACGCCTGAGGAGCATGAGTATGAAGGTCGAAGCCCTCGCCATCCCCGAGGTTTTGCTCATCACGCCGGACAAATTCGGCGATAGCCGCGGCTTCTTCTCGGAGACGTTCAACGCGAAGAAGCTCTCCGTCGAGGCCGATATCGACGGGCCTTTCGTGCAGGACAATCACAGCCTGTCGCGGCAGAAGGGCGTCATCCGAGGCCTGCACTGCCAGATCGATCCGCATGTCCAGGGCAAGCTCGTCCGCGTGGTGCGCGGCGCCATCTGGGACGTCGCGGTCGATGCCCGGTTGGGTTCGCCGACCTTCGGCCAGTATGTCGCGGCGGAGCTATCGGCCGAAAATTGGCAGCAGCTCTGGATACCTGGCGGCTTCCTGCACGGCTTCTGCACACTCGTTCCGGATACCGAGGTCTTCTACAAAGTGACCGGCGACTACAGCAAAGTCTGCGAGGCAGGCGTAATCTGGGATGACCCGGACCTGGCCCTGCCCTGGCCTGTCGCGCCGGGCGAGGCGGTGCTGTCGGACAAGGACAAGGTGCTGCCGAAATTCCGGGACGTGGGTCAGCTGTTCACCTACTAGGCGGCACTTTGTCGTCCCCTCCCTGCAAGGGAGGGGTTAGGGGTGGGTTCTGCTCGCCGCCGCACCCGCCGACGTCTCGGCTGCATGACCCACCCCCGGCCCCTCCCTTCCAGGGAGGGGAGATGAGAGACCAGGAGCCCTGACCCATGACCTTCGGCCCCATCCTCGTCACCGGCACGGCCGGCCAACTCGCGCAAGCCCTCGCCCGCCTAGCCCCCGCCCGCGACATGGCCGTGATCTGCCTCGGCCGCCCCGAACTCGACTTTGACCATCCCGAAAGCCTGGAAGCAGCATTCGCCAGCCGCCCCTGGGCCGCCATCGTCAACGCCGCCGCCTATACCGCGGTCGATGCCGCCGAACAGGACGAGGCGGCCGCACAACGGGCGAACCGGGACGGCCCGGCAACCCTCGCCCGCCTCGCCGCCGGAGCCGGCATTCCCTTCATCCATGTCTCGACCGACTATGTCTTCGATGGCGACAAAGGCGCGTCTTATCTCGAAACCGATCCGACCAACCCGACCGGCGCCTACGGCCGCACCAAGCGCGATGGCGAGGAAGCGGTCCTTGCCGCTGGAGGCCGGTCGGTGATCCTGCGCACCGCCTGGGTCTATTCCGATACCGGCAAGAACTTCGTCCGCACCATGCTCGGCGCCGGCGCCAAGCTGCCAAAGCTGCGCGTGGTCGGTGACCAGAAGGGCAGCCCGACCGCCGCGGCCGATCTCGCCACCGCCATCCTCGACATCCTCGCCCTCATCGCGAAAACCGACTGGAAGCCCGAATACGGCGGCATCTTCCACGCCACCGGTTCGGGCGAGACCACCTGGCACGGCCTCGCCGTCGCGACGTTCGCGGCCGCCGGGCCGTTTGGCGGCCCATCCCCGGAAGTCGAGGCCATCCGCACCGCCGATTGGCCGACACCCGCGAGGCGCCCAGCCGATTCGCGGCTCGACAACACCAAGCTCGCCCGCACCTTCGGCGTCACCCTCCCGCCCTGGCGCGAAAGCCTTGAACGCACCGTCGCCAGCCTGCTGAAAGGCCCAGACGGCCGAAACTGATGCCTGTCTGCGCGATTCTGCTCTCCACCTATAACGGCGCCCGCTTCCTCGACGCTCTCATCGCAAGCCTCGCCGCCCAAAGCGAAACCGATTGGCTGCTGCTATGGCGCGACGACGGCTCCACGGACGAGACAGTCGCCGTCTTGGAAGACTGGACCCAGCGGCTAGGTCCACGCTGCCGAAGACTGACGGAACCGGGCGGCAATCTCGGCGTCCTCCGCAGCTTCATGACGCTGCTGAAGGGCGCGCAGGACTTCCCTCACATCGCCTTTGCGGATCAGGACGACATCTGGCTGCCCGACAAACTCGCCTGGGGCCTCGCCGCTCTCCGCGATGTGCCTGAGGCAGTCCCCGCGCTCTACTGCGCCCGGCAGGTGCTGGTCGACGAGACGCTTAACCGTCGCGGACTGTCGGCGCCGCTGCTCGGTCCGGCGGCCTTCCCGGCCAGCCTCACCCAGAACATCGCGACCGGCAACACGGTAATCCTGAACGCCGCGGCGATCCGGCTGGTCGCCGCGACAACCGCGCCGCCCGAAACCTGGCACGACTGGTGGTGCTACCTGATGGTCACCGCCGCCGGTGGCCGCGTCCTGCTCGACGATCGCGGCGTGATCCTCTACCGGCAACACGGCGGAAACGCGGTCGGTGCCGCCGGCCCGCCGCTACAGCGCGCCATCGCCGCCCTGCGCCGAGGCCCCGGGGCCTTCATGACCGTATTCCGCGCCAATATCCGCGCCCTCCAGCGGGATGACCGCCTGCTCTCCCCCGCTGCTCGCCGCGACCTCTCGGTCGTGACCAAAGCACTTTCGGGCGGCGCCGCTGCACGCCTGCGTGCCCTAAGACTGCCTGGTTTGCGGCGAGAGACTTTGGCGCAGACAGCGCTGTTCCGTCTCTGGTTCCTAATTGGGTAACGATAGCCCGCCCATTTGACAGGCCAGACCTGCGCGTTAGAGGGCGGTTCCTAAACATCCTGCTAGCTTGTGGCAGTGCAACATCTGCGTTAGCACAACCCGCCTTTCGGGCCGCGAGGATCAATTCCGCGGCCCGCTCGCGCGTCCGCTTCCCGAACCCATGGAAGGACCCTCATGGCCCGGAATAAGATTGCCCTCATCGGGGCAGGCAATATCGGCGGCACCTTGGCTCACCTCATCGGCCTCAAGGAGCTCGGCGATGTCGTGCTCTTCGATGTCTTCGGGGGCGTCGCTGCGGGCAAGGCGCTCGACATCCGGCAGTCGGGGGCGGTCGATAACTTCGACGCCGAGATGACCGGCGGCTCAGACTACGCGGCTCTCAAAGACGCCGATGTGGTGATCGTCACGGCGGGCTTCCCTCGCCAGCCGGGCATGTCGCGCGATGATCTGGTCGCCAAGAACGCCGGCGTCATCGCCGAGGTCGCGCAAGGCATCAAGGCCAACTGCCCCGGCGCCTTTGTCATCGTCATCACTAACCCGCTCGACGCGATGGTCTGGGTGATGCAGCAGAAATCCGGCCTGCCGCCCAATATGGTCGTTGGCATGGCCGGCGTGCTGGACGGCGCCCGTTTCCGCCTCTTCCTCGCCGATGAGTTCAAGGTCTCGGTCGAGGATGTCACGGCCTTCGTGCTCGGCGGCCATGGCGATGCAATGGTGCCGCTGGTGCGCTACTCCACCGTCGCCGGCATCCCCGTTCCCGACCTCATCAAGATGGGCTGGACCACGCAGGAAAAGATCGACGCCATCGTGGCCCGCACCGCCAATGGCGGCGGCGAAATCGTCAAGCTGCTCGAACGAGGCAGCGCCTTCTACGCCCCCGCCGCCTCGGCCGTCGCCATGGCTGAGAGCTATCTGAGGGACAAGAAGCGCGTGCTGCCCTGCGCCGCCAACCTCAACGGCGAATACGGGATCAAGGATCTCTATGTCGGCGTGCCGGTGGTGATCGGTGCCGGCGGTGTCGAGCGGATCGTCGAGATCGCTCTGAACGAGACGGAAAAGGCGGCCTTCGACAAGTCCTGCGAAGGTGTGCGCGGTTTGATCGAAGCCTCGAAGAAGTTGGTGGGCTGAACTTATGAACATCCATGAATACCAGGCCAAAGTCCTGCTGAAGGCGCGCGGCGTCGCGGTGCTGGACGGCTACGTCGCCTGGACGGCCGAGGAAGCCGTGACCGCTGCGCAGCGCTTGCCCGGCCCCGTCTTCGTCGTGAAGTCGCAAATCCATGCCGGCGGTCGCGGCGCCGGCCGCTTCGCCGATGCGCCTGAGGGTAAGGGCGGCGTCCGCCTCGCCAAGTCGCACGAGGAAGTGCGCGAGGCCGCCGAGGCCATGATCGGCCATACGCTGGTCACCAAACAGACCGGCGCCGCCGGACGCACCGTGCATCGCGTCTATGTCGAGGCTGGCTGCGACATCGCCCGCGAGCTTTACCTCTCGCTTCTCGTGGACCGCGCGACTTCCCGCATCCTGATCATGGCCTCCACCGAAGGCGGCATGGAGATCGAGGAAGTCGCCGAGCACGCGCCCGAGAAGATCCTTCGCGTCGCGATTGATCCGGCGACCGGCATCTCCGCCTTTCATGCACGCGGCCTGGCCTTCGGCCTCGGCCTCAGCGGCAAGCAGGTGAATGCCTTCACCAAGTTCACGCTCGCCATGTACAACGCCTTCGTCGAACTCGACTGCGCCATTGTCGAGATCAACCCGCTGGTGGTGACCAAGACCGGCGATGTCGTCGCCCTCGATGCCAAGGTGACCTTCGACGACAACGCCCTGTTTCGCCACCCCGAGCTTGAAGAGCTGCGGGACGAGCAGGAAGAAGACCCCAAGGAGCTTGAGGCGAATAAGCACAGCCTCAGCTACGTTGCCCTGGACGGCACCATCGGCTGCATGGTCAACGGCGCCGGCCTCGCGATGGCGACCATGGACATCATCAAGCTCTATGGCGGCTCGCCGGCCAACTTCCTCGATGTCGGCGGCGGCGCCACCAAGGAGCGGGTGACAGCGGCCTTCAAGATCATCCTCTCGGATCCGAATGTTGAAGGGATCCTGGTGAACATCTTCGGCGGCATCATGCGCTGCGACGTGATCGCCGAGGGCGTCATCGCCGCCGCCCGTGAAGTCTCGCTTACCGTGCCGCTGGTCGTCCGGCTGGAGGGCACCAATGTCGCCCTCGGCAAGGAGATCATGGCGAAGTCCGGCCTGCCCATCATCTCGGCCGACAACCTCGCGGATGCCGCCCAAAAGGTCGTCCGCGCAGTGAAGGAAGCCGCATAACATGGCCATCCTCGTCGACAGCGAAACCCGCGTCATCACCCAGGGCTTCACCGGCGCCCAGGGCACCTTCCACTCCGAGCAGGCCATCGCCTACGGCACCAAGGTCGTCGGGGGCGTGACTCCTGGCAAAGGTGGCTCGATCCACATCGACCTCCCCGTCTTCGACACCGTGGCCGAGGCGCGGGAGAAGACCGGCGCCACCGCCAGCGCCATCTATGTGCCGCCGCCCTTCGCCGCCGACTCGATTCTGGAGGCGATCGCCGCCGAGATGCAGCTCATCGTCTGCATCACCGAGGGCATCCCGGTGCTCGACATGGTGAGAGTGCACCGCGCCCTGAGCGGCTCGAAGTCGATTCTGGTCGGTCCGAACTGCCCCGGCGTCATCACCCCCGACGCCTGCAAAATCGGCATCATGCCGGGCCATATCCACCGCCGTGGCAAGATCGGCATCGTCAGCCGTTCCGGCACCCTCACCTATGAAGCGGTGGCGCAGACCACGGCGGCCGGCCTCGGCCAGAGCACCTGCGTTGGCATTGGCGGTGATCCGGTGAAGGGCCTCGACTTCAAGGACGTCCTCGCGCTGTTCCTGGAAGATGACGAGACCCAAGCGATTGTGATGATCGGTGAAATTGGCGGCGAGAGCGAAATCGTCGCGGCCGAGTTCATCCGCGCCAGTGGCACCCGTAAGCCCGTCGTCGGCTTCATCGCCGGCGCCACCGCTCCTCCCGGCCGCCGCATGGGCCATGCGGGTGCCGTCATCAGCGGCGGGCGCGACACGGCGGCCGCCAAGACGGATGCGATGCGCGCCGCCGGCATCCATATCGCCGACAGCCCTGCCTCGCTCGGCAGCACCATGGTCAAAGCTTTGCAAGCGTAAGTTGCAGAGCCTTGAACCGAGGCGCATGCACATGGGACAACCCAGCGACCTTCAACTGACCGGTTCGGTCGAGGCCCGGAGCGCTTATGTCCGGGTCCCACCGCGCCCTCTAAGGACGTAACAGGAAGCGCGGGTGCCCGCTTGGTCTGGCGGGCATCATTCAGCGGAGCCCCCCATGCCCGGCGTCGACATGCTTGCCACCGCCTTCAACGGCGCGAATGCCGCCTTCATCTCCGATCTCTACGCACGCTGGGTGCAGTCCCCCAGCTCCGTCGATCAGAGCTTCGCGGATCTCTTCGCGGCCTTGAACGACGAGTCGAGGTCGGTGCTGACAGACGCCTCGGGCGCCTCCTGGGCTCCGCGGCGCTGGGAGATTGAGGCGGATGGCGTTCCGGACCGTCCCGCACCCACCGCCACGCGTCCCGGCGCCCCCGCTGCTTTGGCCGATGTCGTGGGCCGCGCGCATGCCGAGACGATTGACTCGATCCGGGCGCTCATGCTCATCCGCGCCTATCGCGTGCGCGGCCATCTTGAAGCCAAGCTCGATCCGCTAGGCCAGCAAGTCCCGCGCCACCATCCCGAGCTCGACCCCTCGACCTATGGTTTTGAGGCCGAAGATTACGATCGCTCGATCTTCATCGACAACGTGCTCGGCCGCGAAAGCGCGACGATCCGCGAGATCCTCGAAGTCCTGCGCGAGACCTACTGCGGCTCGCTCGGCATCGAGTTCATGCACATCCAGGATTCGCGCCAGAAAGATTGGCTCCAGCGCCGGATCGAAGGCTCGCCTTGGCGGCTGGAGATCGACAACGATACCCGCAAGCAATTGCTGCAGGAGCTGACAGAAGCTGAGGCTTTTGAGACTTTCTGCCAGAAGCGTTTTGTCGGTACGAAGCGCTTCGGCCTCGAGGGTGGCGAATCAACCATCCCCGCTCTGCAGACCATGATTCGCACCGCGGCCCATTCCGGGGTCAACGAGGTAGTCATCGGCATGGCCCATCGCGGGCGGCTGAGCATCCTCGTCAACGTCGTCAAGAAACCGCTCACCGCGCTGTTCAGCGAGTTCGGCGGCGCCAGTTCCAAGCCTGATGACGTCCAGGGCTCGGGCGACGTGAAATATCACCTCGGCACGTCAGCCGACATCGAGATCGAGGGCCGCCGCGTCCATCTCTCGCTGCAGCCTAACCCCTCGCATCTTGAAGTCGTGGACCCCGTGGTCGTCGGCAAGGTGCGCGCCCGGCAGGACGAGGCGGGCGACACGCGCGAGCGCCACTCGGTGATGGGCATTCTGCTGCACGGCGACGCTGCTTTTGCTGGCCAGGGCATCGTCTATGAGACGCTGGCGATGAGCCAGCTCATCGGCTACCGCACCGGCGGCACGCTGCATCTCATCACCAACAACCAGATCGGCTTCACCACCGTTCCGCTGCACGCCTATTCGGGCCTCTATTGCACCGACGTCGCCAAAGCGATCCAATCGCCCATCCTCCACGTGAACGGCGACGACCCGGAGGCGGTCATCTTCGCGGCTAAGCTCGCTACCGAATACCGCCAGGAATTCTCCGCCGACGTGGTGCTCGACATCGTCTGCTATCGCCGTCACGGCCATAACGAAGCGGACGAGCCGGCCTTCACCCAGCCGATCATGTATCGCGCCATCGCCGCGCGTCCGACCACGCGCACGATCTATGCCGAAAACCTCGTCAAGGATGGGGTGATCGACGAGGCCGAAGCGCAAGCCGGCTGGGATAAGGTCATGGCCAACCTTGAGGGCTGCTACCAGGCCTCGCAATCCTACCGCCCAAACAAGGCCGACTGGCTCGAAGGCAAATGGGCCGGTCTTAACCGTGGCGAGGATGACGAGACCCAGTCCGAAGATCCCACGGGTGCGCCAATCGAATCACTGCGCGCCATCGGAGCCTCGCTGTCCTCGGTCCCGCCAGGCTTTGACCTCAATCCGAAGATCGCCCGCCAGCTCGAAGCCAAGCGCGCGATGATCGATAGCGGCGAAGGCATCGATTGGGCGACCGGCGAGGCGCTCGCTTTCGGCGCTCTGCTGCTGGACGGCAATCGCGTGCGGCTGTCCGGCGAGGATTGCCAGCGCGGCACCTTCAGCCAGCGCCATGCCGTTCTGATCGACCAGACGAACCAGAACGAATACGTGCCGATGAATAATGTTCGGCCGCAGCAAGCGAAGATCGAGATCTACAACTCGCTGCTTTCGGAAGTCGGCGTTCTCGGCTTTGAATATGGCTACAGCGTCGCCGATCCGCGCACGCTGGTCTTGTGGGAAGCGCAGTTCGGCGACTTCGCGAACGGCGCGCAGCCGGTGGTAGACCAGTTCATCGCGAGCGGCGAAACCAAGTGGCTGCGCATGTCCGGCCTGACCCTGTTGCTGCCGCACGGCATGGAAGGCCAGGGACCGGAACATTCCTCCGCCCGGCTGGAACGCTGGCTGCAACTTTGCGCTGAGCAGAACATGCAAGTCTGCAACCTGACGACGCCCGCGAACTACTTCCACGCGCTGCGCCGCCAGCTCAAGCGCAACTACCGCAAGCCGCTCATCATCATGACGCCGAAGTCGCTGCTGCGACATAAGCTCGCGGTGTCGAAGCTGTCCGAAATGGACGCCGACAGCCACTTCCGGAAGGTCATCCCGGAAGTCGATATACTGGTCGCGCCCGAGGACGTGCGGCGCGTCGTGCTCTGCTCGGGCAAGGTCTATTACGACCTTCTGGCGGCCCGTCGCGACCGTGACATCAAAGACATCGCGATCGTGCGGCTCGAGCAGATCTACCCTTTCCCGGCTATGGCGCTGCGCACCGTGCTTACCCCCTACCGCAACGCGGAAATCGTGTGGTGCCAGGAGGAGGCCGGGAACTACGGCGCCTGGACCTTTGTCGATCGGCGGCTTGAGCGCGTGCTGGTGGCGATCGACGCGGCGACAAAACGCCCCATCTACGTCGGGCGGGATGATGCGGCGAGCCCGGCCACCGGCTCGGCCAAGATCCATGCGGCGGAACAGGCGAAGCTCGTCGATGCCGCGCTCAAATAGTCTGCTACCCTGAAGCGCTCCAGCCCACGCCTAGCCCCATCGCCGTAGTCTGCGGCCAGCAAGGAATGACGATGCCGACCGAGATCAAGGTTCCCACTCTTGGGGAAAGCGTGACCTCCGCCACCATCGCGCGCTGGCTGAAGAAGGAGGGCGATACCGTCGCCGCCGACGAGGCGCTGGTCGAGCTGGAAACCGACAAGGTCTCGGTCGAGGTCAATGCGCCAGCCGCTGGCGTGCTTTCCGCGATCATCGCCAAGGATGGCGCCGAGGTGGAAGTCGGCGGCCTGCTCGGTGAAATTTCCGAAAGCGGTGCGGCGACGGGCAACAAGGCTCAGCCCGCCGCGGCCGCGAAACCCGCTGCTGTCCCGGCCGCGCCACCCGCAGCACCGGCTCCTGCGCCTGCCAAGGCGGCACCGGCGCCCGCTACGAGTGGCATCGAGATCAAGGTGCCGACCCTTGGCGAAAGCGTGACCACGGCGACGGTCAGCCGCTGGCTCAAGCAGGAAGGCGATACCGTCGCGGTGGACGAGCCTTTGGTCGAGCTGGAAACCGATAAGGTTTCCGTCGAAGTCGGCGCGCCTAGCGCCGGAGTATTGTCCTCGGTCCGTGTGCGCGATGGCGCGGAAGTCGAAGTCGGCGCCGTGCTCGGCGAGATCGGCGGTGCCAAGGCTCCCGCCGGCACCGCGCTCGCGACGAGTCCGCCGCCCGTCGGCAGACCGGCGGCCAAGCCCGAGGCTGGAATAAACGCGCCACCCCGCCCAACCGGCCCCGTGGCCCGACCCGGCACGCCGCCTTCAGACCGCGCCACACCGGAGCGCGCTTTTCCTTCTGCGGCGAAGCGCATGGAAGAAGCCGGCATCTCGCCCGGCGAGATCGGTGCCGGTAGCGGCAAGGATGGTCGCATCACGAAGGGCGACGTGATGGAATTCCTGAACAAGCCAGCGGCCACCCCTGCCCCGGTGGCCGCCAAGGTCGCGCGTCAGGACGAGCCGCGCGACGAGCGCGTGAAGATGACGCGCCTGCGCCGCACCATCGCGAACCGCCTCAAGGAGGCGCAAAACACCGCCGCCATGCTCACCACCTTCAACGAGGTGGATATGTCGGCGGCGATGGCGCTGCGCAGCCAATACAAGGATGCCTTTGAGAAGAAGAACGGCGGCATCCGCCTGGGCTTCATGTCCTTCTTCGTGCGCGCTTGCGTCGCTGCCTTGAAGGAATTCCCGGCGGTCAATGCCGAGATCGACGGCGAGGACATCGTTTACAAAAACTACGTCCATATGGGCATCGCGGTTGGCGGCCCTAGCGGACTCGTCGTTCCCGTCATCCGCGATGTGGACCAGATGGGTTTCGCGGAAATCGAAGGCGCCATCTCGAATTTCGGCAAACGCGCACGAGACGGCCAGCTCAAGATCGACGAGCTGACGGGCGGCACATTCAGTGTCACCAATGGGGGCGTCTATGGCTCACTGATGTCGACGCCGATCATCAATCCGCCACAGGCCGCGATCCTCGGCATGCACAAGATCCAGGACCGTCCGATCGCGGTCGCCGGCAAAGTCGAAATCCGGCCGATGATGTATCTCGCTTTGACCTACGACCATCGCATCATCGACGGCAAAGAGGCGGTGTCCTTCCTGGTACGCGTCAAGGAGAACATTGAAGATCCGCGACGTTTGTTGCTGGGGCTCTGACCCAACGGCCCGCGCAAAGTAACCCACCCCTAACCCCTCCCTTGCAGGGAGGGGAACCGCGCCTCTTCACCCCTCCCTGCAAGGGAGGGGCCGGGGGTGGGTCACTCCCGCAATTACGGGGGCCGCTCCGCTCCCAATACGACCGACCAAACGAGGACCATCATGGCTGACAGTTTCGACCTCATCGTCATCGGTTCCGGTCCGGGCGGCTATGTCTGCGCCATCCGCGCGGCTCAGCTTGGGCTCAAGGTCGCCTGTGTCGAGAAGCGGGAGACGCTGGGCGGCACCTGTCTCAATATCGGCTGCATCCCCTCGAAGGCGCTGCTTCAATCCTCCGAGCATTTCCACGACGCCAAGCATTCCCTGAAGGCGCACGGTGTCGTCATCGACAGTGTAAAGCTCGACCTCGCGCAGATGCAGGCGCGTAAGCTGGATGTGGTCAAAGCCAATACCAATGGCGTCGAGTTCCTGTTCCGCAAGAACAAGGTCACCTGGCTCAAGGGCGCCGGCCGCATCCTGGCAGCCGGTCGCGTCGATGTCGGCGGCACGGAATACGCGACCAAGGCCATCGTCATCGCCACTGGCAGCGAGAGCACCCCGCTCCCCGGCGTCGCCGTGGACGAAAAGCGCATCGTGACCTCGACCGGCGCGCTCGAGCTTGATGCGGTGCCGAACCACCTCGTCGTCATCGGCGGCGGCTTCATCGGCCTGGAACTTGGCAGCGTCTGGCGCCGCCTCGGCGCCGAGGTGACGGTCGTCGAGTTCCTAGACCGCATTGTGCCGCCAATGGATGCCGACATCGCACGCGATTTTCAGCGCATCCTCGAAAAACAGGGCATCAAGTTCCGTCTCGGTTCCAAGGTGACTAAAGCCGAGAACAGCGATAAGGGCGTCACCCTGACCCTCGAACCCGCGAAAGGCGGCGCCCCCGAGACCATCCAGGCCGACATCGTGCTGCTGAGCGTCGGCCGCCGCCCCTTCACGCACGGCCTCGGCCTCGAAGAGGCAGGCGTTTCGCTGGAACGTGGCCGCGTAGCGACCGATGCGCGCTACGCGACGAATGTCCCGGGCATTTACGCGATCGGCGACGTCCGCGCCGGCCCGATGCTGGCGCATAAGGCCGAAGACGAAGGCGTCGCTGTTGCCGAAATCCTGGCGGGTCAGGCCGGCCATGTGAACTACGGCGCGATCCCGAGCGTGGTCTACACCTGGCCCGAAGTGGCCTCGGTCGGCGCGAACGAGGACGAGTTGAAGGCCGCCGGCATCGCCTACAAGATCGGCAAATTTCCCTTTACGGCCAACGGGCGCGCGCGCGCGATGGGGGATGTCGAGGGCTACGTGAAGATCCTTGCGGACAAGACCACCGACCGCATTCTCGGCGCGCATATCCTGGGCCCCGATGCCGGAACTCTCATCGCCGAACTGGTGACTGCGGTCGAATTCGGCGCCTCGGCCGAGGATGTGGCGCGAATCTGCCACGCCCACCCCACCTTGAGCGAGGCAGTGAAGGAAGCCGCGTTCGCGACCGAGGGCCGCGCGATTCACATCTGAGTCACATGTAACCCGACGCGAGTTGACCCCAGCCGAGCCTCACGCCATCTCTCTGCCGAGAGCCGTGCACCGCGAATCAAAGGGCGGCAGGCGGCTCGGATGGAGAGAAGAATGTCGGACAATCCCCTGGAGAACGACCCCAAGCGCGACCGCCTGATCCGCGAGCGCGCCTATCACCTCTGGGAGTCCGAGGGACGCCCCGAGGGGCGCGACCTGGATTATTGGGAACGCGCGCGCGAGCTGGTCGGTATGGAGGAGAACCCTTCGTCCGGCCAACTCCCTAACCCGATCGCCGAAGGGATCGATCCTTCCGCGCCGGTCGGCGTCGAGGAAGCGTTCCTCCAAGAGAATCTTGGAGAATTTCCGAACGCACTCTCCGACCAGGGCGACAGGCAGGCGACCCCCACGCCGCGCAAGGCCAAGAAGCCTAAGGCCGGCAAGAAATCCTAGGTCTCGGCGCCATAGCAGCCCGCGCGAAAGTGCCGACGGCTGCTACCTGGCCAATGGCCGCCTAGCCCAACCGCGCGGCCGAGCGTTGCTGAACCATCCGGTTGATCAAGGGGATCGCCGGCGCCCCAGCGAGGACAGCAGCGAGATGCGTTGCAGCCGCGTTATTCGTGAGCAATCGCACATCCTGCGGGTCGCTCACCGAGGCAACCGACAGACTGTCATCGACGATACCCGCGCCGCGCCGCCACTCGGCGAGCGCGGAAGGTCGCAGCAGATCCGGTAGCGTCGCGACGAAGCACGTGCGCGCGGCTGAGGCAGCCGCGTCATAGGCCGCCAGGCGCGTGGCCGTCGGCACAATCCCGTTCGCTTTGAGAAATTCGCTCAGCGTCGGCACGGATGGCAGCAGAGGGTCGCGAACCGCCGTGCCATCCGCCCCGGTAGCTCCAAGGGTCATAAGCGGCGCGATGCCCTGGTTGCGGAGGCTTGCGAGCGCCTCTCGAACCTTCGGGCCGCTTACCAAGGCATAGTCGATCGAGCCGCCGCGCAAGGCCTGGCCGATATAGTCCAGCGTGGGCGCGGTGGGCGCCGGAACCGCCCGGATGCCAAGCAGATCAAGCGCGAGCAGCGCCGCAAGCTCCGGGCCGACCGGGTTCGTCGCCGCGAGACGCACGGGCTGCGACCCGCGCATCAGCGGGCCACGACCAACCAGCACCGCCGGCGTCACGCCCGCCACAATCGCAATCCAATGACCAGGGTCGAACTTCACCCGGCCGTCACCGCGCAGCCATGCCAGTAGCGCCGCGCCGGGCGCGAACATCAGGGTTGCCCCATCGGGTGCGATGCGCAGTCCGAAAGCATTGGCGACGGTCACGCCATCCGGCCCGCCCATGTCGTCGTGCCGGGCAGCCGTGCCGCGCGGCAGGCCTTGCAGCAGATAGGGGCCCAGCAGCTTGGCCCAGCCAGAAATATAGCCGTGCGCCGGGCCGCTGGTCAGGAAGGTGACACCGTCCGGGAAGCCCACCGGTTCGGCGATCGTGGCGGCCCGCGCGGCGGACATGCTGAGGAGCGGCAACCCAAGGCTCGACACCAGAAGGCGACGGCGGTCGATCAATTTCGGAGGCATCGGAACCCCTTCCTCCTAGCGCAGGATGAGTTCAAGCGGAATCGCCTAACAATGCGACTCGGCTGATAGACCTAGGCGTCGTTCCACCCGAGGACAAATTTGGTGAGGTTTGGCCGCCTTCAGCTGTCGTAGCTCAGAAGCGCCTGGAACGGGACGTCGAGCTGTTTGCGCCCTTCGAGGAAAGTCAGTTCGATCAGCGTCATCGCCGCCGGCACCTCGGCGCCGACCGTACGCAGCAACCGGATGCCGGCTGCCAACGTCCCGCCCGTCGCCAGAAGATCGTCAATGACCATCACTCGGGTTCCTGGTGCCACCGCATCGGCCTGGATCTCGATCCGGTCGCGCCGATACTCCAGCTCGTATTCGAGGCTGACAACCTCGCCCGGCAGCTTGCCCGGTTTGCGCAGCATCACGAAGCCGCAGCCGAGCTTCAACGCGAGGGGTGCGGCAAAGAGAAAGCCGCGGCTTTCAATGCCCGCCAGCATGTCGGGTTGGTAGCTGCGGATGATACGTGCCATGCGGCCCATCGCGACCTGCCAGGCATCCGCATCCCGAAGCAGGGTCGAGATGTCATAGAAAAGAATGCCGGGCTTAGGAAAATCGGGGATCGCCCGGATGTGATCTTTGAGGTCCATCCGGGCTGTATAGCGGAGGACCCGCGCGGAGCAAGGCGGGCATCCGTGCCCGCCTGTCCCTCAGCGCGTGAAACTCGATTTAGCCAGGCACGGTGAAACTAAAGGCGTAGGCGTCGGCATGCGTCGTCGCGTTATTGACCGTCGGATTAACCGGGATGTCGGCTAGCTTCGCCTGCACCTCGGCAGGCGGAACCGTGAAGATCGGCGTCGCCAGCAGCGTCTGCACCGCTGCTTGATCATTGGCGCGATAAGCTTGGGCGAGGTTCAGCATCGTATCGACCACAGCCTGCGACGGAGCGTCGGGGCTGATCCCCACATAGGCTCGGATGATCTTGCGGGATTCGAGCATCTGGGCGCGCCACAGCGCGGGCATACTGGTCGTCCACCTCGGCGAGGTGTTGAGCTTGCCGCCCATATAATCGAGTGCCGCGATCGCATCCGCGGCCTGCGCCGGATCCTGCATATGGCGCCCAAAATCATAGGCCGCGATATTCAGCGAGCGGACATCGATGTCGCCGTTGGTATGCAAGGCACCCGGCGGCATCGTCGCCGTATTGGGCAGTCGAGTGGCATACCCGCAGGATGCCAAAGCCATAAGCGTCGCGGCCGAAAGAAGCAGGCGGAAGCGCGTCATGGCATCACCCAACCAGAAGTTCAGTTACACTACGTGCGATGGCGACGTGCGGATGCAAGCCAACGCTCCTCGGCCGCGCGCAACTTCGCGAGGCCGGGCTCAACCGACGTGAACACGGCAGCGACGGCTTTATTCGCTCGGGCTCAACCGTGACGTCCCGACCCGGTGCCGTTCGGACAACTGCACGTAGTGCTCGGCCGTCGCGGCGAAGCCGGCAAGCTCCGCCTCGCTCATGACGCGGACGAAGCGAGCCGGCGCGCCAGCCCACAGCTCATTGCGGCCGATCCGCTTGTTCGGCGCCAGCAAGGCGCCCGCCGCAAGCAATCCGCCGGCCTCGATCACGGCGCCGTCCAGCACGGTGGCGCCCATGCCGACGAAGCCGCGATCCTCGACCGTGCAGGCATGGACGATCGCGGCATGCCCGACCGTCACGTCATCACCCAGAATGCAGGGATGCGTCACGCGGTTCACATGGAGGATGGACCCGTCCTGGATATTGGTGCGCTTGCCGATGCGGATGAAGTTGGTGTCGCCCCGCACCACGCAGTGATACCAGACGCTCGACCCCTCGCCGATCTCGACCCGCCCGAGCACAATGGCGGTCGGCGCGATCCAGGCTGTCGGATGGATATCAGGCTCCGTGCCCTCGAACCGATAGACGCCGCCGCTCATGGCCGCCGCCTCATGCAAGGCCGAGCATCAGCCGCAAGTTCTGCACCGCGGCGCCCGAGGCGCCTTTGCCGAGATTATCCAGCGTGGCGACAAGCACGACGTGGCCATGGCCATCATGCGAGACGACGGCAAGCTCCATCGCATTGGTATCGTTCAGCACCTCAGGCTCCAGCCGGGTCAGCGAACCAGAGGTCACGCGAATCTCTGCCGCGTCCTGATAATGTGTGGAGAGCACGGAGACCAGATCGCGTGTTTTTGGCTTGCTCGGCAGCGCATCGAGATGCAGCGGCACCGAGACCAGCATGCCCTGGCGGAAATGCCCGACCGACGGCACGAAGATCGGCCGGTGCTGCAAGCCCGAATGCCGCGTGATCTCCGGCACATGCTTGTGTTCGAGCGTCAGACCGTAAAGCTCGAAAGCCGGGCCGCCCTTGGCCTCATGCGCCTCGATCATGCTACGGCCGCCGCCGCTATAGCCGCTGACCGCATTGATGCTGAGAGGATAGTCGGCCGGAACCAAACCCGCCGTCACCAGCGGGCGCAGCAGGGCGATGGCGCCCGTCGCGTAGCAGCCCGGGTTGCTGACGCGCGCGGCATCAGCGATTCGCGCGCCCTGCCCAGGTTCCAATTCCGGAAAGCCATAGACCCAGCCATCGCCCACGCGATGGGCACTGCTCGCGTCGAGGATCCGGGGCGCCTCGGCACCCAGCGTATTGGCCAGGGCCACCGCCTCGCGCGCCGCCTCGTCCGGCAAGCAAAGCACAACGACGTCGGCTTCCGCCATCAGCATCAGCCGCGCCTCGGCATCCTTGCGGCGCCCCGACGCAATGCTGAGGAGGGCGATGCCAGGCATGCCCTCCAGCCGCTGACGAATGCCGAGGCCGGTGGTGCCGGCCTCGCCATCGATGAAGACCCGCGGCCGCCCTGCCGTATCCGGCATGGTGGCTGTACCCGTCAGCGCTTGCTGAACTGGAAGCTACGGCGAGCCTTGGCGCGACCGTATTTCTTACGCTCGACCGTGCGGCTGTCGCGGGTGAGGAAGCCCGCCACCTTCAGGATGCCACGCAAGGCCGGCTCGTAATAGCTCAGCGCCCGGCTGATGCCGTGCCGCACCGCGCCCGCCTGGCCGGAAAGACCGCCGCCCGTGACCGTGCAGATCACGTCGAACTGGTTGTAGCGGTCGGAGACCAGGAAAGGCTGGGTGATCAGCATTCGCAGCACGGGGCGGGCGAAATACTGCGCCGCCTTCTTGCCGTTGACGATGATCTCACCCTTGCCCGGCTTGATCCAAACGCGAGCAACGGCATCCTTGCGGCGGCCGGTGGCATAGGAACGGCCGAAAGCATCGCGCTTCGGTTCGACATGGACGACCTCGCGCTCGGCGGCGACGGCGATCGGCGCATCCTTGAGGTCGGCAAGCGTGCCGGTGCGGACCGGGGCCTCGATCTCGGCTTCCATCTGGGTCTCGGACATGGTCAGACCCTCCTGTTCTTGCGGTTCAAGGCGCCGATATCGAGGGCAGCGGGCTGCTGGCCGGCATGGGGATGCTCATCGCCTGCGTAGACATGCAGGTGGCGCATCTGCTGCCGCTGCAGCGGGCCGCGCGTGATCATGCGCTCGACCGCCTTCTCGATGACGCGCTCCGGATGCGCGCTGTTGAGGCGCTCACCGAGGGTGCGCTGCTTGATGCCGCCGGCATAGCCGGTGTGCCAGTGGAAGATGGCCTGCTCGGCCTTCTTACCCGTGACCGCGATCTCTTTCGCGTTGATCACGATGACATTGTCGCCGCAATCGACATGCGGGGTGAACTGGGCTTTGTGCTTGCCGCGCAAATAGGTCGCGATGATGACGGCGAGACGCCCCAGCACCAGACCCTTAGCGTCGATGAGCACCCAGTTCTTGCGAGCCTCGGAAGGCTTCAGCGAGAGGGTCGTCTTCATCCTAACTCAGTCCCTTGAAGAATGACCGCCTTATGATGGCGTGGCCTGAAAACGTCAAGGGATTTGCCATGCGGTATTATGATACCGCAGTCGCTCAGGACCCGTTTGATGACAAGTCTGCACCGGCCCTCACCCCCACCCGGCCACCCATCAGCATACCGTCGTGGGTGGCCGGGTGGGGGTGAGGGCCGGTGCAGACTTGGGAAATGCGCGAGCAGCGCATTTTCAGACAGTGGCTTAGGCCCTGAGTTCACCCACGATGGCGCCCACAGCCGCGAGCGCGGCGTTGCGCCGGGCCGCCGGAACGGTCGTATCCGTGAGAAAAGCGGCGACGAGGATTGGCGCTCCACTCGAGGGCCAGACAATGCCCACGTCATTCGTGGTCCCGTAGCCGCCGGAGCCGGTTTTGTCACCGATATGCCAGCCCTTCGGCAGCCCAGCCTCAAGGCGGCCGGAGCCAGTCTTGCAGCCGCGCATCCAGGTCATGAGCTGCGCGCGGGATGGGGCGGAAAGCTTGTTGCCCTGCAAGAAGGCCAGCAGGTCCGAGAGCATGGCCGCCGGAACGGTGGTGTCCTTCGGGTCTCCGGGTGTCGCCTGATTGACGTCCGGCTCGCCGCGATCTACCCGCGTGGCGTCGTCACCGATGGAGCGGATATAGGCCGTCAAGGCGGCCGGGCCGCCGAGGAACGACAGCAGGAGATTGCCGGCGGTATTGTCGCTCCGCGTGACGGCGGCGTCGCAGAGATGCGCGAGCGACAGTCCCTTCCCGCCGATATGCTTCAGCGTGACCGGTGAACCGTCGAGGACCGCGTGCCGTCCGTAAACGATCCGGCGGTCGAGATCGGCCTTCCCGGCATCGACCAGAGCAAGCACCGCCGCGGCCGCGAGCAGCTTATAGACGCTGCACAGGGGAAAGCGCTCGGCGGCCCGGTAGCCGAGCAGGCTCCCGCTACCCATATCCGCGATGGCGACCCCGAGCCGCCCGTCACTTGCCGTTTCGATGGCTGCCAGCCGCTCGGTCATCGCGGGACTGGTCGCCCCAGCTGCCGGAGAGGCGCCTGCTGGTGTGGCGGCGGTGGGTGCTAAGGGTGCTGCGGTCCCAGCCATTGCGGAGCGGCCGTGCAAAGAACCCAGGGCGAGCGCGGCGCCGGCGCTCAAACCCAGATCTCGTCTCCTGATCATCGCCTCTTTCCTATATTCGGCTTACGTGGAAGCTTCCGCACGCCGCGCCTTAAGGTTCCACGAATTGACCTGCGTTAAACTGCGCCGCGAAGTTAGCAGGGTGATGCCCTCAAGCCGCCACTGTTAGCAACGACACAAGCTCGCAGAACGAAAAGGGAGATCAGCGCCATGAGCGTCCCAAGCGTCACGTCCGGTCCCGCCACCACCGACGATGACATTCGCGCGGCCTTGACGGGCTACCGCCGCGTCGCTCTGGTCGGTGCTTCAAACAAGCCGGAACGGCCCTCGCACGGCGTGATGGGCTTCCTGCTCCGCCATGGCTTTGACGTGACACCCGTCAATCCCGGCCTCGCCGGACAGACGATCCACGGCAAAACCGTGGTCGCGACCCTCGACGAGGCTGGCCCGCTCGAGATCGTCGATATCTTCCGTGCCTCCGAGCATGTCGCGCCCGTAGTCTCCGATGCGATGCGGCTGGGCGCGCACGTGGTCTGGATGCAGCTGGGCGTGATCGACCGGCAGGCCGCGGACAAGGCGCGCGCCGCCGGTCTGACCGTCATCATGGATCGCTGTCCGGCGATCGAATGGCCACGGCTCGGCCTTCCGAACCGCGGCGGTCACTGACCCCGTGCCTTCGCGCGTGTTGCGGATCGCCCTCCGCAATGGAAATATCGCGCCGCTCGCCCACATCTTCGCGGCGACCGAAATTTGGAACGAGGTTCCGACATGAACTCCGAAGAACGCGACATCATCGCCCGCTTCGTGCAGCGGGTGGCCGGCGCGCCCTCTGGCGGCTCCGTGCCCGCCACGGGTGGTCAGCCGCTGCCGCCACTGCCGCCGCTGGACCCGGAGGCCGATCAGCATCTCTCGACGCTGTTTGGCCAATACCCCGAGGCGCGCTACCGGATGACCCAATTCGCCTTCGCGCAGGAACATGCGCTCGAGGCGGCGGGTCAGCGCATTCAGCAGCTTGAGCAGCAGATGCAGGCGCGCCAGCCTGTTCAGCCCGGTCAGATGCAGGGTCAGGGCCAAGGCCAGCCGAGCGGCTTCTTCAGCCGGCTCTTTGGCGGCCCGCCCCAGGGGCAAAGCCAGGGGGCGCCCTATGCGCAACCTTATCAGGGCCAGCAGGGCTTTGGAGGTCCGCCGCCGGGCTATCCGCCTCAGCAGGGTTATCCGCAACAGGGCTATGCGCAGCAGGGTGGACCTGGCTTTGGCGGCGGACTCGGCGGCATGCGCGGAGGCTCGGGCTTCCTCGGCTCCGCATTGACCACGGCAGCGGGCGTCGCGGGTGGCGTGATGGCCGCGAACGCGCTGGAAGGGTTGTTCTCCGGCCGCGAGGGCGGACTCGGCGGAGCGGCTGGCGCCGGCGGCAACACGACGATCATCGAGGAAGCGCCCCAGGGCGCCACGCAAGATCAGGGTTGGGGCAGCGACCAGGGCGCCTGGAACCAGGGCGCTGGCCAAGGCCAAGGTGCGGATCAGAGCGGCTGGACCACCCCGGACGACAGCGGCGGCTTCGCTCAGACACCCGACCAAACCCAGCCGGATCCCGCAGCCGATGACAATGGCGGCGGCTGGGACGACGGCAGCAGCAACAACAACGACTGGGTCTGAGCAACTCGCCCGCTTCCGAGCGACATCCCTAGTACGGGATGTCTCACGCTCATACCACTACGTCATCCTCGGCGAAGGCCGAGGATCCACGCCTTGCCTTAGGCGACGAAGGCAAGGCATGGATGGCGCGGGGTGCCCCGCACGCCTTCGCGTGCCATGACGGGGCGTCGGGCCGTCGTTAAGGACTAATTCCCCTTTCCCTAACCAATAGAAAGCCCCTGGGACGGCAGCGTCGCAAGCAGTCCCAGGGCGACCGTCAGCCCGACATCCACCACGACCAGGAAAGCGGCCGCCAGCGGCGTCGCCTCCAAGGCCAGACGCGCGACATACCATTCGAGCCACAGCGCCCAGCCAAAGCCCACCAGCGCGGCGGTCTCGGCCACAATCGGCTGGACGTGAAACAGCGTCGGTAGCCCGGCGACCAGCAGCAAAACGTATTGCGCCAGGTTGCACCAGTTCCATGCCGTGATGTAGCGCGGCCATTTTCGCTCCTGCCCCATCTGCCGAAGGATGGGGCGAGAGAGCAGCACGAACCCCGTCCAGCCGATGACATAGGACAGAAGATCAATCGCCAGGGCGTGGGAGGTCTCCGCCGGTGCGACACCCGCGATCCAATCCAACAGCCGCAACAACACGAATAGGGGGAGGGCGATGACGGCAGTGATGAAGCTCCGACGGGTCGCGTCTTCGTCGGAACCGAAAAAAGCGATGCCGCGCTGTTTTCCGATGGTCAGAAGCGCGATCCCATGCGCGCCACGAACCATCTCGGCGCCAAGCCGCCGCAAGTCCGACTTCATCCAGCGCCGCCGATAAGATAGCGCTGCGCGAGTTGCGGCCCGACGGCCAAAACCATCGTGCCCAGATTCACCACGATGACGAGCACCGCCGAACGGCCCGGCGGCAGGCCGAGGCCATGCCGCGCGAGGAACCAATGCAGCCACAACGCATAGCCAGCGAGCAACAGCAACCCGATCAACCCAAGCACGGCAATCGGCGCACCGGCATGCAGCAGCGCCGCTCCGATGAGCAGCAACACGGCGGCGATCAGCGGCAGCATCCACTGGCACCAGTTGAAGGCGGTGGCGAAATGCGCCCACATCGCCTCGCGCCGCCAATACCGTGCCAACGCATGCGAGATCACTGGCGGCGCCAGCACAGCGCAGAGCGTGGCAAGGAAATCGGTGGCGGCGTCACGCGGCAGGCCGCGCGACAGCATGAGCAGACTGCCGACCAGGGGAAAGGCGATCATCGGCGCCAGGCTCGACAGGAAATCCTGTGCGCCAGTGCCGATCTCGTCGAACCCCTCGACCCGTCCCCGGCAGAGCAGCACTACGCCGCGCAGCAGATTGCGCGGCTTCGCGGAAGCCTTCATCGGCCGAAACTCTCCAATACGGCCTGATAGGCGACGGCCAGCGCGCGCAACTCAGCAACCGGCACCTGTTCATCCACCATATGCATTGTCGCGCCGACCAAGCCAAACTCGGCCACCGGGCAGAGCCGCGTGATGAACCGCGCATCCGAGGTGCCGCCGCCTGTATCCAGCCGCGGTTCAGCACCGAAACTCGCTTTGATCGCCCGCGCGAGCGTCGCAACGTGGCTGCCTGGATCAGTCAGAAAGCTGCCGCCGGTGTGATGCACGGCAACCTCGGAACGGGGCGCATGGGCCGCGACGGCCTCGCGAATCCAGGCTTCCAGCGAGGCGCCGCTATGCTCGTCGTTGAAGCGGATATTGAGCCGCGCGCGCGCCTCAGCCGGGATAAGGTTCGTCGCAGGGTTGCCCACGTCGATGCTCGTCACCTGGAGGCTTGACGGCTCGAACCAGCGGTTGCCCTCATCCAGCCGGCGCCCGGTCAACACCGCCAGAATCGCCAGCAAACGGTGGACCGGGTTATCCGCCCTCTGCGGGTAGGCGACGTGACCCTGCACGCCGCTCACGGTGATCGCCGCATTCAGGCTGCCGCGCCGGCCGATCTTGATGACCTCGCCGAGCCGCGCGGGGTTGGTCGGCTCGCCCACCAGGCAGAAGTCGGGCACCTCGCCATGATCCCGCATCCAGTCGAGCACACGGGTCGTGCCATCAAGCGCCTCGGCTTCCTCGTCGCCCGTTATGAGCAAGCTAATGGACGATGGCGCCGTGCTGGCTTCGATAGCCCGAGCCGCGCCGGCGACGAAGGCCGCGATACCGCCCTTCATATCGCAAGCGCCTCGACCGTACAGGATCCCATCCTCGATCTCGCCCCCGAAGGGATCGTGGCGCCACCCCTCACCCGGCGGCACGACATCCGTGTGGCCAGCGAAGCAGAAATGCGGTCCCGCCTCGCCACGCCGCGCGTAAAGATTATCGATGCGGCCGAAGCGCAGGTGGTGAACCGTGAAACCCAGTCTCTCCAGCGCCGCCGCCAGAACCGCTTGCGCGCCACCATCCTCCGGCGTGACGGACCGGCAGCGCAGCAGCGCCTGCGCTAGGCCGAGCGGATCGCGGAGGTCCCCTTCGCTCACGTTCTGAGCAGCTCGTTGATGGAGGTCTTCTCCCGCGTCCGCGCGTCGACCCGCTTGACGATGACCGCGCATGCGAGCGACGGGCCGGGAGTGCCATCGGCCAGCGCCTTGCCCGGCAGGCTGCCCGGCACCACCACTGAATAGGCCGGCACGCGGCCATAGCTCACCGTACCGGTCGCGCGATCCACGATCTTGGTCGAGGCGCCAAGAAACACGCCCATCGAGATGACGCTGCCGCGCTCGACAATGACACCCTCGGCGACTTCCGAGCGCGCGCCGACGAAGCAGTCATCCTCGATGATCACCGGATTGGCCTGTAGCGGCTCCAAGACGCCGCCAAGGCCGACGCCGCCGCTGATATGGCAATTCGCCCCGACCTGCGCGCAGCTCCCGACCGTCGACCAGGTGTCGATCATCGTCGAGGCGCCGACATAGGCGCCGACATTTACGAAGCTCGGCATCAGCACAACGTTTTTGCCGATGAAAGCCGAGCGGCGCACTACCGCGCCGGGCACCGCGCGGAAACCGCCCTCGGCAAAGCGGTTGTCGCCCCAGCCCTCGAATTTCAGCGGCACCTTGTCGTAGCCCGGACCACCGCCGCCGGCGCCCGGCATGACGATCGAGTCGTTGAGGCGGAAGGATAGCAGCACCGCCTTCTTGAGCCATTGATTGACGAGCCAGCCCTGCGGCCCCGGCTCGGCGACCCGCGCCTCCCCCGCTTCCAGCAGCCCCAGCGCCTGCTCGACCGCGTCGCGATCGGCGCCGCGGGTGGCGGAGGAGAGATCCTGCCGGCGCTCCCAGAGCGCATCGATGGTCGCGGCCAGGCTCTCGGTCGTCATCGCCACTTCTCTCCTCAGCGTGAAGCGGCCGGACCATGCAAGCGGCGCGGAGGCGCTGTCAACGCGATGCGGCGTAGGTCGTACGCAGGACACCCTCACGTTCGAGGGCGGCTGGCAGCCGGGGGCTGAGCAGCGCCGCGAGTTCGGCCTCATGCTCGTAATCCGGCATGAGGCGGTCGAGCAGCGGATCGCGCCCGGCTGCCGGATGGAAGTAGATCTCGCTGAGGCCGGGCGGCAGACGCGAGATCAGCCGCAGCACGCGAGCGGTGGTCATATGGCCACTCCAGGCGAGGCCGAAGACATGGTCGTTGGCGACGAGCCCGGCGCGACGCGCCTGGGCGCGCAGCAGCCGCGTCCAGCCGAGCAGCGCGCGGGCGCCCGCTGTCAGTGGCGCGCCGAGTTCCGCCATCACCGCCGCCGGTTCAGCCGGGATGCGAAGCGCGCGAAGGCCATGCGCCAATCCGGTCTCGATCAATAGCCGCCCGACGAGGGGATGCATGTGCATATGTTTATGCGCGTTGGCGTGATCGAGCGTCAGGCCGCTCGCCGCGAAGGCCCGGTATTGCGCCGCGATCTCGGCGGCGAGTTGCTGCCGGGTGGCTGGACTGAAGGCATAGCGCCGGCCGAGGGCGAATTGTTCGCTGGGGAACTGCCCATAGACATCCACCAGATCGGGGATCACTTCGGGTGACAGCACCGCAGGCCCCTCGATCACGACGAGGTGCAGTCCAACGCGCAGGTCAGGCAGCCGCTTTGCGCGCCGGATTGCATCGGCGGCGGCATCTCCGGCGACCATCAGGCTGGCGGTGGAAAGGATGCCCTCGCGATGCGCCCGCTCGATGCCTTCATTGACGGCGAGGGAGAGGCCGAAATCATCGGCCGAGAAGATGGCGCGGCGGCTGTAGTCGGACGCCATCGGAACCACCTGCTAGGGACGGCCGGAACTCTGGATCGAATGCGGCCACGATAACATAGATGATTGAATGGCAATTGCTCAGATCAAGTCCGAGGATGAGCGCCCAGCATCAACGTTTTTTTGGCAATTGCGCCTAGCGCCTCTCGTTCTTTGCTTGTGCGAACGCACCGCGATCTAGTGCGCGGTGCGTACCGCCAGGAACGGGAATTTGAACGAATCGATTGGTGCTAATCCGATCTACTTGTCCCGGCCGCTTTTGGGCCCGCGGCGGAACTAGGTTAACTTCCTCGTCCCAGGCAACCAATTTGTCGTATTCGACACGGATCTCCTTCCACATCTTGGTCAACGAGAGGTTCGGACCGAGGCGCAGCAGAAGGCCATATTTCACGTCGCGCCCTAGGACGCCTATAGGCGCGTCGACCAGTCTGCGCTGCTGTTCAATCAGTTTTTTCCGTTCAGACGGCGGCAAAGCCTGGAAATTCAACTTCTTCCGGAACTCCCCCGTATTGATAAACACGTGAGTATTGCCGGGGCCAGGATGGTTGACGAACTCATGTGTTCCGACCTGCGTAAAACCACCCGGCTTCGGCGCGTCATTCATATGGGCCAAGCGTGGCAGACCATTAATTGTAGCAGCCATGTCCCAGCTCCCGACTTGAGGGTGCAGAAGTAAACCTGCGCCCTTAAGCTGGGATGAACTTCAGGCGCCCTCATCAAGCCGCGATCTTGTTCCGCTCGCGTAGGAACTGGAAGAACTCGACGCCCTCGCGCAACCGGCGGACCATCATCTGCGGGCTGACCACCATCTCGCCCACGATCGAGGCGATCTTCGGCGCGCGGAAATAGAACTTCTTGTAGAAGGTCTCGACGTTGTCGAAGATCTCGGTGTGATTGAGATCCGGATAGCTCAGCGGCGCGATCTGAATTCCTGTCTCGTCGATCAACTCGGCATGTCTCACATCCAGCCAGCCATTCTCCAGCGCCTGCTTGTAGAGCGCGGTGCCGGGATAGGGCGCCGCGAGCGACACCTGGATGGTATGCGGATTGATCTTGGTCGCGAAACGGATGGTCTCCTGGATCGTCTCCTTGGTCTCCCCGGGCAGGCCGAGAATAAAGGTGCCGTGAATCTTGATGCCTAGCTCGTGGCAGTCCTTCGTGAACTGCTCGGCAACCTCGATCCGCATGCCCTTCTTGATGTTGTAGAGGATCTGCTGGTTGCCGCTCTCATACCCGACCAGTAGCAGCCGCAACCCATTGTCTTTGAGAATCTTCAGCGTCGAGCGCGGAACATTTGCTTTCGCATTGCATGACCAGGTGACACCGAGCTTGCCCAATTCGCGCGCGATAGCCTCAGCACGCGGCAGGTTATCGGTGAAGGTATCGTCGTCGAAGAAGAACTCGCGCACCTGCGGGAAATAGGCCTTCGCGAGCTTGATCTCTTCCGCGACATGCTCCGGGCTGCGCACGCGGTAGCGATGGCCACCCACCGTCTGCGGCCACAGACAGAAGGTACAGCGGGATTTACAGCCGCGCCCGGTGTACAGCGACACATAGGGGTGCATCAGATAGCCGATGAAGTAATCCTCGATCTTGAGGTCGCGCTTATACACATCGGTCACGAAGGGGAGCTGGTCCATATCCTCCAGCACCGCCCGGTCCTTGTTATGCACGATCAGGCCATTGCGGTCGCGATAGGAAATCCCGTCGACCGCGGCAAAGTCCCGCCCCTCGGCGATCTCCTGGATCGTGAAGTCGAACTCGTTGCGCGCAACGAAATCGATCGGCGCGCCAGCCGCCAGGCTCTCGGCCGGCTGCACGGCGACCTTGGCCCCGACGAAGCCGATCTTCACCGAGGGATTCGCATCCTTCAGCTGCTGCGCCACTTTCACGTCGCTCGCGAAAGACGGTGTCGAGGTATGGATGACGACGAGGTCCCTGCCCTTCACATCCGCGAGGACCGGCGCCATGCCCATCCGCGCCGGCGGCGCGTCGATGAGGCGGCTGCCCGGCACCATGGCGGCGGGCTGCGCCAGCCAGGTCGGATACCAGAAGGACTTGATCTCGCGCTTGGCCTGATAGCGCGACCCGGCGCCGCCATCGAATCCATCGAAGGAGGGCGGCTGCAAGAACAATGTCTTCATCATGAGTGACTTATACCTCGTGGGAGCGGCGTTGTCCCGCTTCGTCTCAACTTCAATTTCCACCGCCGCGGGCGCGACCCGACACGGCGCAGATCATCTCCGGCCACGGCCTGCATGGTGGTGCCCCGCCAGACAACCTGGTTGCCGAGATAGGCCGCTATGACGATGCCAACCGAGAGCATTTCGCGCAGCGGCAGCAGCCAGAGCGGGAAACCGTTTTGCCGAAGCCTCACACTCAGGGCTCGGGCCGCGGTTGCACGCAGCAGCCAGACCACAACCAAAAACACCCAGGCCCATAGCCGGGGTCCAGCGACCGCCAGCGTTACCAGCGACCAGAACAAAGGGTATTGCAGCAAGGAGGTGGCATAGAATACTGGCGCCAGCGAACGGATGGTGCGCGCCCAGCGCAACTCATGCCGCAGCAGGGCGCGCAGACTACTCTCCGCCACGGTGGTCATAACGATGATCGGGGCGAGTGCCACCTGAAGGCCAAGACCATGGGCAAGGCGGCCTAGCGCGGCGTCATCGGCCAAGTGAGGCAGTAGCGCCAGCAGGCCACCGATCCGCGCGAGAGTCGTGCGCCGCAGGGCAAGCGCCGCGCCCAGGCAATCCTCGCGGCCGAGCATGTGGCCGGCAAGCACACCCGGCAGAAACACATGGTTGATATGAGCGGCGCCGAGCCGTGCGGGCAGGCCTGGGACACCGGCAACCCCCGTATACAGCGCGGTAACAACGCCAACCTCCGGGTCGATGAGGCCCGCGATCATACAATCGATGAAGGTCGGCGACACATGAACATCGGAATCCGAGAGGATCAGAAGGTCATGCCGCGCCTGCGGCAGCATATTGATGAGGTTGGCGATCTTGCCGTTGCCGCCATGCGGGGTCGAATCGATTACCAGGGCGACATCCCGCTCAGGGAAAAGCCGCCGCAACCGCTCCACCACGGCGATTGCCGGGTCCGTGCTGTCCTGCACGCCGAAGACGAGCTGATAGTTGGGATAGGCCAGCGTGAAGAATGAGGCGAGCGCCGCCTCCAGCAGCGGCTCGTCGCCCTTCAGCGGCTTGAGGATCGAGACCGGAGGTTGTTCCCCGGGCGGCATGGCCGCCCCGCCAAAGAACCGGTGCAGGCCGGCAACGCCCATCCCAGCCTGGACTAGGCCGATGCAGGCGAAAGCGGCGGTCGCATCGGCGAGCAGGGGCAAGTGATCAGGCGTTCATCGAGCCGTCCGACAGGACGGAGACCTTCTGGTCCAGGCTGCCGATAAGGCGGCTGGCATCACCCTGCGATAGCTGTGAGGCGAAGTCCGACCTTTGGACCGCGACTCGGCTAATCGTTCCATCGAGCAGGATGTCGCGCACTCTCCAACCCATCGGCGTCTCGTGCATGACATAATCCATACGAAGCGCGTCACCCTGCGGCTTGTCCAGGGTAGTGCTGATGACACGATCCGCGCCAACCGTCCGGATCGTCGGCGAAATCAGGAAGGTCTGTCCGTCGTAGGATTTGAAGTTCGACACGTAGGTCGCGATGATGAAACTGCGGAAGGCCTGCAGCAATTTCCTCTGCTGCGCCGCTGGCAGTCCATTCCAGTACGATCCGACCGATACTCGTAGCACGTCCTCCAGATCGAAGGCCTGATCCACGGCTGGCGCCAGCATGTTGTAGCGCTGGGGAAAGGGCGTTTGCTTTCCTAAACGCATGACGGCGAGCAAAGCATTGCCGAGCGTGCCGATCGGCGCGGTGAGCGCCCCGTCGGCCTGGGCGAAAGCGGGCGACGCGGAAAAAACGGCGGCAGCGACCAGGGCCTGTCCGAGAAAATTTCGACGACTGCGAGTCATTGTCTATTCGGCTCTTTGAGCCGTCTCCCTCATAAGCGCGTCGTCGGCACGGACGAGCAACACCGGGCATTGCGCCGGATGTGGCACGGAAGCGGTTTGTAACAAGCGGCGACCTGAAGGCAAGCCTGTCACGCCGGGGGCGTGACACTTAGGCCACTAGTGTGGTCTTGCGGCCACGCAATGCAGGGCTCCATGGGGTGCGGTGCAGCAAGTGGTTGCCGCATCTTCCAAAAATGGCCTATCTCACCCTGGCGCGTCCCCGTGGCTTTCTAGCGCCCCGGACGCCCGATCGGAGAAGACGAAAGAGAATGCGTGTCCTCCTGGCTCAGCCCCGCGGCTTCTGCGCGGGCGTCGTCCGCGCGATCGATATCGTGGAGCGGGCGCTCATCAAATACGGTCCGCCGATCTATGTGCGGCACGAAATCGTCCATAACCGCCATGTGGTCGAGGATCTGCGCCAGCGTGGCGCGGTCTTCGTCGATGAGCTCGACGAGGTGCCGGAAGGCGCCATCACCGTGTTCAGCGCCCATGGCGTCGCCAAGAAGGTGCAGGACTCGGCGGCGGCACTCGGGCTGCCGGTGATCGACGCCACCTGCCCGCTCGTCGCCAAGGTCCATGCCGAGGGCCGCCGCTATGCCGCGCAGGATCGCGAGATCGTCCTCATCGGGCATGCCGGCCATGCCGAGGTCGAGGGCACGATCGGGCAAATCCCCGCCAAGGTGCATCTCGTCCAGACCGCCGAGGATGTCGGCAAGCTCGAAGTCGCGGACGAGAACAAGCTCGCCTATGTGACCCAGACGACCCTCTCGGTGGACGACACGCGCGGCATCATCCAGGCGCTGAAGGACCGCTTTCCCACCGTCCAGGGTCCCGATGTGCGGGACATCTGCTATGCGACCCAGAATCGCCAGCAGGCGGTGCGCGACCTAGCGAAGTCGGTCGAGGTCATATTGGTGGTGGGATCTCGCAATAGTTCGAACTCGAATCGGCTCAAGGAGCTTGGCGAGGAACTCGGCTGCACGTCATATCTTATCGATGATGCGGACGGGCTGCGGCCGGAATGGTTCGAGGGCGTCCAGACGGTTGGCCTGACCGCGGGGGCCTCGGCGCCTGAGATACTGGTGCAGGGCGTTTTGGACGGGTTGCGTCGCTTCGATGAGGTCAGCGTGGGCCTGTTGAGCGGCGTGCCGGAGGATGTGCGTTTCCGCTTGCCGCCTGAGGTTGCGGATGTGGCATGAGTGTTATTTCCTTGAACTAGCTGCGTTTTTCCGTAAATTCCACGCCTAGTTGAGCGGCCCGCGGCTTTGCCGTGACGTCGTGCCGTTCATTCGAGCCAGCCGAGGAGCTCACACGCCTATGGGTGTTCCGCTAAACCAGGCCGTGAAGGTCGGTAGCTATGTCATCAAGCAGCATCTTTCGGGGCGCAAACGCTATCCGCTTGTGCTGATGCTGGAGCCCTTGTTCCGCTGCAACCTCGCCTGTAACGGCTGCGGCAAGATCGACTACCCGTCCGATATCCTCAATCAGCGCCTGACGGTCGATGAATGCCTGGAAGCCGCCGACGAGTGCGGCGCCCCTGTCATCGCCATCGCGGGCGGCGAGCCGCTGCTCCACCGCGAGATGCCGGAAATCGTCGAGAAGCTGCTCGCCAAGGGTAAGTTCATCTACCTTTGCACGAACGCGCTGCTGCTCGAGAAGAAGATGGAGCTGTACAAGCCCCATAAGAATTTTGCCTGGGACATCCATCTGGATGGCGATCAGGAGATGCACGACAAGTCGGTCTGCCAGGACGGCGTGTATGACATCGCCGCCAGGGCCATCAAGAAGGCCAAGGACGCCGGCTTCCGGCTCTGCATCAACACCACGCTGTTCGATGGCGCCGAGCCGGAGCGGGTCGCGCGCTTCATGGACGACGCCATGGCGCTGGGCATCGATGGCGTCATGATCTCCCCGGGCTATGCCTATGAGCGGGCGCCTGACCAGGCGCATTTCCTGAACCGGCAGAAGACGAAGGAGCTGTTCCGCGGCATTTTCCGCGCCGGCAAGGGCAAGAAGTGGAAGTTCAACCAGTCGGCGCTGTTCCTCGACTTCCTCGCCGGCAATCAGGAGTTTACCTGCACGCCATGGGGCAAGCCGACTCGCAACGTCTTCGGCTGGCAGCGCCCCTGCTATCTGCTCGGTGAGGGTTACGCCAAGACCTACAACGAGCTGATGGAAACGACGGACTGGGACAGCTACGGTACCGGCAATTACGAGAAATGCGCCGACTGCATGGTGCATTCCGGCTACGAGTCGACCGCCGTGGTCGCCGCCGTGCACAATCCGATCGCCTACATCAAGACCTCCATCTTCGGCCCAAAAACTGAGGGCGCCATGGCGAGGGAGATCCCGCTGGAGGGCCAGCGCCCGGCGCAATACGTCTTCGGCAAGCATGTCGAAGACAAAATGGCGAGCATCAAGGCGAGCAAGGCAGGCCGGGTCCGGGTGACACGCAGCTCCTCCTCGGCTGAGGTCGCGGGTACTGCTGACTGAGCGGATGCCTGAGGGGCGAGGCCATTTCGGCGCCTCGCTCCTGATGCCGACAGGCGCTTTTGGCCTAGCGTCCTAGCGCGGCCAGTCCTGGCGCCGCTTTAAGCAGCGCGGACCGTGCGCGAGCAGCATCTCTCCCGAGCGCGATAAGCCCAAAGATCTGCGCCGGATCGCGGAGCAAAGCCGCAACGAGCTTGAACGGGGCGATGCGCCCCGCCGAGTCCAACCCCTCCATGGCTGCTCTCGGCAGGTTCCGGTCTGCTCCGTCACAGATGGCGCGGAGGACCGCGAAGGGTATTCCCGCCTCGGTGGCGAGTTCGGCGACAGCGCCGCTCTCCAAATCCACCGCCGCCGCGCCGGACTCGGCATAGAGGCGAGCCTTTTCGCGGGCGGTCGCCACGATGGCGTCCCCTGCGAGCAACAGCGGGACGCTCCGGACGCCGAGACGCCGCACGAGCGCCGCGTCGCAAGGGAATAGCCGCCCGCCCGACAACACTGTCTCGGCCGCCAAAAGATCACCAGGCGTGAGCGCGGGATCCAAGCCACCAGCAAGACCAAAGCTGACGAGGCTTCGCGCGCCTTCTTGCAGCAGCTGCTCCGCCGCTACGCGCGCGCCTTGGGGTGTGCCACCGCCAATCGCGATCGACAGCCCGGACCGCCGGGCGATCCGCGCCTCGCTAGCCATGCCGACAATGAGCGCGCAGTGAATCACACGGTCAGACTAACCCAGCGGGCGTCCGGCGTCTCGAATATCCGAAAAAGATCTCTCGGGCGCGGATTTGTTCAGGCTAGCCCGACAGAAGCCGCAATCTCGTGAGCGACATTCTTGACTCTCTCGACACCTTTTCTCGCACGCTTGAGGTCGCCTTCCAGAACGTTTTTGTTGAGTGCACATCTCCCCAAGTGTATTAGCGCCTTTGTCTTCGGCAAGAATACAGCGAGATCTTCAAGAATTTCCAACGAAAACTCAACCTGCTGCCGGAGACTCTCGGTCTCATCATGGGTAGGATCGTGTGGAACTGCTCGTACATACGGATCCGCGTTCCGCACATTCGTACGGACCTCGTTGCCCTGCTTTTGGTTGGCACGAGCAAGAGGTCGCATCTGCTCGCGCACGTTAAAGCGCTGCGTAGTTCCCGTGCTTGGACTTTCGACCGCCGGGCGACCACTCACCTTTGAAACGCCCATCACGAGCCTCCAATGTTCACATTTCGGAAAACTCATGATACGAAATAATAATGAAAATTTGACGATTATTCTGAGCAGACTTGGCGCCCCGCCAGGCCATTCCATCCAGGTTAAAGTCTTTGCAGCGGACGCCAAAACCTCAGCGCACGGCGAGTCTTTTCGCGAGGAATCGCAACACTGGCATTCGCCGCGAATGACAGCTGGATGCATCTCAACAGACGTCACGCAACGGCATGCGCGCTCCTCGTGTGTCGCTGCGAGTTCCAATAATTGCCCGGATCACCAAATGATCCGGGTCTCCCTTAGAACGCAGACAACGAGAGCACGGCGGCTCACTCGACTAAACCGGCCTCCCCGACCGCGCCCCGCTCATCTGCTAGCGCTCCGCGGAGGATCCGCGCTTCGCCAAACGCTACTATCGATGGACGGGCAACAAAATGGGGCCAAGAAAGTCGCCGATTGCTGTCTTCAAGCCCGAGGAAAACCGGCGCGGCAACAAAGGTGGAGAGCCGCTTTTCGCATATTTGTGCATCGCCGATGCAACGGCTTTGAAATGGGGCCTGCGCTCAGGATCGACATCAAGGGCCAACGTGGTATACGAGTTCCGCCGCTGAAGCGACGGTGTCAGGCTAGGTGTCCGGGGAGACAGTGACTCTCGTGCTTTTGCTGGCTTCGGCTGGAAGTCGTGTGGCACTGTCTGGTAACGCCCTTGCTCGACCGCGCAGTTCCATACCCCGTCGATAGATCCCATGACCAAATCCTTATGAGTTACAGGCCAAAGCGAAGTCTGTCGAAGAACGCTCAGTATTGAGTGCTATTGTGTTAACATTTGGTTTCTTTGAGCCTACGCAAAGAGCGGCGTTGAACCAAAAGCAACCTTACGGCGCCAAAGAACTTCGCTAGAACACAAGGCATCTAATTCGAAGCGATAAGTTCGCCCAACTCAGTCGCTATACCTGGAACTGGCGGGGCTTCGTGTTGCCGAGCAAAGCGATGTAGTTCTCCTCTAACACGTCGATAATGGGTACTGTTTTCCAGCCGCAGCGTAAACTCGACGCTCGCCAGCCGTTTGCCCATCCACACCTGTTCTTTGAGTATCCGTCTGATTTCCGTGGGCAGATCCAGTCGCCTCTTTCTGCTCTCGACGAGGTGGCCCTCGAATCTGGCGGTTGCCGCCCGTTCCGTTCGGGGCCTCGCATTGCTTCGAGGCAAGTTGGAAATTGAACTTTTGCTGGCCATGTTCAAGCTCTTTCACTTTCGGCGCACTGGCCGTGGATGGAGACGACCCTTCAGGTTAGTTGCGTCGCGCCGCCGCGCACGCGGCGCGCATTCACTCAGCGTCTCCGTCTTGGATCGCCAAGGCTTTTTCCGATGGGCGGTTGCTCGTCTTGCATGACGTTATGGGCAATTAGCTCGCAGTCTCTCGACCTCCTCCCGAAGTTTCCTGATTCGCTCTTTCAATAGAAACTGGTTCTTCAGGATGGCTTCGAGCGCCTTGGGGTAATTAAGTTCGGGCTTCCTGGAATTGACGATCGGTGGGCTGCGTAACTCCGACAGCGGGATCGGCGTCGGACCCTGCCTTCGGACTTCGAAACGCTCGCCAGGCCCCTGCACCAGCGCGATGGCTCGTGAGTTCGGATCGATTGGCTTAATCTCATTCATGATGTTTTCGCCCTCCGGCCGAGATTTTTAATAAGCGTAAAGACCTCGAGCGTGTGGTCATCTTCGAGCACACCTGGAGCGAGGGGGTCGGTAAATTCGGCATAGTTCCGGTGGTTAGGGACCGTCGCGTGGTGTGACGGCCTGTGTCTCGAATGAGTAGATGATGGCGTGACCGGCGACTCGGCCCGAGTTGGCTGGTGCCTATGGTGATGCGGGGCAACGGTGGGTGTTGGCTGTGGGTTGGCCGGATGTCGCGTCGGTTCGATGACTGTGCCGCGGGTCACAAGCGGCGCAGGCGCGGGCTGGGCGACTATGACGTGGGTTCTAAGGTGGGCAGGTACCGGCTTGGGCTGGGCAACTGTGACCTGGGTTCCAAGGCGGGCAGGTACCGGCTTGGGCTGGGCAACTGTGACCTGGGTTCTAAGGCGGGCAGGTACCGGCTTGCGCGGGTCAAAATGAACGTGGACGCAATGGTGATGATTGAGGTGAATCAACGGCGGAAGAAACCGCCGTCCTCGTCGGGCCAGATCAAACGGCGGCGACGGCGCGTCACTCTGCGAAGAGTTCCCTGGAAGCATTTGCAGACGCATTTGCGGAGATATGGCCGACATGATCTTTCCTTCCTTCGGCAGTTGCGAGGATCGCGGCAACTGCCTCGACAGGCGGTCGCAACCCGGTTTGGTCGTCGGTCCGCTTTTCCGCTCGGATTGTTGAAAATGCGTAAAAATTGGTGGGAGGCGAAATGAGAGATATACCAGCCGGCACCATGCAGGTTCGCTACCTGCCGCTCACGGTTAATTAGTGATTCAGAAAACCAACGTCATGCTCACAGTGCTTTCCATTGAACAACGAAAATTGTTTTGATACTGAATCCAACGCTATTCTGGCTGCTACTCGATAAAAACTCCGCAACGATTAGCGCGTGGCAGCAGAATACGGGAATGTCGACCCAGACCCGAATGAGATCGCTCCATAGTCAGAATAATACCGTCCCTGGTATGGACGATTTTTAATATTTTAGTGGATCGAAAACGAAATGGTCGAGGCGGCTCAGAGGCTCGAGTCGGCTAATTCCGCGTCAGAACCCGTAAGCGACCTGCCGGCTATTGGCCTGACGAAGGTTGCGGAAGCGCGCCATCGCCAGCAACGGGAAGAACAGCCGGTAGCCGTGGTACTTGAGGTAGAAAACCTTCGGGAATCCGACCGCGTTGTAGGGCGCCTCGTCCCACTCCCCGTCGGCCTTCTGCTGGCTCGCGAGCCAGGCGACGCCGCGTGCCACCGCGGGATGCTCCGCCTCCCCGGCCGCCATCAGGCCGAGCACCGCCCAGGCGGTCTGGCTGGGCAGGCTGTCGGTGTATTCGCCCGGCGGTGCGCCCTCGTAGCTCGCGCAATCCTCGCCCCAGCCGCCTTCCGGCCGCTGACGGGCGAGCAGCCAGGCGACCGCCCGCTCGACCATCGGGTCCTCGCGCGGCACGCCGGCGGCATTGAGCGCGCAGAGCACCGACCAGGTGCCGTAGATATAATTGGTGCCCCAGCGGCCGAACCAGCAGCCAGCCGCCTCCTGCTCCCGCCGCAAATAGTCGAGCGCGCGGTCGATCACCGGCCGGTCCTCGGCATGGCCGAGCTGGCCGAGGAAGGACACGCAACGCGCCGTCACATCGGCAGTTGGCGGGTCGAGCAACGCGCCGTGATCGGCAAAGGGGATGTGATTGAGGAAATCGTGGTCGTTATCGGCGTCGAACGCGCCCCAGCCGCCGCCCCGGCTCTGCATGCCGATGACCCATTGCCGGGCCAGCTCGATCGACGCCTCATGCGCCGGATCGCCCTGGCGGTGCAGCAACATGCCGATTACGGCGGTGTCATCCACATCGGGGTAGTGGTCGTTGTTATACTGGAACGCCCAGCCGCCGGGCGGCGCGTCGGGCCGCGTTTCGGCCCAGTCGCCGCGCACCTGAGTGATCTGTCGGGCCCGCAGCCAATCGCAGGCGGCATCGACCTCGGCCGTCGCGGCACCGCGCGCTTCGGCCACCGCGTGGCCTGCCAGGCCCGTATCCCAGATCGGCGAGAGGCAGGGCTGGCAATAGACTTCACCCGCCTCATCGCCCTCATGCAGCAGCTTGCGGACAGATTCCCAGGCGATGGCGTGCTGCGGATGGTCGGCCGGATAGCCCAGCGCGTCATACATCATCACGCTATTGGCCATGGCGGGGTAGATCGCCCCAAGCCCGTCCTCGCCATTCAGCCGCTCACCCACCCAGGCGACGGCCTGGTCGATGCAGCGCTGACGGTTGCCTTTGACGAAATGCGGCTCCAGCGGTTGCAGCACCGCATCCACCGCCTTGAAGAAGCGGCCCCAGCCGTTGCGATAGGGACCGCGAATCCAATCCCGCACCTGCTCGGGCGGCGTCACGAAGAGCTCGGAAATCGTGATGCCGCGCGGGTTACGGGCCTTGGGCTTCAGCGCCATCAGCACCAGCAGCGGCACGATCACCGTGCGGGACCAGTAACTCACCTTCAGCAGATGGAAGGGGAACCAGCGCGGCAGGCTCATGATCTCGACCGGCATGACCGGCACCGCACGCCACGGCACCTCACCGAACAAGGCGAGCTGGATGCGGGTAAAGACATTGGTCCGCTCGGCCCCGCCCGCCGCGAGGATCGCTTGGCGCGCCCGCACCATATGCGGCGCGTCCGGATCGTCGCCGAGTGCCTTGAGCGCGAAATACGCCTTCACGCTGGCGGAAATGTTGAAAGCGCCCGCGTGATAGAGCGGCCAGCCTCCATGGGCGCCCTGGATGCGCCGGAGATAGAGGCCGATCTTGGCCTCCAGCACCGGGTCGATGCGGTCGAGGTAATGCTCCAGCAGGACATATTCCGCCGGGATCGTCGCATCCGCCTCCAGCTCGAACACCCAATGGCCATCGGGATTCTGGCGGTGCAGCAGTGCCTGCTCGGCCCGGCCGATGGCCTCGCTGAGGCTTTCGGTGGTCACGGCGGCGGTCATCGGGGCGAGATCATGCGGCATGGCGAATTTAATTATGCCGTAATATCTGCGCGGCGGCCACATCGCCGGAGCGGATGGCACCCTCAATCGTGGCGGGCAGCCCCGTCGCTGTCCAATCGCCGGCAAGCGCCAGGTTAGCGAGCCCGCTGCCACCGGCAGCCGGGCGGCGCCTCTCCTGGTCAGCGGTAGCGGCGAAAGTCGCGCGCTTCTCCTTGACGACGCGCCAGGCGGGCAGCGCCTCCGGCAGGCCGGGAAGCGCGGCACGGACATCGGGCCAGGTCAGTTCCGCCAGCTGCTCCGGCGTCTCGTCCACCAGCCGGTTGGCGGCGCTGATGGTGATCGAGAGGACGCCGTTCTTCACGAAAACCCATTCGGCGACACCGCCGACGATGCCGACGAAGAGCGCCTCTGGCGGAGGCGGCGGTGCCTCGGCCAGGAAATGGACGTTCACGATCGCCTCGAAAGCATCCGGCGCGACGAGGCCCGGCAGCAGATCCGCCGCCACCGGTGCCGGCACAGCCAGCACCACGGCATCCCCTGCGCCGACTATCACCGGCCCGTCGGCGAAGATCAGCCGCGTCACCCTGCCCTGCTCGGCCTCGATCGCCTGCAGCCGCCGCCCGGTACGGGTCTCGGCACCATGCGCGGCAAGCCAGGCGATCGCCGGATCGATGAAGCTCTCGGAGAGACCGTCGCGCGGCACCAGGGGCCTGCAGGCTTGGCCTCCGCGTGTCAGCGTCTCCGCCACCACGGCCTGTAAGAGCGAAGCGAGCCCTGTCTCTGGCGGCGTGTTGAGCGAGGCGATGGCGAGCGGTTCGAGCAATCGACGATACAACGTCCCGCTGCCGCCGATGGCCTCTGCGACTGACCCCCGAGCGCCGCGCAGCCGAAGCAGCGCGAGGTAGTCGCCCGGCCGAGTGCCCGGCACGCGGGCGCCCGCATCGAAGAGCCACCAGGGGAGCCGCCCTCGGCTCAGCCGCAGCACCCAGCGCGCCCCATCGGCGCGGTCAACAAAGGGAAAAACCGGGTCGCGCGGGCCGACCATGCTGTTACTCGCGCCGATCCGCGCGAGATAAGCCGCTGCCGCCCGGTTGCCCGACAGCAGCAGGTGATTGCCGTTGTCGATCCGCCGTCCGAGGCTGCGGTCGAAATAGCTGCGGCAGCGTCCACCAGCCGCGGGGCCGGCCTCATGCAGCGTCACCCGCCCCCCGGCCTCCACCAGCCGCATCGCCGCTTCCAGGCCCGCGAGGCCAGCGCCGATGATGTGGATATGGCTCGCGGTCACGCGGGGTTGCCGCCACCCAAGAACCCACCCCCAACCCCTCCCTTGCAGGGAGGGGTGAAGACAGAAGCTCCCCTCCCTCCAAGGAAGGGGCTGGGGGTGGGTCCGCTCAGGTGCCACCGCAACCTCAAGCGGTCATCACCTTCACCGCGAACCACAGCTTCAGCCAAGTCGGCAGACTCACCCGCTCCGCAGGCCGCGCGAAGCCCGTCCGCTCCATCCGTGTCAGCAAAGCCCGATAAGGCGCCGCCATGATGCGCGCGGGCTTGATCGCGCGCTGATCGCATTGCGCCATCGCCTCCTCGGCACCGCGATAATGGTCGCGCGCCAAAGCCGCGACGCGCTTGCACAGAGCAGGCAAACCCGGCGAGGTCAGCGCCGCCGCCGGATTGGGCGGCACCCCCGCCTCCGCCAGCCACTCGCGCGGCAGATAAAGCCGCGACCGCTCGGCATCCTCGGCAAGGTCGCGCAGGATATTCGTGAGTTGCAGCGCCCGCCCGAGGTTATACGCCACCCGGTCCGCCGCCGCCGAAGCATCACCGAAGGCCCGCACCGCCAGCCGCCCCACGGCACTCGCCACGCGGTCGCAATACAGGTCGAGCGTCGCCAGGGACGGCGCCACGATCTCTCGCTCGGCATCCATCTGCATGCCGTCGATGATCGCCAGGAAATCGGGAATGCGTAGATCGTAAGCGCGATAGGCCCGCAGCAGCACCCGGCTCACCGCCTCATCGGCGCGGCCGTCGGCCAGAGAATTGACGCGCTCGCGCCAGCCATCCAGCGCCTCCCGCTTGGCGACCAAGGCGCCGGGCTCATCCGCGATGTCATCGACCACGCGGCAGAAGGCGTAGATGGCATAGACCGCCGCGCGCCGCTCCGGCGGCAGCATCCGCATGCCATGGTAGAAGGACGAGCCGGACTTCCGCACCAGGGTCTCGATTGCCGTGAGGTCAGCGGGTGCCGCGCCCAGCGGCGGCGTCTGCAGATCGGCGAGGCTCATGCGAAGGCGCCGAGACCGCCGAGCATCGCCGCCAGCGCATCGGTCCGGGTTAGCTTAACGCGTCGCGCCAAAGGATCGCCCTGCCGCAATCGTCGGGCCAGCCGTCGCGCCAGGCCATTGATGACCGCAGTCTCGATCCGCAGCCGCCGAGACCGGACGCGGCGCGGCAAAGCGGCGCCCTCCCGGTTGAGCGCATCGCAATGGTCGAGCAGCATCGCGAAAACCCGCCGCAGCGCTGGCGTCTCAGCCGAGGCCTGTACCGCGTTCACGTCGAGACCAGCGCCGCGCAGCATATCCTCGGGCAGGTAGCTGCGGTTCAGATCGCGGAAATCCTTCTGGCAGTCCTGCAAATGGTTGAGCACCTGCAGCGAGGCACAAAGCGCATCCGACGGCGCATGGGTCTCAATCGATTCGCCATGCAGGTCGAGCACGTAGCGGCCCACGGGCATGGCGGAGAAGCGGCAGTATTCCAGCAACTCCCCCCAATCGGCGTAGCGCAGCTTGGTGGCGTCCTGGCGGAAGGCGATCAGCAGGTCGGTCGCATGGCCGGGATTGACTCCGGTCTCGGCCAGGCTGGCGCGCAAGGCAGTCGCGCTCGGGGCGCCGCCGGTGCGGGCGCCGAGTAGCACCGCCTCCATGATGTCGAGCCGCGCCACTTTGTCCTCCGGCGTGAGGTCCGGGCTATCGGCGATATCGTCGGCGTTGCGGGCGAAGGCGTAATAGGCGTGGACGTGACGGCGGAGATTCTTGCGGATCAGCACCGAGCCTACCGGGAAATTCTCGTCGCCACGGTTCTTGCCGGACCAGGTCTCGACGTTCTCGCTCTCAGCCATAGACCCGATTCTTCCATGTCACGCTGCGGCCGCGCAGATGGTTGACCGCGGAACCGACCGTCGCCGCCATGTAGAACAAGGCGATGAGCGGCAGGAAGGGGGCCCAGAGCGGGGTCAGACCATAGCGCCGCAGGCTGGGCAGGAAGCTGCCAGCCATCAGCACCCAGGCCGCCAGCCCGCACCAGCGGGTCGCGCCATGGCCGAACAGCGCGGCGGCGGGCGGCAGCAGCCAGACCAGCAGCATGCCGAAGATGGTGCCCGCTAGCAGCAACGGCGAGAACTTCAGCTGGACATAGGCGGTGCGCGCGATCATCGCCCAGATGTCGCGCCAATGCGGATAGAGCCGGATCGACTTCGCCCGTTTCGTGTGGCCGAGCCAGATGCGGCCGCCACCGCTCTTCACCAGACTGCCGACCGCCACGTCATCGATCATAGCGCCCCGCACCGCCGCGATGCCGCCCATGCGCTCGATCGCCCGGCGGCGCAGCATGATGGTGCCGCCCGCCGCCGCGCCCTGGCGATGGCGCGGATCCGCCGACCGACCGAAGGGGTAGAGCAGCTGGAAGAAATAGACGAAGGCGGGCACCAGCGCCCGCTCGGCGAAGCTCTCGCAGTTGAGCAGCACCATCTCGGAGACGAGGTCGAGATCCCCCGCCTCCGCCTTGGCCGCCAGCCGCGCCACATGATCCGGCTGATGCGCGATATCGGCATCCGTCAGCAGCACCAGCGGCGCGGTCGTCACGCCGAGGCCCTGATGCACCGCCCAGAGCTTGCCGCTCCAGCCCTCCGGCTTGGGCATGCCGGTGATGACGGTCAACGGATGCGGTGCCCCCTCCGCCGCCTGGCGCGCCAAATCCGCGGTGCCGTCAGAACTGCCGTCATCGACCAGGATGACACGTAGCCGAGCGCCGCCGGGCAGCACCTGCCGCGTTAGGGAGCCGATGGCGGCGGCGATGGTCGGCGCCTCGTCCCGCGCAGGCACAACGACATCGACCGCCGGCAACACCACCCCGGCCGCAACCGGCGGCAGGATCGGTCCGGCCTGCCAGTAACGGCCATGGAACAGGATAAGGCCGATCCAAACGGCCAAAGCGAGCATGGTGAAGGCGAGCGGGATCATCACCGGCCGAGATAGCCTCTCCCCGCCGCTCCGTCGACATCCTGCGGCGCGACAGAAGCGGGCAAGCGCCGGGAGGTTAGCGGCGCGTGAAATAGCCCTCGGTCTTGAACCAGTCGATGGCATCACGCACCGCCTCGAAAGCGGGGCGGTGCGTGTAGCCCAGTTCGGCCTCGGCCTTGGCGGAGGAGAAATACATCATCTTGCGCGCCATCTTGAGGTGGTCGCGCGTCAGCCTCGGTTCGCCGCCGGTCAGCCGGGCGATGCGTTCCGCGAGATAGGCGGCGGGCACCAGCGGGCCGATCGGCAGCCGCGCCCGCCGCCTCGGCTTGCCCATGACGCTATCCACCATGGCCAGCACCTCGCCCATCGAGATGTTGTCGCCGCCCAGGATATAGCGCTCGCCGATGCGCCCGCGTTCCAGCGCCAGCAGATGGCCGATGGCGCAGTCATCGACATGCACTACGCTGAGCCCGGTCTCGACATAGGCCGGCATGCGGCCCATCGCGGCATCGCGGATCATGGCGCCGGTGGGTGTCGGCTTCACATCGCCCGGACCAATCGGCGCGGCCGGGTTGACGATCACGACGGGGACGCCCTCCGCCGCGCATTCGAGCGCCGCCTGCTCGGCGAGGTATTTCGATTTCTTGTAGAAGCCAGCGATCTTCTTGTAGATCACCGGTGTCGTCTCGATAGCGGGCGGCTCGCCATGCGCCGTCAGGCCAAGCGCCGCGACGCTGCTGGTATAGACGATCCGCTCGGCCCCCGCTTCGGCCGCGAGACGCAGCAGGCCGCGCGTCGATTCCACATTGGTGGTGAGCATAGGCTCGGGGTCGGGCACCCAGATGCGATAGTCAGCAGCGACATGAAAGACCCAGCGGCACCCGGCCATGCCACGCCGCAGGGAGTGGGAGTCGTTGAGGTCGCCCTCCACCAATTCCGCCGGCAGGCCCGCGACATTCCGCCGGTCGCTACCGCGGCGGACCAGGAGGCGGAGAGGGTAACCGCGTTGCGCCAGCAGGCGAGCCACGGCGGCGCCGACGAAGCCGGTGGCGCCGGTGACGAAAGTTAGATCTTGGTCCGCCATTTCACTCATCTTCCACGCGTTGCGAGCTTTTAGAGAGCGTCGCTCGCGGCGAGGCAAGGCATGCATCGGATTTGTGCGGATAGCCGAATCGCCATGCTTCAACACGGCGTCCCGCTCGCAGGGCTGCAAAAGGAAGCATGGAAGACGATCCGCAAGGGCTGAGTCCTAAGCCTGCAAGCCAAAGGACGCGCCGCCAGCGATCCCGCTTCTTAACCGAAACAAGTTGCGCCAGGCCGGAGCTTCGCCGGAAATCCCAGCCTTTCGCTTTCGACCCCACCCGCAGCAGCGATCGTCAAGCTTCAACACTCTGGTTCGCGTGGCAGGCTGCTACGAGCAGTGCGGAGGATGACCCGAACCGGTGGCGAGACCATCGACAGCACACAATTCGAGACGTCGCTCGACATCGGCCCGACATCCGCGCGCGCATCGCGATGACAGACCATGGATATGACAACCAAGCCAACCGGCGGCGGCACTCGTGCGCGGTGTCACACCGATATCTTGCGCCGCGAAAACTCCGCGCAGAGAGGAGGCTTTCTCCCGAAACGCCTTTACAAGCTCCGGGCGATCATCAAACCGACAATCGGCAAGCTCGAGCGGTTAAAACGCGTCGCGACACGCTAAAAAAACCGACATCAGTTACTGAGCGATGATCAGTTTTGCATGCGGGCTGATGCTGGCTAAATCTGCCCACACGGCCTAGCGGTAGAGCAGGAGCCTGTACAGCTCCCGCTCCTTGCAGCCTATGCTTGGATCTTCTGGAGTGGTAGAGATTTAGGGCTGTCCTACGCGGCCCCCGCCGGCCGATCGATTTTCCAGTTCTTGCTCTAGCGACGGAGCACCCGCAACGCGAGTCGGAATATAGCCAAAGACCTGCGGCGGGATTGGGAGGTTACCGAGGTAATTGGAAAATTGAGGATGTCGGACCTGGCCGTAGGTGGGAGGAAGAGTGGGTGGCTGGACGTAGGTGGGAGAATGAGCGGCAGGCCGCTGAGACGGACGCCCGAACAATCCGCCAATAGTTCGTCGGAAATTGAATCGAGTGCGGTCCTTAACCTGAGAAGCAACGGGTGGCTTTTCTCCTTTCTTGGGAACAGTGAATTTCTTTAGAGGGCCGTTCCATGGCCCCTCACTTCATGTTGAACCACTAGCTGGATTTATTTGCATCAGAACCTCCTGAAAAACGCAGTATGCGCCGACACCGTTAAAGCACTCTTTGTTTTCTGTATCGTTATCGAAATGATATATATCATTTCGAAGCTCGCTCCGAGCGAGCTTTTTCCTTTGGCTCGGGGAGGCGCCCCCAAACCGGCGTTGCTTGGGAAAGGTCTTGTTAGCGGATTCCATAGTCATGCATTTTCTTTAGGAAGGCACACGTGAGGACCAACGCTCGCGTTTCAGCAAGCTTTTGTTGGGCATGAAAGACTAAACATCAATCGCCGCTTTGAACGCAGTCACCACCAACATGGATTGTTTTTGCGTGGAAATCGAAAATTCAATATCTTCATAGGATATGCGTCGCAGGCAAATGGGCCGAGTCGGGAAATAATTCGTTTCTATCCATAAAATTGCTGAACGCACCATCGCTCTCGGCGCGACAGCTCGATCCCAATCGAGCCGCTGCGCCGAAGCGTCATTATCTCCGAGGTTTCAGACTCTACCGCAGCCGGGCCGCCGTCGCCTTCGTGACCGCAGCCACCACCTTCGCCGAAGCCTCCTCGATCTCCGCCTCGGTCAGGCTCGCCGCGCGAGGTTGAAACGTCACCTCGATACCCAGCGACTTGAAACCCGCCTCCAAACGCTCGCCCTGATAGACGTCGAACAACACGACGCTCGCCACCAGATCACGCACCGCGCCGCGCGCCGCGCGCAGCACATCATCGGCCGGCGTCGCGGCTTCGGCCAGAAAAGCGAAGTCGCGGCGGATCGGCTGGAAGGCCGACAGCACGGGCGCCACCTTGCGACGACGCTTCGGCTCCGGAATCGCATCGAGGAAAATCTCGAACGCGACCGCCTCCGTCGGAAGGTCCAGCGCGCGGACCACGCTCGGATGCAGTACGCCGAACTGCGCCAAGACCGTCTTCGGCCCCTGCCGCACCACGCCCGAGCGGCCCGGATGGTAGAAGACCGGCGCATCGGCTGAGACGCTCAACGCCTCCGAAGGCACGCCCAGTGCCGTCAGCGCCGCCCAGACATCCGCCTTCGCATCCAGCGCCGAAACACCCCGGGCCGGCTCCGCCCAATCGCGCGGTGTCTCGCCCGTCCTCAGTCCGGCCGCCACAACCTGTTGGGTATTGCGCGCGCCGTCGCGGAAAGCGGGACCGATCTCGAACAAGCCGAGATCGGGGAAGCCGCGCGCCGCGTTGCGCGCGGCAGCCGAGGCCAGGGTGATCAGCGGCGTGGTGCGTAGCTGATCGAGATCCGAGGCGATGGGATTGACCAGACGCAGCCCCTCCGCCGTGTCTCCAAACCGCGCGGCGACGCGGCTATCGGCGAAGCTGAAGGTTACCGCCTCCGACAAGCCCCGCGCGGCGAGCACGCGGCGCACCGTCGCGGCACGGACCTGGCGCGGCGTGAGCGTCGCCTTGGGCACGGCGGAGGCCGCTGGCAACGACGCCGCCGGTACCCGGTCGATGCCCCAGATGCGCAGCACCTCCTCGATGAGATCGACCTCGGGCTCGATGGCCGCGACGCCGGCTTCCATCTGGGCGATCTGATCGGGGCTCAGCGCCTTCGCCGGTTCCAGCGCGCCGCGCCCCGCGATGTCGTTGCGCCAGGACGGCACGGAAACGGTGATGCTTTCCGCATCTCGGCCGACCAAGCCAAAGCCCAGACGGCGCAGGATGGCTTCCGCCTCGTCCTCCGGCACCTCGGCGCCGCCGAAATCTCGGAGCCGGGCGAAGCGCAAACTCGCGGTGCGGCGCCACGCGGGCTCCGCACCGTCGGAGGTCACCTCGCTCGCCTCCCCGCCGCAGAGATCCAGGATCATTTGGGTCGCTGCTTCCATCGCGGCCGGCATCAGCGCGGAATCGATGCCGCGCTCGAAACGCGACCGGGCGTCAGACGAAATCTGCTGGCGCCGGCCGGTCAGTGCGATGGCGACCGGATCAAACCAGGCGCATTCGACGAAGACGTCGGTCGTGGCCTCCGTACAGCCGGTCGCCTCGCCGCCGACGATCCCGCCGAGCGACTGCACCCCGGCGGCATCGGCAATCACGCAATCCTCGGGCGTGACGGTGACGTCCTTGCCGTTAAGCGCGCGGAAGGTCTCGCCGTTGCCGGGGCGGAGCGTCAGCGTGTCACCTGAGATTGCCGCAACATCAAAAACATGGAGGGGACGGCCGAGGTCGATCGTGAAGAAGTTGGTGATGTCGACCAGCGCGCTGATCGGCCGCAGGCCGATGGCACGCAGACGATCCTGTAGCCAGGCCGGGCTCGGGCCATTCTTCACGGCGCGAATGGTGCGTCCGAGTACCCAGGGGCAGACCTGTGGCATCTCAATCTTCCAAGACACGGAACTTGCGCCTTTTCCGACCACAACCTCCGGCTGGAAAGTCTTCAACGCGCCGATCCCGGCCGCCGCCAGATCCCGCGCGATGCCGCGTATCGCCAGCGCGTCACCCCGGTTAGGCGTCACCGCGATCTCGACCACCGGGTCATCCAGCCCCGCCCAGGTGGCGTAGGACCGACCGACCGGCGCATCGGCCGGCAGGTCGAGAATGCCATCGTGATCCTCGCCGAGGCCGAGCTCGCGCGCCGAGCACAGCATCCCCATGGAGGCCACGCCGCGAATCTCGCCCGCCTTCAGCAGCATGCCGGAGCCCGGGATGACGGCACCGACCGGGGCGAAAACCCCCTTCATGCCGGTCCGTGCATTCGGCGCGCCACAGACGACCGAGACCGGTCCCTCGCCGGCATCCACCGTGCAGACACGCAGGCGATCGGCATTCGGGTGCTGCACCGCCTCGATGACGTGGGCGATGCGAAAGGGCGCCAGCGCCGCACCGGGATCGGCCACGCCCTCAAGCTCCAGTCCGACGCCGGTGAGCTTGTCGGTGATGGAGGCGAGATCAGCCTTGGTATCGAGATGGTCGCGCAACCACGAGAGGGTGAACTTCATGGCTGCGAGATCCTGCTGAGAACCACTTGGTCGACGCGCATACGCCCGTCACGCTCGGATCCACGCCTTGCTTGCTCCGCGCAGAAAAGGCGCGGATGGCACGCCTGCGCGTGCCATGACGGTGCAATTGCGGCCTGGGGATTAAGACTGGTCACGACCTCACACCCCCTCATGCAACATCGCCGGCTGGAAGGGCGAGCTGCCGTAATGCCGCAGCCAGCGGATGTCGCTCTCGTAGAACAGCCGAAGATCCGAGATGCCGTGCTTGAGCATGGTCACCCGCTCCACCCCCATCCCGAAGGCGAAGCCCTGCCATTCCCGGGGATCGATGCCGCAATTGGCCAGAACCTTGGGATGCACCATCCCGCTGCCCAGGATCTCAAGCCAATCGCCCCCGGCGCCGAGTTCGCCGGTGCGGCGGTTCCAGCCGATATCGACCTCCATGGAAGGTTCCGTGAACGGAAAGTAGCTGGCGCGGAACCGCACGGGCAGATTGGAGATAGCGAAGAACGCACGGAGGAAATCCGTCAGGCAGCCCTTCAGATGTCCAAGCGTGATGCCGCGATCCAGCACCAGTCCCTCGCATTGGTGGAACATCGGGCTATGCGTCGCGTCATGATCGGCGCGGTAAGTGCGGCCGGGTACGATGAGGCGCAGCGGCGGCGGCTCCGACAGCATCGAGATGATCTGCACCGAGCTCGTATGCGTCCGCAGCACCAGCGGCTGCCCGCCGTCCATCCCGGACAGGTAGAAGGTGTCCATGTCGCTGCGTGCCGAGTGATGCGCCGGCATGTTCAGCGCGCCGAAATTATACCAATCGGTCTCGACATCCGGCCCCTCGGCCATGCTGAAGCCCATGGCGCCGAAAATCGCGACCATCTCCTCGATGGTGCGGCTGATCGGGTGGATGACGCCGCGCGGCCCCAATGACGGTGGCAGGGAGACATCCATCCGCTCGCTGGCCAGCCGGGTATCGAGCGCCACGGCGTCCAGCACCGCCTGCCGCATCGAGAGCACAGCCTCAAGCCCGTCCCGCAGCGCATTGACCGCCGCGCCACGTGCCTTGCGTTCATCAGCTGGAATCTGGCCCAGGCCGCGCAACAGGCCGGTGATGCGCCCCTGCTTGCCCAGGAACGCCACCCGTACCGCATCGAGCCCGCGCGGGTCGGCGGCGGCGGCGATGGCCGCCTCGGCCTCGGCCTGGAGGGCGGCGATGTCATCTGGCATGGCTGGGCTCCGATACAGCAAAGGCCGCCTGCGAACAGGCGGCCCTCGGTTCTGTCACGCGACGCTTGCGCCCGTTTCCGGGCAGCGACGTCAGGCGGCGGCGGGTTCTGCCGCTGCGGCGGGCGAGGCTTCGAGGACGGCCTGCACCTGCTTCACGATGGCGCTAAAGGTCGTCGCGTCATCAAAAGCGATGGCGGCCAGGACCTTGCGGTCCATCTCGACATTGGCGAGCTTCAGCCCGTAGATGAACTGGCTATAGGTCAGCCCCTGCTCACGCACGGCGGCGTTGATGCGCTGGATCCAGAGAGCCCGGAACTCCCGCTTCTTGTTGCGCCGGTCGCGGTAGGCATATTGCAGCGACTTCTCGAGACGCTCGAGCGCGATGCGGTAATTGGTGGAGGAACGGCCGACAAAGCCCTTGGACTGAGCGAGGACCTTCTTGTGCCGGGCGTGGGTAGTCGTGCCGCGTTTTACACGTGCCATGGTTCAGTGCTCCCTCAAACCAGCCCGTAGGGGGCCCACTGCTTCACCGTCTTCGCATCCATGTCGGTGAGCGTCTGGGAGCCGCGATTGGTCCGCTTCATCTTCTGCGGGCGGTTGATCAGGCCGTGGCGCTTGTTGCCGGGGCCGGCCAGAACCTTGCCGCGTGCCGTGATCTTGAATCGCTTCTTGACCGACGACTTGGTCTTCAACTTGGGCATTTCGAACTCCTTCGGATAAGCCCCGTCCAGCGGATCCCCAATGGGATCCCGGGCGAGCGTCGTGGCCAGGCATGCCCACACAGGCCTGGCGCACAGACGAATGAGGGGCGGCGTATAGCCAAGCCGGCCCGTCTCGGCAAGTGCCTCAGCCGGCGGCCGAGGTTTGCGGTCTCAACCGGCCCTCCGCGCGGTCCGCCAGCATGCGTCCTCCGTCGAACACGGCCCCCGCTCCGTCGGAAAGCGCCCCTGTCACGTTAGCCGCTACATCGACCCGCGACAGAGCATCCATGCGATCCATAATCATAACCCTCTCGTTGGTGGCGACCCATTGTGGCGCGGGCCGATCGTGACGGCGACGAGGATTATGTGAAGCCGATGCGGCGTGCCACAGGTGGCAGCGGCCTTCGATTGAAAGCATGCGCACCAATTAATTTAGATCAGCAGTTAGAACAGACGGTTCGGCAGCGCGATCCAGTAACGTTATTATATCGCGACTATATAATTTCTATCTAGTGAGATCGGCTTACTGAGTCCCAAAGATTTATCGCCGATGCGCTGACGCGGCCGGACACATACCCAACAGCAAACATCATGTCCAAGATCCCCCGGACATGATGTTTGCAACACTTCGGTGATCGCGGCGACGCCCGAAGTGCTTAGAAAGCGGTGGCCGAAGCCTGCATTACGTGTTGGAGAACTAGCTCCCAGCGCAGCGGCGGGGTTTCGTCGTCGGTGTCATAGTCACTGTCACCATTGGAACTCCCTTCCTGCGCCTCCAACGATTGGTGTGTCTGCCGATCGAATTGGTGGTGTATCGATGTCGAAGCTGGCCCATTGGAGGTGTTCGCCGGCTGCGACTGCCATTGCCATTGCAGCCGGTAGCCCACCATCGGGGAAGACGCCGTCACGAAAGCGCTCATCAGGCCCTCCTTTGTTGCGCTCTAGATACAATCCCACTCTTGACGCGGCGCGACAACTTTAGAAGGTCGTCGCGGCACGTCGTTCGGCAGTGCGTGAAGCCTGGATGCGAAGCTCGGAATTGCGCACCGCCGCCAGAGACTTCTTAAGCGGGACTGCCCGCGATGCGTTCCCAGGTCTGCGACCGGCCGATGAGCGAAATGCCGATGAAGCCGCGCACATGGAGAATGCGGCCACCATCGCTCAGCCGCATGTGGCAGCGATAGACCTTGCCCGTCGAGGGATCGAGGATCGTGCCGCCGCCCCACTCCCCATCATCCGGCGACATGCCCCGCAGCACCTCGAGGCCCAGCACCGGCTGGCCGCTGCGATCGCCCGAACAATTATTGCAATGACGGCCGGCATCGGCCGGATCCAGCAAGCGTTCCACCCGGCCGTAGAGCAGTCCGCCCTTGTCGAAGACCTGCACCACGGCGCGCGGCTTGCCGGTATGGTCGTCGATGGCGTTCCAAAGCCCCACCACAGACGTGGTTTGAGCCGCCGCCAGCGCCGGCCAGGCGCCCAGCGCCACGGCGGCCAGAGCTGCCGTGAAAATCCGTCTTGTTGTCATTCTTTTCCCTTGTCCCGCAGCATTGGCGGGTCCCGCTGATCGCTCTTCCGAGGTCTGACCCCGGCCTCTATAAACACCGCAATGGGCATTCCATTCATCAAGATGCACGGGGCCGGCAATGACTTCGTCGTGCTCGACGGGCGGTCGAGGGTGCTCGGCCTCAGTTCCGCCCGCATCCGGCTGCTGGCCGACCGGCGGCTTGGCATCGGCTGCGACCAGCTCATCAGCCTCGAACCGGCCGACGGTGCGGACGTCTTTATGCGCATCCATAACCCCGATGGCAGCGAGGCAGGCGCCTGCGGCAATGCCACGCGCTGCGTCGCCGCTTTGCTCCAGGCCGAGACGGGCCGGCGCGACCTGACCATCCGCACCATCTCCGGCGACCTTCCCTCCACCATGCTGCCCGATGGCCGCGTCACCGTCGACCTCGGAGCGCCCCGCCTCGGCTGGGCCGAGGTGCCGCTGGCCGCCGCGATGGACACGCTGCACCTGCCGCTATCCTTCGAGGGCCGCGCGGCTGCCGCCTGCTCGATGGGCAATCCGCATGCGACCTTCTTCGTGCAGGACGTGGACGCCATCGAGCGTCTGGGTGCCGACCTGGAGAGGAACGCGCTTTTCCCCGACCGCGCCAATATAGGCTTCGCCCAGGTCCTAAGCCCCGACCGCATCCGGCTGCGAGTGTGGGAGCGCGGCGCCGGCCTCACCCTGGCCTGCGGCTCCGGCGCTTGCGCGGCACTGGTGAATGCCGCCAGGCGCGGCCTGACCGGGCGCGCGGCACGCCTGATCCTGGACGGCGGACTCCTCGACATCTTGTGGCGCGCGGACGACGGCCACGTTTTGATGACCGGCCCGGTGGTGACCAGTTTCGCCGGAGAAATCGACCTCGACGCGCTGATCCCAGCCGAAAGCCTCGCGGCGTGACCATCGAGGTTCTGAGCTTCGGTTGCCGTCTCAATACCTATGAGGGCGAGGTCATGCGAGGCCACGCCGCCGCTGCCGGCCTCTGCGACACCATCATCGTCAATACCTGCGCCGTCACCTCCGAAGCGGAGCGGCAGGCGCGGCAAACCATCCGCCGCTTATCGCGTGAACAGCCGGGCGCGCGCATCGTCGTCACCGGCTGCGCCGCGCAGATCGATCCGCTTGCCTGGAGCGCTTTGCCCGGCGTTTCCCGCGTGCTGGGCAACGTCGAGAAGCTGGACGCGGCGCATTGGTCGCCGGATGCCCCCTCCGCCGTTTCTGACATCATGGCGGCGACCGAGACCGCGGCGCATCTGGTGACGGAATTCGTCGGCCGCGCGCGGGCCTTCGTGCAGGTGCAGCAGGGCTGCGACCACCGCTGCACCTTCTGCATCATCCCCTTCGGCCGAGGTCCCAGCCGTAGCGTCGCTCTGGGTGCCATCCTCGACCAATGCCGGGCGCTGATCGGTTCTGGCTATCAGGAGATCGTGCTCACCGGCGTCGATATAACGAGCTATGGCGGCGATCTTCCGGGCAAGCCGCCGCTCGGCCAGATGGTAAGGCGACTACTGGCGCTTTTGCCCGAATTGCCGAGGCTACGGCTGTCCTCGCTCGACCCCTGCGAGATCGACGAGGATCTGTGGAAGCTGATCGCCGAGGAGCCCCGGTTGATGCCGCATCTGCATCTCTCGATCCAGGCGGGGTCCGATCTCATCCTCAAGCGCATGAAGCGGCGGCATCTCCGCGCCGACGTGCTGGCCGTGGTCGCCCGCGCGCGCGATCTGCGGCCGGGCATCGCCTTCGGCGCCGACCTTATCGCCGGGTTTCCGACCGAGACCGAGGAAACCTTCGCCGAAAGTCTGGCGCTGGTCGAGGATGCCGACCTGACCATGCTCCACGTCTTCCCCTATTCGGAACGCGCCGGCACCCCGGCGGCCCGGATGCCGAGCGTGCCTAAGGCGCTCCGCAAGGAACGAGCGGCTCGGCTACGCATGGCGGGTGCCGCCGCCGCCGCTCGCTTCGACACGAGCCGCATCGGCCGGACGGTGCGGGTGCTGGCCGAAACCGAGACCAGCGGCCATTGCGAGCATTTCCGCCCGGTCCGCCTGACGACGTCCGCGACGCCAGGCCACATTGTGGAAGCCGAGGTCACCGGCACGGACGTTCATGGCTTGCTGGCAGCGTGAACCAATCTTCTCCCCTCCCTGGAAGGGAGGGGCCGAAGGTGGGTCGGCGTGACAAAGCGAGACACGCGGCTTAACCACTCGGCGACCACGGCCCAAGCGACCCACCCCCGACCCCTCCCTTCCAGGGAGGGAGATCCACCGCACATAAACATATCTTTATGAGTGATCGCTGATGGCGCTGTCCGGTTTCTTCTCGCGGCTGAAGGAGGGGCTCACTCGCTCCACTCAGAAGCTCAGCAGCGGCATCACAACCGTCTTCGTCAAGCGCAAGCTGGACGAGGCGGCGCTGGAGGAGTTGGAGGAGCTGCTGCTGGCCGCCGATCTCGGACCCCGCGCGACCCGCCATGTGCTCGGCGAATTCCGCAGCACCCGCTTCGGCAAGGATGTGACTGACGAGGAGATCAAGACGGCCCTCGCCGAGGAGATCACCAAGATCCTGGAGCCCGTCGCGGTGCCGCTGATCATCGACCGCAGCCACGCGCCGCATGTCGTGCTGGTGGTCGGGGTGAACGGCACCGGCAAGACCACAACGATCGGCAAATTCGCCCAGTATTACCGCGAGCAGGGTTTCCGCCCCATGCTGGTGGCGGGTGACACCTTCCGCGCCGCCGCTGTCGAGCAATTGCAGATCTGGGGCGACCGCACCGGCGTCCCAGTGGTCTTCGGCAAGCCCGAGACCGATGCTGCTGGCCTCGCCTTCGGCGCGCTGGAACGCGCGCGGGCCGAGGGCGCCGACCTTCTTCTGATCGACACCGCCGGCCGGCTGCACAACAAGACCGCGCTGATGGACGAGCTGACGAAGATCATCCGGGTGATCCGCAAGCTCGACCCGACCGCCCCCCATTCCGTGCTGCTGGTGCTGGATGCGACCACCGGCCAGAACGCGTCCAACCAGGTCGAGGTGTTCCAGGACATGGTGGATGTCGACGGGCTGATCGTGACGAAGCTCGACGGCTCGGCGCGCGGCGGCATCGTGGTGTCACTGGCGGCCGAGTTCGAGCTGCCCATCCATGCGGTCGGCGTGGGTGAGCAGGCGGGCGACCTGCGCCCCTTCGTCGCCGCCGAATTTGCCCGTGGCCTGGTCGGCGCGGATGGCTGACCGCCTAGTGACCGAACCCGACCCCACACTCCGCGAAACCTATCGCCTCTGGGGCCGCGAGACGGTGCGCTTCTCCGACACCGACGCGCTCGGTCACGTCAACAACGTGGCCTATGCCGCCTTCCTCGAGACCGGCCGCACCACCTTTGGCCTCGCCTGCGGCCTGCCGGTTGGTGCGGCTGGGACGACGATCGTTCTGGCGCGCGTCGAGATCGACTACCGGGCGGAGGTGCGCTGGCCGGCGCAGCTCGACATCGGTGTCGGCCTCGTGGCGCTCGGCCGGAGTTCGATGGCCTTGATCCAGGGTATCTTCCAGGGCGAGCGCTGCGTCGCGACAGGGCGTGAGGTCATGGTGCTGCTCGACACGGCAACCCGGCACTCCACGCCATGGCCTGACAGGCTGCGGGAGGTTCTGACGGAACAGGCCCTGGTCGCGGGATAAAGGCCGGCGCAAGCGCTGATGCATCATAGACGTGTTGCGCTTCCGCTTTGCAGACCGCGGTTCGCCTTCTAGAAGCACCTCCATGCATCGGCCGACCTCCCTCCCCGTTCCGTTCCTCGACCTCAAGGCGCAGCAGGCGCGGATCGGGGATGAGATGCGGCGGCGCATCGATACTGTTCTCGCCCACTGCCAATTCGTTCTGGGACCGGAGGTAGTGGAGCTTGAGGCCGAACTCGCCCGCCGGGCAGGCGCCGCGCATTGCGTCGCGGTGAGTTCCGGCACGGATGCCCTGCTCATCGCCTTCATGGCGGAGGGCATCGGTCCCGGCGACGCCGTCTTCCTCCCCGCCTTCACCTATACCGCGACGGCCGAGGTGCCGCTTCTGCTCGGCGCCACGCCGGTCTTCGTCGATATCGATCCGCTGACCTTCCAGATCGACCTCGGCAGTCTCGAGGACCGGATCCTCGCCACGGCGGCGGCCGGAAAGCTGCGTCCGCGAGCAGTGATCGGCGTCGATCTCTTTGGCCAGCCGGCGGATTGGCCTACGATTCGCGCGCTCGCCAAGAAGCACGCACTCTTCACGCTCGACGATTGCGCTCAAGCTTTCGGGGCCTGGCTGGGAGACCGCCCGCTCGGCGTTGAGGCCGATGCGACGGCGATCAGCTTCTTTCCCTCCAAGGCGCTGGGTGCCTATGGCGATGGCGGGGCGCTGTTCACCGAGAGTGAGGAGCGCGCGGCGCTCTATCGCAGCCTGCGGACCCATGGCGAGGGCAAGCTGCGCTACGACGTTCAACGGATCGGCATCAATGGCCGCCTGGACACGTTGCAGGCGGCAGTCCTGCTCGCCAAGCTCACTGTCTTTGACGACGAGCTAAAGGCGCGGGAGCGAGTGGCGAAGCACTACGATCGGCGCCTGGGCAATCTCCTGACGGTTCCCGCGCGCGTGCCGCAAAGCGCCAGCGCCTGGGCGGTCTATGCGGTTCTTCTTGCGGATGATGCCGCGCGCACCCGCGTTCAGGAGGCGTGCCGCGCCGCCGGGATCGCGACCGCCGTCTACTACCCGAAGCCGCTGCACCACCAGCCCGCCTATGCAACGCATCATGACGGCGCCGGCTTGCCGGTGGCCGAGAATGTGGCGACCCGGATCATGGCGCTTCCCATCCATCCCGATCTGACCGAGGCACAGCTCGACCATGTTTGCGACACCGTGACAGCGGCGCTGACGGCGCCAGCGCTGACCTGACGCAGCGAAGGATCCGGCATGCCGCGCGGCGATCTCTTTCCGGACACCTTTCCCTACCGCTCCGGCTTCCTGCCGCTCGATAGCGGCCACAGCATCTATTGGGAGCAAGTCGGCAATCCGCGCGGCCTGCCCGTTTTGTTCCTGCATGGCGGCCCGGGGGCCGGGGCTGGCGCGGTCCATCGCCGCTTCTTCGATCCCGCCGCCTGGAACCTCACCATCTTCGATCAGCGCGGCGCCGGACGGTCCCGCCCCTTCGGCAGCCTCGTGAACAACACGACGCCCGCCTTGGTGAGCGACATCGAGGCGCTTCGCGACCATCTCGGCGTGTCGGACTGGCTTCTCTTCGGCGGCTCCTGGGGCTCAACGCTGGCGATCGCCTATGCCCAGGCGCATCCCGAACGGGTGCGCGGCTGCGTGCTGCGCGGCATCTTCCTCGGCCGCCCCAGTGAGGTCGCCTGGTTCCTGCACGGCCTCGCGACGGTCTTTCCGGACGCGCATGCGCAATTCGTGAACTTCCTGCCCGAGGCGGAACGCGGCGACGTGCTCGGCTCCTATATCCGCAGGCTGGGTGATCCCGAGCCTCGCATCCACGGACCGGCCGCGCGCGCCTGGTCGATCTATGAGGGCTCCTGCAGCACCTTGCTGCCCAGCCCCGACGCGGTGGTGTCCTTCGCGGAGGATCGTTCCGCCCTCGCCCTCGCCCGCATCGAGGCACATTATTTCGCCAACGACCTGTTCCTGCCGCCCGAGGGGCTGCTCGGCCACATGCACCGCATCGCCGATGTGCCGGCCGAGATCGTGCAGGGCCGTTACGACATGGTGTGCCCGCCGATCAGCGCCTTCGATCTCGCCGCCGCCTGGCCCGCCGCGCGGCTGACCGTGGTGCCGGATGCGGGACATTCGGCTTTGGAGCCGGGCACGCGGGCGGCGCTGTTGTCGGCGGTGGAGACGTTTCGGCGGCGCTGAGCAGTCGTTGAGCGGATCCGACTCAGACGAACCGGAGCCGGCAACCCGTCTCCGCCGTCATGCTCGGCGAAGGCCGAGGATCCACGCCTTGCCTTCATCACGCTAGCAAAGGCGTGGATGCTCGGCCTTCGCCGAGCATGACGAAACACTCGCGAATCGATCAGACTTCATGATGTCTGAGTCCACTGAGCCTCAAATCTCCTCCTGCAGATCCGTGGCGATTTCCAGCTCCAGTAATTCCTCCGCGCGCGCACCTTCCACCACTTCCAGACTGCGCAGCTTGCGGCTGACCTGGCGGGCGCGGACGCGGGCCTTGTCGATCGTGCTGCTCATGGCGTTCGCATTCTTGGCGAGACGTTCCAGCACCTCGTCCATCTTCACCATCTCGGTCTTCGTGGCACCGAGCAGCACGCGAATCTGATCGGCTTTTTCCTCCAGCGCCAGAGTCACGTGCCCGAGCTGCACCGTGCGAAGTAGCGCCGGGAATAAGCTGGGCCCGAGGATCAACACGCGAAACTCGCGGCTCATCTCCTCAAGGAGACCGGGCACGCGCGCAACCTCCGCATAGAGGCCATCGGTCGCGAGATAGAGCACGCCGAACTCGACCGTCTTCGGCGGATGAATATATTTCTCTCGGATTTTGCGGCTTTCCTCGCGCAGCCGGCGTTCGAGGCCGCGGCGTGCCAGACGCTCGGCGTCGATGTCGCCGATCTCGGACGCCGCGATCAGCCGCTCGTAATCCTCCAGCGGAAACTTCGCATCCACCGGTAGCCATACCCTCACATCGCCGCGCATCGGCATGGCGACGGCGAAATCGACCATCTCGTCGCTGTCGTCTCGCATCTTGGCATTCGCCTCGAAGCTGCCGGCGGGCAGGATGTCGTCGAGCAAGGCGCGCAGCTGCGCCTCGCCCCAGCCGCCGCGCGTCTTGACGTTGGAGAAGAGGCGTTTGATGTCGCCGATCTGCGCGGTGACCGCCTGCACGTCGACCAGTGCTTTCTGCACTGCGGTGAACTGGTCGATGACGCGGGCGAAGCTCTGCTCCATCTGTTTCTCGACCGCAGCGTTGAGCTGCTCGTTGACGGTCTTCTGAATCTCGGCGAGGCGCTTTTCGTTGCTTTCCCGCAGCGTGGTGAGCTGGAGGTCAAGCGTCGCGGCAATGCGGCGCTGTTCCTCGACGGCGGCCTGGCGCATGGCGTCCATCGCCGTCGAAACGCCGGTGGTGGCGGTGGTGATCTGCGCGAATGCCTGCTTGAGCGCCTCCGTGGTGCCGGACTGAATGGCGGCGGCGAGCGCGCGTTCGGTCGCGGAAAGATGCGCGCGTGTGGTTTCCGATTCGGCGCGGAGGCCGGCCTGGATCTGCTCGTTGAAGATGCGCGCGCGTTCGCCCTCCGCCGAGGGGTCGGCCGCACCCCGGCGCGCAAGGAAGATCGCCAGCAGGCCGAGCAGCAGTGCGACGAGGCCGAGCGCCGTCGCGATCACGTCGATGTTCATCTGTGCAGATTAGACTGTGACGGCGCGCAGGCGCCAGACTGGCAGTCCGTGAGCGTTCAGTCAGCAAGCGTCATCTTCGGCGAAGGCCGAAGATCCACGCCTTGGTCGCGGCGTGAAGGCAAGGCCTGGATGCTCGGCCTTCGCCGAGCATGACGAAGCGTTACGGAACCATCCGGTGTTTGTAACGTTCAACCCTCAGCTCATGACCCGCACATAGGACCCCGGCGCATCCTCCAGCGCCGGCGCCTTCTGCGAGCCGGGCTCGCGCGCGGGAACCGTTTGCGGTGCGAGCTTGGAGATCCAGCGCTGCCAGTCCGGCCACCACGAACCGGAGATTTCCGTCGAGGCCGTCAGCCACTCATCCGCGTCTTCCGGCATCGCGGAGCCGACGTTGTGGCTGTATTTCCCAGACTCCGGCGCATTGACCACACCGGCGATGTGTCCAGACGCCGCCAAAACGAAACGCTTCGATCCCCGCAGGTTCTGCAAGCCGCGATAAGTCGATTTCCAAGGCGTGATGTGATCCTCCCGCGCCGCCAGCATATAGACCGGCAGGTCGACCTTGGAGAGATCGATCGGCACATCGTTGAGCGTGATGCCGCCGGGTTCGATCAGCTTATTGAGCTGGTACATCTGGCGAAGATAGAAGCTGTGCATCGCCGCCGGCATGCGCGTGCTATCGCCGTTCCAGTAGAGCAGATCGAAGGGAAACGCCTCGTTGCCAAGGAGGTAGTTATTGACCACGAAGGACCAGATGAGGTCGTTGGCGCGCAGCATATTGAAGGTCTGCGACATCTCGCCACCTTCGAGATAGCCGCGCCGGCTCATCTTTTCCTCGATAGCCTGGATCTGTTGCTCGTCGATAAAGACGCTCAGCTCACCGGCTTCCGAAAAATCGAGCAACGTCACGAAGAAGGTCGCGGATTTGATACGGCGATCCTTCTTCACCGCCATCCAGGCAAGGGTGCTCGCCAGCAGCGTGCCGCCGAGGCAATAGCCGATCGCATTGATCTCACGCTCACCGGTGGCGGCTTCGATGCCGTCCAGCGCGGCAAGGATGCCTTCCTTCATGTAGTCGCCGAAATCCTTGGCGGCGAGCTCCTCGTCGGGATTGACCCAGCTCACGATAAAGACCGTGTGGCCCTGAGACACCGCCCAGCGCACGAAACTGTTCTTCGGCCGCATGTCGAGAATGTAGAATTTGTTGATCCAGGGCGGGATAACGAGAAGCGGCCGCTTCAGCACATCCGGCGTGGTCGGCGCATATTGGATGAGCTGCATGAGCGGCGTCTGCCACACCACCTTGCCCGGCGTCATCGCGATATTGTCGCCAAGCTTGAACGCCTCGTCATCCGTCATCCGGATCCGCAGATTGCCTTTGCCACGCTCCAGATCGGTGAGGAGGTTGGTCAGGCCCTTGAGCAGATTTTCGCCGCCGGTCTCGACCGTCTTGCGCAGCACCTCGGGATTGGTGAGGAGGAAGTTGCTCGGGCTCAGCGCATCGACGAATTGGCGCGAGTAGAAATCGACCTTCTGGGCGACTTTCGGCTCCAGCCCATCGACATCCTTCACCACGTCCTGCACGAAGCGGGCGGAGAGCAGGTAGCTTTGCTTGATGAAGTCGAAGATCTCGTTGTCCCGCCAGGCATCATCCTTGAAGCGGCGGTCGCGCGGATCGGCCTGGATCACAGGCGTCGTCTCGATGCCCATGATGCGACGCGTGGTGTTCTGCCACAGCGTCATGTAGTCCTGCCACAGGCCGAGCTGGGCCTGCATCAGGCGGCTGGGGTTGGACATCAGCCGTGTCGTCATCTCGAGAAAGGCGCCGCCGATGTTCAGCGGATCGGCGCTCGGCGTGGCGCCCTGCCCCATCGGCTGCCCCATACCAGGACCCTGGCCGGGCGTCTGCGCCTGGGACGAGCCCTGGCGGCGCAGCCAGGTCGAAACGATGCGCTGTGAACGCTCGGCGATGTCCGACATCGTCCGGCGGACAAGCTCTGGATCGGGCAGCCTAATGTCGGAAGCGTCGGGTTTCTCTCGCGCGTCCATGAAGCTGTCCTTTCCGCCCGTCTGTCATTGGGCTAGATCAGGCGCCGCCTACAGGGACATGCGCGGGATGTTGCTAGCCAGATCACAAGGTACTCCTCGGCAGGGTCCGCTTCAACCCATGCGGCGGCGCGCGGCTGCCCCACCGGCGGCGCTAGGCGCGGCCATGCTTTTGCTGCTCTCCGGCTGCGACCGAGTGCCGCCACCGATCAACCCGGTGAGCTGGTGGCATGGGCTGGAGGGCGGCGAGATTGCCGCCAACCGTCCGCCGCCGCCGGGCGACAAACAACCGTATCCCATGCTCGCGGCGGCCCCGACTCGCCCGGCCGGGATGCCCGACTGGGAGTGGAAGAAGCTGACCGAGACCCTGGCCGAGCAGCGCAGCGCGGCACAGGGCTATGCCGCCGCGAACCCGGTTTCCACCTTGCCGCCGGCTACGCGCCCGGCCGCGATCGCGCAGGTTCCGGCGATCACCACCGGCGCGCCGCTTCGCTCCTCCGACGACTTCGCCGCCTTATCGCCCCCGCCCGCTCCCGCGGCCGGGGCGCCCGCGGCCGGTAACGCCGCGGCGTCCAGTGCTGGAAGCTCCGCGAGTGATCCGCTCGCCGCGATGAACTTCGATGCCGCCACGCCCAGCCGAAAAACGAAAGCGCCGAGGACCACGGCGCTCCCCGCCGCCGGCGCGGCAGCCCCCGCATCCAGTGGCTTCTTCGCGCCCACCAACGAGCCGAGCATTCCCGGCGCGCTGAGCCCGGCCGCACAGGCCGACGAAGCGATGCTCCCCGCCCTGCCGGGCAGCCTGCCGATGGCGCCGTCTGTGCCGGGCTTCGGCATTCCCCAGACGCCCCGTGTTTTCGTCGCGGCCGTGCCACCGCCGCAGCCCGCGCCCTATGTGCCGCCGCCGCCGCTGCCCAAGGTCGCGCCCGTCATGGTGGGCTTCGCGCCGGGTTCCGCGATAATCACGGTGCCCATGGACAACGCGCTGAAGGCGCTCGCCCATCAGCGCAAGACCGCGCATATCGAGGCGACCGGCTATGGCGGCGCGAAGACCGACGCCATCGGCGTCCAGGCCGCCGCCATGCCGCTCGCCATCGAAAGGGCCCGCGCCATCACCGTCCGCCTGCTCGCTTCCGGGGTAAAGCGCGACCAGATCCGCACAGAGGCGCGAGCTACCGGCACGGGTGGCCTCGCCCGCCTCATCGATTGAGGGCCGGGCCGCCTGCTGCGGCGCCTTTCACCGCCTTCCTCGCCTCTCCTGCCCGGATCGATCGACCGTCATGACCGAAGAGTTCCACCGTATCCGCCGCCTGCCGCCCTACGTCTTCGCGGAGGTCAACAAGGCCAAAGCCGCCGCCCGCGCCGAGGGCGCCGACATCATCGACCTCGGCATGGGCAATCCGGACAGTCCCACGCCGCCGCACATCGTCGCCAAGATGATCGAGGCGGTGCAGGATCCGCGCACGCATCGCTACTCCACCAGCCGCGGCATTCCCGGCCTGCGCCGGGCGCTCTCGGGCTACTACCAGCGGCGTTTCGGCGTCACGCTCGATCCTGAGACGGAGGTCATCGCGACGCTCGGCTCCAAGGAGGGGCTCGCCAATCTCGCTGCCGCCATCACAAGCCCCGGCGACACCATCATGGTGCCGAACCCGTCCTACCCGATCCACCAGTTCGGCTTCATCATCGCGGGCGCGGCGGTGCGCAGCATTCCCGCGACACCCGATGACGAGATGCTGCGCGCGATCGACCGCGCGGTGCGCCACTCCGTTCCCAAACCGACAGCGCTGATCGTCAACTTTCCGTCCAACCCAACGGCGCATCTGGCGTCGCTCGATTTTTACAAGGAGCTGGTGGCGCTCGCCCGGCGTCATGAATTCTACATCCTCTCAGATCTAGCCTACGCGGAGCTTTATTTCGACGGCGAGCCGCCGCCTTCCGTGTTGCAGGTCGCGGGCGCGCGGGAGGTGACTGTGGAATTCACCAGCCTGTCGAAAACCTATTCGATGCCCGGCTGGCGCATGGGTTTTGCCGCGGGCAATCAGCGGCTGGTGACGGCGCTTGCGCGGATGAAATCCTACCTCGACTACGGCGCCTTCACGCCGATCCAGGTTGCCTCGGTCGCGGCACTGAACGGGCCTCAGGACTGCGTCGAGGCGGCGCGTTCGCTCTATCGCGAGCGGCGGGACGTGATCGTTCCGGGTCTCGCCGCCGCTGGCTGGCAGATGCCGAGCCCGCGCGGCTCGATGTTCGCCTGGGCGCCCATCCCGCCGCGCTATGTCCATATGGGCAGCCTCGACTTCAGCAAGCTGCTGCTGGAGCGGGCGCGCGTCGCGGTGGCACCCGGCATCGGCTTCGGCGAGCATGGCGACGGCCATGTCCGCATCGCGCTGGTCGAGAACACGCAGCGGCTGCGCCAGGCGGTGCGCAACATTCGCGGCTTCCTGCACACCGAGAGCAACGCGCCGACCTCACCAGCCGATCAGGTGCCAGCATGAGCGTGCCTCTCCGCATCGGTCTCGCTGGTCTCGGCACGGTTGGCGGCGGCGTGATGACGCTGCTGCGCGACAATGCGACGCTCATCGCCGCGCGCGCCGGCCGCCCGATCGTGGTCACAGCAGTCTCGGCGCGGAACCGCACACGGGATCGCGGCCTGCCGGTGGCGGGTCTGTCCTGGCATGAGGACGCGGTGGCGCTCGCCAACGATCCCGAGGTCGATGTCGTGGTCGAGGTCATCGGCGGCAGCGAAGGCGCGGCACCGGCCTTGGTGCGGGCGGCGATCGCCGCAGGCAAGCCGGTGGTGACCGCGAACAAGGCACTGCTCGCGCTGCATGGCGGCGAGCTTGCCGGGGCGGCAGAAGCGGCCGGTGTGCCGCTGGCTTTCGAGGCCGCCGTGGCGGGCGGCATTCCCGCCATCAAGGCGCTGCGCGAAGGCCTGGCCGCGAACAATCTGACCTCCGTCGCGGGCATCCTCAACGGCACCTGCAACTACATCCTGACCGTGATGCGCGAGCAGGGCCATGACTTCGCCGAGGTCCTGGCCGAGGCGCAGCGGCTCGGCTACGCCGAGGCCGATCCCGCCTTCGACGTCGACGGGATCGACGCCGCGCATAAGCTCGCCATTCTCGCCAGCCTGGCCTTCGGTGCGCCGGTGTCCTTCGCGAGCATGCATGTCGAGGGCATCCGCCGCATCTCCGCGCTGGATATCGCCTTTGCCCGCGAGCTAGGTTTCCGCATCAAGCTGCTGGGTATCACCCGGCGGCGCGACGGCGGTATCGAGATGCGCGTGCACCCCGCGCTGGTGCCGGAGGCCGACCCCCTGGCGCAGGTCGATGGCGTCTTCAACGCCGTCGTGGCGGAGGGCGACGCGGTCGGCCGGGTCATGCTGATGGGGCGCGGCGCCGGTGCGGGACCCACCGCCTCCGCCGTGGTTGCCGACCTCATCGATATCGCGCGCGGCCGGTTCGCGCCGAGCTGGGGCGCGACAGTTGGCGCCTTGCCCGCTTTGCCGACGCTGCCGATGGAACGGCATGTTGGCGCCTATTACCTCCGCCTGACGGTGCGCGATCAGCCTGGCGTCATCGCCGATGTCGCGGCGGCGCTGCGGGATGCGGGTGTCTCGCTCCAGTCGATGCTGCAACACGGCCAGGATCCGGGTGAGCAGGTGCCGATCGTCCTGGTGACGCATGAGACGGTGGAGGCGCAGATGATGACCGCCCTCGCCGCTATCGCCGCCCTGCCGACAGTATTGGAGCCGCCGGCTTTGATCCGAATCGAGGCGGGGTAGTAAGGGCTGGACCGGGCCGCCTGTTCTCCAGCCACCCTCGGCGAAGGCCGGGTCCGCGTCTGATCTGATCGCCGCTTAGGCCCCGAAGGAGAAAACGTCCCATGGTCTTACAGACACCGCAGCATTCCGACCGCAACCTCGCCCTCGAGCTGGTGCGGGTCACGGAAGCCGCCGCCATCGCGGCCGCGCAGTGGATCGGCAGGGGTGATAAGAACTCCGCCGATGGCGCCGCCGTCGAGGCCATGCGCCACGCTTTCGACTCTGTCGCCATTTCCGGCACGGTCGTCATCGGCGAAGGCGAAATGGACGAGGCGCCGATGCTCTATATCGGCGAGAAGGTCGGCCAGGGCGGGCCGGAAATGGATATCGCCGTCGATCCGCTTGAGGGCACCGAGATCGTCGCCAAGGGCGCCGCCAATGGCATGGCGGTGATCGCGCTGGCCGATAAGGGACGCTTCCTGCACGCGCCCGATGTCTACATGCAGAAGATCGCGGTCGGCCCCAACTTGCCGCAGGGCGTCGTGGACCTCGACGCGCCGACGCGCGAGAACCTGCGCAACCTGGCGCGGGCGAAAAAGATCGATGTCTCGGATCTCGTCGTCTGCCTGCTCGACCGCGAGCGCCATGAGGAGATCATCGCCGAGTGCCGCGAGGCCGGCGCCCGTATCATGCTGATCTCCGCGGGCGATGTCGCGGGCTGCATCGCGACGAGCCGGCCGGAGGGCGGCGTCGATATCTATCTTGGTTCCGGCGGTGCGCCCGAGGGCGTGATCGCGGCGGCGGCCTTGCGTTGCGTCAACGGGCAGATGCAATGCCGCCTGTTGTTCGAGGACGACGCCCAGATCGCCCGCGCCCACGGCATGGGTGTTACGGATCCGCGCCGCAAATATGGGCTGCACGAAATGGCTGGTGGCGACGTGATGTTTGCCGCGACCGGCGTCACTACCGGTCCCATGCTGCGCGGCGTGATGCGCGAGGGGGACGGCGCCGTGACCCATTCGGTCATCATGCGCAGCAAATCCGGCACAGTGCGTTTCGTGGAAGCACATCACGATTTCAGCACGAAGACCTGGTCGCGCGGGTGATATCGACACTGGCGATTTTCGCATCGGACTTCTCTTGAGCGCCGTCACTCGCTTGCCGGAGCCAGAGGCCGCGTCCCCCTCAGAACTTGTGCTTGGTGTCGAGCTCAGCCTCGGCGGGCGACGCTGGGTATGGCACCCCTCCACCGCGACGGCCTCAGAAGCGCAGGCGCTTGGCCTCGCACAGCGGCTCGAATTGCCGGAGATCCTGGGCCGACTGCTCGCCATGCGCGGCGTGACGCAGGAATTGGCGGCGCAGTTCCTCGCTCCGACGCTGCGCGCGCTGCTGCCGGACCCGTCCTGCTTCTCGGACATGGACATTGCCGCTGCCCGCCTCGCGGCTGCCGTGCGCGCGGGTGAAACGGTCGGCATCTTCGGCGACTACGACGTGGACGGCGCCTGCGCGACGGCGCTGATGACGCAGTTGCTGCGCGGCCTCGGCTGCGTCGTCCATACCCATGTGCCCGACCGCATGAAAGAGGGCTACGGCCCCAATCTGCCAGCACTGCGCGGACTCTGCGCGCGAGGCGCCACACTCATCCTCTGCGTCGATTGCGGCACGGCAGCGACGGACGTTTTCGCGGCGATGGCGGGTGAGGCCGAGATCATCGTGCTCGACCACCACAAGGCCGAGGGACCGCCGCCGCCGGTGCTGGCGACGGTCAATCCCAACCGGCTCGACTGCAGCTCCGGCCACGGCCATATCTGCGCCACGGCGGTGGTCTTTCTCGCGGCGGTCGCGGCGATGCGGGTGCTGCGGCGGGACGGCTTCTTCACGAGCCATCCAGAGCCCGACCTCATGGCGCTGATCGATCTTGTGGCGCTGGCGACGATCTGCGATGTGATGCCGCTGACGGGCCTCAATCGCGCGCTGGTCGGCCAGGGTTTGCGCGTCATGGGGCGCGGCTTGCGGCCGGGTGTGGCGGCGTTGCTGGAGGTCGCGCAGGTGCGCGGCCTGCCCACCGCGATGACCTGCGGTTTCGCGCTTGGCCCGCGCATAAATGCCGGTGGGCGGGTCTCCGATTCCGGTCTCGGCCTGCGGCTGCTGCTCACCGAGGATGCCGCCGAGGCGCGGGAAATCGCCGAAATCCTGGATGGGGTGAACCGCCAGCGTCAGCAGATCGAGGCGGGTGTTCTGGAACAGGCCATCGCCATGGCGGCGGCCCAGGTCGCGTCCGGCTGTGCCGTGCTGTTGGTGGCGGGCGACTGGCATGCCGGCGTCGTCGGCATCGTGGCCGGCCGCCTCAAGGAACGCTTCAACCGCCCCGCCTGCGTGCTCGCGATCACGGAAGGCAATGCCGTCGGTTCTGGGCGTTCCATGCCCGGCCTCGATCTTGGCGCCGCGATCCTGGCAGCGCGCCAAAGCGGCCTGCTGGACCGAGGCGGCGGCCACGCCATGGCGGCCGGCTTCGCATTGCCCGAGGCCGGGATTGCGGCCTTGCACGACTTCCTCAACACACAGCTGAACGCGGCGACGGCCATGCCCCGCGCCGCGGCACTCACCATCGAGGGAAGTCTCGCCATTCGCGGCGCCACCGTGGAAGTCGCAGAACATTTGCTACGCCTCGCCCCCTTCGGTTCGGGCAATGACGAGCCGCTGCTTGTAGTGCCGCATGCCCGGGTCAGCCGCGCTGACCGTATCGGGAAAGATGGCGCCACGGTCCGGGCTTTCCTCACTGGCGAGGATGGCGGCCGTTTGAAAGCGGTGCTGTTTCGCGGCAAGACCGGCGCGGTCGCGGAGGCGCTGCTCGACCCCTCCGGCCGGCCGCTCCATCTAGTAGGCCACCTCCGCGCCGAGGCCTGGAACGGCGCGGTGTCGGCGAGCTTTATTGTGGTCGATGCAAGCTGGGCATGAGGCGTTAGGTAAAGTGGCGGGCACCCCATTCGGCGCGATCGGCAATCAGTCTGAACGGGATTGGGCCACTTGCGTGATAGGGATCGACCTTGGTGCTCAGCAACTCGGGCACAAGATCGCGCAGATCACGTAGCAGTAGCTCCACGGTCGCCGCCTCAGCCACCAAACCCGGCACATCCTCGCTTTCGGCTCGCCAGAGCCGTCCTTCGCCATCCCAATGCGCCTTGACCTCGTAGATTTTCATTTCCCCTCACCCCTGCAAGCCCCTTTGCGGAGCCGTTTTGTTTTATCCAAGCGTAGCGCTGCGGATCGTCAAGCGACACTTCCGAGAGGCACTTTACATTCCAGGCGACATCGACCGGCCCGGCCCGGGGCATCGCTCAGCGCCATTATGGTCGTCTTCATTGCGATAAAGCAACAGACAGAAACCGTAATCCTCTACCTCGATTTCGAGCCAGGCGTCGATCATCCATCGCCCAAGCGGCGCCGCCGTCTTGGTTCACGGATAGCAATTGGCACGGGAAAGGCCGCCCCCCGTTATACGCCTAATGGCTAAAAAACGGGGCAATTTTTCAGCCCAATCGCGGCGACTCCGGACCACCCAGCTCCGCCCCGGACGCTAGATGGACGCGTGCAAGTTGCATTTCGCTTCGCAATTGCACTTACAGGTTGCGTTTTTCTCCCCGCCGGCCAAAAGTTGTTTGTCCGCAGGAGAACGGGATGAGAGGAACGCCTGCCGGCATCCTGGTTTCGACTCCTCAAGTAACAACGCAATTCCCGGGTCTAACGCGCGGCCACATTTCGCGAGTTTCTCCGGCCGCGGTTCATCACCCGGCGCGCAAACGCCGACGACACTGGCATCGGGGTCCAGACGCTTGGACTTCCGCCAAATTAGACCTCAATCCTGCGAGAGCGCCTCCGCGTTCTGGTCGGGCAATAATAGTCGGATTTCGATTTTTCTGGATTTGCGAATCCTTGTGACGCTCTCGCGAGCGCCGGTGGGAGCATTCCCAGCGCGACCATTATAGGCGAGGCAACCGGAGCATCTCTCGGGCAATGGAAGCGACGTCATCTATGCCGAGGAAAATCAATCCGATGGCGCGCTCGCACCGAGCGGGCACGGGCGCGAAGCTAATCAGGACCCGAAGAAACCGATCCGCACCGCTTCGTAGACGGCAGGCTTCTGATTTGCCTGGTCGATCGGATAGGTCTGGCCTTTTCTGGTCTTCCCCGTTCTGGTCGGAGTTGGCGGAGGCGCACCGAACTCATTCCATTTAACCTGGCCGAAATTCCCCTCCGTGCAGGTGTTGCTATATTTCGCTTTTCCTCCACTCGGGTCGCCGCATTTGTAATAGGTGTTGAGCCACTGGAAGAAACACATTCTTCGTAAAATCGCATAATACGCGCGGGTATTGTTTGTGTTGGCGATCTGCTGCGCGACGATTCGGGCTTGATTTGCTTCGTCATGGGTTCCGCCGTTGCCTTGATATATCGGCAACGCGGCTTGAACCGCGTCAAACCCATGCTCGGTCAAAAGGATCGGAACTTCACTTTGATATTTTTTCCAGACGGCCTGAACGAAGTTGTGGATTTCACCGGTAAACTGAAATGATTGGATGCCGATGACAAAGCGCTCCGTCCACACCTTGCGGCTATTGAGGAAGTGATTGCCTCGAACCACAGTGCCATCGGGCAACCTACCGCCGGAAACAAAGGCGAAGCGCAACGCCTCGATCTGTCCCCTCGACTGTCCGCTTACCCCGAATTTCTCCGCGGTGGGCACCCCGACAATGATCGGAATTTTGTTTTCATCGGCTGTGACGCCTGCCGCCTCCTCGGCCCGGACGATATATTCAACCAGCCGGGCGCGGTGCAACATTGACGGGCGGGAAGATCTGGCCTTCGCCTGGTCTTGGACCAGCGGCGCTGCCAGTATTGCAGTCGCCTCCAAAGGGCTAGATACGGATTGGCTTCCGTAGGTTGTATTGAGTGACCCGCTGTTCTGTGCGAATATTCGTGCTCCGCCTAGTGCCCAGGGAGAATGCGTGTGGCGCGACCAGCTTCGGATAGTGCTTGGCCCCATCTGGACTATGATGCGCTTCGACCCACGATCGAAACTCTGCAGCTTTGGACGCAAATTGTCGGCAAGATCCGCCTGGCCCGAACGCCTTGGTTAAATCACGCCTGGCACGCGACATTCTATGCCTCCGCACGCGGATTGACGACGAGCCTGATTCCGCACGACGCCCTCGCATTTGAACTCGAATTTGATCTCATCTCACATGTGTTGCTCATTCGAGTGAGCAACGGCGGCCAAGATCAGATTCCGCTCTCTTGCGGCAGCGTCGCGAGTTTTTATTCGAAGGTTCTGGAAACGTTGACGAGGCTTGGTGTCCCAGTCGAAATCGATATCCATCCAAACGAACTGGCAGATCCGACGCCGTTCCCTGAAGACGTAACGATGCGAGAGTACGACAGGGAGTCCGCGCATCGCTTCTGGCTCGCGCTCGTCCAGTGCGACCGGGTTTTCAAACGCTTCCGCACGCGATTCATCGGCAAGTGCAGTCCTGTCCATTTGTTCTGGGGCAGCTTCGACCTTGCCGTGACCCGGTTCTCCGGCCGCCCCGCGCCTCTGCACCCGGGCGGCGTTCCTCACTTGCCGGATCCCGTGACACGCGAAGCCTATTCGCATGAGGTGTCGAGCGCCGGTTTCTGGCCCGGCGGCGGCACTGTTCTCCACGCCGCCTTCTACTCCTACTGCTACCCTGCCCCTCCCGACTTCGCGCGCGCCCCGGTCCTGCCGAGCGAAGCGAAGTTCGACCCGAAGCTTGGCGAATTCATACTGCCATACGATGTCGTTCGAGCCGCCAAGGATCCGGACACCACTCTGCTCGCATTTCTGCAGAGCACCTACGAGGCCGCGGCGAGCACCCAGCAATGGGACCGCAAGACTCTCGAAATCGAGGAAGGCCTGCTCAGCCGGCCACGCTTTGTCGGCTGAGCCACCGACGGATACGGGTTCGGCCTATCGCGCGTTGGTGCGGTCGAGGAAATCGTGGATCAGCGGGGCCATGACATCCAGCCTATCCTCAAGCGCGAAATGCCCGGTATCAAGAAGGTGGAGTTCGGCATTTGGAAGATCCCGAAGATAGGGTCCAGCGCCATCGGCCGGGAATATCTTGTCATTCTTGCCCCAGACGATCAGCGTCGGGGGCTGCCGCTCCCGGAAGAAGGCCTGGAATTTGGGATAGAGCGGGACATTCGTGCGGTAGTCGTAGAACAAGTCCATCTGGATATCCTCGTTGCCCGGTCGATCCAGCAGAGCCTGGTCATGCTGCCAGTTGTCCGGATCGATGCGCGACACATCGCTCATGCCATCCGTGTACTGGAACTTCGTCGTGGCAGAGGCCACCAAGACACTCAGCGCCTTGCGATGGGCCGCCGAGCCATCCGCCCAGTAGAGCTTGATCGGGTCCCAGAACTCCTTGAGACCTTCCTCATAGGCATTGCCATTCTGCACGATCAGGGCGCTGACCCGCTCCGGGTGCAGCAGCGCGAGGCGGTAGCCGACCGGCGCGCCATAATCCATCACATACATCGCGTAGCGCGTTATCCCAAGTTGCTGGAGGAGACCGTCCATCAGCTCTGCGTATTTGCCAAAGGTATAGGAAAATTCGGTATTCTTAGGCATCGCGCTCTGTCCGAAGCCGGGAAAATCCGGCGCAATGACATGGTAGCGGTCGGCGAGTACAGGGATCAGGTTACGAAACATATGCGATGAGGTCGGAAAGCCGTGGAGCAGCACAACAACGGGCCCATCGGATGGGCCAGCCTCGCGGTAGAAGATGCTCACGCCGTCAATCATGGCCGTGCGGTAATGGGTCACGAGCGCGGTATTAGGCGCCACGCCAGGCTTCCTGTCTGTCATCTTTCTTTCTCATTCCTTGTTGCCGTCAGCAGATCCGGCGCGCGACGAAACCAACGCCCGCTGACGCACGGCTCCCGGGCCGAGGATTGTCTCACTGCACGACGGTACGGCATCGTCGCTGAGATCACTTTGCCGGATCGCACGCCATTTGTCGCAAACGCACGTTCGAGGCACTTCCGGCACCGTCTCCAGGCGTAGCCGTCGCCGGGAAAGGGCCGTCGTCGGTCCGGCTCAAGGCCCGATATTTTGCGCCCGGCGCCAAGCATTGGGTGGCTCACCGACAAAGCGCCGGAATGTGGAGGTGAAATGGGCCTGGGTCTGGAAGCCGACCTGTAAGGCGACATCCAAAATCGAGTTATTCGAGTAACGCAGCATCGTTTGCGCTCTCTCGATGCGGCGGCGGAGCAGGTAATCATGCGGCCGCAAACCGGTTGCGCCACGGAATTGCGCGGCGAAATGCATCCGCGTCAGCCCGGTGGCGGAGGCAAGGTCGGCAAGGCTGACCGCTTCACCGAGATTGCCGTCGATATAATCAAGCGCCCGCTTGAGCCGCCATTTCGCAAGTCCCGAGGCCTTTGGCCGCTCGGAGTGATTCCTCTTGCGTGCCGTGTCCAAAAGCCTGGTAACGATCGCGATGCTGATGGAATCCGCGTAGAGGGACCCGAATGCGCTGCCGAACTCGTCCGCTTCAAGCAAGGCCATCCCAAGGCGTTCTATGGCCGGATCTCGCGCGGAACTCGGCCCGGAAGGGAGCTCCGCGGTGCCGCGCGACTCCATGTATCTCCCGCATTCGGCAATGATCTCGTTCGGGATATGCAGGTGAAGAACGTCCGTCGGTCCACGAAGTAGGCCGTCAATGACAAGGCCGGGCGCATTCACAACCGACATCCCAGGCATCAGGACACCGTCCTGCACAACGCGGCCGCAGAACGAAAGTTGAATGTCTATCCTGCGAAGCGCGATGCCAATCACGTGGCTGTCCTCAGCGGATTCAGCTCGCACCTTCAGCGCATGCTTTTGGAATGCGCGCCACCTTGTTGGAATGACTTTCGATTGAGCATCGGCATTTGAAAGGGCGGGCTTGTGCCGCCATTTCGGCTCCTCCTCAATGACGCGGGTCGCAGGCGCTGGCTGACCACGCGAGACCTCGGGAAAGCGACCTGAAGGGGTACCGAGTAAATTCATGATGCCTCCAAACAACGCAAGCGGTTGAGATCTCCGGCCTCTGCGTATCTTGATGGCGGTCAAGGCGTTGTTCGGACCATCCTTAGGAGAGTCGGACGATCAGATACACGAGGGAGAGCCGAGGCTAGACAGCCGAGGCGCCCGCGACGGTTGGATCATCCCGTCCTGGAAGACCAATCGTCCAATCGCGGTTCGGGCGGAAGGGTGACGATAAGTTGGCTCCAGGCGCGATCGAGCTTCCGCTGCGTCTCCGCGGAACGCGGCTTGGTCTCCACGGCGGCCAGGATCGCGCTGAGCTCGCAGGTATATTTCAGGGCTGCCTCAAGTCGGGCGATTTTGACGTCCTTTGCATCCATCCTTTCTACCATCCCCGGCTCCCTTCGGAGGTATCGTGGCCAAGGCCGTCGGCAATTGCCACGCAGAATCGCGCGCCGAGCCAAATTGCTTAAGCCGTCCAGCGGCCTTTCCTGGGCGCCGACGCGTTTGACTCCTTACCGGACGCGGTAAAGCGTTGATCCATCGGCACCACGGGCGACAAGCGCAAGCCATGGCGGCGGACGGTCTTGATCCAGTTGGTCCAGCAGGGTCTGTGGCGGCAAATCCTGCACCAACAGCGAGCGCGCCGCACCCGGACAGGCCAGGATCGCCGCTGCTCCAGTGTTGCGCAGGGCCTCAGGCTCCACGCGCGAAGCGGCGCTCCGCCAGGCAGCGCGAAGCCGCATGAAACCCGCGATATTTGAGTGATAGAGGGAGCCGACCGTCAGCACCCCGGTCCGATAGAGAAGCTCCGGCGTATCATCGACATCCGCGAGCACCACCTGACCGGCAAAGGGCGCCAGCAAAGGCACGGCGGCCCGAACCGAGCAGACGGTATCGTGATCATCATCGGACCCATCATCCGCCAGCAGGCCCGCGAAAGGCCCGAGCAGAAAGACCGCCGCGACCCCGATCCGCAGCAATGCCTTCGCCCGAAAATGCGCCGGACCAAAGCGGTGCCGAAGCGGGGACAGCGCGACCGGCAAGGCGCCCGCCCCGAGCACCGCGCCATAGGTGCCAAACCGAATATGCGTGATGCCGAGCGCCACAACGAACAGGCTGCACAGCACCGCATAGCCCCACAGAACCGTCCGACGACGGAGCGCCATCGCGATCACGACTGCGGCACCAAGCAGGCCCGGCAACACAGTGCTCAAGAAAGTCGAAACGGTATCGGCCGGCGCCATCTCGGCGATGAGGCCAAAAAACGCACGGCTCTGCTCGCGCGTGAGCAACCCGGACGGTCCAAGAGTGACGGAGGGATAGCGAAGGATCCATGCCCCCAGGAGCACAGCCGCCAGAAAGCCGCCGATGACCACCCGTCGCACGCCCGCGAAACCGGCCCGGTCGAGGGCCCAAGCCGCCCAGCCTATGCACAGGCAGGCCAGGCCCATCCAAACATAGACGATTGAAACACGATCGATTTGAGGTGCCCAGAAGCCACCACTCGGCGGATCGACAGCAACAACGAGCATGACCACAAGCAACAGCGCGGTGCCCATCGCGCAGACGCTCCGCCCAGCGGCGCGTTCGGGCCTCGCGGTCATCCATCCGAGCCCCAATGCACCGAATGCCATGAGCGTGAAGGGCATCGTCTCCGGGCTGAACCATAAGCCGATCGCGGCCCAGAGACCGGCTTGCCATCCGGCGGAGGCGCGGCCGCCGGCACCCCGAAAGGCCCAGCCGACGGTCGATGTCGCGCTCAGGGCGACGAGGATGTGATGGTGGATCACCCCCGGCAGGGCGTAGTCGACAATCGGCGCATAGGTCAGGGCGACGACCGCCGTCGTCCAGCGCCACGCGGGGTCCGTCAGCGGCGCGCAAGCCCAGGCGGTGCTCGCGCACAGCAGCCCGACGCTCAGCGGTCCGAGCAGAATCCCCGCCCAAAGCAGCGACTTCGTCGGGTCAAGAAACCAGCCGAGCGGCCAGGCAAGCAGCAACAAAAGCGAATCCAGCAAATGCGACCAGGCGAGAACTGTTCCGGCCCCCGACGCATCCCGCGCCACCGCCTGCAGCGGCGCGTGAGCCGCCATCATGTCGTGCAGCCGGACCAGACGCATGTAGCTGTCCGGATCAGGCAGCGCGCCGTCCATCACTTCCCGCGATTGGGAAAAGCCCAGGAGAAGGTCCTGCAGGAAACCGAGGACGAAGCAAAGCAGCATGCGGATACCGAGCAATCCCAGCGGCCACGATGATGGCCTTCACCCTCGGCGAATAGCCTCCGTCATTGGACCGTGACGATCCAATCCCAGCGCGAGGCCTGCGGCTGCCCTAGGCGGAGCAGTTCACCACGGCGGGCGGGTTCCATTTGCCCGTGAGCGCTTCGCTTCTCGGCGCATAGAGCCGCATCGTGAGGTTAAACGTGCCTTTGGGTGCCGGCAGCCAGTTCGCCTCTTTGTCAGGCCCGGGGCTGGCGTTCTGGACATAGAGATCGAGTGAGTCATCCGCATTGTATGTCATTGGCATCCAACTGCTGATCGCGAAGCGGTTGAGCGTATTCGCGACCTGAAAGCCGTCGTCATCGTAGAGCGTGATCGACCAGAAGGCGTCGACCGGCGGCTTGGCCGAGCTGTCGAAATGGAGCACATAGGCGCTCGAGCCCCCGAGCGGCTTGCCGGCCTCATCGGCGAGATTGAGGGGGTAGATCGCATCTTCCGGCAGGTTGGCGCCGAGGCCCAATTGGGCGACGATTGCCCGCTTCAGATAGTAATTGCCATAGACGCCCATCGTATCGGTGTTCATCGACCAGCCATTGGTCACGGATGCGAGGGTCGGAACCTTCCAGGCCATCAACTTCAACGCTTCCTCAGGCGCGGATTGAAGCCCGGACCTGATCGCGGAACTGAGTTTGTCGAGATCAAAGCTCTTGCCCGGCTCGATGCCGATCCGCTTCATCTGTGCGAGGATCGGCTGATCGGTGACATGAGGCGGCTGCAGCTTGAGGATCTCGGCCGCATAAGCGAAGAACTTGCTGGCGGGCATCCTATCGACCGCGACTTTCGGCGGCGTCTTCATGTCAAGGCTCGGATCGACGGTTCCGGTCGCGGGCTCCCACACCCTACCCCAGCGGGACAACGGGGTGATCCTGTAACCGGCTTGGATCTTATGCACAGCGTCGTAATCGGCGGGACCGTCGGTTTTCGTGCGCCCGATGATCCAGACATAGGGTGTGGGCGCATCGATCCTCACCGCATCCGCCGGCAGCGGCCCATTCCAGCCCGGCGGCACAAGCGCGAAATCGCCCGCTCGCGTTCCCGTCGTGCGCCACCCCGGAGAGGCGAAAACATCGCTCCACATATCGAGCATCGGCAGCAGGTAGAACCGCCCCGCCGTATCCGGAACCGAGACGATCATCGGTTCCTTGGTCAAATCGAGCCAGGCGCTGGAATATAGCGTGTCGAAATTCGGACGAACCACAGCCTTCATCTCCGCCGGCGGAAACGCGGCGACACTGACGAAGGTATTCATGGGGCCATGGATGCCTTGCGGCTCAGCAATGTTCGTTAGTTGCCTGCGCGTGAGATCCATCGTGACGAGAGGATAGAAGTATAGATAGGCCGCCACCGCGATCTCGTGCGCGTCCTGATCTTCAATCGCTTCCGCCATGGAGCCGCTCCCCTGGTGACCTCACGCGTCTGTGAGCCCCTACTAGCACTGAGCGCGGGAGCAGGCACATAGCGCGACTTGCGGTCAGACCGAGGAGAATGGCGGTTGCCATGCTGATCGTTGATATGGCTGGGGAAAACAGGTGGCGTCCCGTACGGGATTCGAACCCGTGTTACCAACGTGGACAGTAGGATTGTCGTCATTACAATTACTTAGAGGGCTAATAAGTGACTAGAATTTGGTCCTCACCGGCGGTTGCAGTGCCCGTGCGAGTGACCCATGAGCCGGTTGGGCGTTGCATTAGCCCTTTGGACGCGGGTACGGTTGTAGCGGCGCTCGCCGCCATGGGCAAAGGACCGCGTGCGCATGGCGCGACTCGAGGATCCTTTTACAATCACTTCCTTGCCCGAGGCGGTGAGAACGTCACGCTTCCATTTTGGGCTCGGCCAGGCTTAGGCTGGCTCCGTGCCCATCCGCATCATACATCTGTCCGACTTGCATTACGGCGGAACCTATCACGACGCCACTTGGCGCAGCGTGGCCAAAACCATTGCCGGTTTGCGCCCGCAGATCCTGGTCGTTTCTGGTGACCTCGTAGACGACCCCCGCGATGACAACCTGAAATTAGCCAAGCATGAACTAGACAAGCTCGCGGATGACACTGGGGCCACCTTGCTTGAAGTGCCGGGCAATCATGACTTATTTCCCTTTGGCCTCGCCACGCGGCGCGGTTTTACCTTAGGACTCGCGCCGCGGCTCGGTCGTTTGCCCATGTATGAGGACATATTTCATCCCGTCGGAATGTCCGATGGCACCCCTGACTCACCTGGATTTCAACCCCAGAATAGAGGCTCGCTCGCAGTACTTGCGGATCGCACCATTTCCTTCCTGCGTGGGGGGCGTAACGCTTCGCGCCAGCGCAACCGTCCGGACGTTAAGGCGAGGTTAATGCGCCCACCGACCCGGCCGCCGCGGGTTGAGGCACACGGCGGCGTCCTGTTCGCCCTGATCGATTCAAATGCGGTCGATAGATATGTACCTGCGGCCACGGGACGAGTGAGCAGAGATGACCTCACGGCTCTGGACCAGAAGTTGGAGGACACGCCGTATGATCACCTGGCACGGGTGGCGGTGATCCATCACCACCTCCTGCCGGTAATGGCAACCGGCGGCAAGCTGATCGGCTCCGAGGCGCTGATGGTGCTACATAATGCGGGCGATGTCCTGGGCCTCTTGGCCCGGCACCGCTTCGACCTCGTACTGCACGGTCATAAGCATCGGGCCCAGTTCTGCCGCGTGGACTTCGAGCCGGAGACTCCCGAGGGGCACCAAATCGCCGTCGTCTCAGCTGGGAGTGCTGCTATTAAGCTTAAGGATGACGAACCTCACCGCAACAGCTTCAACCTAGTCACAATCGAGGACGACGGACGCATTGCGGTCGAGAGTTACCATTATGGATCAGGTGGTAAAGGACCAAACCCGCGGGGGGTACGCGGCTCGGAGGTGAAGCTATACGAAGAGAGCTTCCAACTCGTAAGGCAACGAGCGTTTACCCGCTCGTCAAGACGGCATCCCGTCATCGCCGCGAGGCGAGAGCTGCAGATGGATGTCGAGCCCGACGGCACGCTAATAGTTCGCGACGAAGTCAGCGGGCTTTGCCGCTCGCAGGACTATAAAAAGGAGCGCCAGCAGGAGATTGTGCATCGCCCACAAGTGGTGAGCATGCCGTCTCATGGCCGGCTCGCCCGCGATCTCGCGCTTGACGCAACCACAGCTGCTAATGGCTTCCGGATCGAGGCAGACCCATGCGGCAATGGGGACCCCCACCGTAAGATCGTCGTGCTGCCTGAACCGCTGAACTATCGTCCGACTGGCTACGCAGTGACCTATGCCTGTGCCAACAGTATGAATATGACAATGTGGGAAGCGGCGCAGCGTGCCACCTTCGAGGGAGGCGAGCCCGATAATACCGAATGGGTCGGCGGCTATGTGAGCTATCCGGTTGAAGAGTTCACACTCAGCGTTCGCCTGCCGAAGACCCTGGCCGACGTGCGCCCGCGCATTCGCTGCCACCGCCGACGGGGCTTTCCGGGCTTCGAGGTAAGCCAGCGAGGCAACGCGGAGCTGCCCGACACCCCGGTCCGATACGACGAGGACACGGGCGAGGCCGAGACAAGCCGTCTCGTTTACGACCGGGTCAGCGAGCGCTGGAGCGCCACTATCCGCCGCCCGATGGTTGGCTACCGCTATCGAATATACTGGCCCTTGCCCAATGAAGAGTTGTCGGAAGGCATATCGGGACAGACTCAGCAACTGCGCGAGGCACTTCTCGGCATGGTAGACCGGGCGGTAGCAACACCGCGCGACGACAAGGCGCGATCGATGTTCGCGCTTCTAGCCGAGGAGTTCCGCAAACGGCTCGGGTCGGGGATGAACGGCGAGAGCACAAACGTGTCCTTGTTCGTCTACGACCCGGTTCGCCTAGCCGTCCGCCCAGTGTTCTGGGAAGACTCCCTTCATTCGACACCGGGTTGGAAAGACTTTGTCATCCCACTTGGCGATGGGATTGCCGGCGCGTGCTTCTTGCAGCGGCGGCCCATTCCTTGGGAGAGCCATGCCGACCGCGGCGTGTTTGTTAGGCCCGTGCCGCTAGCCGGCAACGTCTCGCGGACAATGCTGGCCATACCGGTGTTTCACCGGGACGAGCAAGATAAGGACCGTCCCTCCCCACTGGCGACGATCGGCGTCCTCTCCTTCGGCTCATCGGACTTAGACACGAAGGTCCCCGACTTCTTCAGGCCAACGGTCCAAAATGCCCATCTGCTCCTCCTGCTCCGTGCCATCGCCCAGGGCATAGTGTACGAAACGATTGAAGTGCTGCGTGCTCCCGACATATAAGCTCGTCTTATCTCGGGTTATTTCCCGGTGTCGAAAAGCGGCCGCGAATCGGTCGCTCCCAGGAGCTTAGGAATGAAGGTCGTCTCGATTGGTCCGGACGCGGTAGCTTTAGAAATCGACTCGGCCTCGGACCACGTGGGCTCGCTCACTCCCGAGCAGATGGCGCGAAGTCACGTCAGCGACGCTGTCGTGGCAATCTACCGCCGCTACTTCAATCAAACCCATGACGATGAAATCGTCGGGGCGCTCTAAGAGTCGGTCCAAGATCATTTCGAGGCTTGGCGAAGCCTTCGCAGCATCAGGCGAACTGACGCCCAAAGGAGGAATGCCCGCGCATTGTGGTTGAGGCATCCCCAACCCTTGCTCAGGGGTCGGCAGCGGTTCAACCAGGCGATGGTCCGCTCCACGATCCAGCATTGGGCAGAAGGATGAACTTGCCTGTGTCGCACCGTCGCACGATCCCGACGTTCACTTCGCCGCAGACCCGGCCCAGGCCCCGCTGAACCTTCGGACCCTGACACCCCGCATCGGCATAGAGCCTCAGCAAGAAAGGATAGAGCCCAAACAACCTCGCCATCAGCAGCACGCCGCCGTCGCGATCTTGGATATCGGGTGCGTGGACGATGCCATCCATCAGCAGGCCCTGCGTGTCGACAAGGACATGCCGCTTCTTGCCTTGATCTTCTTGCCGCTATCAAAGCCCAGCGGATAGATCCGGCGCGCACTCTTTCAGCACTCTTGACGCTCTGGCTATCGTTGATGGCATGGTGGACTTCCTTCGCGGTCCGCCTGCTCGCAGCAAAGCACATCAGAGTGCATGACGCGGCCGTTCGAGCGTCTCGTCGTACTGCGCGCGGCAGAAATAGTAATTCGTGGCGGCAGATCTTTCGGGCTTGCGCACCGCCACTGACAGCCAGTGCTGAGCACATACATTAGACGGTTCATGACCTCGCGCACGTCTACCGTTCGCTTGTTGCCACCTCGCTTGGCACGCGGGAACTCCTTCCGGGCTAGAGACCACTCCTCATCCGCCAAACGCTGGATAGCGCAGCTTGCTACGGTCATATCGCGCGCGGTTCTCGACGGTCCACATCTGCAGCCTCCTGCGATTCGGTGCCAGCGCTAGAGACTCACATCCGGCTCCCGGGACTCAAGTTGATCTTGATGGGACACTAACGAAGGCAGGATGTGCGCGCGTCGCCGCCCTTTAGAGCTAGTATAACTCTTTCATTTGGGGCCTTTCTCCGTACCACATTTTCGCGAGAAGCCTCGGAGACTAGCCGCCCGGCCCCGCTTCCAATATTCATTTCGCTTTGCAGTCCTCTCGGCCACCATTTCAGTCAAGGGAGTGGTATCTCTTCTCCCAATGTTGATCTCGTTGCCTGCAGCGGCGAAGGTTGCAGTCCTTATCTACCACTTCTAAAGCTTGATCTCAGTATCTAGGTCGCCGGCTGAGAGGGCATTCATCCACGCTAGACAAAGATCGCGCGACTGGTAGCGCTTAAATCTCGAAGTCTCTTCCCGTTCGGTGATCGGAAAGCTCGAGTAGATATACCGCACGTCGTCACGGTCGGTCACACCATAAAGGTGAAAATACAGAGCGTCGATTTTTGCCCGAAGTCCCGCTCGTTTTCGTTCGTCCCACAGAAAAGGGAGCTTAGCATCGCCCTTGTCGTCGACATAACCCATGTCGCGAGCGAACGGTGCCATGTCATGCGAAGTGTAAGTCAGCTCAAGGACAGCTGCGCGGATAATTTCGGCTGCGGTCTGGGAGCCAAAGTGGCGTTGATAATCTGCTGCAGTCAGGAACGGAAGTTGCTCAACTAAATACCACGCAAGGTGATTGCCGTGCACCTTCTGGCGAGCGAGATAATCAAGGGCAACGCTATTGAGATTGGCTAGCATTAGAACGGCGAATTCGGCATACGCAGGCGGGACAGAACCACCTGCTTCCGCAGTGTTCGTTCGCTCGGGAAAAATGACAGGCAGTGTATGCCCAGCGCCGACACGGGGGATGATCGCAGCGATAGTGGTCCGTGCGTTCGTAACAGAAGTCACGTCCTTAATCGCTAAACACCATTGCGTCGGAGCGGTCCACTCGACTTTTTCGGAGTTGATCCAGTATCGCGGCACAGGCACGCGAAATGGATCGCGATGATCATCGGTTGTCAAGTCGCGGCCCTGTCCAGTGCGGAACAGATTGCCTTCTGCTAAGAGAATATCCGAGGCGCGATGATCGAATGCTTGAACCATCTTGCCTTCGTAAAGCGGGAGATATTCCGCTTTTCCTCTTTTCCAAATGTTCGAGCCGATCGGGTATGCCCCAATTTTGTCGAGGGCAATCGGGTTAAGGAAGAGGTCGGAGTCATTCGCCATATCAAGCATCCGGACATAGCGGACCGGCCACGTTTTCACAGGAGGCTGAACCGCTCGATCGATAAGAACAGGACGAACACCGTAGAGTGCCTTCGTCAACGTGACATCACGCTGGGTTCGGAAAATCGGCGCAGTACGGCTGTTTGGATTGATGCGCGCGATATCTTCGGGCATCACTGCGAACAACCTGTCAGGATTGCGCAGCTCTTCTAGATCGCGAATGAAGAACCCAAATTTGATAGCGTCGAACTGGCGCCGCGTGCCACCCGCTACATAGACGCAAAACTTGAAGCGATAATAGACGTCAGGAAAGAACAGCGTTCCGTCCGTACGCTTGTTGAAGAAGTCAATAAGGAACGCGAGCCTGCGTTCCTCTGTCATCTTCCGGAAGAAAGGTGCGGAGCTTTGATCGGATGCAATTCCCGAAGGGACCAGTAGCCCAACAATGCCGCTAGGCTTCACGAGCATGTGCGCGCGCTCGATGAAGAGCGAATTCACATTTGTATCCCCGGCTGAAAGGAACGGATAGTCTCCGCCCGTTCTTGCAAGTCGGCTTGCCGCCTCTGCTCTCTCAGTTGCTAGCACGTAGTCTGCGTGCAGCGGATCAGATGCTGCTTCAGCGGCACTGATGAGGTCCAAGCGAAGTGCAGCGGTCTCCGCCCGCGCAATCTCCGGCTTGCGGGCCGCCCACCATTCAATTTTCTGCAGTTTGAGCCTGTCCCAGGGAGGATTTCCGACCAGGGCGTCGAAGCCACCCGTCAGGCTCTCACTTTCCCAATCCGACCAGATGCCCGGGAAGGCGACCTGCCAGTTCAAAAAGCCCTCTTCGTCCTTGAGCTTCCGGGCTTTGTCTAAAAGTACAGCGAAACGTTTTCCGTCCTCGCGGCGGATGTCTACTCTAGCTGTCCCGAGCGCGATATGAATGGGATCGCCGAACTGGCCATCGAAAAATGCTTTCCGCAGTCTGGCCTCGCCGGAATTTCGACGAATATTCAACCAGTCAAAAGCATGGATCAGCGCTAGGAGCGCATCAAGAGGTGCGGTCATTTCCTGCACTTCAGCGAATACGTCTGCCGAGCGGTGCGCCTCAACAATTTCGGCGTCCGTCAGGCCCTCGATGATTTGCATCTTGGACGCTGCTCGTAAAGCGCGAGTGATCGGTGCGTGCAGGAGGAGTGGGCTTCCATGGAGTCTAGCCTTGTCGATCCCATCCTTAACCCATGAACCAAAAAGGCTGTCACCGCGGCGCAGGTGGTGATCGAGAAAGCTCAGCGGAGCGCCCACCGTAAAGGTATGCAGCCACAAAGAGACTTTGGCCAGTTCGACGGCCATTAGATTCTTGTCAACACCATAGATGCAGCGCTTTAGGACCATTCGGCGGATGATGTGGCGGTCATCGAGTTGGGTGATGTCGATCGTCCAGCCGCGTCCCTCGGCGTTGCTGAGGATAGTGTTACGAATGGCGTCGATACGGTCGCTTAAAGGGGAGAGATAGTGAGGAACGGCTGCTTCGGCTTCCGCCATTGCAGCGATGACTTGGTCCGCAAGGTAGTCGACAAGGCTGACAAGGAAGTGACCTGAACCCATTGCTGGATCGCAAATTTTGAGGTCCAATAATTTCTCAGCGGGATCCAGCCGCCTCAGGGAGCCTAGACGGAGGTCTTCCGCGATGTCGCCCCCGCTCAACTCATCGATCTTGGCGTGAAAGGCCTTCATCGGCGCGGCAGCAAGCGGTCCGACGGTTTCTTTTAGAATAAGCATGACTAGGTCGTCTGGCGTATAGTAGCTGCCGGAGCTTTTCCGAGCGAAGGAATTCGGCCGCACAACGATTGCGTCCCCATCACTCGTAATCTCATGTTCGAGCAGGCGCTCATAAATCGACCCAAGCTGCTGAACGCTCAGGTCGCGGTAGTTGATGTATTTCCGGCCTTCGGACGTTCGTTCGAACGAAAGTGCGTCAATAACATTTGCCATGACGGCATCGCCAAGCCGGATGGACGCCAGCAAGGGCGTCCTTATGCGGTTGAACAGGCCGCCGTTGTAGGGTGGCAGACCAATCGAAGCGTCTCCGTCATCGATGGCGCGGCACAGATCATCGATCGCCGTCCAGTAGCGGGCGGCGGTCGTGGAGAAGCTGTCATTACGATCCTTTCGCTTTCCGACATCGCCACGCACCCGTTCGCGAAGTCCATAATCGTCATAGCGGCTGTCCCGGACAGGGAGGAGGTCACGATCCTCTGCGTAGAGGATGAACAGCAATCGATATAGAAGAATTAGAGCTGCCTCACGAACCTGCTGCAACGGTGCCGCGGGCACCGCGGTAGCAACGGCCTGCGCCAGCTCGGGAAAGACTTGCTGAAAGACTAAGTTCGACAGGTTGTTGGCGACACGTTCCTCATAAAAACGGCCTTCTTCAAGGGCGCGCTGATGGAAGGTTCGGCTATCGCTTGGCGCCGGGAGAAAGGCTTCTCGCCGAAAGATGAGGGCAAACACCCTAAGCCAATGCATGCGGTCAACTTCGCTGAGCGCGAACAGCCCTTCATTATGGCCAGGAATGTTGAGAACGGCGGCAAGGTCGATCTCGAAAAACTGCTCAGAGACAGAACGCGCACCTTGGTAGTAGAGGCGCCAGCGGCTCCCATTGGTGAGCATGCCCCAACGGAGCTTTCCGGTCGTCAGGTCCTCGACGCGTCGCAGATATCGAAGCATCTGGGTCGACGGGGCGGTCTCCTCGCCGCGCCGGCCGGAACGCCGGTCAAGAGGACGCGCCCACCGCTTCGACTCAACGACCGCTAGCCCGAAGCCGTAACGCTTCCACTCTTCGCCGAAGCTGTTGGCGCGGCGCTTTTGCCCATCGTCGGCGAACAGGAGACCGTCTGGAACGTCGTCACGTCCTTTGGCCGCTAGGTTCTGTTGCCGCAGACTGACAGTCCAGCCCATTTGAACAAGGATCGGCCAAATCAAATCGTCCTCAGTCTGGCTTTCGTTTGGCGTCTTCGTGGTCGGAAAGCGGGCGTAGATATCGCGCAGGTTGCTTTGCAGCGCTAGCAGCCCGGTGGTGTCGAAGGACGACCAGTCCGCTAGGCGGCAGATGGATTCCGTTAAAAAGTCACTGGAGAATAAGCTTCCTTGAAATACGCTGTCAATCATGCGGTAGAATGTCCGTCGAAGTGAATCTTTAAAGACTTGGGCCGGCGGCGAGGCGGATTGGCGGAGAGCAGTAAAGCGTGCATCCGCCGATATTCATACTTAAGCCGGCTATCGATGGGTCTTATCCTGCCCTCATGAGCAAGCTCGTCTGACTATCGAAGCTCGCTTACGGCCCCCCACGACGATCGGCGCTGCAGCCGAGCGTGCGCATTGGATGGTGATGGCGCGGTCAAAATCGACGCTTGTGCTCATTTTTGCGCAAGGGCAGGCTGTGTTGGAAAGTTTTTCCTAACAGCTCGGTATGCCGTAGCCCAACACCAATCCATTGCCCGTTATCCATATCCTGTCCGTCGTGAAAGACTCGGACGTATCTTATATCCACTGCGTAAGCTTGGAACCTCTTTCGGAGCACACAACCAATGCTATAATCAATCTTTCCTGCCGTTCGAGAGGTACTGAGGCTCGGACTCCCAGGTGGTAGATGGGGCCACGAAGCGTCCTTGACCCTCGTAGTTAAGGCCTGACCTTGACACTCTCCGTTCAATAGCTCCTGCGGCATCAGAGCTAGTCGGAACTTGAATCCAAATTGAAGACGGTGACCGCGGGGATACCCTCAGCGCTCCCCTGACTTTCTCGCACAATGCAGGCGGATTATATCAGAGACATTCGAGCTTTTTACAATACGTGGACAATTGGCCAGCTTATTGGTCACGCGCCCTCGGCTTGAGCCGAGCTGATCACCCGGCAGGAAAGTGCGACCGACGCCCAAAGCGAAGCTTTGCTAAAAGGCTAGAGGTTCCACCGGATCTCAGGGCTGGTTCAGCCTATGCGGAGCAAAACCAAAAGCCAAGCGGTTTCGGATGAATTGAAAGAGGGATTTCGGTTTCGATCTAACATGCGGCGTTCGAGGTGAGGGTCGCCTTCCGGCCGAACAGAGGCCGGACTCCGAGGCTGAAGAGATGGCGTTCAGGGGAATCGCAATCTGCACGAGGCCGACGACGGGCCTTGCGCTGGTCCCAGCCGCTTCGGAAGGACGGTAGCAATGCGCCTCGTGGCCCGTTCGGTCGCTTTGCCTTCGAGATGGATTAAGGCGCTCAGCGAGAGCCTACGCCGCACTTACTTCTCTCCGCTTGAAAGCATGAGCTGTCCCAACTGGACACGCGAACAGGGCTGCTCCTTTAGCGTTATATCTCCTGAGCTTCTAGCTTCCGCTAGATCGATTGGGTCATGATCAAAGCTAACTGCAATGCCGTTTAAGTCACCCTCTGAATCGTCGATAGCTTCTTTGGCCAAGCCCGGCATTATTCTTATTAGTCCGTTCTCCCCGTCAAAAGCGAGATCATCCGTCTTTCGTCGATAACCAAAAACGCTTCGCAGCCCGACAAGAACGTTGAGCTGCAACGTCTTGCGCCAAGTCAAGGTCGACCATTCCGAAATGGACCTCGCCACACTGCCCGCCGCGAGTTTTGATCCACTGCTGTTAAACGCGAGACGGTATGTTCCAGTTTGTATAGGCAGTCTCGCGACAAGGCGCGCTTGCCCATGAACGTTCCACACGTAGACGCTATCCTCCGATCCCCCGACCGCGACTAGTCCTGCCGAGCTGAAACTGACCGTTTCGACGGGCGGTCCTCCAGCCTTTCGCAATTGCGCAGATAGCGATCTGCTGTGCATGTCCCAAACGGCGACCGATCCGTCTCTGGCTCCAGAGACGAGTAAATCTCCGTCGTGGCTAAAGGAGACATCTGTGACTGTTCCAAAATGCGCTCGCGGCGTGAGCTCTTGTTTCAGCGAGTGAGGAAAAAGCGCGGCTGTATAGATTCGCCCGGTATAATCTCCCCAAGCGAGGGTATTACCGCGTGGACTGAACGCAACGCCGCCAACGTAACCGCTAGTTAACCCGGAATACTGGGGCTCCACCTGGCATGTGGGAACACGCCAAATCTTTATCAGGTTGCTGGGATCGGAAGCCGTCTCAGCCAACCCTACGCTCGCGACTTCTTTACTGTCCGGTGAAAAGGCCGCATACAGCACCCAATGCGGCCTATGGTCTACGCTACAAACGAAGCTCAAATCTCCACCTACGGCAACCTTATAAAGTTTCGCGAAACCATCCTTGCCGCCACTCACAAAATACTTTCCGTCGGGGCTATAAACACCGATTTGTGTTTCGCGTGAGTCGTCGGAGTAAGTTCGAAACATCGGTCTAACATCGGACAACTTCCAGAGTCGGATAGCGCCGGACTCACTAGCCGTCAGCAGAAACTTTGTTGGTGAGTCGTTAGAAAAGGCAACTTGATTTACACGCTGATCATTTTTGTCAATGGTGCCCTTGTACGCAAGAGTTTGTCCATCGTACAAATGAACTGTACCATCCCATGAAGCTAACGCTAGCCAGTGGCCATCCGGCGAATAAAGTATCCTGTATCGCTTCTCCGGGGGCGCAAGTAAAACGGTTCCGACCTTCGCGACGCCTCCCGGTCCGACATCCCATACTTTGGTGGGTCCCATCACGCTCGCTACCGCCAAATGCATCCCGTCTGGGCTTAAGCTCAGGCCCACAATGTCAGAAATGCCGGCATCAAACCTGCTTATGACGGACCAGTCCGACGTGCGCCTTAGCACTATAGAGCCATCGTCACCTGCAGAAGCGAACAAAGCACCGCTAGTATTAAATGTGAGCGCGGTGGTCCACCGGCTATGATCTTGAAACGTAAGGGGGACAGCTCGTGGGCGGCTGAGATCGATGACCTCTACTTTTCCATCCTTCGTGGCAAGGACTATGAAATGAGACGTGGGATCTAACGCAGCGTCGGTGATGTTCTCCTCTCCAATACAAAAGGACTCCGCTGTCCGCGCTCGAAGGTCCCAGAGCAGGGCCTCCTCAGACGTATAAGATATGAGCAGCCGACGGTCGGGGCTGAACTGAACTCTATCGACCCTGCCAGGCCTATGTCCATGTAGATGTATAGGCTCTCCTCTATGGTTTGCTCGAAAAATCACGACCTCGCCATCTGTGTAGCCTGCGGCAACGAAGCGACCTTCTGGACTCACGGCAGCGGATGTTACGCCACGCGGAGCCTCCCAATGCTCAACCGGAAGAATAACAGCTGCATTGGAAATGCCCGCTATCGTCTTCACTTGCACGGCCTCGTCACTGTTGGCATCTGTCAAGCCAATCTGGTTGGTCACCCATCTCCATTCACTAAAAGTCGCCAATTTTCCGGCTACGACGCTGGCATGTGCCGGCTCATAATGGGCCAGGAAGTCCTCCGCCCTAGCTAGTAATGCCAAGACTAAGTTGTGGTTTGCCTGCCGATAAGATTCTAGAGCAACGAGGCTAAGGATCGCGAAAGATATAGCCGCGACTATCGACACCTGCCTGATCCTACGGTCGCGACGGGTTTGAAACTGTAGACGTCTGCTTTCGGTGTTCTCTCGCTCCGTCGCGCGACGGGCCGACGTTAGTACGTAGTCGTCCAGCTCTGGGGGGAACGCACCTGGATGGTTGCGAACTATTTGTTCGGCGATCGAAAGCGCCGTCCCTGCCTGCAGAAGATCGGAATCGGAATGACTATTCCGCCAGTCGCGCAAATCCGGCTCAATTTGTCTGCGCAAGCGGATGGCATCTGGCTGCAGTGCGGGACTCTCGATTGCGCGCTGCCAATTTCTGAGAAGGGCTTCGTGAGAAAGGCGAACGTCATTTTCGGTAGTAATGAGAAGTCGATTCTCGGTGAAGCTTTTCAGAAGCTCGGTCGCGGCTTGAGTCGTACAGATTGACGACCGAGGTGGCGTGCGGATGGTGAGCCGTCCGCGGTCGTCGATGTCGGCGACAAGAAACCGAAAAAGAGCGTCAAGTGTCGTTTGGCCTTCGGGTGACACCGAGGCAAAGATGGCATCCGCGTGAGCTGCGATGGCCCCTTCAAGGCCCCCCATAGAGTTATACGCGTCGTAGGTGAGCTGAGTGCCAACACGCAAGCGGAAAAGGCTTGCGAGCGTCATTTGAAGGAGAGGTAGCGCGTCATGGCCGCTGACCGCCGTCGTCACAACCTGAGCTAACGACTGTCCGTCTCGTTCCTCAAACGTCAGCCCAGCGGCGTAAGCCGGTCCCTTGACAATGTCGGCTATCTCACTTGGGCCGGGCGCGGGAAGGTCAAATAGCGCGCTTCGCCGCCGCAAGGCCAAAAATGCGGGCTCCGCCTGCAACTCCTGGTATCGATCCGCCCGAATCGAACCTATCAACCAAATGCACTCACTTTCAACCAGACCTAAGACGAACCGAGCTAAAATGGAGCAATCAGGGCTAGAGAGAATGGCCTCAAGCTGATCCAAATTGAGCAGGAGGCGTCCGACAGGTTGCCGGCCGCCGCTAAGCGGCGGAAGCGCTTCGGCAGCGCGCTCCAAAGCCCACCGAACTGACTGGACAGCGCTTTCCGCAGATCGACGAATCAGAGTCGCGAAGTTCCGCGGATTTGGCTGTGGGGTGTCGCCAAGCTCAGGGAGCGCCGTTTGCTCATACAAACGCTGGGCCAAACTTAATATCGGATCCTGTGCAGGTTCAAACAGCGCCTGTCTGAAAAAGTCAATTCCAGCAGTCCCACTGTTAACAAGAGCAGGAACGAGACCCGCACGCACCAAAGATGACTTCCCAGATCCACTTGGCCCCACGACTATTAGAACAGGAGCGTCGCGCTCCGCAGCTGCTATCAACTCAGCTAGCGACGCAGCGACCGCGAGAGACCGTCCGAAGAACACTGGGTTGTATGTTCCGTCATACGGCAGGAGCCCGGGATAGGGAGAGCCGTCCTTATCGATGTTCCACGCGGGGCCGACTGGCACCAAAGCCCTGTCACGCACGAAGTCCTCGAGCATCTGTTGAATACGTTGCTCGAACTCATCCGACGACGCAAATCTCAAGTAGCCGCGGCGGTAGTGACCTTCCGAATCTCGGATCGTGCGGTTCCACCAGTCGTTAAGGGTCGAGTATTGCGCCTCATCGTCTCGAACGTTTTCAGCGCTAAATGTGACTGGCGCACTTTTCCGGTAGATAAAAACAGCAGGGGATCCATTTCGCTCTCCCAGCTGAATCGCGTCCTCAATCTCAAAGACTGTGCCGCTTTCGTAGGCGGAGCCATCGTCACGTCTAAACTGATCAAGCGCTAAAGGGCTGCCGACCCGTTTCCACAGAATTCCTACTACAACGTCAAATGCTGCCATACTCCCGATGGCCTGTTGAAAGCTTGTCACCGCCTCGAAATGTTTTCGCTCCCAGCGAACAACAACGAATTGAAGATGTCCTTTCCAAGCGGTGGACAGCCTCGCGACAACTCGTTCTACAATCTCCCGCTCCGGCCGCACATCTGAAGGTGACGAGATAAAAATTCTCAGTGTGCGCATTCGTTATTCCAATCGGCCTCCGTCAGACCATCCTACTGCGTTTTGGTTGATGTATATCTTTCTGTGATCTCCTGGATGAAGTCGCACTTCGGCAATAGTCTACTTCCCGCGAAATCTACCTCGGAGATTTCACCTCCGGCGGACCGCTTGCAGGAAACTAGCTCTCCATAGTTGCCAAACCCGTTAGCGGTAACCAATCTCGCGGTATCCACTCCGATGGGCTCGAGCTCGCTTGCATCCGACAGGGGGTTGGACTGCGTGGGAAATGCAACGACCACCTTACCTCCGATGGGTACAAAATCGACTACACCCCAGGCACCCCACCATCTGCCCGACCACGCCGCCGCTCGTGGTGAAGGAATGCCGCCCTTCGCGAACCTAGCTAGTATCATGGCAATTCCTTCGGCCCATTCGAAAGCAGGACCATCAGTCGCATTTGTCAGGACGCTTATTGTAATGCCAGGCTCAATCAGTGCGAGTGTTTGCGTTATGTATCCCTGAAATCCCCCTGAGTGGCCGAACCACGACCAACCGGCGACCGAGCCGGCCATCAGTCCGAGTCCGTAATAGCGCTCGACAGAAGTGTCTGCATCCCGCCAGTACCGATGCGACATTTCACGGCGACTCTCGATGGTGAGCCAGCTATTGCTGGAGGATGGAAACAGTCTCGAGAAAAACGTTGCTAGGTCGGCAGCAGTGCTGACGAATCCTGTCGCAGGCGCGAAAGCGTTCGTGCAACTGTCACCCCGCATGACGAGCCTTCCAACCTCTGGCAATCTAGGCGTGTGGCCACGTGCGAAGGGGACACCGAACGGCAGCGGTGCGTCGGGCGTGGTTTCGCTTAAGCCGGCAGGCTTGATGACTTCACGCATAATCCATTCATGATAACTCTCGCCGGTCACCGCTTCGATAACCAATCCAAGAAGTCCGTATCCGAGATTCGAGTATTTAAACCTGGTTGATGGATCAATTATCAGGCTTAGCAGAGCGTCAGTTCGGAGGACCTCTAAAGTGGGGAAAGGTCCGCGGTCGCTCCAATACGCCGGGTCAGCCCCATCGCGGACTATGCCTGCGCTGTGAGACAGGAGCTGGGAAATTTTAATCCGAGCAAGTTCGGCATTAACACCTCGAACAAAACGCCCTACGGCGTCGTCTAGTCGAAGAGCGCCTAGATCACACAGCTTCAGTAGACCGGCGGCCGTGAAGGACTTCGAATGAGACGCAACACGAAAGCGGTGCCGAGTTGTGAGCGGCGCTCCGCTTAACTGGTCAGAAACACCGAAGGCGCGCTCGCATACAATTTCATCTCGGTACACTACCGCGGCAACGCAACCGGGCTGATCCCGTTGCCATCTTTGAAAATCCAGCCACTCGCAGGCGTATGTTAAGGCGGGCGCGAGCCAATCTGGTTTGCTATCGGCTGCTGCAATCCGATCATCGATCATATTTACTAGCTATTTCGCCGGGAGGGTAAATAGCTTAACCCTCGACCGTTCGACTTGTAAGCGAGTGCAAGGGGCTCCGCCTAGGGCAACCATCACATTTCGTTCCCGTCCTTTGCTACATGGTCGGACAGTATATAGCGTCGAGTCAAGTTTGAGGCCACCTACTTAGAAGCTTCCTGCGCCATTACTCTTCCGGGGGTTAAGGCCTGCAGTTTTGAGAGTTTTCTCATCCGCCCCAATGTGACGGACGCAAAACAGATCAGCCAGAGGGCTAAAGGGAGAAAACACACGGAGGGCGGAATAGCTCTCAGCTTGATCAGGGTTGGCCATAACCACAGCTTGAGACGGCTGTCGACGTGAATGTGGTACGCTCTCAGAAGCAAGGGCAATTGATTTGGCCACAAGGAAGGTTGTTCGCGCTCTAGCGGAGCGTAATTAATTGCGCTTGGATCAATATTCGCCCTACCACTGTGCGCGACAAGAGCAACACTGGCAGGGACAGACAGGACATCAGAGAAAGTATAGGGCCCACTCTCGCAAGCTTCGAGAAACACCAATGAGAACCGCATCTTGTACAGGGCGCTCGCGCGGGAAATAATCTTCCAAAACTGCACCTTGTCCGTACCCCGTGGCACGGCCCAGACAGGCTGTATCTCGCCGGATCCTGACCGCATCAGTTGGGCCAGAAGTTGCTCTGGTGTCGTGCGAGACAAATCTACATTCACGCGCGGCATAAGGGCCATCTGCGGTGTTCCGTGACTATTCGCAATCAATACGGCGTCGATAGAGTCCTTCCCAAAGAGGTTTCCTACTAAGTCCAGTGCGGTGCGGAATTGTTCAGGTCTCGAGAGGGGTGAGTTCGCAAACACACGGTCAGCGGAAGAGGGAATAGTCGGGAAGCTGCGAGTTTCTAAGCGCCCTTGTGACCCGTAAAGAACATTGTATTTGTGTTTCAGGGTTAGCGTATTTGTGAATACAACCAGGTCGGACTTCGAGAGAAGAGCGACCCTGTCTAGGTCCTGAATGTCCCTACGGACTACTAAGGGAAAATGGTGTCCATCATCTGTAAGGCTCTTCGCGATGATTTTTGCGACATCTGTCGGACTCTGTCGAAGGGCAGCCAATAGATCCTTGTAGTTTGGAGAAGAAAGTGCCTGTTCCGGCGTCTCGTTGGCATAGTAAATCAGGACCCTGTGCCGCGGGCGCTGTTTGGCTATGTCCTGCGACCGCCCAGAGGCGACGGGGAAGGAAGCCAAGACAACCGCCAGCACGGCGATCGCAAGCTTCGAGACCATATAGGAACAACGTTTACTCAGCTTGCTATTGTCCACTGGATGCTGTTTTACGGCGTTTTAGGCTTCTCGTCGGCGTTCAACCGAAGAACGTACTGATTAGCATGCGGTCGGGTTGAGCTTTGGCGACGTTGCGGCGCCTCTGGATGGTCAGACGGCGCCGCCGCTTAGCGAAATGCTTCAGAGCCCTAAAGACGGGACTAGAAGACCACCACCTCCGGCTTGGCATTGTCTAAACTCGTCAGCCGAAGCGGGATTCAGGCAGATCACCCCTATTCCGACGAGTGCCACCAACGCCGCTGCTATTCCAAAAAGTTTTCCGGTTTTTGTTAGCTTACGCATGGCAAACCTCCCCTGAGCAGACTGTCGCAGCCCTTTAACGGAGGAGGTCTAGTCTATTTCTTGCAGAAAAGCAATTAGCTATACACGGTGCGGGTAATGGGATAAGAAATTTAGTCGAGGTGTGTTAGCTGCGCGTTTAAGTTCGGTCTACCGATTTGGTGACGCTGTTGCGTCGATGTCGGCCATGTGGATCTACAGCTTTGCTTTAGAAATGTGGCCGTTCGCCTTGCGACAAGTCAGCATTTCACGAATAATGATTAGTGATCAGCTTCCTTTCTAAAGAGGTTTCATCGTGGACGGCACCGTTCTGGAGGCAGGGTTTATGTTAACTCTGTCGGCTTTGCGAGCGCGGGGACCGACGGTGGGGACGGAATTGACTTGGTTAATCGCGCCACCCAGGCTGCATGTTCTGCCTCTAGCAGTGTCTCAGTCATTTCGACCAACGAACTGATATCATTGACCGCAGTCTCCTCAATTCGGGAGAGAGCAGCTGCCATCGCTGCGTAATTCGCCGCAAGAAATTGACGTCGATCCAAGAGACCATAGGCGGCGAATAGCCCGCCAAGGCTGGCGAGCACGGCAACCCACGGCGCTAGCCAGCCGTCGCGGAAGGTCGCCGCGGCGGCTCCTATGATTGTGCCAAGCAGCGCAGTGGCGACGATTGCCAGTCGCAAGTGACTAATAGAACGCTCGTGTCGCTGCTGGGCCACACGAAAAAAATCTTCGCGCTGTGCCCGAAGTCTGTTCTTCATATACCAGTCTCTAGTCATTGTCTCAGGTGGGCACCTTGCATCGTTACCTGACGCGGTATCAGTTAGAGGCGTGATGCCGCTCCGTGTCGCTTGGTCCGCGAGTTGCGCGCGCCGAGATACAAACGCTGCGACCGCGTCCGCCTGAGCGTAGGGTCCGAGCCGAGCTGCGAAGCGGAAACATTCGGATTTTATAGATTCTGCCGTCGCGCGGGCGCAGATCCAGTCTGCCTCACGATGGATATCCAACATGTCGCGCCCAAGCACTGGCGTTGCCCCGGCCGCGGCTGCGGCCATGAAAGCCAGCACTCGACTTTCCCAGCCGTACGCACCGACTTGGCCAGCCGCGCAGCCGAGTATCGCGGCGGCACCCGCAGCTGCAAAGGCCGCAGTGTTCCAATGTTTGGAACTGGCTTGCAGCATCCGCGCCCGCTTTGCCCAGCCGCGATACTCATCCCAGGCCGTCTCGATCATGGGCTGTCACCCTCCTTTACTGGAAGACTTTCTATGGTTTTATCCAATTTGAAGCGGCTTTCACAGATCTCCAGGCACCCGCCTTTAAATAGAACGTTGCTTTACGTTGCATCGGCCCGGCGTCCTCCACGGGTCTAGGCGATCACGATGCGGGCTGCAGATCAGCCGTTTGCAGTCATAGCCACTGCGGCTGTAGCTTCACTTCGTCGGACTGCAGGTCATTACTCGGAAGGGGCACTTTCTTTTTTCGGCTCGAGAGGAAGTCACAACCTGGATGTCCGTGCAAGTTGCACGTTAGCGGAGCACAGGTGCGGGAATCGTTTATGACGCAGCCTGAACTTCGCGCCTCGTTTTTTTTGAGCAAGAGACAGAGAATTCTTGACCCTGCCGGCACGCGAAGGCCGAGCGCGGTGCGTCCAGCGTTGTGCGAATCAGTCCCTCGTCGCGATTCTGATGGACACAGCGTCGAAGAATACCAGCCGATAGACCGCTCGAGCAGGCGGCCCAGCCACGCTTCGATCTCGTCGAGCGCCGCGTCCGTCATCGCCCCGACGAGGTCGGGCGAGACTTAGAGAGACGAGACTTAGATAGAATAGATTTCGCGCAGATGGCCGACGATCTCCCGGGCACTCATGCCTGGAGCGCACCGATACGTGTTTCCCCGACGAGCGGACCTGAGAGCGAGCTAATTCAAACGGTCCTGTCTTCAGACACATCGTGGGTGAGACGCCAAACCACCTGACCGTCCTAATCCGAAAGATTGTTATTGAAGGTCCAACACTAACAGGGGACGTCTCCTGTAGAGCTCGGCTTTGGACCTACCCTCTCTTCCATTCCAGCCTTTGATTTGGCCGCTGCTCGGCCTGTTATGCCAGCTGCCTTACCCGTGTTCGCACCCTCCAAGGCGCTTACGAGCACGCTGGCGAACTGCTCATCAAGGCTGTCCTGGCTCGCCTTGGCCAGCACATAACGGTCTACGCCCTTGAGATACGTCTCGAGATTGGCATCGCTGGTGTGTCCGGTGAGGGCACGGATAGCGCGGTTCTCCACGCCTAGCATCTTGAGCGCTACCGGCCCGGTGGCTCGCAATCCGTGGAGGGTATAGCGGGGAAGCGTCAAGGTTTTGAGGAGAGTCGCCAACGTCTCCTGGGCATTGGCGGTGGTCCAAGGCTTGCCCCTGGGGGTGACGAAAAGCCGATCGGGGTGCCGCCCCGCCATCGCTTCAATGGTTGCCGCGAGACTGGGCGGGACATGAAGAAGGATATCTTCACCGGTCTTCACCTGTCGGACCCGCAGGGTCTTCGCCGTCGCGTCATAGTCGGACGGGGCGAAAACGGTCACGTCTGACCCGCGCTGGCTCGTGAGGAGATAGCCGATTAGGAGGGCGCGAAATTCCGGGGTGGCCGCTTTCAGCACCTTCAGAAGCACGTCTGCGGGCCACGGACGGTTCGCGTCGGACTTGGCAACCTTCAGCCGCTTGCTCGACTCCCAGGGGTTGGCGGGCATCTTGCCGGGGTTAGCGCGGCGATATTTGCGGACAACCTCTATCATCCGGCTACGCAAGCTGTTCCAGCCAACCGGGTCGGCAGCCGACTTGTCACGCAACACATCGATGGCGGACTCGTTCAGTCCCGCGATAGCTACGTGGCCCATTTGGATGCGGAACTTATCGAGTGTTCGCCTGTAATCGGACCGCGTGTTCGGCCGAAGTTGGGAGAAACTCGCATCCCCAAGGTACGAAGTTATCGCATCCGCAACCGTGTGCCCGGTAACCGGCGGCGGTGCATGTTCGGCTTCGAAGGCGCGTTTAGCCTTGTCGTAGGCGCGAAGGAACGCGTACGAGCCCTCTGGGCTCGGCAACGGGACACGCCATGTCCGATTGCGCCTATAATATATGTGGTCGTTGATTACTTCGACGTAGGGCAGGCGTTCCGACTTGGTAGGCTTCGAGCGCGACCCGGATTTCTTCGTCGCTGTCTTCGGCACTGTCGGCTAGCTCCCCTTCGAACATACTATCGGCGGCTTCGTCTAGTTGCTTACGGTACCACCGCTTGCTGGAACCTTCGAGAAGTTCTCTGCCAGGTGGGAGCATGCCAGCCGCGATCAACGCGTTGAAGTCATGCACGTTGTGGCCGAGGTAGCGACGGGCGGTAGGGGCATCCATAATGATTGGCCATGCGGGGATGGCGGTTGAAGTTGTGGGCGGCATTAAGGTTGGATCTCGTGATAGATGGCGGCGGCACTTCGTGCGGCGGCTTGGGTTACAGAAGTAGCCCATCTCTAGAACATAAAACCGACTCGTTAAGTCAAGACAAATCGACGGGTCGGCGTCGGCATTTGTACCTATATAAGTGCACCTGCGCCTTACGGTGGGGCGGTTTGCAGCGACGTGTCGGAGCAATGCGGTGCCTGAAAAGTCAGAACTTGATGCGATAGTTATCGAATGGAAGCTGCGACTGCGATATCGGCGGGGCAGACTGGAGACGCTGCTCGCTGAGTCATCCAAATCAACCGAAGAGATAGCAGCGCTACGCGGCGAGATTGCCCGGCTCGAACGTTTAATCGAAGCCTGGGCGCCGGGGAAGCACCACGATTGGTGATGTCCGCGACGTGCGACACAATGCCATAAGGGCTGGTGAACGTTGGGGAGCGTAACAGTTATTCGGACCGGGCGCGGGCACTACTCTCGTGGCGCTCGTGGTCGCGTTGTAGCTTGGTCGTGGCCTCGGAAATGGTGCGCAGGGCACTCCGAGGCCCGGGCTGGCGGGGGGGCAGACACCCCCCAGCCCGCC
>NZ_LMUQ01000012.1:179587-181189 GCF_009765865.1 Acidisoma sp. L85
CTGATTTTCAGCTTTTCGGCAGCCGGGGGTTTACTGCACCGTGCAGAGAATACTGAAATCATTAGCCTTTTTGGCATAGCGTGTCACGGTGACGCGCTATCGTATGTAGGAAGAACTATCGGATTTTCCGACAGTTCCGTTGGCACCCCGCGCCACCATGGCGCGCCGTCTCGATATCGGGGATGCGGTAGCCGTAAACCAGCCGACCACGTATGCGGCGACGTTACCGAGCATGCGGTGCCCGCACTACTTTGTGCAGGAAGGCCTTGCGGGCATCCTCTAGATCTCCGACGCTGTAACCGTAGCATCGCTGACCATTGAAATAGCGTCGAGAGCGCTTGAGACCCATCCGCGTTAAGAACTTGCCGATTTCTCCCAGTGATGCGCGCTCGTCCCGATGATTAAGGTGATAGCTGCCATGGAATACGCTGGTGGGAAGCCAATCGTAATGGCGCCACACATATCCGGTCGTCAGTCCTCCGCACCACCACAACTCCATTGCGGTGGGCGTGGGGTACCATTCCGTATCACGGCGGCGCCACCCATTGGTACAGTCCGTGAACATCTCCCGCGCATCGGCTAGCACACGCCAAGCGGAATACAGATACCACCCCGCGTCATCTGCTTTATCTAGCTTGCGCGATGCCGCCCGCGCGGCTTTCGCGGTGGCGTGGGATACGGCGGTTAAGTCAGTCGCGGACAGACCTAGCTTGCCAATGATGGCCATTGCCGCATCTCTCGGCAGTGGCGCATCACGGTCGTTGCTCGGCTTGGGCACGCGGTAGCGAGGCGTAATGTTGGACGACTCACGGGCGGTCTTGGCAGTGGAACGGAGAGGCAGAATTGTAGCGGTCATTGAAAGGCTTCTAGATATAAATTGATAGGATGAAATTGAATGTTGATAAGGATTAGGCCGCGTTCGCGCGGTCCTTCGCGACGGTGAAGTCGTACACGTTGTCGGCGGGCGCGGGCGGTGTTTCCGTCTCATCGTTCGCGTTATCAGGTTCGCCGTTCGCGGTAGTCGGTTCGTCTTCGTCCAGCACGGGCCAGTCGTAGGTCAGGCCTGTGACCTCTTCACAGATGGTGCGTGCATCTTCTAGAGATGACCATGCGTAACCGGGCGGCCTTGTTCCCTCACCTTCTATCGGCAGGGGGTGGCTATTGCTGTCACGTTCGGAAGCGGGCATGCGCTTGGATTTCCCACCCATCTTCACGATAAATCTGCCGAACGTTTCACGCGCTAACTTATCTCGCTCATCACGGTCTTTGGCAAAGCTTAGATAGTCATTGAAGAGCGTAGAAGTAGCCACCCAACCCTGCCACGCTTCGCCACAACCCGCCGTAACATAGCCGCGTGAAAGGACGTCTACCCACCAAAGTTCATGGGTCTTCTGGGATAGCTTCCGCTGCTCCTGTAGGCCTTCTGTGTTGGGGACATTCCGAACCTCGAAACCCGTCAAGTCATAAGCGAGGAGGTCAGCCAACATCGCCGCGTGGCCACCGGCAGCTAGGGTCAGGACTCATTCTTTGAGATAGAAGGTGACACTGGCTGCGATGCAGATGGCGGAGAAGAAGGTGTGTGCGCAGCGGTCGTAGCGGGTG
>NZ_LMUQ01000001.1 GCF_009765865.1 Acidisoma sp. L85
CTAGGGTCAGGACCCATTAATTGCTTGCTTCGGCTCGGCGCATTGTGATTCTGGAGATGGCGGGAGGATACCGTCATGGACAAACTGTTTCTGCTCAGCAACCGGCAAATGGCGCGGATATCGCCGCATTTTCCGCTGTCGCATGGTGTGCCGCGGGTCGATGACCGGCGGGTTGTCAGCGGAATCGTCTACGTTATCCGCCACGGCCTCCAATGGAAGGATGCGCCGAAAGCCTACGGGCCTCACAAGACACTCTACAATCGGTTCGTGCGCTGGAGCTTGCTCGGCGTGTTCGACAGAATCTTTGCTTCTTTGGCCGCCGAGGACGCCAAGCCTGATCGGATCATGATCGACGCCACTCATTTGAAGGCTCACCGCACGGCAGCCAGCCTGCTTCAAAAAGGGGCTTTCCCCGCTGCATTGGTCGAACGAAGGGCGGTCTGAATTCCAAGTTGCATGCGGTCTGCAACGGAGAAGGCAAGCCCCTGCTTCT
>NZ_LMUQ01000014.1 GCF_009765865.1 Acidisoma sp. L85
CGGCGACCTCGCGGCCTTTTTGCCGCCTGTCGCCGAGGAGGCTACGGACCGCCCGCTTCGCGCACGGGCGGCGGTGGCGAGCACCTTTCTGGCGGGGCTGGAACTCGCGCGCGAAGGCACCCTCACTTTGGCGCAGGAGGTTCCGTTCGAAACGCTGCAGCTTGCGGGCGTTTTTTCCAGCTGAGGGACGTGTTCCGGTGTCGGCGATTGCTGTGTGACCGCTCTCGTCGCCGTCGAGCGCGGGCTTCAGGCCGAGCAAGCCCGCAAATGAACGGCGGCCAGGGGACGTCCAAATAGGCGAGCAAGTCTCGAAGGTGCTGATCTTCCCGCCCAGCACGAGGCGCCTAGTTTTTGCTCGCGGACGGTCGTGTTCCGTGACACGACGATGACCGTTCAGTCTTGGTCACAGACTCACTTTGAGATCGACAGACGCTGCGCTTTAAGACCTCAAGTCGCGAGGCACGACCGATCTCGAGAATTACTGTTGTTGGATGACAACTAGCCGCATCGGCATAGCTAGACCCACTCGTATCACGGGTCGCTGATCGACCGACACCTTTGGCCGTTGGCCAGGGCATTGGCCAACGGCTGAGATGAGCAACAAGACGGCCACGGCGTGAACGAAACTTTTAACACGCCTGTCACACCGGGACCGCGCCCTTGAACCAAGCCGCCATCCTCTCCGATACGGCTGCCAAGCGGCTTCCGACCCTCGGGGAAGCCACGCGCATGTGGTTCAAAATTGGATGCCTCTCGTTCGGCGGCCCTGCCGGACAGATTGCCTTAATCCATCGGGAGCAGCTGGTGGACGAGCGAAACTGGGTAAGCGATCGCCGTTTCCTTCATGCCCTGAATTTCTGCCACCTCTTGCCGGGGCCGGAAGCGCAGCAGCTCGCGACCTATCTTGGCTGGCTGCTGCATGGCCCGGCTGGTGGTGCGATAGCCGGTCTCCTGTTCATCATCCCCGGCGCTCTGGTGATGCTAGCGTTCTCGCTGATTTACGCCACGCTCGGCGCGGTGCCAGGGATCTCCGCACTCTTCTTCGGCCTCAAATGCGCGGTGCTGGTATTAGTGGTGGAAGCTGTCATGCGGATCGGCCGCCGCGCCTTGAAAACGCGATTTGCATGGACGCTTGCGGGCTCATCCTTTGCCGCGCTTTTTCTATTCGGAGTGCCATTTCCCGTCGTCATGGTGGGTGCCGGGCTGGTCGGCACCATTGCCCCCGGCTACTTCGCCGCCGGAGTTCACAGCAAGGCCAAGGACGGACCTCCAGCCATCCTTGATGCCATCCTTGATGCCTATCCCGATCGCGCTCAGCGCTTGGCCCGTGGCGCGCGTATTGCTGGTTCAGTCTCCGGAGTGCTGTGGCTTTTGCCAGTCGCACTGCTGATACATGGCGACGGAGTTTATGCGGATGTCGCGTGGTTTTTTTCCAAGATGGCTGTGGTCACGTTTGGCGGAGCGTATGCTGTGCTCGCCTATGTCGCGCAGGAAGCCGTCCAGCATTACAAGTGGCTTACCGCTGCCGAGATGCTGACGGGGCTGGGGCTGGCGGAAACCACCCCCGGCCCCCTTATCCTCGTGCTTCAGTTTGTCGGATTCCTCGCAGGCTATCGCGCATCCGGCACTCTGTCTGGCCTTCCCGGCGGCATCGCCGCGTCTGCAATCACCCTCTGGGTGACGTTTGCCCCCTGCTTCACCTTCGTCTTTCTTGGCGCGCCGCTGATCGAGCGGTTGCAAAACAATAGCACCTTGTCCGGCGCGCTTTCCGCGATCACGGCAACCGTCGTTGGCGTGGTCGCCAACCTCGCGATCTGGTTTTCGTTGCACTCACTCTTCAAAGAAACCATTCCTGTGCGTTCGACGTGGCTTTCTTTGGATGCGCCGATCCTAAGCAGCGTCGATCCGTGGGCGATGCTGCTGACGATCATCGCAGGCGTCGCACTGCTCCGCCTCAAGCTCGGTGTTCTGCGTTCGCTCGTGATTTGCTCAGCCGTTAGCTTGGTTCTGCATTTTGCCTTTGGGGTAATCTGATGCTGAAAGGCGGGTGGTTTGCCCGCCAGTGAAGAAAGCTCCTTCAGACGACTCAATCCACCGAGTGAGGAGACGATCAGCGGCATGATCCACCCTGGCATTCTGCTCGCGCTTGGGTCCGCTATCCTGTTCGGCGCGAGCACTCCCTTCGCCAAGCTCCTCCTTGGATCAGTCGATCCCTGGATGATGGCTGGCCTGCTCTATCTGGGCGCTGGAGGTGGCCTGGCAGCGGTTCATCTATCCCGAACCGCCTTCCAGTTGCCTGATGTCGAGGCCCCGTTGCGTCGAGCCGATATGCCCTGGCTTGCTCTCGTGATCCTGGCCGGAGGCATCCTGGGGCCGCTGCTGCTGATGTCCGGCCTGGCCCGAACCAGCGCGGCAGGAACGTCACTTCTGCTCAACCTCGAAGGGTTAGCAACCATGGGGATCGCCTGGGTCGCCTTCCGAGAGAATGTCGATCGGCGGCTATTCCTTGGAGCTTTCGCGATCTTGGCTGGAGCTGTCCTCCTCTCCTGGCAGGGGCAGGCTTCGTTCCAATGGGGCGCATTGCTGATCGCTGGGGCGTGCTTGTGCTGGGGTATCGACAACAACCTCACGCGCAAGCTTTCCTCGGCGGACCCGGTTCAGATTGCCATGCTGAAGGGGTTGGTCGCGGGCATGGTCAACCTGGCGCTCGCCCTGCTGCATGGTGCTTTATTTCCGTCACTTAGTATCCTGTTGGCCGTCACCGTCGTAGGGTTCCTGGGATACGGCGTCAGTCTCGCGTTGTTCGTGCTGGGGCTGCGTTACCTCGGCACCGCACGCACCGGCGCTTACTTCTCACTGGCCCCCTTCGTCGGTGCCTTATTAGCCGTCCTCATGCTGGGCGATCTATTGTCTGCGAGGCTGTTGATTGCGGGTGGATTGATGGGGATCGGCCTATGGCTGCATCTGGCCGAGCGGCACGAACATGATCATCCGCACGAAGCGATGGAGCACGAGCACCGCCATCACCATGATGAGCACCACCAGCACACGCATGGTCCTGACGCGCCTCCAGGCGAGTCGCATACGCACTGGCATCGGCACGCGCCCATGGTCCACCGCCATCCCCATTATCCGGATTTGCATCATCGCCACGGGCACAAGCATTGAGGTGCTCAAGACATTCGGGCGGTGAGGAACGACGTTAGCGGGCCATCGCAGCAAACACGCTTGCGTGACCTAGCTCCGCCGCCCGAGAATACCCTTTCTTTCGCCCAAGTCGGCTGATTAACCCTTCCGTCTTCTTTCGCGCAGGAGTGGCAACGCCGATGCTAAGGATTATCGTCGTGGCGCAGCTTCTTGTTGGGCTGGTTTTGCATCTGGGGTCTCTCCGCGAGATGACTCGGAATATATCGCATATTAAGACGGGACCGTTACGGTTCAAGTGGAACGTTCTACGCATGATCGTCCTGGCTTTAGCAATCGCATACATCGCGTATACCGCCCAGCTTTTAGCAGAGGGAGAAGGGAAGGCGGGCATCAATGAGGATTTGCTCGTTGGGACAGCCGCCGTTCTCGTAAGCTTGTTTGTGTATGGTGTTGCAGATTTGTCCTTTCAGACAGTGAGAGACTTTCGCGACATCTCCCAGTTGAAGAAGCTTGCCCATCAAGACCAGCTAACAGGCGCCTTCAACCGGCGTCATTTTGATTTTGCTCTCGAGGAAGCCGTTAGAATTGCCAAGCTCAATAAAGAGCCTTTGTCCCTGATCGCTATGGACATAGACCACTTTAAATCGATCAACGACGAATACGGTCATCTCTCAGGCGACGCTGTCCTCCGTACTGTGTGCGATGCCATAGTGCGGCAAAGTAGACATACCGACATCGTCGCCCGCTACGGCGGAGACGAATTCATGATCATTGTTTCGGGCGACGCGGCAATAGCTGTCACGCTTGCTGAGCGAGTAAGGGCGATGGTTGAGAATCTCGAGGTTGACTTGCCAACACGCGCCAAGCTTCGCGTTACGGTCAGCGTAGGCTTTGCGGCGATGGTTTCCGGCGATAGCCCGGATACTTGGTTCACGCGTGCCGATGCAGCTCTGTTCCAAGCGAAGCGGCGGGGACGAAATCGAGTTGAAGACGCTAATAGCCTCGAGAGCCGATCCTCAATTGGCCGCGGCGGCCCCGTCATAACGGAGCTGTCTATAGCGGAAGCAAGTGCTAGCAGATGAAAGTGTGGAAGGACGGAGGGAGGGGCTTTACCCCTCGCTGACTGTGCATGGGGCCCGGTAACAACGGTGGCAGGCCCTCAGAACGTCGCCTTGCGATGGGTATTTTCGCGCTGAAACTCGCTTTTCTTCCACTCCTTGGCGGTAAGCCATGTCGTTGCGAGGTCGAGCACGAGGAAGCTTGCAAAAGGCCAGCTCGAAGCGTGCGACAACCGGAGTGCTGAGTAAGCCACGAAAGATAAAAAGAATACCATTGCGACCGGGTACGCCCAGGGCTTCCCGAGCAGTAAAAGCGACACCAGGAGCGTCTTCGCAATGCCATGGAATAGCAGGTAGCCAGCAACAAACATCTGTCGGTCGTGACCGAACGACATCGCCCGGTGCGACAGCAGCCGTGCCAGAAGGTCGCGTGGGTCTTCCGAGAGCTCGCGCTTCGTTAGAAGCCCGAACCGAACGGTGATGATGCCTGTTTGCAGGAAGAGGAGCGCTGCGCCGCCGCGAACTCGAGAATTCCGTTCAGTCCCTTCAGGAGAATAAGTCGCCTGAACACGTCATGCTCGACCTCGATCGTTTCTGGCCGCATGCAGATATTCGCCGTTGCCGTCATCATAGAATGTGCGTCACCCACCGGTCTGCGCGGGTATCCTCCCGGTAGGCGATGCGCGTCGCAGCGGCGCCGGCGAAGGCCGTGGCTACCCCGCCCAGAATATCCGTCACGTAGTGGGTGCCCACGTATACCCGGCTAAACACGATCAGAAGGGCGACCAGGAAGAACCAGAACGCCTTTTCAAGGCGGGTGGCGAGCAGGTAGGAGAAGACGACCGCGAAGCTAGCTGTAGCGTGATCCGAAGGGAAGGACGGGTCGGCGCTGTGAGCTATGAGAAGATGTGTTACGCCAGCGTCGTACGGTCGCACGCGGTGAACTACCAGCAAGACGAGCTGGTTGAGAGCTAGACCTATAACGAACGAGAGTGCGCTGGCGACGGCGACATGTCTGTCAGCTCTCGCGTTGGCCCCGACCCGCCAGGAGATCACTACCGCTAGGATCAGTAGCGGAACCCCGATTTGCGTGATGGTCTCGATCGCAATGTCGAGGAGATGGACGTGACCGGAAAGGCCATTGATGAACTGTGTAAGGACAATATCAAGATTTTGCATAAGAACCGAGTTCCATTGAATCGCGGTTGCCGCCGGAGCATTGAACACTTTTGAGTCCGCGATTTCGGGTAAAGCTCCGCAGCCTCGTGTTGTCTGCGGCTTCTACTGCCGAGGCCACGCCGTGACGGTGAATGATTTATCTTATCAAGGCAGCTGGGAAGCCCTCATCAGGCGGCTTCATCTTCCTCAGGCTTAGCGTTAGTGATTTGCTAGCGGCGGCTTCCCTTCTCGTTCAAGTCAGTTGTCGAGGATGGCGGCGTTGAACGTCGCTGCCCTCACGGTGCGGAGATTTCCTTGTACGGGCAGCAGCTTTCCTCGCGCGCGGGCCGAGGTAATCGGGCGACACAAAACGCTGGGTCGGACCGCTCTCAAGTCTCACAAATTTCTTACTCCAACCGATGCCGCGGAGCACGCGTCCGGCACGCCTCGTAAGCGATCGATGTTGACTGTTCTCAGTGAAACCGAGGGCCATTAAAGCCTCACTTGCCGACATGACGTGCAGGGAGGGATGCTCCACCAAATACGTCGCGATCTGGGTCTCCCAAGGATCTTGCGCCATCGAATTACACGCGACGGGATCCTCCTTTGGGTGGGCCCTCACGGATGAGTGAGTTCGCCCGATCGAGTTTTGGCCGGAGGTCGCCCGGTCGTCCACGCTCACGTTCTCATCCGCCGGCCACTCGAAAGGCCGCATATCGTCTGCTCTTTTTCGCTGAGATGAAGGTCAATAATGATACGAGGTAGCGTCGCTGCGCTGGCCGGGCGCGCAGACATAAGATGCTGCCGAACTTCCTCGGGCCGCGCTGGCGAGCCAGCTAAAACTACGCAGGACGGGGGCGCCGAATTGCAGGTGAGATATGGTGTCATCTTGCCGCTGTCATTGGTATCGCGCTGTGCATGTCGCACAAGGCGTTTTCCGTAACGGCCCGCCTCACTCTTTTTAACATGCGAATCGACATCCGCTTGGTACCCGCATCCTCCAAGGCTGGATTGACGCGATCTGCTATTTGGCGAACCCAGTCGCGGTCGCTCTTCAGCGCGTCCGCCGGCACAGTCAGGACAAGCCTGAGATCTGGGCGTGCCGTGGCGATGCTGCGCGCTGACTCAAGCAATGCCTTGAGGTTGACGAACAAACAGTCTTCCTCAATAGCATCATTGTATCCGAGTAATCTAAGGCGCCACATGCCAGCCATCGCGCAATAACCCCTTCGGTCGACCCGCATTGCACTGCGGGCGCAAGAACAACAGTAGCGGCGGGATAATGCTACCGCCTGACGTGCGGTGGTTTTTGTACGGCCTAGGCTTACAGTGACCTTACGGCGGCCTTAGACGCATTGTGCGACCGTCTTCGGCGTGATCATCGACCCGTTCGAAGTCACTTTCGGCACAGGCTTCGTGATGAAGGCCTTCCATCCAAATTCCTGCATTGTTATCTCGCGCTGATGGCGCTCTACACAAGTCAAGTGGTCTTTGGCGTATCGAGTTGAAGTCGTCCAATGAGCGGCGAGAGCGGGTTGTCGGGTCAGTCGCAATGTCGGGGTTCTAATGAACTTGCGCCAGGCGGACTCTTGATCGCCCGAAGTTTGGTCGACAAGCCTTCCGAGGACGCGTTCGACCCGCCTGCACTTGTTGAACGATATGATCCTCGTATTCTGGTGAGGCCGGCGGCAATTTCGGATTTCCGCGCTAGCCGGGCAGGCTTGAATTTGCGTCCAAGGCGACGAGAGCGCCGCCAGTCGGCGAAGAATCTACACGAATGTGCCCGCCATGCGCCGCCGCGATTCGGCTCGCGATGGCCAGTCCTAGACCGGCACCGCCGTCAGTAGCGGCGATTCCGCGCTCAAAGGGTCTAAGCAGCCGGTCTCGATGCTCGACTGCGATCCCCGGGCCGCTGTCGAGCACGCTGATAGTTGCGGGGGCGGTCACAACCACCTCCACGGCGCTTCCCGGCGGCGCATAAGCGATCGCGTTCTCAATCAGATTGGTGAGGGCCAAGACCAGAGCCGCGTGGTTTCCGGACACCAGCAAAGTCCCATCATAGCCGAGCAGGGCGAGTTCGACGTCTCGGCGCAAGCCGAGCGGAACGAGGGCTGTGATCGCCTCGACAGCAACCGCGTGCAAGTCAACCGCTTGGGTAACATCGAGCGGCAGGCTATCGAGCCGAGCCATACGCAGAAGCTGCCCAACCAGGCGGGCCATTCGGTCGGCATCGTGCCGCAAGGCGTCGGCTTCCGGGGTTTGACCTAAGGCATCCAACCGGGCCGTCAGCACCGCCAGCGGCGTGCGAAGGCCGTGGGCAGCCTCCGCCATAAAGGTGCGCTGGGTTTCAATCGTCTGTTCTAGCCGCGTGAGCGCCTCATTGACCGCATGCACGAGAGGGGAGACCTCTCGAGGAAGCCCGGCGGTTGGAAGTCTCACCCCAGGTCGCGCAGGTCCCACGGAAGCTGCTGCCGCCGAGACACGAAGAAGTGGGCGCAGGCCCGTCCGGAGCGTTAGAAGACTGACGACCACGGTGGCGAGGCCGATGGGCAGGAGCAGCCAGATTGAAGTCGCAAGAAAACTGGCTATGAGGCTCTGAAGCAGCACCGTGGCCTGCTCACGCCCCTGCAGGACGACAACCCAGCGCTCGCCCCGTCTGAGGGCGAACCCGATCATGCCGTGCCGATGCCCGGCCACGAATGGCACACGGAAGATCCTGCCAGTGAGCGGTGCTGGAATATAGGGTGCTGCCTGTGCCGCCTTGGCGGGATCAGAAGTCGCAAGCGGGGTCTGGCCTGTCCCATAGACGATGAATAGGTTGTCCCCGTCGGACGCGCGGAATGGCTGCGTAATTTCGTCGGGAAGAATGAGAGCGGCGCCGTCCTCTCCCTGAGGCGGTAGGTGATTCGCAACAAGCCGCGCTTGCCGCTGCAGCGCGGAATCATCGAGGTCGCGCAACGTAGCGATGGTTCCCCGAGCGACCGCTGCGGCGGCCAGGAGCATGGCGCAGAGCATCAGGGCCGTCAGCCGCCAGGCAAGACGCCTGGACAAAGACCAGCTTCGGACCGGTTGTGCGGACGCTGTCACGCCTGCTCGGCCATCAGATAGCCGACACCGCGAACTGTGTGGATGACGACAGGCGCCCCAGCCTCCTGCAGTCGGCGGCGCAGCCGATGAACCAGAACCTCCAGGGCGTTGGAGCCAATCTGGCTGTCGAAGCTGTATAAACGCTGCTCCAGGACTTCCCTCATCACGACAATGCCCTGCCGCCGCATCAGTATCTCCAACATGGAAGTTTCGCGCTGAGAAAGCGGGACGGTCGCGTTCTCAACACGCACCTGCCGAGTGGTGGTCTCTAGCGTGAGGTTGCCGAGCGTAAGGGTAACGCCGAGGGCGGCGTTCGGGCGACGCAGCAACGCGCGGATACGGGCAATGACTTCGGGCACGTGGAAGGGCTTTACCAGGTAGTCGTCGCCGCCTGCATCGAGACCGAGCACCCGGTCTTCAGGTCCATCCCGCGCCGTCAGGATAAGGATGGGTATGGCAGTCCCCTCGCTTCGGAGCCGTCGCAAGAGGGCGAGACCGTCGCCGTCCGGCAAACCAAGATCGAGAACCACCAAGTCATAGGTGACCAGACGTAGATGGTCTTGGGCGGCGGCCACGCTCATTACAACGTCGGCCGCAAAACCCCCTTTCTCCAGCGCATCGCGGATCAGACTAGCCAGATCGCGCTCGTCTTCGACGACAAGTAGACGCATGTGCGGCCGATCCCTTTGGGTCATGGTCATCGGTTCACATTACGCCGTCCTTACACTGCATCACGGAGCAAAACGATCCCGTCAGGTCGCCGTAAGCTTCCGGCGTCAGACTTCGCGCTATGGCCCACACAGGCATTTCAGGCATGAGACGATCGGTAGCCGTGGTGGCCTTCGTAGCGGCCGTGGCAGGGCCAATGGCGGCCTACGCTACGATCCAACTGGCGCCCATCATGGGCACCTGGCGCGCGAACCTTCACGTGATGAACGCTACTCTGTCCAGCACCAGGCCGGAGGAAACGAAGCAGCTTCGCCGAGCCATCCAAAGTTACATCGACGATGCGACGATGGTTGCCGGAAGGCTCAATGGCAGCGGATCGCAAGCTCAGGACTTCAAGCACCGTTTTGTAGCCCTTGCAGCAGAGGGGCGGCAGGCCCTTGGCGACGTCGGCCATTCGTCAGCTCTCAAGGTCGATGCCGCACGCATCAAGGCCGCCTGTGCCTCCTGTCATGCCGTCTACAATAACTGAGGTCGACGCCATGAAGACGGTCACCAGCAACCGAGTCATCCCGCAGTCCAATTTTCCCGGCGAGGCCTCCTATCCTGGGCGTCGGACGATTGCCAATACTGAGGGGCGGCCACCATCCCACCTGACACGGGTGCTGCATCTGCTGCTCCTGGTCGCTGTGCTCACCCAATTGATTAGCAGTCAGTTCATCGGGCGGCCGCTGCCGGGCGAAGCGCCGTCGGTCATCTTCAGCCTTCATGAATATGTCGGTCTGGGCACTTTCGTCATTGTCTTTGCCTTCTGGTGCTGGACGCTGATCCGCCGTGGCGAGACCAAATTCGGCAGGCTCTTCCCCTGGCTCTCGCCGCGGCGCGTCCGGGAGGTGGTGGCAGATACCTTCGGCCAACTTCGCCGCCTAAGCCGCGGTGATTTTTCCGATCACAGCGGCGGGGCCATGGTGAGCTCTATTCACGGGCTTGGCCTCCTTGTCATGACGGGGATGGCGGTCACCGGCTCGGCATATTTTTTCCTGTCTGGGACCTTGGCCCATACCGCCCTTAGTCTGCACAGCCTGATGGCCAATTTGGTGTGGGCGTATCTTATCGGTCATTCCACGCTAGCGGCTCTCCATCACCTCCTCGGAAGCGATATCCTTGCCCGCATGTTTTGGCTTCTGCGCGGCGTCCGATCAACAGGGCTTCTATACGAACGTGAGAAGAAGTAAGGGACTGTTTGCAAATGCGTCGCAAATACTGTCCCTTGCAACACTGCAGCCTACAAACACCACTTTTCTCAACTTGACCGTGGTTGCTTTCAAGCTATCTAGGCGACATGCGAAAGTTTAACTCACTCAGTGAGCAGGATGTCCTCGCCCTCGCCATCTCCAACGAAGAGGAAGATGGCAGGACCTACGCCGATTTCGCCCAGGGTCTGCGAGAAACCTATCCCGACAGCGCCCGCATGTTCGAGGACATGGCAGCGGAGGAAGGCGAGCATCGGCGGGCGCTGATCGATCTCTACGTCAGCCGTTTCGGCAGCCACATCCCGCAAATGCGGCGCCAGCATATCAGCGGAGCCCCCAGTTATCAGCCGGCTTGGAAGATTGTCCCGCGCGGCATCGAATCCATCCGGCGCCAGGCACAACAGATGGAAGGCGATGCAAGCCGCTTCTATTTGCAGGCGGCGTCCCTCGTGACGGATGCCGGCACGCGTAAGCTCCTGGGGGACTTAGCGGAGGCTGAGCTTGGCCACCAGGATCGAGCGGTTAAGGTTGAGGCAGAGCGACTGCCCGGTGACGCCCGAAGACGAGAGGATGCAAGCGCGCGAAAGCGGTTTGTGTTACAGATCGTTCAACCTGGGCTGGTTGGCCTGATGGACGGCTCGGTCAGCACGCTGGCGCCGGTCTTTGCGGCCGCCTTCGCGACCCACAGTCCTTGGAACACCTTTCTTGTCGGATTTGCGGCTTCGATCGGTGCGGGCATTTCGATGGGCTTTGCGGAGGCGCTTGCCGATGACGGTAAACTGTCAGGCCGCGGCGCGCCCTTCCTTCGCGGCCTGGTCTGCGGGCTGATGACCACCGCGGGCGGCATCGGACATACATTGCCCTACCTGATCAACGCCTTCTGGACGGCGACGGCGATTGCGGGTGTCGTCGTCGTGATCGAGCTGGCCGCAATTGCCTACATACAATATCGCTATATGGAAACAGCAATCTTCTCGGCCGTCGCAAAAGTGATGCTCGGCGGTGCGCTTGTGCTAGCCGCGGGCGTAGCGATTGGAAACGGTTAGGCGTCCTCTATTATTGAGTCTCTACTAACACGAATGTCGAGTTTGGGTTTGCGTAAGGATGAATATGGCCGAGATGGTCTTGTCGAGATTATGTGAATGGCTGCGGGTGACGATACCGTCGCGACACTGGCCGTTATGAACGGCCCGCGATGACCCCGATTTAATCGTCCTAACGCTCGACGCGCTCGCGGAGATCTGGCAATTTGTGCCGCCTGGATCATTCTTCGGGGGCACGGACGATGCTCGTGTTGGAGGCGCGTTGCTTGCCTCAACGCCGTTGTTTGATTACTACACCCTGAACGATGACGTGACGCGACGCATGCTGCCCAGCAGCCGGCCGATCAAAGCTCATTGAGCAAGTCTCCGGGGGGTGCTTAGCCCCAGAAACTTTTGCCAGGCTGTTGACAGTGAGCAAGGCCAGATCGCGGCCCATTTATTGCATCGCGGGCGGGCGGGTTATCCAATTTCGCGGACCTCGCGGACAATAGACAATACCTTTAGGGTCAGAATGAATCTCGCTCCCTTTCCAGCCTGGCGCCTAAAGCTCCGTAAGGCTGATGACAGCCTTGAGGGACAGCGCCAGTTCCATGATCTTAGGACTTTGCTCATTGCGGCGGCACTCCTTCGCGAGGAGCGCCCTGACCTTCGCCTTATCATTACGGTACCGTCGGAGGCCTCCGGGGAAGAGCGCAGCTTTATTCAAAAGATCGCAAATCGTGTGCCGCTCAACTCCGAGTAAGGCGCGCGGTGAGCAGGTCCTGCGGGCGAGGAAACCTTACCTCATCAGGCGCCTCTACAGGCGCGCCGCCCCACATAGTCCGGCGACACAAAACGCTGGGTGGTGCCGCTCTCCAGCCTGATGGATCTTTTCCTCCAGCCGAGATGGCGAAGCACGCGGCCGACACGCCACGTCTGCAGGCGCGTCCGGCTTTCCGCGGCCAGCCCGAGGGCCAAGAGCAACTCACTTGCCGAGACCACATGCAGATGGGGATGCTCGGCCAGATAAATCACAACCGGATCTTCCAGTGGGTCCTGAGACGTCAACACGCGGCTTTTTCCTCTTCTAGCTAGGCACTGACGTGCCAGGTAGTTCATGCAAGTGTTCCTGTTCGGCTATTGCTTGCTCTTCCTCACCCACGTTCCATCCCGCTAGCCATGCAACCCATTCGGACGTCCAGCGGGAGTAGGGGTTTTCTCCACGCCCAATGTCCGACCGCGCGAAATGAGGCCTTGCTGAAAATAGGATATGTCATCCTTTGCCTTGCCCTATTCCTCTTGCGTAAGCCACTGGATTCTACCGCGAGCCCGCGCTTAAATGTCGGCCATTTTTGACCGAGGTTTGTTCAACTACGGTTTCACTCGGCCGTCGCGAGGAAGTGAGAATAATTGGGTTTTCCCAATGTTTGTTCTCAGCCCGTGTAGGTACTTCCCGTTACCTTTCGTTGCAACGCTCATGCTGGTCGCGTCATAAATCTGCATCATTGTCCGCCCCGTCATCGCCGACGAGATGAGGTTGCTAATGATACGGGACAGCGCTGATGTGGTAGCCGTGCTTGGTGGGCATAAGGAATTGTCGAACGCACTCAGAGTGCATTGGCGAACAGTTTACAACTGGACGCGACCGCAACGTCGCATTCCCGCGGACATGTGGCACCACGTTGCCGCCGTTCCGCGCGCCCAGAGGGCGGGGATTACCGTGGCGATTCTGGCTTCCTTGCCCTTCAACCATCGGTAAGAGGGGAGCCGCCAATTGCGCAGTCTGTCCTTCCCACGCCAGGGGCCGTGCTCACCCGGAGAGATTGCACGTCATTCAAAGCTTCGAGTGTGCGGAAGGTCTCAGAATTCGCGAGCAGACGCATCCTGAAAACCCTTCGGGGGAAAGGCCGATGAGCCACAAGTTAGAGGAAATGAGCTCGACCTGAAGGCGATCATTGGCGGGAGGCAGGACTTTGCGGTCAGTGTCTGGCCACTCCGGAACCATTTCACCTCGCGGGCGTTCCAAATCCCACTGTCGACCTGGCGTCAGCCACTGGATCGCGCGTTTACGTCAACGCCCCCGTCGTCCTTGCGGCTTATCGTCAGGTAGAGGACAAACAAGAGAATGAGGATCGTGAGTACCACGCAAACCGAGCCGGTTCCGTAACCGAGGCCGCCATGGCTCGCGGGTTTTCCGATCCAGTCAGCAAATGACGCACCGAGCGGACGAGTCATTATATAAGAGAACCAAAATGCGAAGATGACATTCAAGTTGAATCGCCAGTAGGCTATTGCCGGCAGCACGAATAGAACTGCAAATAGAAGCCCGGAATGGAAATTGCCAAGGTGAAGATTCCCGGCAGTCCAATCGCCTGCGGCAGTGCCGAAGGCAAAGCTTATGAAGACAGCGATCCAGTAGAAGCCTTCCCTACGGGGAGTGAATATACTGTGGACCGACAACGTGTTCTCAACCTTATACCATATCGCAAAAGCTCCTAATAGAAGAACGCCGAATATCGCCATTGTAAGGGAGTGGGGGGCACCGGCCTTGTGGATGACATCAGCGGCCATCGTGCCGAACACGCTCACCATGGCGACGAGCAGCCAATAGCTCCAAGCGATATATCGCTTCATCGAAAACTGGATGATTAATGCGATGCCAAATCCCGCAGCTCCCAGTGCGACGGCGGCAAATGCATTCCGGTGGACAGCATAGTCGGACGCCGCCTCGCCCATGGCGGTGGTCAGAACTTTGATGATCCAAAAATAGGCGGTGATTATTGGGACCTTGGATAGGCGCCTGGTCTCTGGTCGATCCTCTAAAGCCCATAACGCCGTGCTCATAGATCATCCTCATGCAAAATGCTGGTCTTGAGTCATAGTCTTTTAACCGCTCAGGTGAGAAGCGACTACACGCGGCGTGTTGATCTTATCAGACGGTGGAGCAGCCGCACACGGAGCCATATAGCAGAGGAGTCCAGCGTGGGTTCTACACGTGATAGTGGTTTTAAGTAACGCAATGTTGTCGCCAGATTGCCATTTCCCAATAGTCGACATGCGTAGATGACGAACGCACCCGAGTGCGTTAGGTATCCACTCAGCTAGCTTCTCCCGCGCGCGGGTTCACGTGAGGACGTTGCGGACGATCGATCTTGCGTGCTGGATCTATGGTTTCAAACAGAAGTCAATCCGCTTAGCCCCACTGGCTACTCGTCCGACTGCGCCGCACGCGCAAATGGTGTTCGTCCAAAAGGCTAGCCTGCCGCAAAATGGGGATGTTGCGCTTCTAGGTAGCTGGGTCAGTCATCAAAGGCGCGCCTCTCAATCGAAACGACCTCGAACAGATCCTCGAGCCGGAATGACGGGATACGCCGCTGTGAAGTCTGCATTTGTTTATGTCACGGACCGATCTGGCTACGAGTTGGCACAGCATTCCGCCATGTCGCTCGTGTTGTCTCAACCTGCGCCCTGCGAGGTTCAAATATTCTGCTACCAGTTCACACCAAGTCCCGTTGTTGGCTTCTCCGAGTTGCTTGCGGGCCGCGGCGCCAGATTGACGGTTAGCCCTATCAGTAACTTAGCGGTGGAACACCATACGACGTTTGGTCACGTCACGACGCCGACCCTCCTGAAGCTCTCGGCCGTGGCGGAATTGATCAGAGACTACGACCGCATCATTTACCTAGACAACGACATCCTGGTATTCGACGACCTCAAGTTAGGTGAGGTTGAATTGGGCGAATATCCCATCGCCGCGGTGATTGACATGGACCTGAGCGCGACAGGGGTGCTACGGGATACTAAATGGGCGGCCGCTGGCGGAAAGAGCGAGGACGTCGGAGGCTATTTCAACGCAGGGTTCATGATCTTCGCGTCGGAAAATTGGCAAGCTGACAGTTTTCTAAAGGACTATGCCGCAGCCCTTGATGAGCATGAGCTAAACTGTCCATATAAGCTCAACTGCACGTCAATCGATCAATGTGCATTGAACCAAACCTTTGAGCGGAGATGGCTCAAGCTGCCGCCATCTTATAATATGCAAGCCGGAGCGAAATTCACGGGATCTTGGAAGACGGCTGCCGTCAGGCACTACTGTGGAAATCGGAAGTTCGTGCCGGTTGCGGCGTTCCGCAATGATCGACGGGATACTCGCCATCTGAATGATATCAAGCGAGCCCTCGGACAGCCCCTGGTTCTATGGCCATTCTTGTATGAGATCCCGTTCCGCGCGAATACGATGCGAAAGTATCGCAGCGACGCTTTGATGCGACGATTTCTTCGGGATCTTCGACGCGACCCCGGCGCTGGGGAGTGCTCAGAGGCTTCAGAATATCCCTAATTCCGGCTGGAGTTCAAGCGGGATGAGCCATATTCTCTTGACGAAAATGTCTGTCAGATGTGGAGAAACGGAAGCTTCAGCGTTCATTGGCCGGACAAAGTGCAATGCCGGTTAGCCCATCCGGGCCGCGCGTATCCGCGTATAGACAAAGTACACGAACGCCACCATCAACAGCAAGACGACGGCGCCGTCTAGCCTGTGCATTGTCGACTGAAGCCCTGGACTGCTGTTCCACCGGCTTCCCAAGAAAAGCCCCGCGTATGCGAGAGCAAAACACCAGGGCCACGAGCCAATAAACGTGTAGAGGTGGAATTGCCAACGATTCATGCGAGCGATACCCGCGGGAAGCGCGATGAAGGTGCGGATCACAGGCAACAATCGACCGATGAGAACGCTGATCGCCCCATAGTTTCGAAACAACCGCTCGACCTGATCGAGCTCGCGCTCCGCCACAAGAATATAGCGGCCCCAGCGCCGCACAAATGGGCGGCCGCCGCGCGCTCCAACCTCGTACGCCATTGCGGAGCCGAGGTTGCAACCTAGCGCGCCGAACGTTGCCGCCAAATAGAGGTTGAAGCGCCCGATCGAGACGAGATAACCAGCAAAAGGCATAATGATCTCTGACGGAATTGGCAGGCAGGCCGACTCCAGCGCCATAAGCAGAGCAATGCCCCCGTATCCGCCGCGCGAGATGACATCCGCCGACCACGCAACCAAAACCCCCAGAATATTATGCATCTTCTCGTCCTAAGGGACGAGATTTGACGACGCGCGGAAGATGTAAGGCGATACTCAAACCGGGCGCCAAATTTCTCAATAACAGATGTCCAGCGTGTAGTTCAGTTACGGCCGCCACGAGACTGAGACCAAGTCCATTGCCCGGTGTCGTGCGGCTGCGCTCGCTGCGGTAAAACCGGTTAGTTAGCCGAGGCAAGTCATGCTCCGCTACGCCAGGACCATTGTCGTCCACAACTAGGACCGCGTCGCCGCTAGATTCATGAAGGCGTAGGTCAATGCGCGTGCCCGAGGGGGTGTGGCGCAGTGCGTTCTCAACGATATTGGAGATAGCCTGCGTGAGGAGTTCCTGATCGCCGGCGACGATCACACCCTGCTCGATTTGTGCCGTGAGGCGATGCGCTGCATCTTCGGCATCCGGCTGATAGGCATCCACGACCGACTCGACGATCGCGGTTAGATTGACCTGCCGGAAGCCAGCTCTTGGCGAAGCGCCTTCGACCTGGGCAATCCGCAACAGCGCAGAAAAGGTCTCCAGCAGCCCATCGGCCTCACGCATCGCGGCTTCGACTGCTTCTTCGTAATCAACGACCGACCGCGCCTGGTCACGGGCATCTTCAAGCCGCTGGTACAATCGAGAGAGGGGGGTTCGCAGATCGTGGGCGACATCGCTACTGACCTGAATCAAGCTTTCCATCAGGGTGGTGATGCGGTCGAGCATTCGGTTCAAAGTGCCGGCGAGACGGTCGAGATCGTCACCCGTTCCCCGCATCGGAACGCGATGCGTCAGGTCGCCGGCGATGATCGCTTCTGCCGTACGTGCGATGGCGTCCACCCGGGCAAGAAATGCCCGGCTGAGCAAGACCCCGCCCCCGATGCCGAGAATGGCGGCTAGACCCACTGTCCAAGCGAGGGCTGAGGTGACCGCCTCTTCCACTTCAGAGACGCGGTTGAGATCATCTCCCACCGCGAGAAGCGTTCCCCCGCCCAGATCGGTCACCAATGCCTTCACCCGTTCGGGCCGCCCATCTTCCTCGCGTTCGCCGGAGACAATGAGATTGGTCCAACCCGGTCGTAGTCCTGGATTTGCTGGGATCTCGCCCGCAAGTCGGACTCCCCTTGGCTGTTGCACCAAGTAGTCAAGCGCCCGTGCTTCTCGCCCGCGAAGTTGCACCAAAGTCAACAGGGCGGGGAGCCCCTTCTGGCGAAATTCGTCCTGGAGAAAGGTTGTCTCCGTTTGTACGCCCAAAGCCATTTGCTGCTCTAAATTAGCGCGGGCGGCGACGAAAATGGCCTCGCCAAGCACCAACGCGGACACCGCAAAGACAAGGACATAGAGCGCGGCGAAGCGAAAACTCGCAGTCCGAACAAGTCTATGAACTGGATGCACGCAAGACGTAGCCTAAGCCGCGGACGGTATGAATAAGTTCGCTATCGCGGCCGCCCCGAGATATCTTGCCACGCAATCGACTCATGTGCGTCTCGACGATGTTGGTCTTCGGATCAAAATGAAACTCCCACACGCTCTCCAGAAGCATTGTTCGTGTCACCACTCGCTCCGAATGTCGCATGAGGAACTCCAAAAGACGGAATTCGCGGGGTTGCAGCTCGATCTTCTCTCCGCCGCGCGTAGCGGTGCGTTTGAGAAGATCGAGTTGCAGATCATTGACGCAAAGCGTGGTCGTCAACGCGGCGAGGGGGGGACGGCGACCCAGCGCCTGGAGCCGCGCCAGCAGCTCAGCAAAAGCGAATGGCTTGACGAGGTAGTCGTCGCCACCAGCCTCCAAACCCTCAACGCGATCTCCAATACCTCGGAGCGCGGTCAGGAAGAGGACGGGCGCATCGATCTTCGCAGATCGTAAGGCTCGCACGAGACTTAGCCCATCTAGGCTCGGCACCATACGGTCCACGACAAGCGCGTCGTAGCCGCCACTACCTGCCATCAGGAAGCCGTCGCGCCCATCCGGCGTGTGATCGGCGGCGTGGCCATGCTCCCGCAGCCCCCGTACAATATAGCTCGCCGTCTGCTCGTCGTCCTCGATCACCAGTATCTTCACAAGAATGGCGCTCCGATCCCTTTGCCCATAATGTTATTCTTAAAGCGCTTGCCGTCCTACGCTACGACCGCCTTTTTGGGAGTGGCGTACACTATACCTGTCAGCCATCGGCCATCTCAGTGCCCGCCATGCGGCGACCTCGCGGAATCGTCAGCCAGGCGACGAGGCCTGTTATGATCACCAGGAAAACGAAGCTCGTCGTAATGGTGCCTAATCCGAGACCGCCGTCGCTTCTAGATTGCGCCAGAAGATCGCCACAAGAGGCGCCAAAAGGTCGCGTCAGAACATAGGCGATCCAAAACGCCACTACAGCGTTCAAACGAAGAACGAAATAGCAAATTGTGACGAGGCCGATCAGGGTGCCGAAGATCAGTGCCGAGGGCGCATAGCCGAGTTGGAGACGTTCCGCGGTGAGGTCACCCGCCGCTGTTCCCAGCGCGAAGGTAAAGAGGACGGCAGCCCAATAGAAAAGCTCTCGCCTAGTCGTCACAATGGTATGAATGGAGAGCGTTCCTTCCTTCGCATACCAAAGGCTGAAGGCTGCCGCGAGAGCAGCGGCAAACACGCTCGTCGTGACGATCAGACTGATTCCGAAGTTGTCGCTCAGATTGTCAGTGATCAGGGTCCCGACGACGCTCACGAACACCACGGTTATCCAGTAGAGCCACGGGACGTAACGCCTGGAGCGGAGCTGCAGCAGGAGGGCACCCACGAGGAGGACCGCCATGAAAAGGGATGTCACGGTCAGTCCGAGATTTAGCGTCACCGAAAGGAAATCTGCGGCAGTCTCGCCGACGGTCGTTGCCATAATCTTTATCGTCCAGAAGGCGAGCGTAACCTCCGGAACCTTATTGATCATCGCGAGGTCGCGCCTTGTCAGCATTGCCATGGTCCGGGCCTATTCGGTTGCCCCTGCGGGTGTTTGCTCATAGGGCCGTGGCGTGAACCTTTGCAAGAGAAGATGCCAACATGACGAACCAACATTGGGCTACATGTTCCTGCGATTGGTAATTCCCAATGTTGCACATTGCCGGCTGACGGCGGGAGCCATTCGCGCTATTGCATGGCTTTCTTGGAGGCGCGGTCTTCTTCCCATGATGGTCCTGAACACCGAACTCTTACTGTTCCTGGATGCGCCAGGCCGTTAAAGGAGGCACTGCTTGCCATCGCAAAGCTCCTCTCGGATGGACCAGTGGTCGTCGTGCCACTTGTGCTCGCTTGCCTGTGGATTTTGGGCCGCCCGGAGGGCCGGCCGCCGCACCTGGCCGCCGTTCGTAAACTCATCTTTCATGCGGCCTCAAGAGGCCTCTCGCCGCTGAAATTTGCAAATAGCATAGCTCCATTATCAATCAGCCAGCACCTCTACCATCCAGAGCTTCCCAGTCCGGATCTAATCATTCGCACAAGCGGTGAAATCCGCATCTTAGGCTTCATGCTCTGGCGGAGCGTCCACAGCGAACTGTACTTCGCCGACGTAAACTGGCCCGAGTTTCGCCGTGTGGACCTTCTGCGGACAATTCGAACCTATCAAGGAAGAATCCGACGTTATGGACGTTAAAGCGTCCGATTGAGGAAACCTCCCGTGCAACCCCCCGGTTAGGGCAGTGCAAATCAGTTAAATAGGACAAAGTCGTGGACCGTATCGAGATACAGACCAGCCGCCTAACAATGAGGAATTTACTTCCTGCGGATGTAGCTGAGCTATCTATTGTTTCAAGCCAGTCGATAGAGAGAATTATGCCGTGGGACCGGCCCGCCTCCAAGCCGGGCTATGCACAGGTGGCACAATCCTGGCTGTCATCGATGGATGATGGGGCTGACATCTATTTTGTCATTCGACTCTCTGTTAATGAGAGCTGCCTCGGAATGGCGTTCATCCGCGGCTTCCGAACTCCCTTCGCGGAACTCGGCATCTACTTGCCAGAGGAAGTCCACGGTCGGGGCTTTGGGAAGGAGGCACTTAGAGGTGTCACAACCTGGGCGTCGAAATCACTGGAGAATCGGTACGTCGAATTTCCCGTAGATGAAATGGACGTCCGGGGTGTGAAGATCGCAGAATCTCTCCAGGGGTCAATTGTTGGACGCCGCGCAAATCCGAAATGCTCAACCGTCGTCTATCGACTGCCGCTGTTCCGGAATGCCGTAGAAGCCGCTTTATCTGACGTCTTTCTCGAGCAATGATTGCTTTGCATCCATCTCGACTTGGTGGTGCGGCGGTGTTTATCAAACTTCTGACAGTGTTCGAGTTTGATAATTAAGTCTATGATCTGGCTATATGGATGATCGGACGCTGCGGACGGAAGTACAAGACGTCGTTGCCGGCCAGCAATACATTCCAATTGATCCTCGCCCTATCTAGCGACACTTGCCCGCGCGGAGGCGACGCGGAAGCGCGACATGGCGCAGCTTGCCAACGCCGGTCAGGACGTTGCGCGGGCGCAGAGGCTCGCAAGCGCAGGCACCGACACATCCCGAAATCGCGACGCCATGCTGGCGCAACAGGCGGCCCGGAATGCAACCCTGAGTTCTGACGAAGCTGCAATCTACGAGGCGCAGCGGAACCTCAGCTTCACACAAGTCTCGTCGCCGCTGGTGGGCCGGGTCGGGCCCCCGTCAGGTCGATGTGGGCGGAGGAGGTCGAGACGGAGGTTATTGCGAAAACGAGGCTCGGGTCGCCGCCTCGGAGCGCAAGGTCGGCGGGCTCACGATGGAAATGGACCTAGTCAAAAAACATTGCGGCCGTTGATCGCGAACAGTAACGAGAGGTCTTCCATCATCACCGGCCCGCAGCTCGCTCCATCAAACGGGGACGCAAAGCAATGACCCTCCTCGAGGCACTTTCGATATCGCCCCTCTTCGAGAAGCACGACAATCTTTGACGCGGGAGGCCAGGAGATCAGCCACTTTACATGAGTGCCGCCTAAGCCGCAGAGGATCGGAAATGGGGCACGGACGTCGCTGGCTGCGATCGGCGTTCATCAATTGAGCATAGTACAATCGGCGATATGCCCCGCTCGTTTCCGCTATAAAGGGTCCCCTGGGATGCGCGTGATGACATCTTCAGCAGCTCCACTTCGCTCCGATAACCAACCGCGCTCCCACCAGCGCCACTCCACTGATCCGGCATCCCACGGACAGTCGGCAGGCGGCTCCCCGTTGAGGTAAGCCTCCGCGCCACCTAGAACGCAAAGCTGCCTTAACAAGTCTGCTGCTCCCGGCCGGCAGTCGGTGTCGACATCCTCAGCGTTTAGATGGACTTGCAAATGATTTCTGCCGATCGTGGCCGCGAGTGAGTTTTTGTTGGCGGCCACGTCATGCTGGCTCAAAAAGGCCACTCCATAAGGCTCAGACTCGTCGACAGATATAGGCCTGTCACCTCTTTCCGTCGCCACTAAAAGACTTAGGTTGGGACGAATCAACATTGCAATTTCGGCGACGAGCGAGTTCCCGTCTACCGAGCCTAGGAATGTCCCACCAGCCCCGCAAGCGCGCAATTTTGACACTGCGCTGAGCGGGCTCATACAAAATGTGGCCACAAATCATCTCGAGACTTCGTGCAGCGCTTCACAACCGGCGGATTTTTCCGCAAGCCCTACGAACGAAAGAACTCGTCTGCGTCTTGAGGCAACTGATACCTAAGGCGATATGCTAACCTTAGGGCTGGCTACTTGGTCGTCGTCGAAAACGCTCGCGCCACTCGCCAGCCCTCGCGGGGAGCACCTGCATCCCGAGGTTACCATTTGCGACCAAAGTTGCGGGCAATGGAAGCGGAGATCTTCGCTTCGGTTACGTTCCGTAACGCTATGACATCCCAAAGTTCAACTTCCCACTATCGCCAGCGGGCGTAGAGTCGGTGGCGCTCTTATAATCCCAGACTATGAGCAGAGGTTTTGTCGCCCGACGAGGTCGCGGCCGGTGGGAGCCCGGCACCCTCCCGAAAGGCAAGCGAGCCCCATCGGGAGCTTTAGCCATGGAACGCTACTACTGAGCTGCTGCCGGTTTGGTGGACATGCACGTTAAGCTGACGCTGCGCTCCTCTTGAACTCCATAGGTCCGATATAGCCGATGGTCGAGCCGCGCCGCTGCGGATTGTAGAACCGCTCAATGTAGTCGAACACGTCGTCTCAGGCTTCGTCCCTGGTACGATAAATCTTGCGGACCGACCGTTCAGTTTTCAGCAAGGAGAAGAAGCTCTCCATCGCCGCGTTGTTGTCCCTTCGTTGCCCGATCGGCTCATGCTGCAGTTGATGCCCTGGTCCTTCAGAAGCTGCTGGAACTGTTCGCTCGGCGTTGTCACGTTAACTGGCGGTCTGCGACGGCCTGGGCGAGGATGATGGCATGAAGAAGCCGCCAGACCCGCACCATCGCCACCGTTTCCCGGCAGACCTCATCAGCCACGCTGTATGGCTCTATCACGTGTTCA
>NZ_LMUQ01000015.1:0-18944 GCF_009765865.1 Acidisoma sp. L85
CAACGCGAGCTTCTGCCTGATGTCGAGCACCGGCAAAGCCGCTACCTGAACAATCGCGCCGAGAATTCGCATCGCGCGACCCGGCGCCGCGAACGGCAAATGCAGCGCTTCAAATCGCCGCGGTAGGCTCAGCGGTTCCTCTCGGCTCACGCCTTCATCTACGGCCACTTTCGACCACGACGCCATCTGCTGACGGCACGCAGCTATCGGATGATGCGTTCCTTGACTTTCGAGGTTTGGCAGGAGGAGACCTATGCGCGGAATGCGGCATGATCGGCTTTCAGTCCGCTTCGTTCAGACGCGTCCTCTTCCAATTAATGTGACAATGCCGGCTTTATGGTGTCGGCAATAAGCGTGTCCGAGCCGACCATCCAGCTGCCCGCTACCGCCGCTGAACCACAAGAGTTACTCGCGACTCTCTCGTGCTGCTTCGTCCCCAGTCTTGCTCCGAAGCCTCTTGTGCGTGCTTGAGCCAAAAGCGATCAGCTGATCGTTCTCGTCGCGAATTTCCGTGGAGGCGAAGTAGATGCTCCGTCCCTCGCTGACTATCTTCGCCTCCACCAAGACTTGTCCGGATTTCGCGGGCCGTGCGAAGCGTCCGTTCAGGTCGAGGGTGATGGAAAAACGCGCCGGCTCATCGTCCCCCGCCCAGCTTCCGGCGAGGCCGCCAGCGTGATCCATTAGAGCGAGGATTACGCCGCCATGAAGGGCACCGCCGCGATTGAGATGATGTGGTCCGATGGCGCAGGCGACACGGCAGAGGCCCGCGCTTCGCTCAAGAATCACGACGCCAAGATAATCTGCGAAGGGAGATCGAATTTCCCGGGGGTCTTCGGCTATCTCGCTGCCGCCGGCTTGCGTTTCCATGACAACGAGGTCTTTCAGCGAAGCTGCCAAACCGGCTTGCGCTTTTCAGCGAAGGCGCGCGCGCCCTCTTCACCATCATCGGTTTCGGCGATCTCCTGGTCCAGGTGGCGCGCATAGGTCGAAAGCGAAGGCGGGAAGGCGGCCGTCATGCGATACATCCGCACTACGCCCTGCGCTGCCAACGGCGAGCCTGCACAGACCATTTCCGCGAGCTGCAGTGCCGAGTCGAGAACCTGCTCCTTGGGCACAACCCGGTTGACGATGGCCCATTGCAGACACTCCTGCGCCGTTAAGCGGCCATTGCAGAGGCTGAGATAGGCCGCCGCCGTACGCGGCATGGCATTGTACATCTCGTGCGGGGAACCGAGGCGGCCGACAACGGTATGTTGGTCACCCAGCCAGGCATCGTCGGCCATCACCCGAAGCTGGCACTGAAGCGCCATGTTTAGGCCGACACCGACCGCGAGGCCATTGATGGCGGCGACCAGCGGCTTCTCGAGATTGACGTCCTGCGGCTGCCCGCCGCCGCCCCAATGGAAATCAGGGCTGTTCGGATCCTCGTGCGGCGTCCGAGTTCCCGCGGCGCGATGCTGCGCCAGGAATTTTATATCACGCCCGGCACAGAAGGCCTGGCCGGTTCCGGTTAGGATGCCGACATAGATGTCGGGATCGCGGCCAATGTCCTGCCAGCAAGCTCGCAGCTCGCGATAGGCGTAGGTATGGAGCGCGTTGCGCACTTCGGGACGGTTGATCGTCACGATCGCGACGTGGTTTTTCTTTTCGTAGCGAATAAAGGTGAGATCCTTGGGCGCACTGGCGGGATTGTAGGGTGATTCTGGCTTGGGCATGGGTTCGTCGTTTCTTTCTGTGAACGTCTCGAATAGCGTGTCAGACAGTGGCGATCGGCGTAGTGGGCGATCCAGTAGCGCCTGGAAGGCGCAGCGGTGGTGCTGTCAGCATGAAACGGGTGCGACCCGCCTGCCGAAGCCATTGAGCGAGAGGCGTCAGGTGCCAGAGCTCACCGAGATGAATGCCGAGCTTGAAGAGGCAGTGCTCATGCAAGGGCGCGGCGGCACAACATCCCAGGTGTTCGACCGCCGGAAAGCTCTCGACGGCAAAATTATCCGCGATCAGGACCGAAAGGCCGGATTCCGTGATCCATTGCAGCAGACGAGGATCGCGCCCATCCAGTACGGCGCAGCGATTATGGGCGAGCTCCGCATCGACATGTCCGTAGTTGCGCAGCAGCAGATCGGCGTATCCGGTATGTAGGCAAACCATGTCGCCACTTTCAACGACAACGTCATCGGCATCTATCGCGCGCATCAGCGCGTCATAGTCGATGACTGTCCGGGCTTCTCCTGCCTGGCGGTGCAGGTCGATCATGACACCGCGCCCCTGCACAGTTTGCACCGCCATGCTCTCTATGCCGAGCGCATGAGCGCAGCAGGTGGACCGCGCCTCGAATCGGCCGAAAGAGCCAGCATCCGCGGGATCGCTGGGACCGGCAATGTCCGTGCCTGCCCGGTAGCCGTTGTAATACCGCCCCTCCCGCAGGCCGTCGCCATCCGCGTCGAACATGAAACCGACATGGGAGAAGGCGTCCCAGTGGGTGGAATATTGGGTATGCAACAATGCGGCATCGTCGCAGATCAGGTCAGTCGCGTCCGGATTGTCATAGGACACGCGATAATTCATCCGCACACGGCCATTGCGCAAGGTCGGCCGCAGGACGGGAGGAAAGCGGCTCGGGCTGAGAATATTGCCGCCGGGGTGGTCCAGCGGCAGGCTGAGACAGAAGGTGATGCCTTCGCGAATCTCGGATGCTGCCGACCGCACGCGTTCCGCTGTGATAAGATTGAGGCGGCCGAGCTGGTCATCCGGGCCGAAATCGCCCCAGTTCGAGCCTTCGGGCCGTCGGGTCCACCGTGCGCTCATGACTTTTTCCCTACACGCTTCTCCAGGAACGCCCGCCTCGCCGCAGCTGCCGCCGGGGAGCGGCTCAACTCGCTGGTGTATACCTGCTCGACGCGAAATCCGTCCCGCAGACTCATCGTTTCCACCGAGGCGAAGGAGCCGCGGACTCGACGCACGGCTTCGGCGCTCTTCGCCGCGATGGAGCTAGCGACGGCGAGGGCGGCGGGCAGTAGTTCACTTTCGGGCAGGCAGGCCTCCACGGCCCCAAGGCGATAGAGCTCCGCGGCTGGAACGCGCTCACCTGTCAGCACCATGCGCCGGATTTTCGGCGGCGGCAGGATGCGCTGCAAAAAGCTGGCGCCGCCGCCCTGGCCGACATCGATTTCCGGCATGGCAAAGACGGCGCCCTCTGCCGCGAAAATCATGTCGCAGCAGGCGGCGAGGACGCATCCCGCCCCAAGGGCAGCACCCTGCACGGCTGCGATAACTGGTTTACTGCTCTCGATTATGGCGAAGAAGACATCCCGGGTCAGGCGATTGGCACGCAGGTAATCGCTTTCCGTGCCGGCTTCCGCGGCCTTCTCCTTGATGTCCGCACCGGCGCAGAAAACGTGACCTTCGGCCGTGAGCAGGATGGCATTCACGTCACCGTTGGCCTCGAGCCTGTCGAATACCCGGAGCAGAGATTCCCGCATCTCACGCCCAAGAGCATTTACCGGCGGGCGATCGAGGGTGATCATTGCAACATACGGGGCCGGGGTGCTGACTTGGACGTTTGGTTCGCTCACGGCGTCCTCCTGTTATTGACCTGGCCCGAAGGCCCAGTTGGGCAGAGTAAGAACCAGCGGGGGAAATAGGATGAGCAGAGCGAGTACGCCGAGTTCGGCTGCAAGCAGCGGAAGGACCGCGCGGGTATAATCCGTGATCTTCACGTCAAGCACGCCACATGTGATGAACATCAAAGTCCCGACCGGCGGATGCACAGCGCCAAGGCTGACGTTGAGGGACATCAGCACACCGAGATGGACGGGGCTGATCCCGACTTGCTGCGCGATCGGCACCAAAATGGGTGTCAGCAGGATGAGGGCTGCGATGCTTTCCAGAACCATGCCGATGAGCAACAGCAGGAGGTTCATGATGACCAGCATCAAGAGCGGATTGGTCGTGATCGAGGAGAGCAGCGCACCCGCACGATCCGCTATCTGCTCAAGCGTCATGTAGTAGCCGAGCGCGCTGGCGGCGCTGATGATCATCAGGATGGTTGCCGTCGCCAGCGCTGCCTCTGTCACCACGGCCCAGAGCTGGGAAAACTTCAACTCTTGATAAATGAACAACCCGACGAAGAGGGAATAGACCGCGACGACGCCCCCCGCCTCGGTTGGTGTGAAAATGCCGTAGCGCAGACCGAAGATGACGATGAACGGCACAGTCAAGGCCCAGGCGGCCTGGCGCAAAGCGGTCAGGATTTCCAGCGGCGAGGCCATACGCGCGCGCGTTGGCTTGAGGCCATATTTCTTGGAGAGGAAACGCGTGACAGTCATCAACGCCAGCATCATGGTGAAACCAGGCACGATGCCTGCCATGAAGAGGCGCCCGACGGAGACATTGGCGAGATAGCCGTACAGAACAAAACCAAGGCCCGGCGGCATCATGGGGGTGATGACGGCTGAGGTGGCTACAATCGCAGCTGCGAAGGCGCGGGGATAGCCTCGGCGCACCATCTGCGTTCCCAGCATCTTGGACTGCATCGCGGCATCGGCATTGCCCGAGCCGGACTCGAAGCCCATCAATGTCGCGAGTAGAACGTTGGTCTGGGCGAGCGCGCCGGACATGTGTCCGACCAGGGTCTCAGCCAGATTGAGCAGGCGTGTTGTGATGCCGGCATTGTTCATGACGACGCCGGCGAAGGTGAACATCGGAATGGCGATGAGCGGAAAGGACTGCGAGAAAGCGGCGAGACGCTGGGGAAAGATATCGATGGGCAGCCCTTGCTGGCCGATAAAATACAACAAGGCGCCGGCCCCAATCGCCACCATGACCGGCAGGTTCAGGAACAGCAGAACGATAAAGAGTAGGAGCGGCCAGGCATCCATCCGCGTCAGGCGAGCCGGGGCCGGCGAAGGATTTGCTGAAGGCTCCGCACCGCCATGAACAGAAAGCCGAGTGTGGGGCCGGCATACCCGACACTCAGTGGAATCCCCAACATGCTGGTATGTGCCGAATTGCTGATGATCGCCTGTTGCAGGCTGAGCCAGCAAAGATAGCCGCAGTACAGGGTTACAAAGGACGCGGCTAGAACTTCCAAACCCAGGCGTAGCCGAGTTGGAAGGAGCGACGTCACGAGATCGACGCTGACATGCTTGCGACGTCTCTGCACTTCGGCCGCGCCGACGAAAACGGTCCAGGCGAAGGCCATGCTCGAGACCTCTTCCACCCAGGTCGCCGGCTGCTTCGTGACGTAGCGCGATAACACGCCCCAGACGATAGCCGCTATCAGAACGACGAAACTCATATTGGCGATGACGAGCTCGATAGAGAGGCCGAAGCGTTCCTCAGCTTTCGGATCGCCCCCCAGCAGCTTCATTTCGCGAGCAGTGCATCCACGGTTGCTTTTAGATTCGGTGCAAATCCGGGATAATGATCATAGATCGGGCGCGTCGCACGGCGGAAGGCATCGCGATCAACGTTGTCGATGATCGTGACACCAGCGCTACGGAACTTCGGCAAGATCGCCTGTTCCTGCTGACGTTTCAGCTGGGTCATCAACGCCGCGGCCCGCGCGGCTTCCGCCAATACTATTTTCTGCAGATCCGGCGGTAGCGACTGATAGGAGACCTCGCTCATTGTCACAGGGTCCCAGCCGACCATATGCGCTGTTAGAATGGCATATTTCGCCTGTTCGTAGAATTTGGAGGCCCAAATTGTCGGCAATGGCGCTTCGAGAAGATCAAGCGTGCCCTGGGCTAACCCAGTGTAGACTTCGGCAAAGCCCGTGGTTATCGGTCGGGCGCCCAAGGCGTTGACCATCTCCACATACATCGGCGCGTTCCCGACGCGGAAGTTCAGTCCCTTCAGATCCGCCAGCGTATGGATTGGCTTCTTCGACAGCATCTGGCGTGTCCCGAAATAATTGTTCCAGGAAATCACGCGAATACCTTTGGCCGAAAGTTCTTCCTCCAGCCCCTTCAACCAGGGCGTGCCGAGAAATTTCAGGAAGTCATCCGGCTCTTTCAGGAGATAGGGTGCCTGCAAGACCGCGACATCAGGCACATATTGACCGAGGAACAGATCATCCGTGAGTTGGATGACGGCGGCGCCCTGACGCACCATCTCGCTCACATCGGCCTGCGTTCCCAGCTCATCCGCCGGGAAAACCGTGACTTCGATGCGGCCGTCGGAAGCCTTTTTCAGATTCTGCGCGAGCGATACCATCGCCGTCTGCACGGCGTCAGTAGGGGCGAGCGGGTGATCCAAACGAAACCGAAAGGTCTTCGCAGATGCCACCCGACTCAGAGCCAGAGGCAGCGTTCCGACGCCCAGGCAAATAGCGAGGCGACACCGCGCGCTGATCTTCTTCATCGGCCTCCCCTTCAGGGTCTTTGCCCTCTTCCAGAGAGACAGTATGATTCCTGTTGAAACATTTCAAGAGCCTTTCGCGCCGGTCCGGTGAAGCGGTATTGTGATGTCGTCATCGAGACGGCTTGCGTGTCACCTTCCGCACCGAGCCGCGAAGCGTGATCTCGGCACGCAGCTCCAAATGCTGCACCGGCGAATGCTCACCATGCATGCGGCGCAGCAGCAATTCCCAGGCCTCCCGTGCGATACCGTGTACGGGTTGGCGGATTACGGAAAGCTGGGGCGAGGTCAGCTCCGCCCAATCCGGCTCCTCGAAAGCCAGGAGGGAGATTCTGCCTGGGTAGTCCTTTCCCATCGTCTGAAGCACACGCAGAGTCCGCGATGCAACGACGCTGTTGCTGACGATGACGGCGATCGGATCACGCGGCTCCTCCAACATCTGCGTCAGCCGCTGCGCATAGGCCGCCGGGTCATCACCCACCTCCATGACGAACACATCGACCTGCGGAACGGCCGCCGCCGCGCGCTCATGCAGCGCCGCTATTCTCTGCCGCGATATGCTCAGCTTACGGGCTTCGACAATGAAGAGGATACGGTAATGGCCGAGGCCGATCAGCTGACTGACGGCTTCGGTCATGATGCGATGATTGTCGAAGGTGACCTCGTCGAAGCGGCCGTCGCCGCTCGGACGATCAATCAGCACCGCCGGCGTACCGGAGGCCGCGATCAGCTCCAATGTCGCGCTCGGGTCGACGGTTGGCACCAGCAACAGGCCCGCGACACGATGGCGCAGCAGTTCACGCACGCGTCGCAGTTCGACCTCCGGATCGCGTCTGGTGAGCACCTGCATCAGCTGGTAGCCCCGCACGGCCGCGATTTCCTCGAAGCTGTCGATGAGCGCCGCAAGATAGGCACTGGCGACATGCGGCACGGAGAGACCAACCACCGGCGAGCGTTGGCGGCGCTGCGCATGGGCGAGCATATTGTGCTCGTAGCCGAGAGCCTGGACGGCGGCCTCGACCTTCGCACGCAAGGCGGTGCTCACCTTCGTCGTGCCATTCAGCACGTGCGAGACGGAACCGAGAGAGACTCCTGCCGTCCTGGCTACGTCGGTAATTGTCGGTCGCTTCACTATCCGCATTGTCACTGAACTCATAAGGCCTGCCGTTCGCGGCTCCAAGAAAAACGCCGAAAGCCTCGGTCCTTATATTGAAACATTTCAAGGAAGGCGACATAGTTCCGCTCAGGTGCCCTCAGAGGTGCCAGGCCGAGGAGCGACGACTTGGACAAGATGCGTGATGACGAGTCCCTGGGCGGCGCTTTTGCCGATGTCGCCTCGTTGCTTTCGCCGCGTGTTGTCGCGGTGATCGGGGCATCCGATCAGCCCGGCAATGTCGGAGGCGCGGCGCTCCGCTTCTTCCTCAAATTCGCCTCGCCCTGCACCCTTTATCCGATCAACCCCAACCGGGAGACCGTCGCCGGCCTGCCATGCCATCGGAGCCTCGCCACACTACCCAGGGTGCCGGATCTCGCCATCCTTGCCGTGCCGGCACCCGCGGTTCCTGGCGTGATGCGCGACTGTGTGGCGGCGGGGATCAAAGCCGGCATTGTCTGGGCGGGGGGGTTCGAGGGCACTGACGCAGGACGCGAGCGTCAGGCCGAACTCGCTCGTCTCTGCCGGGAAACCGGCTTCGCGCTATTGGGGCCGAACTGCCTTGGCGTCATCGACAGCCATGCGCCGGTCACCGCCAGCTTCGCCTCCATGATGCTGGGCTTCGACCATCTTCTGCCCGGCAATATTTCCATGGTCAGCCAGAGCGGCGGCTTGGCGACGATTGCACAGGCCCTGTCACAGCAGAATGGCTACGGCTTCCGCTATATGGTGAGCACGGGGAACGAGGCCGTTCTCGGTGTCTCCGATTTTACCGCGGCCTTTGCTGAAGATCCCAAGACCAAGGTGATCCTGATCTATCTCGAAGGGATCCGTGATGGCGCCAAGTTCCGCCGCGCGCTACAGGCGGCGCGCGTGGCCGGAAAGCCGGTCATCGTACTAAAGGCAGGTGCCACAGCCGCTAGCGCGATCGCTGCCGCAGCCCATACGGGCGCTCTGGCCGGCGAGGGGCGTGTCTGGCAGGCCATCCTGCTGGAGGGCGGCGCTATCCAGGTAGAATCGCTTGAAGAGCTGCTCGACCTCGCCTTTCACCTCAGCGGCGCGGATGTCGCCAAGCGAGCCACAAGCACGGGTGTCGCCGCCATCACCTTCGGCGGTGGAAGTGGCGTACTTTCGGCCGATCAATGCGACCGCGCGGGCCTCGGGGTGCCGGCGCTCGCGGCGGAGACGCGCGCTAAACTCGCGCATCTCGTACCACCCATCGCGTCCACACGGAATCCCATTGACCTCACGCCGCAAGCCTATCTCGATTCACAATGGCTGCCGCATTTTCCGAAAGCCTTGGATGTCATAGCGGATGATCCGAGTGTCGGGACGGTGCTGTTCCAGCTTGGTCCCATGTCCGCCGGCGACTTCGAGATGGCGGAGATGGTTGCGGCCTTTCGCGAGCGCTGTCCCAAGCCGGTGCTGGTTGCTTGGCCACTCGCCATCGAAGCAGCGCGGCAGAGTTTGCGGGCCAATGGGGTTCATGTTTTCCCCGAGTATTCCCGCGCGGTCCGCACCCTTGGACGTCTTGCCATCTACCAGGAGCCGGCAGGAGTTGCGGAATTGGCGATGTCACGCGCAGATTTCGACTGGGCGGCTCAGGTGCCGCTCGCGGCTGACGGTTTGGTCGTTTCGGAAGCTCAATGCCACGCGATCCTGAGGGATGCGGGCCTGCCGGTAGCGGCGGGACGCCTTGCCACCTCGGAGGAGATGGCGCTGCAGACGGCAACGGACGTTGGATTTCCTGTCGCGCTGAAGGGGATCTCCGGCGCGGTCACGCATCGCGCGGCCGCCGGGCTGCTCGCTCTGTCGTTGAAATCGGATGGCGACGTGAAGGAGGCCTGGCAGAGTCTCAATGCCCGGGCCAAGGCTTTGCAGGTAGCGCTCGATGGCCTGTACGTCCAGCATATGGTGACGGAGGGCGTCGAGCTGCTGGTCTCCGCATTTCGCGATCCGGAGTTCGGCGTCATGCTGTCGCTTGGCGCGGGCGGCACCATGACGGAGCTTATCGACGACGCCGTGATACTTCCGGCGCCGCTCGACGCGGCCGCTGCGGCGCGTGGCCTCGATCGTTTGCGTATCGTGCGGCGCGCTGGCGGGTTAGCGGGCGATGAGAGCGCCCTGACGAGTTTCGTGGTGCGTTTTGCCGCGCTTGCCGCGAGCGCGCCTTGGCAGCGCTTCGTGCTGGAAATCAACCCCATCAAATGGTCCGGCGAGCGGGTCACCGCGATCGATGGACTCCTCATCGTGGAGCAGGTTTGAGGCCGATGACGCTTCAGCCGGGGAAGAAGCACATGACCCGGCTCTCGATCAAAGATAGGCTGGCGATCAGTGATCTTTTCGTCCGCTATACGACCGCTCTCGATGGGGGTGATGTCGAGGCTGTCGTTGCATGCTTTTCGGAAGACGGTTGGCTGGACAGCCCGATTGTGGGGCGCCATCAGGGCCGGGAGGAGCTGCGGCAATTTGCCGAAAAAACCGCCGCGGCCGTCCGGCAAGGCGCTCGCTTTCGCCACATGATCACGAATCTACGTGTCGCTGCGCAGGATGATCGCATAAGGGCACGCTGTTATCTTCTGGATATCGTTACAATCAATGGTGAGACTCAGATTCTTTCGCCGGGAGAGTATGACTGTGAGGTCGTAAGACGCGGCAAGGCGTGGCTCTTCGCCAGCCGCCTGGTCCAAATGGACCGGGTCTTCTTGATGCCGTTCTCCTAACGAGTTCCCAATAGCCGCGATGGCGCGAAAGTTGCTTGAAATGATTCAAAGACCGCCATACTGTTCGTTGCTGCAAAATGGGCGAAGACCCAGAGGAAGTGAGCTGTGCGCGGCGAAGTTGCGATGCAAAGGTTCAAGTGGATTGCAACCTCATCAGCGCGGCTAAGCGAGGCAGGTGATGGCGGAACCCAGATTCGCGGTGGCACGTGATAGTTGGCGTTTTCGGGCCGAACGCGCCAGGCGTTGCTGACGATTGAAGTTGGTGGAGAAGCACCAGAGGGCGGGGAAGGCTCTACATTCGAAGCCTGCTTGAACCTGACAAGAAAGCGAAGCAGGTCGCCAACCAAAAACAACGGAGGAAATGCCATGCCGATGTCTAGCGCTGGACGACGCTTCCTGCTGTGTGCCGCCGCACTTGGCCTCGGCATGCTCGCCGGAAACGTCCGTGCTCAAGAGTTGAAGGACGTGCAAGCAGCCAAAACGCCGCTCGCGCTTGAACAGGAGGGCAGTTTCTACGTCGGCGGTCACGCGGCCCATGTTGCCATAACCGGGTGGGACGAGCTGGGTCCCGACTTCGGCCGTATGTTCGGGATGCCTGGCGATACGACGATCGGCCAGATGTATGTGCAGTTTCAGAAGCCTGTCGGATGGCAGAAGAACGTGCCTATCGTTTTCCTCCATGGGTGCTGTCTGAGTTCGAAAACCTGGGAGACGACTCCCGATGGGCGCATGGGATGGTATGAGTATTTTGCGAGGATGGGTTTCCCGACCTATCTCGCGGAACAGTCAGGACGTGCACGTTCAGGCTTCGATCCAAGCGGCTTCAATGAGGTCCGAGCGGGCGAGTTGACGCCCGACAAACAGAAACGGGTCCTAATCCCCACTTACCAGTTCGCCTGGTCCATTTTTCGGTTTGGCCCCAAATATGGGAGCCCCTGGCCGGATGAGCAGTTTCCGATCGAGCAGGTCGATCAGCTCTACAAGCAAATGATCCCCGACCTCATCCTGACAGAAGTGCCCAGCCTCGGTAAGGAATTCAGCTCGCCCACTACGGATAATCCCACGGTGCAAAATATAGCGGAGCTGGCGAAGGACCTCGGCGGCGCGATCCTTGTCGGCCATTCCCAATCGAGCGGAATGCCCACTCAGGCTGTGTTGAAGGGGATGCCCGGGATTAAAGGAATTATTCAGCTCGAAACGGGCTGTTTTACCAATCTGACCCCGCCAGAAGTTTCGCAACTGGCTAAAGTCCCGATGCTCGTCATGGTTGCAGACCATTGGGGCACGCCACAGCCGCCGCCCGAATGCAATGCGGAAATGGCGCGGATCAATAAGGCTGGAGGTGATATGACCTTCATCTCGCTCCCCGCGATCGGCATCCACGGCAACAGCCATATGTTCATGCAGGACAAAAACAATCTGCAGGTCGCGGATGTTATAATAAAGTGGATTGACCAGCACGTGGAACACAAAACGGCCCAGGCAAATTAAAAGCGTCCATTAAGGAGCAAGGGAGAAGACTTATGCAATCAAAACTGATGCCCTTCGTGGCTGCCGCCGTCCTGTCCGCCTCACTAATGGCCGGGGTTGCGCCAGCATCCGCAGCGGACGCCATGGTCGATGGACCTGCAGGCAAGCTGCCGCTCAATGACGGAGCCGGAATCGTCGGTTGCGATATCTACAACGGCGGCGTGTCACGCTGGGCACAGCACGATATTCCCAATCTTACTGCCTGCCTCAAGGCCTATGCGCCCAAGGTAAAGTTGATCACCTCTGGATCCCAGAGGTGATGCCGCGACCCAGATGAGCCAGGTGCAGTCGATGCTCGTTCTAGGTGTCAACGTGCTGCTGCTAGACCCGGTGGCACCTACACCGAACAACATCGTCGCCGCCGCCAAGCGCGCGGACGTGCCCGTCATCGACTACCTCAATCCTCCCGTTGGTATGGAGCCGGCGACATATCGGCAATGGTGGGGGACGGGCCGGTGCCGATTGGCGTCGCTCAAGGTAAATGGGTTGAAACGACGCAACCCGCTGGCGCCGAAATCGCACTGATCAATGGCGACTTGGCAACGAATTACGCCGTTCTGATGCAGAAGGGCCAAAAAAGCGTGCTGCAAACGGATTTCGACAGCGGGAAATTCAAGTTGGTCGCCGACAAGGGCGCCGTGAATTGGGATCCGTCCGACGCCCAGAAACAAGCGGCCGCGGTCTTATCGCCAACCCAAACATTAAGGCGTTCATCGTCGGCAATGTTCGCCGGACGAATCACAGGGAGTGTACTGCGATGCACAACAGCGCATCAGGGTCGCATTTGCTATGACGGACGATCACAATGATGTCCTGGTCTGGCTTGTTGACCGGGAGGCCATACGCGACCTGCTCGGGCGCTATTGCGTCTGTATGGATGGCGGCGACTTTGCGGAAATGGCTGCCCTCTTTACTGAAGACGGAACATGGAGTGGGGTGAGCGGTCGCGGGGCAATCGCCGCGAAAGTTGCCGCGATCGTGCCGACACCAGAGGAAGGACCGCGCCGTATCCATTTTCTCTCAAACGCATCCATTACGGTCAACGGAGTACAGGCGACTTCGGTCTCGAACTGGGTGGTCATCCGCCAATCCGAGACGGGCGCTACCGTCGGCGCGGCAGGCAGTTATCTCGACGACCTCGTCAAGCAGGATGGCCGGTGGTTGTTTCGCTGCCGCCGGATAACCGAGGAGATTCCCGGCGATCTGAGTCTCAAACGCTAACCGGACCTAGTCGTCCGGACTGAATCTTCGGCTGGACCGGCAAGAGTTTAGCGGCAAACATGGAGGACGTGATGAAGAAGTGCCTGATCTCAATGGCGCTCTGTCTCAGCTTCGCAAGCGCACCCGCCTGGGCCAAGACGACTGTGACCTTGGCCTTTGTCAACAACCCGGATATGGTTCTGCTCAAGGAACTCAGTCCCGTTTTCATGGCGGAGAATCCGGACATCAACCTGCAGTTCCAGGTTCTTCCGGAGAACATTCTGCTAAACTCTATCACACAAGACGCCGCCGTTGGTGGTGGACGCTACGACATCGTCAATGCGGGAACTTACGAGGTGCAAGGATCCTGGGCCGCCAACAAATGGCTGTCACCCCTCAACCCGCTCTTCGCGGCGATGCCCGCCAAGGCGCAACAGGATTACGACCTCAATGATATCATCAAAACGGTGCGCGACGCGCTCACCGTCGATGGCCAGTTGTATGCGCTGCCGGTTTACGGCGAAAGCTCCTTCACGATGTATCGCCAGGACCTCTTCGCCAAAGCGCACCTTACAATGCCGGAACGCCCGACCTGGGACCAAATCCGGACGTTTGCATGCAAGTTGAATGATCCGTCTCACGGCGTCTACGGGATCTCCATGAAGGGCGTCTCCGATTACAGCCAGCTCGCGCCCTTCATCACGCTCATGCACTCCTTCGGCGCCAAGTGGTTCAACATGAACTGGGAGCCTCAGATAACGAGCCCCGCCTTCGAGAGGGCCTTCAACTTCTACATCGATCTGCTGAAGGATTGTGGTGAACCGGGCGCGAGTTCCGTAGGCTTCAATGAGGGCCTGACACTGGTGTCGCAGGGCAAGGTCGCCATCTGGGTCGATGCGACAGCGGGCGCCAATGTGCTGCAGGATCCGACGGTTTCCAAGGTCGTCGACAAAATCGGCTACGCTCTCGCGCCGACCGAAGGTTCAATTAACGGTAGCGCCTGGCTCTGGGCGTCGGGCCTGGGTATCGTCGCGGGCTCGAAGCACCAGTCGGAGGCATTTCGCTTTATTACCTGGGCTACATCGAAGGAGTATATTCAGCTCGTCGCGAAACGGTTCGGAGCGGTCCGCACTCCGCCTGGCACGCGCTATTCCACGTATCAGAACCCCGCTTATCTGAAGGCCGCGCCATTTGCAGCGCTCACTCTCAAGGCGATTGAGGGGGCTGATATGATGCACCCGGCCAAGAACCCGGTTCCCTATACCGGCACGGCGCATGTCAATATTCCGGAATATGCAAGCTGGGCCTCCGATTTCGCGCAGAACTTCTCGGCAGTCGTGGCAGGAACGCTGACAGCGGATCAGGCTCTGAAGCGCTCCCAGGCCACGACCGAGCAAGTTATGAAGGATGCTGGCTATATCAAGAACTAGCCAACCCTTGACCTACTTGAACAAGCTCGATTCGCGGCCGGCCAGAGGGCGCCGGTCCGTGGGGCGCTGGATGACGTGGCCTGCGACGGCCTACCTCATACTGATGACCCAGGCGCCCTTTGTCGTGACGCTCTACCTGAGCGCCCACAAATGGAACTTGCTCTACCCAAGGCGCGGCCTCCGCTTCGTCGGATTCGCAAACTACAGGACGTTGCTGGCGGATCCCATCTTCCGCATGGCTATCGCGAACACGGCCGTCTTTACGCTAGTGGCCGTGCTAGCGACGTCCGTCCTGGGATTCGGCTTGGCTCTTCTGCTCGACCGGATGAGGGCAGGGAAGGGCATCGCCTACGCCTTGCTGCTGGCGCCCTTCCTTGTCATGGAGACAGTCAGTGCGGTCGTCTGGAAAAATATGATTTTCCATCCGATTTATGGATTGCTGAACTGGGCGGCGCATCTCGTGGGTCTCGGCCCCTACGATATCGTGGGCACGCATCCGGCTGCTGCGATCCTTATCGTCGTCATCTGGCAATGGATGCCATTCATGATGCTGATCCTGTTGGCGGGGCTGCAGTCGCTGCCGCTTCCGCTGCGGGAGGCGGCGGCACTGGATGGCGCAAGGCCGGAGGCCATGCTGCGCTACATCATCGTGCCGCATCTAAAACCCTTCTTCGCCGTCGGCATGCTCCTAGAGACGATCCTGCTGTTGCCGATGTTCGGTCCAATCTACGTGATGACCTATGGCGGCCCTGCCTACACGACGCAGAATCTGACCTTTGAAGTCTTTCGGCTTTTGTCTCAGCAATACGAAGTTGGCAGCGCCGCGGCTGGCGGCGTACTGACCGCCATTATCACCATCGCCGTCACGACTTTCCTGTTGCGCTACATGAGGCCGGCGATAGAAAGGCGAGGCGGATGAGACAACGTGCTTCAGTCACTGTGCTCGTCAGCATCGTCACGTTCGCGATCGCCCTGCTGATGTTATTTCCGATCCTCTGGACCTTTCTGACCGGCCTCAAGTCGGAGACTGACGCGCTGTCGATTCCCCCGGTCTTCTGGTTCGTTCCCTCGCTCGACAAATATATCTACGCTTTCCAGCAGGGCGAGTTCCTCTCGTTTTTCTACAACACTGTTGTCATCGTCGGCTGCGCGATCGCTGGGTCCTTCGCGCTGGGCCTGCCGGCGGCCTATGTGCTCGCCTTCTTTCCTGGGCGGCGCGCGGACAGCATGCTGTTCTTCGCACTCTCGACACGCTTCATGCCTGGTGTCGCCGTCATAGTGCCGATTTCGATCGTCTACTCGCGCCTGCATCTGATCGACACGCGTCTCGGCCTCATCCTGATGCATATCACTCTTGGCATCCCGATGGTCATGTGGCTGATGCGCCGATATTTCTCCGAGATTCCAAAGGAAATTATTGAATCCGTCATGCTGGAAGGCGCGTCCCACGCGCGGATCTTCTGGCGGATTGTGCTGCCGCTGTCGATCCCCGGCCTGGTGACGACGGGATTTCTCGTCATGATCATGGCCTGGAACGAGTTCTTTTTCGCCGTCAATCTGGCTGGCCGTTCGGCGGCGACTCTGCCGGTCTTCATGGCGTCCTTCCTCACGACTGAAGGACAAACCTGGGCGCAGATGTCGGCTGCCGCGACCCTGGCAATCCTGCCGATCTTCGTCGCCGGCCTGATTGCATCGAGAGGCCTCGTCAGCGGCCTGACGAACGGTGCGAGCCACTGATGACAGCGGCGCCGCGTTTCGATCAAGGAGAATAGTATGGCCAAGCAGGGTGACGCGCCAATCCTGGTTCCGGTCGGAGCAATCGGACAGAAGTTGGACAATGACGATCCCGACTACGTCTTCGCGCCCGACCTTTATATGTCTCTGGCGCTTGCCTACGACTCGCTGGCGGCGCCGCAGGTCAGCCTGGGCTCGGACGGTATCCTCCAGCCGAGCTACGAGACAATGCAGCCCCGCCTTGCGGTTGGTTGGGAGGAACAACCGAACGGCGACTGGATCGTGCGATTGCGGCCGGGCGTGAGCAGTCATGCTTGCAACGAGCTTTCCGCCGAGAACATCGCGTGGGTCTATGACAAGATCGACGCGCAAGGGGTTATGGCGGCGTGGCGCTGGCGACAGGTAGTGGGCGTGGAGCGGGTGGAGGCGATCGACCACCACACGCTACGCTACTATCTACGCAATCCCTACCCAACCTTTCCGAACTGGCTGCTGTCGGTGTCGCCAAACATGGTCGATTCCACGGCTATCCGCGCCAATTCAACCGCAGAGGATCCGTGGGGCATTGCGTGGCTGAACAAGCACGTTGCCGGCTTTGGGGCCTATGGACTGACCGAGATGGATGCGGAGCATCTCTCCTTCGAGCCGCGCATAGGGCATTGGACGTCGCCCCCCGATGCGCCGCTTGAGGTGCGCAAGGTAGCAACCAGATCTGAGGCGTTAGGTCTGCTTGACGAGGCGCGGCCAGTCGTGCTTGCCGGGCTGACACCGGATGAGACGGTGCGGCTTTTGCCGCGAGACGATTTGACCCTGATGCGCACCTGGGCGGGGCATATTTCCGTCGAGATAGATTTTACGCTCGCGCCCTTCGACGATATCCGGGTGCGACATGCTTTGGCCTTTGCTACGCCCACGGCGGAGATCATCGCAGACGGGCTATTGGGGCAAGGGCGTGCGTGGCGCAGCCCGGTCAAGAGCATCAGCCAGTGGTATTCTGAAGACGCGTGGCACTATGACTTCGACATCGCTCGGGCTCGCGCGCTGCTGAAGGAAGCCGGCCACGGCAACGGCCTGCGGAGCGACTTCTACGTAGCTTCTCGGCCGGACAGCTTGCGCATGGCGGAAATCATCGTGGCGGCATGGCGCCAAGCAGGAATTGAACTGGTCCTGCGCGACTTGGCCGAGGCGCCACCAGGCTGGCTGCCGCCATTGTTCCTGCGCACGGAATGCGGCCACAACCTATCTGAACCGATCTACGACATCGCCCATGACTATGCAGCGATGAACCCAATCTTCCCGCTGCCTGGCGGGCCGCCGCATGTCGGCAATTGGGCGCCGCGCTGGAAGAAGAATGACGCCGCTACCGAGAGCTTCGGCGCGCTCTTATGCGAATGCGACCGAAACGAGAAACGACGCCGCTTTTCGGAGTTGCAGAACTGGCTGACCGACTTCGGATCATCAGTCTTCATTGCGGAAGGTCACCAGTCGATCGTCGGCAACCGTCACGTTCCGAAGAAGCTGCTGTCCCCGCAGGATCGTTTCTTCCAGGCGCTCAACCACCAGAATTGCACCACAGGATATCTGCCATCGACGCCCTGAGCCTCGAACATCTATACGAGAGACTGATCATGAGAAAGCCGATGCAGGTTCTGGTGGAGGGGCTCGGACATCCGGAGGGGCCCTGCCTTCTGCAGGACGGGCGGGTTGCATTCGCCAACAGTTTTCGAGGCGAGATCGGGTTCTGGGACCCTAAAGGCGGGTCCGGAACCTACGCGGTAACGGGCGGCGGACCCAACGCTTGCGTTCTCGGATCAGACGGCAATCTCTACTGTACGAACATGCCAACGGTTGGCGAGTGGACGGCGTCAGATCCGCGGCCCCCCGCGATCCAACGGGTTTCTCCTGATGGCAAAGTCGAGATCGTCGCGACCACCGCTGACGGGAAGGAGCTGAATGCGCCCAATGACCTTGTCTTTGGCCCGGACGGGCGGCTTTACTTTACGGACTCGGGCCACTGGGATCCCGTTGCGAGACCTCATCGCGGCTATGTATGCATGATCGAACCGGATGGCAGTTCGCATATTCTCGAGGAACTCGATCCGGTCTATCCCAATGGCATTGTCGTTGAGCCGGATGGCGCGCTCGTTTGGGTAGAAAGTTACGCAAGGCGTCTCGTGCGAAGATCCTCTACGGGTCAGACGGAGCTCCTTCGGGTGTTGGACGAGGGACATGTTCCCGACGGCCTTAAAATCGATGTCGACGGAAATTTCTGGATTACCTCGTTTAGCTCGGGGGGCGTCGACGTCGTGGCCCGCGACGGCTCCTACATCGACTTTCTCGAAACTGGTGGTGTGCCGACCAACTGCGTCTTCTCTGGCGACCGACTGTACGTGACCGAACTCGGTCCAAAGGACCTCCAAGATCCAATGCCCATGAAAGGTCGCCTCGTCCGGATCGAGGTGGGAGTTTTTGGCATGCCCCTCTATTACGGCAGTATCCGCCGCTAGTCCTGGAGAAGGGTCAATCGACGGCGTCCGGCCTGATTGTCAACACGCGAGAATTGAGAGCGTTTTTGACGGAGGTACGAGAGGAGTGACCCTACGGTCTTCGTCGATCCATTAGCAGCGAGCGCGACGGCTGGTGTCTGCTGCGCAATTAGCCCGGGTGGACTGACGGCGCCTCAGGTCATAACTCAACGGCCTCGCAACTAGCCGGCGGCTTATACCAAGGCCCGTTGATCGCAACCGCTATGCCCAGTCCCGAGAACCGATTGAGATGATCGTCCACGGCTGATCGGCGAGCTTATTCCAGGCG
>NZ_LMUQ01000015.1:18954-66510 GCF_009765865.1 Acidisoma sp. L85
TTATCCAATCGCGTGTTTTCTTCATACGAGAACATCGTCGACCATTGCTGCTACGCCTGGAACAAACTCGCTGATCAACCCTGGACGATCATCTCAATCGGATCCCGGGACTGGGCATAGCGGTCATGATCAACGAGACTTGGTATTAGGCAGGTCGCTGATTTCGCCAGATATCGTGCACAAATAGTCTTACTCGTCGCGGGGAGTGGTCTGCTATCGATGCTTGCATCGGCCTACGCGGCTGCTCCCAATGCAAAACCTTGACCAACGATAGGCTGCGGGCCTTGCTTCCGTTCCGACCAGCCGCTGGCTACTTCACCCTCCGTAACCTCGGCGCCACGCCTCTCGTGTTAATTGGAGCTGAGATAAGAGGCTGCGGCTCTGCCATGTTGCACCGCTCTACGAATGCCGGTGGGAGCGAAGCCATGGAGATGGTCTCGTCAGTGTCAGTTTCTCCTAGGGCACAAATCGCATCGCGCCCGGCAACTATCATCTGATGTGTATGGGGCCGGATCCTAAAGTCCTCCAGGTTGGCGGGACCACGACAGCTATTCTCTACTTCACTAACGGCGAGCATCTCTCCGCGACACCAAGTGCGTGGAGCACGACCGTGAGAGCAATAGAGAGGCCTGATCGTCGCAATGTATCGACGCTCGTTCCAATCATGGCGCTGGCCGCTCCGCTTGTCGCCTGCGGTCAAGCTCCGCCCTGGTACGACATCAACGGGACGTCCCGGAATGGAGGCACCCTCTCTGGCGGGACGACCGGTGGCAATCTTGGAAAACCGCCTCGCATTCTTCGCGAGTGGCCACGGGAATGCGATCATGCGGATCATCGCCGGCAAGCTTACAGTTGGGGAGCGTAACGCAGTTGCGCGGTATGTGAGCCGGCTCCCAGCCTCCTGACTAAATGATGTAAGCACGTTCGATCACGCCGAGGAACATTGAATGACCGATGACATAGCGCCAGGAGACCCACGGTTAGTCGGCTATGCGCCGGAGGTCGAAGAGTCGTTCCGACCGCCTCCGGCACCGGCCGCTCTATCAGAGCAAGAGGTGCGTCGGATCAGCCTTCTGCCACTCTCGCTCCTCGCTCTCGTCGTCGGCGTTATCACGGGTGGGGGCGCCATCGTGTTTCGTGGGCTAATTGGTCTTGTTCACAACGTCCTATTCCTGGGACATTTCGCTTTCGCCTACAATGCAAGCCTTTTCACCCCGGCAAGCCCTTGGGGACCTCTAGTCATCTTGGTGCCAGTGATCGGTGGCATCGGCGTTACTTGGATCGTCTCCAATTTCGCGCCGGAGGCAAAAGGACATGGTGTGCCGGAAGTAATGGATGCCATCTACTATAAGCGAGGAGTGATCCGACCGGTTGTCGCACTGGTCAAATCCATCGCCTCGGCGCTCGCCATCGGCAGTGGGAGTGCAGTGGGACGGGAGGGACCCATCATCCAGATCGGTTCCGCGCTCGGTTCGACTTTGGGCCAGATCATTCCAATGCAAGCTGGTCAGCGGATTACTTTGGTTGCGGCAGGTGCCGGAGCCGGGATCGCCGCGACGTTTAACACTCCAATTGGCGGAGTTTTGTTCGCGACTGAACTGATGCTGCCGGAAATTAGCGTCAATACCTTTCTGCCTGTCGCCGTTGCGACCGGCACCGCGACCTTCATTGGAAGGCTTTTCTTCGGGTCGCAGCCAGCATTTACTGTTCCAACTGACCTTGCTGCGATACCGAATGAGCCCGGTAGCGTACTCACGCTCGCCCTCTATGCCTTACTTGGCGCCCTGATCGGCGTGGCCGCGGCGGGCTTTGTTCGCGGCCTGCATTGGGTAGAAGACGGTTTCGACAGAATTCCAGGGCGTTACCTTCGACACGCATGCGGCATGCTTGTCGTCGGCCTTATGATGTACCTGCTCTGGAGAGGCGCCGGACATTACTATATCGAGGGAGTTGGCTACTCGACCATCCAGGCTACTTTACAGGGCGGACTGAGTGCGGCTCCCTTTCTTCTGTTGCTTTTCGCCTGCAAGCTGTTGGCAACCTCGATCAGTCTAGGATCGGGATCTTCCGGCGGGGTCTTTTCCCCCTCACTCTTCATGGGCGCCACGCTTGGAGCCGCCTTCGCCTCGCTTGTAACAGGACTCTTCCCCGGTGCGCCCGTGAGCGTGCCGGCTTTCGCAATGGTCGGGATGGGTGCCATGGTCGGCGGCGGCACCGGCGCCGCGATGACCGCGGTTACAATGATTTTTGAGATGACGCGCGATTACAACATCGTGCTCCCCATGATCCTGGCGGTTGCGCTTGCATTGGCCGTCCGGCGTATACTGTCGCGCGAGAATATCTATACACTCAAGCTGGTGCGTCGAGGCCACCCGATCCCTAAGGCCCTACACGCCAATATGTTTCTCGTCCATAGCGCCGCGGACATCATGGAGCGCGATGTCCTTGTGCTTGATGAGACGACGTCATTCATGACATTCCTGGACATGGCGACACTTCAGGGCGGCCTGCAACATGTAGTGGTGACGCGCGCGGGTTCGATCGTCGGCGGCCTGCTGGTCGATGCCGATTTCCGGCGGGCCCTTGGCGCAGCCGATGGCGCCGCACTTCTGGGCGATCTCGTGCGACCAAATTTTACCATCGTGCGAGAAAGTGATATCGCGTTCGACGTGATCCGCACGATCTGGAGTCGCCGTGCGGCTATGGCTATTGTGGTTGGACGAACGGGCGATCAGGTGTCAGAGCGAGTCTTAGGGGTAATCACTAAGGAACACGTCGCCGACACGGTCGCGCGTAGCGTCGAGATTTACCCCGGTTGATGTCGTCGAGAAAGAGACGCGCGAGGGTTGGCGATGCCCGTTCCGGCACCTGAGCTTCATTGGCCAGCCGAACTGGTGGAAGCGGGACCGCAGGCTGACCCGTCAATACTGCTGGGTGGGACAGCCACTCTTAACGGCGTGCAGCATCATGTTTATGCCTTGCGCATTAATTTGGATCACATTACGCCCGATTTTAGGGCCGATCTCGATCAATCCCTCTACGCAGACCACGAGCTTGGCGTAATGTTGGACGAGGTATTCTATTTCGGCGGCGTAAGTCGTTCGTCAATTGTGGAGCTTGAAAGTAATCACTACATTATCTGGATGGTTCCTTCCGGGAGTTCATCGGGCGTTTGAAAACTAGACGAACAGACGCTAGCCTAGCTAGGAAGAGCGTCACCTGCATGAAGTTAAGCAAAAGATCGAAAAATTCGGGCGCATCAACTTTGTCTGGAAAAGTTTGGTCTCCCCGGGTCAGACCTCAGCGGAAATCAACACCGATCCATCGAACGGGCGAAGGGGGATCTCTAGGCGTGAAAAGATTGCTCAAACCACGCATCTCCCAAAATTGGAGCTTCACGGATGAAGTGGACGATCAGCCACGGTCTTGATCCTTGGACAACCGCCCCCTTCTCTCGGAGACACGGAAGTAAGGAGGCATCGGATGGATGAGCCGGCCATCACCGAGAAGAAGCCTTGGGCCATCTGGGCTATGACGAAAGATACCGTCAGCGGGTATATCGAAGACAATTGTCTTAGTCGCGGCGCGTCGATTGCTTACTTTACAGTGTTTTCCCTCGCTCCAATCTTGCTCGTGATGATCGCCATCGCGGGCTTCGTTTTCGGCGAGGATGCCGCGCGAGGCGTGCTTTTCGGAAAGCTCAAGGGAATGCTGGGCTCTGACGCGGCCGGCCTCGTTCAATCGATGATCCAAAGCGCGTCGAACAAGAAGTCTGGCGTCATCGCGACGGCCTCATCTGTGGTTATCCTGCTGATCTCGGCGAGCGGCGTCTTCGGCGAATTGCAGTCATCCCTGAACGCCATCTGGAAAGCCGATCCTTCGGCTGAGCATTCAACCGTGACCCGGCTCGTCAAGGCGCGCGCGCAGAGCCTGGGCCTGGTTGCGAGCTTGGGCTTCCTGCTGCTGGTGTCGCTCGCGATTAGCGCTGCTCTCACCGCTGCCTGGAACCGAATCAATCAGGTTGTTCCCGGCGTCGGCTTCCTACTGCGCTTCATCAATATTGGTATCTCCTTCTCGATTACCGCTGTGTTGTTCGCTGCGATCTATAAGGTGTTGCCGGACAAGAAGCTCGAATGGCAAGATGTCATCATCGGATCGCTATTTACCGCAGTGCTTTACGTCATCGGAAAGACAGGCATCGCCCTCTATATCGGCAGCAGTCATGTTGCTTCCTCCTACGGTGCCGCCAGTGCACTCGTGATCTTGCTCCTGTGGGTTTACTACTCGGCGCAAATCTTTCTGCTTGGGGCGGAGTTTACGAAGGTTTACGCCCACCGGCATGGCAGCCAAAGGCGGCGCTGGATGAACTGGCAGTTCTGGCAGCGGGTTCGTCCGGTCAAGCCGCCGCCGCCGCAGTCGGGTTAGCAACCGCGTTAAGCGGGGCGGCTCATTCAGGTCATGGCGTCGGCGTCCCGACTACCTCCAGCCGAGTATTACTCGCATCGAGACAGTGGTAGCGTGGCTTGAGGCAGTGCCCATGCTATGAAATCGATCCGAGTCCGCCAAACAGTTCTCACTTTTGCGATCGGAAACGATCCCTTGCAGGACTTGCGGCTACCCACCCGAAATAAGAAATCAGTGTCTTCTCTCGTGCGACCAGCCTCGCACGCCACGCGCACAATGTGAATCAATAATTACTTGGCAGATGATCGCGTTGTTAACCCAGATCGCAGTCTATACGAAGGAGCGCCTACCTACAGGCTTCGAGCCTGTGGGATGAGCGACGCTGCATCGACATCGACACCTACATTGGCACGGGTCCCGGGTTCGGTCCCGCTCCAAGCCTGGGAGACGCTAGGATGGAGATGAGGGGGCTGTTCGTTAGGTCGCCAGAGCTGCGCTCGGCCAGCCAAACGCCAGGCGCCACGGCGCTAGCGGCTGGCCGCCGACCAATCCGTCGCCTATAATGGGCGAGACCTCTTCCTGCCGGGCAACTGAATGATCAACTTCGACGTCCGAGGGTATATAAACGCGATTTGCTATCTTACGAAGCCAGGCGCCTTCAGCACATCCGTCGGCACGGTCACCACAAGCCTGAGGCCCGGGCGGGCGGCGCGAAAAGACGGCGCCCCCTCGAGCAGCGTCTTCAAGTTACCGAACAAACGGTCATCCTCGCGAGCGTCATCTTATCCGAGTAGTTTAAGGTGCCAAGTAGTAGGCATCGAGCCATAACTCCTTTCGGGGGTGCCTCCAGCACCGCCACTGGACGTGTCTTCCCTGGCTCGCCGCAGCAGTGAACCGTCTCTCCCTTGTGCAGTGCAACATATCGTGCTCTGATGGGGCAGCGCCCGATCGCGGCGAGCTTGTGGCTACCCATCTTGGCCGGTATCGCTCACGTGCGGCTGGCTCCCTTCGAGCGAATTTCCACACTAACGGGATGCAAATGACGAAAGCCGCCGATCTGAAAGAGGGCGAGATCGCAGCCCTCAAAGAGAAACTGGCCTTGATGGCCACCGAGCACGAGCGGCTTCTGGCTAATCTGGCATCCATTCTGAAGAGCCTGGACGCCGCGATCACCACATTCGGCGAGGTTTATACCAAGGCCCGTTGATCGCAACCGCTATGCCCAGTCCCGAGAACCGATTGAGATGATCGTCCACGGCTGATCGGCGAGCTTATTCCAGGCGTAGCAGCAATGGTCGACGATGTTCTCGTATGAGGAGAACACGCGATTGGATAGCCAATTGTCGCGCATGAATTGCCAAATGTTCTCCTGAGGGTTCAACTCAGGGCATTTCGGCGGCAGCGGCACGATCGTGATGTTCTCCGGGACATTGAGCCTGGGCGACATATGCCAACCGGCCTGATCAAGCAGAAGGGCGGCATGTCGACCTGGTGTGACGCTCTCCGAAATAACCTTCAGATGCAGGCCCATGGCTTCGGTGTCGCACCAAGGTAGAACGAGCGCTGCCGCGGTCCCTTTCTTCGGGCAGATAGCGCCGAAAATGTAGGTCCAGGCCGTGCGCTGGTCATGCGGGGCAGAGGGTCGAGTGCCTCGTCTTGCCCATCGCCGAGTGATCTTGTTTTTCTGCCCGATTCTAGCTTCATCAGCGAACCAAACTTCTATATCGCCGCGTTCGATTCCCTTTTCGCGCGCGATTTCGTCCAGACGGGTTGGGAGTTTTTTTTAAAAGTCTCGATCGCGCCCTCAGCCTGGGCATGGTGGCGTGGTCGCGCAGACAGCTTGCGGTATCCCATCTTGCGCAATTCACGGCTGAGCGTCTGCTTGGAGATGCTCACTTTATGTTCCTCGAACAGCCACTGACATAGGTCGATGATACGCCAGCGCACAACGCCATGGATCGCTGGAATAGGGCCACTCTCGACCTGAGCAGCAAGGGCGGCGCGCTGCGCCGCTAAGAGCCTGGCAGGCTGGCCAGGCGCCTTGCGATCGCGCAGGCCCATGGCGCCCTCCGCGTTGAACCTCAGCACCCAATCCCGCACGATCTGCAAGGTGACGCCGCCGATCTTGGCGGCGTCACTCCGCGTGCCGCCGTCGTAGATCGCCGCCAATGCCAGCAAACGGCGCGCCTGCGTGCCGTCCTTAGTCTTCTTGGCAGCAGCGCGCACCTGCGTCGCGCTAAAATCCGTTCGAAGCGGGATCGGCATGGCAAACTCCAAGGTTCGCCATCTTGAATCAGATCCAAGCCGATTCGGGAATCCCCCCACGAGTCACCCTTAACGAGACTCGGTATTAGTCCAATCCGTTGACGCGGCTTGATGGGCTGAGCAGGGCGTCGCCGTGATGCGTCGTGGAGGTCCGGACCGGCCCAAAGCGTAGACCGAAAATGGAATCCCAGCAGCGCAGCGCTTCATGCACAGACCACATAAAAGGGCGCCGCTGCGGCCGACGATCAATCCGCGGCGGTAAAATTGCGCGCGACCAGCATCCAATCATCCGGAGAAGGGCACTGTGATATGCTTTCCTCATCCACCGCGCCGTTCGTCTCCACTTTCCGCATAATGCAAACGACGAACGACGGGTATAATCTCACGAGCCACGAGAATACTCCCATAGTCTGAGATGTGGTCGTCATAACTGTAAAGCAGATGACCGTCCTTTTCGATCGGACAGCTGTTTCTCTTGGTTGAACACAGCACGCTAGTGGGATCAACGACTTTCAACCGACCGCTCCATTTCAACGACAGCCGTTTGATAACCTCTCGATAGACCTTTGTTCGTTCCATGTTGGCGCTAATCAATACCGAACAGTGATCGTTGATCCGATGCCGAAATATTCGATTAACGATCGCAAGTGAAGTGCGCCGGCTTATGCATGACACCGGATCAGCGAGTGTGGGGTTGTCCATAACCAGGACGACGTTCTTACCCGCGCCTGTCATGTCGGCGACCATTTTGTCCAGCCCGTGGAAGACGATCTCGGAGTTCCGAGTCTGAGCAAGATCCTTCAGATACGGATCGGTGGTCTGGAACAGCGACCGGATCGCTGTGACCAGGACTACGACCTGTATGGATGGATTCCGAGCGACGGCGTTGGCGGCGACGACCGTCATGCGCTCGAACCCCTTATATTGCCCGGCATCGCTAATCACCGGTATCGGTGCGCCTGCGGCTGCGGCACCGCCGATGAACATCCATCGCTCGTGATCAGAAGACTCTTTCACGAGGCCAGGAAACAACGCCGCTGCCTTCGAGTCACCCAGTAAAGCGTAAACAGGCTGCCCTCTCCGGTCCGCGACACAGAATGCGATGCCACGTTTCTCGTTAGATGACATTCCGCACTCGTTGATCAGTTCCGCAGAGACGTTCCCGACCTGGTTGTCTGATACGTTCAGCTGATTGATCGCTCGAGCAGGAACGCCATCGTGCTGGCGGATGGCTAGACCACCAAACCCGATCGTCGCTAAGACAGCGCAGAGAGCTGGTGCCACCATCCATCCGTGCAGGTGCCTGACGTTCCTCTCGACGGCTGCGTAGGTTAGGTAGGCCAGAATGAACGACAAACAGACTGCAAGCGTAGCGCCCGATGCAGGTAATGCGTCACCTTCCATAATCCGCAGGAATGACAATAACGGCCAATGCCATAGGTAAAGGGGATAGCTGATCAGACCAATCGCCACTATTGCCCTGCGCGATAGAATAAGTTTGTTGATTGCGGCATCCGGGCCAGCTGCGATTATCAGAAGCGCACCCGACGCTGGGAGCAATGCCGCCCAGCCGGGAAAATGATGGTCCGTCGACAACAAGACCACAGACGCGACGATCGCGGCGATTCCGATAGAGGACTTGAGGTTAGGGTAGGATACGAGTGTAACAGCGGAGCGCACGTTCCAGCGCGCGAGTCCGCAGCCCAGCATCAACTCCCAGAATCGCGAGACTGGCAGATAAAATGCAGCGACCGCATTTGTATATGTCAGATAAAGGTTGATTGCAAAAGATATAGTTCCGACTACCAAGGTCAAGGTGAACAAATTCACCCGACGCCACATGAATAAGGTGAGAATCGGCCAGACCAGGTAGAACTGCTCCTCGACCCCTAGCGACCAAAGATGAAGCAGTTCCTTGTTGTTGGCCGCGCTGTCGAAATATCCAGTCTGAACCCACAACAGGAAATTGGAGGAAAACAAAGAGGCCGCGACGACACTTTCTGCGAGGTCTTTGTACTCCGACGATATCAGTACAAAGTAGCCTATTACCAAAACCGCGCAGCAGACGATGATAAGGGCAGGAAGAATTCTTTTCGCGCGTCTGACGTAGAAGTTCAAAAGGCTAAAATTGTCTCTCTCCAGCCCCGTATAGATGATTGTACCGATGAGGAAGCCGGAGATCACGAAGAAGACGTCCACGCCCACGAAGCCACCAGGCACTAGCGTAGGATACGCGTGATATCCGACCACGGCGACAATCGCCATAGCGCGAAGCCCATCGATATCCGGCCGATAGGAGGCGTGGTTAGACGTCATCTCAAATGAGTTCTCTTGCGATAGGGGGCAAACCGAACAACTGCGCACCGGCCGAAAGCTTCCCACGAGGCGGGCTTCACGCCGGGATGGCATCGGTCAGTCAACAGAACGGAAGAACACCCGAGGTATCGCTGCCGATGGGCGGCCGCTGGCCGCTTCACCGCATGTGTGATGCCGAATTCGCTCGCGGCCCGGCCTCGGAAACAGGCTGACTGATCTTCTCAAGCGGCGTCACGATTACCCTCCACGGCGGCTAGATGGATGATCTGGAACCATTGCAGCAGGACGAGTCTTAGTATCGTCCGTCACGGTGAAGCGATTCCAGCCGCTGGTGGAATAGTGCGAGCCGTCTTCGGCAACAGCGTAGACGCGCCAAGCGAACCGATCGGCATCATTCAGGGGTACCACTATTGCTGTCAAGTCGGTGTAACCTGAGTAGACTTCGTTGGAGTTGCCGCCCCTCATCTCCCGCAGTTCAACGAAAAAGCGGGTAGCACTGGGTTCCGGCGGCGCAAGCCAGACCAACTCTACGTCACGATTAGGTGTCAGCACCGCGTCCGTACCGACCGGATATGCGGCCAGAGGGGGCGCAAAGCGCTTCGAGGTCGAGTAGTTTATCGCTCGCTTGAGATCCCTCCGCTTTGCGTCCGCCGCCGGTATAACGGCACTCGCTATGCCATACCATTGTTCGGCCACGTCTAAATTTTGCGGCACTCCGTCGCCGGTCTCATAGAGTTGCCCGATGTTGAAGGCGGCCCGGGTATGGCCGCGGGCGGCGGCGCGAGAGTACCAAGATGCCGCCTTTGAGGCGTCGTGGACTATGCCCCGCCCACTGTCATACATAACACCGACATTGAACTCCGCAGTTGGCAAACCGGCTGCAGCCGCGCGCTCATAGTAGGCGAAGGCCCGTGTTGGATTGGCTTCCACGCCTGCGCCAATATCGTAAAGGAGCCCGAGGTTGAATTGGGCGAGTGCATCACCCTGCTCCGCCAGCTGCGACCAAATCTTAAGGGCGTCCTGAAATCGGCCGGAATCGTAAGCTGCCTGACCATCGCAGACTGTGGCGGCGGCTGCGTATGCTGGCCAGGCGGCGACGGCCAAAACCAGCAGACCGAGGTGGCTTAGCGCCACGTGATCTCGACACGTCGGTTACGCTGCTCCGCGACCCCCTGCGCGGTGGCTATAGCGGGCTCCGTCTCGCCTGTCGCAAGAACCTGAAAACGATCTGCAGGGATCCCACGTGAAATTAGTGCTATAAGCACCGTGTCAGCTCGACTCTGCGACAGAAGAAGATTGGCTTCGGCAGGACCCGTGGTATCGGACATTCCCTTAACGATCATGACGATTGGCTTGCCATCATTGTAAAGACGTGACGCTTGATCGAGTACCCTAGTCTCATCGGAGCGGATCGCGCTGCTGCCGGTATCGAAATAAATGGAAAGGCTACTCGGGGCTTTGCTGGCGGCCGCATCTTGGGGTGTGCTCGTTGTCGACTGAGCAAAAGCTGTCGGAGAGCTCAAGATTGCTAAGAGAGAGAATGTCAGGCTCGACCTACTAATGTAGCTCATGGGAGTTCCTCGTGTTGGACTAAAGGTTAACTTCGACGGTTCCTGGTCGCGGCAGCGGTGCTTGCTTCATCAGTTTAATGGCAGCATCGTGACCAGTCAGATCCTTTACTTTCTGAGCGACCAACTTCGCTCCACCGCTGTCGTCGGAGAAGAAGTATGTGACGCTACCCTCTTGGAAGGGCCGAGTGTGGTTATCCCGACTGACCACATCAACAGCTTGACTTTGTAGTTTCCGCAAGATTGCCGTCGCTTGCGAGACCTCGTCAGGAATTTTCGAAGAATAGTTGACATAGACGTGAAGCGCTGTGCCTTCGGGAAGAGCATCAACGTTTAGGAAGGCCGTTGCAACTTCAGACCGGCCAAGCGGCGTTGGCATTGATGGGTGAGGCGGGACCGGAAGTAAACGCACAGGCTTCGCGGCTACGACGGGCGCTGGACCTACTCTAACCGCATGAGGAGGCGCACTGGGTGTTCCCTGCTGCCAACTTTTAGACCAGTCGAGCAGCGCTTTCGGCGGCGTGGGCACGGGCTGAGGGGGAAAAGCCGTGGACGCTATAGTGGCCGCGTAGGGCTCTTTGGGGGGCGCTCTGTCCAGCTGCCCGATATCCGCTCGATCGGAAGTGGTTTGAGCTTCGAACGATGAAGTGTCTGACCGATGCGCCTTAGATACCGGAGCAAGCGGGCGAGGTGAAGATATCGCCGCAACCGCATTGCTGGCGATGTCGTACGTGGGCTTAGAGCGACTTGTTTGGCTAAGGCGTGAGACAGGTCTTACGCTCGAGTATAATAGGAATGACGTTGTGGAAATTGCTAACAGGAGGCCAAGCGTGATGGAGCGGACGCCGATGCGCGTCACCATGACCGGTCGCCTTACCCGACCGTTCCGGCCGCGTTTTGCCTGACGGAGCCGTTCCAGTTGGTCGAGCAGTTTCTTTGATTCGACAGCGTCGTCTGCTCCCGACGCGAGGTAATTAGCCTGCGAAACCAATTCACGCAGCCATATCGTTTTCTCTCGTTCGTGAGGATCCGTGCTGAAACTGGGTGCAGCACGCTCGTTATGCGAAGGTGGGTAGCCCTTAGGCATTCTGCACGGCTCCCCTGCATAGAGCCGACCGAGACTTGCCCCGCGTTGGCTCTCTTTGCGTGCCCACAATCACAGCCGCGCTTGCGCTGATATCGAAATTTGCTCTTCGGGTCCGCACATCGACTCATCCTTTTGGCTAATAGGCAAAATTGTAATCAGCCTTTTTCGGTATCGCGACTATCGCACATCCCATCGTGCGTCCTCCCCTGGCTAGACTACGGGGTTCGTCCCCTTCTAGATGCGCGGATCCGTTGCTGGAGCGGGATTTCGCCGCGGCGCTAGGCTCATCTGTGGACGCCCCCGGAGAAGCAAGAAGATTCTTGCCTTCTGACGCGTGGTTGGGTCTCATGAGCCTCGATCCAGCTTCCTTTTAGCAGCTCTTGAACCAATTGGCGGTCAAGCCCGCGTGGAGCGCGGTAGTCGATGCCTTCGGGCGCCGCTTGATGGCGGAGCTTGGCGTGCCGGAGGCGAGCGCCCATGCGTTTGTCCTGGCGATAAACGACTTCGCGATCGAGGAGCATGGCGAGCCACTCGCTGTGCTGGAGGCCGGCCGCCTCAAGGTCCGTGATGAGTTCCGAGAAAGCCTTGGCCATGCCATGTAGGCCCAAGGCGTTGAGCTGAGCGAGAGTGGGGTGGTTCAGCATATTCATCTTTCCTTCAGTGGTAATATCGAGAGCCACGGATGTTGATGTGCTCGATCTCAAGCTCGGACTGTGGAGCGGACCCGCGCAGATGCTGCGCGGGCAGGCCGTCGAGCTTCTTGTCGAAGATCGAGCGGACCGGCCCGTAGGCCCGAGCGCCAATTTCCAGGGCGCGTAGGCACGCCGCTTCGACCCGGGACGCGCCGAAGCTCCTAGCCAAGCCAACGATCCCGCGACAGGAGCGGAAGCCCTGCTCGGGATGAGGCCGATCTTCGAAGATCAACTGACAGAGGAGCTCGACCGACGGCCCGATGGCGATCGCTTCCTGCATGATCCTCTCAATCGTCCAATCCTTATGACGGCGGTGGCTGGAGGGCATGTGGTCGGCGACGGTGGCATTGTCACATTAATTGGAAGAGGACGCATCTGAACGAAGCGCGCGGACTGAAAGCCGATCATGCCGCATTCCGCGCATAGGTCTCCTCCTGCCAAACCTCGAAAGTCAAGGAACGCTTCATCCGATAGCTGCGTGCCGTCAGCGGATGGCGTCGTGGTCGAAAGTGGCCGTAGATGAAGGCGTGAGCCAAGAGGAACCGCTGAGCCTGCCGCGGCGATTTGAAGCGCTGCATTTGCCGTTCGCGGCGCCGGGTCGGGCGATGTGAATTCTCGGCGCGATTGCTCAGGTAGCGGCTTTGCCGGTGCTCGACATCAGGCAGAAGCTCGCGTTGGGCCACGGCGTAGCTCTTCAGCTTGTCGGTGATGAGAACGCGGGGTACGTATTGCAGCTCCTTCAGGAGACGCTTGAAGAAGCGCTTCGCTGCCCCGGCGCTGCGGCGGGCCTGTACCAGAACGTCAAGCACGGTGCCGTCTTGATCGACGGCGCGCCAGAGATAATGCTGTTCCCCGTTGATCCGAATGAAGACTTCGTCCAAGTATCATTTGTCACCGGGCCGGTCGGCGCCGACGAAGATTGTTCGCGAAGCTCGCGCCAAACTTCAGACACCATCGACGGATACTCTCATAAGAAACAAAGATGCCGCGCTCCGCCAGGAGCAGCTCGACATCTCGAAAGCTCAGGCTGAGTACATGATAGAGCCAGACCGCGTGCCTGATCAGCTCGGCTGAAAACGATGGCGATAATGTGGGTCGGGCGGCTTCTTCATTCCTCCATCCTGGCGCAGGATCGGGCCGCCCGCCAGACCCGGTTACCGTGACAATGCCCGCAGCAAGCCGTGGAAGCCGCATCCAGGGAACCTGGGCAGCCACCAGGCGGGGGCGTACTGACGAATATCAGGCCCCAAGGTTCCTCCGGTGTAAGATGGCTAGGACGCGAAGGGGCGCTGATCCAAAAGCTCTCGGGTCGATAGGATGGCGTGTGCATACATCGGTGCGTTGATCGCTGCGGCCTGCATTCCTTCGTGACTAAACGCAGCAGTGGCGTCCTTTATGAGAGTGACATGGTAGCCCAGCTCCATGCCGAAACGAGCCGTTGACTCGATGCAGCTATTTGCGATGAGACCCACCAGGATGATCTTTTGAATTCCATGCTGCTTAAGTTGCGCGTCAAGGTCAGTATTGGCGAAACCGCTCTGCGCCCAGTGCTCCTTGATAATGACGTCGCCCTTCTGCGGACCGAATTCAGGATTAAACTCTCCGCCCCACGTGTCGACTTCGAAAGCTTTCGTGGAAAGGCCGGCTTCCTGGAACATATTTATATGCTGCCAGCCATCAAAGTCGCCTTCATGTGACCGATGGTGCGGGACAACAAAAACTCGCACTCCGGCTCGTCGAGCCGAGGGGATAATTTGACGAAGATTGCCGAACAGGCCAGAGGCGTCTGCCGTTGGCTTGATAGCCTCATATAACTTTCCACCTTCGCTCATGAAATCGTTATAGGGATCGACGATGAGCAAGGCCGTGTGGTCTGACGAGTAAGTGGCGGTCATGGTGTTGCCTTCCTATTGAAAGAGAATGGTTCGCGTATCGGGGGAGATTGCCTCATGGGCGGCCATTCGTGATTCGCTAACTGATCATGCGGTTGCCGCTGGTTCGGCCGACGGACCTTACGATGCCCAAGGCTCCAGTACGACTTTGCCGATGGTTCTTCGCTCTTCTATCGCCTGGTGCGCAAGCGACGCGTCCTGCAGAGGGTAGCGATGACTAATCTGAACCTTCAGTGCGCCATTTAGTACTGCACAGGTGAGATAGTGCATCGCCGTGTCGAGTAAGGGACGATGCGCGGCGCCAAAATAGCCTGGTAGATGGAAGCCCCGCAGAGTTTGATTTCTTCCCACGAGCTTAGACGGATCAATTGACTGATGTTCGTCCACTCCTCGTCCAAACTTGACCAATGTTCCGAACGGACCGAGGCATCTTAGAAGTTCGACGAATGAGGCCCCTGAGGATTCGTATCCGACGTCGATACCTCGCCCGTCAGTTGCTTGCATGATCTGCTCTGACCATCCACGCTCTACGGAACTCACAACCAAGTCGACGCCGTTGTCACGGGCAAACACACGCTTCTCTTCGGAACTGGCGGACCCCGCGACAAAGGCTGCTCCTACCGCTCGTGCGATCTGCGTCATTTGCATCCCCACCCCGCCCGCCGCAGACTCGATGAATACCGACTTGTCTCTCAAACTGGCGACGGCATGCGTCAGCAGATAGGCGGTCAGTCCTTGCGCAAGCAACGCGGTGGCTTCGGCAAAGTCTAGTCCTTGTGGGAGCGGAATGGCCTGAGCCGCTTCCGCGAGGGCGTATTGCGAGTAACCCTGCGATCCCACACGGCAGAACACTCTATCACCCAACGTCAACGCAGAGACTTTGTTGCCAAGTTCAACGATCGTGCCCGCTATTTCGGTCCCCGGCGCGTAGGGAAGGGGGGTCTCAGTAAGATAGCGATTGGTCCGACGCATGATGTCGCCATAGAGAACGCCTGCGGCTTCTACGCGCACGAGGATCTGGTCGGGCCGTGGGGATGCGATCGACACATCGATGACCTTCAAGACATCTGGTCCGCCAAAGCGGTCCACGACCACTTGTCTTGCTGACCTCATGCTCGTTCCTTTGTTAGGATATGATGGGTCAGGCCGCGGGCTCGATTGCGGCGAGCAACTTGTCAATAGTCGTCACTTCGTGACCGAAGGTCGGATAGGAGAGTTCTAAAGCCGCCTTGTGGGCCTGCTCGGTGAACTCCGCGACGGCATCGGTTAAGAAGGTGACGTGGAAACCCTCTTCGAGCGCATGGCGGCCAGCACTCTCGACGCAGGTGTGGGAGGTCAACCCGGCGAGGACGACCTTCTCAATATTGTTTTCACGGAGCTTCTGAATCATGTCGGTATTCACGAAGCTGTCGAATGTCCGGTGGCGGCTGATGATGACATCACCCTCCCGCGGCGCGAAAGTCCCAAAGAAGTCGGCGCCCCACTCTCCCTTCCAGAAGAGCTTGTTCTCCATCGCCCACTGCCAGCGCGGATGGACATGTTTGACGTCGTCGAAGCTATGTTCGTGAAGTCCATGTGGCACGTGGAAAATCTTCATCCTCTTGCCGCGAGCACCGTCAATCAAGCGTGTCAGATGCGCGATGAGGTCGGTTTTCTGAAGCATTGGCCCGATCCGTTGAGCCAGCTTCCCCTTCTTGTCTAGGAAATCATTCAGAAGGTCGACCAGAAGTAGAGCGGTGTCGCTGATCGCGTAGGGTTCCATTGTCGCAAGCCTTTCTGTTTCATCGGCACTGCGGATGCGCCCATTTGCTAGACCATGCGTAGACCCGATGACGTATCGGTAGAAATCGAAAGAAAATGGTGCTGGTATAGGCGCCATGGATGACAAGAAGCTCGACTTGAACCTACTGCTGGCGCTCGAGGCACTACTCGCCGAGTTGAACGTGACCCGGGCGGCAAAGCGTCTGAACCTCAGCCAACCGGCCTTGAGCGCTCAGTTGGCGCGTCTACGGGATATATTCGGAGATCAACTCCTCATCCCGACATCTCGCGGTGTCTACGCCACCGCGATGGCCAAGGAGATTCAGGTGCCCTTGCGCCATGCCTTGGATCAGATGCGGGGTCTCGTCAGCCGCGCACGATCCTTCAATCCGGCCAGCGCCAAGATCGCGTTTGGGATCTCCGCCAGCGACTATATGCAGGTAGCAGTACTCCTACCTTTCGTGACGAAAATCAGTGCCGCAGCACCTGACGTGCAGGTCATGGTGAGAGCAGTCTATACACCTAAGGCTGATCTCGAGCGGGGCGACGTGGACGTAGCCTTTCTGCAGTCGAGTGAGGTCGAGGGAACGGAGTTCCGATACCTGGACGTGTTGCGGGAGCGATATGTCGGCATCGCTCGGAAGCATTCGCTCTCACCCGGGGGTATGCCTATGGATCGCTTCGTCGCGGCACGACACGCCATCGTGTCTCCACGCGCCGAAGGTTTTCGCGGACCGACGGACGACGCGTTGGCCGCGATGGGCCTGACGCGAAAGGTAGCCGTCGCTGTTTCTTCATTTGTCATGATGATCGAGGCGGTAGCGGGAAGCGATCTCATCGCGCTCGCCCCGGAGCGTCTGGTCGCTCGCTACGCTGATCGCGTCGATACCTTCGAACCTCCGCTTCCCGTGGCCGGGTTCCGGATCGCTATGGTCTGGCACGAGCGCACCCACGATCATCCTGGACGCGCTTGGCTGCGTTCTCAATTGGCGGGGTTCTGCGCCCAAAATTGAGAATCTGAGCGCCCTTCCGCTCAGCACCTAGGTCGCCGCGGTCACGTGCGCCTCCAGTCATCCAAGATTTGGATACCGTCACCACAATCTTTGGATTTCCCGCGCTAGCCCCGTTGAGCTTATCTCCGAGTTACGCCGGTTCGGCGTCTTCGAACACCATCACGTTGACGACACCCGACGCACGCGGGCTTGCGGGGAGTCGTTTACTGAAAGATAGACGATGAAAGTTCTCTTCCTCATCACGAGCGCCAGCGAGGCGACATGGCTTGCTGAGGTGACCCATCCATATTGGCACTTGGCCGAGCGGGGAATTGATGTGGACTTCGCCAGCCCGCTGGGCGGCAAAATCGTCTGGAATCCTTGGAGTGATCCTTTCACGGCCGATTCGCAGGAGCGTGACGACCTCGTGAGCAAAGGATTTCTGTCTGATAAGGCTCTTACCCGCCGTCTCGAGACGACGCTTCCCTTCAGGAGCATCAAGGTGACGGATTACGAGGCGGTTCACGTCGCGGGCGGCCTTGGGGCGGCTGTAGATCTTTACCCCAACTCGGATATTGCCGAGATCTTAGATTACTTCTTCGAGGCTAGGAAAGTCGTCGGCGCCATCTGTCACGGCGTCATTGCTCTGGGTAACAATTCGGATCGTGTTCATGGTCGTCACGTGACGGGATATTCCCTGAGCGAGGACCTGCAGATCGAAGCTCTTCTGGGGAAGGGCTTCATCCCCAACTATCCGCAACCCGTTCTTGAGGCTGCGGGCGCGTTATTCACAAGCGCGGAACCGCAGGGCGTCCGTGTGGTCATCGATGGCAATTTGATCACTGGCCAGAACCAGCAGTCTGCGTCGGAATACGGCATCGCGCTTCACAATGCGATTGTGGGCCAGCATCCCGTCGTTTCGTCTCAAGTGCGCTAAGGCTTCAAATCCCGATGGGGGACACCAATCCGGCGCTCGTTCGTCTCGAGGCGCAGCAGCCTCCCGTCGGACCCGCCACTTTCGTGGAAGCTGAAGCTGCCTCGACCGGCCGGTTGCTGTGGCCGACCTCCCGGGTGCTGCTGGTCGCAGGGGCGGCATTCGTCACCTGGTTCTTCGCCAATAATTGGGATCGCTGGTCAGGCGCGGCGCGATACGAGCGGACGGATGACGCTTACCTCACGGGCGACTTGACGCCGCTCTCAGCCAAGGTGTCGGGCTATATCCTGACGACGAGCGTCAGCGACTTCCAAGGGGTGAAGCGCGGGGAGCTCCTGGCGGTGATCGACCCCGTCGATTACCGGGCCCAATTGGATCAAGCCGTGGCGGACCGCGCGACGGCGGCGGCCAATCTTGACGACATCGTGAATCGCAAGGCCATTCAGCGGGCGCTGATACGACAGGCCGAGGCGACCCTCCAGGGGACCACGGCGGATGTCGTGCGCTACCACTTGGAAGCACTTCGGCAACGCAACCTCAATGGCGACCGACTGGCCGGCACCCCGCAGGCAGTGGAGCAGGCGGACGCAAACGAAAAGCGGATCGGCGCCCAGTTGATGCTCAACAACGCGCAGGTCGACCAGCAAAAAGGACTGTTGGCAAGTCTGGACGTACAGCAGAAGCAACTCACCGCACAACTGGACGCGGCTGAGGCCCAAGTGAAGCTCGCACGAAACAATCTGGGCTACACAGAAATCAGATCTCCAGTCGACGGAATGGTCGGGCAACGCCAGGTCCACCCGGGCGAGTTCGTCAATATCGGAACGCAGATTGTGACCGTTATGCCTCTGCCAAACATCTGGGTCATCTCAAACTACAAGGAGACCCAGATGACGCATGTGCGCCTTGGGCAGTCGGTCCGTGTCACGGTCGATGCCTTTCCGGGCCTCGCTCTTACCGGCCATATCGATAGCTGGTCGCCGGGGACGGGAAGCACCTTCGCCCTGTTGGCGCCTGACAATGCCACCGGAAATTTCACGAAGGTCGTTCAGCGCGTGCCGGTGAAGGTTGTGCTCGATAGCGTGCCGGCGCTCGGGACCTTGGTTAGACCAGGAATGTCGGTCGAAACCAGCATCGACACAGGCTCATCGCCTGTCGCTGGGCCCTGATCCAATGGATCACCATGGCCGGCCCCTAAGCGGGGTGGGGGCGGTCCTGCACCAACAGGCACATCTCCACCCATCTCGACTGCATATCGACGACTGGCAGCCTTACTTAGGTCTCCTGGGCGTGCTGCTCGGCTCTATCATGGGAACTCTGGGATCGCGGACCACCAGTTTCGGCCTCGCCGACCTCCGCGGCGGCCTGCATGTAGGGTTCGACGACGGTGCCTGGATCACGACGAGCTTCGGCATCGGCCAAATGATGATGGGCGTGGCTTCCCCGTATCTCGGCGCGGTCTTCGGGCCGCGTCGTGTGCTGCTCGTGGGCATCGTTGCGTTCTTCATGACGTCTCTCCTGCTTCCGCTGACAGGGAACCTCACAGTGTTCCTAATCCTGCTCGGCCTCGCGGGCGTCAGCTCGGGCACCTTCATCCCGCTCACCATCAGCTTTGTTGTCCGCAGCCTTCCCGCCCAGCTGGTCGTTTACGGCATTGCCATCTACGCAATGAATTCTGAGCTGTCGCAAAACGTCGCCGCTTCTCTGGAAGGTTGGTATGCAGACCATCTCTCCTGGCATTGGCTGTACTGGCAGTATTGCTTGGCCTTGCCGGTCATGTTCGGTGCCATCTGGTTCGGCCTGCCGACCGAGAGGACCAACGTCAAACTCCTCCGCGATTTGGACTGGTTCGGCTTAGTCTATGCCGGGCTCGGCTTTGCGATGCTTTACGCGGGGTTGGATCAGGGAAATCGGCTTGACTGGAGCAGTAGCGGACTCGTCAGCGGTCTGCTGAGCGGCGGCGGCATTCTCACCGCGGCCTTCGTGGTTCGAGAATTGACCACGGCAAGACCCTTTCTGAACCTGCGAGTGCTCCTGCGGAGCAATCTCCTGCTGCTGCTCATGGCGCTGGCCGGTCTTCGGTTCATCGTTCTATCGACAGCCTATATTATCCCGACCTATCTCCAGACGGTCCAGAACTTCCGCGAGCTGCAGGTCGGGCAGGTTCTTATGTGGATCGCCTTGCCTCAACTTGTCCTGGCGCTCCCGCTGGCGGCGCTCCTGCGTCGGGTGGACGGGCGCTATGTGTTAGCCTTGGGTGTGGGATTGATCGGCATGGCCTGTCTCATGACGGGGCAGCTGACAAGCCAGTGGGCAACCGACGATTTTCTTCCGTCTCAAATCGTCCAGGCCATCGGCCAATCCTTCGCGCTGACATCACTAACGGTCCTCCTTGTGCGGAGCCTTGTTCCGGCGGAGGCGCTAACGATCGGATGCCTCCTGCAGATCAGCCGTCTGTTCGGGGGCGAGATTGGGACGGCGTTCATGCAGACCTTCGTGCGGGTGCGTGAGCAGCTACATTCCAACATCATCGGGCTGCATATCGCCGAGGGCAGCGGGATCACTGTCGCCCGGCTAATGGCCTATGGCCGTTCTCTTGGGGTTCATGTTGTCGACCCAGGCCGTGCGGCTTCACAAGCCGACAGGCTCCTGGCGGCGGCCGTCGCGATTCAAGCCAACGTGCTCGCCTATCAGGATGGATTTCTGGCGGCTGCAATTGGCGCGGTTTTCTGCTTGCTGCTGGTGGCCATCATGAGTCGAGGCAGGCCCTCACTGTTCTGAAGGCGATCGGACGACTTGCGCCGGCAGCGCGGTCGGCTACTCGGTGGGCGCTCATCCGTCGGCAGGCTCGTCGGTCAACCTTCGGCGCGCCCGATCCTGCTATTGCTGTGATTGATTCTTTCAAGGAGCGGATTATTGGACCTGGCCGATCGTTTCGAAGTCGTGCTGTTGCTGATCGCGGCCTCGCTCGCACTCACCTTGGCGGCGCGACGCCTTCGTATGCCGAATGCTGCGGCTCTCATCCTGGGCGGCATCGGCCTCGCACTCATCCCCGGCATGCCGGACGTCGAGCTCGACCCCGATCTTACGCTCATCCTGTTTCTGCCTCCGCTGCTTCTGGTCAGCGCTTACCTGACGAACTGGCGCGATTTCCGTAAGGATTTGCGCATCATACTTCAACTTGCCGTCGGCGCGGTGCTCTTCACGACGCTTGCCGTGGGCTGGGTCACCCACCTCGTAATGCCGGGGCTGCCCTGGGCCGCGTGTTTTGCCCTCGGCGCGATCGTGTCGCCGCCCGATGCCGTCGCCGCCAAGGCCGTGCTGCAGGGGCTGCCGCTGCCGAGACGGGTCGTTACCCTTTTGGAGGGCGAGAGCCTGGTCAATGACGCCACCGGCCTGGTGCTTTACCGCTTCGCGGTAGCAGCGGCGCTGACCGGAACCTTCGACAAGGGCGCGGCCGCTGAGAGCTTTATCGTGCTCGCCGCTGGTGGCGTGGCAGTTGGCCTCGTTTTTGGCTTTTTGGGCAGCAAATTGACTGCATGGCTGAAGGATCCGGAGCTAAGCGTCATCGTGAGCTTCCTAGTGGCGTGGACCTCCTACATCGGCGGGGAGTGGCTGCACGTCTCAGGGGTGTTATCGACGGTCGCCTGCGGCATCGTCGTGGGCAGGCGGCAGCACTCCAGCCTGACCGCCGAGAAGCGCATGCAGATGCGAACGGTGTGGCGAGTGGTCACCTTCTTGCTGGAAAGCCTGGTGTTCATCCTGATCGGGCTTTCGTTGCGGGGGGTAATGCACCGCCTCGCCGGTGATCCACACGGCCTGGCGGCCTTCATCCCTGCGGCCGCAGCCGTTGTCGCGGCCGTTATCCTGGCGCGCTTCGCCTGGATCTTCCCCGGTGTCTATCTCGTGCGCGCCCTCATACCGAGACTACGCAAGCGCGATCCTTACCCGCCTTTCGGGGTTCCCGTGGTGATGAGTTGGGCGGGCATGCGCGGGGTGGTGAGTTTGGCGGCAGCCCTGGCACTTCCAGAAGCCTTTCCAGGCCGGGACTTCGTTTTGGCGACGACCTTCGCAGTCATTCTGGTGACCGTTCTCGTGCAAGGGTCCACTCTGGCGCCTTTGATCAAGGCATTCGGTCTGCACCGAACAACTGAACGGCCTTCGACCATGCTGACGGTGACTGCCGCGCGGGTTCATACGGCGACGGCAGAACTCGCCGCGATTGAATTGCGTTCCAAGCGGCCCGACGGTAGCCATCTGCATCCGAGGCTCATCGAGCAATATGCCTTCAAGGTGGGCGCGGTCACGAGGTTCAATGACGCCAGCGGCGGGCTGGACGATCAAAGGGCGGAACATTTTGCTACCGTGCTTGCGGCTATCGCGGCCGGGCGGGATGCACTCCTGAAACTCCATCGAGAGGGCGAGATCCACGACTCGGTGCTGGCAGCCCTCGAACATGAATTCGACCTCGACGAAATGCGAGCTCGACGGGTCGCGGAAGGCCCACGTCACTAGTGATTCGACGCCGCAATCTAGTGCAAAGCAAGCGATAGACTTCCGCTTGGCGCAACGCAGTGGCTGCGCACGAATCCCGTAGCGGACCAGGGTGAGTGACCACCGTCCCATCTGAGACAGCCAGACCAACGGTCGCTGCTTAGCGGCAGAGGGTCAACTCGCGATAATGCAGCTTCTCGCGTGTTGACTATCGACGCCGGGAATTCACCGCTGTGGACTAGCTGATGCTAGATTTTAGGGCGTCGAGCCTGAACGGTCGAAGCGAACTGGCGCCTCAAAACCAAGGGTAGGCTGCACCTCTTTCACGCGGAAGCTACCGGCCGGTAGCGGACGGAGCAATTTGTCCTCAGCGGCCTGGCTGTCGAGCCAGTCGAGGCGCTGCTCGCGCCGCAGCACCGCCATTTGGCGATCGTGGTACAATGCCACATCGGGATTGGCCTCGACGGGATTGCAAAGGCTTCTGGCCAGTCGGGTTTCTCGGGTCGCCAGATGCCAGCGAAATAGAACCAATCCCCACCCGCCAGGACGAAGTTATAGGCTCGGTCTTTGCTCCGCAGGCGAAAATCAGACGCGGGTACGAGGCAGCGGTGGCTTGAGACGGTCCGCCCTCGGCGCGCACCACCGTATAGGGACGATCGGCGTGCGGGCCGGGCCGAACACCCCAGGCCGCCTCGACCAGCTCAACGCCGCCGCTGTCCCGCCGTATGATGGCTCGGTGCTGACCAAAGGGCGCGTCCAAATCGAACGGGCTTGCGCTCATGCTCGTGAACATATTAGGAACTATGGCTCGCTGCAATCCGCCCGCTGCGGAGACCCTCATGTGCAACGATTATCGATTGGAAGTGGAGGCCTCGGCAATTCTCGAGGATTTCTCTGACCTTAAGATCAAGATCCGCTTCTCCGAAGGGACGCCGAACATCCAGGCGCGCCAGGACATTAAGATCACGGATATGGCGCCGATTGTACGCACGATCGACAGCGATCCGAACGCCGGCGATCTGGTGCAGCGGCGATGGAGCTGGCCAGGACTGAACGGCAAGCCGGTCTACAACTTCCGCTCGGACGGCCGCGAGTTTGCGTCCGGTCGCTGCCTCATCATCGCCGACGGCTTTTACCAATTCACCGATCCAGCGGATAAAAAGAAAAAACGCAAAGACAAGTGGCTCTTCACGAAAAAAGACGAGCCGATCTTCTGCGTTGCGGGAATCTGGCGGCCTAACAAGGATGTCGGCGAGGCATTCACGATGCTGACGATGGAGCCTGGCCCGGACATCGCGCCCTACCATGATAGACAGATCGCGATCCTCAATCGGGAGGATTGGCGGGTGTGGCTCGATCCGTCGGTTTCCGCAAGTCGATCCTGAAATCGCTCCCTGCTGGGAGCCTACCCGTCGAGCAAGTAAGATGATCTAGCAAACGAAAACGCAACGGTAGGTGGCGCAGGAGTGCGATCAACTCGCCAGAGTCGAGAGCGCTTTTGCCTTAACGGCACGGCGACCGCCAGCAGGGATCGCTGTCGGCATTGCGCCGCCGAGGCAAACGCTCTGAATTATCGCCTCACAATGCCTCCGACGGGCTCTTCGACCGGTAGTTCGACGGTCGCCAGCTGTTCGATACGACGGATGGCCACCACAAGGTCTGCCTGCTCCAGCCGCCGTCCAATGTTGGCAAGGTGAGGCGCCGTCATTGTCAATCGCGCGATCTCGTCGATTTCACTTCCCGTTGCCTCGGTCATCCCCAACTCCGCTAGGCACGTCGGCAAACCGATCCCCCGCAAAAACGTGGCAACGTCGAGGATGAACGCGGACTCCCGATTCTCCACGGCCAATTGAACAAGAGTGCCATAGGCCACCTGATTGCCATGGATCGCGGCCTTGACACCCCGCGCAACGACGAGACCTCGCGTCAGCGAATGAGCGATCGACAGTCCACCGTTCTCGAACCCGAGGCCACTCATCAGAATGATGGCCTCGACGGTCGCTTCAACATCATCGTTCAAGATTCCGGCCGAAACGGCATCGAGGGCAGCGGGCGCATGGGCTCGCAGTGTGGCATAGCAGGCGTCTGCGATGACACCGGCTGTCAGGAGTGGCCGTGTCCCGAATGGCGTCTTGCCAGTCCCGACCGAACAGCCGTTGGCCTCGAACTTCTTGGCGATCGCATCGCCGATGCCGGCGCGCAGGAAATGAACGGGCGCACTCGCGATCAGCCTCGTATCCACGACGACGAGGTCGGGGCTGCGAGGCATGCGGTCGACCGCGATCATCACGTGTTGATCGTCATACATGGCAATCGACGCGCTGGTGGGCGAATCATTCGACGCGATCGTCGGAACTGTCACCAGCGGCTTGCCCAAACGCACAGCCAGGCCCTTGGCCGAATCGAGCGCTTTGCCGCCGCCGACTCCTACGAGCACCGAGATAGGTGTGTCTCCGGCATCTCGGGTCAGCTCATCGATAGCCGCGTAGGTGATCTCGCCACCAAAAGGCAACAAGATCGGGTCGAGCCCCGCGCTGCGCGCCGTCTTTTCCAGCCGCGCTCCAAGGCGCTCCATCAAAAACTGATCAACGACCAGAAGAGGCCGCGGGCCATATGGCGCTAATAGAGGCCCAAGCTCATCCAGGGCGCCAGGTCCTTGAACGTAGCGATGAGGAGAACCGAAAATGCGCATGAGACGAGCTTTCGATGGAAGGACTTAGCAGAGCAGCTTTACGTGCCGGCCTGGACGACCTTGTCCCGTTCGCTCAATATTTAAACTGACGGAAGGTGTTCGAGCGGATAGGCATCGCTTGGTGCTCCCCAGGCACAGTAGCCGCCATCGACGGGTAGCGTGACGGCCGTGATGAACTCGGCACGGTTGGACGCCAGGAACAGCAAGGCCTGGGCGATATGTTCCGCCTTGCCAAGCCTGCCCATTGGGGTTCGGCGCCGGATACGGTCGCCGTCGACCTTGCCGTCTTCGATCAGTTTGGCCAGCAAGGGCGTCAACATATAGCCCGGCGCCACGGCATTAACCCGGATACCATACGGCGCCCATTCGCAGCCCAGCACCTGCGTCAACATGCCGATTCCCGCCTTGGCGGCGCTATAAGCCGTCCGCACCGGCAAGCCGAGAATGCCCGCAATCGAGTTGAGGTTGAGAACCACGCCCATTCCGCGTTCAATCATGTGCGGTGCGACTGTATTGGATACGAGATACGTTCCGGTGAGGTGGATGTCGATCAGCCGCTGCCAGTGTGCGAGTGTTTGATCGACGGTCGGCACAAAACTGTCCGGCACCCCGGCATTATTGACCAGGATATCGATGCGACCATAGCGAGCGATCACATCGGCGACCATGGCCGTGACCGCCGCTTCATCCGAGACGTCGCCCGCGACCGCGTGATGCGCGGGTCCGAGCGGCTTCGCCGCGGCATCGGCGGCCTCCGCGCGCACGTCGTTGATCACGATCTTCTCGCCCTCGCGTGCGAAGACGCGCGCCGTCTCCAAACCGAGTCCGCTGCCCGCCCCGGTGATGAGGGCGAGCCTGCCTTCCAGCTCACCCATCATTTGTTCTCCAGTATCGCCCGCACAAATCTCGGCAGGTCGACCTCGTATTTCGCCTCGAGATATTCCTGCGACCCGCATTCGAAGAAACTGTCCGCGAGCCCTATCTTGACTAAAGGCTTGATGAGTCCTGCATCGTAAAGCGCCTCCACGACGAGACTCGCAAGTCCTCCTGTTGTTTTGTGATTCTCGGCCACGATCAGCCGGTCGAAACGGGACGCGAAGGCGAGCACGCCGTCACGATCGAATGGCTTGATCGTGCCGACATGCAGCACCGCGGCGTCGATACCTTGCCCGGCGGCGATATCAGCGGCATCGCGGGCACGCATCGACATATAACCGCAGGAGATGATGCCGACCGCGCTACCCTCGCGCAGCACCTTCGCCTTGCCGAGTTCGAAGCGATAGTCGTTTCCCAGCTCCACTGGCACCTTGCCGCGCAGGCTGCGAACATAGACGGTGCCGGGAATATCGGCCACGGCGCGCACGACCTGCTTGAGTTCCGTCGCGTCGCAGGGGTCGATGATGGTCAGGTCCGCGATCCCCCGCATCATGTTGAGATCTTCGGTTGCCTGATGGGTCGCGCCGTAGCCGTTCACGAGCCCCGGCATCCCGGCGAAGATTTTCACATTCGCCTTGGAATGCGCGCAGGATATCGCGACGAAATCGTAGGCCCGACGCGTGATAAAGACCGAATAGGTGGTACAATAGGCGATCTTGCCGACCTTCGAGAGGCCGGCCGCGATCATGAGAAGATCCTGCTCGGCCATTCCTACGTTGAAGAATCGGTCGGGAAAGGCTTCTCGGAACGGCAGGATGTCGCTGTAGCGCCCCATATCAGCCGTGAGACCGACGATCTCCGGCCTTTCCGCCGCAAGGGCCGCCAAAGTCGTGCCGAATGGCGCGAGTTCCGTGGTTTTGCCTATAACATCGATCAATTCACCCATGCCGCGCGTGCGGCCAGCGGTGGTCGCAGCAGTGTCAACCATGATGCGTCTCCAACTCGGCCTTCAGCGCGTCCCACTCGTCATTGGCGACGCGGACGAAATGTGCTCGCTCCCGACGCTCCAGGGTCGGGACACCTTTGCCCGGTGTGGTGCGCAACACGATGGCTTTCGGTTTTCCGTTGGGTTGCCGCGCATTCGCGAGAGCCGTCACGATCGCCTGCATGTCATTTCCGTCGATCTCCACTGCCTCCCAACCGAAGGCGACGAATTTGTCGGCGACGGGATCGATTTTCACGGTGACTGGGCCATCCGCCTGGATGCCGTTGCAGTCAATGATGGCAACGAGGCTGTCGAGCTTGAAAGTCGCGGCGCCCATCGCGGCCTCCCAGGTCGAACCTTCCTGAAGTTCGCCATCGGACAATTCGTTGAATACACGAGCCGGTGATCCGTCGAGACGCAAGCCGATCGCCATGCCGACCGACTGACCGAGCCCGTGACCGAGGGAACCTCCGACCATCTCGACACCTGGTGTATCATCAAACGTGCTCATTGGGAGATGTGAGCCATTGAGCCCGTAGCTAGCGAGTTCGCGGACCGACAGGTAGCCGGCCTCGGCCAGAACCGCGTACATGGCGATCGCATAGTGACCGGTCGAGAGGATGAAACGATCGCGATCTTGCCACTTCGGTGTGGCGGGATCGTAACGCAGCTCATGAAAATAGAGCGCGGCCAGGCAATCGGCAATGCCGAGACCCTGAGCAATATATCCTTCACCTTTGCCGCTCGCCATGTCCAGCATCAGACGCCGAAGGTTCAGTGCGCGAGATTTCAGCGCGTCGATATCGGGATGTTCGGGAGGATGATTGCGCGACGTCATGGTGTGGATGAAATCCTTGAAGTGCGGCGGCCCTAGGATTGGTGGTGCAGGCGCAGTCCCGGACGGTCCCAGGGCATCGAAACAAGGCGTCCGCTCGAGGAGAGCGTTATATAAGCGGTGCGCAGGTCCTGACCCCCGAAGCAGACATTGGTGGTGTAAGGATCCGGCATCTCGATGCGCTGAACCAGAGCACCTGCGGGCGACACGACATCGAGACCGCCGATCCGTAGTGACGCGATGACGATGTTGCCGCTCGCTTCGACGGCGAGAGAATCGTAGCGATGAAAGCCCGGCAGGCCGCACACCAGATCGCCGCCGGTCGGTGAAGGCCAAGTTGCGCGGCCAAGTTCGCCGGGCCCGAGCACGGGATAGGACCAGAGGCGGCCGGATGAAGTCTCGGCGACATAGAGCGTGGCGCCGTCCGGCGAAAGGCCGATGCCGTTCGGCCCGATCAGCGGGAAGGCCGCTTCGAGAATCTGGCTTCCATTGGCGCGCGCGTAATAGACGCTACCGAACTCGACTTGCCGCCCCGTGCGATGGCCATGATCAGTGAACCAGAACCCGCCAGCGCGATCGAAGACGATGTCGTTGGGTGCCGAAAGCGCCCGATCGTCGCAGCGGTCGTAAAGAACCTCGACCGCCCCAGTGTTTAGATCCACGCGCTCGATGCGGCCGCCGCTATTATCTGACGCTTTCGCAATCGGACGCCACAGCCTGTCCTCCCGTTGCCAAGAAAAGCCCCCGTTGTTGCAGACATAGAGGTAACCGTCCGGCCCGAGCGCCGCGCCGTTGGGACCGCCGCCGGGTCTCGCCATTGCGCGAGTGCCATTGCGGTCGATATGGCTGATCTGGCCACGGCCGATTTCGACCACAAGCAGGCTCCCATCCGGCAGAACGACGGGGCCTTCGGGAAAGTGCAGCCCCTCGGCCCGCACGGTGAAGGCCGTCATGACGTTACCATGCGCAGATCCACGCCAAGGATGCGGGCGAGTTCGGGAATGTCATGCGCGACCTGATCCGCCCCCAGCGAGGACATTTCGGCGGCGCTGTAAAATCCGTAGGTGACCGCGATGGAGCTTATACCCGCTGCCTGAGCCGCGACGACATCATGTGGACCATCGCCGACATAGACGGCATCCGTAGCGGCCGAGCCGGCTCTCTTCAGGCCAAGCAGGATTGGCGCCGGATGCGGTTTACGCTCAATGGTATCCTCGGCCGTCACTACCGCGACGAAGGAGGCCACATCGATCTTCGCGCGTTCAAGATCGATCAGGGTTCGCGCCAGGCCTTTGTTGGTGACGAGGCTCGGCTTGCGCCCGGCGGCCGTGATGGCGAGGATCAGCTCCCGCGCGCCGCCGAACAGGATCATGCCGGCGGAAGCTGCGGGATATTGTCGCTGATAGGCATCGAGACAAAGCTCGACCTGGTCTGGCGCCACTACGCCGAAGACCTCAACGGGCCGCATCGCGTAGAGTAGGTGGGCGTCGATACTCGGCGGCGGGAATGCCTGCTTCAGGACAGTGCCGAAGACGTGGCGATAGCAGTTTTCCACAGCCTTGCGCGTATCGACGAGAGTGCCGTCGAGATCGAACATGACGTGCTCGGCAAGGATCGGCGGCATCAGCTTGCATTCCTAGATGCGCCACGCTCTAGGCAGGCAGCGCGCGCCGCCCATGCCGGTGCGAGAGCTTCACGAATATCTCTGAAAAGCGCAAAGGCCGCCGCGTATCGCTCCGCCATGGCCGGATCGGGTTGCACCTTCGCCATGACGCGCACCATGCGAGCCGCGCCCTCCTCAAGCGAGGAAAACAAGCCCGCCGCGTGACCTGCCAGAAGCGCGACGCCGAGCGCGCCGGTTTCCTCGGCTTCCGTCACGACCAGCTCGCGGTTCATCGCGGCGGCACAAATGTCGCGCCACAACAGGATGCGGGCGCCGCCGCCGGTGATGCGAATTTCGTCGACCGGTGCATCGATCGCGCCGTAGCAATCGACCATCGACAGCGCGACGCCTTCCATGATGCTGCGCACCAGCGCAATCGGCGTGGTGTCGAGCCCCAAGCCCATGATGCTGCCTCTGGCGGCCGGCTCATGGCGTGGCGCGGTCATGCCGGAGGTATTCAAATAGGGATGGAACAGCAGCCCGCCCGGCAGTGGCGGCAGGGCACGCGCCTCGGTCTCGATGCGCGTGAACATATCGGCGCCATCCGACAGGGCCGCTTCCTTGCGTCCGAAAGCCTCGATCACCCAGTCGAGGCACACTGAGCCGCCGCCGGTATTGGACATGAGGCGTTGCCAGCGTCCGTCGGGCATCAGGAACAAAAAGCCAACGCCGCGCGGTTCCATAACGGGACGGTCCACCGTCAGATTATTCATGAAGCTGGTGCCGATGACGGTAACGGCCTGACCCGGCAAAAGCGCCCCCGCGCCGATCGCGGCCGCAACCCCGTCGCCTGCGCCAGACGCAACGAGCGTTCCTTCGTTGAGCCCAGTCTCGACCGCCGCCTTGGCGGTGACGCGACCGACCGGCGCGCCGATGGGCAGCACTTTCGGGATCAAGCCCGATTTGCCTGACAGGCCGCAAAGGTCGAAGACGGATTCGGAGACGCATCGCTTCCGAATGTCACAGGGGAAGAAGGACAGATCGGACTCATCCGTCGCGATTTCCCCTGTCAGGCGATAATTTACAAAGTCTTTGGCGCAGAAAACATGCGCGATGCCGGGAAACAGATCCGGCCGATGCCGCTGCATCCAGGCAAGCAGCACGATGGGCATGCCGGGAATGAGGGCGTTGCCCGAAATGTCGTAGACCTTTTCGACGATGCCGCTGTCGCGCCAATGCTGGAGCAATTCGCTCGCGCGCCCATCGGGCCAGGCAATCGCTCGCTCGAAAGCAACGCCGTCGTGGTCGAGCGCCCATAGCCCACCCATATGACCGCTGACGCCGATGGCGGCGATATCGGCGGCGGGGAGCCCTGCCTCGGCCAGCGCCCCGCGGATCGCCAGGGCAACGCCGCACCAGGTCGCTTCCGTGTCTTCCTCGTGCCAATCGGGATGCGGGCGGAAAGACTGTGTCGCGCGGCGCGCGAGGCCGAGGACTCGCCCGCTTTCAGCATCGAACACCACGGCCTTCGTGGTTGTCGTGCCCTTATCGATGCCGAGCAACGCTCTCACGCCGCAATCCGACTGGAAGCGGGGGGCACCAGAGCTTCCCGCCGCCGCGAGAAACCCAGATAGATGCGGCGCAGATCTTGATACAGGCGGAACCAGCCGTCATAGAGCGCGGCCGTCTCGGCATGCGGCTCATACCGAGTAACCTCGGGGGCCATGTGGGCAGTGGCATCCGCGATGCTTGACCAGACACCAGTCGCGACACCGGCGAGCAACGCAACGCCCAATGCGCCGGATTCACCCACGCCTCGGACCTCGATCGGCACACCGCAGACGTCGGCGAACATCTGCGCCCAATAGGCGCTTTGCGCCCCTCCGCCGGTGAGCGTGACGGAAGACGGGGGAACCGCCATCGCGGCGAAGCAGTCCCGGGTCGCGAAGCACAGCGATTCATAGACCGCTCGCAGCATATGCGGCTCGGTGGTATGCGTGCTCAGGCCGAAGAAGGACCCACGCGCCAGAGTATCGAAGACCGGCGCCAGAACGCCGCTGGTATTGACGTAGGGCAGCAGGATGACGCCACCGGCGCCAGGCGGAACGGAAGCCGCGAGACGTTCCATCTTGGCATAGTCGTGGGTGCCATCCGCGCATGTTGGTCCACCGAAGCGATCGAGATACCAGTCGAGCACGATGGTGCCGGATGTGTTGGGCAGGATCCGGAGATAGAGATCATCCGGCATCGCGAACAGGAAACCGACGCCCTCGGGTTCACGGCTGGCATGATCGAGAACGAGCCCGTTGAGGCAGCTGGTGCCCAGCACCGTCATGGCCGCTCCGGGAGCCACGGCGCCGACACCGATGGCATTGGCGCAGGCGTCTCCCAGCCCATGAATGACCGGGGTGCCGGCGCAAAGCCCGCTCTGCCGCGCCGCGAGTTCCGTCACCGCGCCGGCGATGTCCGAGGACGGGAAGACAGGCGGTATTGCGCCCAGCCACGCGCCTGCGCCGCAGAGCTCCAAGATACGGTGAGAAAATCCACGGCCGTCGATGTCGCCTGGAACGAAGCTCACATCCGATGGCTCCGTCGCCACCGCGCCTGTCAGTCGAAAGCGCAAATAGTCCTTGGCACATAGAACATGCGCCGCTTGTTCATGAAGATGCGGTTCATGCGCGGTAAGCCAGCCGAGCAGCAGCGCCGTAACACCCGGCATCAATCCATTGCCGCCGATGGCGAAGATTTCCGTAAGCGCCTGAGCGTCGCGTAAGGCGAGCAGCTGCGCCTGGGCGCGGCCATCAGGCCAGCAGATGGCATTGCGAACGGGAGTGCCATTGGCGCCGGTGATCCAGGCGCCGCCCATATGGCCGGCGATCCCGATGGCGGTGATCGCGTCCCCGCCGATCCCCGCGTGATCGAGCGCAGCCCGAATGACGCGGCAACAGGCGGCCCAACTCTCCTCCGGATCTTCCTCGTGCCAGTCCGGCCGAGGGCGCAACACGGTCACGCGCTCCTGCGCCACGCCGCGTGCCGCTCCGCTCGCGTCGAAGACCACCGCTTTGATAACGGAGGTGCCTTTGTCGATGCCGAGCAGGTAGATCACGCAACCTCTGAGCGAATGGCTGCAAGCTCGTCGCCCGCCGTGCGGCTGGCGAAGCGCCGGGTCTGCTGCGTTTTGTCGTCGAAAAGGAACAGTGCATCGTCGGGAATGAAGACGCGCACCGGCTCGTCTATCTCGAAGGCGCGTGGATCGGGTGTGAGGGTTTGAATGCTTTGATCAGCGATCTGAACGGTCACCAGCTGCGCGTCACCGAGTTGCTCGGTCACATAGACTTGGCCTGTCGCGGTGAAACCCTCGACCGCGGGCGCGGTGTCAGCGGCACGCAGAACCATCACGCCGCTCGGTCGCGCGCCGATCGAGGCAGTGCGGCGGCCGATGTTGAGGAAGCGCTCCAATGTACGCGGCAGGCGCGCGGGCTGGCCCCCAACCCGGCCGGCGATGTGATCGCCTTGATCAACGCAGGAATCAACCGTGAAAACGTTCATCGAATGTAGCCCGAAGAATTGGGCGACGAAGGCATTGACGGGGCGATTGTGAATCTCGTCGGCACTGCCGACCTGCTGAAGACGCCCGTCTCGCATCACCGCGAGCCGATCCGTCATCGTCATGGCTTCGATCGGGTCATGGGTGACGATGACCGAGGTGGTTCCGAGGGCACGCTGAAGCCGCTTGAGCTCTCCACGGAGACGGGCACGCAGAAGCGTGTCGAGATGCGCGATCGGCTCGTCGAGGCAAAGCAGGTTGGGATCCCGAACCAGAGCACGGGCGATGGCGACACGCTGCTGCTGGCCGCCCGACATCTGCGAGGCTCGCCGATCGAGCAGCGCGCCGATATTCAGCAAGGTCGCGACCTCGGCAACCTTGCGGGCAATCGTCTCGCTGGATGCGCGCCGGACACGCAGCGGATAGCTGATGTTTTGGCGTGCGGTCATATGCGGATAGAGCGCGTTCTGCTCGAACACCATCGCGACGTTGCGTTCCTGCGGGGTCTTGTTGTGGACAGGAACGCCGTCGAAAAGGATCGATCCCTCCGTCGGCCGCTCCAGCCCCACGAGCATACGCAACACCGATGTTTTGCCGGAGCCCGAGGGACCGAGGAGACCGAAGAACTCTCCGTCTTCGATGTGGATATTCACATCCTGCACCGCATGAACGGAAGGACCGAACCACTTGTTGAGATGATCAAGGGTAACGGATGCCATGGTCTTCGTCCTGATCTGACCGGGCCGTGACTTCAGCGGCCGCCGAGTTCGGCTGTGAAGCTGCGGATGAGATACCGCTGCATGAGGTAGGAGAGGACGAGAAGAGGCCCCATGGCGACAATGCCGATAGCGCCGAGCTGGCCCCAGTTCGGCTCCTGAAACAGGAAGAAGTCGGCCAATGCCTTTGGCAGCGTTATGACGTTGTCGCCCGTCAAAACGAGTGAGAACAGAAACTCATTCCAGGCGAACATCATGCTGAGTATCGCCGCGGTCATGATACCCGGGGCGGAGAGCGGCAGCAGAATGTCGCGGAACATCCAGAACCACGGCGCGCCGTCGATTCGCGCCGCATCCTCGTATGAGCGCGGAATCTGGCGAATGAATTCCGCCAGAAGCCAAATCACGAGCGGCAGGTTCATGAAGGTATAGGCGATGATCAAGCCGATATAGGTGTCGTAGAGATGCAGCTTCTGGAACATGAGGTAAAAGCCGATCACCGGTACGATCGGCGGCAGCATGCGAAGTGAGAGGATGGTGAAGCTGAGCTGGCCGTGGGCCGAGAAGCGCCGCGCCAACGCGTAGGCCGCAGGAAAACCCAGTATGAGGCAGAGCACCGTCGACGAGGTCGCCACAATCAGGCTGTCGCGAATGCCACGGCCGCCGCCAACCGACCAGCCGCCGGCGAAATTGACGAGGGTCGGATGAATTGGGAACAGCGTCGGCGGGCTGGAGAATAGCTCGCCATAGGGTTTGAACGCTGTGATGAGCAGCCAGACGATCGGCGCGAGGCACAGGATGACGAGCACGATGAGGATCGCGTGACGAACTGCGCTGCCAACAAGCTCCTCCGTTCTCAGCTTGGCTCTGGGGGGAAGGCGTGGCGCCCGCGTGGCCGCGCTCATCACGCGCCCTCCTTCGCGTTTGCGGCAGGGCCGGCGACCGCGGCCGTCGGCACATTGCGTTTGGCGACGAGCTTGATGATGAGCATCGTGCCTATAGTCAGCAGCAAAAGCTGGATGATGCTGAGCGCGCCGGAGCGGCCGAACTGAAAGCGGCCAAAGCCGAGATCATAAGTGTAATAAGCGAGGTTCTGCGTGATGGTTCCAGGCCCCCCCCTCGTCAGGATATAGATGATGTCGAAGACTTTGAAACTGTCGATGAAGCGCAGGACGAAGGCGACTGCAAAATACGGCAGCAGCATCGGCGCGACAATATTGAAGAAGGTCTGCACGGCGCTGGAGCCATCGACTTTCGCGGCCTCGTAGACCCGGGGTGGGATCGACCTTAGACCTGCGAGCAGAATGACCATGACGAGCGGCGTCCATTGCCAGATATCGACCGCGACCAGAGTAGGTAGCGCCCAAACCGGCGACTGGGCCCAGGCCGGGGGAGACAATCCGATACCTTTGAGTAAGGCATTGAGGGGGCCGTAGATCGGATTGAGAAAAAGCTCCCAGGCGAAGCCTACCACAATGGGAGCCAACATCATCGGTGTCAGCAGCAGCGACGCATAGACCTCGCGCCCACGCGTAACCGCGTTCAACAGCAAGGCGATGCAGAGGCCGATGAGCAATTGGAGCGGCACGCTCACCAGCGCGAAGGCGGCCGTCACACCAAGGCTGTGCCAAAAGCGCGTGGTTTTGACGAGAACTTGGAAGTTACCGAGGCCGACCCAATGGATCGGCACCGGAATCGCCATTTGATAGGAAGTGAAAGACGCATAGATCAGATAGCAGAAAGGCCAGATGGCGAAGACGGCGAGGAATAGCAACGCTGGCCCCAGTAGCAGCAGGGTTCCGCGTTCAGTGACGCCGTCGTCACGCCGGGGTTTCCTCCCCCACCGCGACGACTTACCATAGCCTATCGTCAGATCGGCCATCGGATCGGCGGTCGCCCTCAGGTCCAATAACCGTTCTTCACCATGCGCGCGCGGTATTCGGCATAGTGAGCAATTTGAAGATCGCGGCCGTAGGTTTCAGTAGTTTCGTCGAATTCGCCCGAGATGTCCTGTAGCGCTTGCATGGGCGCGACCTGGCCATTGATCGCGGCCTGCACATGCTGAATGATCGAGCTCATGTACTGGTTGGTGCCCGGAATGGAGATATCCAGATAGACCTTCGGGTTGTGCAATGCGGCGAGACTGGTCTGCGCGAAGTTATCAGCGAAGCCCGAGGCCGATTCCAACGGGAAGGTGGCCTTAGGACTCTCGAACATGCTGACGCGCCACGGATCCATCAAGGACTGCGCGAAAGTTTCGGCGACCCATCGGGTGGCATTGGCCGATTGCTGGATCCAGGAAATTGCTGTGAAGGCGCCCTTCTTGTTCTGCGAATTGGCCGCGATGCCCATAGCGCGGCCATAGGGAAGCATGGTGACCTCGCCCCAGCTTCGGGCGCATCGGATTTTGTCGGCCACTTTCGAGATCGCGGGATCGGAGGCGCCTTTCGCCATGTCGGTCCACCAATTCGCCTGAGCGATATGGCCCGCGAAATAAAGTTGCCGGCCGACATCCCAGGGCATCGCCTTGGCAAGATCCTTAGGCATAAAGGCGGTCATTTCGATATAGCGGAGGATTGCCTCTTCGCCCATAGCATTGGCGATATTGGGCTTCATATTGGCGTCGAAGATCTCGCCGTAGTTGACGCCCTTTTCGGCGCCGATCTGGACGAAGTGATTCATAAAGAACGCATAAACGAAGAAGCTCGTGACCTCGACGGCGCCATAGAGGTTCTTCAACGGCCGGGTAAAGAACTCGGCAATATCGCGATACTGCCTATAGGTCTTGGCCGGGATCAGGTCATAACCGTATTTCGCCTTGAACGCGGTTTTCTCAGCCGCGTCGTCGAACAAATCACTGCGATAGGTGTCGATGAAGAGATCACCGTCGATCGTGATTCCGACGAGCTTATTCTGGTAGTAGTTCAGTTGCTGAAAGGGTTTCGCGACATCGGAGAAATCTAATGTCTCCAAAGAGCCAACTTCCTCAAGCGGGGTGAGATAGGGGCCGAAGTCTCCCGCGAAATTTTGCCAGAAATCGAACGCGTCGAAGCGGGCCGTTTTTTGCCGCAGCGATAGAAGATTTTGGTCGTACATATTGCCGAGGGGATAGGATTCGAACTCGACCGTCAGCCCCGTTGCCGCTTTGAACTCCGGCGCGAAGGTTTTGAGAATGGGCGTGAAAGCGCCACTGTCGAGACCCACTTTGACAGTCCCGCCTGCGGCGGACTGCGCTGAGGCGGTCTTCAACAATCCGGTGAAGGTTCCGAGGGTCGCGACCGCGCCGAATATCGCCGAACGGCGCATCAACTCGCGTCGCGCAATCAGTCCGTGCGTATCGATTTCGTTGAGCTGCTCTGACGCGTGTTCTTCGGTGGATTGCCGCTTCGAAAAGCTCATCCCGTGATCTCCCCTCTGGCCGGTATCTCTTACGGATCCGACCGTTCTTTGCGCGCCTTTGCCGAAAGTTGATATTTCGGTTGGCGAATTGCTTCTCTAGGCGATACAATACCACCTGGGATGAGAGCACAACAAGAATATTGTACTAGATGGCGCTGTTTGAAATGCTACAATCGGAACGACGACCGGGCTACCGCCAAATCGTCGATGTGATCGCAACAGCGATCGAGAATGGCGGAATCAAGCTCGGGGAGCAGTTGCCGACCCAGCGCGAACTCGCGCATCGGATGAAGGTGGCCGTGGCGACGGTTGGACGCGCCTATGCCGAGCTGGACGCGCGTGGACTAATTACGAGCCACGTCGGCCGCGGAACCTTCGTTTCGGGATCTTCATTGGCGGACGACCGCTACCTGCCACTTCAGCCCAATACTGAACTCGGACCCATCGACATGGCGGTATATCGCGTGCCCGTGCCGCCCTTCGGAGATGAGGTGATGCGAGGCGTGCTGACCGACCTCGCCGCGCGTGAACCCGCGCTCGTTCTGGCCGGATCGCCCACCGCGGGGTCTGAGCGCCATCGCGCTGTGCTGGCGAAATGGCTCAAGCGGCAGGGCGTTCACGTGTCGCCGGATCAACTGACGATCACCAATGGCGGCCAGCACGCGACGATGGCGGCCCTGTCCACATTGACCCACCATGGGGATCTGATCGCGACAGAAGAGTTGACGGACCCGCGTATGAAGGCGGTCGCCAGCTACCTCGACCGGCGCCTTCTCGGAATTTCCTGCGACGGGCAAGGGATGATTCCGAGCGCGCTGGAGAAAGGCTGCCGCGAGCATCGGGTGGCAGCACTCTACTGCGCGCCGCGGCTCCAGAATCCTTTCAATGTCACATTGCCCGCTGACCGCAGGGCGGCGCTGGTCGAGATCGCGCGTCGCTTCGACATGCCGATAATCGAGAATGATATCTATGGCACGATCCTAAACGACCCGGTGCCACCGATCTTCGCCCTCGCGCCGGAACGTACCTACTACCTTACAAGTCTCGGACGACTCGCGGGTCCAGGGCTGAAGGTCGGGTGTCTGGTCTCGCCGCTCGACCAAGGATCGCGCGCCCAGGCGGGCGTGGGGATGTCCACCGGCACCGCAACGTCGATATGCGTCGAAGTCGCGGCAACGCTGATCGAAGGCGGACATCTGGATCGCATGGCGGAGTGGCAGGCCCAGGAGAACCTGCGTCGGACTGACTTAATGGCGACCTTTCGGCACCTCTCGGCCGCGCGTATCCATCCCGCGAGCCCGCATGCCTGGATATCGCTCCCCAGCCCCTGGCGCGCCGAAGATTTCGTGGACGCCGCTGCTCAACGCGGTGTCGCCATAGCACCCACCCATGGTTTCGTGGCCGATCGTCGTTCCATTCCTCATGCTGTGCGTCTTTGTGTCGGCGCGCCGGCGACTTTGAATCTGGTCGACGCCGCATTCCGTCAATTGGAGCGCTTGCTCTCAAGCGCGCCGCGATCGAGCGTGGAAGCGGCCTGATGACGACGCACTTGGATCACTCCAAAGGTTCTGCCCTGATCCTGGGAGCGGGCGGCGTTGTGGGACGGGCGGCTTTGCAGATGTTTGAGGAGCTGCCCAATTGGCGTGTAACTGGAGTCTCGCGCCGAGGCCCGACCTTCGACACCAGGGCTGATTGGCTCAGGCTCGACCTGACCGATCCTGAGGATTGTAGTAAGCAACTTAGTGCGGTTGCACAGGATGTTACTCACGTGGTGTACGCCGCTCTCTACGAGGAGCGTGATCTGGTAAGTGGGTGGACGGAGCGACGGCAGATCGATGTTAATCTAGCCATGCTGAAGAATGCCCTTGTTCCCCTTCTGGCCGCGCGGTCTGTCCGGCATGTGACGCTTCTTCAAGGGACAAAGGCTTACGGCGTGCATCATGGCCCATACAAGATGCCGGCAAAGGAGGGCGACCCGCGCTTCATTGCATCGAACTTCTATTACGAGCAGGAAGATTTCCTGCGAGCAGCGATGAGCGATAGCCGTGGCTACACGGTGCTTCGGCCGCAAATCGTTTGCGGCTTCGCGGTCGGCAACCCCATGAACGCAATCACGGCGATCGGCACCTATGCGGCTATCTGCCAGGAACTAGGCCAACCCTTTCGGTTCCCAGGGGGTGCGGCGTGCTTCCAAGAGGCAGTCGATGCACGGTTGTTGGCGAGAGCGATCCTGTGGGCCGGACAAACATCCAGCTGTCGAGGCGAGATCTTCAACATCGCCAATGGCGACTGCTTTTCGTGGCCGACAATCTGGCCAACCCTGGCGGCGCGTTTCGGGTTGTCAGTGGGACATCCGCACCCGTTTTCCTTGGCCGCCGTCATGGCCGACAAAGCGCCGGTATGGGACCGTATTGTTAAGAAGCACGCGCTGATGCCTCTGGCCTACGGTGAGATTGTTCACTCGTGGGATTTCATGGACTATCTTTTCCGGCACGGGAGCTCTGTGCCACGTCACTCCCTTGTTTCCACGATCAAGGCGCGGCAACACGGATTTCACGATTGCGCCGACACCGAAGCGATGTTCGACGAGATCCTCAGGCAATTGCAGGATGCACGGGTTCTGCCCGGCAACTGAGCGGGCCACTCCACGATCGTGGCCATGTCTGACCGAGGCCATCGAATGCGATCACCATCTCCTTGAGCATGATCGTGACTGCAGGTCGCAAGGAGAACTCATAAACAGGATGGCGTGCGTAACGTCCTTAGAATAGCCGACATTCCGGCGCTTTAGCTCGGATTTACCCCCTACTGCCGGAAGTGCTTGGCGGGCGCGATTTTAACACGCGATAGTCATCCATCTCGCGCGTTGATATAGGGTCGACGACTAGATAGATTGGGCGTCCTTCGGTGGGAGGATAGGTCTCGCGCAGCCGTCATCACAACCTGAGCCGGCGGATCATCTGATCCGTCGAACATGCGCATGGCCGCATTTGGTTCGGAACTGAGCGTTCACCGTGATTGAACCCTTCGTGTCGCCAGACACAGGGCGGTCAACAGAGAAGCCTGTGGTGAAATGGCGATGTCGGCTAGTGGTTCCAATTAGACCGCATAGTGGCCGACAAGGTCCTCAAGAGCCTTGGGCTGCTGCACTGACGCATCATGCCGCGAGGCCACTTAATTCTGCGGTCCATCCTCCACCGAGCGCCCTGAATGAATGCACGGCAGCCCGAGCCGCGGCGGCGCAATTCTGCGCAAGATCATCCTGCGCAGAAAGAAGCTGGCGATCGGCATCCAAGACATCGGTCAGTGGAATGACTCCCGAGGAAAAAGACTCTTCCGAAAGATCTCGCGCATGCGTGAGCGAGATGACTTCGTCCTGCAATTCCTGAGTCCTCAGCTCCGTCTGGCTCAGCTCCATGAAGGCGTTTTCGACATCTTCGGCGGCATGCAGAACCGTCTGCCGATACTGCGCGAGTGCTTCCGCGTCGCGTCCCCGCACGTTCGCGACTTCCGCGTCGACTTTGCCGAAGTCGAAGATCCTCCAGCGAAGTGCGCCGGTGCCAATTGGCTGGAACGCGCTCCCTGTGAACAGGTGATTCGCGCTTAGACTGTCGAAACCGAGTGCTCCCGACAACGAGATCTTCGGGTAGTAGTCCGACACCGCCACGCCGATGCGCGCACTGGCCGCCGCCACGCGCCGTTCCGCGACGATCACGTCCGGTCGGCGGCGGAGCATATCCATAGGCTGGTCGGCATCGGGAATGCCGGGTATCGCAGCGATTGCGCTGACGGCTGAAAGCTTGCTCGCGTAGGTTCCCGGCTGCGCGCCCATCAGGACGTCGAGGCGGTTGAGCTGGGCTTCGAGGTCGATACGCAGCGGCGGAATCGTCGTGCGCGCCTGCAGCACCAGCGCCTGCGCCTGCGCCACCTCCCGATTCGTGGCGATGCCTCGCGTGTGTTGCAGCTGAACGAGGTCGAGCAGATGCGCGTCCACGTCTATCTGCCGCCGCGCGACATCAAGCTGAGCCTGATCGCCCCTTACCCGAAAATAGGCATCCGCCGCATCGGCCGCAATGCTGACGCGGGTGCCAAGACCCTCCGCCTCCGCCGCCTGAGCCTCAGCCCGCGCGGCTTCCTGCCCGCGTCGCAGGCCACCGAACAGATCGATCTCCCAACTCGCGGCGGCGCCGACATCATAGAGGCGCTGGTCGCGATTGTAGCCGGGCAAGGACTGGCCGAGTTCCCCGAGGGGGCTTTCTAGGGACTGATGAAGGGCCGACACCTGAGTGTTCAGGTCTGCGGTGGGCAGAAGCTGGGCGCTTGCGGCCTCGGCTGCCGCCCGCGCCTGCTGCACCCGCGCGAGCGAGGCGGAAAGATCGAGGTTCTGGGCAAGGGCGCGCTGCTCGATCCGGTCAAGCTCCGGATCATTGAAGCCCTTCCACCACTGGTCCAGCGGGGGCGCTGGCGGCGCTTGCCGCCCATCGACGGCGTCGGCGTTGTGGAAGGCTGCAAGCGTCGTGGTCGGGACATGGTAGTCCGGCCCGACCTCGCAGCCCGATAGCAGGGAGGCGAGGACGCTGGCCATCGCGAAGGCGGGAAGATGTCGGATCGAGGAAACGGATGCCATCGCTGAGTGCCTTCACCTGAGGCGACCCAAATCCCGGGGGGGGGGGCCGAAAGAGTGATGATTTCGCTCATTCGTCACTCGTTGTCAATCGAGCACGCTCCATCTAAATATCCGATTAGCAACGTCCTGCTATGATGTAGAGGGAGACCGATGTTCACACCCCTTGCCGGCCAGCGCGGACCCGCCGAGCATGAGCGGCGCGAGCAGATCCTTGGCGCCGCCAGCGAGCATTTCCGACACTACGGCTACAACAAGACCACGGTGGCCGACGTCGCCAAGGCGATCGGTCTCTCGACCGCCTATATCTATAAATTTTTCGACTCCAAGAAAGCGATCGGAGAAGCCGTCTGCAGCATGCAGCAGCACAAGATCGAGGCCGCGCTGACCGCCATCGCGGATGAGAAGAAGCCGGCTTCCGAAAGGCTACGGCGCATGTTTATTGAACTTGCCCGGGGCGCCGCCGATCTTTTCTTTCACGACCGCAAGATGCACGACATCGTCGCGGCAGCGCTCAGCGAAAAATGGCAGTCGATTCTCGACCATAACGCGGCGCTCAACCTCATCGTGCGCCGCGTCGTCGCGGAGGGGCGGGAGGCCGGAGAGTTCGAGCGCAAGACGTCCACGGACGAGACCTGCCGGGCTATTGTGCTGGCGATGGATCCGATCAGAATTCCCATTCTCCTCGAGCTGAGGCTCAACTCGATCGAGGATGACGCGGCGGTTCTGGCGAACCTGGTCCTGCGCAGTCTGGCCATCTGACATGTATCAAGTGACGGATTGACACATTCGTCACTAGTGAGAATTCTGTGGGCAATCTGATCCTTCGGAGCCCGTCCATGTCGAAAGCGCGTCCGACCACACTGGCTGTCGCCGCCGCCCTCGCGAGCCTTAGTCTTGCTGCTTGCAAAGTGCATCAGGAGGCGGATGCGCGCACCGCGGAGCGCCTAGTATTGGTCACCCCTGTCGAGGCCTCCCCGGGGATCACCCATACCTACACCGGCCTCGTCGCAGCCCGGGTGCAAAGCGATCTCGGCTTCCGGGTGCCGGGTAAGGTCATCGAACGCCTGGTCGATACCGGCGAGGTCGTGAGAGCCGGGCAGCCGCTCATGCGGATCGACCCGACCGACTATCTTCACGCCGTCACGGCACAGGCCGGTGACGTGGCCGCCGCCAAGGCGCACTGGATTCAGGCCTCGGCCGATGAGCGACGCTACCGCAGCCTGGTCGCTTCCGGCGCTGTCTCTCAAATCCTTTACGATCAGGCGAAAGCGGCGGCCGATAGCGCGCGCGCCCTCTTATCGGCGGCCCAGGCGCAAGAGCAGGTGGCACGCAACCAGAACGACTACGCCGTGCTGCTGGCCGATGGTAACGGCACCGTCGTCGAGACATTGGCCGAGCCCGGCCAGGTCGTCGCAGCAGGGCAGACGGTCGTCCGCCTCGCCCATGCAGGGCCGCGGGAAGCGGTGATCGACCTGCCGGAGACCATCCGGCCCGCGATCGGCAATCCGGCCCAGATCAGCCTCTACGGCGACACCGTTCACGCCTCCGCCCATCTTCGGCAGTTGTCCGACTCCGCCGATCCACAGACCCGGACGTTTGAGGCACGCTATGTGATGGACGGAGACGGCGTGTCCGCTCCACTCGGTGCGACCGTCACGCTCACCCTGAACGATACCCGGCAGGTCACGACTCTTGAGGTGCCACTCGGCGCCATCGACGACGAAGGGACGGGCGCTGGCGTTTGGGTGCTGGATCGCCAGACCTCTCGTGTCACGTTCAGGCCGGTGAAGGTTAGCGAACTCGGCGGTGAGACGACGGACGTCATCGGCGACCTGCACCTCGGGGACGATGTCGTATCGACCGGAGGTCACTTCCTGCATGAAGGCGAACACGTGCGAATCGCCGACGAAAAGGCGGCGATGCAATGAGTGGCTTCAATCTTTCGGCCCTCGCGGTCCGTGAGCGGTCCATCACCCTGTTCTTCATCGTCGTGCTCACCCTGGTCGGCGTCTTCGCCTATCTCAGCCTGGGGCGTGCCGAGGATCCGCCCTTCACCGTCAAGGTGCTGACAGTCATATCCGCCTGGCCCGGCGCGACGGCCGAGGAGATGCAGAACCTCGTGGCCGATCCGCTCGAAAAGCGGATGCAGGAACTTCAGTATTACGATCGCGTCGAGACCCTCACGCGACCCGGCCTCGCCATCATGATGGTGACGCTGCGCGACGCGACGCCGCCGTCACGGGTGCCGGAGCAATTCTACCAGGCACGCAAGAAGCTGGGCGACGAGGCCCATAACCTGCCTGCCGGCGTCCTCGGCCCCTTCATCAACGATGAGTATTCGGACGTCGACTTCGCGGTCTATGCGGTGGAAGGTCATGGCATGCCGGACCGGCTCCTCGCACGTCAAGCAGAAACACTGCGTCAGCGCCTGCTGCACGTGCCGGGCGTCAAGAAGGTCGACGTCGCCGGGGAGCGGCCCGAACGCATCTTCGTCAATTTTTCCTATGCGCGCCTCGTCAATCTCGGCGTCTCGCCCCAGGATGTCTTCACAGCTCTCGCACGGCAGAATGCCATCACGCCGGCAGGGTCTATCGATACGAGCGGACCGCAGGTCTTCATTCGCCTCGACGGTGCGCTCGACGGGTTGCAGAAGATTCGGGATACGCCGATCGTCTCTGGCGGCCGCAGCCTGAAACTCTCCGACATCGCGACGGTTGAGCGTGGTTATGAGGATCCGCCGACCTATCTCGTCCGTCACAACGGCGAGCCCGCGCTGATCCTCAACGTGGTCATGCAGGACGGCTGGAACGGGCTCAAGCTCGGCGCCTCTCTCAGCGCCGCCGAGAAGACGCTGGGCGTGGATCTGCCCGCCGGCGTCACCTTAACCAAGATCGTCGACCAGGCGGCCATCATCGACGACGCCATCGACGAGTTCATGCTCAAATTCTGCGTCGCTCTAGCCGTGGTGATGATCGTGAGCCTCGTCAGCCTCGGCTGGCGCGTCGGCATCGTGGTCGCGGCCGCGGTGCCGCTCACCCTCGCCATCGTCATGGTCGTCATGCTGCTCACGGGCAAGGCGCTTGACCGCATCACGCTAGGCGCCCTCATCATCTCGCTGGGCCTGCTGGTCGACGACGCCATCATCGTCATCGAAAGCATGGTGGTGAAGATGGAAGAAGGCTTCGACCGGGTCGCCGCCGCCTCTTTCTCCTGGACACAGACAGCCGCACCTCGCCTTGCCGGTTCGCTCGCGACGATCATCGGCTTTACCCCCGTAGGCTTCGCGCGGTCCACGGCCGGCGAATATGCCGGCAATATCTTCTGGATCGTCGGCTTTGCGCTCATCACCTCATGGATCGTGGCGGCCGTCTTCACGCCCTATCTCGGCGTCAAGCTGCTTCCCGAGATCAAGAAGATCGAGGGTGGTGCCTATCAGCACATCTATGCGACGCCGCGCTACAATCAGTTCCGACGTCTCGTCGCATGCGCCGTTCACTATAAATTTCTCGTCGCATCCGCGGTCCTCGCCCTATTCGTGCTCGCGATCTTCGGTATGGGCTTCGTCACGCAGCAGTTCTTTCCCAATTCGGACCGCACGGAATTGCTGACGGAAGTGCAAATGCCCGAAGGCACCAGCATCGAGGCCACCAGCGCTGTTACGGCGCGGGTCGAGACATGGCTGCGCCAGCAGCCGGAGGCGAAGATCGTCACCAGTTATATCGGTGCGGGCGCCCCGCGCTTCTTCCTAGCCTATAATCCGGAACTGCCCGATCCATCCTTCGCCAAGATCATCACCCTGACGCCCAGCGATTCCGCGCGCGACCATTTGCAGGTTCATCTGCGCCAGCGCATCGCGGAAGGTCTGGCGCCAGAAGCGCGGGTGCGCGTCACGCAACTCGCTTTTGGGCCCTATACTCATTTCCCCGTCATGATGCGGGTGATGGGACCAGATATCGATACGCTGCGCGGAATTGCCGATCAGGTCTCAGCCGTAATGCGGGCCAATCCCCATACGCGGCAGATCAACCAGGACTGGGGTGAGCGGGCGCCAACCTTGCATTTCGTCCTGGACCAGCAGCGTCTGCAACTGATCGGGCTGACACCCGCGGACGCCGCGCTGCAGTTGCAGTTCCTGCTGACCGGTGTCGCTGTCACGCAGGTGCGCGAAGATATCCGCACCGTCGTACTCGTCGCACGCAGCTCAGGGCCGGAGCGTCTCGATCCCGCCAAGCTCGGCGATCTCACGCTCACCAACCATGACGGAAGACCGATACCTCTCAGCCAGATCGGCCATATGGAGACGCGGTCCGAGGACCCGATCCTGCGCCGCCGCGACCGCGTGCCCACGATCACCGTGCAGAGCGACATCGACGCGGCGTCGCAACCGCCAGAAGTCTCGACGGCGATCTTCCAGTCGCTGCGGCCCATCATTGCCAACCTTCCGGCGGGCTATCGCATCGCGCTGGGCGGCAATATCGAGGAAGCGGGCAAGGCCAATGCGGCTCTTGCGCCGATCTTCCCGATCATGGTCCTGCTGATCCTGATAGTGCTAATCATCCAGGTCCGTTCGCTCTCGGGCATGGCAATGGTTGCCCTGACCGGACCGCTCGGCATCGTCGGCACGGTGCCGACACTATTGCTGTTTCACCAGCCCTTCGGCTTCACGGCCATCCTCGGCGTCATCGGATTGGCCGGCATCCTAATGCGCAACACGCTGATCCTCATTGGCCAGATTCAGACCAATCAGAATGATGGCCTGGAACCCTACCATGCGGTCGTGGAAGCGACGGTGCAGCGCGCGCGGCCGGTGCTGCTCACGGCGCTGGCAGCAGTGCTCGCCTTCATTCCTCTAGTCGGATCGGATTTCTGGGGGCCGCTTGCCTACACGTTGATCGGCGGCACGGCGGCGGGCACAGTCCTCATCCTGTTCTTCCTGCCCGCGCTCTATTCGATCTGGTATCGAGTGAAGCCGCCGATGAAGGCCGCCGATGAAATCGTCGCTCCGCATTTTGCGGATGTGCATGGGGACCTGGGAGCGATCTAGGGGGGATACGGGCCCATCCCCTTCATCACGGCCTTCATGCCTGCATCCGACCTGGTCGTCACCGTTTTCAGCACCGGCGGTCAAAGTCATCGCGCTGTGCGGATTGCCGCGGCGGTAGTCTTTCCAGCGGAAGCGGACCCTGCCGTCGTCGATGGAGAATAGTCGGCTATTGGCGATGGCGATGCGATGAGTGTAGCGGCCGACGTAGGTGAGTACCTGCTGCGGCCAGCGAAGGGTCGCTTGGCGAAGACGACCCATTCCGACTTACGCGCTGGTGCCAAGTGACGCAGGAACGCCGCCCGTTCCTGCAATGGCAGCAGGCCCGAGAAGAAGCGTAACCTGCCAGCTGGGAACGCCTTCTCCAACGCGTGCAGAAACAGACCTCGGAACAGTCGCGACAGCTTGACGAAGCAGGTCATCGATTGCTCCTATGCAGGTGTGGCGCGCCACGGTCCTGCAAACGGGGCAGTCAGATGAACAACGAACGACTACGGCCTCGCGGAAGACTACGCCGGATTGCTCAACCTATCACGCGCGACCACGCGACTCCCGCGCAGCAGGTTAGTCCAAGGACACTTATCGCGTGTTGATAGACAGCCCATTCGGCTTTTGAGCTAAGAGACCGTTTGAAAATGCTTGTGGCGGCTCGGGGAGGGATGATTCAAGCTCGGTATGTGGACCCGAGAGAACCGAGGCCGGATGGCCGAAATCGCGCGCAGGACCAAGCGTTACCAACTGACCTGACGGACGAGGAGTGGGAGCGGATCAAGCCGTTACTGCCCAAGGCGCCAAAGCGCGGCCGCAAAATCAGCGTCGATCTGCGCGAA
>NZ_LMUQ01000016.1 GCF_009765865.1 Acidisoma sp. L85
GTAGATCGGTTCCGATAGCGCTGCTGCTCTCGTCAAGGACGTGGCACGACGTGCTCTTCAGAGACGAATTGCTAGCGACCGAGGTTTCGCTTCCGGCCTTCGCCTTGGCCTTTGCGCTCACGCGCGAACCTGCAAGGCCGGCGGCCGACTACAGCCGGCGCATCGACGTCGCGATGGTCGCCGATGTGGTCGGTCGGTTGCCCACACCTCCCGGGAACGTCCTCGTCTGTGGCTCCAACGCATTCGCCGACGTTGCCGCCGACGGCGCACTTGCCGCCGGACTAAACGCGACGTCGATCAAGACGGAGCGTTCGGCGGTGCCTGATGCCCTTGGAGAGACGACCATGCTTCCGCAATGTTTGGGGCCCTCCGGAAGAGAAGGACAAGGACGACCACTCCCTCACGCACGGGTGCTCCGCCCCGTGCTGAGCAGGCGGAGGGCTTCGTGGTCAATATATGCCACCGGAGCGTGACCAGGGGCTCGATCCTCTCATTGTTGAGCGGCGGAGCGAGAACTCGAGCGTGCGCGCCATTTCAACAACTTGCGGCTGTGTTCAGTCAACGCTTCGCAATCGCTCAGCATGGGGACATCAATGACTCTCTCGATTGCTGCGGCTGGCCAGGCATGGTCTAACTTCCTGCTGCGCGAACCGCGAGAAGCCGCCGAGCGGCCGCGCTCGGAAGTGGATATGCCGCTCGACTTTGCATCAGACCGGTAGACACCTTCATGTCCACTAAAAACCTGGCAAACAGAACGGTGGCGGCAATTGCGTCGATGACCGGTATGCCATCGACGTCGGTCAGTCCGTTCGCGGCAGCCATCATGCCAAGCACTCCCTCAGCCACGATTACAGCTTGGGCACCAGCAGTAGCGGCAGTCCGAACACCTCTCGTCAAGCGATCAAGAAACGGGCTCGGATGGGCATAATGGGCGTCGAGTTCCGTCTCTGAAATACCGCCCTCTATCAGATGGATCCCACTGACGCGGTTCTTCCACTTGTGGAGCGAGATCGATTTTTCGAGATAAGGGACGATATCCTTGTTTAACGTGAGCAGCCCAATCTTCGGCGCGCTCGCGCTAGCGGCCGCAAAACAAGCCTCCGACATTGACACGACAGGCATGACTGCGAGCGAACGCAGCTCAGGAAGAATGGGTTCGCTGAAAGATGCAGCGATAAAAGCGTCCGCGCTAAGCGCCTCCGCTTCGAAAACTGCTCGAACGAAGGCGGGATCGACGACACTCCGATACACGATTGATGAACCTATGATCTCGGCTGCGCTCAGGGATCCAGCACCATCCGTGGCCCGCCCACGCAAGATCACCTCTGTTCCCGTGCCAGCAATCTTTCGGAAGTGCTCGGCGAGAGATCGAGCGTAGTTCCGATGCTCGGAGAAGTCGAGAGTCGACTGGTACCACAGCCTCATCGGATGGCCCTCCAGGAAAACCCTCAAATTAGCTTCCGGCGGGACGGCCGATCCAATGCCTTTTTCGTATGAATTCGATGACGGCACACTGCTCTGGCGCCAGCGAGTTGCGTTCCAGTCGTCACCAACGCGAAGGTGACCAGCCTTCTCGCTGACGGCACATATTCTCATAGGCACAACGCTGCATTCGAGAGGGCATCGCCCGCGGCATCGGAGCGTGCCAACCAGGCCAATTCACGTCGCGTCGCACTACTCACAACAATATGCACGCCCCTTTGGTCTCGTCAGCGGACGCCAAGCCTTCCACGATGCGCCGAACGCGTCACGCTGCGGGTGCGATGTGAATAACTATTACTAAAGAGCATGAACATGATGCCTTTACCTGAGGCTTTCCTTCATGCCTCTGTCAACAAGTCCAGATCGCGTCTCTTCATTGGAACACAGTGGGTATGACGGAAGCTACAAGGTGCGGACCCTTCTCCCGCGCAGTTACCTCTAAGCGGGAGCCACTGAGCGCGGATTCCTTAAACTGTGGATGGCTAGCCGGCGTTTCTTGGCCTGCTACAGGCCCCTGCCGTTAAGCTCCGTGATGCTTCTTAGCGAATGGCGAACACGGAACAGAAGACTCGCTCTATGAGACAGTGAGAGCTACAGTAACGATCTTGCCTAACCAATTGCTTAAACAGGACAATAGTCAGATGGAGGTGGCTTCTATAACGCGCCAGCAACGCTCCCCTAGCGACAGGATCGATCAACCGATCGCTCTGCCATAATGCGCTATCTCAAGATTGCTTCTAGCCATCCGCGGCTAATCGCCGCCGTGGCAGCTGGAATTCTTACGTATTCGCTAGCTCCTACGAGTGGAGCGCGGATCGTCATAAGTTGGGATGTAGGTGCCGGGATCTTCCTATGGCTCTGCGGAATATCGATGACTACCACCTCGCCTGATCAAATATCTGATAGGGCAGCAGCGCTTCAAGATGGGGAGTGGACCGTGTTCGCTTTGACCCTCGCCGGCATAGTGGCGAGTGTCTTCGTTATCGCTATCGAGTTCGGAGAATTGAATGCGAATGGGATGGAACGCATACTGCATCTCCTCATTCTAGTCATAACGATCGTCCTATCCTGGCTGACCACACAGGTGCTCTTCGGATTGCGCTATGCGCATCTGTTTTATATCAGGCTCGTTGGAGACGCGCAGCGCGGTCTTGAGTTTCCCGGAGAACCAAATCCAGACTATTGGGACTTTTTCTATTTTTCGTTGGTGATTGGAATGACGTTCCAGGTGTCTGATGTCAAGATAGCCGATCGCCACCTGCGGCGCCTCGCAGCCGCTCATGCGTTCATCAGCTTTCTATTCAACATGGTCCTCCTTGCTTTAACGGTAAACCTTGCAGCTGGGTTGTTCTATAACTCGCGCGCGTAATAAAGAGAACGGCGTCAATGTTGCGAATCGCAGAGCGCAAAGATGGACCACCTCTCGAGTTCTTCGAGTCGCGAGGACCTCAAGTGCCGCTAGTCGTGACATTAATCTTAGCGGTCCGACATAGGGCGTTCGACTTGATGGTAGACAAACCAAGTTTGCCACATGGTTGCATCCTCGTGCCACGTACATTTTTCGACAATTTGCATCAGGTGCGCGCAAGGCCTTAAAGGGGGGACTAAAATGAGCAATTTCACCGATCGGATCGTTGAAATCGACACCAGCATAGGCATCGCGCGCAGTAATCTGGCACAAATAATCGAACAGGCAACAGCTTACTCCGGAGCCCATGATGAGGAACTCGCTGCGCAACGCATTGCGGATCTCGAGGCCGAGATAAAGCGACTAATCCAGTTACGCGTCGAAATAGGTGATGAGGCCGCAACGAAAGGCTGACGACAGGTATGTGTCGAGGAGTGAAAGGGCACAGGTTCTACTGTTCTTCTTGCGGGAGTCGAAGGTTTGCGCAGCGTGATGAGCGCCATCCGTCATCACCGTGCGCGTCACGCTAAAAAGTATGGGGAAAACGGCTAACTATTGAACTTGACGTTGCGAAGGACAGGGCCTACTCAGACATTGGTGCCGGCGCGCTACCAGCTAAGCGACACGGACTCTCCTTTCCAAAATAAATTGACACGCTCTCCAACAACAAATGTGGGCAGTGCGGTTGTCCCGCGTGGGACATCGGGAAAGACGAAGGCATCGGCGACAAAGAGGCCGTTAACTCCGTGGACCTCCCCAGTGCGGTCAACGCCCGACAATGGATCGGCTACGGGGCCCATTCGACGAGGCCCGGCCGGGTGCCAGTAGTGACGATGAGTAGCTCGAATCCGGCGAACTGAACCCGCGCCGCGGGGCGGAATCGAAACTGTTTGTCCAAGTTAGCGCGAGAATGGCTGTGATCTAGTTAGTGTTTCTGCCCATTCGAACATTCGATGCCATACTACACAGCCATAACGTCGTCCTGGTCACGTAGATAGCCAGTATCTATTTCTGAAGAATATCGGGATCGGACGATCGAAGCTTAATCTACCCGCGCGACCTCGGCCGCAGAACGCCCACGGGCACAATGCAGCGCCAACCGTCGGTGAGCCTGGCTATCTTCTTCAACCCAAGGGTAAACGTGAAGGTCGTAGGGGCGGCGCCGGCAAAAGGAGAGTGTAGTTTCGCGATGGCCCGCTCTTCCATCAATGGGTGGATCGCCGCGAGTTCGCGGAGTTCGGGCCGCCAGCGTGGGTGACCCGGCAAATTGCAACAAAGCGGAGGGCTGATCATGAGGGTTTGACCTACACCGGGCAAATCATCGATGACAGGAATGCCTCGTTTCTGTAGATCTGCCTCTGGTCGAATGCCGGGCCGCGATAGAATTTCTGGACTTCCATATGCTCCGGCGCTAGGCACGACCTGTTCGGCTGAGAAGTGAAAGCGCGTTCTTTCTTTAATGATGGAGATTCCGGTCACTTGATCGCCGCGGAATAAAGGCGTTCAACTAGACTATCGGGCAGGACGGTGAGTTTTCCATTTTCACGGTGCACGTCTAGACAGGCGAACACGCCATTTATTCGTAAACCATCAGGACTGCTGCTGACAGGCGCGCAACCTACGCCCGTTCCTCCATCGAGACAATCGATCAATGGGAGGGATCGGCTCGTTGCGGCACGGATAAAGGATTTATGAAACGGCTGGATTTCTTCCGCTATATTAGCGACGAGCTCTACAGGCATGCAATGCCCTACCAAGGAATGGCTTAACAGTATCCGCTTCGCACCCTGGACAGCCTGATGCTGCCCATGCGTCGTAATCTCCGGACCAACCGACATTCTGCGTTGTTCCATTAGGTAACGAGCACCCGCCGATCACCCAACAGCGGCTCAAACGTCAAGCATTGATTGCTGTTTCCCGGACCCTCATACCCCCAGGCATGGGTGCTCGGTATCGCTTTAGCATTGAGTAAAGCGTTCGGCCACCTGGACGCTTCGATAAGCGTCACGCGGAAGCCTGCTTCTACGATACGTCCCGCTGATGCGCACCCCACCGAGCCGGCGCCGACCAGGACTATGTCCGCTGGCAAAAGGAAGTAGCTTCAGAGGATCGACTCTCCGGGCGTCGTTGGGAAACGTATATGATTAGCGACCGTGCGATAGCCCATTTGCGAAGGCGTGGCCTGACAATTGTCCGTCGGGTGTGAATGGCACCGATCTACGTCGTGGGCCGTCTTTGCAGGCAGCGGTCCATAGCATTACCAGCAATGATCAATTTGATACACAATGGGCATTAGCATCCCGACCCACTCCGCGATACTTGAGTGGCTTTGCGAACAATATTCTTTGCGACACTACTCTCGGCTAGGCTAGTGGGGAACGATGAGGATGGGCTGTTGCCTTGCTCTGTTATTGGGCCGTATCAGGGGTAGATTCGTCGGGAAAGCGCGCATTCTCACATGTCGTGCAATCTTGAGTGGCGGCCGTTCACGAATGGAATTAGGGAATTTCCGTGCGGGAACGGAGCTGACTGCCTTCTGGTTTTGCTCGGCTCCCGCGACGGGGGCGCGCTAATGATCGCCGAACGTGCGGCTATCGAAGTGGGCTCCCTCAAGCCAAGGGCTCCTGGCGATCGGCTAGATCTTTCGGTTGCCGGTGAGCGCGCCATCACCCACTCCTCTGACAATTCGACCGAACTCGCTGTTGTGATGCGGAGACGGCCACTGGAGCTTCAGACTTGGCGGCTGCGCCGCGTCCAAGCGCATATCCACAACCATATGTCGGAGGTTATTGAACTGGCTGATCTGGCTAGGGCCGCTGGCCTTAGCCGCAGCTACTTCGCCGCCCAGTTCCGAGCGAGGATGCTAGTCGCCCTCATGAATATGTAGTCAGCCAGCGTATCGCGCGAGCTCAGGTTTTGCTAAGAGAGCCGCATCGAACAATAAGTGACGTCGCCCTGCAGGTCGGCTTCCCGAATCAGGCTCATTTCACGACCATCTTTCGTCATTACGTTGGGATCACCCCGTATAGGTGGCGGCATTCAAACGTGTAGAAGGGGGCCGGGACCATAGTAGCGTTCCTGCTAGCGTCGGCCAAGCGCACGCGCGGCCAACTGAGGTGGTTTGACGTTGCATTTGAGATAGCGGGTCTTGCAGACTGACCTTCCAGCGCCGGCCGGGTGGTTCCGATAGCTTAAGTGGAATTGGCTGCCGGATCCCTAGAACGGCATCATGGGCATTCGAGCGTTTCCGATGCCCCCGGTCTTCGAAATGCCTTAAGGTATGCGCACTCGAGCCGTCCAGACCAAAGGCTAGCCATCGATGGCCAAGGAGGAGTTTGCTACACCGGAAGAGCTGGAACTGGAGCGGATACGATTACTTTCAACCCGATGCCGAAGGTCATTAGCTAAGGCGACGCGCGCGTCTCTCCAAGTCTTTACCCATCGGCCGAGCCGATTAGGATCAGAAGCTTATTCCGACGTCTCCAGCATCAGTCACAGATAGTCTCGGACGTTAGGGTGACGCGTGCCTTCTTGCCGCGCGACAGTTTCCTTCCTGAAGTAGCTGTGTCATGATCACTGTGCTTCTCAGCCGATACGCAGCGGGACTGCGAGCTTCCAGTTCGCGTCCGCCGAACCTTCACTCCCGGGCGACGATGGAGGGCGGTTCTAACCCCGCCGCGGCTTTGCGGTGTCAACGTGAGCTATCCAAATCTGGCTATAATGGATCCGGCCGTTGCGGTGGCAGCCTTGGATGGGAAGTCGGTCAAGCTCGGGCCGCGGGAGTCAGTGACTTGCCTGCAGAGAAGCGCTTACTCTCCAAGGCGCGATCGGTGGACATGGCCGAGAAAAGTCACACGTGGCGGATTGAGAGAGCCCCGGCATCGGACGCATGCATTCGCGAGAGTGCTCTGACTAGTGCTAAGCCCGACAGCTAAGGTCGGGTTCAATATACGAGGATTGCGACAGGATCCGCCTTCTTGGGAGCTTCTCATGATCGTTCGCACCTTCGCGCAGCTAATCGCGATCTCGGCCTCACTCATTCTTACCGGCTTTGCGGGACCTCCCGCACTTGCCGATTCCGGTGACATCATCTTCGATCGCTCTCAAGATGCGGAAAGTCTTGACGCGGCACGCGTTTCAACGACCCTGTCGTTACAAGTAATGGGGCAAATTTACGAAACACTGCTCAATTTGGACAGTAAGGGACAGATTGTCGGGGGACTCGCTTCAGCCTATCAAGCCAGCCGCGATAACAAGACCTTCACCTTCCAAATAAGGTCCAATATTAAGTGCCAGGACGGCAGTATCTTCGACGCTGCCTCCGCGAAATGGAACATCGACCGCACGATCAATCCCAAGACCGGCAGCCCGAACGCTTCTTCCTACGGCGATATCACGAGTACATCGGTCGCGGGCAACAGACTGACCATTACACTTGCCGAGCCTTACTCGCCACTTCCGACATTCCTTACGAGTGTGCAATCATTAATGATGTGCCCAAGCACGGTCCACGGCGCGAACATTACGCCGATCGGGACGGGACCCTGGAGGTTCGTGGACTGGGCCCGCAACGACCGCATCATACTGGCACGCAATCCGGATTTTATAAATTACAATCCTCTCGTGACCGACCACGGGCCACCGTTTGAGAAGCGGCTGATCTTCCGCGTCGTGCCGGAGGGGTCACTGCGCGTGGCCGCCCTGAAGACTGGACAGGCAACATTTGTGGAGCCATCGCTAGCCGACGCGACAGACCTTACTAAGGACAAGGACTATAAGGTTTATACGGGGTCGCAGCGTACCGGACAGCTCGCCTACCTCGGCTTCACGACCAAGATCCCGCCCCTGAACGACGTGCGTGTCCGTCGCGCGCTCGGCTACGCGATAGATCGCCGAGCTTTGACCGATATTGGGTTTGACGACCTTGTCGATCCATCGACTTGTCCAGTGGCACCTCGGCTGCTGGGCTATGACCCTGCTAGATGCGCCACTTGGGCCACTTCGTTCGACCCTGCTAAGGCAAAAGCACTACTGAAGGAGGCGGGGTATGGAGCCGCTCATCCGCTCAACCTCCTCTTCTCGGTGTCACCCCTCCAGGGATGGGACGACGCGGACGTTGTGATACAGCAAGAACTGCGATCCGTAGGTGTCAATGCCAGAATAGAACAACGTCAATTTGCAGCATGGGTTGAGTTCATGTCGGTTAAAAACCGCCAGACGACGGGTGAACCCGCCCTCTGGACCATGGGAATGTCCGGTTCCGACCCCGACTACCTGGTCTTCCTATGGAAGCCCCCAGGATATGCCGGCGGAGGGGTAGACGATCCAGTCTTGCAGCAGATGCTCGTTGATCAACGCAGGTTGTCCGGCGACGCTCGAGCCGCCGAGCTTCTCGATATACAGAGACTGCTGCTTACTAAAGCCTACGAAATTCCATTGTTTTCTCCTGGCTGGTTCTGGCTTGTCGCATCGAAGAGTGATGTTAGAGGCTTCAAACAGGGCTACACCGCCATGCCAATCTTCAATGACGTGCAGCTTCCGTGATGGGTCGCTTTATCGTACGCCGCCTCATGACCTCATTAGTCACGCTCCTGATTTCGAGCTTCCTAGTTTGCATGCTCATCCACCTCATCCCAGGCGATGCCGCCTCGGTTATGTCGCAGAGCTCATCTCCCTCGCCTGAACAGCTCGCTGCCATGAGACACGCGCTCGGCCTCGACGTCCCTGTCTTGACGCAATACCTGCACTACATGGAACACCTGTCTTCCGGCAATTTGGGGCGCTCGATTTTTGGGGACCAGCCCGTCGCTACACTGTTGATCGCACGGCTCCCGACGACCTTTACGCTCGCGCTTTCGGGTCTAGCAATTGCCGTAGGGTTTGGCATGCCTCTCGGTATGCTAGTCGCGTACAAAAAGGGAAGCTTCGTTGACAACGCACTGATGATGCTCGCCGTCATCGGGGTCTCGATACCAACCTTCTGGCTTGGCCTAATGCTTGTACTGCTCTTTTCAGTGACACTGAATTGGTTGCCGGTGGCCGGAGAAGGCTGGCGAAGTATGATACTTCCGGCATTCACCCTTGGATTTGCGTATCTGGCAATTGTAGCTCGAGTGACCCGCTCGGCTATGATAGATGTTCTTGGTGAGGATTTCATCCGCACAGCGCGATCAAAGGGTATGTCCGAAACACTAGTGTTCTATCGGCACGCACTACGGCCTGCGGCCATTAGCGTAGCGGCTATTATCGGCGTGATATTCGGCTACCTGATGGGAGGGGTGGTGGTCGTCGAGAACGTGTTCAGTTTGAATGGCCTTGGACGTCTCGCGATCCAGGCGATCAGCTACCGCGACTATCCGCTAATACAGGGCTTCATGTTGTTGTTTGCGGCAATCATTGTAACGACCTCTTTTTTGGTCGATGTCGCCTTTGCGTGGCTGGACCCGCGGATTTCGGCAAGATGAGCAGACAAGCAGAGCCCCCTTACGAGCTGAACGACCCTCTGCAATGGCACAGCAAGAAACGCAGCAAGATCCGTCTATCATGGTCAGTCATAGTCAGCGGAGGCATAATCTTACTTATCACGCTGGTCGCAATCAGTGCATCCTTTATTGTACCATTCGATCCGAATCAGATCGGCGTCGGGCAACGATTGACTGCACCGGGAATGGATTTCTTTTTGGGTACGGACGAGTTTGGTCGCGATGTACTGAGCCGCATGATCTTCGGTGCTCGCATAACTCTTTGTGTCGGAGTTTCGGCTGTTGGCATCGGGTTTGCCTGCGGCGTAGTGGTTGGCGCTGTCGCCGCATACGTAGGCGGCTGGCTCGGCGAGATACTGATGCGCTCGGTCGATTTACTCTACACTTTTCCGGACGTGCTCATTGCGCTGGGCTTGGTTGCGTTTCTAGGGCCGAGCTTTACCAACGCAGTAATAGCGGTCGGCCTAAGCGCAATCCCCTATTACGCGCGGAGCACCTACGGCGCTGTGCTGTCCGAGAGGCAGAAACCATACGTCCTAGCCGCCCGGCTCATTGGCGCAAGCCACGCCCGGGTAGTTGGTCGGCACCTCCTGCCTAATGTGCTGCCGACCACCATCGTCCTGGCGTCTCTGGGATTCTCGTCGGCTGTACTGGCCGCGGCGTCGCTGAGCTTTCTTGGCCTCGGTGCGCAGCCCCCCACACCGGAGTGGGGACTCATGCTTTCCGAGGGGCGAGATTACATCACGCGAGCACCTTGGCTCGTTGTCATTCCGGGTCTCTCAGTTTTCGTGACGGTCGTCGCGTTTAACGTCTTTGGTGATGGCATTCGTGACCTATTTGACCTAAAGGAGAACCGGGCCATCGCGAGCCGGCGCTTCTTTTATGGTTCGCTGCGTAGGCCGCCTAGGCCGATTCCTTAGCGCACGACTTCGAACCGCAAAGCCGAACATCTTTCACCTCAACAGTCGATGTATCGACGCCTGGGGGCCATAGGAGCTTGGGAGCTGGCCTGATCAATAGTGTATCAGGACGATGATGGCGGCATCAGATTGAGCACGACGGTTGAACGCTAGTGAGGCCGCGCAACCCGCTAAGAGAGACGATCCAGAGGTCCAGGGGTCTGGCGACGACGCGGAATGTGGGTCGCAATGTTACCTCCGACATAACTCGTCCGGCCACCTGCCCTTCGTTGACGTCGCTCTCGAGTGCGTCCCTTGACACTGGAGCGCATCTTCGAAATCTGCTGCCCGAGACTGGCTTACATCTCGCCACGTCTCAGTCTATCGGCCAAATATCTCGCTTGGCGAATTGCCAGCGCTACGATCGTGAGCGTAGGATTTTCAGCACTGGACGATGTGAACTGGCTGCCGTCCGAGATAAAAAGATTCGGGATGTCGTGACACTGGCCGTAGGCGTTGCATACGCCATCCCTCGGCTTCTCGCTTTGCCGGCAGGTGCCCATGTTGTGTGTACTAGGCCCCGGCGGCAGCTCAAACACACTCTCTGCACTAAGGGATTCATAGATGGCGCGACCCGATCTAAACGCGTGAGTTCGCATAGCGACGTCATTTGGATGGTCGATAAAGTGTATCATGGGCACGGATAAACCGTGCTGATCTCTTTCAGTCGGGTGCAGCGTCACCCCGTTGCTCGCCTGCGGGAGGTCCTCACCGACCAACCACAAGCCCGCAAAGTACTCGTACTTTTCCAGGATTTGCGCATAGTCGCTTCCCCAGGCCGAAGGCGACAGATTGGTAGCGAGATTAACGAGGCCAAAACCCGGTAGTGTTTCTATTTCGTATCCACCCACAAAGCCGCGCCTGGGGTCGAAGGCCGATTCATCCGTAACAACACCGGCCATCTGGGTACCTCGCTCAAAGCTTACTCGACCAGGCATGATGGCGTATACAGTCCCGGTCGTGTGCCGCATGAAGTTGCGGCCGACCTGTCCAGAGGTATTTGCTAGACCTTGTGGAAACTCGTATGATTCTGAGTTCAGCAGTAGACGTGGAGTCTCCACCGAGTTGCCGGCAACACAGACGGCTCGGGTCTTCTGTTCAAAATGGTTGCCTGCATTATCTGCATAGATCACGCCATCAATGCAGCCCTGAGAGCCGTGGGTGAGCCGCAGCGCCATGCTGTTTGGACGAAGCTCAAAATGCCCAGTCGCTTCAGCCTTTGGAATTTCCGTGTAAAGCGTCGACCATTTCGCACCGATTGCACAGCCGCCCGTGCAAAAGCCGATCTGTCGGCACGCTGGCCGGTTGTCGCGCGGCTCGGAGTTTATCGCCATATTACCGGTGTGGACGCTCTGGTAACCAATGCGCCTCGCACCCGCTTCTAACACGCGGTAGTTGTTGTTGCCCGGTAAGCGTGGGATGCCGTGTGTCCCGGTGACCCCCATCTTGTCCTCCGCCTCGTTATAGAAGGGCTCCAGATCGCGCAGGCTCAATGGCCAGTCTAGCAAATTCGCTCCTTCAATGTCTCCGTAGACTGTACGCGTCTTAAATTCATGCTCCTGGAAGCGCAGCGTGGCACCGGCCCATTGTACCGTCGTGCCGCCGACAGTTTTGCAAACGAAGAGTGGCAAGGCGGCATGGAGGTCGCCGGTTCCGATGCGCTTATCCAGCCAAGTTAGTCGGCCAAGCATAGAGTCAGCCTGGCTATAGTCTCTCAAATCAGTGATGCTGAGGCGCTCTCCCGCTTCGAGGCACACAACATCGACTCCGATCTGCGCAAGTTCATTAGCAAGCGTGCCCCCACCGGCCCCGGAGCCGATCACCACAACGACTGAATCGTCCTTCAGATCAAATGTTTTTGCCATGCAGTGATTCTATCAATTGTCTGAGAGCCAGTCGATGTCGTCGAAGCCGCGCCCAATATATCCCCCGAACTCGACGGACGACCCGCCATAGCCGAACATCTTTTGGACCTCTGGATTGCCGTAGAGGCTCGCAATGATCATTGTCCGCAGGACTGGGAAGAAAGCGGTCCTTTCCAGACTAACTAGCACGGCCCGGCGTGCATCAGCGCTGAGGTCGACCCAGGGCAGGCCGTGGGCTGCGTCGACATGTGCCACTACATCAAGAAGCAGGTCGTTGATCGCCGTGCAGGCATGAGACTTTTTGCGCAGCGTATCGACAGCGGCTGCGTAATGCCGCATCTCAATTCGTTCATGTGGAAAAAGTTGTCGAGTTACTGCTAGCAGCGTTCGAGCTGCGTGCGGGTCAAGGTTAGCCGCCGCTGGCTCGCTGCCGTAGACGGGGCTCACTAGGTCGAACCCGTCTGATTGAGCCGTATGGTGGTGAGTTTGCCGGGGGGGCCCGCCTCCTCTGCAGACCATCTTTCGCCATCGGCTTCCCATCCCGAGCTTCCAGTCACATTCGTATCTCCCGTGTTCTTGAGTACATCGAAAGGGTCCGCAAGTCATGGGCGATGGTTCGATCGTGGTGGCGGCTTTCCACCTCATCAAATGAACGTAAATCTCCGGCGCCATAGAGGGCTTTCAACTCCTAAGCTACTTGCTCAGCCCCCTGCAGGGCGCCGGTGACCAGACCACAGCACAGCAAATCATTGAACGCGCTTCTACCGGTCTCCTCGAAGCGCCGACCAGGAGATGTCGTACCTAGATCGGGACTTCTCTTAGGCTGACTGAAGGGGCCAGGAGATCGGAAGATGCCTTGAGTGACGCTCTCCGGTCGGTTTTGGCACCTTCGATCGCCGCTCATCGCCTTTTCGCCTCGTTCCTTTGATGGCTTGGGTTCGTTCCGACTTCACGTCGGAAAACTGTCGTCAGGTGCGCGTGGCTGCTGAAGCCGCAGGCAATCGCTACCTCGGCCAAAGTGAGCCTGGAAGTGCGTATGAGCCATTGTGCTCGTGCAAGCCGCCGCAGCACGATGAAGCGGTGCGGTGCTACGCCTGTGGCGGCTTTGAAGGCGCGGCAAAAATGCCAGGGACTTAGACCAGCGGCTTCTCCCAGAGCGGCATGGCTCAGGTCGGCTTCCAGCTTGTCCTCGATGAGGGAGAGAACTCGCGCGAGGCGGGGCCCGTGCAGCGGCGGCGCATCCTCGGGCTTCTTGCCCTTTACTCCGTTCGAGCTCATTGCCAGCCTTGCTAATCGGCCCATGATCGCGACAGATACATCTTCGGCGAGCAGCCGCCCCATTGGATTGCCATTTGCCGCCTCGGTCCACACGCGACCCATCAGGCTCTCGATGCTGGCATCACGATTTAGCGCGGCATGCATCAGGCCGTGGTCGGCCAGCCCTGTACCCGCCGCTTCAGCTAGGATAGATCGCGCCGCGTCGCCGGGAAAAAAGAAGGTGAGAAGGTCGTGTGTATCGCCCACAGTGATTTCGGCATCGGCGCCGGGCGAGATTAACGCAAAATCACCTGGCCTGTAGCGCGCACCAAATCGCCCGGCGCCGAGGTCCATGCGAACGGACCCAACACCTCTTGTGAGCAGCGAGAGGGTGAAGTCCGAATGAACGTGCCGGAATACCCCTGCGGGCTTTCGAAGGCGAATTAGCTGAATGTGAGTGTCGCTCGGCAAGCGCGCCTCGGCTACGAACGATGCGCATGGAAGGACGCCCTTCTCCCCTGAAGGATCGACAGACTCCTGCTGCTGTTCGCTGCGCATCGCCCCTCCCTACACTTACCCTGCCTCCTGGCTAGCGATTAGCTATCACAGCTCCCTCACGAACGCGATCGCGAACCCGTGAGGCGGGGCAATCTTCTTACAGAATCCTGCGGTCGCAGGCCGATAGTCACTCTCAGCCCTAGGAACCGCAGAAATCTGAAAGCGGCGAGCCGTTGATAGGCTCAAGAACGTCCCGTGAGCGGTGGGAGATAAGCGGCGGTGTCGCGCACTTAGCAGCCGCAGCGACGCACAAATGCTCTTGCCCGCCATGTTTGTAGGGATGTGTTGACCATCTCGGCCTGCGACCGGAGGACGCCCATGGAGCTCTACCAGATACGATACTTTCTGGCGCTTACGCGGACACTGAATTTCTCTAGTGCCGCAAAACAGTGCAACGTTTCTCAGCCAGCTCTCACCAAGGCGGTTCAGAGGCTTGAGCAAGAACTCGGTGGTGAGCTGATTCACCGGGAGCGTCATCTGACGCAGCTGAGCGACTTGGGGAAAGCAGTGTTGCCGATGCTGGAGCAAACCATCGACGCTGCGAACGCGATTGCCTCGCAGGCAAGAGAGTACTGGTCAAAGAGTAACGGGAAGCTCCGGGTCGGCTTAATTTCGTCGGTCTCCGCTTTTGTTATGGCAGAACTATTTTCAGAATTGGCACGCTCCGTCCCTGGCTTGCAGATAGATCTCATCGAAGACAAGAACGAGGGTCTGATTACAGCTTTGATGGAAGGCGATATTCACGCAGCACTGGCAGATCAGACAAGCGAATTGCCACTTCGTATTGATCATTGGGTTCTATTCGAGGAGCGTTATGTCGTCGTCACCTCGCCCAGTCACGCATTCGCGGGTCTCACGGAGATCCCTGTAGATCGGCTACGGGACGCCACTTGGCTACAATGTGACACGCGCCAGATCAGCGGCCGCTTTGAAAACACTCACCTTGCCGACCAGACGACTTGGCGTATCGGGCATCGCGCCCAACAGGAGAGCCATCTTCAGCATCTGGCGGCGATCGGTCTGGGTGCTTTTCTAGCTCCTGAACACGCGCCTCTACTACCGTCACTTGTCTCACGTCCAATAAAAGACGATCCGCTTCGTCGCCAGGTTGAGCTTTTGGCGGTAGCAGGAAGGCGTCACTCCCCGATCTTGGACGCATTCATCAAAATCGCCCGTCGTCACGATTGGCAGCGTACGTTGGGGGAAGCATATCGCGATCCAGGAGTGCGGCCGAGTTGGCAGCCGACGCCTTTCTTGAACCCACATTATGGCGCTTCAACAGCCGACGGCGCCGATTGTGAAAATTTCAGGGCCGGCTTTGCACGGCATGATAGCTAGTGCTCGCCAAAGCTGGCGTCGCAGGCCTCCTGACGTTGATCGGCTTCACGGGACGCGTCTGTAGCTCTGAAAGTTAGGATTCAATCACTTGGATTTAGAACGCCAGGTTTTGCATTCTCATCGGCATAGTGAGTCCACGCAGTGTGGGCGACGGGGTCCAGAAGGCGCAATTCCGGCTCTGGCCGCCAAGAGGGCGGACCGACTACGTCTGCCCCCCTACTATCGCTTTAATACCGGGTATCCAGCGATGTAGATCCAGTCAGATGCCTGGGCCGGAATATGGCATCCTTGACAAGCGACTTTGTAGTCGGTTGTCGTCGTCTTCGAGGGATTCGAAGCGTCAAACCAAGACCAGCCCCAGCCGTCGCCCCACAACTTATTGCCGGGTCGAGAGTTCTTGCTGTCCTTCACCATGACGAACCAGCCCTTCAGCGTCTGCGCATGGCTCACGATCCCGGTCGTCATAGGCGCGGTGGCTGTTCCGAACACTTCCTTGACTAAAACGGCCCCATCCGGGAATCTTCCGGTGGCACGATAGTTGTCGATCGTACCTGGTGAAGCGTAGACATTATGAAGTTGATCCGACCCTTGACCTTGACTAGCGGCGATCGCCCAGCTGCCCAGATATTGGTAGAGTTTGCGGTAGTTATCGGGGACTTTCAGATAACCGCTACTGTCAACTGCCGCGTTCGATCGGTTGGCGTCGGACTCCGCAGTTCGTGCCGTTTGCCACGAAGACGATAGCGAGACCAGCGACACGGTGGCAATAAGAAGAGGGAGACGAATGAAAGCTCTAGTTTTGCCCGGGCGTTTCATCACTGATCCTTTTCCAGCCGAGAGAGGGCGTCGCGAAAGAAGGGAATGGCAAAGCGCCTCCGTGCGCTGGTTCACGGCGAGTGGAGCGCGCTGACCATGAATGGAGCACGAAGTAGTGCCTGTAGAAAGGCATCATATCTATGCTCAGGGGTTATAGTGCTGCTTCACGGGTCCGGCCCTAATTAGAGAGATGGCGTGAAAAGCCGGCGTCGGAAAGCAGGTGTCGGGGAGGGGAGGGGTGCTGCACCTGCCGGCCAGCTTCACGGCACGTTGGCCGGGTTCATCCAAGCGGAGGCGCGAGCAAGTTTTACGAAGGTCGATACTGCTCGAGATTGCGGACGCCCAGCAATCGTCTCCACAACAACTTCGTAGTCGGGCAACCGATCGGCGAGGCCGCGCGCCACCAGTTCTGGGGGTGTTGGCCAGCAGGACAATCCCAGGCCAAGGCCAAGGCCGCTGCGCACGAGTTGAAGTGACGTTTCCCAATTGCTCGCGCGATGTGGCGTCGAAGGTCTACGCCCGAGCCGCCTCACGATTTGCGACAAAATCCTCTCCGGCAGGGCTTCTGGTTCGGACGCGCCAAGGAGGACCGATTCGGCAAGACGACTTCCATGGATCAACTCGTCGGCCGCGAGGAGATGATCTCGAGGCAAGAAGACCGCGGCGCCGGTCGAAAAAAGCTGCCACTGATTGAAGCGTTCGGGTAGCGTATCGGCTCGCAGCCCGACGAGGACGTCCAAATCACCGCGCAGCATGCGCTCCCGCATCACCGGCTCAGCCTCCACGGAGACGCTGAATTCCGTCGATCTTACGGAAGCGATGACCTCACGGAGCACCGTACCGATTAACGGAAAAGCTAGCCAAGGACTCAACCCAAGCCGAAGGGGCGCCCTCTCCTGCGTCTGCAGCTGTCTCGCCTCATCGCGTGCAACGTCTGCCGCAGCCTGAACTTGTTCGAGCAGTGGGAGCATCGCTCGCCCGAATTCAGTGAGCTGTGTCAAGGATCGCTCCCTTAGCAGGAGGTCGCCTCCTAGTTCCCATTCAAGGCGCTTGATCGCTCGCGAGAGCGCTGGCTGGGTGATCTTGCATTCCCGCGCAGCGTGCGTAAAGTTCAATACGCGCGAGAGAACAATGAAGTATCCGATTTGCGGAAGGTCCATGGTTCGGTTTTCGCCCTTCTAGCTGTACTGCCGAAGCGCGCGAAGCACCAAAGGAAGTGTATCCAGCTCTGTTCGACGGGTATAGTCGACGTGGATCTCAGCGTGCGCGACTGTTCCGTTGCGCGCGACCACGAAGGTCGATGGGACAGGAATGAACCAACCCTTTCGCCCGTGTAGCGTCTCAGATTCGATCCCTTGTGACAAGAGCCGCTGCCGGTAAAGGGGTGGTAGGCGAACGAGAACGCCGAACATGGAAGCGACAGCATTGTCGACATCAGCAAGCAGTTCGAATCGCAGATTGTATTTGTCTTTCACGAAACGAGCTCGCCCACCGGTTTCGGGAGAGAGAGCAACCAGGGACGCTTGCTGGCCCGGAACGGGTGCAAGAATAAGGTCAAGCGCCTGGAGAGTGAGCATGCAATAGGGACACCAGCTACCACGATAAAAGGTTACGACGAGTGTTCCGTGGCTGAGGAGTTCTAATGAAGAGACCATTTTGCCTTCCGCATTCGGAAGTTCAAAATTTGGCATGACGTCGCCGGGCTTAAGTGCATTTTCGGCGAGAAGACGGGGATCGAGTCGCTGCAAAACCTCCTCGTATGCGCCTGCGGCTTCACTCGTCATCTTCGCACGCAGCGCATCAAGGCTTTCGTTTAAAGACATCTTCGCCTCCGGACCGACCTGATCAGCGCGTCGCCGGCATCCTAACGGTCGTCAAATTGGAGCTGCCGGACCATTGATGTCACGAAACCTTCTATCATCCATTAAGAGGCTAAGCGCTATTCGGGTCGACTGTCCAGAATAAGGAAACAAGCGCCGGAGAGAGGTATCCGCAACTGAGGGTCAGCATAGCATCCTGGGTGAATTCCATCACCAGCGATGCAGCGATTATGGAAACTATACCCAGACGGCATTGGCGGCCGATTGGCTTTGGGTGTTTTTTCCTCATCACAAGGTGCCACGCAGAGACCGGCCTTCACCGACGCAAGGCACCATTCAGTACACGCGTCTTGAACCAGGGGTGAATAGTATGGCGTTGCCACGCTGCAGACCATCGGCAACTTTGCGCGTGAGACTTGACTGCGCTTTGGCCATCTCCATCGGGACCCTTTTGGGCGTCCCGCAGCTAGCGCGAGCCGAAGTTATCAATGAAGGAGTGACTGGGTCTCCTCTGTCGGAGACCCGACCAGCTCCAGCCTATCTGAGGCCGGACGTTAATATCGTTACGGCGCGGCCCTCCCCGTCAGAGATAAACCCCGCGTTCCTAGGACCAGTGCTGTTGATGAAGTCAGCACAGGTGGATCTGGTCAAGGGCACAGCAAGATTGCCGCTCCGCCGAGGTCGCCTAAAGTCGGGTGAGCTTGTCTGGTTCATCCTCACGGATACGACCGACGAGAACCTGGCAAAACTTCATGGCCTCGTTTTCTCTCCGAAGCTTACTTACGGTTTAACTGGAAAAGGCGCACGAGAAGCAACAATTGCGCCAGATGGAACCTTCGTATTCGAATCTGGCAAAGTGGACTTCGCGTCACAGCGGAAAGTCGTACCGGGAAAAGGGCCGAACTTTTTTCCGCCAAAGAGCGCGCAGCCCGGATCCATCGGCGACGCAGACTATTCCCCTCTCGTCCACATCGAAAATGCCGGCACCAACATGGTCTTCAACGCGCCCATGGTTGCATTTGGCACTGACGAAAAAAGGCTTAATGAATTCTGCGACGGCCACGTCGATCACAGTCTGGTCCATGACAAGGTAGTCGCCATTTGCCCCAGAGAGGGTTATGTTACTCTGCAACTGACGATTGGGTTCACCTTTGGCAAGCCAATCCTATATCTCTCGACTGAGGCGAGTGATCCTCTCGTAGCAACCCTCGAAGCTGCAACATATGCGCCGGCGCTGAAGAGCTTTCCCTTTGCCCTTGAAGATGCGTCTCCGGGTGAACCGGCCGAGCGTCTATACACATTCGTGAACGGCCCGACCGGGATCGAGAATCCGCAGCGACAGGGGCTCGATAGTGCGCTGTCCGATGGGCGTGGGCCGCTAAATGTTTTAGGTGGTGTCCCGACTATCAATCTCGATTATAGCCCGATGTGGCGACTCTTTCCGGCGAAATGGACTCCTTCCGCCATTGAGCACGGCTATCGATCGCGCATGACGGATGCAATTGAGATCGAGGACATGGCGTCGAAAGGATTCATCAAGAGCATCGACGATGGCTCGCTACGGCCAGTCGGATTCGTCGTGAATTGCCCGGTCGTCTATCGGGTTAATTAGGAAGGCTGCCAGGGGTACTTGTTAGGTGCGGCTGTGGATTAACGCACGATGGCGCGCCCCGACGACGCCCTGGCAGGCGACTGGCCTTTCTCCGGATCATGAGTTCAAGAGGGGTCTATCCAGCTCTGAGTGTTGCCTCGGCTGGGAACCTTCGTTCTCGGTCGGGCTGCGGATGGTTAGCGGGCAGGTCACAACGCGACACGATCGTCATTTGGTGACCATCTCGCCGCGAATGTCGATCTAGCCGCCCCGGCCAAGTCGAGGGAGTGCTTCTCAGAAGGTGAAGGTGATAGTGACAGCTCGAAAATGCGGCATCGAATCCGGCGAACTCTACGAGTCAATTCGGTCCGGCGGACAGGCCTGCTTCCCAATCCGTCACTTCGTATCCGCGCAATCAGCACGGGCCATGGACCTGGACCTGGGGGCATTCGTAAAGAGGAACTCTCATGTGTTTAAGAGCAGGCTTGCACGGCACCACTATATCCTTTCCAATCACGCGTCGCGTAGCATTGTGTGCCGGAGCCGCATTCATAGCGATGGCGCCCAGGCCGGGATGGTCAGCCGTTCCGAGCCGGCACAACATTACCGCTAAACTCTTTGCCTTTGTCGGGCCTGAAACGGGGAATCTTGTCCTTGCGGTCACGTTCGCGTCGGGTGCCCGCAATTTTCTGGATGAGAGCCTCGACGCTGCCGTTCGCATTAATAGCAACAGAGGTAGCTGGACCGTACACGGCCGGTCCGGGTTCCAATCTCCAGGACCACCGTACGGCCAAAACTACCTTCGAAGCTTCGCCGGGCAGGTCTTACGGATGGACTCACGTCCCGACGAGATCTACAACGCCGTAGTTGTCGAGACAGCGCCCAACCTTTTGCCACCAGGAGGGCATCTGAAAGTCTGGGCAGAATTACTCGCCGACGGGCAATCGCGACTCCGAGTTGGAAGTCCCATTGTCGCTAAGCTTCTGGCGCACGATTCTCGTTTGTCTGCTGCATACCATGCCGTGTCGCCAGAGGACGATATCACTCTCCTTTCGGACTTGGTCAGCCGTCGCATAGCTTTTCTCGCAAAGGCGTACGGCACTGTCCCCGATCCTACCAGATACGCACGTCGATTGAGCGCTCATCTGCTGCCGGATGTCATCCAGTATAGCCGAGACCTACCCGTCGGCTTCAATTTCGTGGGCCAGAATGGCCTTCATCCGGCAGATGATACTGCGGCGGTCGTTGCAACGATACTGACGGGAGCGCCTATTCCCCGAGGGCCTGAACACTCGTTCGAACTTACGAAGAAGTTCCCTTATTTTTTGGACTCTAGTAGGGGAACGGCCAATTTGCCTGCTATCGCGAGGGCCTGGCGAGCGTGAAGCCGAACACCTGAGCGATAGCTCATTTCCCCCCAGGACAGACCAGGAAGTGCAAAGGATCCAAAAAACGATGTCGCACCATTTTGACACCCCTACTGCACTGGCAGATCCTCGTATCAATGTCTGCGACTTCTATCTCTTCCGCGGGCGCCCAGGAACCACCGTCATGGCCCTGACGGTCAACCCGGACGCAGGTCTCTCCGCGCCGGACACATTCCGGGAGGAAGGGCTCTACGCTTTCCGATTTGACTTGAACGGCGATGCCGTTGAGGAGCTGGCGTTCAAAGTTCGGTTTGGCGCTGTTTCCCACGTCGCCGGCGAAGCGCACGAGCATGTTCAGAACTATGAGATCTTGAGGTCAACTGGCCGTTCAGCGATTCAGGGCGCCGAAGGCGAGGTCATCATATCGGGACGCACTGGTGAGGTCATGCGCGGCGGTGCGGGGGTAACCACGTTCGCCGGGCTAGCACCCGACATGTTTGCTGGAGATGCCGCCGCGATCACGCGCTTTTTGACAGCCTTCTATAAAGACAACCGGTTCGATCCTGCGGCATTCCAGAATCGTAGCAACTTCTTTTCCAAGCGCAACGTAACGGCAATTGTGGTGGAAGTTCCCACTAAAATGATCGGCGAGGGACGGGTTCATGCCTGGGCTACCGCGTCCCTCCACGGCCACGCCCCGGAGGTGCAGGTATCTCGATGGGGAGTGCCGCTGTTCACTTACATGTTTTTGCCGGAGCCGGGCATGAAGGAGGCGTACAATCGGTCGGTTCCGTCCAGCGATGTCCGACGCCTTTCTGCACAGATAAGCAAGATTTCTGGCATGCTAACGAAGCTCGCCGGTTCTTCGGCAAACCCGAATGACTACGGACAGCAGCTAGCTGCCCGTATCTGCCCGACGATTTTGCCGTACGAACTTGACACGCCGGCTGCTTTCGATTTCGTGGGCTTCAATGGGCGCGCGCTGACGGATGACGCAATGGATGTGATGCTGACTTTGGCGACAAACACGGCGCTAAGCGACGGTGTGGCCCCGACCATGAAGAGGGTCAGTGAAACCTTTCCTTATTTCGGGGCGCCTTACACAAATGCCGAGCAAATCAACGTCGAGCCTGCACGGGGAAGCTTAAAGAAGGGGTAGTTGATCGCGGCCCGGGTAAGAGCTTTGACGGCTCGGCGTCCGTCCGCCTTGAATCCCGCTTTGCATATCCGACCAGGAAGACCGACAGGAACGGCCTGACGGATAGGAGACGCATTGGGCATCCGGCTGTGATGAAGAGGATACAAGAATGGAAGCAGTTGATCCGACGGGCGGCGTCGCGCATCTCATCCAGACGGCGCTCACCCCCGTGTTTCTGCTCTCGGGGATCGCGGCGCTTCTAGGGGTTTTCAACACGCGTCTGGCTCAAGTGTCCGACCACCTCAGCCATCTCGCCGATCTATCGAGGGGTGACCTGCATCCAGATGAGGCAGCGACACTAAAATCTCACCTCCTCCGTCTTGCGCTTCGAACTCTGACACTAGACGCTTCTGTGGCGTTGGGAGCGGTTGGAGGCGCCGCGACTTGCGGCGCAGCATTTGTTCTTTTTTTAGGAAGCGTGCGGGAATCCGGAGTCGGCGGCTGGCTAATCGGCCTGTTCTCTCTGGCGCTCGGCTGCACGGTCATCTCGCTCCTTGCATTTATCGGGGACAGCTTACTGGCGTGGCATGGGCTAAGGCGCGAAGGGCCGATCCCGCGTTCTCTAAATGGCCGCGGAAAATAGCAAGTCGGATAATCTGCTTGCGCGTAGTATTGGCCCGCCGAGCTGCTCTAAAACGGGTAGAGAGCTGCCGCTTCGGCGGCTATGAGTAACCCGCACAACTTATGTTTTCAATGCCGTTTCTGAAGACTTTAGGCTGTGGCGCATTTGAAGATGTGAGGTTCTATGCGGAGCGGAGGGAAGTCTTCATAAAAGTGTTGATGACTCTCCTCATGGTTCAAATAGCCGGGCCTCGTCAAATAGCCACGTGGACGGGTGAAGCTATAGATCGTCCTTTTCGGCTTTTCGTGCCACCCAATATTAAAGGCACCGAGTTTGGGGAAGAATTGCAGATCACTGTAAGGCAACTGATCATGAATCCACCAAGCCATCCCTTGCCAGTTCCCGTCCTTTTCTATGTGATCCGCAAACCACGGGATGACGATGCACGCTACGGCGCCGATACCGGATTTCGTGCGACGATCCCAGATATGCCGGCCGAGATTTCGCTTGTTAGAAGCGCAACTCAGTCGTTGAGCGCAGCCGAACGCGTTTACCTCCGCTGACCGGTAGGAGGACCGTACAGCCAGTCGGCCGAAGGTCGCCTGCAAAGGCTCGAGCAGGTGCTCGCATAGCCCACGGCCAGCCGCGATGGCCAGATCAGGATCATCGGGAAGATTGACCATCCCGTTGATGGTCGCAATCTCGCTATACAAAAAGTCGCGCATAAAGAATGACGGCGACAGCCTAACTCTTCCGAAGGCCTCCGCTCGGCGAACGGTCCACACCTTCTTGCCGACTGGTTCCTCTTTCTCCCTCAACTTGTCGTACTCCTCTGCCGAAAACGCTCAATGGCGGACGTTTTGGTAGGCGGGGTTGGTAGATATATTCAAACAGGCTTCAACAAGCGTAGACTTTCCAACTGCCCTCCGATTGAGCCTACACCTCGTTCACGAATTCGTCTCTTTATAAAGGAGTTATATCGACACCCCCACGGGGCCTATTAAGAGCCCGAGTTGCAACTCACCCGGCACATTCGCCGGCCTCTGTGACATGTGTATTTCTCGGCGCCTCGGGCGCCGCTCAAGTTAGTGTGCATCGATGCGATAACCAATCGGCATTGGCCTTGATCTTGTCGCCTGATACATAAGGGGAAGGTGAGGTGCAGCTACTCTTTCAACTCTAACTGGTACTTCGGCCCTGGCCCGATTGTCCATGAAGGCCGAACGGGCTCGCCGAGGACGATCGTCAAGCGCTGTAGCGGGCCTATGAGCAGAGAGCCAATGCACGTGATCTCGATCGGTGTCACTCAGGAGACTAGATTGGTCCTTCTGGAAACAAGTAGAGGCTTGAGGCAACGATCACCGCGCGCGTGTGGGATTCTTCCTCTGGCGCGGCGGTGCTGGCACGGCCCGACTGGGTGCGTGTGCTCGTCACGCGCGCAACACCGTAATTTGAACCATCCAGCGCTAAAGCCGATCTGCCGAATCCGTGCCAACAGAAAAGGTATCTTATGAGCTTGCTCCCCGTCACGCGCTCCTCGAATCCTCTTAGGCAGCTTGAATGCGCTGGTCAGTCGCCTTGGCTTGATGACCTTCATCGCAGCCTGATCCGACACGGCGAACTTTCGCGGCTGATCGAGGAAGACGGGCTGAAAGGCATGACTTCCAATCCCTCCATTTTCGAGAGGGCGATTGCCGAGACGGACGAGTATGACACCAAGCTGAAGGATTTGGTCGGCAAGGGGAATCTCGATGACGTGAGCATCTATGAGTCTCTGGCGGTCGAGGACGTGCGGGGGGCCGCCGACCTGTTTCGGCCAGTCTATGAAATGAGCGGCAAGAGGGACGGTTATGTAAGTCTAGAGGTTTCGCCTCATCTCGCAAACGATACAGAGAAAACAACTAAGGAAGCCGATCGGCTCTGGAGGCTAGTCGAGCGAGAGAACCTGATGGTGAAGATCCCCGGCACGAAGGCAGGCAACGTGGCGGTAAGGCAGACAATTGGGTCGGGCATCAACGTCAACGTCACATTGCTGTTCTCAATCGAAGAGTATGAGGCTGTGGTGGACGCCTATCTTTCGGGATTGGAAGATTTGGTGGCAAAAGGCGGCGATCCATCAAAAGTTAGTTCGGTGGCCAGCTTTTTCCTCAGTCGCATAGACTTGGCAGTCGACAAAACCCTAGGTGGCAAAGTTGGTAAAGCGGCGGCCACCAGCATGGTGGTCGACAAAGTGGCGATCGCTTCGGCCAAATTGGCCTATGCGAGGTACGGAGCGTTGTTTTCGACGCCGCGGTGGCATGCGTTGGCCAAGAAAGGCGCGAGGGCACAACGGTTACTTTGGGCGTCGACTAGCACGAAAAAAGAAAGCCTGCCGGACACCTACTATGTCGATGCGCTTGTCGGCCCAGACACAGTGAATACGATGCCGCCCAAAACAATGAATGCGTTTCGGGAGCACGGAAAGGTCGACCCGTACGCCCTTGGTTCGGAGATTATGGAAGCAAAGCAGACGCTCGACGCTTTAGAGAGCCTTGGTATCTCACTATCCGCAATCACCGGCAACCTGCTGGATGATGGTGTGAGAAAGTTTTCAGAGGCGTTCGACAAGCTTTTGGGCCGGATCGCCGAGCAGCGAAAGCACCTGGCGTCTGCACAACGGTAGGCCCCGCTCCCCGAGAATTTTGGAGCGGACTTATGTTACCCGTACAGACAACAGCGCGTTTCTCTGGGGCAGTGGGGGGAAGAAACACTGCCTGTAACTCGGCTAAGGCCACACCAAAGAATATAGAGTTAATGAGCAAACCTGACGCCCAAAAGCATGCGAGCGGCGCTCCAGCAGTCGATGCGAAAGCGTATAGCAGGAGTGTGAAGGTGCGGCATCCGACCACTTGAACTGCTGATGATCTATATGTCACACAGATTCGCGTCCTAGGAGTGCACGACATGCCCCATAAGATTCATGACGCCGGTATCGCCAGACATATCGGATCATACAGCGATGCTATTGAGGTGGCGCCTCATCAACGGTGGCTAATGACCTCTGGAACGCCCGGTCTCTCGGAGATCGGCAGGTATCCTGATGACATAACCGGTCAGAGTGAACTTGCTTGGCGCAACATAATTCTTCTCTTGAACAAGGCGGCAATGGCAGTGGAGGATATCGTCAAGGTTACGCAGTACCTCACGCGTGCAGAAGACATTAGCGCGTATGCGCAGGTGCGCAATCGGTTCCTCGGGCACGCGAAGCCGGCCTCCATGCTGCTCTTGACGCCTCAGCTTGTCTGGTCAGGGCTCCTGGTTGAGGTCGAGATCATCGCTTCAAAAGCTTAGCCGCCGCCGTTCCGCCCAATTACGGCTGTTCGATCGATGCTCCTGAATCCAGCAAGTCAGGAGGCAATTAGAGTCGGTCCAACGCGCGGCCTCCAACCTCTATGCTTGCTCCCAGCACAGACCCTTACTTTAAAAGCGAAGCTTGAAGGACTTCAGAGCACCGTTCATTCGCTGGACTCTCAACTGCGAGAAGGGAAAGCAGAAGGGGTCTCCGAGCCGGCAATCATCCCCGAGATAGAACGAGAGTAGTAAAATGTTCCAAGTCATCCAACATTGCTCTGAAAATGGCATCGATGACATGAAGCACTGGGTAGTACCCGAGCTTGGTCTCTCGAAGCTCGAGCTCCGCACTGTCCCCAGGCCACGTCCGGGGCCCGGGCAGGTTCTTGTAAAAGTTCACGCGGTGTCGTTGAACTATCGCGACGCGGAAGTGATCGAGCACGGAATGGGTGTTCCTATTAGCTTCCCCTTCAGACCTACCTCGGACATGGCAGGCACGGTCACCGAGGTCGGCAGCGAGGTGACGCGGTTTGTCCCGGGAGATAAGGTGATCTCAGCATTTATCGCCGGCTGGCTCGATGGGTCCCCACGATCTTGGACGGACGCACCAACGCAGGGCGGCCCGATCCCTGGCATGCTTGCGCAGTATGTGAAATCGCTCGCAATACTGACCCCCTGAAGGCGGTTTTCGCTTCCAATCGCGGCTCTGACTCACTTTTGATGGATGTTGGGCTTACGCGGAGCCCATAACGCGCGCCTGAAGGAGATCTAGCTTTCCGCGGCCATACATCTGGCGTT
>NZ_LMUQ01000017.1 GCF_009765865.1 Acidisoma sp. L85
TAAAACAAGCCACCCCCCCCCCCCCGCCAGTCCAGGCACGGTAATGTTCGAAGCTCGCCCTTATGCTTACAACTATCAACGCAGGACCTGGGCGAGCGTCGCACTGACGACAAATCGAAAACATTCGATGATTATATCGATAAACTCTCACGACATTATGAGACCTCCATCCACATTGATCGTTTGACCCGTGATATAAGCCGCGTCCGGCCCAGCCAGAAACGCGACGAGCCCGGCTACGTCATCGCCCTTCCCTGCTCTTCCCATCGGAATATTTTCCACCCATTCCGCCATCAGTTCGCCTGGCGCGTAGTTTCCCAATAACTTGCCCCAGGCCTGGTCATTGTAGGCCCACATGTCCGTCTCGATGATCCCCGGACAAAAGGCGTTGACTGTGATGCCTTCTTTGGCCACCTCCTTAGCGAGGCTCTGCGTGACGCCGATGACGCCGAACTTGCTAGCAGCATAGTGAGGAGTGAACACAAATCCCTGTCGCGCTTGACCAGATGCCGTATTAATCAGCCGACCGCCTTCTCCGTGTCTACGAAAGTGCGCGATTGCAGCTTGGCAGCAAAGGAATACGCCTTTGGTGTTCACTGCCATGATCTTGTCCCAGTCGCTCTCCGGAAGGTCCTCAATGCGGGCGATCGTGATGACTCCCGCGTTTTGAACGGAGATATCGACGCGACCGAACTGAGCCTCCGCAAGATCAAAAATGGCTGCGACGTCCGCCGAGTTCGTAACGTCAGCGACGATGGAAGATGCTTGCCCTCCGGCCGCCCGAATGGCTTCCGCAACCGCTTCAACTGAAGGTTCATTCGCGGCTACGACCACAGCCGCGCCGTCACGAGCGAGCCGGAAGGCAATTGCCGCTCCTATTCCGCGGCTGGCTCCGGTGATCACCGCGACCTTGCCTCTGAGCATCATCTGCCTTCCTTTACTACTTCGTTTCTTGTCTCAGGCTGCGTCGAGTCGCGCCGCCGTGAATTGATCCGTCACTAAAACGTCGATGAGCTTCCCCCGCATTGCGCCGAGGAGTGCTGCAACTTTGCGTTGACCTCCTGCCACGGCGACCACTCGTTTTGCCTGGCGAAGCTGATCGAGGTCGATGCCGACAACCCTTTCCTGCAAAAAGGATGGCACCGACTTTCCATTGCGATCAAAAAAGTTGAGGCAAACGTCGCCGACGGCACCTAGTCGCGCGAGTTCGGCCAGTTCGGATGGTGAGAATATGTTACCACTGTCCGCAAGAAGCTTTGACGGTTCCACCGCGCCGATGCCGACGAGTGCCAGGGTGATCTTCGAAAAATACGCCATTGTCTCCCGCACGAATGGATCGCTTGTCAGCACTTTCCTAGCAGCCTTCGAGCTTGTGATTCCCTGCGTGGGCAACGGTTGCGCCTGCGCGCCGATCAGTTCCGCCAGGCGGCGTGTTAGGTTGGTGGCGTGGGTTTGCACGCTGGGGTCGCCTACCCCGCCATGAAGTTGTACGACCCGCTCGGCAGCGAGCCGCCGTTGCGGATGAATGTTCTCAACTGTGCGCAGCAGGGATTCGCTCCACGAGGAAATGCCGACGATCTCACCCGACTGCAGGGTAGTCTCCAGATATAGGGCGGCAGCGTCACCGATACGCCGGAGAATCTGACTTTCCCGGTCCTCGCTGCATTCGGCCACGACGACTTCCGTCATTCCAAACTTTCGGCAAAGGCTTTCCTCAAGCTCAGGGAAAGTACCGGAAGGCGTCTGCACACTGATACGCACGACGTTCTCCTCCCGCGCGCGACGGAGAAGCCTGGATATTGTCGCCTGCGAAATAATCAGACGCGCTGCGATATCTCCCTGCTTCATGTCTTCGAGGTAATACATGCGTGCGACGCGCGCGATCAGGCGGAGTTCATCGGTCCGAGGCAAGAGGGCTCCTTTACCAGCATACGAAACCACCATCGACCAGCAGATCGATCCCTGTGCAGAAGGACGCGGCCCGGCTGGCAAGGAATACGGCCGGACCAACCAGTTCGTCCACCGTCGCCATGCGACCGAGCGGAGTGTCAGCCGCGAACTGTTTCACCTGGTCGGCGACCTCCGGCCGAATGTTCATCGGGGTGGCGGTATAACCGGGGCTGATCGAATTTACCCGCACACCCCGATCACTCCATTCCATCGCCAAGCTGCGGGAGAGGTGGATCACTGCTGCCTTAGCACTGTTGTAATGGGCCTGAAGGATCCCGCGATTGACGATCACTCCGGACATGGAGGCTATATTGACGATGGCGCCCCGCCGGCGGCCCAGCATTACCTTTGCTTCAGCTTGACATGACAGGAAAACGCCGGTCACGTTGACGTCGTACATCCGTTGCCATTGTTCCCGTGGCATCTCCTCTGCCGGCGCCGCATTTGCGATTCCGGCACAGTTCAGCGCAACCGAAAGTGGCCCGAGACGCTCCGCAACCTCAACCGCGTCGGCCAGATCCTTACCGTTGGTGACATCACCCCGAGCGGCAACCGCCCGGCGACCAAGAGCCGCAATACGCGACACGGTTTCCGCGAGGCCTGTGCTTGAGGCCAGGTCGAAACAAGCGACATCGGCACCGGCCTCGGCCAATCCCACGGCCAATCGCTGGCCGATACCGCTACCCGCACCGGTCACCAGAGCGACCTCGCCGGCCAGACTGAAAAGCTCCGTCATCTGCAGCTCCTGTTCAGCCCGTGGCCAAGGCCATAACGGCGACGTTGTTTGCTTGCGCCCGATCGAGCACGCCCATCTGCCGGCCTCGCGCCAGCACCATCACGCGATGGGCGAGACCCAAAACCTCTTCGAGGTCCGAACTCACCACCACCACTGCCATACCCGACTTCGCGAGCTCAGCGATAACCTCGTAGATCGCCGCGCGCGCACCCACGTCGATGCCGCGGGTTGGTTCATCCAGGATAATAACCTTGGGGGCGCGCGCTACCCAGCGCGCGATGACCACTTTCTGTTGATTGCCCCCGGAGAGGTAACGGGCTTGCTGGCCCGGCCGTCCCTTGATGCCCAGACGCCCGATCATCCGCTGGCCGAACTCCCGCACCTTCGCTGGATCAAGCCAGCCGCGCTTGCCGAGTCGGTCCATATTGCCGAGGGCCAGGTTGTCCGCCACCGTATGTTCCAGCAGAATGCCCTGCCCCTTGCGATCCTCCGGCACCAGCACGATGCCGGCGTGGATAGCAGTATCCGGGCCGGTCAACCTGAGCGCCTTTCCGTCGAGCGTCACTGTCCCGGCAGAAAGGAGATCGGCGCCCGCTATGCTTCGGACCAGCTCGGTGCGGCCGGCGCCGACGATGCCCGCAATGCCGAAGATCTCGCCTTCGTGCACGGCGAAGCTAATATCGGCGAAGGCGCCTTCTGCGGAGCGCAGTCCGTCAACACGCAGCACTTCCCGCGGCCGCGGCGCTTCGACGTGCGGGAAGAGGCGATCGATGTTGCGTCCGACCATGTCCCGCAACAGCTGGTCCACCGGAACCTGTGCCGTGCTGTGCTCTGCGACCTTGTTGCCATCCCTGAGCACCACAATGCGGTCAGCGATGCGCGCGATTTCTTCCAGCCGATGGCTAATGTAGATGAAAGAGAAACCTTCCTGCTTTAATTGACCGATCTGCGCGAAAAGCCTGTCCGTTTCATCTCGACCGAGGGCCGCCGTTGGCTCATCTAGAATCAGCAGTCGCGCCTTTAAAGTCAGCGCCTTAGCGATCTCGACCTGTTGCTGGGCGGCCACGCGTAGGCTACGCACGAGGGTATCCGGCGAGATCTCAAGCCCGAGGCGGCGGAGCTGCTCAGAAGCACGCTGTCGCATCTGCTCCCGATCGATACGCCCTCCAGCCATTGGCAGCCGCCCAACGAACACGTTTTCCGCGATGGTCAGGTCCGGCAGCAGGCGCATCTCCTGATGGATTAGTCCAATGCCATGGGAAATCGCGTCTCCGGGCGAGGCCGGCGTATACGACTGGCCCTCCCAGACCATCGATCCCGCATCAGCCTCGATGACGCCGGCGATGATAGAAGAGAGCGTGGACTTGCCAGCTCCGTTCTCGCCCAACAACGCCACAACCTCACCTTCACGCACGGTGAGATCAACGTCGTTCAGCACAGGTGTTCCCGAGAAAGCCTTGCGCGCCCCAGTCACAGAGAGACGCACAGGAGGTCCCTCCATCCGGCGGGGACGCGAGAGCGACTGATCCGCCATAAGGGCGCACATGGCTTCGTCTCCAGTTAGGTTGACGACTCTTACGGGTGCTGAGCGATGTACGGTGTCACGTTATCTTTCGTCGTCAGAACAGCCGTCTGAAGCTGCTCCTTCGGAAGAGTCTTTCCGGCCGCGAGATCGAGCGCCGAATCCAGGGCCAGGCGACCCATCGCCTGCGTCTTCTGAGTCATAGTCGCCGCGAGGGTGCCGCTTTGTACCGCTTTCAGGCCAGCTTTATCGCCATCGAAGCCAACCACGAGAACCGGATGGTCAAGGTTCGCAACCTTCGTCGCTTGGGCGGCACCCAAAGCGAGAGCATCGGCGCGCCCAAAGAAGATCGTGATATCGGGGTGGCGCTGAAGCATGTCCTGAGCAATCGTGAACCCTTCGTTCTGCGACCATTCCTGGCTCGCCTGCTTCGCGACCTGCTTAATACCCGGGCAGCTCGCCATCGCCGCTTCAAAACCTTTGTTGCGATCGACCTCAGGGGTAGTGCCGAGCTGCCCTTGGATGATCGCGAGCGTGCCCTTGCCGCCCGCTATCTTGCAGACGTAGTCGCCCAATGTGTGTGCGGCCGCAACGCTGTCAGTCGCGATGAAGGTATCTGCCGGTGCGTCCGGCGCATTTCGGTCGACGGCGACGACAGGGATATGCGCGGCTTGCGCCGCTCGAACAGGCACGCCTGCGGCAGTTGCGCCGGCCGGAATATAGATGATCGCTTTTACGCCGCGCGTAATGAGGTCTTGAATCTGGTTGACTTGGGTGGCGCTGTCACCGTGCGCGTCGACGACAATGACCTTCACGCCCTTAGTAGCGGCCTCGGCTTCCACGGATTGCTTGATCTGGTTGAAGAAGTCGGCTTGGAGGTTAGCGACCGCGAGGCCGACAGTCGGCTCGGCGGCGCGAGCGGAGCCAACAAGTGGCAGCGCTGCTATTGCGAAGGCCGCCACAAACGCGGAAGCGAGCAGCTTGGTCTTGAACATTACATTTCCTCTTTTCTTGCACTGTTTGTTAGTCGCTTAGCCCGGTTCCAACCGCGATGACGCGGCTGGGTCTACTTTCCTCAGGTCACTGGCGCCGGAACTTGTCAATCGTGACCGCAACCGCGATGACGCAGCCGATGATGACCTGCTGAATGAAGGGAGAAACGCCGACCAGGTTGAGGCCGTTGTGCAGCACACCGATGATCAGGACACCTACAACGGTGCCACCGATGCCGCCAATGCCGCCGCTGAGGCTGGCACCGCCGATGACCACGGCCGCAATAGCGTCCAATTCATAGCCTAGCCCTGCACTCGGCTGTGACGAATCGAGTCGCGACGAAAGCACAAGGGCCGCAAGACCGGCTAGCACGCCGGAGGCGACATACACCCAGACGGTGAGGCGCAGAACCTTGATCCCTGCAAGGCGCGCAACCTCCGGATTGCCGCCGATCGCGTAGAGGCTTCGCCCGGTTCCGCGGTAGCGAAGGAAGATCCATCCCGCGAACGCCAACACGATGAACATCGCGACTGTCGCAGAGAGGAATCCAAGATAGCGGACGGTCGCGAGCCGGGTGAACCAATCGGGATAGCCGACGACCTGCTCGCCGCCGGTGGTGAGATTGGCTAGGCCGCGGGCAACGGACATCACCGTGAGCGTAGCGATGAAGGGTGGCAGCTTGGCACGGGTTACCAGCAGGCCGTTGACTAGGCCGCAGGCACCCCCGGCGATAATAGCGAGGATTAGTGAAACGCCGAAAGGTACACCGTAATCCTGTGGCAGCCAGCCGAGCACCATGCAGGACAATGCCAGGATAGATCCAACCGAAAGGTCGATCCCGCCGATGATGATAACGCCGGTCATACCCAGGGCAAGGATCCCGAGAACCGTAATTTGATCTATGACGTTGAGGAAGTTGCGAGCCGACAGAAAGACATCGCTCGTGACCGAGAAGACAATGCACAGGATAATGAGCCCGATCAACGGTCCTTGGGAACCAGTTAGCAAACGCGCCCAGATCGAGCGTCTTGAATCCGAGCCGGCGGAGGCTACAAAGGTTGAGGACGACATTTGCTTCTTCCCTTCACGCGGTCTCTAAAGCAGGAGCGCGACAGGCAGTGCCTGAGCGCGCCCGAGCGATGGCCGCTTGCCAATGGCTACGCTGAGTGCTGCGATTCGCGAGGCCAACACGAGGCAGGATCGTTTCACGCGGTCGCGGCAAGGCGCGCAATTCCTCCCAGTTCCAGACGCCAGCTCCTAAGCCAGCCATGTGGGCGACACCCAAGGCGGACAGTTCAGGCGCTGCCGAGCGATGGATCGTGCAGCCCAGGAGATCAGCCTGCATCTGCATCAACGCGTCGTTGCGAGTGGGACCGCCGTCGGTGAACAGATCGCGGGCCGTGCCAGTAGTGGTTTCGATCACCTCGACGACGTCTGCGACCTGATGCACGACGGCCTCTAGCGCCGCGCGTGCCAGCTCGGCTGACGAGGTGTTGAGGGACAGGTTTGTGAGGATGCCGACCGCGTCCCGGTCCCACCATGGCGCACCGAGGCCTGTGAATCCTGGAACGAGCACCGCACCGCGGCTCTGTGATCGCGCGCCGAGTTCCGTCATCGCATCAACGCTCATGCCGAGGATCCCTGCCATCCAGCGCAGTGCGGCACCGGTTGCACGAATGTTACCTTCAGCCGCAAAGGCCGGATCATCGATCTGCCAGCCAATCGTCAGGCAGAGTCCGGGGTGCAGACCATCCGGCCGTTCTATGAGGCCCATGATCGAAGAGCCGGTGCCGTAAGTCGCCTTGATCTGACCGGGGGCGAAAGCTCCGTGAGCAAATAGGGCGGAGTGCGAGTCACCCATGACCGCCAAAACCGGCGTTCCGTCTCGCAAAGGTTGCAGACCACGCACGGTTGGAAATGGCCCTGTGGACCGAACCACCCTCGGAAGCGCGTTCTCGGGCACACCGAAAAGCGCGAGCAGGTCTTCGTCCCACGTCCCGCTTGCAACATCCAAAAGCTGCGTGCGTGACGCGTTGCCGATTTCAATCACCGGTTCGTCGTTGGAGAGACGGCTCAGCAACCATGAATCGATCGTGCCAATCACGGCCCTGCCCGTCTGTATGGCTCCCGAGGCGCCCGGGTGGTGGCGGCGCAGCCAACTTGCCTTGAGAGCCGAGAACATCGGATCCAGCGGAAGGCCGCTTCTTGCCCGTACGAGGCCCTCGACCTCGGGGCTGCGGAGCGCATCGCAAAGTGCTGCGCTACGTTGATCCTGCCAGCTGATCACCGGCGTCAGCGGCGCGCCGGTCAGCCGGTCCCAGGCAACAATGGATTCACGCTGCGTGCTCAGCCCGACGGCCGCGACGCGCGCCGGATCGTGTCCATCGAGACAACCGGCGACCGCGCGCTGCACGCTCTGCCAGATCTCGATTGGATCCTGCTCGACCCATCCCGGATGAGGATGCGTCTCGCCAATAGGTGCATGGCTGCGCGCGGCGATCGACCCGGTCTTATCCGCCAGAATCACCTTAGTTCCGCTGGTGCCTTGGTCAATCGCGAGAAGCAGCGGGGCGGCCACGACTCAACCCACCAATTCGAGGGCTGCTTTAGCGATCCCCTCGGCATTGAGTCCAAAATGGTCCAGCAGGAAGGCGGTGCTGCCGGTGGGTGCGAGATGGGGCACGCCGAGTATGCGCATGGGCACTGGCTTGTTCTGCACGACGCACTCCGCAACAGCGGAGCCGAGGCCGCCATGGATGATGGCCTCCTCCACCGTCACGATCCTGCCGGTCTCGGTGGCGGCCTCGATGACTGCAGCCTCGTCGAGAGGCTGGATCGTCGTCATGTTCAGCACGCGCGCCGAGATGCCCTTTTGCGCGAGTTGGTCGGCGGCTCCCAGGGCGCGAGATACCATTGTGCCGCATGCAATGAGCGTCACGTCGCGACCGTCGCGCAAACGCGAGGCGCGGCCCGGGACGAAATCTTCGTCTTCTGGAGTAACGGAAGGGATCTTAAACCGCCCGACGCGCATGAACACCGGACGGTTGGCGGTGGAGGCCCAACGCACAGCATCCCGCGTCTGTCGCGGATCAGCCGGCACAAGTATTGTCAGGTCTGTCAGCGCTCGCATCCAGGCAAAGTCTTCGATCGAGTGATGCGTCGGTCCAAGCTCACCGTAGGACATGCCCGGGCTCTGGCCACAGAGCACGATGTGATAGTTATTATAGGCGACGTCTGCCTTGATCTGTTCCAACGCGCGGCCGGTTAGAAAGGGAGAGGCACAGCTCACGTAAGGTACGAAGCCGCCATTCGCGAGACCTGCTGCCACGCCAACCATATTTTGCTCGGCGATGCCGACATTAATCAGACGGTCCGGAAATTCCTTCTGGAAGGCGTTGAGGTTGCTCGATCCTACCGAGTCATTACAGACCGCAACAATGCGGTGATCGGTCCGGGCGAGCTCGATTAATGTCTCCGCGAATGCGACACGACAATCGAATGTTGCAACAGTGGGAGCCTGGCTTATCTCGTTCATCAAACTGCGAGCTCCTTGTGGGCGAGCTGAACCTGTTCCAGCGACGGTACTTTGTGGTGCCACTCGACCCGGTTTTCGATGAAGGAGACCCCTTTACCCTTGATCGTGCGCGCGACGAGGCACCGCGGCTGGGACCCGCCCGGCTGGGACAGCATGTCGTAGAGAACTCGGTGGTCGTGCCCGTCGACATCGTGCACTTCCCAGCCGAAGCTGCGCCATTTGTCGGCCAGCGGTTCGAGCCGGTTGGTGTCTTCCGTCCCGGCGCCCTGTTGCAGCCGATTACGGTCGACGATAGCCACGAGATTTGACAGGCCGCGATGGCCAGCCGCCATAGCGGCCTCCCAGTTACTGCCTTCCTGCAGCTCACCATCACCGAGCACGACGAAGACGCGCCGGTCGGCTTTCGCTAGGCGTGCTGCAATAGCGCAACCGACGCCGATGGGCAGACCATGGCCCAAGGGACCGGTGTTGGCCTCAACGCCTGGAATCTTGCGACGGTTGGGGTGGCCGTTGAGAGCTGAAAGAGGCGCCATGAACGTCTTCAGCAGGTCGATTTCAAAGAAGCCACGCATAGCCAACACGGAATAAAGCGCCGCTGAGCAATGGCCCTTGCTGAGGATGAAGCGATCCCGCTCTTGCCAATTCGGATTATCTGGGTCGAGCTTCATCACGCCGAAGAACAGCGTCGTGAGAATATCGGCGACGGAAAAGTCGCCGCCAATATGGCCCATTTTGGGCCCGATGATCGTGTTGAGGATAGAGACCCTGACTTCCGTCGCCGTACGAGCGAGGAGTTCAGATCGCGTGGTTTCATCAGCCGCTAAAATCTTTGCGATAAGAGCGTTTGAATCCGCGCCTTGTGTTTGACGATCCAACATTCCCCAACCTTGAATAATTATTCACTACCGCATTTAAATGCAGAATGCCGATATCCAAATCCGTCGTCAAGGAGAATCGTTGCACAAGATTGATATTTCGCGCTGGAGATGAAAAATGGCTTTTCTACATCGAGCGCCGAAGCAACATTATCGCTATAGCGAAGATCTTACGCAAATGCGCGCAGCGCCAATCTGCGTCTGTCCACCTTGTCGCGCTTCCGTCCAATGAGAAATGGCCAGACAGCATCGGTGACGCGAACGGCCCTGTCAGCAGCCCTCCTGCTAGCGTTGTCACGTTAACTGGCGGTCTGCGACGGCCTGGGCGAGGATGATGGCATGAAGAAGCCGCCAGGCCCGCACCATCGCCACCGTTTCCCGGCAGACCTCATCAGCCACGCTGTATGGCTCTATCACGTGTTCAGCCTGAGCTTCCGAGATGTTGAGCTGCT
>NZ_LMUQ01000018.1:0-106967 GCF_009765865.1 Acidisoma sp. L85
AGCAGAAACAGTTTGTCCATGACGGTATCCTCCCGCCATCTCCAGAATCACAATGCGCCGAGCCGAAGCAAGCAATTAATGGGTCCTGACCCTAGAATAGCAAGCAGCCCTGTCTAGATTCTAGTTCGATGGCGACGGCGATATCGCGTAGCGGGAGGTTGATTCATCGAACGTTACCTCCTGAAGTGGGACGACCGTTTCGCTTGTTTCCCTCGGCGATCTGCATCCGCTTGGTTGATGCACCGCGAATCGCGATAATGCTTCCATTCAGCGTAACGGGTCGCAGCACGATGTGAAAGAGCCGAATGGCGCTCATAATCTTTCCTCTCGGAGGTTGATCGCTCCGTATTCGGCTGTGTCGCCCTCGCACCCTTGGGGCGACACTCCGGCTCGATGCGGCGATCAGGCGGCTTCGCAGATGATCGACGCTCGCGTCACCTCGCGCTTGGCGGATTTATCGAGGGCCAGTTTGACGTCGCTGAGCGCGAAACTCGCATCCAGCAAATCAGCGAAGGGAAAGCGTTCCATATTTTCCTCTAGGAAACGCAGAGCCTTGAGCAGATAGCGAGCGTCATAGCGATCTACCGCCATGACCTGCACCGCCCGCCGCGTAAGAAGACCTGGGTCCATCTCGATGGTGAAGCCAGGCGAAAGATTGCCCATCGCCAGGTAACGCCCGCCGCGCCGCACCAGGCCCCGTACACCTTCGTTGAACGCGGCAGGCACGCCAGTGACTTCCATGCCCACATCGGCTCCTCGGCCCCTGGTCAGGTCCTGAACCGCCTTGATCCGATCGGCCTCGGTGGGGCAATCCTTCATGCTGATCACGTGATCAGCGCCGAAGGCACGCGCCTGGTTCAGCCGCAGCTCGACGCCATCGATGACGATCACGCGAATGCCGCGGGTCTTCGCGATGGCCGCGCCCATCAGGCCGAGGCCGCCGGCGCCCTGAATCACGAGGGTCTCGCCATAAGTGACGCCGATGCGATCGAGCCCGTAGTAAACCTGCGAGAGTGCGCAATTGGCGCTGGCCGCGACGCTGTCGGGAATGTTGTCGGCGACCTTGTAGAAGTTCTGGCGTGGATGGATGTAGATGTGCGTCGCAAAGGCTCCGTGGAAATGTGGCGCCTGCTCCGGCTGCATGGCAAAGAACTCATAGGCATTGTCGCAAAGGTTGTACTGGCCATCGACGCAGGGCGGGCAACGCAGGCAGGTCTGGAAATAGGTCGCGACGACGCGATCCCCGACCTTCACGGGCTGGCTGTTGAAGTCGGTCGTCACCCCGTCGCCCAGCGCCATGATGCGGCCGACCATTTCGTGGCCGATTCCGCCGCGCTTCTTTACCGGATGATGGCCGCGCCAGACATGCAGTTCGGAACCGCAGACATTGGCACGGACCACTTCCAGGACGAGCGAGCCAGGGCCCGGTCTGGGCACATCATATTGCTGATATTCGAGCTCGCCCGGGCTGGTCATAACGGCGATCGTTCCGCGCATGGTGTATTCTCCCTTTCCTGTCGTCTTCTAATTAACATGCGATGGCTTGCTGCATTTCGGCGGCGCCATCCCGGCGGCATCCATGAATAATGCAGTGCAGCATAAACCGAAGCCACAAGGCCTTCCGACACTTCCTGCGCAAGGACTATCCGCTTGCGTCCGCTCTTTGACCAGTCTCGCTCGGCTTCACTAAGCGTAATAGCAGCTATAGCAGACTTGAATATTGACACTCCAGCCGTAGAACGGGCTTGTGCGCTCAAAGTCGCGACGCTTTTGTCGATGAAGCCAGGGCCCCTCGACACCGAGAAACCAAAGCGCAAATCGACTTCGGGGAGGATAATATGCGTCTACGTCTCGGCTTTGTATCCGTGGCTGCTATCGCCGCCATGACCTTGGCTCAGCCCATTGTCGGTTCCGCGCAAGCGGCGGACAATGTATCAATCGATGTCGGCGGCGGTCATGTGATCCGCACTGACGGCAAGGCGCTTAAGATCGCCTTCTTCTCCCTAGGGTCAAGCAACAGCTTCCTCAAGGCTCAGAACGAGAAAGCCTTCGCCACAGCCAAGGAACTCGGCGTTTCGCTCGACATTTTCCAAAGCGAATTCGACGCGTCGAAGCAGATGGACCAGATGCAGATTGCCTTGGCGAGCAAGAAGTACAATGCGTGGATCGTCGAGCCGGTAGCCGGCAACGTGGCCTGCCATATCGCGACCGTCCAGGCGCCCGACGCCAATATTTTGGTCGAGGACATTGACGGTACCCTGTGCGGCCGCATCCTGGGTGAAGGCGACGAGCTATGGAGCCCGGGGACGCTGAACTATGTCGGCGGCAACGAATCGGTGAAGGCTTGGTCGATCCTGTGGGCGAAGGCCGTGAAGGACAATCCCGGACCGCAAACCGTTGGGATCATGGTTGGGCCAGCTCTAAACAGCATTACCAAGGCCTTCTTCAAGGCAATGACGGATACGGCTCCAAAGAATTGGAAGATCATCGCGCCGGTCTATACTAATTACTCGGTTCCGGATGCGGAGGAGAAGGCCCAGCCGCTGGTGCAGGCACATCCGGATATGACGATCCTGATGTCGGCCTATACGAATATCACCAAGGGCGCGGTGGCCGCCCTGCGTGGAACCAACCGGCTGGGTAAGGTGAAGATCTACGAAGGCGGCGGTACCGTGACCGGACTCGCTTACGTCAACAACGGCGTTACCGAAGCCATGCTTGCGCGCTACTCGCAGACACCGATCGATTATGCGATCCGCGCCGTGGTCGATGCCTGGGCTGGCAAGAAGGTTCCGCATTACACGGGCGACGATGGTCATGCTCTTGAGCCGGGGCGTGACCCGAACTCCGCCTCGTTCTTGGTTACGAAAGAGAATGCCGCTAACTACAAGCCCGAGAACGATTGAGGTACCCCGGCCGCGGTGGTCGGCATCTCGAAGGGCGAAGCATGTCACTGACTGACGCCCATCGGGACTTCGACAAATCCAAACCTGCGGCCGAGACGCGGCCGCAGGGTATTACGATCATGGCCACTGACATCACCAAGCAATACGGCGCGGTGCAGGCGCTTAAGGGCGTCAGCGTCGACTTCCACGCCGGCGAAGTGCATGGGCTGGTAGGCGAAAACGGCGCCGGGAAGTCCACCTTCCTGGGCATTCTGGCCGGGCGTGTGGCGCCGACTTCGGGTAGCGTGACCGCCTTTGGAAAGACGATTCTGGGCGGAAGTCCGAGAGAGTCCCGAGCCGTCGGTATTGTCGCGATCTATCAGGAACTCACGATGATCCCGGCCCGAACGGCCTGCGAGAACGTATTCCTCGGTCAATGCCCATCGTCGCTTGGCCTCGTCGATTATCGTGGCATGCGAAAGCGCTTCCTCGAGTTGTGTGAAAAGTTCGACGTGCGCATCGCCCCCGACGCGCGGACCGACGGCTTGCCCATTGCCGACCAGCAACTGCTAGAAATCATGCGCGCCTATCAGTCCTCGGCTAAGGCGGTCCTGTTCGACGAGCCGACCGCTTCTCTTGGGGAGAATGAACGCCGGAAGCTCCTGGAACTCATCAATCAAATGAAGGCGCAGGGCACCACGATGGCCTTCGTCAGCCATCATCTCGACGAGGTGCTAGAGGTCTGCGAGCGGATAACGGTATTCCGCGATGGGGCCGTGGTGGCGAGCCGGCCGCGGAGTGAATGGAATAAGCGCCAGCTGGTCCATGAAATGCTGGGCAACGAGCTTGACAGCACCTTGCAACAGCGTCCCGCCAAGCCGTCGCGCACGCCGCGCGAGCTATTGAAGGTGCGGGACCTAGCCGTGCCGGGGCTGCTCTATCCCGTTAGCCTGACGGTGCGGGCCGGTGAAGTGCTGGGCGTGGCGGGGCTGGTGGGATCGGGCCGTACCTCACTGATGCGGGCGCTGGCGGGCCTGGAACCCGCGACAGGCTGGGTTGAGATCGATGGCCGCGAACAGGGGGCGCCCCGCACGCCAAGGGCGTCGCGCGCAATGGGCATTGCGCTCATTCCGGAAGATCGCAAAGGGCAGGGGCTGGTGCTTGGCCGGCCCTCGGCATCGAATGTGATACTGGGCGACATGCCGGCCGTGGCCCGGCTCGGTATCTTCCAGGATCGCAATATCCTGGCGGCGGCCAAGGCGGCCGTCGCCGAATACGGCTTCGACCCGGCGCGCCTGAGAACGCCTGCGCGAGACCTCTCCGGTGGAAACCAGCAGAAGCTCATGCTCGGCCGCTGGCATCATGCCCGCCCCCGCCTGCTGCTGGCCGACGAGCCGACGCGCGGCATAGACATCGGGGCGAAGACCGAAATCCTCGCGGCATTGCGGAAATCCGCATTGGAGGATGGCCTGGCGGTCGTCATCGTCTCGTCGGAGCTTGAGGAATTGCTCGTTGTGTCGGACCGCATCATTGTGATGCGCGACGGCCATATGGTCGATGAGCGCGACTGTCACAACGATCAGATAGACGTGAAGACTCTGCTGCATTCCGCCTTCGCCGTGCAGACCGGCGAGCACGGCGCGGAACAGATGCAGAAGGAAAGCTGATGAAGAGCCCAGGAAGCGCCAACGGACTCCAGTCGGCAATAGCAGGCGCCCCGGCGGCGAAGCGCCGCATGCCTTTCGATGTGAGCGATCTCGGCATGATCGCTGCACTGATCGGCGTGGTCATTGTTGCGCAAATCATCTACCCCGCATTTCTCACCTGGACCAATATCAGGATCATCCTAAGTCAGAACGCGCCGCTGGGGATCGTGGCGGTTGGCATGACCTTTGTCATGATCGGCGGCGGCTTTGATCTGTCGGTAGGCGCGATCTACGCGTTCGCCGCGACGATGTTCGCCAAGATCGCTATGCAGAACGGCTTGGTCGAGGCCGGTGCCTGCGCGCTTGTGCTGGGCACTGTCTGTGGCGTGATAAATGGGGCTGTCGTGGCCTATATGCGCATCAACCCCTTCATCGCCACGCTTGGCTCAGCTTCGATCTTCAGCGGCCTTGCCTTCGTCTACTCGAACTCGACGCCGCAGACGCCGGACAATCCGAATTTTATGATTTTAGGTCAGGGGGTTTGGGGGCCGCTGCCCATCTCGGTTTGGCTGTTGATTGTAACGGTGCTGATAGGCGGTTTCGTATTGGCGAAGACCGTTTATGGCCAGTCGCTCTATGCCATCGGCGGCAACGAGACGGCGGCGCGGCTCTCCGGGCTACGTGTCGGACTGATCCGGGGATCGACCTTTGCGCTCGTCGGCATGCTGGCCGCCTTGGCTGGGATGATCGAGGCGAGCCGGCTGGCAGTGGGACAGGCGGATATTGGCGGCACCATCCCGCTGGATGCCATCGCCGTCGTGATCATCGGCGGCACCTCCCTTTTGGGCGGGGAAGGTGCGGTATGGCGTAGCGTGGTCGGGCTGCTGATCCTGGGTTCAATCACCAATCTGTTCTATTCGCTGGCCGTCGATCCGAATATTCAGCTGGTGGCTAAAGGCGCGATCGTGATCGGCGCGGTCGGGCTGGATGTTTGGTCGCGTGCGCGGCGAAGATAGGTTACGACTTCGCCGGCTCCGTTCTCCATTTCGCATTCTGGGTTTCAAGCCGCAAGGTCAAGGATCTCGCGCACCTGCCGGGGACCTTCGATCTTCCGTGGATTGCGTGGAACCCAAGGGGTATGCATCGCACTTTCCGCGATCTGTTTAAAATGCTCTGGCTTGATCTCTACCTCTGACAGGCTGCGCGGCATGCCGAGGCCGGCTATGAGCGAATCCAGCAGAGCCGCCGCGTCTCCGCCGGGACGACCCATCGCGGTGGCAACCAGCGCTTGACGTTCAGCATTCGCGGGCTTGTTCCATCGCATGACCGCGGGCAGCAGGATGCACGAGGTGTGTCCGTGTGGAATGTTGAAGGCAGAACCGAGGACATATCCGATCCCGTGACTTGCGCCCATCGGAACCTCGGCAGCGAGCGGCCCCATCGAGAGCCACGCACCGATCTGACAATCCATCCGGGCATCGAGGTCCGCCGGGTTCGCCTTGACCCGCGGCAGCGCGTTCGCAAGCAACGTGAGCCCGCGCAGCGCCGCCGCATCAGCGAAGGGATTCGACTCATTTGAGCATATCCCCTCCACGCAATGATCGACCGCGCGGATACCGGTCGACAGAAACAGCCACTCCGGGGTGTGGATAGTGATCGCGGGGTCGAGGATGACCGAGCGCGGAATGATATCGGGGTGACGAATTAGCTCCTTCACTCGGTGGCGCTCGTCGGTGACCGCGGCTGTGGCGCTGAACTCTCCGGCGGAGAGCGTTGTCGGCACGCTGATCTGACGTACCGATGGCGGCTTGCAGCGGGGTGGTCCCAGCAGTCTGTCAAGGCTTTTAACTGAACGAAGCGCGTCCATACCCCCAACCGTGCGAATGTCATTGGCGAGGCACAACTGCACCGCCTTGGCGCCATCCGTGATGGAGGTGCCACCGATCGTCACGATGAGGTCAGCTTGCGCGGTACGTGCCTCCTCAGATGCCTCGACAACCGCGCTACGAGGGGTATGTGCTGGCATTCGATCGAAGATGCCGGCGCAGCGGTCACCGAGGGCACTGCGAACGTGCTCGATCTCGTCCGTCTTGCGGTTGAGCGTGCCGCTTACCATCAGGAAGACCCGAGTCGCGTTGGCCTGCGCTACTTGCTCGGCGATCGTGTCCGATGCGGCTGTGCCGAACGACACCTCCTCCATGCGACCGAAAATGACGCGACCACGTTTTGTCATCTCTGCTCCCTGCGCAATTCACTCTGTTGAGTCGACAAGTATGAGCTTGGCCGCGGACTTATCCCAGCCACCTTGCACGGTCCTAGACGGCCGCCCTGGTCACCGCAGCGGAATCCAGAGGAGACTCTTCCGAGCCTCGGACGTCACAGGTGCGCAATTTCATCAACACGCGATATTGGTGCGTCTCGCGTGTTGTACCGCCGAATCCGATATTGGCGATCCGATACGAATCGTTTCACACGAAGAAATCTTAAGGCCCGGAGCCCACTATCGGGGTAGTTCTCTGTGTTCCAAGCGTTGAAAAATCCGATCTGTTCGACGGGGTGTTTAAGGCCGAGCTTGCGGCCTCCCACGCGGGCGCCGCAACCTGCCGAGCAGCGTCGAACGCCAGATCCGTGACCGGCATTCGTTTTGCCGCCCCTGCGTCCTTCATTCGCATTTCTAGGCCGAGACCTGGCCGTCCGCCTTCCGCCCAACGCCGCCGATCAAAGGCTGATTACGCGATTCCAAAGCGGCCTTGCGCCGCGAAGCCCGATGGCGGATCACGCTGCCCTCATTTGCTGTGGATTTGATGAATGCGCTTGCCGGCACGATCTGGCATATGTGTGCCTTCCCGGTCACCAGAGAATACCCACGCCATCAGCGCCTGGGACGCAGATCCGCCGGTTAAGAAGGGCGGATCGCTGCGGCAGCAATGCTGAGCGAGCAAAATCGACTTTCGCTGGTTTATGGCTATGTTGATGTCAGGATCCTCCGATCCGGGGCTATGAAAAGGATTTTCCTCGTGTCGCATAGTTCAACGACAGTGCCCAGTCCCATGGATGCCGCTCAGCAAGCTCACTTACGCACATTTCAGTCGTCGCTCCAGGCCCGCGCGGCGTGGCAGGTGATTTCCACCTTTGGGCTTTACTTGTTGCTGACTGGGGCAATGTACGCATTGCTGAAGTTTTCGCTATGGTTGACTTTGTTACTAGCAATTCCATGTGGTGGACTGATGGTCCGTATCTTTATTATTCAGCATGACTGTGGGCATAACTCCTTTTTTGCCGCCTCCCTGTCCAACCGAATTCTCGGGCGTGCGTGCAGCTTGGTCACGCTAACGCCTTTTGCCTGGTGGCGCCGGGTACACGCGCGACATCATGTCACTTACAACAACCTAGATCTCCGTGGGTGCCCGGCTGATTTCTATACCGACTGTCTGACCTTGGCCGAATACGAGAGATTGAGCCGGTTTAGGCGTCGGTTATACCGGTTTAGCCATCATCCAGCTCTGATCCATTTGCTGCAGCCACCGTTGGTTTTTATACTTCTACAACGAGTACCCTTCGATACGCCAGCGTCCCATCCGGCGGAGCGGCGCAGTGTCTATGCGTTGAACCTCGCCTTGTTGCTCATATTTGGCACCCTTGTATATCTTTTCGGTATAACAACGGTGCTTCTGGTGCATTTTCCGCCGTTGTTGCTCGCTTCAATCATCGGCATCTGGCTATTCTCGGTGCAGCATAGATTCGAAGCATCGCAATGGTTTTCCAAAGCGGATTGGACGCAGGCCAACGCTGCTTTGCACGGCACCTCCTATCTGAAATTGCCGCGGCTACTGCGTTGGTTCAGTGCCGATATCGGCACGCATCATGTCCACCATCTGCGCCCAGCCATCCCAAATTACCGATTGCACGATTGCCATGAAGCCTGCCAGGTGACGATGGCTGCTGTGACCATTCTTACGATCGCCGAAGCACTGAAAGCGCCCAACTTCGCGCTTTGGGACGAGAATCGCCGCCGCATGGTTCCGTTTCCCGCGCGATAATGGAAGCAAGCGTAGATCGGTTGACCGTAGATCACTTCTCGATTTAACGGTTGAGGTCGGCCGCGAGGCCAATTTAAAACTCGGTCACTTTCGTTGCCAAGTCTAGGGAGCGGACTTTCCGCCTATTTGACTTTTGCGTCGGCTTTGCGCGGCACACACCCGAGAAGCAGCCAGGCAGCTACCGGCCAGATCCCCGTTTCAGCCACTCCCGCCGCAAGCGGCGTCCATAGGTGTGCCTTCGAGGGCATTCAACCACCCAATGCCGGCATGGTTGACCAGTACGACTATCTCACCGGCGGCCGCGACGGCCTGGGCGATGCTGGCGGGGTCCGCTACGTCCAGTTGCAGCAGTTCCAGATTCGGGACAGTGGGAATGATGCTTGCGTCCGGGGTGCGCATGGTCGCGATGAGGCGTGGAGTATCCGCATGCGCATGTCGTCCTTTCGACAGCGGAATGCGTTTTGGGTTCGAGCGTTGCACCACCTGCAACATTAACGCGTATGGCGCTTCGTTAATGTTGACGTAAGAGGACGACGACAGAGCTTGGCTGTCCGCCTCAGCCGAAACACGTTAAACTGGCGCCGATACTCGTGCGGCGGTTACCATCCGTTAACGACGATGCCCAGATCGTAAGCGGGCGCGGCTTCCGGTGGGCAGCATGGAAGAGAACTGGTGCGGGGAGAATGGGCTATAGAAGCTTTTCCGCTCGCACGGGGAGTTCCCGTATCCGCTTGCCTGTAGCGTGAAACACCGCGTTGGAGATCGCCGCGTTCATGCCGACAATGCCGATCTCGCCGATGCCCTTCACGCCCAGCGGATTGACCCGGTCGTCGTTTTCCGGAACCATGATGATATCGATCGACGGCGCGTCAGCGTTCACTGGGACTATGTAGTCGGCGAGGTTCGCGTTGATCACCCGGGCGGAGACCGGATCAATCTCCGTCGCTTCATGCAAAGCCGAGGATATCCCCCAGATCACGCCGCCCATGTATTGGCTGTGCGCAGTTGTCGGATTGATGACGTTGCCCGCAGCAAAGGCCGAGACCACGCGCGGCACGCGTATTTCACGGGTTAGGCTATGCACGCGCACTTCGACGCAGTGGGCCCCGAATGCGTAAGCCGTGACGTCCTTGCGGTTGCCGCCCCGGCTCATCAAGGGGTGGCCGTTGTAGAGTTGCGCCATCGCGCTGGCCGGCAGGCCCGCGGGAATGTTCTCGGCGTAAACCTCGAGGCGTCCCCCAGTTCGCGGGACAGCCTTGCTTAGGGGCTCGCTCAACCCGTCCGCGTTGCGGAGCGCGCCGCCCGCCAAAATAAGCGTTGCCGGGTCGGCGCTGTGGAAGGGGCTGTCTTCAGCGGCCACCGCTGCCTCGGCCAAGCGCTGCCTGATGTCCGCGCAGGCCTTGACGACGACGTGGGTGGTCGTCGCAGCATTGTTTGAGCCGCCCGCGACGGGGACCGGCGGCAGGTCGCTATCGCCCAGGTGGACCGTGACATCCTTCACCGCAAGGCCGAGAGAATGGGCTGCGGTGATAGCTACGGTCGTGTAGGCGCCAGTTCCGAGCTCATGCGCGGCCATCGACACATTTGCCTTGCCCGATGGCGCGAGCGAAATGCGGACGGCGGCCGGCCCGATGTTGTTGGGGTAGAAACTGGATGCGCAGCCATAGCCCACCAGCCACTCACCCCTCCGCATCGAGGCAGGCTTCGGGTTGCGCTTGCTCCAGCCGAATTTTTCGGCCGCCTGGTCGAAACAGGGCATCAGCAGGCGGGATGAAAACGGCAGACCCGACACCGGATCGTTTTGCGTGTCGTTGACCCGCCGCAGCTCGATGGGATCCATGTTCAACGCATAGGAGAGCTCGTCCATCGCGCTTTCCAGAGCGAAGACGTAAGGCACCTCGGCGGGCGCCCGCATGAATCCCGGCGTTGCACGGTCGGCGTGAACAACGTTGACCGCTGTAGCAATCACCGGCGCGGCATAGAGCCGCGAAGTAGCCTCCACTCCGGCGACCTTGTAGCTGGAGGGCCTCGAGCTGACCTCCCAGCCCTCATGAAACATGGAGGTCAGCTTACCATCAGCTGTAGCGCTGAGCCGAACGTGCTGGCGCGTCTCGGCGCGGTAGGTGGCGATCGTAAAGCCCTGTGCGCGGGTCGGCACCAACTTGACGGGGCGACCGAGACGCTTGGCGGCCAGGGCGATCCAAGCAGTGCGGGAAGTTTGGTTGCCTTTGGAACCGAACGCACCTCCAACATACCGGGAGACCGCGCGGACATTCGCCGGGTCGATGCCGAGCTGCTTGGCGGTTGCCGTCTTCAGGCCCCACATGAACTGGGATGGCTCGTAGACGGTGAGGTTCGGACCGTCCCAGACGCAGGTGGTGGTGAAGAGTTCAATCGGGTTGTGGTGTTGTGGTGGCGTGGCGTAGCGGACGTCGAGCTTAACAGGCGCCGCGGCGAAGGCGGCGTCAGCGGCAGCTTTCTCTTCCGTTTGGTTGCCCTTGGTCTTCTCGCCGGGCCTGCCCGCTGTTATCGCTTGCACCTCAACGCCCGGCGCACCGAAACTCGCACTCGCGGCTTCCGCCATGGTGCTTACATGTACCTTGCCTGCCGCCTCAGCCGCGGACTCGAACGTATCGGCCACCACAACGGCAATGATCTGCCCGTCGTGCCAGATCCGGTTGCTTTCAAGCGTGGTGGTGGTTGGGCCACCATCCGGGCCTAGCGGCGCCTTGATCTGATTGCCGACTGTCTCATAGGTCAGTATATCCAGAACGCCCGGGACGGCCTTTGCGCGGCTGAGATCGAAGCCGGTGATATGGCCGCGCGCAATCTCACTGGTGACGAGAGAGGCAAAAGCGGGATTGGCCACGAGCTCATCTGACGCATAGCGCGCTGCCCCCGTTACCTTTGCGACGCCGTCGATGCGGGGTGTGGGCCTGCCGAACAGGCTTTTGGGATTGAAGGTCATGTCACGCCTTCCTGCTCGCAGGCGGCAGGGCTTTAGCCTGCATCAAGGCGCGGACGACTGTCTGTGGCCCGAGCGTTAGTTTGTAGTCGTTGTGACCATGTCCGGCCGCACCCGCCAACGCCGCCCGGCCTGCCGCTTCGGCATTCGCTTCGGTCAGCGGCTTGCCGGTCAGCACTGCCTCCGCGCCTTCAGCCCGCCACGGCCGATACGCCATGCCGCCAAGGCTGATGCGGATCTGACGCACCAGGTCCCCATCCATCTCAAGCGCCACGGCAGCGGAAGCGATGGCGAACTCATAGGAAGTCCGGTCCCGCACCTTCACGTAGACTGAGCGTTGTGCCCGCTTGCTGGCCGGGATGAAGAAGGCGGTGATAACCTCACCTGGCTGCAAATTGGTTTCGAACTGCGGCTGCCCCCCAGCCAAGCGGTGCAGGGAAGCGAACGGCAGACGGCGCGAACCCAGAGGTCCGGTGAGGCTGACATCGGCCTCGAGCGCCATCAGCGCCACTGCCCAGTCGCCTGGATATTGCGCGATGCAGCTAGAGTCGGTGCCGAGAACAGCATGATTGCGGTTGAACCCGGTCAGCGCCGCGCAGCCAGAGCCGGGATTGCGCTTGTTGCAGGCAGCCCATGTCGGATCGCGGAAATAGGAACAGCGGGTACGCTGCAAGACGTTGCCGCCGAGGGTCGCCATGTTGCGCAGTTGAGCGCTTGCGGCGAGCTGCAGGCTCTGGGCCAAGGCGGGATAGTCTGCCTGCACCACAGGGTGCGCCGCGACATGCGCCATCTTCGCAAGCGCGCCGAGGTGCAACCCTTCCGCAGAGGGCGTGATCGAGGACAGCTTCGGCCGCAGTGGCCCGAGGTCCACCAATCGGTCTGGCACCATCACGTCGAGCTTCATCAGGTCATAAAGTGTCGTGCCGCCAGCGAGGAGTTGCACCGGTGCATCGGTTTGCCCCTGGCCGGTCTGTCGGCCCAGGTGGACGGCCTGCGCCAAATCCGTGGCGCGTGCGTAGGAGAATGGACGCATCAAGCCTGCTCCATCTGCGTGCGCGCCTGTTTGATGGCTGAGACGATGTTGGGATAGGCGGCGCACCGGCAGAGGTTGCCGCTCATGTATTCACGGATGTCTGCGTCATTCGTGGCATGACCCTCGTTTACGCAGGCCACGGCGGACATGATCTGGCCAGGCGTGCAGTAGCCGCACTGGAAGCCATCGTGGTCAATGAAAGCCTGCTGCATGGGATGCAATTCGCCGCCGGCGGACGCCAGTCCCTCGATCGTCCTGACAGCGTGACCTTGTGCGGCGAGAGCGAGCGTCAGACAGGAGAGCACGCGCTCGCCATCGACATGGACGGTGCAGGCACCGCACTGCCCATGGTCGCACCCCTTTTTGGCACCCGTTAGGTCCATGTGCTCGCGCAGTGCATCGAGAAGCGATGTTCGGGCGTCGATCACGAGCCTGTAATCGCGTCCGTTCACGTCGAGCGTAATTGAAGGCGGTCCGGCTGCAGGCGGCGACGGAGCCTCTGCTACGGGTGCAGCGCGGGCGACGACGGGAACGGTAGCAAGTCCCACTACCCCACGGAAAAGGCCTCTGCGGCTCGGTCCCGGCGTCTTCTCGCTCATACCGCAGTTCCTTTTGGCTAGATCACCACAAGCCATCAGCAGTGCATGCCACGTCCTGCGGAAGCCATTGTCAATGCGCGCGGCGCGTTGAAACAAAATCTTACATGGTTCGAGTAAATCGCCACGTGTCCCTTTCTTGCGCGGAGATCGGAGAGTGGCTCTATACGAATGAATGTTACAGAACGGCGCCGCGTTTCCGTCGAACACACGAAAGCGTGAATTCACCCACCGAGGAATTCGTGCACAGGGAAGCGTTGATGAGCTCGCCATTCTGCCATCAACAACCGGGTCACAACGGTCGCGGAGGAGTGACGAATTCAAGCCGAGTTTGCGAGCACAGTTCTATCTTGGCTGCTATCAAAGGCGGCGATATTCGGGTGGCGACCATCGGCACCAAAGGGGCAACCGCTCGCGGTTGTTTGAAACGCCGCCGCGCCGCCAGGGCGGCGTCACGTCGTTCAGGTGTCGCGGCATTCCAACAAAGGGCTTGCTGACGCGTGAGATCAAAGCCGCACGTGGCACGACCACGATTGCAGCAATTTAAACGCTTCTGCATTGGCGCAGGCGGTTGCGACCGCGAGATGATGGAGGCGGTGCTTTGCAAATGCACCATTTGGCTCCGCCAAGTCGCAGCGGAACGGCGCGGTCAACGAGGGGCCTCGCCGCTGAGATCGCCGTCTCCCGCTCAACGAGAGGTCCGGACCCTTTTCACCTTCTGCGAGACAGTAAGCTCGATGCGGTTGATTGCCGTAGCGCCGTCTACATCGAGGAACGTAAACTGGCCAAATTTGATATCATTTTGAATTGAGCGTCGTGCCAAGTCGGGATCTCGAGTCTCCAATCCTGCGATGACGCCGTAGTGTTCGTGATCGGGACCGTAATCCTTAAGACGTCGGCGGCCGAGGTTTATTCGATGAATATGTGCCCCCATTCGGGCCCACATCATTTCGACGGTTGTGAGCACGATCGGCATCTCGGCGATGGCGACCACCGCGAGGTGGAATTCTCGATTGTAGTCACTCGCTTGATGCGGATCCCCCTGATCAAGCGCCTTGAAGAAGGCCTCGTTTATCCTGCGAACTGCTGCGACCTCTTTGCGTGTTGCTTTGAGCGCAGCAGCAGCGGCGGCTTCCCCTTCGAGATGCATTCGGATCATCTTGAGTTCGGCGACACTCGATTCTGACAAGATGGGAACGGCTATCGTCTGGGCTTTCGGCATCTCCAGGGCGCCATCAGCCGCCAGGCGAAAAATGGCTTCGCGCACAGGTGTGACGCTCGTTCCCAATTCGTTCGCTAATTCGACTAATGTCAAGCGCTGGCCTGGCGCATAATATCCACTCATCAGCGCTGAGCGGAGCTGCTCGTAGACCATAGCAGAGAGGTTGCCCCGCCCAATCTTTTGCAGTCCCTTCATGTGGCGTGCACCTCGAATTCGACCCCTGAAAAGCGGTTCTCTGTCCTTCAGCTCGGTGGAAGATGCAAGCTTACACTCAGGAGTAGGAACCCGGCAATCTTCTCTAGCCGGATCATATAGCGTATACGTGAATCCATCATTGGAGGATAGCAAAGTGAGCCAGCTGACTGTTCCCGATCTAAGGGGGAAGACGTATTTGGTGACGGGCGCCTCGACAGGCATAGGCGCAGCAGTCGCACGAGCCCTGGCGCTGCAGGGCGCTCAGGTTGCGATTCACTATAACAGCAGTGAGGGCCCCGCACGCGCACTGGCGGAAGAAATCAGCAAGGGCGGCGGAAAGGTTCACCTTGTCGCAGGCGATGCAGGAAAGCATGACGAAATCACGCGCGTTGTCATGGAGGCAGCTGAGTTCTTCGGCCGTCTGGACGGGCTTATCAACAATGCCGGCAGCCTTCTCAAGCGCGTGCCGATCGTGGAATCGGATGAGTCCTTTGATCGTCTGGTTACAGATATAAATTCGCATTCCGTTCTCTGGGCGTCCCGTGCGGCGATCCCATGGCTGAGAAAGCAGGGTGGAGTCATAGTCAATACGACCTCGATAGCAGCGCGGCACGGCGGTGGAGGCGGGTCGCTCCTTTACGCCGCCTCCAAAGGCTATGTCAGCACACTGACACGCGGCATGGCTAAGGAACTTGTAAAGGACGGCATCCGGGTCAACGCCGTCTCTCCAGGAGTAATCGCGACACCGTTCCACGAGCGCTTCAGCTCCGAAGAACAGATGAAGACGATGGTGGCTTCGATTCCGATGGGTCGCGCGGGGACGGCGGAAGAATGCGCTGGCACTTACCTGTATCTATGCTCTGACATGCTCAGCGGTTACGTGACCGGACAAGTGATCGAGGTTAACGGCGGCCAACTCATGCCATAGCTTCGGTGGGGCGGCATTTTGCGATGCCGCCCGCTAGTCCCTTCGAAGACCATAGGCGAAGACCGTCAAGATAACGATGACACCCTTGACCACGGGCTGCAGCGTCACGTTGACTCCGAGAAGGTTCATCAAGTTATCGAGCATGGCGATGATGAGCACGCCCATGAATCCGGCGATAAGGCTGCCTCGGCCACCGGTCAGGCTGACGCCGCCGATCGAAACCGCAGCTATGGAGTCGAGCGGCAACATGACGCCAGCTTGAGGGTCGCCATAGCCAACCCGCAATGAGAAGAGCAGGCCGGCCACGGAAGCTGCCAGGGACGCGGTGGCATAGGCAACCAGACGGACACGCGAGGTGGAAATGCCGGCGAGGCGTGCGGCGCGGCTATTACCTCCGACGGCAAAGACGAAACAGCCCGTCGAGGTTCTGAGATAAATTGCGACGAGGACGAGGACCATCAGCGCGACCCAGACGGGAAGAGGTAGGCCGATTAGGTTCGTTGAATAAAAGGAGTTCAATTGGCGAGGAATCGTTGCACCACCGGGCGCCGCGTCGATCGTGCCGCCGCCTGTCCAGACCTTCGCGAGCGAATAGCCGATCTGCATCGTCCCGAGGGTCACGACGAAGGAGGGAAGGCGCACGAAGGTTACGAGCACGCCGTTGACGAGCCCCAGGAGCAGGCCGGAGACCAGCGCCGCCAGGATCGCAAGGCCGACACCATGATCGAGCGAGCTCACGAAAACCACGCTGGCAAGCGCAACCGCCGCGCCCACGCTCAGATCGAAGCCTCCTGTAACGATCACCAAAAATTGGGCCGTTACCACGACCAGCAGCACGGCGTTCTGCTGCAGGATGTTTGAGAGATTTTGCGGTCGCAGTAACACGCCGCCCGATATCGCGGCGCCGATCACCGCCACTGCGAGGAGGATTGCCAGCAGGCGGAGGAGGTTCTTCTGCTCCGAGCTGGAGCCGACGATCAATTGGGTGAAGAAACGCCTCGGTTCGGCGAGGGAGGAAGACGGCGTCATCTCCGCGCGCTCCGGCTGACGCTGTATTGGCTAAAGGCCAAAGCGATCAGAACGATCGAGCCCTTGACAGTCCCCTGAACGTACGGGGAAACGCCGGATAGATTGAGCACGCTATCGAGAATTCCAAGAAGCAATACGCCGGCGACGATGCCCGAAGTACGGCCAATGCCGCCGAACAGACTGGCACCTCCAATTATGACGGCGGAGATGCTGACAAGTTCGTAGCCTGTACCGCTCAGGGGATGCCCTGTACCTATTTTCGCAGTCAGGAGCACGCCAGCAAAACCCGCCATGAGACCAGAAAAGCCGTAGACGCAGATTTTGATTCGAGGAACATCCAGACCGGTGAGGCGGGCATTCTCTTCATGCCCGCCGACCGCGTAGATTGCCCGGCCTAGGGGCCATTGCGTGAGAAAAAGGGCCAGCAGGGCGGCACACAAAAGAAAGAAGGCGAAGCTGGCGGGAACGCCGAGGAGCCGGAGATGTGCCAAATGCATAAAGGAAAGATTCAACAGCGGGATCGGACGGCCGGAACTGATAGTGAGCGCGAGGCCCCGCCCGATGCTCATCATGCCCAAGGTCACGACGAAGGCGGGGATGCGGGTATAGGCGACGAGCAATCCGGTGATGACCCCCGACGCCGTGCCGGCGAGCAAGGCGGCAACGATCCCGAGCTGGTAGCCCATGACCTGCGCGGCCATGGCAGTGACAACGGCCGTGATACCAATTACCGAACCCTGCGAGAGATCGATGCCGGCCGTTAGGATGACCGGAAATTGCCCGAGCGCAATCAAGCCAATCACCGAATACTGAAAAGCGATCGAGGAAAGGTTGAATCGCGTGAGGAAGTCGGGCTCCAGAACGGCGGCCAGGCCGAAAAGGATGACGACTGCGACGACTTGCCCATGCCGGGCCAGCGACTGGGGCCTGAAGCGCGCTGACCTCACGCAATCGACTCCGGCCTGGTTCGGAAAGCGAGAGCCATGACGGCTTCTTCTGTCGCGCCCTCACCGGCCAGTTCGCCGGCGATGCGCCCCTTTGCCATGACCACGATGCGGTCCGATTGCGAGAGGATCTCGGGTAAGTCAGAAGAGATCAAAAGAATACCGATACCTCGCTCAGCGAGCGTGCGGATGACAGCGTAAATCTCGCTGCGCGCGCCGATATCAACGCCGCGGGTGGGCTCGTCCAGGATCAGGAGCGAGACCCCGGCGGCCAGCCAGCGGCTCAGCACCACCTTCTGCTGATTGCCTCCACTCAAACGAGCCACCAATGTCTTGGGCGTCGCGGGCCTCACGGCAAGGCCTCGCGTGCGGTCCGTCACCTCCCGTCGTACCCGTCGCCAAGGAACCCAACCGGCGTGGCTCAATTTCCGAACGAGCGTATATCCGCCGTTCTCAAGAATGCTGCGGGTTAAGACCAGTCCGTCGCGTTTCCGGTCTTCCGGCACCATGCCGATTCCGAGCTTTACGGCCTGGAAGGGGTCGGAGGGCGAAACCGTCTTGCCATCGAGCACGATCTGACCACTCCGCGGCCGTGTTGCCCCGAAGATAAGCCGCGCGGTCTCGGTTCGCCCCGAGCCAATTAGTCCAGCCATCCCGACGATCTCTCCGCGGCCTACAGAGAAGGAAACGCCTTGGACGGTTTCGCCATCGCTGAGGTCACGGACTTCGAGCAGAGGCGCGTTTGTAGTTTGCGCCGACCGACGAACCGGACGTTTAACGTCACGCCCCACCATATCACGGACCAAGCGATCGTGGTTGTATTCCGCGATTGTGCCGGTGCTCGCCACGCTGCCATCCCGGAGCACGGTGATGCGATCGCCGATCTCAAAGATCTCTTCCATGTGGTGAGAGATGAACACTACCGCGATGCGCTGCTCACGCAGCTTCTTGACCAGATTGAAGAGGGCCCTCGTCTCCGTGCGGGTGAAGACGGCGGTCGGCTCGTCCAGGATCATGACGCGACATTCGTCTGTCAAAGACTTTGCGATCGCGATCATCTGCTGTTGGGCAATCCCGAGTTCTTGTACGGGCCGGTCCAGATCCACCGAAACATGCATGGAATTGAGAACGGCTCGGGCGCGCCGCAGCCGTTCCGCCCGGTCGATGCGGCCTAGCCTCCCGCGAGGCTCGCGACCGAGTAACATGTTCTCAGCCCCATCGAGGTTCGGGATGAGGTCAAGTTCCTGATAGATGGTCGCAATGCCATTGTCGCGCGCCCAACGGGGAGTCATGGAGTCAAGCGGCCGGCCGGCCAAGATAACGTTGCCAGAATCGGGTGAATAGGCGCCGGAAGCGATGCGTATAAGTGTAGACTTGCCCGCGCCATTTTCCCCCATCAAACAATGGACCTCTCCGGCGCGAAAGTCGCAGGAAACGTCCCTCAGAACTTGGATGGCGCCGAAAGCCTTGTGAATGCCTTGTAGCGAGAGGGGATGCTCTCCCTCAGACGCGATCATTAAAACTTCAGGCCCTTGGCGGTTATGGATTTGAGATAGGCTTCAGCGGCGTCCTTCTTGTCCGCGTCAAAGACCAGGATGGGCAGATTCTGGTGTGCGGCGATCGTCTGGCCTGCCAATAGCTTCTTGACGTTGGCAACAACGATTTCCCCGAAATAAGGTGGCGTCTGGGTCTCTCGGGCGATTTCGCCTGCCACAACCGCCTCAATGGCTTGGATCTGGCCGCCCTCCCCAACAAGGTAGCCGAGTATCTCAGTCCGCCCGGCCGATTTGATGGCCTGGATCGCGCCCATCGTCATGTCGCTATAGTCTGTCCACACAACATCGATCTTCCCTTTAGGGAAGCGCTGCAGAAAATCCTGCATGACGCGAATGCCGCCTTCCTTGGTAAAGCCGCCGTTGGCGGTTCCCACAACCTTGATGTCCGGGTAAGGCTGCATGACGTCAGCCCATCCTTTGCCGGCATCGATAACCGGCGATGATCCCGGGATACCGCCGACCCGCACTACGCTGCCTTTTGGACTGCCATTTTTGGCCTTGAGCAGCTCGACCGCCTTCTCGGCCAAGAGCTTGCCGGAATCATAGTGACTCTGGACAATCTCAGCTTTGAACTCACCCTCTCCAGGCTTTGCTGCCAAGGTGCGGTCGATGACGATCATGGGAATGCCGGCGTCGTTGGCGAGACCGACGGCAGGCGCGAGTGCTACAGACTCCAGTGGAGCGACGACGAGCACATCCGGAGATTGCGAAAGCATGCTTTCGATGTCGGAGAGCTGCTTGGCGGGATCATCGTCTGACGAGGCCGTGATGAAACGCCATCCTTGCGCTTCGATGTGTTGTTTCATATCGCTCTGATTGGTAACTCGCCAGTCGTTGATCAGATCAGCTTGCGAAAAGGCCACTGTCACTTTTTTGGCCTGGGCAGGCGCAAACCGGCCTGCAACAGCGATGGCCGCGGTCGCGGCGGTAGCCGAGCTGAACATTCTTCGCGTTATCACGAGACGATCCTCCTTAGTTTTGCTCCGGCCGTCGGGCCGTGAGGGATGGTTTATTCATGATCGGTAGGCGGCGCTCGATTGGCAGACCTGCTACCGCTACGAAACGGAATAGCCGCCGTCGATCGTGTAGAGGCTGCCATTCACGTAGGACGCCTCCTCGGAAACTAGGAAGCGAATGACGCGCGCGACCTCTTCTGGCGCCCCCCAGCGTTTGATTGGCAGCCGCCGCATTATTCCTTCGGCCCGCGCCGGATCACTCATGGCGTTGGATGAAATTCGCGTTTCGATCCAACCGGGCGCAATTGCGTTGATTCGCACGCTTTCACCCCAGGCGACAGCGAGCGATTTCGTGAACTGCACGACAGCCCCTTTGCTCGCAGCGTAAGCCGGTGTGAACGGTGAACCAAAGATCGCGTACATAGAGGCGAAGTTGACAATGGCGCCCCTCGCGGCCGTGAGGGCGTCCTTAAAGGCGAAGCAACAAGCAGCCGTGCCATTAAGGTTCACGTCTACGACCCGGCGGAACCCTTTCATGTCAAATTCGCCCCTATTGTGGGCGATCATGCCGGCAGCGTTGATCAGAGCGTCGAGACGTTGAAAGCGACCGGCAAAGTTTTCGATAGCTTCGTCGTCAGTGACGTCGATCTTAACGAACTCTAGGCCAGCCGGTAACTCCGTCTCAGCCTCAATTCCAATCGCGGTAACCTTATAGCCCTCAGCCAGCAGGAGCCGCGCAGTTGCTAATCCGATCCCAGTGCCCCCGCCTGAAATCACGGCGATCTTGTGCTGAGCTACCTGCGTCATCCTAACATCCCATCCCTCAGCCTACCGTTCGATGCGGCAGAACATCATATACGTATAGGCTATATCCAACGCTCGTCAACGGCCGCCGTGTCGCAGTGAGTGAGGGCGCACTACGGACCTATACTGGGGCCAGTGTGTCGCGCCCACTACAGGCTCGCCCAGCTGCCCCCCCAACGCATCTCGCGTCCGGCCAAGCGGCCGGGTCGACACGCGATGAGATTCCCTCTTGCGGATTGACGCCGCGGCACTGCACCCGGACAAAATCGCTGCTTTGAGGTCGATGATTTCTGCGTCGACCCCCAGGAGCCATTGCGCAAGCGTACGAAACTAGAGCAAGGTTCAATTCTACAAACCGCCTGCGACATTGCGGAAAAAACATGCTCACAATCGATGATATTCTCACCGTGCCGTTGTTTTCATCATTGGGGGCGGCGGAACTTGGGCGTCTCGCACAGACTTCCGCTGACATTCATCTCCTCGCTGGAGAATTCGCCGTCCCTGAAGGGGGTGAGCGTGCGTTGTTCGCAGTACTCGCGGGCAAGATGGAGGTCGTCAAGACGATCGACGGGATTGAACGCAGGCTTGGCTGGCGTGTCCCGGGCACCATTTTTGGCGAGGTTCCGCTCGCCCTTGGCACACCATTTCCTGGCGGCTATCGCGCCTCAGAACCCTCACGCGTTATGCGTGTGGACATGCGTCAATACTACACCATTGCCGCCATGGCGCCCGAGTTCTCGATGAAGATGGGGGCACTCGCGCGCGAGCGGTTGGGGGGATTGCAGAGCATTACCGCTGAACCGCCCAAAGCGCGTGTCACCGTCGTCGGGCCCCGTTGGGACGCCGTCTGCGGCGACTTGCGACGCTTCCTCGACCGAAACCAAGTCAGTTTCGAGTGGCTGGCACTCGATGCGCCGCATTTGCCGGCGGCATGGCCGGCCCCCCCGCCCATCGCCCAAGACTGCCCGATACTGCGACTGGCGGACGGAACGGTGGTGAGCCGGCCGAACACACGCGAAGTCGCGCGTTTGCTCGGCCTGCAGACAAGCGCACGCGCTGCTGAATACGACACGGTCGTAATCGGCGCCGGGCCGGCCGGACTTGCGGCAGCCGTATATGGGGCGTCCGAAGGGCTCCGAACCATCGTCGTAGAGCGTGAGGCCCCCGGCGGCCAAGCGGGGACCTCCTCGCGGATCGAGAACTATCTGGGGTTCCCCAACGGTGTTTCAGGCGACGAACTCGCAAGCCGCGCATTGCTGCAGGCGCGGCGGCTTGGCGCGGAGATACTGGTAACGCGTTCGGTTCGCAATATCGATCCAGTAACGCGCGAAGTCCTCCTCGATGGCGATGAGGTCATCAGCGGCCGCACAGTGATCCTTGCTACTGGAGTCGCCTGGCGCCGTCTTGCCATAGAGGGTTTTGAACGGCTGATCGGTAAGGGGATCTATTATGGCGCCGCACGCAGTGAAGCTGGCGCGACCAATGGCATGGATCTCTATCTTATCGGCGCGGGAAATTCGGCCGGTCAGGCCGCGATATATTTTGCCAACCACGCGCGGCGCGTGACGCTCGTTGTGCGGGGCGAGTCCCTTGAAAGAAGCATGTCGCAATACCTCCTCGATCAGCTGCGTACGAAATCTAATATTGCTGTCCTCCTGAGGTCGGAGGTTACGGCTGCACATGGTGAGGCGAACTTGACAGAGATCGACGTTCGCGACGGCGCCACAAGTTCGGTTCGCCGCGTCGCCTGCAATGGCCTATTCGTCTTTATCGGTGCGGATGCGGAGACAGATTGGCTGCCGGCCGCGATCTCGAGGGATGCGCGAGGTTACGTGTTGACTGGTGACGACGTGGTAAAAGCTGGGGTATGGTCGCAACCACGTGATCCCTACCTGCTCGAAACAAGTGTGCCCGGTGTTTTCGCCAGTGGCGACGTCCGATTGAGTCCTGTTAAGCGGGTTGCGGCCGCGGTGGGAGAAGGAAGCATGGTCATTGCCTTCATCCACCAGTTTCTTCAGCAGGCCGGAAGGCAAGCACCATAGAATGTCACTGAATTGGTTGCCCAGGAAAGGTAGCCTAGAAGCCACCCCTTGCAGAATCCGCCCGGCGATCGGAACGGGATAGACGATCGGCACGCGAGAAGGAGTTCTATCGTGTGTAGAACCTGATCCTGAGCGTTTTAGATAGCTCAGTCGATTAGGCCGCGAAGGCTCCAGTGGACCGCAGCCCCGTAGAGCTGGATTGTCGATAGAGCGTCAGCCGACCTGGCGGAACTGGCCGGGCGGCGTCTCTCGTGCCGGCGGTCATTCGTCCTTGCTCTGCTTCAGCAAATGCCAGCACCAAACATCTAGGGTGGACTCAATAGGACCTGGAACTCCGAGACGGATTCTTTGCGAAGCCAGGGGTCGATCTCGTGTCTTTTTGCTGGACCGTTGTGATCGACAGTGCGTCGCAGCAGGCGAGCAATATATTCCATCGCCAATTGGTGATCCTGCTTCATAGCCTGTTGAAAGTCGTTGCCATCCACCGAACCGACTTTACCGAGCACAAGCTCCTTGAGCTCCTGTCCAAACGCCATTGAGTTTGCGCTGACTTGCCACGCACCCGCTTCGATGGTGTCACGTGTGACGGACGTTGGGTTAGTTGTATCGACACCCGCATTCCAATCCCATGAGGACTCGAAACCGGCGAGGACTCGCATGACTTCCAACATAGCGGCACGACGATGGCTAATATTCTGCCAAGGACCAAGAACGCCGACTATGTTTGAATAGATGTCTGTATTTGAGTTGGCAGCAAAAATTTCGTCTGGCGCCGTTCTGCCCCAGGCAACGAGTTGGTTGAGAAAGCTGTCCGGTGGAACGCCTCGGTTGAGGACTGCGTCTTTCATTGCCTGAAAGGCCATAAATATTCCTCTCCGCTAGATCAGCGCACGGGGGCGTCGACGCTTCCATGTGTCGGAGTTTCTCATCGTTCAACCTCCTCCGAGTCCCAATCAGTTGGCACGATAGCCTGTCTGGACACGTAACATAGTGTAACACTGAAGGAAAAGACAGCCAAGGATTTGATGCAGTTTTTTGTGGGGGAGTACTCACTATGGCGTATCGGACACGACGCCCGGAACGATTGCGTTGCGCTCGCGCAAGCTCGAGCGCGCCAAGCGGCGCAATGCGAGCCTGGTCATTCTCGGTCCCGTTTTCGAGCTTCAGCGGCAACACGTAAGTGGCACCAATCAGGACGATCTGTGCCTTAGAGAGTCGATCTGCATCATCCTCGGGATTGCTTTGCTCGGACACCGGCCCCGTCCCTCCAGAAACCGATCACCAAATGCCGCTCGCACAGGGTCGGGACGATGTGGAAAACCCCAGAGCACGTTTACGGTTGGCGAGGACAATCCTCCACCCGACAGATCGGTGAAGGGACTCTGAAACGCCCTGCGATTGCGCCACACGTTCTCTTCTCAAGCCGACTGGCAGCCATGGGCTCCGGGATGAGTCAGGATCGAGCCGCTTGCCCGGCGACCGGCGCGTTGGCGCGGCCAAGTGACAGGACACGCGCCACATCACGCGCTCCTCCACCCAATCCCTTGGCGATCGTACGACTTTCTCGTGCGAACTGAGGCATCGGGATTGCCGACGCTGCACTATAGAGTGAATACGTGAGAAGGGTGTTTATCGCGTGTTGACATTCAAACGATAAAATGTGGAAGGTGCCGCGTCTTGCGTTGCACCGCACGATGAAGAAGGTCTCGCGATTGGAGCATATCAGACGGATTCAATCCATATGTCGCGTGCAGGAAGTCACAAAAACAGCGGGCCAGTTTCGAATCCCAGCAGTCGTTTGCCCACCAATTCGAAGTTGGCTCGCCTTGCCTGAACCTGCTGGGCAACCGCATGAATATCGCGTAATCGCCGCGCAAACGGTTGGTTTACTAGGATCGCCGTCGCACCGGCTTCGTGGAATAAGATGTCCGCAACGGCCAATGCTTCGTGAATCGCGAAGGTTGTATTGCCGCGGAGACCGATTTCCCGCTCGTTGTCCATGGGCATGCCGTAAATCTCACCGAGAGTGTGGTGAAGGTTGATGCGTGCCGAGTTGAGCCTCGTAGCGGCATGGCCAAGCAGCGACTGTATCGCGTCGCTATCACGCATAGGTATTAATCCCTGAGGCACCTTGTTCCGAGCCATGTCGATAAACGCGCCTAGGATCGCGCGGGCAAGGCCGACCGCGACTGACGCGAATGCTATCGGATAGACAGCCGCTAGCGGAATCCGATAGAGCGCTCCTGGGTGAGGAGCAGGAACGGTGCGCTTGAATAGATACGCGTTCGGGACGAACACGTCGCTGACTTCATAGCTGTCGCTGCCAGTGCCGCGCAGGCCAATTGCGTCCCAGCCGACGGTGACCTGACAGGATGCCTTTGGAAATACAAAAGTGCGGTAGCTAGGACTTCCGTCCGGCTCCAAGCTTTGGCTGCCGTCGGGCGTCTTGATCGGCGCCTGGCCGCCTAGCCAGGTCGCATGGCGCGATCCTGAGGCGAACCCCCAGCGGCCGCTAACCCGGAAGCCGCCCTCGGCAGGGATAGCCTGCCCGTTGACCCCCGCTCCCCAGGCAAGGACTATGCGCCGGTCCGAAAACATCCTCTGTGCCTCATCCGGCGGCATGTAAGCGGATGTCATGTTGCTGACCGCGTTCTGGCCCAAGCACCAGGCGGCACTGCCATCGCCTTCAGCGACCGCCTCAATCACGGCCGAAAAGGTCCGCAGATCGACTTCGGCCCCCTCTAGATCCAGCGGAATCAACAGACGAAACAGGCCAGCATCGTGCAAAGCCTCCACCACGTTGGTCGGAAGCTCGCTTTCCGCATCGCATCGTGGCCCAGCAGCATTCAGCATTGGCTGAAGTAACTTAGCTCGAGCGACCCAATCGATCTTAGTGACCACCACTTCAGCCATATCTGTTGTTACATCCGTTGTGTAGGCACGACGTGCCAATGCTTCGTTCGACGTCCAGCGTTCTGTCTAGTGCTGTTGCGTCGTATCACTATCTCTGCCTCCGGCGGCACGTTGAAACCTCTCGCGGCTGCGCGGGCCAGGGGCTCGACGCCCCACCGACTACATGACCACCCTGATGTTAATGGCTAAGCTGATCCTTTACGATCCGACCCGCTTGCACAATCATCGGCATAAAGCGGCCCTGACCCGTCAATTGCTCGATCTCTTGGAGCGGATTTCCTTCGACCACGATGAAATCCCCCCGAGCGCCGACGGAGACGCAGCCGATCTGCCCTTCCATGCGCAACAGTTTCGCTGCATCTGCTGTCGCGCTGCGGATGGCCTCGCGCGGTGAGAGCACACTGGCGCGAATAACGAACTCCTCAGACTGATGACGGTGCATCGGTCCGAGAAGATCCGTACCATAGGCCATCATCAACCCAGCCTCCCGCATGATTTCGAGGCTCTTCAAACCCGCCAGCCTGACATCGTCGATCTTGGCAATGGATTCGGGCGGCAGGCCATAATCTCGGCCCTCCCTCTGAAGCATGTCATAGGTCACCAGCGTTGGGCAGGCGATGGCGTTTGATCTGGCCGCCAATTCTGCCGTCTCGGGCGTAATCAGATTGCAATGTTCAAGAGATCGGACGCCGGCTTGCACGGCGCGCCGGATCGCGGGGTCGGTATACAGGTGGGCAGACACATAAGTTTGCGCATTGCGGGCCTCCTCGACCGCTGCCTCCATTTCCGACAGTGAAAAACTGAGAAAGTCGATCGGGTCGCTAGGAGAGGAAACACCACCATTGGCCATGATCTTGATGAATTCAGCGCCCGCCTTGATTTCCTGACGGCAGGCGCGCCTCACCTCATCGACACCGTCGCAGAGTCGGCCCATGGCTCCCAGCCGGCGCGTATAGTATTGGCTGTCTCGTTCATCGAACGGACCGCGATAATCTGTGTGGCCGCCGGTCTGCGATAATGCCTTGCCGCAGATGACGAGCCTCGGTCCTACAAAATGACCCTCCTCGACCGCCATCCTCAGCCCGATATCAGCGCCACCCATATCGCGGACAGTCGTGAACCCGCGCATGAGCATGCCGCGCATAATGCCCGCCGACTTCGCAGCGATAAGAGAGTCCGGCAGCAACGCATTCGCCCCGAGATTGGCAGATGTCGCAATGACGTGGACATGACAATCGATCAAGCCGGGCATGAGGGTTTTGCCCGCTAGATCAATCTTGCGTGCCGCGCTTGCCGTAATTTTGACGTCCGATACCTCGGCGATCCGGCCGCCTTCGACGATTACGCTCATCGACTCTCGGGGTTCGTCCTCGATGCCATCGACGATGCTGGCGTTTTCAAATAGCAAGGATTGTGGAGCGTTGTTGGCGGTCATGCTTGTTCCCATGATGAGTGAGAAGCCGCGCGGGCCAGATCGTGGTTAGGGTTGCTGTGACTTCGTGGCGAGTAGCGGTCCCACCAAAAAGCCCGAAATAGCTTCGAGTGCCTCGAGGTCCGAGGGCCGGTAGGCGTCAGCCGCATCCAAAACATTGATCGCGCCCAAAACCGCACCGTTCCAACTCACTGGCGAGTTTATGCAAGCCGCGCATCCGAGCGCCGCTATCAACTCATGGTCGGGAAAAGCCCAGCGCATGTCTTCCGCGCTCGCGCCCAGCCACGAGCGGCCGCTTCCTAGAACCAAGGCGCCCCACGGCGTCGGACCCATGCGCTTGCGGGCGGACATGGGGTATTCCTGAGGTCTGCTCGAATAAACCCGCTCCACCTCATCTGCGCCAGCTTCCCAGGCAAGTATAGTGAACAGCCTATGTCCGAAAATCTCGGCGCAGAGTTCATCAAAAGCGTGGAACGCAGCATGCGGCTGCCCGGTCCCGCCGGCGGCTCGGCTGAGGCGTGCCGCCCAATGGTAGGGGTGCGTTTCCGTCGCCATTACTCCGCCGCCAAACCCGAACGAGGACCGCATCGACGATACTCTTGGTCGACGAGCGCGCCGTAGTGCTCGGGCCGGCGGTCTTGCAGAAGGTTCAAGCCGAAGAAGCCCGCAGTTCTGGATTGCAATACGACCTCTTCGAGATCGGCCTTATGAATGACGAGACCTTCCTCGTTGGCAAGGTAAGCGACCACTTTGCCGTAGGGATCGACGACTTGGGAACCGCCGTAATAATCGAGCTTTTGTGAATAGGCGCCGGTTTCGCAATGGTTCGCAATAACGAGCCACGACTGGTTGAAGAAGGCGTTCCCTTTGGCGGCAAGATCCATGGCATAGCCATGGTAGTCCGTCTCGCGATCATGCCCCTTCATCGGCCACGCATTCGACATTAGAATCAGATGGGCACCGCGAAGAGCAAAAGAGCGTATCAATTCCGGGAAGCAGAGATCATAGCAGATGATGCTGCCGACCTTGCCGTGACTCGTTTCGAAGACCGGGGTGCCTTCACCCGGCGCGAAATACGGAAACTCGAATTGGTTATGTACCTTTCGATACACGCCGATCAGCCCTTCCGGCCCGATCAGAGCCGTGCTGTTGAAGATAACATTCCCATGTACCATCCGCTCAGCCATGCCGACTTGGATAGTCATCGTCAGCCGCTTGGCTAATTCGGCGATCGCGTCCGTTGTAGGACCCGGAATCGTTTCCGCTTCGCGATAGTAATACTGCTTCTGCTCCGCACATTCGCTGCTACCGACGGGAAAGGCGAAGTCGGCGTAGCCCTGCAAACCCACTTCCGGCAGAACCAGGATATCGACGCCTTTGGTAGCGGCCTCGTCGGCCATTTCAACCATGTGCCTCAGATTCTCCCGCTTATCGCGAACGATCTTCATGTTGGCGGCCGCCAGAGTGGTTTCGTTCATGTCTTGTCCTGCTTGTTCCCAGACCTGCCTTGTCAATTGCCGAACGCAAGGCTGACAAGCTGGTCCACCTCGACTTTGTTTTCGGTGGCTATTCTCGTGACCGAATGGCCGGTGCGGATGAGACAGAGTTCGTCCGCGAACGCACTGGCCCGTGGAACACTTTGCTCGACCAAAAGGATTGTCAATCCGGTATCGCGCAATCTCGCCAGATGCGCGTAGATCTCGTCCACGATCGCGGGAGCGAGGCCTAGCGAGGGTTCGTCCAGCAAAAGAAGGCGTGGCCGTTGTGCGACCGCGCGCGCCAAGGCCACCATCTGCTGTTGACCACCCGAGAGCTGTGACACTTTCTCGGTAAGACGGCCGCTAAGCGCCGGAAATTGATCGAGAGCATCATCTAAGCGGCGATGCAGCGAGGATGCCAGTCCCACTAAGATGTTTTCACGAACACTCATGCGCTGGAACATCCCGCGACCCTCGTGAACGACGCTGATGCCGGTCTCTCTTACTCGCGAATGAGTCGGAAGTGAGGAGACATCCCTGCCGGCGATCGATATTTTGCCTGCCGTCAGAACAAGACCCAGGATCGCGCGAATCGTCGTCGTCTTACCCGCGCCGTTGGTGCCGATCAAAGCGAGACATCGTCCGGCCTCAAGCTGAAACGAGACATCGAACAGCGCTTGGGTCCGCCCGTACCAGGCCTGGAGATTATTCACCTCAAGCATGGTGCACTTGGTCCCCAAAATAGGCGCGCCTGACCTCAGGGTCGTCCAGCACATGACCCGGGTCGCCCGTCGCAATAACGCTGCCCTGCGCCAGCGCCACGCATTCCGAGCACATGCGACGGACAAGATCGACATCGTGCTCGATCACGATCATCGTGAAGGGCGATACCGCATGATAGGCTTGCAAAGTCTCAGTCAGCTGCCGCCGTCCGTGAGCGTTCAGTCCCGCGGCGGGCTCATCGAGTAGGAGCACCTTTGGTCTCACCACTAGGATACGCGCCAATTCGACGAGACGTCGAGTTGCGAAAGGAAGTTCTGCTACGGGCCGGTGAGCAACCGATGAGATTCCAAGTCTCTCGGCGATTTCCGCTGCAGCTCCCCGATCACGCCTCCACGAACGGCGCTGCGCTGGAAGATTGAAGAGTTGCGCGAAGATGTTTGGCTGGCTCGCCCGTTCGCATCCCACGAGGATATTGTCGAATGCGGTTTCCCCCTCCAGAAGGCGGACGGTCTGAAAGCCTCTCACGACACCGTAATGAGCCCGTTGAGCCGCTGGGAGTTTGGTCAGCTCGGATCTGTCAAGCTCGATTGTGCCTCGCTCGACCGACGCGAAGCCCGAGATCGCGTTCAGCAGAGTCGTCTTGCCAGCACCATTTGGCCCGACGAGGCCGGTGATCACATGCGGCCTGAAGACAAGGCTGACGTCTCTCACGGCAGCGACACCGCCGAAGCTCACACCAATCTGCCGAAGCTCAAGCCGGCCTTCGCCGCCCATGCTGGACAACGGCTCAACCTCCGGCACGACCGCGTCTCCCACGGACCGCCCAGAGGGTCTCGCCCAGCTTCTCCAAGCTTCCGACCAGGCCACGGGGAATCGTCATCGCGACCACGATCATCACAGCCCCTCCGACGATTGGGAACAGGTTGGGATAGCCGATCGAGCTGAAGACTTCCGGGACGAGGACGATATACAGCGCGCCGCACCATGCACCGAGTACCCGACCGCTGCCGCCGAGGATAACCGCCACAAGAAAGTTGACTGAGCCGAACAAGTCGAAGGTCGTCGGCGACACGAAACCCACGACATAGGCGTAGATCCACCCGGCAGCCCCGGCGAGTATTGCCGAGAGAATGAACGCCGCAATCTTCGTGCGTACGATGGGGATGCCGACCGACGCTGAAGCGAGCTCCGAGTCTCGGACCGCCAGCATTCTTCGCCCATACTGCGTCTTCCCGAGCTGAACACACATGACCGTTGCCAACAGCGATGCAATGGCGGCCAGTGCGTAGCCATCAAGGGGCTCGGACGAGTCGAAGGGCCCGAGCGTGAGCGGTTGCACCGTCATGCCTTGCGAGCCACCCGTCAGATTGCTGGCATGGTCAATGAGCCAGACGAAAAGCTCGCCGAAAAGCAGCGTGACTAAAGCGAGCCGCAGCCCCGACAAGCGCAGAGTAGGAATTGCGACAAGCGCACCAACTATGACGGCAAGCCCCAGGACGAGAACGGGCTGCAAAACAACGGGGACGCCGAAGGTGTTCGACAATGCGGCAACGTATGCGCCGATTCCGAAGAAACTCGCATGGGCGAGAGAGAGCTGTCCGGTGCGCCCATAGAGGACATCCAGGCCGAGCGTCGCGATCGCATAGATCATAACCTGCGTCACGACATACAGGTAGTACTGGCCGATAACGAAAGGCAGCAGGGCCGTGATGACTATGAAGATACCGAAGCCCAACCACTGACTCCGGTCTTGATGTGAAGAGACCGAATGATCGGATACCAATTCAGGCACGGGCTTCATGGCGTTCATCGAGCAGCCGCTTCGGGACAGCGGCGAGAATCACGATAACGAGGATGAAGAGGGCCGGAACACCGCCAGCCTCGCCGAACAGATACATAGCCCAGGACTGATACAGCGCGATACCGAATGCGCTCAGCATCGGCGGCCAATACCGGTCGAGCCCGCCGATCATGCCTGCGATGAACACATTGATAACAATCGGGGTCATGTAGAAGGCATTGACTGACAGGCGAGCGGCGAACATCATCGCCCCGACCGCAACGAACACGCCGGACACTGCCCAGGCGGCCGTGCGTAGGCCGCGGACATTGATGCCGACGCTCTGTGCCACGGAGGGATCGGCAGCGGCGGCCCTCAGCGAAACACCGAGGCTGGTGCTGTTTAAAACGAAATAGCCTCCGATAGCGACCGCCACGCCAAGAACAACGGCGAGCACGTCGTTGCCGTTGACGAAGATGTTTCGTGAGAGGACTGGCACGTCGGTGAGGAGCTTGAGATAGCTTTGCGCGCTCGCCCCGAAGACGAGTTGCGCAAGCGCGGTGAGGAACAGGAGTTCTCCGAGAGTCACCACGACGTCGAACCCCTGCTGAGGTGGCAGACGCCGTATGATGAGCAGATCCGTCAGGGCAGCAATCAAGACCGTCACCCCGATCCCGATGAGGACGGCAAACCAGACAGGCAAGCCAAACTCGCTGTAGAGTGCGTAGCTCGCGAAGGTGCCCAGCATTCCGGTCGGGCCGTAAGCGAAATTGATGCTCCGGCTGACCTGAAATACCAGAATGATACCGAACAGAATGACCGCGTAGAGCGACCCGGTGGCCAAGCCACCGAGCGTCACCTGAATCGCGTTGGCGGAACTAAACATCCTCGCTGCGACGCTACCCGTGATCGCGCGGTGCAATGCGCTGGATCACTGCGATTGGACTTCCGTGAACGGCGTCACCTGAGGGGTATCTTCGCCTTTGATCTCAACCAGACCAATGGCGTTCACTCCTTGCCTTCGGTCCGGACCGAAGGCAATTGGTGGCACGATGCCCGTCTGGAAGTCGCTCATGCTCTCAAGCGCCGCCATCAGGCAGGAACGGGTCAAAGCTTTGGCTTCTTGTAACGCCTTGACAGTGATCTCAGCTTGAGCCCATCCGAGTTCTTCGAATGTGCCCGGCGCACGGCCAGTTTCCTTCGTGAACTGCTCGACAAACTGTTTGACGAGTGGATCCGGGCTGTTGATGGCAGCGGTCTCCTGAGCGACGATCATTCCTTGAGAGACATCCCCGAAGGGCTTGATGTAGTTCTTGTCATCCATGCCGGCCCATGCGGCCGTGCGCGGGCTGTAGCCTATGCGATGCATCGCCTGCAGCAGCTGCCCTGTATCTGTGTCGGTCAGAATCAAGAACGTCCAGTCCGCATTGTTCTCGCGCAACTGCGTCGCGATTGGCGTGAAGTCAGGTGTTCCTGGGACCTCTGGAATATACTGCAGAGTCGTGCCGCCGCTACCGATGGCCTGCTCTATGCCTTTCTTCGCATCATCGCCGACATTGCCCTGGACACCGACGAGACTGATCTTCTTCGGCTTATAGGTGTCGATCACGTATCGCGCCATGATCTGAAACTCGGTGATGTAATCAACACTCGTCATGAAGACGTAAGGCGTCTTCATCGTTCCCAGCTGACTCGCCGGCGAATAGGGAGCGATGGCAGGGACTTTCTCCCGCTGCAGAAAGGGAACGACGGCAAGAAAGTTCGGGGTCCCTTCGCCGCCCGCGACGGCAAAAATCTCATCGCGTTGAACAAGCGTCCGCATCTGCTGCTGCGCGACGGCTGGAGAATATTGGTCATCGAGCACTTTGAAGTTGATCTGGCGGCCTTTGACGCCTCCGGCCTTGTTGATCATCGTATAATACGCTTTGGCGCCTGCGGCGGCGCCTAGCCCGGTAGCCGCGGCTGAACCTGTCAGGGGCATTGTTGCCCCGAGCTTGATTTCGGTCGCGCTAACACCTGGCGCGGCCTCGTCCGGATTGCATACCGCGGCAGCAAAGGAGGGAGTCACCGAAGCCATCCAAAGCACGATCGTACAGGCTTCCGCCCAACGAACCTTCGTAGGCCCGGCAATATTGTGTTTATTCATACTGGTCCTCGCCCTCGTATGTTGCAGTCTTGCTGGCAGGAAAACTGTCGTGGTTTGCTGGCTCTACCCGAATGCATAGGATGGGCTGAGCGATTGTACTTTCCTCTGGACTTGGTAGGCATAGTGCGGGGCAATGCGGCGGTTTATGGCCTGGGCCGCATCGAGCACGGCGTTGCCAAGTTTTTCGATTTGATTGGAATCTGTGGTATCGCGCAGGAAGCTGACGCTGATGCCGGCTAGCGGTTTACCGGCAGCGTCAAGAAGGGCTGCGCCCACCGCATAAACACCAGGTAAGCTCTCCTCAAGGGCCGGTATCCAGCCTTTCACGCGATACTCCTCAAGCTGCTTGTTCAACAGCGACCGGGTATTGATCGAGTTCGGCGCCAAACCCGGGAGGGTCGAATTCCCCAAAAGCAGATCGATCTGTTCGGGCGGCGTTTGCAGCAGTATGGCTTTACCAAAAGCTGTTGTGGAAATCGGAAGCCGATCGCCGACCGCCCAAATAAAGCGGACCGGCGCTCGCCCTTCGAACGTGCTTACTATGACGACGTCCTGACCTTGAAGGACACCCATATACACGGTATGGCCAGTTCGTTCCGCAAGATCGCGAAGAATCTCATGCGAGAAATTTGTCAGCCTATTGCCAGCAAGATAGGTCGCGCCCAGTTCGCAAGCGGCAATACCTATGCGGTATTTGAAACTTCCTATACTACGCTCGAGAAACTGGGCTTGCTCAAGCGTCGCTACGATGCGCGTTACCACGCTACGCGGGAGCTCGAGAATGCTCGTCAATTCCGCGACCGTTAGTTCCGGCCTGGCGCGGCTGAACGAGCGGAGCACCCGCAAGGTTCGCTCCGTCGTCTTGAGGGTATCGACGGCCATAATGTCCGATATCCGGTCATGACACTCGCGTATAGGTCATGCTACGGTCGCGCGGAGAAGCCTGTCAAGACGCTTGTCCACAACCGAAAGGCTCCGGCCGCAGTGTGTGGCCGTTCCGCATTGGGAGAAAGTTCTTGACCAGTAGCAAACGAATGATCTTCCGGTCGGCGCCATCCATAGTTGAGAATGTGACGAGATTTCAGGCAAAGGTCAGGTTACAGCGCCGGGGGCAGAATACCTGGGAAATCTTTTTCCGAGAGGATGAACGAGCATGAGGCTAGGCTTGATCGGGCTCGGCAATATGGGTCTGCACTTCGGCACCAGGCTTCTGCGAGCGGGGCACGAGGTCGTCGTATTCGATCTTGACCAGGACGCGATGAACCGGCTGCATCGCGACGGGGCGATTGTGGCCGAGAGCGTGCGGGATCTGGCCGCACAGGTGCCGATCGTCTTCCTCAGCCTGCCGACGCCGGAGATCGTGGCCAAGGTGGCGACCGGTGCCGACGGCGTGATCACGGAGACCGATACCCGCATCGTCGTCGACCTGTCGACTACCGGCCCCACGATTACACGACTGGTCGCGGATCGCCTCGACGCAGTTGGCAAGCTCCTGCTTGGAGCGCCGGTGAGCGGCGGCACCGTCGCCGCGGAAAATGGCACGCTGACCGTGATGGCGGGCGGCCCGCGTTCGGCATTCGACGAGGTCGAGCCCGTGCTCGCCGCGATCGGTCGGAGTATCTTCTATCTGGGAATTGATCCCGCGCTCGGGCAGACGATGAAGATCATCAACAACACGCTCTGTGCGATCTCGACTCTGGCTAGCTTCGAACTACTGGTGTTCGGAACGAAGGCGGGCCTTAACGCAAAGACGATGCTCGAAATAATCAATGTCTCCAGCGGTCGTTCCTTCGCGACGCAGGAGAAGATTCCGCAATGCGTACTGAATCGCAACTTCCCGATGCGCTTTACGACGGATCTGATCCACAAGGACGTCAAACTATGCATTGAGGAAGCCGAGCGCATGGGCGCTCCTCTTTGGCTGAGTCCGGCGGCCAAGCAGATCCTGGCTTTCGCGATCAGCCAGGGCGATGGTCCGCGAGACTATGCCCACGTCATCGAGCATTTCGAACGCTGGTCGAACGCTCAGTTCGGCGCTGCTGGCCCGGAAGAAGGCTGAGTATCATTTCCCGCCGAATAAGTTTCCTCTCCGTGCTGCGGCGGATCGGACCTGAGTAAGACCGTCGGATATGGAGTCTGAATCGGCCTATCGCCCACGGCGAGGGCAAAAGGCGGGATTTCGCGAGCCGCTTGCATCTGACACTCCTTGCGCCATAGGATCAGTCAAAGGCGAACAGGTCCGTACAGGTGGCGACGAAATATAAGCGGGTCGCGGATAGTCTTATGCGCGGAATCCAGGCTGGATGCTTCCAGCCTGGCGACCGGCTTCCGGGCGAATACGACCTCTCCCGCAGTTTCGATGTCAGCCGCAGCACCATCCGGCAGGCGCTCTCCAGCCTTCAGCATGCCGGTCTCATCGAAACCTGGAGCGGCGCCGGGTCATTCGTCTGCTACAATGGTGCGCGGCTGGACGATGGTCTCGGCTGGTCGCGCGCGCTCGCGCGGCATGGCGTACAAATGCAAGCCAGAACCCTCCGCTTCGAACGGATCGAGGATGTCTGCCTGGCCGAAAGGCTCGCACTGCCGGCCTCCACCTTCCTCGCCCTCGACCGGGTAAGGTATACGATGGAGGAAAAGCCGATTTCCTTAGAGCGCAGCCGCCTGCCCTGGCGACCGAGCTTCGCCTCCGTGCTCAAGGACGGGTTGGCGGAGGGTTCCTTGCGTCGTACCCTGGAGAGCCTGGACATACGGCCGCTCGGCGGGACGGAGGCGGTCGATCTTATTCGGCTGCCGCCCGATGAGGCGGCTGAGCTTCAGCAGCCGGAAGGCGAACCATTTCTCGGAACAACGCGGATCGTTCAGGACGGAGCGGGTGCCGTAATCGAGCATGTGCGCAGCTTGTTGCACCCGGCGCATTTCACACTGCACCTCAGCTTCGGCGAGCCGCAGAAATGAGCGACGCGAGCGCGACACAGCCCTCAGCCCTCTCGCCCCAGCGAAGCCGCGCGCATGGCGCTCTTCTCGGGCTCGCCATCGGTGACGCGCTGGGAATGCCGACACAATATCAACCCCGTGCGCTGATCGCTGAGCGTTACGGCATTTTGGACAAGTTTTATCCAGGCCCGAAGGACAATTTCATCAGCCGCGGAATGGCCGCCGGCCGTGTGACAGACGACACCGATCAGGCTGTCATCCTGGGCGAGATGCTGGTTGCCGGCGGTGGCCGGATCGACCCGGGAGCCTTTGCCCAGGCCCTGCTCGCCTGGGAAGCGCGGATGATCGCCGCCGGGTCGGCGGATCTTCTCGGGCCCTCGACGCGCCATGCGCTGACGCTCGTCGCGGCTGGCACATCGACCGAGCTGGCCGGCAGAACGGGCGCGACGAACGGCGCCGCGATGAGGGTGGCGCCCGTCGGCATCGCCTTTCCCTCGCAGCCTTTGGGCGTGCTGGTGGAGGCAGTGTTCCAGACCGGGCATGTCACCCACAACACGACCATTGCGATTGCCGGAGCCTCCGCCGTCGCGGCGGCAGTGAGTGCCGGGGTCGACGGCGCGAGCGTGATGGAGGCGCTGCGATTCTCCATCGAGGCAGCGCGCCTCGGGGCTCTGCGCGGCTTCTATTTCGCAGGTGGAGATGTCGCGTCTCGCATCGAATGGGCGCTCGACCTGATGCGTGGCAGCGACCAGGGGGAGGCACTCGACCGGATCTATCGCCTGGTCGGAACCGGAGTGGCCACCAATGAGGCTGTGCCAGCGGCGATCGCCATCTGCGCGGTCGCGCCCGAGGACCCTTGGCTGGTCTGCCGCTTGGCCGCGAGCCTGGGCGGCGATTGCGACACGGTCGCCGCGATCGCCGGTGCCATCATGGGCGCCTGTCATGGAGCCGAGCGTTTCCCGGCGGATGCCGTAGCACGTCTTGCCCAAGCCAATCCGGAACTGGCATTGGAGGATCTGGCCAATCGCTTGCTCGCGCTGCGACAGGACGGCAGGCCTTGACACCCCGCGCGCCAATACAGCGGCTTCTTTCTGTCGGCAGCATCCTTGCCGATATCCGGATCGAGGTGCCGTCGCTTCCCCCGCGCGGTGGCGATGTTCTTGGCTCCTCCGCAACCGTGATGGCGGGTGGCGGGTTCAATATCCTTGCCGCCGCGAGCCGCCAAGGATTGCCCGCTCTCTTTGCCGGTCTGCACGGTACAGGTCCCTATGGCACGCGCATTCGCGAGGAGTTGGCGCGCGAGGGTATCGCCACTCTTCTGCCGCCGAGCCCAGAGGCGGATAGCGGCTTTTGCATTGTCCTTGTCGAGCCAGATGGCGAGCGGACCTTTGTGACCAGCCCGGGCATCGAGGCGTCACTTGGCGAGCGAGCACTGTCCGATATCCAGCTCACGGAAAGCGATGCGGTTTTCGTGTCCGGCTACGATCTTTGCTATCCGCAGCTCGGGCCGGCGATCGGCGCCTGGATCGGTAGGCTACCACTGGCTGTTTGGCTGATCGTCGATCCCGGGCCGCTTGCCGCTGAGATTCCGCCTGCCATTATAAATGCAGCGATGTCACGTGCATCGATCTGGACCATGAACCGGCGAGAAGCCGCTCTTCTCGGGGGCACCACCGATCTCTCTGAACTCCAACGCCGCATCCGGCCGCGCCTGCCGCCGGATGCCCTGCTGATCATTCGAGACGGCGCGGCCGGCGTCCATTTCTGCTTCGACGGTTGCGCGACGTTTCACACGATCCCTGCCCCTCGGGTCGCGATGGTCGATTCCACGGGCGCGGGGGACGCGCATACCGGTGTTCTGATTGCGGCTTTCGCGCATAAGATCGATCCGCTTTGGGCCGTGCCTCGCGCAAACGCCGCTGCGGCTCTTTCGGTCACACGGCCCGGCTCTGCGACGGCGCCAAATCGAGAGGAATTGGACAGGTTTCTCGCCGAACTAGATCGAAAGGCGCGAAGACACGAAGCGGAGGCTTGAGTCGCGAACCGACCCCATTCACGGCAATAAGGAATCCCAACATGGCATCCAAGATCAACCGGCGGCGTTTCGCGCAAATCCTCGGCGCAGGATTATTGGCCGTGCCAACGATCGCGCGATCCCAAGGAACATCGCCGTCCTTCAAAGGCCAGACTCTGGTGGTTGCCTCGTGGCAGAACTACGGGGCCGATGATGCGGGAAAACTGAAGCAATTCGAGCAGTTGACCGGCGCCACGGTTAAAAACGTCTATTTCACATCGGAAGACGACCTTCTGGTGATGCTTCGCCAGGGTGGTATCGGCAAGATCGACGTCGTGCTGCCCAACCTGGAATATGTCCAGCCCGCCGCGGTTGAATCGCTGCTGCAGCCTATCGATACGTCGCGCATCAAAGCCTGGGATACGCTGGAGCCGCGTTTTCGCAACGACCCCTCGATCCGGCAGGACGGCAAAGTCTATGCCGTGCCCTGGGTACAGGGCGCTACGTCCCTTGCGGTGAACCCGGATGTGCATCCCACACCCACGAGTTGGTCTGTGCTTTGGGATCCGGCGAACAAGGGAAAGGTCGCGTTCTTCGACGATCCCAGCACGGCTGTCATGACCGCCGCCTTATACCTGGGAGAAGACCCGCAGAACCCGGATCTCGAAAAAGTTCGCGCGGCATTGCTGGCTCTCAAGGCCAACGTCAAATTATTCTGGTCCTCGGGTGACGACTGGAACAAAGCCTATACGACCGGCGAAATCACGATGGGCAATCTATGGTCGGGGCTTGCGGGCACGCTTCGGGCCAATGGACATCAAGTCAATTTCATTCTGCCCGACGATGGCACCGTTGTCTGGGGTGATACCTGGGCAATCGTGAAGAACGCGCCCCATCTTGATCTCGCTTATGCTTGGGTGAACTATCTCACGAGCAAAGAATATTTCGTGGAGTGGATCACTAAACCGGGTCCCAACCAGGAATTGGCGGTTCCCGTCAACATTGCGGCGATCGACGCGCTTCCCAAATCGGCGGCGGATTCGCTTCTGGCCGGCCCCTTGATCGAATACAAAGGAAAGGTCGCGCTGCAGACCGGCATTCCACCGAAACAACTCAAGAAATGGACTCAAATGTGGGAAGAGGTGAAGGCATCATGAGCTGATGGGCCGTCGCCTCATCTCCGCGATGACCACGCCCGTTCTGCTACTTCCGGCGGCGGGCGTATTAGCGCTCATGGTGATCATCCCGCTCGCCGTGCTCGTCTGGTTCAGCTTCGCGCCAGATGGACCGGCGGCACCTTTGTCTTTCGACAGCTACGCGCGACTCTTCGGCACGGGGTTGTATCTGCATCTCGCGCTGAAGACGCTGATCACCGCCGGCGCCGCTTCCCTCGTGACGGCAGCGCTGGCCTGGTCGCCTGCCTGGGTGCTCTCGCGACTGCCGGGAAGAGCCCGCAATCCTATCTTGCTTGCGATCATCATTCCGTATCTCACCTCCTATTTGCTCCTGATCTACAGCATCTTTGTGGTTCTCGGACCAGGCAGCCCGGTGATGGAATTCCTTCGCCTGCTCGGTCTCGCGAAACCCGGCGCGTCGATCCTCTATTCGCAGCCGGCGACGCTGGTGATGCTAGTCTATGAGAATCTGCCTCTGATGATTTTCGTTCTTTTCTCCGGCATGCAGCGGGTCGACGCGAACTTCCTCGCCGCCGCGGCTTCGCTGGGAGCAAGTCGATGGCACCGTCTGCGCCACGTCGTCTTCCCTCTGGCCTCGCCCAGCCTGGTGTCGGGCCTCATCATGGTTTTCGTGCCCATGGGAGGTGCCTTCGTCGAATCAGCGATTTTGGGCGGCCCCCACGGGCTGTTGCTCGGCAACGTCATCGCCGATCAGATGACGCGCGCCGATGATCCTTCTTTCGGCTCCGCCTTGTCGATCCTGCTCCTGCTCGGCATGCTCGCGATTACTGGAGTTGTCGGCGGGTTGAGACCGGCTCTCGAATGGCTGTCCGCGGAGAGGAAAGCGCGCCATGCCACGCCTGCGTGACGCGGAGGCAATTTCACCGGGCATGGTCGCAGTGCTGACCGTCAGCCTGGCGATCCTATTTGTGCCTCTGTTTATAATCATTCTGCTATCATTCAACATCTCGCCCTACGGAACGCTGCCTTTTCAAGGAACGCTGAAATGGTATGGCGCGCTCTTCAGGAATTCCGGGCTGCTGGCGCCGACCTGGTTATCGTTGCAGCTATCGTTTGTCGTGGCAATCAGCGCTAGCGTATTTGGCACCACAGCGGCGGTCTGGCTCGAAAAGCGAGCGACGCGCCTCGGTGCCACGATCCTCAAGGTTGCCTTGCTCAGCGCAATCACAGTGCCCTGGCTGATCCTTGGCCTGGCGATGCTATTGGTCATGAATGCGATCGGCCTCGGCCGAGGCTTGTTCTCGATGTATCTCGGCCTTCTCGCCACGACCTTGCCTTACGTCGTCTTCATCGTCGCGGCCCGGCTGCGAGCGCTTGACCCTGACCTCGATCACGCGGCGCGATCCCTGGGTGCGAGCGCCTTTGTGACCTTTATACGCGTGAGCGCGCCTCTCATCCTGCCCGCGATCCTTAGCGGCACGCTGATCTCATTCATGGTCTCGTTCAATAATTTCCTGATCCAGTATTTCTTGGCTCCGTTTGGAGTTCAGACACTGCCTCTAAAAATCTACACGCTCATCCGCGTCGGCTACTTGCCCGACCTGAACGCACTCGCCACTGTTATCGTCGCCGCGACCTGCGTCATCATCCTGCTTCTGCACCGCCTGGGCTTGCGCAATTCCGGCCTTCCCGGCGGAGGCTAGAGATGAGCAAGCTCGACCCCGCACTTGGCCTCGTTGTCGGTAAAGTTCATAAGACTTATAATGCTACGCACGTATTGCAGGACGTGAGTCTTAGCGTTCCCGGCGGCGAGTTCCACACCCTTCTGGGCCCGTCTGGATCCGGCAAAACAACACTGCTCAAGATCATCGCCGGATTCACCCCGGCCGATGCGGGCACCGTCACACTGTCCGGGTCCGTGATCACCGACACCTTGCCCGAACACAGAAACATCGGGGTGGTTTTTCAGAATTACGCTTTGTTTCCACATATGACCGTTTCGCAAAATATCGCCTTCGGACTTCGTATGCGGCGCGTCCCGAAGCTTGAGCGGCAGCGTCGAGTTCAGGATGTCCTGGCTTTGGTCCGTATGTCCGGCTTTGAGCATCGTCGGCCAGCGGCACTTTCCGGCGGCCAACAACAGCGTGTGGCGCTTGCACGTGCCTTGGTGATCCAGCCGCAACTGCTGTTGCTCGACGAACCGCTTTCCGCGCTGGATCGTAAAGTGCGGCAGGAGGTGCGCGAAGAACTCAAACGCATCCAGGCGGAGACAGGTGTCACAACGGTCATGGTAACGCATGATCAGGAGGAAGCTCTGTTCCTGGCCGATCGTGTTCTGGTCCTGGAATCCGGCGCGCTGCGGCAGGAGGGCTCGCCCCATGACATCTACCGCAACCCGGTCGATGAATTTGTCGCTGGCTTCCTCGGACCGATCAACCTGCTGAATGTCGAGAGCCGGCCTGGAGATGGGGGAATGGTGCTGCGCCTTGGCGCGCAGGATTTCGTTCCCGCCTCGGGGCTTGCGGTGACGGTAGTGGCCGCGAAGCTGTCAGGCCCGATGCACCTCGCGGTCCGTCCCGAACAACTCACGGTCCAACCGGCTCAGGGCACGGCTAAACCACCGGACGCATTGGCGGGCACAGTCACCGGCGTCGAGTTCGGCGGCGCGGTTGTCACCGTGCGCGTCGAGGTTGAGGGAAACGCTATGGCGATTTTGGCCCTCTCTCCCGATATCCTCGCGATAGCCTCATGGGATCCTGGTTCACCCGTCTGGGTCCGCATTCGGCAGGCGCGCGTGCTGCCAGTCGCGGAGCGTCGATGACGGTCAGCCTGTCCCACCAATGGAATAGCTGGGATCAGCAAGATCCGCTCTCCATGGTTCATTTACCGACGGGGTTTTGCCTGCGGTTCTCGGCCTTCAGCAGCGCGGAGGGAAACTACCGGCTGCTCGGCGTCGGTTCCGGCGTGAAGATGCTGGAACATACCTCGGATGGCGGCTTCATTCGTGCCCGGATCGCTCATGCGGATAGCGAGATGGAGCTGACCTTCGCCAAGGATCACGCGCATGCGCTCTCCGCCCGCCTTCGGATGGTTCGGCTTGGGGAATGGGGTTTGCGCTTCTGGCTCGCGCTCGAAGTTGGCTTCCTGGAGCATGGCGGAGGCCCCCTTCCCTGGCGTCCCGACGAGCCCTGGATCGAAGTCGAAAATGCAGAGCCTCTCCCGCTGCGAGAGAACCCGCGCCTGATCGGCCGCCACCGGTCGCTGTGGATATCCGTGGCGTCGCGGGATCCGGCTGTTTTCGGCGGCGCCTACGAGACGATCGAGACATTTCGCGGCGACATCCAAAGCCAAGGCTATTACGCGCCACCTCGCGCCGCAAAACTCGGACGCTGGGGCGTCCTGCGGTTCAATGCGCAAATGCATCCGGAGATCGTCATCGCAGCCACTTTCGGCACGGATCGAGAAATGGCCGTCGAGGCAACGGATTCACTTCTTTCGCGGGCGTCTAGGCTCCTCGACTCCGCCACCGCCGCCGCAACCAAGGACACGCCTCCTCGCCAAGCGGTGCGGGACGTCGTGGCTTGGAATACCCTATGGGACCCTGCGAACCATCGGCCGACGACTGTTCTCACGCGTAATTGGCTGACGACGAAATTCTCCGGCTGGGGCGTGTGGCTGAACGACATGCTGTTCCACGCGCTGCTAGCGGCGCTGGCGGGCAATTGGGAAACCGCACGAGCCAATCTTGCGGCTGCCTTGGAATACCAATCTCCCGAGGGAAATTTGCCATGTCTTCGGACCGCGACGCAGGAATGGATTGATCGCTCCCAATCTCCGCTCGGCGGCTATATTCTCTGGCGCATCTTTGAATTGATCGGAGACCGTTCCCTGCTTGCGCTGCATTTCGCACCGCTTTTGCGGGCGCATCGCTGGTGGATCGAGAAGCGGGACGGCAATGCGGACGGCCTCATCGAATATGGCAGTTCACCCACCGGAACTGGTGCTTTCGTCCATACGAAACAAGCGGCCATGGACGAATCCTTCATGGACAACGCCCCGATCTTCGACGAAAGCGGCTTCGATCCTGGCGTGCACACCCTCACCATGGCCGAGCCGGGGCTGAACAGTCTCGTCTCGCTCGATGCGCAATTCCTGGCGCGGATCGCCACGGAATTGGGCGACACCGCCACGGCCATCGAATTGCGGGCGACGGCGGAGCGGCTTAATGCCCGTATCTCGGAGAGATTATGGGACCCAAATCGTCAAGTCTTCGCCGGTCGGCACTGGTCGGGCGCATTCGTCGGCTCCCTCTCCGCGGCCTGCTTCTTCCCATTGATCGCCGGCGCCGCAACGGAGGCGCAGGCGTCGGCGCTCATCGATCGCTATCTCGTGAATCCGGAGAAGTTCTGGGGCGAGCGCGTATTGCCGTCATCCAGTCACGATGACCCGGCAAGCGCTGACGACGTTTATTGGCGTGGCCGGATCTGGCCGCCTCATCTGTTTCTCGTCTGGGAGGGGCTGCGCCGCCATGGGCGCCGCGACATCGCGACCAAACTGGCCGAACGGGCATGGCGGATGTTCGAAACTGGCTGGAATGAAGCGCGGATCTGCCGGGAAAACTTCCACCGCATCGATCCGTCCGGAGATGACAGTCGGGATGCGGACCGGTTCTATACTTGGGGCGCCTTGATCCCGGCGATCCGCATGCTCGACACCGCTGATCTGTCGCCTTGGGAAGGCCGGGCATTCGCGCCGAAGGCGGGAGAGGACGCTACGCTGGTCGAGCCGGGTGCGGAATGGCGCGCCACGCGCCTGGGGGAGAGTATCCACCTCGCGCTGAACGGCCGGCTGTTTCTTAAAGCCGAGAACGCAAGTCATGTAGCCTTGCCAACTGCAACCGAGAACACCACCAGGATCGCGGCTACTCCCGCCTCAGCGGCGACCGAGGTCATCCTGTCGCTCTATGGAATTGCCGAGGCCGGGCTGCGCGTTTGTGAAATCGACGGCGCAGCGGCGACCCCCGCCTTCACCGAAAATGGCTTCACGTTGACGATTCCGTCTCGTCGGCACAGCGTCATACAACTCTGGCATGGTGGACGCTCCGTGGAGGCAGACCCAATTTCGGGGAATCACGCTGATGATTGAGGTTGCTCCTCTGCGAGACCCAAGTGACCCATCTGGTCGAGAATGGCTTCTCGTCATTGACATGCAGCGTGTCTTCGCCGATCCGGCGAGCCCATGGGCGGTAGGCCAGTTCGATGAGGTTCTCGCCCCGATCGAGACGCTCATCGCTGCCTACGCGGGCCGCGTGATTGCGACACGATACATTTCCCCACAACCGCTTGTCGGTGCCTGGGAGGGCTATTTCGAGAAGTTCGCCTCGCTGTTGCTGCCGTCCGACGATAAGGCCTGGGATCTCATGCTGGCCGAACACCTGTCGTATAGAACCGAGACCCGCGCGACATTTGGCAAATGGGACAGTGGCATGGCCGCCGTGCTGGGTTCAGACGCGCCGATTGCCGTTTGCGGCGTTGCGACAGAATGTTGCGTGCTTGCGACAGTGCTAGCCGCGATAGACAACGGCAGATCGGTGCGGGTAGTTGCGGACGCCTGCGCGGGGTCATCCCCACTTTTCCATGACCAGGCTCTGTCTCTCCTATCGACATTCGCCCCTCTCGTTCAGATAACGCGCAGCGATGAGATTTTGCGGTTCCTACAATCAGCGTAACTCTACAGTTCGGCGACGCCTGAGCACTCACCTCAGCTTCTCTAAGAGTTGCGTGAGAAGAACCGATTCCGACTCTGTCAGCGGCGCGATGGTTTCGCGGCTGATGGCGATTGCGCGGCCGAAGTTCCGCGTCGTCACTTGTCGCCCGGCCTCGGTCAGATCAACCAGGATTTTTCGACCATCCGCGGGATCACGCAGACGCTTCGCGAGCCCGCGCTTGACCAGCCTATCGACCGTTCCCTTCACCGTGGCTCCATCCATCGAAACCGCGCGGCCCAAGGCAGTCTGGGGGGTCACGCCGATCTCGTAGAGGCGGGCGAGCACTGCCCATTGTGTAGGTTTGAGCCCATCGCCAATCATCTGCCCGAATATCGTCGTGTGGCGCTGACTCACCTGGCGCAGGACAAAGCCGATCTGCGCATCCAATCGGTAGATCGCGGTCGGCGACCGGCGTTGGTTCGTCCTCATGAAATTTGGGCCAAGTGGGTTCCCTGGTCACCTTGCTTCATCGGAACTCGGCCCTAGGCATCTACCAATCGCGCAATGCGGCGCGGGATCGAAACTGCCGGCAACATCGACGTGGCAACACTGCGACCGCTGAGATGAAGCGCGGCCGCCACGATCTCGCCTTCCGCCGCCAGACGTTCTGCAAGGCACAATCCACACGCCAGTGCTTCGTCAATTTCGCGACTGGACAGCCGGCCGACACCGCAAGTGACGAGAATTTCGCCGAGGTCGCTATCGGGTTGGATCGTGCTCGCCGGTCGGCGAAGAATGTTCGGATGCGCAGGGAGATCGACGGCATTGGCGATCACGGTAGCAGCCGCGTCTGCCGCGGCCGCCGTCACCGCCAAGACCGTCACCGCATCAGCGATGCCGCGTGAGAAACTCCGGCCCCGCCAGCCACTGGTGGCGATGCCGCGTATCGTGTCCGCATGATCGATCGTGAGGTTCCCGAAAAAATCTGGGCCGTTGCGCTCCGGCAATTTTGGGCGCGAGACCATGCCGACGGTCAGGCTCTGCCGCGGTCCAAGATGCACAGCAATGTCACCGCCATTGTTGACACAGGCACGACTCAGGGGCGCGGCCTCGGTCATGATCGCGAGCATGGTCTCCGCCACGGCGCCTGCCACCGCCGCCATCGGCGTGATAAAGCCGAACCGCGTGAAAGGCGAGACAGCGGCACGCATGCGGCAGGCAATGGGATCGACAGGCCAGGGCACATTGGAAGTGACTGGCGCGCGCACCAGCGGCAGTTCCGCGCATAGCCGATCGAGCACTGTCGCGAAGGCCCGCACCGCGGCGTGATAGGCGGTGTCAACGGCATGCGCCGTACCTTCGGCCAACAGGATGAGGTCGATCGGCCCATCCTGAAGATGCAGACGCGGCGTGCCAGACCCGGTCATCAGTCGCGCGGTGGCCCTCATTCCCGAGCCCGTGGTTCCAGCGGCGCCCAAGGCCAGGGATTCTCGGCATTCGCCTTGACGTGGCGCGGTGTGCCATCAAGCACTAGCGAGGCCGCAGGCCGCACATGGTCCATGTGCCCACCCATGGCGGCAAACTGCGTCAACGGCATGGTGAACTCGATCGGCGCGACCAAGGCGGGCGTCGGGACGTAGCCGAAAGCGTTCTCGGGCAGTCGCGTCACATCGACCATGAATGTGATACCTCCGCCTGGCCAAAGATAGACCGGCGCGCCGCCGCAGGTCAGCCGAGTGATACCCTCCGACACAGCTCGCGTCAGCCTCACTGGATTGTCGGTGACACCGGCGCGCAGCGATCCTCCGGCGCCACCGACGAAGACCACGCTGCACAAAGCAGGCTCGCAATTTTCGGCAATGCGTTCGACCGATTGCACGAGAACCTCGGGAAGCGGATGCGCGATCGGACGCAAAGCCTCGTCCAACTCGTAATAGGCGGAATGTTCGCCGGTGGTGCTGACCATCAGCATCCGCATGCCCGCCCGCGCATGCTTGGGGTCAAAAGGTTCAAGGATCGACAGAGGATCCGAAATATCGGTGCCGCCCCAGCCAGTGCCGGGATGCGCCACCTGAAAGTAGCGGCCGGGCGTGGAACGCCGTCCGCGCATGCGAATGCCGGTCGGTGGAATGTCCAGCATCTTGCCCGCCTGATGCTCGGACAGCACGCCGGTAATGTGGTCGTCTACCACCACCACCTCGTCGATCTTGCCAACCCATTGGCGGGCGAAGATGCCGATCGTCGCCGATCCACAGCCGACACGCATGCGATCTTCGGCCACGCCGTTCACGACCGGCGCACGCCCCGCTTGCACGATTACGCTTGCTCCCGTCTCGATCGTCAGCTCGACCGCCTTGCCATTCGAAAGATCGAGGAGCGTCTCACAGGTGACGCGGCCTTCCTTCTTGCCGCCGCCAGTCAAGTGGCCGACACCACCAAGAGACAGCATCTGCGAGCCGTATTCGGCGGTAGTCACATGCCCCACGGGCTCACCCTGGGCGAGCACCAGCGCGCGCTCGGGGCCGAGATGCCGGTCGGTGTCGATCTTCACCTTCACGCCGCAATAGCTGAAGATGCCCTCTGTAACGACGGTCACCATGTCGACGCCTTCGACCATGGTCGAGACGATGAAGGGCGCCGGCTTGTAGTCCGGATAAGTCGTGCCAGCGCCGATCGCGGTGACGAAAGTCTCGGCGCCGCACACCATCCGGCCGTCCCACTCCACGCTATCGCCAAAGGGAACGACAGTACCGCCCTGGGCAACCGTGCGTTCCAGCAGCACCAGAGGATCGACACGGACCAGCATGCCACCGTCATTGGCATAGCGGTCGCAGGCGCCAGCGGTACCCGGCCGGATATTGCACATGACCGGGCAAGCATCGCAGCGCACGATCCCCGGGGCGGATGCTTCGCTCATGATGCGGAGGTCTCCGCGCGTAGCCGCGCGATGCGGGATTGGAGAGCAGGCCATGCCGGCTTGCCCGGTGCGAATTGGCGCCGCAGGAAGCCCACAAGATCCGTCAATTGGGCGTCGTTGAGCGTTTCGGCGAAGCCGGGCATGGCGCCCAGGCTCTTGTTCGCCGGTGTCTGGATGCCGTTCAGGATCACTCGAATGAGGTTGTTGGGTGACGCGCTGTGCAGGTTGCTGTTGAGCGCAAGATTCGGCTGCACGCCGAATTGCGGCATCACGGCGGCCTCATGACAGACAGCGCAGGCGTTTTGATAGATTCGCGCGCCTGGACCGCCCGAAATTCGCATAGCACCTGTCGTGGAGGCTTTGATCTCGGCCACCATCCGCGCCTCCGTCTCGGCCGTCACCGGCGCCGATTGGCTGGAGGCGAGGTAGTGAGCCATGGCGAGGAGATCGGCCTCCGGCAAACCAGCAAGTTCCTGAATGACGGGCGCCATTGGTCCGGCCGCAGGACCATGCAACGCGGAATAACCGGTTCGGAGGTAGACGAAGAGTTCGCCCTCGCTCCAGGGGATCGGCGCATGGGACAGGCCCATGAGCGGTGGCGCCTCCCAGCCGTCGGCGACCGCGCCGCCCATGGGGCGAGAGGCCCGCTCGGCACCAAGCAGGTTGCGACCCGTGTGGCAGGCCCCGCAATGGCCAAGACCCTCCACGAGATAGGCGCCGCGATTCCATTGCGCCGAGCGGATCAGATCCGGCTGGTAGGCGCCAGGCCGATGGAACAGGAGATTCCATGCGGCCATGAGTGGGCGCAGACTGAAAGGGAAGGCCAATGCCGTTTGCGGCGCCACCGAACCGACGGGCGCTTGCGCCATCAGATAGGCGTAGATCGCTTGCAGGTCCGCATCCGTTGCGCGGGTGAAATCGGTATAGGGAAAGGCGGGGTAGAGGTGGTGGCCATCGCGGCTGACCCCGTCGCGCATGGCGCGATCGAAGGCCGCATAGGACCACGTGCCGATGCCAGTACCGATATCGGGCGTGATGTTCGGCGTGTAGACCGTACCGAACGGCGTTTGAATGCCCAAGCCGCCAGCGTAAGCAGCGCCGCCGGGCACAGTATGGCAGATCGCGCAGGCGCCCAGGCCCGCCAAGACCCTGCCCCTGGCTACAGCGGCGGCGGAATAGAGCGAGGTATCCGCTGGGGCCACGGGTGCGATGGCCGCGCGCAAGGGAAGCGCCATCGTCGCGAGACCGACCAGGCCTGCGAAACCCGCGCCCAGCGCGGCCCAGAAACCGCGCCTGACCTTGCCGGGAGGTTGCGCGGGCGTGATTCCCGCCGCCTCAAGACCAGCGCGCACACGCTCCGGCGTGAAGGGTAATTCCCGGAAGCGCACACCCGTCGCGTCGTAGATCGCATTGGCGATCGCCGCCGCGCTGGGGACGGAGGCGGACTCGCCCACGCCAAGCGGCGGCTGATCAGGGCGCGGCACCATCAGGACATTGATGACCGGCACCTCGGGGAAGGTGATGATCGGATAGGTGCCCCAGTCACGCGTCGCGACGGCGGTGCCCGTGAACGCCACCTCCTCCTTCAGCACGCGGCTGACCGACTGAATGACATTGCCGTGGATCTGATGACGCACTCCGGCCGGATTGATCATCAGCCCGGAATCCTGGCCGACGGTGACGTGCGTGACCGCGACCTCTCCAGTCGCTTTGTTAACCTCGACATCCGCGACCCAGGCTGACCAGGCGGCGCCATAACCGGGGAATTTGCTATGGACGTAGAGCGCGTAGGCGAAACCGCGCCCTCGCAGGACATCGCCATCCCCGCCCGCGCTGCCGGGCTCGGTATGCGGTACCCAATTGGCGCGTTCGGCGACCGCGTGGATCAGGTCGACGGCGCGTTCATCCTTCAGGTAGCGCAGGCGAAAGGCGATGGGATCGACACGCGCCGCCGCCGCCGCCTCGTCAATCCAGGATTCGTGCGCGAAACTATTCGGCATGGATGAGACGCCGCGCAGCCACGAGGCGCGGACGATCGGCGGCATGTCATGCGCCACGACACGCATATGCTCGTAGCCATAGGGCGGAATCGCGGTTCGGTCGCCCATTTCGGAAATGACAGGAACAGGCGAAATGGCGCCGGTGAGCAAGGCCGCCAGGATCGGCGCGCCGTTGGACGGATACCGCACCGAGAAATCGTACCCAACGACGCCGCCCGCGGCATCGAGGCCTCCGCCAACTTCCATGAGCTGCGCGGCGCCCTTCGGCTCCCAGGCATGCTCCTGCTCGCGCGTGAGCTGCACGCGAACCGGGCGGCCAACCGCACGTGACAACAGAGCGGCATCGGCGCTGACGTCATCGGCGCAGTTGCGGCCATAGCAACCGGCGGCCTCCATGCGGATGATTTCGACCCGCTCCTCTGGGAGCTGTAAGAGACTGGCGATGTCGGCGCGCAACACGTGCGGGTTCTGAGTACCTGACCAGACTGTCAGCCCGTCCGGCCGGAAATCGGCCAATGAACAGGACGGACCGATTGAGCCGTGCATCTGATAGGGCCAGACGTAGGTGCGTGGCATGGGCAATGCGGCGCCGGCGATCGCCGCATCCACGTCACCGCGGTTCATGAGAAGCCGCGGCGTGCTCGGGTTGGCGCGCAAGGCCGTCTGAATCTGGCTGAGATCGGGCAAGGATGGCGTCGGCTTCCACGACACCGTCAGGCGCTGCGCCGCGAGGGCCGCGTGTTCCTCGCGCTCGGCAACAATTCCGATGAAGTCGCCGATGGTGACGACCGCCAGGATGCCGGGGATGCCGGCCAAAGAAGACTCATCCACCGCGATCAGGCTGGTGCCGACGAAAATCCCGCTATCGAGCCCCGCATAGGGTGGCCGCACGACACGGCCATGCGCCATGCCAGCCACCCGCATGTCATGCACATAGACGAGCTGGCCGGTCGCCTTCGCCGGAAGATCAACACGCGAGACAGGCTGGCCCACCACACGGTAGCCCGCGACCGGTCGCAGCGGCGCCTCGGGATCGATCCGCACCACTCGCCGTTTGCCCGTGATAAGCTCTCCGTAGGAGATCGACAGGTTGCCGCCTTTCGGCGTCAGGACGACTCCATCCTCCACCCGCAACTCGGAGAGCGAAACACCCAGCCGATCCGCGGCAAGCGCCAACAAGGTCTGCCGGGCAGTGGCGGCGGCCTGGCGCAAGGGAACGGCGGTGATCTGGATGGTCTCGCTGGCAATCGTCGCCCCTTGGTTAGGAGTGCGGGAAGGATCACCAAGCACGACCGTCACGCGGTCGAAGGCGACATCCAACTCCTCCGCGACGATCTGGCCCAAAGCCGTGCCGATGCCCGTGCCGAGATCGACATGACCGTTGAATGCCGTGACGTGGCCATCCGCCCCGACCATGACAAAGATTTCGACATTCTCTTCACCGTCCGGCAGCGAAGAGGAGGCGTCCGGTAAATCGCGCACCACCAGCAACACGTCATGCCACCGCATATAGTCGCGGCGATCACGCGGAAGGTCGGGCTGCGCCGTCATCTCACGGGCGCCCCAGACGCCGCGCGCAAGGCGGCGCGCATGATTTCGACATGGGCGCCACAGCGGCACAGGTTGTAGCGAAGTGCCTCGCGTATCGTAGCCTCGGCGGGATGCGGATCATGCCGCAGCAAAGCTTCGACCGTCATGATCATGCCGTTCAGGCAATAACCGCATTGCGCACCCTGCTCGGCGACGAAGGCGGCCTGCACCCGATTCGGCGCGGCAGGCGAACCTAAGCCCTCCAAAGTCGTGATTTCGCGGTTTTCGGCCAGTGCCGCCGGCAGACAGCATGACCGCGCGACCAGGCCATCGATCAGCACCGTGCAGGCACCGCATTCCCCGAGGCCGCAGCCGTATTTCGGCCCGTTGAGGGCCAGATCGTTCCGAAGAATGAAGAGCAGCGGTGTCTGCGGATCGATCTCGACGCTGTGGGAGCGACCATTGACGCGGAGCGAAACCGGCCGCGTCACCCGACGCGTCCTATTCGCTTCCGGCTGAAGGTGCCACCACCCGTCATGCCCAACAGCGTTCCTTAGTACACAAACGATCTTGTTGCCCGCTTACCGGCGCTGTCAACCTCAATCCGGCATCGGCACCCTCCGCCGCTTTACCCCTCCCCGTCGCCGTCCTAGTCATTGGTGTACAAACGATCGGAGCTTCCGCTCATGAGCCGACGCGTGGCCGGGATCGATGTGGGCGGGACCTTCACGGACCTCCTGTTGTTCGAGGAGGATGAGTCGGGCAGCCGTGTGCGTTTCGCCAAAGTTCCGACCACCACGGAAAATCAAGCCGAAGGCGTCCTGCAGGCGATCCACGCTGCCGGCGTGACGGCCGCCGGCCTCGACCTCGTGATCCACGGCACGACCGTCACGACGAATGCGCTGCTGGAGCGCAAGCTTGCCCGCGTCGGGTTGGTCACGACGGCGGGGTTCCGCGACACGCTGGAGATCGGGCGCCGTACGCGGCCCCGCCCCTACGGCCTGTTCGGCGTCTTCGAGCCGCTGGTGCCACGGGACCTGCGCCTTGAAGTGCCCGAGCGCATGAATGCCGCAGGCGAGGTCGTGACGCCGCTCGATGAGGCGGCGGTCGAGGCGGCAGTGCGGCATTTGCTGGAGTCCGGCTGCGAGGCGCTCGTCATCCATTTCCTCCATTCCTATGCCAACCCGGCGCATGAGCGCCGCGCGGGGGAGATCGCGGCCCGGCTTTGGCCGAACAGCTACGTCACGCTCGGCCACGCGCTGCTGTCGGAGTATCGGGAATACGAGCGCGGCACGACCGCCTCGGTCAATGCCGCCGTGCAGCCGGTGCTCGACCGCTACCTCGATCGCCTCGTGCAAGGGCTGCGCCGGGACGGCTTCACCCATGAGTTGCTGGTCATGAACGGCAATGGCGGCACGATCGCTGCTCCGCTCGCGGCACGGGAAGCCGCCAAGACTGTGATGTCGGGCCCGGCCTCCGGCGTCATCGCCGCCGCGGTGACGCTGACCCAGTCCGGGGTGGGTGACGCTGTGACCTACGACATGGGCGGAACCTCCACCGATGTTGCGCTCATCAGCGGCGGACTCCCCGAGGTTTCGGCTGAGTTGACCATCGATTACGGGCTGCCGATCCATGTGCCCATGGTTGATGTCCGCACTATCGGCGCGGGCGGCGGTTCCATCGCCTGGCTGGATGCGGCGGGAATGCTGCGTGTCGGGCCAAACAGCGCCGGCTCGACGCCTGGTCCGATCTGCTACGGGCGAGGTGGCACGCTGCCCACCATTACCGACGCCAACCTTGTGCTCGGCCGCCTCGATGCCGCGAAGCTCATGACGGCGGCGAATCCCGTCAGCGTCGAGACCATACGCGCCATCTTCGAGGCGATCCTTGCCCGGCCGCTGGGCTTGTCCGTGGATCAGGCGGCGGCGGCCGTAGTGGCACTTGCCAATATCCACATGGTGGGAGCGATCCGGATGGTGTCCCTGTCGCGCGGCCGAGATCCGCGCGACCTGACGCTGTTCGCCTTCGGCGGCGCCGGGCCGCTGCATGCGGTTGCGCTCGCGGCTGAACTCGGCATTCCGGAAGTGCTCATTCCGGCGCGGCCGGGGCTGACCAATGCGCTGGGCTGCCTGGTCGCCGACCTGCGCCAGGACTTCGTGAATACGGTGAATGTTGCGCTGGACGTAGTCGAGATGGCGGCGGTGCATCGCGTGTTGGCTGATCAGGTGAAACGCGGCGTCGCGATCAATGCCGCCCAGCAAGGCGAGATCCAGTTCACCGAGATTCGCCATTCGGCGGATATGCAGTTCCGCGGCCAGACCCATCTCATCCGCGTGGCGATACCCGATGCGGCAATAGGACGCGATACACTGCAATCGCTTTTCGAAGAGGCTTACTTCGCGCGCTTCCAGATCCGCATGCCGGAGATCCGAGCAACACTTGTGAACCTCAATACCTCCGTCACTGGCCGCCGCAAACCGTTTCCGATTTCCTCACTTCTCGAACTTTCGGCGAATACCGGCGATGCGATGACGGCGCGAACGGGTTCGCGGCCTGTCTTCGCGGACGGACGCTGGGCTGACACACCAATCTTCCGGCGCGAGGCGCTGAGCGTGGGTGCTGCCGTAACGGGACCGGCCGTTATTGAGCAACCCGATGCCACGACCTTTGTCGAGCCTGGTGCGCGGATGCGCGTCGATGCTTTTGGCAATCTTCGGATCATGACCTTGGCAGGCCTAAACCAATGACCGTGAGCTTCGCTACCGATCCGCTGACCCTGGCGGTCATCGAGGCCGGATTGCAGCAGGTCTGCAACGAGATGGACCTTGCCTTCTCCCGCTCCGCCTTCTCGCCGGTTATTGCCGAGGCCGACGATCGTTCCGACGGGATCTACGACCGCCACACCGGTTCCCTCATCGCGCAGGGCGAGCTTGGCTTGCCGGTATTCGTCGGCGTGATGCAAGCCTCGACCGGGGAGATCATTCGCCTTATCCGCGAAGGCCGTGTGGCAGCACCCGAGCCGGGTGACGTCTATATCGTCAACGACCCTTATCTCGGCGGCACGCATCTGATGGACGTGCGCTTCGCCATGCCCTTCTTCCATGAGGGCGGATTGTTCTGCTGGCTGCAGAATACGGGACACTGGCCGGATACCGGCGGCATGACTCCTGGCGGCTTTTCCGCTCACGCGACGGAGTCCGAACAGGAAGGGCTTCGGCTGCCGCCCGTGAAGCTCTTCAAGAAGGGGATCCTGGATCAGGAGATCCTCTCGATCATACTCTCCAATATCCGGGTAGCCGACCAGCGTATCGGCGATATCAAAGCACAAGCGGCCGCGCTCAAGATGGGCGAGCGGCGATTGACGGAGCTGCTCGCCCGCTACGGCCGAGACGTCGTGGAAAGCGTCATCGGCGAAATGCGTGAGCGCGCGAGCAGCCTTATGCGCGCGAAACTCGCCACCGTGCCGGATGGGCGCTACGAGAGCGAAGCCTCCATCGATTCAGATGGTGTCGTCAATGAACCGCTGCGCATCGCGCTGACGATGACCAAGGCGAACGGTGTTTTGAGTTTCGACTTTTCGCGGTCGAGTGCGCCGTGCCGTGGCCCGATGAATTCGGTTTTCGCGACGACGCTCTCGTCTGTTTATCTCGCCGTGCGGCATGTATTTCCGGATGTGCCGCTGAACGCCGGGGCGTTCGAGCCGCTGCGCGTGTTGCGGCCTGAAGGCACCTTCCTCGACGCCCGGTATCCGCGGCCGGTCTCGGGCTGCGCGGCAGAGGTTTCCCAACGCATCGCGGAGGCGGTCTTTCTGGCGCTGGTTCAGGCTGTCCCGGATCTGGTGACTGCTGCGCCCGCCGGCACCTCCGGCAACTTCGCGCTGGGAGGCTTCGATCCCGGGAAGGGCACGTCTTACGTGATGTATCAGATCTCCGGCGGCGGCTACGGCGGCAACGCCCAGCATGACGGCCTTACGAATGGTTGCTCGACCATCGGCATTTCCAAGACCACGCCCGTCGAAGTGCTGGAACAATACTATCCCGTTCTCTTTCGGCGCTTCGCCTTGCGAGAAGGTTCAGGGGGTGCGGGCGCGCATCGCGGTGGGTTTGGCGTGCATTACGAAGTGGAGTTGCTGCGCGGCGAGGCGCGTGCCAGCTTCGTCATGGACCACGGGCGCTTTGGACCACCCGGCGTGCTGGGTGGGAAAGACGGCGCGCCGAACATCGTCCGCGTTCATCGCAACGGCGTCGTATATACGCCCGAGCATCTCTCGAAGGACCAAGACATCCAGATCGCGGCGGGTGACCGTGTAGAAGTGCTGACGCCGGGTGGCGGGGGCTACGGCGATCCGGTGTCGCGTCCGCAAAGTCTCGTTGAAAGGGATAATCTACGTGGATATTACACGCAGATCGATTCGCGCGCGTTGTGGCCGATGGCCAGCGTAATAGAAAATACTAATCTCCCACCTTATGAAACGAAAACCAAACGACCATGAAACAGGCGCATTGATTGTTCATGCATGGCTTTTGGGTGAGACGCACCGTCATCAGTGTTCGTGGCAGTATGTTCGTGGACCATGGATCGGGGCGCTTCTCAAAGCGTGCGAAAGCTCCCCGAGCTCCCGTCCGATACTAACGACCGTGCAACTCTCGCATCCATCCACAAAGACGGCCGGCTACGACTAATACGTCAGCGCATGGCGGGATTTGCGGTAAGGAACTGTTGCTCCAGAAAGTCGATGAACGCGATGACCCGCTGGCTGAGCAAGCCTGCCGTTGTCACAGCATACAGGTTCGCCTCGCCGACCGAAAATACATCAAGCGCGGTCGTGATCTGGCCGGCGCTCAACTCCTTCCGGATACCCAAAGCGCCTCTCCGGATGATGCCGCGTCCCGCGAGTGCCCAGTCGCGAAGGGCCGCGCTGTCGTTGGCAACGCGATCTCCTTGAACGCGGACCGACATCGGCTTGCCATCAACCAGGAAAGGCCAGGCGGCGGACGGTGCGTCGGGGCGTGCGTGTACAAGGCAATTGTGCTGCGCAAGATCATCCGGCTTCTGGGGCATGCCCCGCGCATTCCAGTAGGCCGGCGCCGCGCACACGACTCGGCTGACCCGCAGCAGCAAGCGCGCTTTCAAGGTCGAGTCAGTCAACGGGCCGAAGCGTAGGGCGACGTCGATTTCGTGCCCTACCAAATCGACGACATCGTCCGCGAAATGCAGAGTGATCTTTACTTCCGGATGTTCGAGTAGAAACCGGTCGACGACAAGCGCTAGCCCGTGCCAGCTAAATTCCTGCGGAGCGGTGATCTTGATCGGGCCTCGCAATGGCCCATTGTGCGCACCCGCGATCGCCGCATCCCAGTCGGCTAGGATACGTCGCGAGTCAGACAGGAATTGCCGCCCCTCGTGAGTGAAGGACAACCGCCTGGTGGACCGGGTGATGAGGCTTGCTCCGGCCCGCTCCTCGAGCTGCTTCAGCGCGACCGTAACCGTCGATGTGGCCACGGACTCGAGGCGAGCCGCTCCGGACAGGCTGCCGGTCTCGGCGATGCTGACGAAAAGGCGCAAGGCCTCAATCGTGTCCATTTCTCGCGGTTCCCGAAAGGTGAAATCGAACCAGGCCTGATTATCACAGGTGGCGAAACAAACAATATTCCGGCCTCACACCTTGGACCGCCGACCGCCATGCCATGCGGAACCGCGGCCAAGATATTTCCTGGAAAGACAAGATCATGGCTAAGGTCGTCATCGTCACCGGCGCTTCGCAGGGCATCGGTGCTGAAATCGTCAAGGCGTTTCGAAGGCTCGACTACCGCATTGTCGCGACCTCGCGCACGATCGAGCCGTCTGAAAATCCGAACATTCTGACCGTCGCAGGTGATATCGGCGATCCCGCGACCGCCCAGCGCATCATTTCCGAAGCGGTCGCGCGGTTTGGCCGGGTCGACACGCTGGTAAACAACGCTGGCATCTACATCGGCAAGCCTTTCACCGAGAACACCATTGAAGACTATAACGCCGTCATGAACGTGAACATGGCCGGCTTCTTCCACATCACCAAGCTGGCCATCGCCGAAATGGAAAAGCATTCGAGCGGCCACGTGGTGAGTGTCACCGCCAGCATCGAGAACGGCATCACTGGCGCGCACATGGCGCTGGCGGCGCTGACCAAGGGCGGCCTGAACGCCGTCACCCGGGCGCTGGCGATTGAATATGCCAAGCAGGGCATCCGCGTGAACGCGGTCGCGCCAGGCGTTACCAAGACGCCGATGCATCCTACGGAAAATCACGAAATGCTGGGCACTTTCCATCCGCTGGGCCGCATGGGCGAAGCAAGCGAAGTCGCCAGCGCCGTCGTGTTCCTGGACTCGGCAGAGTTCGTCACGGGAGAAATCCTGCACGTCGACGGCGGCCAGAGCGCCGGTCGCTAAGCGAGTCCAATGGAGCCTTTGCGGTTATCGCGAAGGGCTCCATTAGCCTTCCTGCAAAGGCAACCTGGAATGTTCCAGACCCCTTTCACCCGGTGCAGAGACTGACCATCCGTGCGCTTCAGCTTCTCTTCGCAAGAGGACAGCTTCCGCGGCCGCGCCGTCTCTCTGATACGCTGAACGATGCATCGCCACCGACGCAGTTGGGATTCAGGCCGGCAATTTTCAGCACGCCCATAGGAACCGATTTGCCTCCAACATCAAGCCCGGCGGCGGTGCAACAGTCGTCCCTGGCGGTGCTGCTAGCCAGCAGCTTCGCCTTCATCATCGTCCAGCTGGACGTCACCATCGTCAATGTCGCGCTGCCCAAAATGGGCGTGGAGCTGGGCGCCCAGGTCAGCACCCTGCAATGGGTGATCTATGCCTACACGCTCGGCTTCGCCAGCTTCTTGCTGTCGGCCGGCGTGATTGGCGATAAATTCGGCGCCAAGCGTGCGTTCCTGAGCGGATTCGCCCTGTTCACTGGCCTTCCTCGATTCCACTTGCGCCCACGATAGTGCCGGCCCTGACCACGTCGATCTTGTTCAGCGTCGAAAGGCATCTGGCCGGGACGGCATCGGCCGTGCTGAACACAGCGTGCCAGGTGGGCGGCGCGACCGGGGTCGCCATCTTCGGCGCCATTGTGGCGAGTGGCACCGGCGGGCGGTCATGGGCGGTGTACGGAGTGCAATGCTGATTGAAGCACTTAGTCTGCGATGCGGCCGGAACTTCTGTTCGGATTTCTGATCGCTGACAAACTAGGCTAGCGTCTTCGCCATTTCGGCCGCTTCAAAGTAAGACGCGCCGAGTTTCGCATATTCGTTCAGATGATTGTACAGAAGCGTGACCCCGCGCGCGCGCCAAAATCCGACGTCCGACGCTGTGACAAGCATGCCGGCAGCCTTGCCAGCTGCGGTCAAACGCCCGACGAGACTTTCGATAACCGCGATGACGGCAGGGTCGCGATAGTCTCCGCCTTTGCCTAGACTTTTCGCGAGATCGACTGGCCCAATGAAATAGGCGTCGATACCAGGCAATTCGATCAGCGCGTCAAGAGCCTCGGCAAGACCGGCGGTCTCCACTTGCATGATGACGATCTTGTCTTCGGCGTTGGTCGGGAAGCAGTATCGCACCGATTCGACGACCTCGCGCGCCTGCGGCACAGTCTCCACACGCGGCACGACGATGCCGTGAATGCCGCGCAGCATATAGCGCTCGATGACCCACGGCTCGGGCGCGAAGATCCGCACCAGGGCGCAGAGCCCGGCGGCGCGAGCGGCGCGGGCCATGTCCTCGACGCGCTCCGCCCCCGGGCTGCCCTGCTCCATGTCGATCATGACGGCATCGGCGCCAAGGCCGCCGATGAACTCCACCAGACTGGGTGAAGGATGATCGGGGTTCATCATCACGACGCGTTCGCGCGCTAGCAGCCGCTGCTTGAATGTCCGACTCATGGCCATTCTCCAAATTCCTGACCGTTTTGCCGCCGGTAAGCCTGTATCACGCTGGAGTCCGTAATCCCGCCCCCCTCGCTCGCCAGAGCCGAGGCGACGACGCGGGAAACCGCACGTGCAAGCGGTATCGCGCATGCGAGAGAGGCCGCCTCCGCGAGGATGATCTGGAGGTCCTTCTCAAAGATCGCGAGCCGCGGCCCGCTCGTCGCGTCGCCGCTCAACATGATCGGTGCCTTCGTCTCGAACATTCTCGAAGTGCCGGACGAGGCACAGATGATTCGATAGAGCAGCGCGGGGTCGAGCCCCGACGTCATGCCAAGAGTCAGTGCCTCGGCCGTCGCGACGATATGCGTCGCGGTGAGAAGCTGATTGACCATCTTGGCGCGGGAGGCGTCGCCCGCGCGGCCGCTGACCTCGAAGATGTGCCTTGCGATCACCGGCAGAAGCGGGCGGACCGCGGCCATCGCCGCCTCATCTCCGGCGATGATGGCGGCGAGCTCTCCAGCGGCGGCCCCCGCCGCGCCGCCGCTGACCGGCCCGTCCAGCAGATGAGTGGCCGAGGCCAGCAGCCGGTTCGCGGTCTCTTCGGCAAAAGCCGGCGGCACGGTGCTCGCGAGCCACACGGTCGCGCCGCCGGGTATGCCAGCGGCCGCGCCGTCCGGGCCGAAGAGCGCCGCCTCGGCCTGCGTGGCGTCACGCACAATGACCAGGAGAACCTCGCAGTCAGTAGCGGCCTGGAACGGCGTCGCCGCCCGCTCCGCGCCCAGCCGCACCAGGCCCGCCATCGCCGCCTCGTCCGGGTCGTAGGCGCGAACCTCGTGGCCCGCGGAAAGCAGTCGGGCCGCCATCGCGCTCCCCATGGCACCCAGCCCGAGAATGCCGACCCGCATTGCCAAGACGCCCGCCGTCACGCGAATGGCGGCCTCGCACGGTACCAGCCCGCCGCCTGTTCATAGGCATGGGCGACGCGCAGCACTGTCGCTTCTTCGTGCCAGCGTCCGGCGATTTGCAGCGCGAGCGGCAAGCCGTCGCCGTCGAACCCGGCCGGCACCGAAATCGCCGGCTGGCCGGTGATGTTGAAGGGCGGACAATAGCGCGTCAGCGACCCCATGAGGTTTTCCTGCACGTTCGCGACCGTCACCTCCTCGGCGCCCACCGGCCAGGCGGGGAAGGGCACGACCGGCATCAGGATCACATCAACCGACCGCATCACCGCCTGATAATCCGCGATGATCTTCTGACGCACCCGATGCGCGTGAACATATTCGACCGCCGGCATAAACGCGCCCTGCCGCACCAGGCTCAGCACGGTCGGCGAGTAGTCCTGCGGCCGCGTCTTGAGATAATCGCGGTGGCTCTCGGCCAGTTCGGACGCCGCGATTGCCCACATGATGGTGCGCGACAACAGATGGTCCGGCAGATCGACCTCGACGATCTGGGCGCCCTGCTCTGCCAGCGAGGCGATCGCGGCGTCGCAGGCGGCGCGCATCTGCGGGTCGATGAGCTCGCTCGCCTGCAGCTTCGGCACACCGGCGACGATCCCACGCAGCCCAAGCCCCAGATCCGCCGTGACATCCGCCACGGGACGGCGGGAACCCGCGGGGTCGCGCGCATCGGGGCCCGCGATGGCATTCTGCACGAGCGCCGTGTCGCGCACGGTACGCGCGAAGGGGCCGACGTGATCGAGGCTGTAGCCCGCCGGTACCACGCCCGCACGGCTGACAACGCCATAGGTCGGCTTCAGCCCGACAATGCCGCAGGCGGCCGCTGGCAGGCGCACGGAACCGCCGGTATCCGTGCCCAGACTCGCATAAGCAAGCCCGGCCGCGACTACGCAGGCGGGACCGCTGCTGGAGGCGCTGCAAGTCCGGTCGGTCTGCCACGGATTGCGGACTTCGCCGTAATCCTCGTGCACGCCGCCAAAGGCGAATTCGTAGAGATTGGTCTTGCCGAGGATAACCGCGCCAGCCTGCTTCAGCCTTTGCACGACGGTCGCGTCCTCATCCGGCACCCAATCCGCCAGGATGCGAGATCCGGCCGTGGTCCGAATGCCGCGTGTCGCCATATTGTCCTTGATGGCAACCGGCACGCCGTGCAGCGGTCCGAGGCGCAACCCGGCTTGCGCCAGTCGATCCATACGCTCGGCCTGCGCCAGCGCCGACTCGGCCAGCACGGTGATGAAGCAATTGAGCTTCGGATTGAGCCGCTCGATCCGGTCGAGCATCAGCCGCGTCACCGTCACGCTGGTGATCTCGCCCTTCTCGAGCCGCGCGCTGATCTCGCTCAGCGACGTGAAGGGGAGATCGGTATCCGTCTCGGTGCTCATCTCCGCCTCACCAATGATCGATCGGGAGCGTGACAGATGGCTCGAAGCCCGTGACATGCACGGCCCAAAGCGCGGCGAGGCCCGCGAAACCTCCGGCCAGTTGCTCCGCCAGAGTCGCGGCCTCTGCGGCACTCACCTTGATGTCGATCATCTCCGCATAGCGCTGCACCGCCTCGGCGGTGACGGCGAATTCCGGCTGCGTCATCTTCGCGCTCCCTCTACTGGTCCAGCCCTGGCGGCAATGCGGCCGTGACAACTTACCTGACGTCCCGCCCCAAACGGCAGCAACATCGGCACGACTGTGCGACATTGCGGCTGCTCCAGGCTGCAGACTCCCGCGAAGCGGCAGCCGTCTGACGCCACGACCTGAACGCGGTCGCCCTTCGCCAAGCCACCGCCCCGCAGCGCGATCTCGGGATCACGGAGCGCCAGAAGAGACGCGGTGTAAGGATGCAGCGGCGTTGCGAACAGATCGGATGTGGTCGCCGTCTCCACGACCTTGCCGCCAAACAGCACCAGCGCCTCGGCGGTCAGATGGCGGACCACCGCCGGGTCGCTGCTGATGACGACATAGGTCAGTCCCAGCGAACCGGCGAGATCAACCAGCAGATTGAGGATCTGCGCGCGAATGGAGACATCCAGCGCCGAAACCGGCTCGTCGAGCAGCAGCAGGCGCGGCCGCGTCGTCAGGGCTCGTGCGATGGCAAGGCGCTGGATTTGTCCGCCGGAGAATTCATGCGGATACCGCGTCATCTGCGACGGTGGCAGCCCCACCTGCTCCATCGCGGCACCCACGGCACCCCGCAGCTCCGCAGCGCTGAGAGCACCATAGCTCAGCAACGGCATGCCGATCCCATCCATAACCGGGCGCATCGGATTGAAGGAGCCCTGGGCGTCCTGGAAAACCAGGCCGATATGGCGTCGCGCCCTTTGCCAATCCCCCCGCGAGGCCCGGGCAAGATCCATCCCGGCCACGCGCACCGCGCCGGAGAGGGGCCGCATGAGGCCCGTCGCCACGCGGCACAGCGTCGTCTTGCCAGCACCGGAGTCACCGATAACCCCGAGCGAGCGATCCTGCATCACACGCAAACCCACGGCATCGAGTGCCCGGGAGGCGCCCGCCCGTCCGCCACCCCGGCCATAAGTCGCCGTCACCGCCTCGAGTTCCAGCAGCGGCGCGTCAGTCACGTCGCGCTGCCGGGTCGAGGAGGTGGCAGCGTGCCTCGCGCGCGGGGCCCGCCGGCAGAAGCGCCGGCATCTCCTCGCATGCCGCGAAAGCATGCGGGCAGCGCGGCCGGAAGCTGCATCCCGAAGGCAGCGCCGCAAGATCCGGCGGCGTTCCCGGCAGCTCGAACAACCGTCCGCCCTCGCGCTTCTGCAACGCCGAGAACAGCAGGCCCTGCGTGTAAGGATGCCGGGGATCCGAGAAGATCGCCTCGGCCGGACCCTGCTCGACGATGCGGCCAGCATACATGATGACGACGCGATCCGCGATGCGGCGCACCACGCTGAGATCGTGGCTCACCAGGATCATCGCGAGCCCGGTCTCCCGACGCAGCTTCTCCAGCAGCGCGAGCACCTCGATCTGGCTGAGGAGATCGAGAGACGTCGTCGGCTCATCGGCGACCAGAAGGTCGGGCCGGATAAGCAGAGCGAGCGCGATGCTGACACGCTGCGCCACACCGCCGCTGACCTCATGCGGATACTTGTCCAGCACCGCCTCGGCATCGGCGATGTTGCAGCTCTGTAGCGTCTGGATGACCTCCGGCCGCAACTCCCGCCAGGGCTGCGGCAAGTGCGCGCGCAACACCTCCGCTATCTGCGCACCCATTCTGTATGCCGGATCGAAGGACAGGCGCGAGTTCTGGAAGATCATGCCGATCCCCCTCCCTCGTATATGCCGCAGCCGCTTCTCCTGATGCGGCCGCAACTCCTCGCCCTTGAAGGTGATCCGGCCACCGACATAGCGCGTCGGCGGCGAGGGCAGCAGCCAGGACAGCGACATGCAGGTCACGGTCTTGCCGGAACCGGATTCACCGACAATGCCCAGGGATTCGCCGGATGAGATGGCGAAGGAGACATCCTCCACGGCATGCACCTCGCCCGACGGCGATCCGAAACGCACCGTCAGGCCCGAGACCTCCAGCAGCGCAGTCACAACCGGGTCCGCAGCCGGGGATCGAGCGCCACGCGCAGGCCGTCGCCCACGTAGTTGAACGCCAGGGCGATGATCACGATGGCGATACCGGGCACGGTGGAAACCCATGGCGCGCTGTCGAGCGAATGCATGCCATCGGCGATCATGGCGCCCCAGTCGGGCGTCGGCGGCTGTGCGCCAAGGCCGAGGAAACCGAAGCCGGCCGCGAAGACGACCATCGCGCCCATATTCGTCGTGCCGTAGACGACGACAGCGGGAATCACATGCGGCAGAATTTCGCGCCAAAAAATGCGCCCGTCACCAAAGCCGGAGACGCGCGCGGCTTCCACAAAAGTCGCGGAACGAAGCTGAGCGGTGGTCGTGCTGACGACACGCGCGATATAGGGCGTGATGACGATGGACATCGACAGCACCACCGTCGGCAGCCCGCTGCCGAGCGCCGCCGCGATCGCGATGGCGAGCAGCACCATCGGTATCGCGAACAAGACGTCCAGAACACGCATCACCGCTTCGCCAACGGTGCGGTGGTAGTATCCACCGATCATCCCGAGAATGAGGCCGATGATCCCCGCGACGGCGACGGGAATAATGGCTTCCGGAAAGGCGAGCCGGGCACCAAAGAGGATACGAGCCAGCATGTCCCGCCCCTGTGTATCGGTTCCCAGGATATGCCCCGGCGAAAAGGGCGGCACGAGGATGTTGTCGTCGTCGCCCTCAGTCGGATCGTAAGGCGAGATCAGCGGCGCGAGGACCGTCACGATGACCGCGAGGAGCAGCACGACAACCCCTACCACCGCCATGCGGTCGCGCATAAAGGCGGCCAATGCCTGCCGCCGGGCCGATCGCGGCAGTTCTCCCGTTACGGCCGGCGCCGTGGTCGCGGCGCTCACGATCGCGCTTCTCGTGGATCGAGCGCCATACGGGCGAGATCCGCGACGAGATTGACGAAAATGAAGGCGGCCGAGACGATCAGTACCGCCGCCTGCAGCGTCACGTAGTCGCGCGCCTGGATCGAGGAATAGATCAGATAGCCCAGGCCGGGCCAGCCGAAGACGACTTCCACGAAAAGAGCTCCACCGAACAGGAAGCCCACCTGCAGCCCGGTAATATTGATCGCGTCGGGTAGCACATTGCGGAAGGCATGCACCACTACCTGCCGCCATCGCGGCAGACCTCGCGCCCGGGCCGCCAGGATATAGGGCTGCACAAGCGCCTCCATCATTCCCGAACGCACGATGCGGGCGATGACGGCGAGCGAGATGATCGAATTCGCGAAAGCCGGCAGGATCAGATGTTTGAGAACGCCGAGAACCGTCGGAGGCCCGAGCGGCGAGGCCATGCCAAGCGCCGGTAGCCAGCCGAGCCGGATGGCGAAGAGATAGATCAGCAGCAGCCCAATCCAGAACACCGGTGCGCTGGCACCAATCAAGGTCAGCAGCATCGCGAGACGATCGTACAGGCTGCGGTGGTAGAGCGCCGTCGTTATCCCAACCATCAGGCCGAGCACGACAGCATAGAAGAGGCTGCCCGCTGTCAGGATCAAAGTATGCTCCAGCTTCGGAAACAGCAGCGCCGTCACCGGCACGTGGAATTCGGTCGAAGTGCCGAAGTTTCCAGTGACCGCGCGCTTAAGCCAGATCCAGTATTGCTCCGGCAGCGACCGGTCGAGACCCAGTTCCTTCGTGACCGCCGCGACCGCTTTGGGATCCGAAGCCGCCATGCCCAGCATTGCGAGCGCCGGACCGCCCGGTACCAGATGCAACAGGCCAAAGGTTACGAGCGAGACGCCGATCAGCGTCGGAATAATCGAGAGGACACGCTGGGCGGTATAGGCGAGCACTGCCCAGCGGTCCTGACGTCGCTAGCTCTGCACCCAGACTTTCTTGAAGTCCCACCACCAGTCGGAGGAATGCACGAAGTTCCGAACCTTCGGCGAAATCACGACCGGCGCTAGATCATTGACGATTGGCAGCAGCCACATCTCCTGTGCGTTCAGCGCATCGACGGCACGATATTTCGCGATGGCTGTCTCATCGTCGAGCGAGGAATTGGCTTGGTCGAGCAGAACATCGAAACGCGTATCGGGCTGATGGCCGACATTCAGCGCCGAAGTCGTGCGCAGCGGCAGATTCGGCCAGTATATCGAGGTCATGCCCCAGGACTGCTGGTTCATGCCGATGCCGGCCGTCATGCCGCCTGCCCAGGCGTGCAGATAGCTGATCCATTCCATCGTCTGCAGCTTGATCTTGATGCCGACTTGCGCCGCATCTCTGGCGATCCATTCCGCCATCCCGACCGGATCCATCTCTCCTGATCCACCCGTCGGAATCTGAAAGGTAGTCTCGAAGCCTTTCTCCAAGCCGGCATCCGCAAGAAGTTGCTTCGCCGCTTTTATATTATGCTCGGGATAGCCCGCCTGATCGGTCCAGGACGGGCAGGTTCTGCCGTTGATGCTAACGGCGGGCAGTGCCGTGCCGCGCATCAGCCGCTTTGCCATAGCGTTGCGGTTGATGGACATGAAGAAGGCCTGCCGCACGCGGCGATCCTTCCAATAGGGCTCATGCGCATTGAGTTGCATATACCACAGATGCGGGTTGGCTCGGGCCGTCACGATAAAGCCCTCGCGCTGGAGCGACGCGATTTCCTCGGTTGGCGGCGCGAAGATCACATGCGCATCACCGCCGCGAAGCGCCGCGACGCGCGTCGATGGGTCGGTTAGCGCCTTGAAGATGATCCTGTCGGCTTTCGCTGCGCCTGCCGGATTCCAGTATTTTGGGTTCTTGACTATGTTGAGCTGATCGCCCGGAGATTGACTCTCGAACAGGAACGGTCCGGTGCCGATAGGATGCGCCGCGATCGCCGCCGTCCCGCCTGTCTTCCAAACCGCCGGACTGCTCATACCCATCGTGCCGAGGCCAGACTCCGGCATGCCGCTCACGAAGGGTGCGAAAGGCTTGGCGAGCTCGAACACAACGGTACCCGGATTAGGTGAGGTCATGCTGACCATCTGGGCCGGATTCCAGAACCACGACCGCACGGCCGCCGCCGTGGTGTCGAATTGCGGAGCGTTCTTGCGCCCGAGCTTGCTCTGATCCCACTGCCGCTCGACATTCCACATCACCGCCGCGGCGTCGAAAGGCGTGCCGTCGCTGAAGGTCACGCCATCCTGGAGATGAAATGTGTAGGTCTTGCCGTCGGACGAGCGATCAATCGATTTCGTGATGCCGGGCACGATCGGATCGGAAAGCCCGGACGGATTGTCCATCTCGCGGGCCACAAGCGATTCGTAGATTTGATAGAGGCAGGTGCGCCATGTCACCGCTCCGGTGCCAAGACATGGATCGAGCACATCCCAATTCGATTCCTGACCCACCACCAGCGTGCCACCCGAACCATCCTGCATGGGACCAGTTATCGGAAAGACCGCATCCGAGGCCGCTGCCTCGGCCGGTGCGCTTCTCAGCAGGGCGGAGATCGCCGTGACCGAAAGCCCGAGTGCCGCGGCGTGCGCCGCGAAATCTCGGCGGGAAAGTTTGCCGTGAACCAGATCGGTCAATGCGCCGTCGACGCTGCGGGTCATTTCAAGCCTCCCAGTTCACACGGTAGTCGCGCCAGCCTGGACTCTCACTGTATGAGCGTGACTTTCGCTCCATGATCATGATAGGCAAGATGCGCGGAGGCTCGCAAGCATCTCGTCGAATTCTGCGCGATTCTTGGGAACTGATTTCTGAGCTTGGCGAGACGACTGCCCCGGTGACGCGAATATTGCGCCAGTCCGAAGCACGTAAAAGTAGAAGCGGAGTTTGCTGTAGACGATGCGTACACTGGATCGGATCACCGCAATCCTCGACATTGTCGCCGCCAGCCCTGGCACGGGGCCGGCCGTCGTTGCACGGCAAATCAACCTGCCGTTGCCAACGGTCAGCCGGCTGATGCGCAGCCTCGCGCAGCGCCGCTATCTACAACCCGAGGGCCAGGCCAATGGTTATGGGCTCGGCAGCCGGCTTCTTGAACTCAGCTACGCGGCCCGGCCGACTCACCTTCTGCAGCTTCTGGTGCCCGAGATGGAGAAGCTGCGCGATGCCGTCGAGGAAACGGTGTCGCTGCATGTCCGCGCCGGAGATCAGCGCATCTGCATCTGCGAAGTGCAAAGCGGCAAGTCGATCCGCCGCGTCGTTCCCGTAGGCTTCGTGGTGCCACTGCATTTCGGAGCGACGGGGCTCGTATTGCTCGCCTTTACCGCGCCTGCGTTCCAGAGCGCGTATATCAACGGGCTCGCCTTGAGCGACGACGCGGAACGCGAACTCCGTGCCGAGCTCGCATTGGTTCGGAAGCAGGGCTGGGCGATGGCGGAAGGCTCGTGGAACAGCGGAATCGCAGGCGTGGCGGCGCCGATCCAGCATCATGAGTCCGTCGTCGCGTCGCTGGCTGTTTCCGGGCCTATCTTTCGCTGGAACCGCGCGGCGATGATGGAGCATGTCGAGCACATCGCCGCCGCGGCGCGACGCGCTTCCGCCGGCCTATCCGGCGTGCCGCTGGCCCACGCTGGTTAGAGCTGCATGTTTGAACCATGCTCATTTCCACCACGTCATGCTCGGCGAAGGCCGAGCATCCACGCCTTTGCGTGACGAAGGCAGGCGTGGGTGGCACGCCCTCGCGTGCCATGACGAATCTTTAGATCGCTAGACCCACACCCACAAGCGTCACACCATCGCCATGGCATTGGCCGGCGAGCCCACGCCGCCACGCAAGTTGAGCGGCGAGGACACGAAGAAGCAGGTTTGCACGCCGCTCCGCGCGCATTCCTCCGCAAGGCTGTCGAGGTCGAACAGCTCGCCCAAGACCAGTCCGAGACGAGCGATGGCAAGATGCAGACTCGGTTTACCCTCATGAATGGGCCAAGTCTCGACCGTGACACAGTCGGACGCGACGGCCGCCACTCCGCTATCCCACAGAAATTCCCACATCGCGCTGTCGGCGGCGAGACCCGAATAGGTCCGATTGCGGAACAGGGCGTCACGCTCCGCTCCATCCTGCGCCGCGCGGAAAGCCTCAACCCATCCCGTGCGAACCAGTAGCACATCGCCACGCCCCAGGACCGTACCGGTCTGCTCCAATGCCGCCACGAGGTCGGCCGCCGAAGCGGTTAGGCTGCCCATTGAGGACCAGGCACGACCGATGCGAGCGAAATAACGAGGAAGATCGACCATCACCCCGCGCGTTGCGATCCCGAACCGCACATAATGCTCGATCCCGAGCTTCGTGCCCTCGCGCTGCGTAATCTCCTCCGGTCGCACGCCGTTGTAAAAGCCGTGGATCGGATCGCCGATGTGGCAGAGTCCATCCCATTGCGTCGATCCCTGCGGATATAGTCCATCGACCCGGTCGTCCCGGACGGTGAGCCCCGCAAGGCTGGCGCAGATCAGGGTTTGCGCCGGTGCGGTGCGGTGCCGATGCGCAAGCGGCCCAACCTCGCCGAGCGGGACATGCAGCGGCAGGTTAAGATTGAAGCGCAGGCCGCGCCGTACGAGCGCCGCTGCCGCTGCCGTGGTCTCGGCGTCGATGTTGTTGAGTGTGCCGAGCTGATCCTCGGCGCCCCACACGCCCCAGGCGAGAGGCAAGCCGGTCGCATCCGGCCGGGGCAGATCCGCGAATGCTGGAACGCTCATCGATGCGAGAACATCGGCTTTCCCTCTACAGGAAGTTTGGCGCGCAAGATGGTTCCCGTCTCGGATTCGGTGACGAACAGACTGCGGCCGTCCGCGCCGCCATAGGCGAGATTGGTCGTGAGCCGTCCGGTGCAGGATCTGATACGCCAGAGCGGTTCTCCAAAGGGATCGAAGATCCAGACGGAACCGAGGCCGGCATGCGCAACCGCGAGATTTCCGGCTGCATCCACCGCCAGCCCATCCGGGCCGCCAAGCCCGCCGGAAAGCTGGATGAAGAGGCCCACCTTGGTCGTCGTGCCATCCGGCAGAAGCGGAATCCGCCAGATGCAATTCCCGCGAGTCACCGCGACCAGCAGCGCGGTCCCAGCCGCATCTGTCACCAAACCATTGGGGCTCGGCACAGTGTCGATCAGCTTGTCGAGCCGCCCGTCCGCGGTCAGCCGATAGACCCTCCCCGTGGCATCCTGCAGACCCGTCTGGCCCTGATCGGTGAAATACAAATCGCCATTGGCGGCGAAGAACAGGTCGTTGATGCCCTTGAAGTGTTCCGACCACCGGCCGTGGAGAATCGGCGTCACGCTGCCCTTCTCGGCATCGAGCAACATGAGCCCGTTCCGGTAATCCGCGACAAAGATGCGCCCGTCGCGGTGAATCTTCAGCCCGTTCGGCTCGCCGTCGTATTCGGCGACCAGATCGAACCTTCCATCCGGCGATACGCGGAAGATCCGCCCATGGGCGATATCGACAACATAAAGATTGCCGTCCCGATCGAAGGACGGGCCTTCCAGGAAAGAGTGCACGGCGGCACCGCCGCGATTCGCCTCCGTCCATCGGCTGGATCTCGGCTGCCTGTAGATCGCGGGCAGTTCCGCGAAGACCTCAGTTTCCAGGGAGGGAGGCGCCGCGAACATCGGTCAGATCTCCCCAAGCGCCGGTGCGACGCAGCGCCGTTTCCGCGGATCCGCGCCCTCAGGCGACACGGTCACCAGGGCGAATCTGCATCGCACGGCTATCCGCCGCAGGCAGCATTTGCGCCGGATCGCGCGTCACAACGACGTCGATCACCGTAGGACCATCGCCACGCAATGACTGTGCCAAAGCCCCGGCCAGCTCCCCCGGCTGCGTCACTCGCAGCCCGCGGCAGCCGAAGGCACGCGCGACTTCCGCGTAGTTGGTCTCCGCGAGGTCGGAGGCATGGTAGGAGCCGGCGCCGTACATCAGGTGCTGCAACGCCTTCACGTAGCCGGAGGCCGCGTTGTTGACGATGATGATCGTGATCGGCAAGCCCAGCCGCCGGACTGTCTCCAGCTCCCCCGCCATCATGTTGAACCCGCCATCGCCGGTGAGAGCGACGACAGGTCTGCCGGGCGCCCCCAGCGCGGCACCGATCGCGCCGGGCAGGCCGTAGCCGATGGAAGCAAAGCCACGATCCGGAACGAAACCCCGGCCGGGCTGCTTGGTGTCAAACAGCAACCCGCCCCAATGCGCCGCGAAGCCACCATCGGCGACCAGGATGCCGTCGCCCGGCAGCGCCCGGTTGAGCTCGCCCATCAGTCGGCCCATGCCGATCGGAATCTCTTCAGATTCGTAGCGCGGCGCCGCGAGCCGCCGCCAATCCTCCATCCGTTTCGCAATCTCGGCGGCGTAGCTCCTCTGGCGCTCCCGAACGCGAGGTGCGTCTGCCTTCAGGGACTCCCGCAAATCCCGCAGGGTCTCCCGTGCATCGCCCCAAAGCGCCATTTCCGGCGAAAGGGTGCGGCCGATCTCCTCGGCAACGATGTCGATATGGATCACGCGCGCCGTCGCCGGCGGCAGCACGTAGCGCTTGGTGGCGATCTCGCCGAGCTTGCAGCCGACCACGAGCAGAAGATCGGCCTCGGCGATCAGACCATTCGCGATCCGGTCGTAGCGGCCGAACAGCCCGGCACTCAGCGGATCCGTGCAGGCGATCGCGCCTTTGCCCGTCAGGGTATGGGCGACCGGCAGGTTCAGCAGCTCCGCAAAGCGAGAAACCTCCGCCGCCGCACCGCTGAGATGCACGCCGCCCCCGGCCAGCAGCAACGGACGCTTCGCCTCGGCGAGACGGCGCGCCGCCTTTGCCAAGGTCGTTGCATCCGGCCGCATTCGCAGCGCGGGCGCCGCCTGATAAATCGGATCCGCCACGAAGGCCTCGGGCTCGTAGCCGCAACGCGCGTGGCAGATGTCTTCCGGGATCGAGACGACGACCGGGCCCGGCCGGCCGCTGGTCGCAATGGCGAAGGCCCGGCGCACGAGTTCCGGGATCCGCTGCATCGACTCGACGCGCAGCACCTCCTTCGCCGCGGGGCGCAGGATGTCGAGCTGCCGGGCCTCCTGCGTCATGTTCTTGCCGGCGTGGTCGCGATGGGCATCACCGATGATCGCAACCATCGGGGAGCCCGCATTCAGCGCCTCGACCAGGCCGGTGACGAGATTCGTGGCACCCGGGCCAAGGGTCGCGTCCACCAGGCCGACACGGCCGGAGACCTTCGCGTAGGCATCGGCGATGAATGCCGCCGCCCGCTCGTCGTTGATCAGGTAGTGGTCGAGCCCGAGCCGCCGCGCCGCGTCGTAGAAGGGCAGAAGCTGGAAGCCGCCCATGCCGAACATCGGGCCGCCGCCATGCGCTATGATCGAGCGAGCGATCGCCTCGCCGCCTGTCATTTCATTGTCGGTCATCTCTGGACGCACCGCAGGTCTCCGGTGCCAGGGTTGGGGCCGCCATTATTCAAAACCCGTCTCCCGACCTGCGATTCTAGCGGTGCCGTGCTGGCAGCAGCTGCCGCAGGCCGGCGGAGCCGAGACCTTGGGTCAGGCGCCCGAGTTCCTCGGACAGGGCCCGCGCCTCCGTCCGCAGCAGGGCCGCGATATTCTCGCGCCGCTCCGGTAGCATCCGGCTGTCGATCGCGGCGACGCTGAGCGCCACCACCGGCTCACCGTGATCGCCGGTCACCGCGACGCCGACCGCGCTCATGCCCGCCAGGATCCGCCCGTTGTTGAAGGCGTAGCCCTGCCGGCGGGTTTGGGCCACGAGCTCGTGCAGCGTCGTCGCGTCGAAGCCGGCATAGGCTTCGAGCCGAGCGTGATTAGCGGAAACAGTGGTCTCGATCTCCGCATCGGTCAGGCAGGCCAGCAGAGCGAGACTACCGGCACCGACCCCAAGCGGCCGGCGGTCACCGACTGAAAGAGTGAGCGTGCGGATGGGAAAGCTTCCCTCCCGGCGATCGATGCAGAGCGATTCCGCATTGCTGCGCACCGAGAGGAAGACGGTGTCCGAGGTCCGCTCGGCCAGGCGGTCAAGGATTGGCTGGATAAGATCGACGAGACCCCGGCGGCTCGCCGCCTTGGTTCCGAAGGCGAAGAGATCCCAGCCGAGATGAAACAGTCCCGTGGCTTCTTGCTCGATCACCCCCGCCGTCACCATCGCGGCCAATAGCCGATGGGTCGTGGAGCGGGAGAGGCCGGTCGCTGCGGCGATATCAGAAGAACGGCTGCCGCTCGGGTCGCCTGCGGCGACCGCCCGCAAGATCGCGGTGGCGCGCTCGATGCTCTGGTTCCGGGCCGGATCGTCCACTGAGTGGAATTCCATTTCCAACAGGTGCGACAAGACCTACCATCCCGGCCGCTGGCTGCCAAATCCTTTCGCAACTTTGATCAAGCGGGCCGCGCCGCCGCCGCCGCCGCGCAGGAGTAAGCGCCATTGGTCGATAACGAGCCCCGCATCCTCACGCTTCATAGCGTGACGTCGCTTGGCCCGGGGGCGGCGGGAAGCGTGGTCGTCGCAGGATCACATGGCGGTGTTTATGCTGCGGCTGTGGCGGCCGAATTCGGCTTGCGCGGGATTATCCTGAACGATGCTGGCATCGGCCTCGATGAAGCCGGCATCGCGGGCCTCGCCTTGCTCGACACGCATGGCCTGGCAGCAGCCGCAGTCAGCCATAGTTCCGCGCGGATCGGCGACGCCACCGATATGCGGGCGCGCGGCATCGTCAGCACCGTGAACCAGACCGCCGCCCGTCTCGGCTGCCGCCCCGGCCGCTCGGCGGAATGGACAGCGGAGCAGATGCTACGGGCCAAGCCGGCGCCCCCTGCCCGGCTCGACCTGTCCGAGGCACGAAGCCTGCTACTGCCCGGCGTGACCCCCGTCTGGGGGCTCGATTCGAATTCTCTTGTTGCGGCTTCGGACATCGGAAGCATCGTGGTGACCGGCTCGCACGGCGGACTACTCGGCGGAATGCCAGCAACCGCCATCAAGTTTCCTGTCCGAGCGGCGGTCTACAACGATGCCGGAGGCGGAATCGATCGGGCCGGCCTAGGCCGCCTGCCCGCCCTCTCGGCGCTTGGAATAGCCGCAGCCACCGTCTCCGCGGCAACGGCTCGCATCGGCGAGGCTCGCTCGACCTGGGAGACCGGGATCATCTCCGTGGTCAACGACACGGCACTGGCGGCAGGTGCGCGAATCGGCGAGGGCGTGCCTAGTTTCGTCTCGCGGCTCATGCAAAGCCATTCAAGCTGAGTGACGATCTATCTTTCGAATAGAAATAACGTCACCATTGGCAAGCGGATATCCAGCTGGGGGATGTTCAGGATCGATATTTATTTTATGCTTTGGCTGAAATGATTTGATTTCCCCAGGGGTCCTCAAACGAAGCTTTCTGACTTGTCTCCAGCGCAATCGAATGCAAGCCCGACATATTTGGATTACGCTGGACGGCACCTGCACTCTCCCATGTGTAGAAGGCGAAGTGGGTGGCGTAGCGATGTGTGTGGAAATAGCCTGATGGGCGTCTCCGGCCTGGGGATGTTTGTTCGGGTTAGGCCGCGAGGTCAATCGTCTGCGGCTCGGCTATCTTTTCGCCCAAGCTCTGCCAGCCATTCACCTTACGCATTGTGATCTGGCCGGACGCCAACAAAGCCCAGAACAGCATGCAAGCGGTTTCTGCCGATGGCAGAACGGTCTGCGTTTTGATGCGGCGCTTGAACTCCTCATGCAGGCGTTCGATCGCGTTGGTCGTCCGGGCTGACTTCCACTGGGAAGAGGGCAGACGGAGAAAGGCAAACAGGCGCTCGCCGGCTTCCTCCAAACTTGTGGCCACGGCAGGACAGCGCAGACGCCATTTCCGCAGGAAAGCACGCCGCCGGGTCTGCACCTCCTTGGCGGTGTCGGCGTAGATCATGTCGGTGTAATCGGCCGTGACTTCATCGTGCAGGGCGTCTGGTGCGTGCGCCAGCAGATTACGATGCTTGTGAACCGTGCAGCGCTGGGCAGGCACCTCCGGCCATAGCGCCGCCAGCGCGCGTTCCAAGCCGGTGGCACCGTCGGTGATCAGGAACGCCGGTGTGGGCAGGCCGCGCGCGACCAGGTCATCCAGGATGGCACGCCAGGCCGCCTCGCTCTCGCCACCCATGTTCTTCACCGCCAAAAGCACCTTCTGCCCGTCCCGACGTACACCCAGCACCACCAGCAACGAGATGTTGGTGGCCTTGCGGTCCAGCCGCACGCGCACGACCGTGCCGTCCAGGATGAGCCGCACGATGTCTTCCGCGGCCAGGTCACGCTTGGCCCAAGCCTCCCAATCCGTGCGGACCTTGCGCCAGGTGCGGCTGACCACGTCCTTACCAACGGCGCCGTCGAACAAGGCGCTCAGTGCGCGTTTCACCCGGCGGGTGTTGGTGCCGGCAAGATAGGTGCCTGCGATCAGCGCCTCCACCTGCCGGGTCATCCGCGCATACCGAGGTAGCGATGGGCTGCTCCACTCCCGGGTGCCCCCGGCGGCTTGCGCCATCCGTGCGCGTGGCACGCTGATCTCCACCGGCCCGAAGCTGCCGAGCAACTGACGCTCTCGCGTTCCGTTCCGATAGCCTTTGGGCTCGCCGAGCGCCCGCTGGTGGCGGCCACGACCCAGGGCCGCCGTCAACTCCTGTTCCAGCAACTCCTGGATAAACCCACGAACGCGGTCGCGGATGCCGAACTCGATCGGATCGAACCAGGCCTTCCTGGCAAATAGCCCAGTGTCAATCGCGTCCGTCGGCGTGCTATTCTCTTCCATGGCGTGGTCTCCGCCGGCGTGCCAACGCCGGTTGTGGTTGGTTGAACAAACCGGAGACTACGTCACCTCACGATTCCACCACTTCCGCGACGCCACCGGCGAAGTGATGATGATAGCCGTCCCACAACATGAAACTTGCCTGCGGACCACTTCTCGTGACCGCTAGATTCAGTGTCTCCGCATAGTAACGAGCCGCAGCTTGCACGGCGCCGGCCCGGAGGTGGACATGGCCAATGCCAATCCGCGCTGGTGCCTTCCAAGCTCCCCACGCATCCGTTGTGGCGCTCCGGATTAGTCCGACGGCCCTGCGGTTTTGCAGTCATCCGGCACGGCATTCGGACAGTGCGGCAACGTCAGAAAGGTCTGGTCATAACGGCCAAGCAGAACCATTGTGGCTTCGCGTTCTACCAATTCCAATCCGATGATGTCTTGGTAGAACCGGCCGACCCGCTCGAGCTGTCTCACGCGTAGCGTGACCCCAGAGATTCGGCTCCTCAAGTTTTCGTCAGCGTCGATTTCGCTTCTTGGATACTCATGTCCCTAGATCCTAACAGCGGGATCGACAGACGGTTGCGCCGATTGCAGCCGCTGGCGCCGCTGGCCATAACCCTGGATCTGCGGGATGACGTCAGTCGTCAGCAACTCGACGACCTCCGCGACCTTACTGAAGACAAGGCCACCTATGTCGGTCTGTGCCATGAAACGCTGATGCCCGAAGATGTGCGCCGCGCCGAGTTATCTTGCGGCGCACAGAGCGCCCAAGAATGCGGCCGATCTCGCGGCGCACGCCTGCCTGCATAACACCTTGTCGAGTACGACCAGCGCGGACCGCTGGCATTTCGGCAAGGATGGCAAAACGACCGTGCCGGTTAGAGGGCCGTTGGGGGCGAATAACGGGGAAGCATTGCGCAACGCGGCCATTGCTGGGCTGGGCATGATTTACCAGCCCTTTTTTCTCATCGCCGAAGCTCTGAGGAATGGGGAAGTGGTCGAAGTAGCTTTGGACCTTCCACCGCCGCCCGACCTCGGAATTTATGTGATGTATCCACAGAGCGGCAGGGTCGCCCCGAAAGGCCGCGCGACGATGCAATAGCTGGTGGCACGGTTCAGGGGACAGGCTCCCTGGGACATCCGACCACAACCCACGGAATCAGCAAAAGCCAGAACCGACCAGTTGGCACCGCGGAAGCCGCGGGCAAAACCCAACAATGCGCGATGAGTTCCTGCCTTACGATTTCTGTTTAGGCAGCATGCGCTCCAAGGTACCGTCTTTCTTCACGGCAACATGCCACACCGTGGCGCTGACATGGAGGATGACCAACGCGTAGACCAGCCATTGACCTACAACGACATGGAGCTGGAACCCAAAGTCCGACAGTTCCTGCGTCTTTGGCAAGCCCGGTAAATTAAATAGCCAGTAGAAGCCGACTGGAAAACCACCCGTGGCATTCATTAAGTACCCACTGACGGGCATCCCTATCAGAATCACGTAGAGCAACGAATGTGACGCACGAGCCGCAAGCCTGTCCCAGCGAGCGAAGCCCTGAGGCAAAGGCGGTGCGGGATGGCGAGACCGCCAAATCAAACGGACGACGATGATCATCAGAATTGTGATTCCGATTGACTCGTGCAGGGTGAACAACTGGCCTGCGATATGGGCTGTTGAAGGCATATTGACCATCACCCATGCTAAGGGAACCGTAAGAAACACCAGCAATGCGGTGATCCAATGCAGGGCCTGAGCAACCGGCGTAAAGCGGGCAAATGCAATTTGGGATGGATCGGTCATGACTCTCCAGCTTTCGGCGATTCCGTTGCATATTGGTGATGTCGAGAAGCCTTTCAGATCGTATTTAGCAACAAGCGCCGGCCAGCGGACGGAACAGCAGAGCCACCGGATTCGAATAGTGGACCTTCGCTTTCAACCGGCAGCCTCAAAAACACAACTTTGCTCAAAAGCGCTTCTTGTAGCTGAGTGACCTTTACAAGGCAGCACTACCAAATATCGATGAGCGACCTGCGTATCGACGCTCACCCTTCGTGTTTCGATGCTCCTTCCAAAGGGGCGGTAGGACCCCGCCCCTGTGGCGTTAGAGGGCGGGGTGAAGGTTACGGACGGGGCTTATCTCCTCGAGGAGCGAGGCGACCCTAAGTACTGTCGATTCCGCCAACCAGGAAGAGACGATTTGCACGCCAATTGGAAGGCCGTCGTGGCTTGTTCCGAATCGCATCGACAGGGCCGGCATGCCGGTCAGGCTGAACGGTGATGTGGCACTCATCACGTGGAACGGGGAAACCGTTTCGCCAGCGATCGCGAGGTCTGCGAGGCCATGCTTGGTCGCCGGGAACGGGGTCACCGGGCAGAGCAGCGCATCATATCGCTGGAAATAGTCGGCGAAGCTGTCGCGGAGGCGCTCCACCGCCTGCTCGGCAGCGACAAAGTCGGCTATTGGGGTGTCAGGTGTGTCGAGGACCAATTTGGCATGCCTAAAGATCTGGGCCTCGTGGCCGGCGGTGACCTTCTCAAACTCGGGCCGGGCTTCCATCTGTTGGAGCTGCCAGAGGACGTTGTTGGCATCGGTCTGCTCGAGCACGGGTAACCGGACCTCTTCAACGTGGCAGCCGGCATTACCCAGCGCATAAGCCGCTGCCTTTACGGTCGCGACCACCTCTGGATCGGTCGGTCCGAAGAAACCCGGAGAGGCTAGCCAGCCCACACGAATCTGACGGGTCGGTTTCGTGCCCACCCCTGTATCGAAGCTCGGCGAGCTGATTGAGAAGCCGTCGGCGCCGTCGGGGCCCGCCATCAAAGAATAAGCGAGCGCCACATCGCGAATCGAACGTGCCATCGGACCGATGTGCCAGACGCGACGCGGCACCCGGGGCCAGTGGCCTGTCATCGGCATTCGACCATGAGTAGCTTTAAATCCGACGATACCGGTATGCGCTGCCGGGCCGCGCAATGAGATCGACAGATCACTGCCCACGCCGAGTGGCGACATGCCTGCTGCGATGGCAGCGGATTCACCACCGCTCGACCCGCCCGGGGTGTAATCGAGGTTCCACGGGTTGTTCGTTTGGCCAGTCAGCAAATTGTCCGTTTCGATCGAGTAAGAGAATTCCGGCGGGTTCGTCTTTGCGATGAGGATGGCGCCGGCGGCCTTCAGCCTAGCTACGACAGTGGCATCGGTACCGGGCACGCGTCCTTTAAAGATCGGCGAACCGCGCTGTGTCAGCACGCCCGCCGTGTCGATTCCATCCTTGACCGTGAACGGAACGCCATGGAGCGGACCCAATCGAGCGTCCGGCTTGACCGCTGCCTCGGCTTTTTTGGCAGCGTCCAGTGAGCCATCGGCCACCGTCACAATGGCATTCACCCTGGGATTGACCTCGGCAATGCGATCGAGATGCGCCTGCATGACCTCAACGGGCGAAAGCTCCCGTTTGGCGATGAGTTCGGCGATGTGACTAGCATCCATGTGGATTATATCGTTCACAGTTTTGGTTCTACCTGTCGATTGGTAGGCAGGTCATCTACCTTTACATTTCGACTGTCAACCCCTACCTACCAATTGGTAGGAATCGGATGGATGAAGATGAGCGAGAATGCGAGAGAGTCGATCCTTGAGGCGGCGAGACGGACGGCCCAGGCACATGGTTATGGTGGGCTGAACTTTCGCGAAATCGGGGCTGAGGTCGGCATCAAGGCCGCAAGCATTTACCACCACTTCCCCAGCAAGGCTGATTTAGGTGCAGCAGTGGCGAAACGCTACTGGCAGGACACGGCTGCAAATCTTGAAGCTCTTTCACGGGCGAACGGCGATCCGCGAGAGGCCTTCCAGGCCTATCCAGGACTTTTTCGCCGATCGCTCGAGGAGGATAATCGAATGTGCCTCTGCAGTTTTATGGCGGCCGAATATGATGATCTGCCGGACACCGTGAAGGCTGAGGTGCAGGCTTTCGCCGATGTTAACGTCGCGTGGCTTACCAGGATGCTCGCCGCTGCTTCCGTTCCCGCCAGCAAGCGTGAAACAAGGGCTCGCGCGATCTTCGCCGCCGTTGCGGGCGCGCAATTGATGGCGCGGAGCCGCGCAGACCTAAAACTTTTCGATGCGCTGATCGATAGCTTTCGCGAGTCCGGCTTGATCCCGCCCTGAAAGTTCCGCAGACCTTGGAGCGGGTCTGGTTCTCGGCTCATTAAAGGCCCGCGGCACGCCCCCGGGTTGGAACCCGTCTCAACTCGTGCCACATTGCTTTCGCGTTCCAATAGCGTGAACAACGCAGGGAAGTCCCATGTCCTTCAGTTCTTCTCAGTACCCTTATGATACTGTGGTCGAGATTACCGACACTATTGGCCAGGATGAATTTCAGGGATCGGGTGTCCTTATCGCACCGAACGCGGTTCTAACAGCGGCGCATGTTGTTTGGAGCACCAATGTCGGCTCCGCCTCGAATATCGAAGTAACGCCGGGCGCTAACGATGGCACCGCGCCTTTTGGCTCCAGTGCCGTGGTGGGAGGAACCTTCAATAAAGTCTATGACCCGTCGGACCTAATATCGGAACAGCAGTCGCAGCTGGACTTCGCCCTTTTAGTGCTTGCAACCCCGTTCACGAACATCGGTAAGATGACAATCGACCCGGATTACGCAGGGGGGATTGTCAATGTTACAGGCTATCCGGCATCCGCTGGCGGCGTATTGGTGAACAGTGTTCAGGCCGTGACGCAGGACCCACACTACGCGCTGCTCGTCGGCAGCTCTCTGGGAGAGGGTTCGAGTGGTGGGCCAGTCTGGGTTGAAGGCCCGGGTAACGTGCCGGAGGTCGTTGGCCTAGTCTCGTCCGGCGACGGGGCACAAGGCATTTTCGTGCAGCTGACTTCTGCCGACTTAACCGAGATCCAGGAATGGGAGGCGGCGGACGGAGTGGAGCTCCCTTCGACTCCTAGCCCGGAGCCCAGCATGCCGGCGACTCCTGCCGCAAGCACGCTCCCGGTATCATCTCCGATAGTTCTATTCACTCAGATGGACTCGACGCAGAATGAGGCAACGACGAATATTACGTCCGATTCCTATAGCGGCCCCCTGAGCTTCCTGTCTCATACCGATGCCTATTCCTATAACGGGTCCGATAGCGTGAAGATTGCCGCGGTGAATGCGGCCGACCCGCTTGTGGCCACCGGCTCCGGTAACGACCTCCTCATCGGTTCAAGCGTCGGAACGAGCGTGCTCGACGCCGGGAGCGGGTTGAACATCGATCAGGATGGTGGGAATGGTCACACAACCTTCGTTCAGAACGGATACGTGCCTGGAGCGACCTGGGACTTCTTGCAGAATTTCCATGGGGCTGATGAAGACATCATGTTCGGCTACATCCCGGGTCTATCGGCATTAGCGCTCACCGCGAGCGCCGGTTTGGGCGCGGTCACCGGCGCTACGGTTACCCTCTCCCCGGGCAACGGAAGTCGTGAAGAGGTGACCTTCGCCGGCACCTCCCTCTCGGCGCTTCATGGCGTTAGTGCCGACATTGGAGGCGTGCCCAGCTTGGTACTGTGGACGTGAATCAACGGTCCCGGCAGTGCGGATGCCTGGAGCCGTTGCCTGTCGGGGATGCGCGCGACGAGTGAGGTTCCGGGCGGCGGCTTCAGATCGTAGCCGGTATTTCTTCAATACTGAGGAGGACGCTGCGCCGACACGAACTGTGCTCAAACTTCGTACTCGGGCCGTGCTTGGACGCGCTGAAGATAGTCAGGATTAAGTGAGGCCGCGACGGCAAGTGCGGCCGCGCCGATAGCTGCCGCGTCCTGACCAAGAGCCGCGCGGCGCAGCCTAGTCTGCTGCGAGTGGCTGCTATTCACGGAGATTGGTAGAGGCAGTATTCGCGCCATGAACAGGTCAAGCAGCCACGACGGGAAGTCGCCGCCAAGATAAATTGCCTCTGGGTTGAACAGGTTCTCGATCAGGTTAATGCCGAGCCGTAGGGGCCCGATTGCTTCCGCGAGCCATTCCTCAACAAGCGTGTCTCCGGGCCCCACGCACCTTTCGAACTCTTCCATCGAACTTAAAATCACGCCGTTTCGCCTAAAATGATGCAGAGCCGAGTCGAGTGAAATATAGGTTTCCAAACAACCGTGCTTGCCGCAGATGCATTCGTGGCCCTCTGGCCTCACGACGACATGCGCGATTTCTCCCGCATTGCCATCTTCGCCGCCTACGAGCCTGCCGTTGACGACTAGGCCTGTACCTATTCCATTGCCGATAAAGACATACACGAAGTTCTCGTGGCCCTTTGCCACGCCGAAACGCCACTCAGCCATGGCGGCACCTGTTCCGTCATTGGCAAGCATCACCGGCATTCTCAGGTCTGCTTCCAGCGCTGCCCGGACTGCAACTCCGTCCCATCCCGGCAGGCGTGTCGGTGAGAGTCCTGCCACGCCGAAAGGGCCAGGCATCACGAGTCCCATTCCCATCAGACGCGATCGATCGATCTTGCCTTTTTTCAGCAGTCCCTTGATCTGGCGGGCGATGGTCCTGAGGGTCCGGAGCTGATCAGAAGTGTCAAGCGCCCAGACTTCCCGATGGCGGACGCCGCCGATGAGATCGGTCAGCACAACCGTGGCCCGGCCGTAATCGAGGTGGAGGCCAAGGGTGAAGGCGCCTTCCGGATTGAGGTCGAGCGGCGTCGATGGTTTGCCTACGCCGCCAGTTCGCAGCGCGCCCTCACGGATAAGTCCCAGCCCGTCCAGTTCGTCGACCAGGCTCGAAACGCTGGGCTTAGACAAGGTAGTTAGGCGCGCGATGTCAGAACGGGAAAGCGGACCGTGCAGCCGGATCGTCTCGAATACTACCCAGAGGTTGACTAGTTTCCCGTGGCTTACATTGGTCGCACGCAGGGACATCAGCGGGTCCTAAAATTTGTAAGTCGCTTTAACAAATACGCTTGACGTAGCAAAGCCGCCGCGCCCATCCTGAGCCCAACAAGAACGCCAGTTGTCGCCGCTATCCAACCCCTTCAACAGGAGATGGCTATGAGTGATGACTCTCTTTTGCTTTCCCGCCGCACTCTGTTGCACGGCGCGGCAGGGGTAGCCGCCGCCGGGGTCCTCTCTGAATTCGGGGTCAGAACTGGCTATGCGGCAGATACCGGGCTCGACGTCTTTGCGCCCCTCCCGCCTGACCCCTCACCCCCAGGCGCTGCAAAGTTTTCCGAAGCGGCTTTTGCCGCCTGGCAGAAAGCGAACGATGCTCGCGTAAAATATGAATTGCTGGCCTGGCCTCAGCTCCATGACCGTATGGCGACCGCCTTTGCGTCCGGCACGTCGGACTGGGACCTCGTCTACATGTGCGGCTGGGTACCGGAATTCATAGATTCGATTGTGCCCTATGCTGACACGCTGCCGGCGAGCACCACGGCCGATATGCCGCCGTCGAGCTTCAAGACGGTGACCTGGGACGGCAAGCGCTATGGCGCCGTCTTCACGCTCTCGCTGCTCACGCTGTTCTATAACACCGAGCATCTGGAGATCGCCGGGCTCAAGGGACCTCCCCAGACCTGGGACGATCTCAAACGCTACACAAAGGAACTGACGCGCGACGGCCGCTACGGCTGGGTGCTTGATTACGGCGACTCTGCCGGCATCGGCGGCACGACCTCATATTGGATGTGCTTTCTGCAGCAGGCTGGCGGGACGATGTACAATAAAGATGGCACGCCCGCCTTCAACTCGGATGCGGGTGTCATGGCCCTCCAGATGATGCTGGATCTGATGAAGCTCGGAACCGACCCTGGATCGATTTCCTATGCCGGGATCAACGACGCTACGAACGTACTCCTCTCGGGTCGCGCATCGATGATGATGAATTGGCCCTATATGTGGAAGCCCGCCCAGGATCCGAAGCAGTCCAAGATCATCGGCAAGTTGGGGGGCGCTGTGTTGCCCGCGGGCCCCGCGGGCACCGCTTCGATCGATGGCACCGACGCATGGACCGTCACCGCCTCCTGTAAGAACCCCGATCTCGCCACCAAGCTGGTTGATTTCTACCTGAGTCCGGAGGTGCAGAAGCGCCAGGCGATCGACACAGGCTGGCTTCCAATTCGCATCTCGGTGCTGTCGGATCCCGAGGTGCAGAAAGCGCTTCCTAACGCCGCCGTGGTGCTGGAGCAGGCGAAGCACCCATACGACAGCTTCGTGACTCAGAACTACAATCAGATTACCCAGGCAATCGGGACCGAGATCCAGAAAGCGTTGCAGGGACGCCAAACGGCAAAAATTGCCATGGCGAACGCCAGTGACCTCGTCGCAAAAATTGTCAAGCAGAATCAGTGATCACTGCGAAGCTGGCTGTCGTTCGGCCTGACGCGCCATCGCGGGCCCCTCTTGCCGGCCCCCCTGTTTCCGGCACTTTTGAGCAGCGGCGCAGGGGTGTCGGCATCCTGTTTGTGACACCGGCACTCCTGATACTCGCTGCCATCCTCGGCTATCCCATTCTGCGATCGCTCATTCTGGCCATGCAGCATGTGCGGCTCGCTTCCGGGCATATGCATGTGCATTGGATAGGATGGGATAACTATATCGACCTGATTTCAGACGGCAGCTTCGCACTGGCTTTGCGCAACACCATTCTTTTTTCACTAGGCGAGGTCATTCTCGTAACCACTATAGGCCTGGGAGCGGCCTTGCTCTTGAACCACCGCTTTGGCCGCCACGGAATTCTGCGCATATTACTCATCATTCCATGGGCCATCGCGCCGGTCGCCAACGCTGTTTTATGGAAGTGGATCCTCAACGCGAATTACGGTGTCCTGAATGCCGTTCTTAAGTCGCTTGGGCTGATCGACCACTACGTGGTGTGGCTGGGACAGCCGGTGAGGGCTCTGACGCTTCTGCTGCTTGTCGACGTCTGGAAATCTGTGCCGTTCATCGCGCTGCTATTCCTAGCCGGGCTTCAGCGCATCCCGAAAATCCTCTACCGTGCCGCAATTCTGGACGGTGCCAGTGGCTGGCAGCGCTTCCGCTTCGTGACGCTACCAAGCCTCCGCAGCACGATCACCATCGTGGTCGTACTACAGACGATCTGGTCTCTGCGTGTTTTCGACTTGGTGTTCGTGCTGACGCGTGGTGGCCCGGCGGACGGCACCGTCCTTCTCAACTTCCTAGCCTATCGGGTAACGTTCAACTTCCTCAACATTGGCTCGGGAGCGGCCATCGCGAACGTCATTTTCGCGATGAGCTTCGTGCTAGCGTTATTGTATATATGGCTGCTGCAGCCGTCCCGGAAGGGCACTACGGCATGAGCCTGCTCCGTTCGTCCTTCGGCCCGCGCGTGGCCGATGCTGGTGTAATCGTGGGGCTTGCCGTCTTCGTGACCTGGTCAATAGCCCCGATTGCTTGGCTGCTGCTGTCGAGTATCCTGCCGCAGCTGTCCCTGATCGATCAGCCCCCCGATATCTCTTTCGTGCACTGGACCTTGGACAACTACATCACTGTCATGGGTTCAGCCGCGACGCTCGGCCGCGGCATGCTAAATTCCTTCATCGTCGCCGCCTTCACGACAGCTGTGGCGCTCGCCCTTGGTGCGCCGGCGGCCTATGCGCTGGCGCGGCTTTCGGTACCGCGCTCGGGCGCCGTTGTACTGCTAATCCTGGCGACTCAGATGCTGCCCGCCATTGCAATAGCAATCCCGCTCTTCATCGTGATCAGCCGCCTTGGGTTAATCGATACGCGTTTCGCGCTGATCGTGGTCTACCTGTCGTTCAACCTGCCCATCGTAATCTGGATTCTCAGAGGTTTCTTCCTCGGCGTTCCTGCCGGCTTGGAGCGGGCTGCGGCGGTAGACGGTGCCGGACTTATCCGCACCTTCTGGATGATCGTGCTGCCAATCTCCATTCCGCCGCTCTGCGCCGCCGCCGTATTCGCCTTTATCGAATCCTGGAACGAGTTCTTCTTCGCGCTGATATTGACACGACAGAATGCGCAGACCGTGCCTCTTGTGATTGCCGCCTTTGCAGGTCAGTACCAGACAGTGTTCGGCCAGATGATGGCCGCCGCCGTTATCAGCGTCGCGCCTGTCATCCTGCTCGCGATCCTCTTCCGCAACCATATCGTGCGCGGCTTCGCCGATGGCATGCTGAAGGGATAGTTGTGATGCCCCATGTTGAACTCGAGGCTATCGGCAAATCTTACGGACCTGTCACCGTGTGCCATGACGTCAATCTCTCCATTGAGCAAGGAGAGTTTGTGACTCTTCTCGGTGCCTCGGGCTGCGGGAAGACGACCACCCTCAACCTCATAGCGGGCCTAGATGATCCGACGACCGGCGACATCCGGATGGAGGGCCGCCGCGTCAATGAACTTTCGCCTGTACAACGCGACATCGCCATGGTATTCCAGAACTATGCGCTCTATCCGCATATGTCGGTCGCGGAGAATATCGGCTTTACGCTGCGGGTCCGTGGGTTGCGCCGGCCGGAGATCCGTGCCCGGGTCGAAGAGGTCGCTGCCTCGCTCGAACTTAGCCATGTGCTGGATCGGCTGCCTGCCCAGCTCTCTGGCGGCCAGCAACAGCGGGTTGCCATCGGCCGCGCGCTGGTGCGGGAGCCGAAGGTCTTCCTCTTCGACGAGCCGTTCTCCAACCTCGACGCGTCGCTCCGTGTGCGGATGCGGGCGGAAGTAAAGGAACTGCATCAGCGCCTAGGAGTCACCTCCATTTTCGTGACGCACGACCAGGAGGAGGCGATGTCAATTTCCGACCGCATCGCGGTGATGAACCGGGGCCGGATCGAACAACTCGGGACGCCAGAGGAGATCTATGCGAGCCCGGCCAACCGATATGTTGCGACGTTCATCGGCAGTCCTCAGATCGAACTCTTCCAGGGCGTTCTCGCGCGCGCTAGCACCGGGGTATCGTTGCGGATTGGTGCCGAACTACTCGGACTCGCGCCTGGTCTCTACGCCGGTGCGCCGGACGGTACGAAGATTGATATCGGCATACGGGCTGAACATGTCCGCCTCGCGGATCATGGTATTCCTGCAACTGTGCGGTTGGTGCAGCCCGTAGGTCCCTCCACGCATGTTACGCTCGATTGGCAAGGCGGTACGATCACCGCCCGCCTGAACGGCTTTGCGCGTATCGAGCGAGGACAACTGGTGCATCTCGACCTCGACGCCCGGCATTTGCTGCTTTTCGACAGCAATACGGGCGGCCGTATAACGGCCAATGGACCTGGCTGAGCTTTCGTACCCCTTTGCACCCCAAGCCGGAGATTCAAATGGACACGCATCTTCCAAATTCGACATTCGCCCAGGATGTGAATTTCCACATCCATTCGCAGACCAACCCAACGGCATTCGAGACGGAGGGTCCAATTGTCATCACCTCCGGGGAAGGCGCAAGAATCCAGGATTCGGACGGCAATACCTACCTCGACGCCATGGCGGGCCTTTGGTGTGCCTCCCTGGGTTTTGCTAACGAACGGCTGACCAACGCAGCTTTCGCTCAGGGCAAGAAGCTCGGTTTTTATCACACATTCTATGGTCGCACGACGCAGGCTGCGGCGGCGCTAGCCGAGAAGCTCGTCGATATCACAGGCATGGCGGGCGGTCGTGCCTACTTCGTGACCTCAGGGTCCGAGGCCAACGAGACGATGGTCAAGCTTGCCTGGTTGTACCACACGGTCCGGGGCAAGCCGACAAAGCGGAAGGTGATCGCCCGGGATCGCGCCTTCCACGGCTCAACCATCGCCGCCGGCTCCATGTGCGGGCTTGATTTCATGCACCGCGAGTTCGGTCTGCCGATCCCTGGCTTCATTCACACGCTCGCCCCCCATCCCTATCGCGTGCAGCAACCCGATGAGGACGACAATGCTTTCGTGCAGCGCCTCTGCGACACCCTAGAGGCGCAGATCCTGGCGGAGGGGCCAGATAGCATTGCCGCCTTCATCGCCGAGCCGGTGATGGCGGGCGGAGGTATCGTCGTGCCTCCTGCAGATTATTTCGCAAGAATCAAAAACGTGCTCGACAAATACGACATTCTCACCTTGGGCGATGAGATCGTCTGCGGCTTTGCCCGCACAGGCAATTGGTTTGGGCGTGATACCGTTAGTATGCAACCTCATATGATGTCGCTGGCCAAGGGCCTTTCTTCTGGACACTTCCCAATTGCGGCTGTCGTCATCGCGCCCGAGATCTACGATGCGCTTGTGACCTTCAACAAAAATGGCGGCATGTTCGGCCATGGCTTCACCAACTCAGGCCACCCGGTCGGAGTCGCCGTCGCACTGGAAGCGATTGCCATCTATGAGGAGATGGATGTGGTGGCGCATGTCCGCAGCATGTCCACGCGGCTGCGTGGACATGTCGATCAACTCACCTCGTCTTCGATCGTGGGCGACATCCGCGGCGCCGGTCTCATGATTGGCGTTGAGATCGTACAGGACAAGGCGACCCGTGCGCCATTCTCACCCTCCATGAAAGTCGGACCGGCATTCGACCGCATTGCCTTCAAGAACGGCCTTATCGTTCGGTGCATGGGAGACACGCTCGGCATGTCGCCACCACTCATCATCCAAGAGGCAGAGGTCGACGAAATTGCGGAGAAGTTCTCAGCCAGCCTTAGGGAACTTGAGCGGAAAGTCACGTAGTCCTCTGCCAGGAGAAACCAGGGGCTGGTCCTGCCGAGCGCGCGCTCAAATTTTCCAGCCCAACTCGCCACAAGACTTTGATCCACTCATTGGTCGGGATTTGCCAACGATTGGCGCGCGAGATGGATGATTATCAGCTTCCGTTAGCTATTTCGACCGCCCGTATCTGGCGAAGGATGTAAGGGGTCGGATCAGTCCCGTCTGGACTGTCCTGCCGGACCAACTGATTGCCGTGGCTGCTATTGCTGGGAGCAAATCGATCCGGCGGTTTATGAACATGCAAGTCTCGTGCAAAAACCGATTGGGCGCCTGTGACGATGATCGTGCCGTTGGTGAGTTGGAGGAGATCGCGCATCGCGCCGGCCACTTCTGTGCGGATCGCACCGCCGGTGCAACCGCCGAAAACCAGATGCCTCACGGTTTCAGCGGATCATCCTCTATCAGGAAACACTGCCTTAATTGCGGGCCGTAAGCCGAGACCTTGCGAAAAACGCACAAGGTAGCCGTCTGGGTCTTGCACTAGAAACTGTTGGGAACCTACTTCGCTCGACCCCGCTCGATACCAGATCTCCTCCAAGCCAAGAAAAAGAGGCCACTGTGCGCTGAGCAAAGCGGCCAAAATCGGTTTGACGTCATTCACAGTGATCTGGAAATTGATGCCTCGGCCAAATGGCTGCTCCAGTGGGGCGGTGGTCCAGTGTCGGCCTGGCGCCATGGTCTCTTCCAGCATGATCTGACATCCAGAACGATCGAGGTAAGCAAATCGATCTTCAGGACGATCGTAAGCCACGACGAAACCGCACAGATCGCACCAGAAGTGCAAGCTTCTGTTCAGGTCGCTGACTAACAACTCTGGAACCATTGTAGCCCAGGTAAAGCCGATGGGCAGAGCACTTGAGGACATCTCCCCTAATAGGAGGTGCACCATCAAAGAGCAACGTGGTTCAACCTGCCCGATTTACCATAACAGGGCTTCTGCTACATCCCCGGAAGTCACTTTCCAGTCCCCGCGACAACCTGGAACTGCGTCAACCCTTCTTGCCCGGCTTCTCAATGCCAACAGCGCTCCAGGAGGGCAAGCCAATTGACATGACACAGCTTGGCAACCAGGTTCTCGTCGTAACCATGTTCATCCATTGCCGCGACCAAGCGCTTCAGCCCGCCGGCGTCTCCGATGGCGGCGGGCATGACGGCGCCATCAAAGTCTGAGCCTATTGCGACCCCGTCCGGCCCCAGGATGCTCAACAGGTGGTCCATGTGCCGGATGACAACGTCAAGCGGAGTCAGCGGATCATTGTGTCCGTCTGGTCGAAGGTCACAAACTGACAGGCTGACGCCGACCAGGCCGCCGCTATCCCGGATCACCCGTAGTTGGTCATCCGTAAGATTGCGCGGCACAGGACAAACCGCATGCGCGTTGGAATGCGTCGCTACCAGGGGCGCTCGGCTAGTGCGCGCTACGTCCCAGAACCCGGCGGCATTCAGATGCGACAGGTCCAACATGATGCCGCGCTCGTCGCAGGCCCGCACGAGTGCCAGCCCCGCTTCCGTCAGACCTGGCCCGATGGCCGGGCCACCTGGATATCGGAAGGGCACGCCCGTCCCGAAGCAGTTGCGCCGGCTCCAGACAGGGCCGATCGAGCGGACGCCGAGGCTGTAATAGTGTTCAAAGCCGTCGAGGTCTTCGCCGATTGCCTCAGCACCTTCGAGATGCAGCGTCATTGCCAGGACGCCATCATCCATGCAACGGCGAATCTCCGACACGCTCCGGCACAGCCTGACCTGGTCGAAGAGTTCGGTCACGATCCGGTCGGCGCAAGCGATCATCGCATCTGTGTGCGCCCGGGCATTCATGAGACTAAGCGGTTCGGGCATGGCCATAGTGTAGCCGCCATCGGTCAAGACGACGCCCGCATCCTCTTCGCCTGCCGAAGGCACGAAGCATGCGAATATCCCGCCGGCAAATCCGCCAGCCTTGGCCCGCACGATATCGAGATGGCCGTCGTCACCGCGATGCCGGAAAGCGGCGATCGGGTCAGCAAGCTGGAACAACCTAAGCAAGGCGTCGTTATGGCCGTCAAAGATTGGAATGTTCCGGCACATGGTTCAGTCCATTGTCAATACCAGAGGTTAATCGATTTGCACAACAGCCGCGAGGCCGCAGAGGATTAGGCGCGGCTATCTCTGGCTTTCACAACAAGTGCGATATCGCGAACATCACAGATACGATGGGAAGCGGACTATTGGGAGAATTGACCTTCATGAGTCAGACTGGGCGATCACATGCCGAGTCTCATGTTCCGATTGTGCTAGCGACGCCCATTCTGACTCGGATCCTAGGGCTTGTGGACTATGACCTTCAGGAATGTTGCTGGGATCACCGTTTTATTCGGTCCGCCTTGATTCTGAGCTTCGAATAGTTTGACCAGTTCGTTGCGTAGCTCATCGGATCGCCCTTCGTTGGCGGCCGCGGCGAAAGCGTTCATGGTCGGGCCATAGTAAAGCCGGAAAGCGTCGAGGAACTCCGCTGGCGGTCCTGGATATCGAAACACATAGTTCGCTCGTTCGCACGCAATCTGGTTAGGTGCGACGCCTGCTGCGCCGAACCGCTCCTGAACATTGGTCTGGACGCCCCAGGTGACCGGGCTGACGAAGCCTTCAGGTGGCGGGGCCGCGTAGGCCGCGCTGATCTTCAGAATTTGCGCCACCAGCGTGGGATCCCCGGGGATCCAATTGCCCATCGCTATCCGGCCGCCTGACTTGGTCACCCGCACCATCTCGCGCGCGACGTCGAACGGCCGTGGAGCAAACATCGCCCCGAACATGGTCACGACCAGATCAAACCGCCCGTCCGCGATGTCGCTGAGGTCCGATGCGTCACCTTCCTGGAACCGCAAATTGGCAAGACCTGCCTGTGCCGCGCGCGCATTGCCGGCGGCGACGAGGTTGCCCGCAATGTCGACCCCGAGCACATTCGCGCCTAGCTTAGCGGTCGGCACCGCTGTAGTGCCGTCGCCACAGCCCAGGTCAAGTACTTCCATGCCGCTGGTCACGCCGAGATCTTGAACCAACTCCTCACCACTGTCGCGCATCGTTGCTGCGATCTGAGTGAAGTCACCCTTCTCCCAAAGTGCTTTGTTCGGATTCATCGCGACACCTCCTACCGTACAAGAAACGATAAAACACGTGTATGGAATACCACACGCCGGAATTTCCTGATACGATGAAGCGCGCGCATATTTCCGATCGAGTAAGCCACACAAAACCCTGAAGTCGCCAGACCGTGAATACCGCAGTGCAATTCGGGCGGCATAGTTTTAGTGAGGCCGGGGGGGGGCCGACAGCCTGCTGTGGTGGGCGCCCAGGGCGCGACTGGTGACTATGCCGGACTGCGAGGCAGAAGCGAGAAACCGCTCACCCGTCTATCGCCTTCGGCGTCCAGGTTCGGCTCTGACTCACTTTTGATGGATGTTGGGATTACGCGGAGCCCATAACGCGCGCCTGAAGGAGATCTAGCTTTCCGCGGCCATACATCTGGCGTTTGACGAGCTTCAGCTTGGTGATCTGGCCCTCTGTCTGGCCGTTCGACCAGGGTGACGTGATCGCGGCGGAAACAGCCGCTTTGTCCTTGAGCACGCCGTTGGCGAACGACACGACGAGGCTCGATCGCGCCCGCTCCAACCATGGGTCGAGTACGTCTAGGCATCGCTTGCGCACCATGGCTTGAAAAGCGGCAACGATCTCGCGTGCTTCCACGAGGAGCGGCACGCCGTCCTCGATGGCGGCTACTGTGAGCGCTTCGGACCGCGACAGCTGATCGCGACTGATCGTCAGCAACCGCGCAATTGTCCGTGCCGCAGGCGTTCGGCTCGGCGCGCTACCTACTTTGTCTGCTTGGCGCCGGCGCGTCGCCCATTCGCTAATGACGCGCAGAGAGCCGCGGAAACCTTCCTGCTTCAGCCGTCGCCAAAGTGCAGTGGCGTTGCGATCACCAGCGGCCCAGCGCTCGTCGAGCCAAGGCAGATAGAGCTCGAGCGAGCTCTCCCGCACGCGGAAGATATCGGACCGCTGTCCACGCAAGATCCGCCGGACGAGGCAGCGGCTATACCCGGTTCGGCGCACGATCTCCTTGATCGCGATCCCGTCCTTGGCCAGCCGGAGAATGGCGGCGTTATCCTCCTCTCGGCGAAGATAACCTTCGTATTGAATCCGTTCGGCAGCGGTGAGCAGCTTGGGGTTGATCGTGGCCGCGCCAACGACAGAGCGGATCTGACGCATCGACTTGCGGACCGCGTCGAGAAAGGCACGGCTCGCATTTTCCATCAGGTGCCAGCGGTCGGCGACCTGTGTCGCATCGGGCAACGCTTTGGCCGCGGCAAGCGCGTATGCGCCACCACGATCGCGCGCCACCACTGCGATCTGTGGCTGCCGCGACAGCCACTCCTTGGCTGTTGCGGGCTCACGATCAGGCAGAAGCGCGATGGTCCGCCGCCGCTCCAAATCGCAGATCAGCGTTCCGTAACGCTGATTGCGCCGCCATGCCCAGTCGTCGATCCCGATGATGGTCGGCGGCACGAAAGGCGGACTGCCGCGTCTTCGGATGACCCGCAGCAAAGTATCCTTGCTGACCGGCACCATGAGCCGACGCGCAAAGCTGGCTGCCGGTCGGCCGCCAAGTGCCAGACCAAGATGGTGGACGATATGATCGAGACGCGCCGTTCGGCGCCCCCATGGGGCAAGCACGTCACCGTCGAAGCGCTCAGCGAAGACCAGGCGCCCGCATAGAACGGCCCGACAATAGAACCGACGAGCCCGCACCATCAGGCGCACCGGACGCCCGGCGATCGGCAAGTCAGCCAAGCGCCGATAATACCGGCTATGGACCCGGTCGGATCGCGTCCCACACCCAGGACAGATGCTCGCGGTCTCGATGGAGCGCACCGTGATCAGCGCGCTCGCGCCATCGCTCGTGATCTCGTCGACGAGGAAGCCGCGCGGGACGAGAGCAGAGGCGCGAAAAGTCTGGGGCACAGTGGCGAACTCCCTCGCTGATCCGAGGCCAGAAAGCACCCCAATTCCATCAAAAGTGAGTCAGAGCCGCGATTGCCCGCGAAATGGGGGCCGCGGTTGCCCGCGATTTGACACGCAGTACGTGGCGACGCCGGCCGAGTGGTGCGTTCAAGCACCTCGGTCCCTCACCCTACATGAAGCGTGCACGCCTCCAGTTGAAGGTCTTACCGCGTGGACAGCGCTTTTCGAAATGGGAAGGCTTCGGCCGGGCGAGACAGTTGTTGTTCAAGGAACTGGAGGCGTGTCGCTTTTCGCAATCCAGTTAGCATCAGCAGCAGGCGCGCGGACCATCGTGACGAGCAGCAGTGGCGAAAAGCTGCAACGCGCGATAAAATTGGGTGCCACGCATGGTGTCAACCGAACCATCAGGCCCGACTGGCAAAACCCTGTTCTCGAGTTGACGGAAGGTCGGGGCGCGGACCACATTCTTGAGATGGCAGGCGGCGACAACCTTGCTCGCTCGCTTCAAGCAATTCTTCCCGGCGGATATATCTGGATGATCGGGCTACTGGGCGCCGAACATTTCGCCGCACCAATCCTATCCTTGCTCGCCAGCCGGGCATCTATCGTGGGGATTTCATCGGGTCACCGCCGCGCGCTCGAAGATCTCGTCCGCGTTGTTGACGCTAAATCCATCAAGCCGGTCATTGACGCCAGTTATTCCTTCGATCGAGTCCCAGAGGCGTTCGCTCATCTCAGGCGAGGCGCTTTTGGGAAGATTGTCGTAGAAGTGGCCGAGTTTGAATCGTAAATGTCGAACGCTTTTCTGCCGCCGCGATGATATCCCACCGGACGACCATAGGCCTCTTCCAACCGGGACTGTCATCCGGTCGCTGCATGCTCGTATGGCAAAGCGAGGCGCCGAAGGTTCGATAGCGCCGCCGCAGGTGCCGCGAATTGACGCGCGGCCTCCAAGCCCCGCCGCCACCAGGGGACTCCGACGCCGCCCCTCGCAGCGGCGGTTTGGTCACGCCTCCGCCTCCGCCTCGGCTGAGGCTCAAAGCCTGGTCGCCGCCGTTGTCCTCTAGAGGCGCAGCCGTGCGCTTTCATGCGGTTGCTGTTCGATTGGGACCTCGGCCGATGGGGCGCCAGCCACGGCCACGGCCAGGGCCTCGCGCATTCGCCGCAGGCGCTTCTGGTCGACCAAAGCATAGGGCGATCGTGGATGGCGTAACGGGCCGGCGGCGGGGCTTTCGGTCAGCGCTGGTCGCCTTGAGAGTGACGGTGTTTACACCGGGGTCAGATGAGCTGCCCTACGCATCATCGAGGGACGATCATGGAGCAGTTAGCCGGAATCGATGTCTCACTGCAACTGAGCAGTATTTGTGTCATGGACGCAACGGGACGAATTTTGCGGGAGGCCAAGGTCGCGAGCGACCCAAAGAGCCTCGTTGATTGGGTGCAGGGAAGCGGGCTGGAACTTGCCCGGATTGGCCTCGAGGCGGATCCTCTCTCGCAATGGCTCTACGCGGCAATGCGGGCCGCGGGTTTAGCGGTGGAATTACTGGAGACCAGGCATGTGTGCGACGCCTTCAAGGCGATGCCGGTCAAAACCGATCGCAACGACGCCCGCGGCATTGCCCACCTGATGCGCTAGGGCTGGGTTCGCCCTGTCCATTGCAAATCAATGGCTGCGCAAGAGACGACAGCGCTTCTGACGGCACGAAAGCTGCTGCAGACGAAGTGTCTCGATGTGGAAGTCAGTCTGCGCGGTTTGCTGCGTGGCTTCGGGCTTAAGGTCGGTCCGGCGACGCCGAGCCGCTTCGCCGGTCGGGTGTGCGAGCTGGTCGAAGGACATCCAACTCGTTGTGAAATTGCTCAGGCCCTTCCTTGCGCTCGGGCGACATCAAGAGAGCAGTTGGGGGCGCTCGAGAAACGTCTCCGTGCACAAGCCTCGCGGGATCTGCGAGCTCGCCTGCTTATGACGACCCCGGGCATCGGCGTGATCGTCGCATTGACCTAAGTCTCGGCCGTGGATGATCCCATGCGGTTCCGGTCCTCGAAAGCGGTTGGGGCGAATTTTGGCTTGACATTCCGGAAGTATCAGTCAGGGGAGACAGACATGACTGGCCGAATTTCCAAGATCGGAGATGCGGGTGTGCGTGCCGCTCTCTATGAGGCTGCGAACATCATCCTTACCAAACCGGTCAGAGGATCGGCCCTAAAGAGTTGGGCAACGCGCCTCGCATTGAGGGCGGGGATGCGGAAGGCCAAGGTAGCACTCGCGCGCAAGTTGGCGGTGATTCTACATCGCATGCTGGTCGATGGAACTCCGTTTATGGCAGACCGCGCCGCGGCAATGGCCCGACATCAGGGGGGCTGGAGAATTCAGGCGGCCAGGGACACCAACCGCCTGGAGCGAGGTCCCGTCGCCGGGACGAGGATCATCGCGTATTGTAGATGCGCCGACCTGCTCCTCATCTGACACCATCAGGTGGCGGCCTCGTGGCGGCCCCGGACAGAAGCGAGACACCGGCGGCAGGATCAGCATTTAGGGGTTGACCACCAAGGGCCCGTTTCAGAAGAGCGTCTTGTGCGGGCAATGTCTGCCGGCACCGAGGATGCAGCCTCAGCCCGATTGAAGCATCATACGTTGCCACTAGCACTCGACAATCCTAAGCCTGCGGCGTGCCACGCGCTCAGCCCGCGCTGGCTACGATCATTTCTGGCGAGCACTGTCCAACATCCGGACTCCCCGCCAGTCTTCGCCCTAGGGGCAGGAGGGTGAATACCGCCCCGCGCCGCTCCGAAACGATTATCGATTCGCCGCTCAAAGGCTAGACCTTGCAACGAAATCTCCTCGCTCGGACCGGATTCTGAGTGGAAGAGGAGGAGGGGTTCCGGAGTCCGCTTATTGGTTCATGCCCGGGACATTGTTGGACTTCATCGCGGTCTGATGCGAGGCCGCACGCAGCGAGGCGAGAAGCAAGTTGACCGACGCCGCGAGGAGCACCACATCTTTTAGTAAAAACTGGCCAACTGGCGCGGAGATTGCAGGAAATCCGCCAGCGGCTGCTTCCGCAACTCCCGGGGTGGTTAGGAAGAACGTCAAAGTTATGAGAAACGTTATTGCCGACATGCCTGCCCCGATGACCGACGCAACGGGAATAAACGCGCCAGCAATCAGAGCGGCAGCCGTGGCAAGTTCAATTGTTCCAATAACCCGACTAGCGCCGCGGACACCGAATAATACGTTCATCCAGCCCATAATCGGGCTGTGGTCGATGAGCGGAGCATTTCCAAGGGCTTCATACGCCGTGAATTTCATCGCGCCGAACCACAGAAAGACTATAACTAAAGCCCAACGAAGCAAGGAAAGGGGCCTTCGTGAGCCAGTCGTCTTCTCAGCAATGCTACTGAACGTTGATATCGTCACATCACACTCCAAAGCAGCAGTTCGCAAGCGTCAAGCCGATGTCTATTAGCCCGCGTGCTGCGTCGCCGAGGCTGCCGGCTATTTAGGGAAGTAGGCTTGTTTGCGGTCCAGATATCGAACCTCCTATCTCTAGCCGTTTTAGTCCTCGGGATAAGACCATGAGTATCAAGGTACCGGACAACTCGAAGTCGCACGAACTGCGGGCGGAACGAAGCGGCTCCAAAACTCAGACTCTGCCAGCCATCACGCCGCCGTCGACGTCATGGATCGCGCCTGTTGTCCAGCCTGACTTATCAGATAGAAGAAAAGCTATATGATTGGCCACGTCCTCTACGCGGCCGACCCGACCAATCGGATGGAATGCGTCGAACCCCTCAGTTAGTGTCTTCTCGATCTTGTCTGGATCAATGAATGCACCAAACAGCGGGGTCACAACCACCGCTGGAGATACTGCGTTGACCCGTATGCCATGGCTGCCGAGCTCAATCGCAAGGTTTCTAGTCAAAGCATGTAGACCCGCTTTGGCCATGGAATAAGCCGACGACGGAGTGGCCTTAATCGCTTGCTGGCCCCACATCGAGCCGATGTTGACGATGGAGCCGCCCCCATTCTTCGCCATGTTTCGAGCCACGGCCTGCGTAATGAAGAATAATGCCCGGTTCAGGTCCATATATCCATCGTAATCCCTTTCCGAGTAATCGAGAAATGCCTTGGGGATAAAGTAGCCGGCAGCATTGACTAGATGCCGGATAGGCCGACTTTCTCCGTCAATCGTGGCGATGAGGCCAGTCAGCGCTTCGGAGTCATAGAGATCCGCCGGATGTATATCGACCTGCCCGCTGCCACTGCTCTCTAGTTGCCGTTTACTTGCCTCCAGTTTCGCTCGGTCGCGGCCGACAAGGACAACTGAAGCTCCGCCCGCCACCAAGATTCGTGCTGTGTCGAGCCCCATCCCACTCGACCCACCGATGATATAGCTCAGAACATGGTCAGCCGACGCGCCCATCGCATTGCTCCTCTTTATTGAGTCGATTCGGATGCCCGGTCGCGTCAAGAACAACGCGACAGGAAACTGCAGAAACAGTTTTAGCGACAAAAACGCGAAGCGCCATAGCCGTTGAGTTATAGAAACGATTACTTCGAGTAATGCCTTACTTCCTATCTTCTAAGACCAGCAGTCGCGTGGGCCCGGCAAAGGCGGTTTTTTTCAAAGCGTGCCACCGAAATATGCAACCGAACGCGCACACCCCACCGACAACCGGCTACTCAGTCCGCAATCTCGACCGACAGGTAGCTGTGACTCAAGGATGCGAACGCGATGCTCTTTGAATATTATTGAAGATCAGGGCGATCAACGGGGTCAGTGACGGCTGACTTGAGCCTTCGGGCCACCCAGCTGGACCGCAGGCAAGGACTGGGGGCACGTCGCCCGGCAGTTTGGTTGTATCGACAACGAGCGGGTCGGCGGGTCCACCCACCGCGTGCCTGCCCGATGGATGTGTCTGCAACATCGCTCGGACAAAACACGTGACTTGGCAACTGGGTTGACCGGAACGTCGGCTCGCGGGAGTTGCCGTCAGATCGTCATATCTCTACGAGATTTCGGCGCACCCAACTCTCTATATCTTCGACGTGGTACCTCGCTGCTCATTATAGGTCGTCGCTTTATCCCAAGCCACTCCTCGTCCTGCGGCAAAAACCGCACGGTATTTTTTCACCATGTCATTCGGGTCCTCCGAAAGCTCCCTTCTAAGTTGAGAGACAGGCCAAGCAACTCGGTTCAATTTCCTCTTCAAAGACGCGTCGACAATGTCCGCCAAGCGACCGTATGTTACGGTATCGCCAGCAGTATAGACGACCCGATTGACTATCTCTGGTTCGGCCAGAACGCGCTCTGCTGTGAGGCTCCCGATATCCTCCGCCGCTGTAACCGTAACTGCCGTCGTCCAGCTACCAAGAGCGTGAACCGTGTTCTGCGCCAAGTCGACTACGCCGAACTGCGGATCAAAGAGGAAACTTGTGAACATTCTGGTCGAAATAATAACCCATTTAGTGTGCTTCTGGGACCGCAGTAGGTCCCGCACATCGAGCTGTTCATCGAACAGTTCTTGTGGGCTGTGACGACCTATGACGTCATAGTCTACGCCGAACTGCCATGATACATATCGTTTCACACCGGCCTCAACCACTGCGCGCGCTAACTTGATCTGTGTGCCAGCTCCGCCGACGAAGCCTGTGCAGCCGATGATGGTTCCGAAGTTGCAAAAATGGCCCGAGAGCTGCGCCGCACTGAGAATAGCCAGGTCACTACCCTGAAAGGTTACCCCCAGCGACCGCAACTCATCTATTTTTTTCCGATTCTCCGGCTCGCCAGAGGCGATCGTCGAGCAACGCAGAAGGACCGTGATCCGGGCGGGCTGAGCAGAACGGCGCGCCAAACCGCGAAGGACGGCCATGCCGAGCTCACCCGCGCCCAGAACGAGAATTGAAGTCTCGGTAGCCTCCCTAAGATTGGCCGTCATATCCACTCCGATCTAGCTCATACCCGGACTACTAATCTTGGCCCGCCTTCCGGCCTACTTCTCTGTAGCTGCTCTATGCGACCGCCGATGTCGGTTCGTTGGCAGCAAGTGCTCGTTCTTGTTGGTGACGCATCCATTCGTCGATCGCCTCGACATTGATTCCGAGCGCGCTTAAGACAGCAGCAGTAAAGTCCAGGCCGGGGGGGAGACTTCTGTCCACTACTGCACGCACGCCCAGTAGTTCGAAGAGCCCAGCTTCTTCCTCGTGCGTTACCGCAGCAAACCGTTGAAGGTTCGGATAAAGCGACTGGCTGAATGGGATGAAATCCCGGGCAGTCTCATAGGAAACACCCGTCCAAGCGTTGATTCTCCGTCCGTGTGACGCGATCGAGTTCCAGAGCCTGGGATCGGTCATGTCGCCATACATCGCGATGTATCCATCTGCGATTGCCTCGCTTAACCTGCGCTGGTCGCGCTCAACGGCGCTATACCGGACGCTAAACTCATCAAGACCATCCGCAAGCGTTCGGCCAATCCGGCCCATGCCGATGATTAAGACTGGCGCCGCGAGCTCCTTGAGCTCTAGCTCTGGGTCATTGAGTCTTTCTCTGCGACGCCGCAGCTGCCCCGCCATTCGCCTGCCAATCTGAGCCACATTGGGAGTGAGGGCGAGGCTGAGGGCCACGGCTGCAACGACGATGGAAACCCGAACTGGCCCTATCATGGTTCGGACGGCTGGCAAGCTTAGCACCACAAAAGCAAACTCGGACCCTTGCGCGAGCAGAAATCCTAGCTGCAAGGATCCTGGCACCGACCACCGGAAGACTAGACTCGCAGCAGCGTTGCTCAGAACTTTTGTGGCAATGAGGGCGAATGAGATTCCGATGACAACGGGCCATAGGTGCAGGAGAGGGCCCACGTCGAGCGACAATCCAACGGATATGAAGAAGAAGCCGAGCAGCAACCCGCGGAACGGCTTGACCTCGGATTGGATGATTGCCCTATAGGGTGTCTCGGCTACCGCCATGCCCCCCAAGAAGGCCCCAAGGGTCAATGATAGTCCGATCTGACCTGTTGCCCAGGCTGTCGACAACGCCACAAGCAACGCCATCGCGGTAAAGACTTCCTCCTGACCGGTGTGCGCGACAAGCTTGAATAACGGTTTCACAATTAGGCGCGCGAATATAACGGCGAGCACGAAGGCGGCAGCTGCTTTTATGAGAGCAAACACAGCGATTGGAAGGATCGAGCCGCCGCCCAAGGCGCCCGCAATGATGAGAAGGAAAATCGCGGCCACATCCTGGAATACCAAAATTGCAGTGGCGGTTAACCCAACTGGGCAGCTTTGCTGGTGACGTTCAGCTATCAGAGGGGCAACGACCGCTGTCGAGCTCAGTGCTAATACGGCGCCGAGGAAGAACGCAGGCAGCGGCGCTAGACCTGTCACGAATGCTAGGAGGCCAAGTAAAACAGCGCCGAACAATATCTGCACTGGTCCGAAGCCAAAAATGTCTTTAGCCTGCCGCCTGACATGCGTTAGCGAGAAGTGTAGGCCAATGTCAAACAGCAGGAAGACAACACCCAGTTCAGCAAGGAGGCCGACCGTACTGTTCTCGGCCAGTATCGAGCCCTCTGTGGCACGAATCAGCAGTCCGAGCACGAGATATCCAACAATCGGGCTCAGTCGCCCTGCCCGGCTTGCCACAACGGCCAAGACGCCGAAGGCAAGCAAGAAGATGACAGGGATGAGGGCGGAAAGGGCAGTGGCGGCCATTTCTTGACAGTCTCATCTAAGGAGGGCACCGGACTGACGGAGCCCGTGCCTCGCGCTTTGGCCTCAAGTACTGAGCGGCAGCCTTTAGTGCGGCTCAGTCATCGCTTTGAGTGCTTGAAGACGTTGTAGTGTTTTCCGTAAAAATGTCGATTATGTCGCTTGTGCGTCTTGACATACGGCGTTCCGGTCAAGGATGGACCGCCGGACGGCATCGAGTTGTTCGCGCCGCTTCCGACCGATCCTGCATTCGGACCTGTCAGCGTATTCGGCGCACCCGGCGCTGGGACGGGAGAGCCAGCGGATTGAGCGTCGGCCTCCGAGACAGTAACCAGCGCAAGGCACACTAACATTGCGAATCGATAGGGGCACATATTTTCTCTCCTCAAACAAAAACAATGTCCCGGAACGCGACTTGCTCGCTGCTCGATTGGGAAGAAACGGCAGACCACTAGGGCGCTTCCCGAGGGGTTAGACACTCCCGCAAGGGCCAAAAGAACACATAGCCGCGTCTCCGATACGGGCTCGGCGCTGGATACTCCGCCGCGGAGAGCTTACACAGTGCTGTTTAGTCATCATCTCTATTCGTTCTAGAACTCAGACTTATCGGCACTCTCGGACAAGCGACAGCATCCCGCATCCGTTGGCTGATATTTGCGACGGGTATCGCGCCCCCTGTTGATGGATAACGTGGCCGGATGTGCGGCGCAACTTCCTAGAGCAGAAACATTGTGCATCGATATGATAACCAATCGGCATTGGCGTTCAATGATCCCGCGAGCTCAACTGTTGGCCTCTGCGGAGTTGTGGAGGTCCTAGGCAGGCCAGCTGCATCCAGTCCTTCTCGGGGGAAGTTGGTAGCGGATAGGTCGTTGCGACAGCTGCGCGCCGCGTGAACCTATTGATTGAAGGGCACAAGGATCGGATGACTGATATCGACCAACTCAGCATCGACACCATACGCACTCTTGCGATCGATACTGTGCAGAAAGCCAGTTCTGGCCATCCGGGCACACCTATGGGTCTGGCCCCCGTGGCCTACACCATCTGGCAATACTATCTCCGTTACGACCCGGCCGAGCCGCTGTGGCCTAACCGAGACCGGTTCATCCTCTCGCCGGGCCATGCGTCAGTGCTCTTATATGCGTTACTACACCTTACGAAGGTTCGGGCTGTATCGGCTAACGACGACGTCCTGGAGTCATTCGCTGTTAGCATCGAAGATCTCCAAAACTTCAGGCAACTTGGCAGCCGGACACCTGGCCATCCCGAATATCGCCATACTTCCGGGATAGAGGCAACGACTGGCCCGCTCGGCCAAGGCGTGGCGATGAGCGTTGGCTTAGCGATCGGCGAGAAGTGGTTGGCGGCGCACTACAACCGCCCTGAGGGAATGGTGGTAGACTTCAACGTCTATGCATTATGCAGCGACGGGGAGATGATGGAAGGTGTAGCAAGCGAAGCGGCGTCATTGGCGGGTCATCAGAAACTTGACAATCTGTGTTGGATCTACGACTCAAATACGGTGACCCTAGATGGTCCAGCCTCTTGGACGTTCAGTGAGGACGTCGCGACCCGCTTTCTAGCCTATGGCTGGAATGTTCTAGCGGTCCGGGATGGCAACAACATCACGGAAGTCAGAGCCGCACTTGACGGCTTTGCGCTGGAGCGTTCGCGACCTACGCTGATTATCGTCAACACCCACATCGGCTATGGATCTCCTAACAAGCAAGACAGTCACACCTCCCACGGGGAGCCGCTTGGTGCCGACGAGGTAAGATTGACGAAGCGATCCTATGGCTGGCCAGAGGACGCTCAATTCCTGGTTCCCGATGAGGTCTATGAGCATTTTGCGAGCGGCTTCGGCAGACGGGGCAAGACGCTGCGGTCAACCTGGGATGAAGAGTTTCAAATCTATAAGGAAAGCTTAAAGGACCTCGCCGCACAGTTCGCCGCCATGGGGCGCCGATTGACACCCGCACTGGCCGAAGCCGCCATTCCGCATTTTCCAGCTGACGCTAAAGGGATGGCGACCCGCGATTCCTCGAGCAAGGTTCAGAATGCCATCGCACAACAGTTCCCTTGGTTGATCGGTGGATCGGCCGACTTAGATACATCGACCAAGACTCGCCTCATATTTGACGGCGCGGCTTCTTTCTCTCCGTCTAATCGCGCTGGTCGCAACCTCCATTTCGGAGTGCGTGAGCATGCGATGGGCGCGATAGCGAACGGTTTGTCCTTGGCCAAGATTCGCCCCTATGCCTCGACCTTTCTGATTTTTTCCGACTATCTGCGCCCTACGATGCGCTTAGCCGCGCTCATGGGAGTTCCGACCATTTTTATCTTCACCCACGATTCTATCAGCGTCGGCGAAGATGGCCCGACACATCAGCCGGTCGAACAACTCGCGAGTCTTCGGGCAATTCCGAACTTCACCACCATCAGACCAGGTGATGCCAATGAGGTTGCAGAGGCTTGGCGCACTATCATTCACCTAAATTTTGAGCCAGCCGCTCTGATATTGAGCCGCCAGATGCTGCCGACGATCGATAGGGCGAGATACGCGTCGGCGTCTGGTGTCGCGCGAGGTGCGTATATTCTGGCCGACCCTGAAGGAGGCGCGATCCCGGAGATCATTCTCATTGCAACCGGTAGTGAGCTTTCCCTTGCGGTTGAGGCATTCGAGATTATGAGCGGGGAGGGCATCGCGGTCCGGGTTGTTTCCATGCCTTCATGGAACATCTTCGAGAAGCAAGATAGGGGATATCATGACTACGTACTCCCCACGAGAGTCGTGGCGCGTGTGGCCATTGAGCGGGGCGTTGTGTTGGGATGGGATCGTTACGTCGGTCGTGACGGTGCTATCATTGGCATGCACAGCTTTGGTGCTTCCGCCCCTAGCAGCGCGCTTGCGTCTAAGTTTGGCTTCACTAGCGAGGGGGTCGTGGCTGCGGCTAAACAGCAGCTCGCGCACCAAGGCCGGTGATATCTGCGAGGCACGGTGGCTATCGAGGCGTGGCCAAACTGGCTAATTCTCCAAAAGGCTCGGCGCTGGCCCGAAGCGCCCCACATCGGGATATGAACCTGCGTTATGAATTCCAACGCAAGTCGGCATTTCCTTAGTCATTCCGATCCGTCTAAGAGCAGCAGCCGTCGATGTCATTGTTCACAGGCCAACGGGCTGTTCTGGCCGGAAACGTTCTCTTAACTTTAGCCGAGGGACTGAAAATGCCATATATCCGCGTGAGCTGCCTGACGGGGGCCCTTAACCATACGCAGAAGGCGACGCTGGCAAGTCGGTTGGCTGACGTTGTCATGGGACAAGAAATCGAGCCGTTGACGGAAATCGGTCGGGCAGCTGCCGCAGTATTCTTCGACGAGATCGACGAGCACAATTGGTTTCCGGGAGGAGTGTCTCTCCTCGACCATCCCGAAAAGCAGTATTTCGTAGTCGAGGCAGTGGTCGCCGCATCCTTTTTCAACCAGTCGAGGCGCGACATCGTGCAGACCGAAGTCGCTGCCGCTTTTGTCGCGGTTTTAGGTGATGACGGAACCTCGTTAGAACGGGAGGGTGTAACGGTTTCACCGGCATACCTAATGCGTCTTCATACTGCCATCATCGAGATACCGGAAGGAAGTTGGGGTGCGGGGGGCCGCACGGTTGACACGGAACTGATCGGGAAGTTTATCGGAGCGGGGCAGGGACCTTCCAGATTCGCGGAAGCTCGTGCGCTAGGAGCCAAGATGAAAGCCGCCCGACAACTCCTAGAGTCCTAGGTAAGCAACGGCCCGACCCTTCCGATCCATCTTCCTACCCTCATCGGACGTCGGAAGAAGGCGGAGATCGATGCAGTCTCTGCCAACAGCTTCGTCGTTCGGCCATGAGCTGTTCCGCGAACCACACGCGCCAGAACGTCAGTTCAAGACAGGGACCAGGCCTTGATGCGCATCCGTTTCAAAAGAAAGAAGGCTTCCGCGTTTGTTCTAGTCGCGACGGTTGCAGCCCTGCTCACTGCGCGGGCCAATTCTGAGATATGGGTAAACAAGGCCCATTTCACGGTGGATGGGTCGGCCATTCGACCCGTGGAATGGCGGCAGTGGGTGCACGTAGGGACAAGATATAAGCCCATCGGTCTAAACATCCTTGATCAAAAGCTGACGAAGACCCCCGAAATCCTGAACGCGTATGTCGAGCCAAGCGCTCTGGCAGCCTTTCAGCGAACCGGCAGATGGCCGGAGGGAGCTCAGATCATCAAGGAGTTCAGCGCCATTCGTGTCGGACCGGGATGTGATCCCATGACTTTTGTGTGCCACAGTCGCTTTGGCGACGGTATATACGAAAGCGGATATATGGGGCTCGGCTATATGGTTAAAGACTCAGCCCGCTTCCCAAATCAGCCAGGCCACTGGGGCTACTTCAGCTTTGGTCACCGACCGCCGCCCTACTTGCCCGTCGCCAGACCTACGACGACCTGCATTTCGTGCCACATAAGGCTGGCCTCAAATACGGATTACGTCATTTCCGCCGCTCATCTCGGGCTCGCCTCGCCCGGCCGCTGATGAGGGGTGCGAACCGAGCGCACGGGGGACTTATAAGCTGGCAATGAGCCGCTCGCAATCGGCGACGAGATGTCACTGCTCTCGCCCTGTAGCCTCTGCGCCCATCTCAAACACAGCCGACGACCCAACTGTCCGTTGTCTTGTCGAGAAGTGCCCTCAGAGTCTTTCATGGAGGGTCTGGTCGTTCTCGGCCTCACAGGGGTTCCTGGCGGTTCGATGTCGAAGTCTCCACAGATATTCGCTCTCCTAGGATACTGCACGATGGTGTCGATCCCGTCCAAGAGACCGACGTTGGCTGCTCGACACGCTACTTACACAGGGATAATCTCAGCTCGATTGGCCGGCGGGAGGTATGATGCGGAACTCTTTGTCCGGCATCTTTGACGATAGCGCCCAAAGCCTGGGTGCCAAGGTCGCCGGAATCTATATGCTCCTAGTAGTCACCAACGTCGGCGCTTGGGGCTGGGCGCTCGTAGTGTTTGGTCGACATCCAGTGATGCTAGGAACCTCGGTGCTAGCCTATAGCTTGGGCTTGCGGCATGCGGTTGATGCCGACCATATCGCCGCGATTGATAATGTAACGCGTAAACTGATGCAGAAGGGAAGCCGCCCCATTTCGGCGGGCTTTTTTTTCTCGATAGGGCATTCAACCGTTGTCATCTTGGCCACTATCGGTATCGCCACCGCGGTCACCACGTTCAAGCTGGAGGAAGTGCACTTTATCGGCAGCACGGTTGGGACATTGGTCTCGGCCTTCTTCTTGTTCGCGATTGGCGCTTCGAACATTGTGATTCTCCTGGGGACCTTTCGGACCTTTCGACGGATGAGGTACAGTGGTCTATATGTGGCCGAAGACCTTGAAGAGCTGCTGGCCAACAGAGGGCCGCTCTTCCAAGTGCTGCGTCCGATATTTGCTTTGGTCAGCCGTAGCTGGCAGATGTATCCGCTCGGTTTTTTATTCGGTCTAGGGTTTGATACGGCGACGGAAATCGGGCTGCTTGGCATTTCGGCCGCGGAAGGGACGCGGGGAATGTCCATCTGGTCAATTCTCGTTTTCCCGGCTCTGTTTACGGCAGGGATGTCGTTGATCGACGCGACTGACAATATCTTGATGATTGGTGTCTATAGTTGGGCGTTTGTGAAGCCCGTTCGTAAGCTCTACTACAATATGATGATAACCATCGTCTCAGCACTTGTCGCGCTTCTGGTAGGGGCAATTGAGACACTGGGATTGATCCAGCATCGGCTAGGGTCAGGACCCATTAATTGCTTGCTTCGGCTCGGCGCATTGTGATTCTGGAGATGGCGGGAGGATACCGTCATGGACAAACTGTTTCTGCT
>NZ_LMUQ01000018.1:106977-135518 GCF_009765865.1 Acidisoma sp. L85
GCTTTCGACCCCCATCCGAATGACCCTCTGGAGCTCTGTTTCATCGGGCAGGTAAAGGTCTGAGGTGATCAGCCTAGCTTGGTTGTCCATGAGAGCTCCTATTGCGGAGGGAACAGACCATGAACATTCTACTCTGTGAAGTCCCAAGTTGGAGAGGTGCACCATCTGCGATCGGCCGTTAGGGCTGCCGACTGCTTGGTCCACAACTCCACGATCACTCTAACTCCAACGAAGCTTCGAGTGCCGGTTGCCGCACGCAAGCGCTTTTCATTTCCTGAGCAACCTGTCTTGCGACGTTAGGTCATGCTGCTCGATCGTTGCCCGACGTGCCGCCAGGAGGTTTGGCAGCCGCGCTGCTTCTGCCAGCAGCTGTCTTAGGGCCACTTTCTTAAGCTTACTTTCCTCTACGCAGACCCTGAGTCCGACAGTGGATGGAATTCGGCGGCGCGGTGGACGCATGGCCTGCGCGACTGGCGTTTCAGCAGGCGGAAGTGGTAGCTGTTGCTCGTGCGCAGGAGCCGCCACCCGGCCCGCACGCGGCGTTCAATCCAAGACACTTGGCCCAGATGGTCGCCTTGCTTCAGGGCGCGCTGCACCGTCTTCACGGAGCATTTGGCGCGGTTGGCCAGGGTGGCATGGCTCGGCCAGGAAGCGCCGCTGTGGCCGCGGAAGGTCAGCAGCACGTCGCGCAGGTGGCGGGTCAGGTTTCCGGCGCGAAATTCCGCCCACACGCGGGCGGTCCATAGGCAGGGCGTAGGCATAGCCCGGGTGTTCCTCGATTGGGCCGAGGCCGGGGCGCGGCACCCATAATAGATGAGGCCTGGAGCGGCCCGGACAATGAACCGGTGCCGCACTTCCCGGGCCTTCAATTGCGCTGCAGACGCCGGAACCCGGCCAAAGGGAGTAGAGAATCATGTCATCGTACACAAAATCCATGCGGACTTTTTTCGGAGTATCGATCTTTAATGCGGCTAAAGCGCGACGCGGCAGATCGTTGCGGAGGATTATGGGGCGTTCTGATGCGCGCGAGACGAATTTCCCGCGAACGGGACGAGCTTTGAGAAATGAGCGCCCGCACGGTTGCTGACATCGGCTTGTCCCGCGGCGATGCACAGATCGATGACTCTCGCTCGTTTTGAGACCTGGGGGAGCCACCAAGGCTCCAAGCTCTTCTTGAAGAATTGGCCTTACCGGAGGCTGCCCTCGGGGCCGCTATTGAGCAAAACTTAGCCTGCAATACAAATGTAATGACGGAGGCGAAGGAATCACCGAACTGGTCGCATATGGCAGGCTATACGGATGGCCCCGGAAGCCTGCGCTGTCGCCAGTGAAATTTGCAGCGCTTCCTCAAGAGGGCCTAGGATTGCCAGGCAAGCGTTCCGCAATCAGCTACACGAGAGAGAAGGGGCTACACCTGTCGGTATTTCGACCCCTACCACTAGATGAACCGACGCTCGATCTGGAGCGGCTGGCTCGGCTCCGGCAAGTGTTGGATACGGCCGATCTGGCGGGCGCCGTCTTCTTCGACCCCACCAATATTCGCTATGCGACGGGGACGTCCAACATGCAGGTCTATGGCCTGCACAATGCCTGCCGGTATGTTTTTGTGCCGACGAATGGTCCAGTGGTGCTGTTCGAATTTAGCGGTTGCGAGCACCTTGTCCTAGGCCATCCCGGGGTTGCTGAGATTCGCCCGGCCATTCCTTTCTACTATTTCGTTACCGGGCCACGCGTCCAAGAGAAAGCATCGGTCTGGGCGGCGGAGATCGCGGATTTGGTATCTCGTTATGGAGGTGCGCAGCGCCGCGTCGCTGTCGATCGGTTGGACCCGGTCGGCACTTGGGCCCTGCAGGCCTTGGGCATTGAGATCACGGATGGCCAGCAACTGATCAGTGAAGCCAAGAAAACAAAGCTGCCGCTCGAACTCGTTGCGATTCAGAATGCGATCGGTGTGTGCGAGGAGGGGATGCGGCGGATGCGGGCGGCGCTCGAACCAGGGATCACCGAACAGGCCCTTTGGTCGTGTTTGCATCAGACCAACATCGAACTCGGTGGTGAGTGGATCGAGACGCGCCTGCTCACATCAGGGCCGAGGACGAATCCATGGTACCAGGAGTGCAGCGCTCGGATCATAGAGAACGGCGATCTAGTCTCCTTCGACAGCGACCTTGTGGGACCGCATGGCTACGCCGCGGATATCTCGCGTTCCTGGATCGCGGGCGATCGGCCCGCAACGAGTGCACAGCGGCGACTTTACGCATTGGCGCATGAGCAGGTGCGGCGCAATATGGACTTGTTCCAGGTCGGTGCATCGTTCCGCGAGATCGCGGAGAAGGCATGGTTGCCACCCGAACCCTACCTCCAAAACACGTTGCCAGCCATTGCGCACGGCATAGGGCTGGTGAACGAATATCCGTTGATCCTGCAGGCACGGCACTTCCCTTCCGATGGCTATGATGGGTCGGTCGAGGCAGACATGGTTTTATGCGTGGAAAGCTATATTGGCGAACCTGGCGGAAGTGCGGGTGTTAAGCTCGAGCAACAGATCCGGGTAACACCGGATGGGCCGGAGCTGCTCTCCGGCTATCCGATGGAGATTGAGCTTCTTTAGTCTTCGACGAAATCTCACGTCGGCTTTTCGCCGCCACGGATAGCCTCTCGAGTCAGTCGCTCGCAGCGTGCTCAGCCTGCGAGCGGCGATTTTCCCTTGATGAGTAATGTCGCTCAGATAGACGCATACCTGCTCGGGTCTGGCTGGCCGCCATTGGGCTGGCCAAATCCTCCGGGGATTGCAGCAGCCGCCAGCGATGCGGCGTGATCCCCGTGTAGCGACGGAACACTGTCGTGAAATGCGCCTGATTTGCGAAGCCGACGCAAAAGCCGACGTCGGATATTTTCGTCTGTGGCACCATGAGCAGCGCCTGCGCGCGTGCTATTCGCTGTCGGATGACATAGTCATGGGGACGAACTCCCATCCTAGCGCGAAACTGAGCTGCAAAATACATGCGGGTGAGGCCAGCGGCGTTTGCCAAATCCGTCAGTCTGATGGTGTCCGAAATGTGAGCGCGGACATATTCCTGGACCCGCCGCAGACGCCATGTTTGCAGCGCAAGCGGCGGGCTTCGCGACGCTGCAGAAGATTCGCTGCATTGGTCGTTGGCGAGGCTGGTCTCATCTTCGTTGGCGGCTGAAGGATCAGATTGCTCAGTCGCGGTGCTCGACGTTACGAAGGCCGCTTCCGCTGTTGCCTGCTCAGAATAGAATATGAAAGTTTTGTGCCTGTCTGAGCTCAGCAGAGCGATGATGTCGTTCAGGGTTAGAGTTTGGAAGCGTGTTGGTCGGGATGTGGTGGGGGTTGGAAGCATAGACCACAGACGGAGTTCGTGAAGTTCAACCGACTTTTCGTTGGATAGGTCGTCCATTGGAAACTCCTCTTCCGAATACGCAGAGGTCCAAGACGAAGCGACCGGTGGCAGTGCATCGATCGCTCCGTGTCCATGCGCGAATTACATCGACTTCGTATTCACCGCTTCGCTGATCAACTTCGAAATTTCCCGAAAACTCATTCCCGCTGATGCTGAAGCGAGATCACCGGCAGCAAGCTGCTTCGCGGCGAGGCGCAGATCACCCATGACCCTCGTGTAGAGCGATACGCCCAGGCTGCCGCGCTTGACGCCGGCTTTTTGGAGTTCAGTCCAAGGCTCGACCCCAGCCATCGTTCCGACGACTATGTTGACCGGTTTCGGCGCTACGGCCCGAACGATCGCTTTGACCGCATCCATATCCGCAGGATAGGGCGCATAGAGGACATCCGCGCCGACTTCAGCAAAGGCCACGAGGCGCCTGATCGTGTCGTCTAGGTCTGGACGGCCTTGAAGGAAATTATCCGTGCGGCCGGTCAGTAGAATTCGCCCTCGCGCCACTTTCGCGGCTTCGCGCACGCGCTCGACGGCTTCGTCGAATGGCCGGATGGGAGCCGCAGGGTCGCCGCTGGTGTCTTCGATGCCGATCCCTGCCAGACCGGCGGCTATGGCTATCTCGACAGTCGCTGCAACGTCAGCCGAGGTCGTGCCGTAGCCATCCTCGAAATCGCCATTGATCGGGAGGTCGGTAAGTCTACCGAGAAGTTCGGCATTGGCGATATGCTCTTCCCGGGTAATGGTGTGACGGCCATCGAGCCTCCCCAGCGCGGACGCAATTGCGGCGGAGGACGTTCCGATCGCCTCGAAACCCGCCGCTTTCAGCAGCAATGCCGAGGTGCCGTCCCATGCGTTTGGCATGATGAAACCGCCCTTTTGCTCGTGAAGAGCGCGGAATCGTTCATATTGCTCGGATTGCGGTTTCATGTCGTGAGACCTCAGCTTCCTGTCGTGACTAGGCTTGCGTCGCCGCCACGACGGTGGTGCCGGAGCGGCCGCTGAATAGGCACATATCACAGGTGTTTATGGGCGGATCTTCAAGCGCGGTCGATGTGCCGTAATGGTGCGACATCGCAGAACCTCACCTAGCTCCACATTACCGGATGCGGGCAATATGGCGTGGCCCCGGAGCGGGTCGATCCGCTCGGTGGGCGGCGCCAAGCCGCGCTATACTAGCGCCTCCAATACAACCAGCGCATTGTCTCGATCAAGCTTTGTTCTGGCGGGTGCTCTTGCCGGTGTCGGCCGGACGTATAGAGGAGCATGACTTTTGTCGCCGCCGCGAAAATGGTCGTTTGGACGCCTTCGCCGCAGAGGGAGATTGCAATTCTCAGTATCGGGTAAGCCGATGTCGGTGTTACGCTTATCTTGACGACGGAGAGCGTGGGTCCGACTTAGATGAAGCGACATCTTGCGGAAGAAATTCGGATCGCGCGCCTTGCACTCGCCAAACTTGACACGGGTTTAGCCCGTGCCCACGACGCGGCGCCACTATTTGCATGGCGAGTGAAGGAACGCGGCTTCGCCGGCCTCGTTCGCCTGGTGCTCGAGCAACAGGTATCGATCGCTTCGGCCTTGGCCATTTGGCAGCGACTTGAGGCCGGTTTAGGTCAGGTTACCGCCGAGGTCGCGCTGCGTCACGACGTCGAACAACTCAAGCGGTACGGCCTCTCCGGCCCAAAGGCACGCTACGTCCTTGCAATCGCCGAAGCTGAGCGAGAAGGGCGCCTCAACTTTGACTTGCTGAAAGACTTGAACGATCGCGATGCGACCACGCATTTAGTGGCGGTGAAGGGTGTCGGCCGCTGGACAGCCGAAGTCTACCTCATGGGCTGCGAAGGACGGACCGATGTCTTTCCGGCCGGAGATCTGGCGCTCCAAGAGGGACTGAGGCTGGCCGATGGGGCCACAGTCAGAATGACGGAAAAGGCGCTTTATGCCCGAGCCGAGGCTTGGCGACCCTACCGGGGTGTCGCGGCCTTGTTGCTGTGGAGCTACTATGCGCAGTTAAGGAAGCCCACGGGTTCCAGGTCTCCTCGCGGAAAAGCTGTTGGTGCGGTTACGGCTGCGAAGCGCTCTCCGCGAGTGGACTTAGCCTAGTGCCGTGACTTCGGAGCGCTTGCCGCAGGTCTAGCGCTTGCGCGGGTACTCGTCTCTGACCGGACTCAACATGGCAGCCTCGATCCATTTTCTCATGGCGATCGACAATTCCGGCTACTTTGAGGCGGACGTCTCGGGCAATCCAATCCGCGAGGGGATCACCGGGCGGGCGTTCTCACTATCGGAAGACGCGACGGTTGAGATCGGAGATGAACCCGGCATCGGACTTCCGGTCGATGAGGATTTCCTCAAAGCCCACCCATTCATTCCCGGCAATAGCTTCGTCTGAATTGGAATGCGGGACATGTACACTAAACTTCAGCTACTTATCGGTGGCCGTAAGATCTCGGCGGAGGAACGTGACGGAGAGCATGCGAAAGATCGGCGGCACGTTGGCAGCCGGGTGTTCGATCATTCTCAAACCTTCCGAGGAAACACCCGGGACCGCGATTGAAATCGCGGAAGCGTTTCATGTCAACGGATTCACTGATGCCGTCAAAGATCATTCGGGCATCAAGATCATCGATTCACAGCTCGCCTATTTCTCGCAGGAAAAAGCGCAGACTTTGATGGAAAATTATATTGCGCATTATGGCAACAAGATCGATGGCGTCTTCTCGGTCGACTCCGGCGTGGGCGCAGGCGCGCTTAGCGCGGTGCAGGCAGCGGAGGCCGAAGGAAAGCTGAAGAAAGGTCACGTGCAGATGGTCGACGCGACGATCTTCGGGGGCGTCTACGATGCCATCAAGGCGGGCGATTACTACGGTTCGGTGGTGCAGTCGCCGGAAGATGATGCGAAGACCGCGCTGCGGACGGCCGTCATGGCGGCTGAAGGAATGAGCGTGCCGAAGAAGGTCTTTCTTCCGATGCCGATTGTGACAAGCGCAACAATCGGCAATGTGGCTCGGCCGAGCTTCTAGGAAGGGTCACCAGGGTCGCCCACGGATAGCACATGAACGGACCGGAAGTTTCTTCGCGCGACTCGTCGCCCTCCGCCGAAGCGGACGGCGTGGTGATGCGAGTCGAGGGCATCAGGAAAAGCTTTCCGGGCGTGGTTGCACTCAATGGCGTGAGCTTCGACCTTTGTGCAGGCGAAGTTCACGCTCTCTGTGGTGAGAACGGCGCGGGCGAGTCGACGCTGATGAAAATCCTCGCCGGCAGCCAGGCGCCGGATGCCGGGGTGCTCCTGTTCAAGGGGCGCCCCGCGGTGCTGTCGAGCCCGCTCGAGGCCAAAGAAAAAGGGATTCTGCTGATCCATCAAGAGATCTCGCTTGTCCCGGAACTTTCGGTCGCGGAGAATCTGTTCCTCGGAAGTTTGCCACTGCTCTCCTTCGGCCAAGTCGATAGGAAGACTCTTCTGCGACGGGCGCAAGAGGTGCTCGAGAGCAATGACGTCGGGGTGTCGCCAAACGCGATTGCCGGCGAGCTATCCATCGCAAAGCGGCAGATGGTGGAGATCGCCCGTGCCTCTGCGTTTCAATGCGAGGTTGTGATCTTCGATGAGCCGACAGCGTCTCTGACTGAAACGGAAGCGGAGGCCCTCTTCGAGACGATTCAGAGACTGCGGCACCAGGGCGTCGCAATTGCCTATATTTCGCATAAGATTAAGGAGATTTTCCGCGTATCGGATCGCGTGACGGTTCTTCGCGATGGAGAGGTTCGCGGAACACTGCGGACTCGAGGCACGAATGAAGATGAAGTTACGCGGTTGATGATCGGACGCACGCGGACCGCTATTTCCATCGTGCGAAGCGACGCGCTTGGGCCGAGGTGCTGCGTGTTGAAAACCTATCCGTTCCCGGTTTCGCGCGGAATGTAAGTTTCTCGTTGCGAGCTGGAGAGATCCTAGGGCTTTACGGTCTGGTCGGCGCCGGCCGATCCGAAACGGCCGAGGCCATCTTCGGACTTCGCACAAAGACCTCGGGCGATATTTTTGTCGATGGACGCGAAGTAAGGATGCGATCGGCGAAGGATTCTTTGCGGCTTGGATTGGGCCTCGTGCCCGAGGATCGAAAAAAGCAGGGCTTGGTCCTCACTATGGGTAGCCGGCAAAACACAGGCCTGGCGTTGCTTCGCCAGATAAACCGATTCGGCTTCGTCGCGAATGAGCGTGAGGAAACGATCTATCAGAACTACCGCAAAAAACTCGACATCCGATCCGTGACCTCAAGCGCTAAGGTCGGCACACTGAGTGGCGGCAACCTACAGAAAATCGTTTTGGCGAAATGGCTCGCGACGAAGCCGAAGCTGCTGATATTGGATGAGCCGACCCGCGGCATCGATGTCGGCGCAAAGACCGAGGTGCATTCCCTCATTTCTGACTTGGCTGAGCAGGGACTCGCGGTGCTCCTCATCTCATCCGAAATGCCTGAGATCATGGGGCTCAGTCACCGGATTCTGACCATGCAACCGGGGATTGTCACCGGCGAGTTTGACGCTGAGTCGGTGACCGAGGAGGAGTTGGTGGTTGCCATCATGCACCGATCAACGATTGAAGCGGGCGTGGTAACTGAGCCAGAGAGGATTTGCGTCTTGGAAATGGATAGCGACGAGCAGGAGCGCGTTCCGGGGGCCGTGCTGTCGCTGATCGAGCATCGCCGATACGAGCCCGGTGATCGTCTTCCATCCCGAATGCGAACTGGCTGAGCGTTTTCAGTCGGACGTCGCGCGCTGAGGGAAGCGCTCGCAAAGCTTGAGAATATGCGGCTGATCGAACGACGGAAGAATTCCGGTGTCTTTCTCACGCGATCGCCTCACATGACCAGCCTCGAGACGCTTGTGCTCTACAGCGATTTGGGCTTGCCGCAAGACAAGCGCGTCAATGCGGAGTGCGTGAAAGTCAGAAGAATCATCGAGGTACAGGCCATACGACTCGCCTGCGAAAGACGAAGCGAAGAGGACATCACCAAATTAAAGCAAACCAATAGTGCTTTCTCTGAGACATCCGCAGGGCCGCTTATCACCTCGGCTCTGGACTACGAATTCCATATCGACATTTTCCGCGCGACCCAAAACGCTGTGCTGCTTCGGCTGGTAACCCCATTCTATATGATATCGCGAACCCGGCGTGAGCTGTTCTCCGCCGAACCTGCGCGGTGCCGGGCATCGCATAAGCAGCATGTGGGCATGGTGAGGGCAATACAGGAACGGGATGCCGATCGGGCGGAAGCGCTGATGGTCAAGCATATCGGGCGGGTCGAGCGGTATTTTGACTCCGTGCCGGGGTGATGCATTGCGCGAAGGCGGGACCTTCGGTTCCCGCCTTCGCCTCACGTCCTATTCGGCCGCGATCTGTTGCTCTTGCGCCACGCGTCCTTGGAACGGTTTGTGGAACTGGCCATCCTTCATGATCGCGAGAAGCGCGTGCCGGTCCTGCAAAAGGCTGAGGTCGAGTAGGGGGTTTCCGTCGACTAGCAGGATGTCCGCCAGATAGCCGTCGGCGATCCGGCCCATCTTCTCGCCCGACTTGCCGACCCAGGCTTCCCCGCCATAGGCCGTCGCCGCACGCAACGCTTCCCATGGCTCGAAGCCAAACAGGTGGACGAAGTGCTCCAGGTCCCGGGCCTCAGTGCCGTGGGGGAGCCACGCAAACCCGTAGTCTCCGAAAGGCAGCACTTTGATGCCGGCCTTGTGCATCTTGATCATCACCTTGATGCCCTCTTCGAGCTCCCGCTTGTTGCCGATCATCTCGGCGACATCAGTGGTGATTCCCCAGTCCTTGGCCTCATAGGTCGTATTGTAGCGGGCGGCGATGGCGGGCGAGATGTAGTGCTTGTCCTTGACGCGCTCCAGCATCCCGATCGTCTCGTCGGTCGCGAAGCTGGCATGGAAGATGAATTCAACGCCGTGCTTGATGCATTGCCGAACCGAGCTGTCGGCGTGAGCATGCGCCGCGAGTCGCTTGCCGATATTATTTGCCGTTTCGCAGATTGCAGCGACTTCCGCGTCAGTCATCGGATTGTCGTATGCCGCCATCCGTGGATAGCAGAAACTATCGCCCGAGTTGTTGAACTTGATGACGTCGACACCCTCACGGATGAGCATACGCACCGTCTTGCGGAACTCCTCGGGTCCGTCGCAGATGATCGAGATCGAGGGGTGCTTGGCGTCAAGCTGATTATCATCCGCCAGACCGCCGGTTACCGTCAGCTCCGGGGAGCCTGCCAGCATCCGCGGACCTGGAATGCGGCCTTTATTGATTTCATTGCGGATCACAATATCGAGCCGAGGCTTGGCGGATGCGGCGCCGATGAGGGCCGTGAAGCCCATGTCCAGGTTGAGTTTCGCAGTATGCATGCAGAGCAGCACGTGCTCCTCAACCGGGAGATTGGTCAGCTCGGCAACAGACGTGCCGTTGTTGTAGGTTGGATGAGCATGGCTATTGACCATGCCTGGCATAAGCGTGGCGCCCCCCGCATCGACAACCTGGGCGCCTTCGCGCGGCAGTGTCTCGCCGGGTTTGGCGACGGAGTGGATGCGGTTGCCTTGCACCAGTACTTCGCCTGGAACCAGCGTCTTGCCGGTTCCCTCAAAAATCATCGTGTTGGTAAATAGCGTTCTCGCCATTTTCGTTTTCTCCCCATGGTTCTAATCGTCGTTCTCTCGTCGATCAGCGCCTCGCCAGTTCTGGAATGCCCAAAGTGATGCAGCCTGCGATCTTGCTCCGCAGACGCTCGGGCAGCGTGTTCGGCGATAGGATACCATCCGTGCTTTGGGCATAGGTCGTCGCGGCAGCGAGCAACGCCGATGTGTCGCCGGGCTCAAGCCCGCCAAAACGGATCACGGCTTTGCCGGGCTCGCGGAACGCGGCGGCGCAGGGATTGGGACAGGTGTTGAGGCATTCCACCATGCGCACGGCAATCGCCTTGTCCTGCGCGGCCGCCGCCTTGACGATTCGCGCGAGGCGCAAGCCGGGCGTGGTTTCATCCGCGCGGGGCGGCGCGTAGCGGTTGCAGGTCGTGCAAATGAAGATGCGGCACACTGCAGGCTAAGCCGCTTTGGCGGAACGCTGCCGTGAGTAGAAGAGAGTCATTGCGTAGTTCACCTGCTTTGCCCGCTCGATGGTCGCCCAATGACCACAGCCATCCAGAACGCGGAGGTCGGCGCCCGCTATGTCAGCCGCGAGCGCCTTGGCCGTGTCCGGCGGCGCGGTTCGGTCCTGGTCGCCGGTCAGCAGAAGTGTCGGGCACCGGATCGCTGAAAGATCGGCGCGATTGAGCGCGGAAAGGGCCTCGCAGGCTCGCGCATAGCCCTCAGCGGGCTGCCCCATGATGCTTTCGCGAACATAGGCTGTGGCTGAAGGGTGATTCACCTTGGTGTCGTCCGATGTGCCGGCCGCGACGATGGCATCCGCGATGGCGGCCATCCCCTCGGCTCGCACCTTCGCGGCGCGGTCGCGCAGGGCGTTGCGTGCGGCCGGCGGCGGCTCAGGAAACCCGCCGACCAGAACGAGGCTCGCCACGCGGTCGGCATGAAGTGCTGCGTAATGCTGACAAATGATGGTCCCGAGGGAATGGCCGGCGAGATGCACACGACCGCCGCCCGCCTGTTCCACCACCTCATTGAGGTCGGTGACGAAGCTCTCGATCGTCACTTTGTCACGCACGGGTGTCCGGCCGGAGCCGGGCAGGTCATATGCGACCAGACGAAGATCGCGCTTCAAGATTTGCGCCTGAGGATACCAAGTATTCGTGCTTCCACCGAGTCCATGCACGAAGATCAGCAACTCGCCCTGGCCGCCAAATTCCTCGACAAAACGATCCTTGTTTTTCTGGCTCATGACCGGCACTCCTCTACTTCGCGTCCATCAGGGTGCGCTTGGAGTCTGTGGATTCCACCTGCGCTCGGCGCACTACGTTACGCAGCTTTCCGATTCTGGAGATCTCCACCTCCACCACATCGCCTTCCGCCAGGAAACGCGGCGGGTCGAAGCCGATTCCGACACCTTCGGGCGTGCCGGTTGCGATGATATCTCCTGGGCAAAGCGTGACGCTCCGCGAAATCGTTTCGATCAAGTGAGGCACATCGAAGATCAGGTCCGCTGTCGAAGAATTCTGCCGCAGTTCGCCATTGACGCGGCAGGTCACGCGCAGGTCGCTGCCGTCGATCTCGTCGGCCGTCACGATCCACGGACCCATGGGACCGAAGCCGTCGATCCCTTTGCCGAGGAACCATTGCTTATGCTGGCGTTGTAGATCGCGCGCCGTCACATCGTTGATGATGGTGTAGCCGAAGACGTGAGACAGGGCGTCGGCGCGCGAGATCGCGCGACCGCCTTTGCCGATCACGACGGCAAGCTCGGCCTCGTAATCCACCGCGGCGTCGGTTCCTGGCCACAAGGGAATGTCGTCGGTCGGTCCCGAGATGGAGCCGGACGGTTTCGTGAAGATGATCGGATAGTCGGGGATCGCGTCGGCGGCCGTCGAGCCTGCGTCAAACCCGCTTTTGCTGAACTCATGCGCGTGCGCGCGATAGTTCTTGCCGACGCACATGATGTTGTGCGGTGGTGCCGGGATCGGCGCCAATATACGGGCGCTGTCCAGGCTATGACCGGGGGTCTCGGGCATGTCCATCCCGGACAGATGCGAGAGGTGGGTGATCGCCACGACCATGTCCTGCGCAACCCGGTCCGGGAGCCCAGGAATGACGTCATCCAGTGGCCAGTAATAGCTACCGGCGGGATCGACCACCGCCACCATAGGACGGCCCTTGTGAAGGATCGTCGCGAGCTTCATATGTGATCCAATCTAGACCAATTCTTAATTTTTCTGCTCCCAATCGAGAACCAAGTTGCAGTATATGGGTCCGGTGTGTCAAGGCCGTGCCATGAGTTCCGACTCAATCGATTCAATGCCGAACAGTCGCGACAGCAGGCCCGCGCGGGGCGACGCCGATGCTCTGCGCAAACTTTTGGGCCGTGAAATCGGCTCTACCCGCTGGCGTATCGGGGACAAGCTCCCGACTGAGCGTGAGCTTGGCGATACCTACGGCGTCGCCCGCAATACGGTGCGCCGCGCGCTACAGGTCCTCGAACAAGAGAAGTTGATCATCCGGCACGTCGGGCGTGGCACTTTCAAGGCCGGTGATGCCATGTCGGCAGAGGCGGCCTTCCTCCCCAGCGCCGACTCGCTAAGTCCTGCCGGTGTCGTCGAATGCCGCCTCATCTTCGAGCCAGAACTCGCTCCTTTGGCGGTGGCGCGGGCGACGCAGGTGGATCTTGACCGGCTGGCGCATTGCCTGCGTGGCGGAAACGCCGCGACGAGTGTCGAGGATTTCGAGCACTGGGACGGCGCGCTGCACGAGGCGATCGCCCTGGCCACCCACAACCAAACCATCGTTGCGATGGCCCGGGCGCTGGCCGTTGTGCGGACCCGCGGCGAGTGGGGCCAGCTCAAAGCCCGGAGCATGACGACCGAGCACCGGGAAGCACTTCAGGCCCAGCATGGGGCCATCGTCGCCAGTCTCAGTGATCGCGACCGGGATGCGGCGCGGATGCGGCTTCGCGACCACATCCTCTATGTGCGGCGGTACATGTTCGGCGAGTAGACGGCTCCGCTTGACAATCCGTCAGGTCTAAGCCAACCAAATTGGTGCAGGTTGGCACTCATTGGTAATGTCGGCCATTAGTCCTCGGAGAAGGATGATCACATGCGCATCGGCTTCATCGGTCTCGGTTTGATGGGGACGCCCATCGTCCTCAATCTGATGCGTGGCGGGTTCGAGGTGGTGGTCTGGAACCGCACGAAATCCAAGGCGGCGGGCGTCTTGGCAGCGGGCGCGGGGTGGGCGGAAAATATCGGCGAACTTGCCCTAAGCGCCGATGTGGTCATGACCATGGTCACAGATGCCGCGGCATCCGAAGCCGTGATCTGCGGCAAGGATGGCGTTCTCGACAAAGCGAAGCCGGGGACGATCCTGATCGACATGGGATCGATCGCACCCGAAATGTCGCGTTCAATCGGGCTCCGCGCTCAGGCGCGGGACATCGCGATGCTGGATGCCCCGGTCACCGGCAATCCGAAAGTCGCGGAAGCCGGAAAGCTCGGCATCATGGTGGGGGGTGAGAAAGAGGCCGTCGATCGCGTGCGGCCAATCCTTGAGGCGATCTCAGCGCTGATCGTTTATGCGGGCCCGTCGGGCGCGGGCTCCACCCTCAAGCTCGTCAACAACCTGATCCTGGGTGTCGCCATTCAGGCCGTGGCGGAAGCGCTTGTGCTAGCGCGAAAGGCGGGCATCGATCCCGACTGCGTGAGACAAATCACGAGTGTCGGAGGGGCGCGAACGGGCGCCATGGAGACGCGGGGCCCAAGGATGATCGCAAATGACTTCTCGCCGCATTTTACGGCAGACAATATGCACAAGGATCTGTCCACGGCCCTCAGGCTCGCCGATGCCGTGGGCGCCGCCGCACCGGCAGCCTCGGCCGCGCTGGAAATCCTTCGTGCGGCGCGCGCGCAGGGCAAGGGCGACCGGGATTCGGCTGTCGTCTATAGTATTGTCGAGCAGCTTTCCGGACTGATCACACCATAACGCGGCGCCTGATGTCGCTGCGGCAGAAAGTACGGCGGGCTCGTCAGCGAGAATATCGAGCGGGCTGATTATTCGTACCATCACGCGGACCTGAAAGTACTGCCTTCGAGGCAAGTGCCGGCGACCAAAAGATTCCAGAGATCGGGGTGCCCGGCGGGAAGCGGATCGCTGTCTTCTCGACTGAAGAGTCGGGCGGCCCGCTCCTTCTGTTCTGCGCGCGCTTCATCGTTAATCGGTTCCGTCCTCGCCACGCGTCGCGAAGCGACTTTTAAGGGAGGAGCAATGGCCAGTGACGCGGCCTGGTGATCCGCGGCCGCAGGATGAGATGCGTTCTCCGGCTCGCCTTGGTCGATAGTCGCCGGGGGCTGCAATGCAAATGGCACCAGTTCGAGCGTTTTCTCGGAACTGTCCATATTGGTGCTTATTCGATACACCTTGCCGTTCAGGACGCCAAAATATCGAGTGGATTGTTCATGGACTTGGCCGCTCACGGTCATTGTCTCCTTCGTTGCGGACATGGCGAGTGATCTGACTGGCATCGGGAAGTTGTGCGACTAATTCAGCAGGCCAATGGCTCTCCCCCCTGGGAGTGCTCCTGCGCGCTGACATTCCATCCCGCGAGCCACGCAATCCATTCGGAGGTCCAGCGGGAGTAGGGGTTCCTACCGCGCTCAAGACCTGCGCGTTGGGAGATCATGCCGTCCTCGAAGCGAGAGGTTTCATCTTGTCTCATGGCGGTTCCTTCGTGCAGCGCAGTCCGTTTACGCTGTGATGTGGTGCCTGGATGATGCCAAAACTTGACCGAAGTCTGTTCAGAGATAAGCCTTTAGGTGGCAGGTGCCGTGGGGGGATCACGCCACATTTGGCTAGGGCGGACTATGAAGTGCTTCACACCGGCGCATTCATTGGCGCGGGGACCCGTAGGGCGGGGCATCATTAGGCGCGCTCGCCCGGCGACAAGGCTTATTTACGCGCAGAGATCAGGGCGGCGCCCCACACGCCGCAAACCGGCCGCCAGCGGCAGACCGGACGCCTATAGTGGCCGGCGGGGCCCGCCGAGTTTGAGAACCGGCCTCAGGAGCCCGAATTGTTGCGGCCAACCATGGCCGCGCGACCCACCATCGCCGCCCGCCCAACCATCGCGGCGCGTCCGACGACTGGACCCCGACCGGCTGTGGCTGGCGTCTGGCCTGTCGTCATGTTGGTCCCGTCGCTCATCTCTGGCTCCAGCAACACATCGGCCAACCAGCCCGCCGAAATATCGATGCGCACGGTATAGTCGGCTTGGTCCTGAGCCCACATCCGAACGCCCGGCGTGAAGGTCTCGTTCATAAACTCCACCCCTACGAGGCTGAGCGCCTCATCCTTGAGTGGCTCGTGAATAGCGTCGCCTTCACCGAACACAAGCAACACCGCCGGCTGCGCGAGCTTGTAGTAATTGCCGAGGTAGCTGAAGCCGTAAATGCGGGCTAGTCCTGGATTTAAATCGCCATCTTTGTTTCGATACTTTAGTTGCTCCTGTAAGGCGCGCAGAATTGGCGGTGCGCCCTTCAGTGTCCGTTCTTCGTCTTCCGTCTCTAGCTGGAGACCCTCAAATTTGTGCCCAAACAGACGAACCGTGCTGCCCGCGAAAAGTGTCTCTGCCAAAGTCGAGTCCGACATATTACGCCTCCAGATCGTGCATAATTAAATAGAGTAGCCGCTCAATTCGGATTCACTAAGCGTCTTATTCAGCCACTTACCTTGCGGCGATGCACCCCATTGGCATGCGCCGCGCGGATCATTTGGGAAGCATGCAACGCGCCGCCTGGACTGCATCCGGCGCAGCCGCCATGGCGCGGGCTGATCTGCACGCTGAATCGGCCGGCTCGGCGCATCGACCGCCCCGGCAAAGGCACCGGCCTGAACTGCAGGAACGGGCTCGGATCGATCCCTCGCCAAAGAAAATGCGCCAGCATCGCGGGCATGAGAGGGCCATAGCCTTGCTCCAACATCGATTCGAGGAACCGAGCCGCTACTTCCTCGAACGACAATTCTTCGGGGCGGATGCTGAGCATGACGTGGGCGAGCGCAAGGCCGACAGCGTCGCGCGCGGAGCCGATTACGGCGGCGAACTCCTCGTTGAAGCGTGTGAGAGCTGAGGAGAAGACCTGATTCAAGTCCGTGAAGGCGTCTTCCACCTCCTCACGTGTCCAGCCCTGGGCATTCGCGTCATGCGGGATCAGCCCCGACGCGACCAGCCTATCCTGATAGATCTCCACCAAGACATCGAAGATCGCCCCGGTTAGCGGGGCCGCGATCCAATGCTGGTTGCGATTCTCTCCAGTCGGATCGATCCAGGAGCCGTCCGGGGCCAGCTCGATATCCGCGACCTCGGCCATTGTCGTCGTGTTCGCGGCCAGCCGAATCTGCGTATGCGCCGAAGTCTCGGCGATGCGGTTGACGAGGTTGAGCACATAGAGGTTGCCCCGGGTCTGTTCCAACAGGCGGGTCAGAACAGACGGGAAGTGCATGACGGCGGTCAGCGCCACGAGATCGGAGAAGGATTCGTGAAATGCCAGGAACGGCGCGCTGATCTTGTCCATGGACGGAACGCCGACCTGCGAGAACAGAATCTGATGGCCGGTCTCATGGGCAATCACATCGAAATTCAGGGCGTAGGGCTGCATGCTGCCATCGGGGCCCTTCCAGATGCCGGTCTCGAGAAAGCCTGGGCCACTCTGCGCGTTTGGCCAGTCCACGACCGGGATCAGTTCGGTGCGCGGATGTTCGTCACGGTCCCACCACTCGATCGGGTGACCCAGATAGCGCTCCCAGATATCCAGCGTGTAGCGCATCGAGCCGAACTGGTGCGCCGCCAGGAACTGGGGGGTGTCCAGGGGGAGGTGATCGAAATGTCCAGCCTGGTCCGGCAGGGCGGGCAGCAGCAGCGAGCCTCGGTAGGGCGGGCCATAGTCTGGCGGCTCATATGGCTCGCTCTTGGCGGCGGCATCGGCGACGTAAAGCGCATGGTCCGAGGGGCCGGGACCGATGCTGCCGGCAGGTGAGGGGATCTCGACAGTATCGGGAGGCATGTCTTCGGCGAAGGCGGGAAACAGCCGGAAGCGGGTCCCGCCGACGCGCGGTATCATGTCGCTTGTGCGTCGAGGGAGATGCCCCGGCCTCATCATGCCTGCGCCCGGACGAAGGTGTATTCGCGCCATACAGCGAGACGGAATGCCGCCTCGTCTGTCCAGCCGAACGGTGCCGGCGTGCTACCGTCCCAATTTGATCTTTCCGCGTACCAGCCGAGCGCCGCATCAAGCAGCGGTCCGGGTTCCGGCGCCGGTCGTTCAGCCAATTTGGCGTGCTTGGCTCGGGCCCGTTGCAAAAGCTCAGCGAATCTGCCGGTGAGGCGGAGGTGATCGATGATGGCGTTGTCGAGGCCAGGCGGAGGCAGCGTGAGGGAGGCGCTGATCCCTGCCTCGTCACGCACTGCCCGCCGCAGCCACTCGGCCGTCGCGGCATTGCCGGCGAGCCAGGCGTCGAGATCGGCGCGGCGGGTGAGGCCCCGCGCGAGGCGGAACCGGTCGAGCGCCAACCGGGCATCGTCGCTACGGGGTTCTGGGGCGGCGGCAATGGCGCAGAGGCGTCCGAGCGCGGCGCGGGCCGTGTCGTGCCAGTCATCCGTCCGCAGCCGTGCCTCTTCCAGCACGAGCGTCTCATCGAGCGCGAGCGCATCGCCGGCTGTAACGAAGTCATGCCACGCCTGGACGTATTCGAACCGAAATGGCGCGGCGAAGGGCGCTGGGCGGTCGGCCAAAAATTGGCGGAGCTTGTCCAGCAGCGCCAACGCATCGAGCCGCTTGCGCGCCACTGTTCCATGCGGCAGCCACGCTCGCAGATTGGTCGTCGTCGCTTGGTCAAGAGTATCGGCGGCCAGCGCGACGAGGCGCGCGATACTGCGTTCGCCGAAGGGCAACGCCTTGAGTTGCGTGGTGATTGCCAGAGCCTCCGGAGCGGTCAGGAGCCCCGCATCCGCCGCTGCGCGCAGAGTGTCGCGGAGGTCCACCATCGCGTCCGACAACGGCTTGTGGGCCAGTTCCGCCGGGGCATGGATCACCGCGACTTCGTCGTCATCCTCGAAGGGTTCGGCAAATCCTGGCCAGATACCATCGCGATAGGCTTCGAAGACTTTGCCGACGCCTTGCATGCCAAACGGCGCGAGTTCGGCGGCGCGCAGCGCGCCCATGCTCGCCGCGCCGAAGACGTGTACTCCCTCGGTTAGCGCCCAGAGAATCTCGCGGTGCCATACGGCAGGATCGTGCAGGAACACGCCGTCGATCAGGGCGATCACCACGGGCCGGTGCTCGTGCACGGCGCGCCAAATGTCGCCCTGCCGCGCCGGAGGCAGAATGGTGGCGGGCAGCAGTGCTGCCGCCTCGGCCGTGGGCAGGGTCGGGCCTGTGAAGACGATTGCTGCCGTCACGCGGCGGCTCGCGCGCGGGGGCCGAGCGGGTGCGCGTCGTTCTGCCAGGGGCCTTCCAAGCCGGGGATGATGACGCGCATGACGGGAATGCCGATCTCGGCTCGGCTGAGGTCGATGCAGGCCACCTGGGAAATCCCGCAATGTGAGAGTGCGGTCAGCGCTGCGTCGAGGTCGGCTTCTGGCGTCGCGTCGCGGTTTCGCGGGCGGAAGCGGGCGGCGGGTATCGTTCGCATGAGTTGCCGGGCCGCATCATCTCGGGCGGTGCGACCTGCGAAGTCAAAGCTCTCCGGCAAGAAATCATCGCGCGCGGCGGAAATCCGGGTCACGCGCGCCTGTGCGGCCTCGGCTAGCGCACGAGACAGGGCCACGTCGGCGCCGGCATGGCAGCCGGAACCGAATTCGGGCTCTACCCCGGCCACGCCATCCGCGTCGCAAATCAAGACGAGGAAGGCCGGAAGTGCGATGTCCGTCGTCACGTCCCAGATATGGACATCGACCGATGCCGCCGCGAACCGCGCGAGCATCCAGCGACTGACTTCGCCATTTATTCCCGCAGGGTCGATGCATCGTGCCGCCTGGCGTTCCGGCGACGCGGCATGCCATAGCGCTACGGCGTCGCGCTCGACGGCCTCGTAAATCCCCTGAAGCATGGCTTCGACCGGCGTATTCCCAGCGCCGAGCCCATTCGTGGTCTGACGGAACAGGCCAAAGCCGGAAGGTGCCGGCACGGTGAAGTCAGCGCTGACCAGTTCATACGGTACCCAAACGGGCGCGCCGGCCAGGAGATCGTGGGCGACATTCCATAGGAACCGGGCGTTGGCCGGGTCGCCCTGACCAGTCAGCGGCAACCGGTCCGGCGTGACCGCCGCGCCGTGGCGAACGATTTCGCTGGCGTAGCCCAGACGCAATGGCAAGTCGGCATTCTCGGCGTGCCAGCATTCCGCCGCTTCCATCACCGCCGAGACCTTGGCGGCGGCCAGCGTGCGGCCCTTTCCCTGATGCACGGCGATGGAGCGCGAGTTCGGCCGATAGGCGGCGGCGACGGGGATACCGACGATGTCTAGTCCTGTGAGAACGCCGACGCGGGTGATGCCGAATTGGCCCAGGATGGGACGTAGCCGCGCCAGCGTGGCTTCGGGAGGCACGTCGCGATGCGGACCACCCGTTACCGTTGCGGGCGTCAGGTCAGCGCCGAGCCAATCCTTCACACGAATCCCCCAACGGCGTGGGCATTCTGGCGATAGCGCGCAAGCAACTCGGCGGCCTCGGCGATTTCAGGTATTTGATCGTCATTCTCCACCTCGGCGAGCGCCCGCGCGAGTGCCGTGCCAGCCTCGGGCGTCATGCCGCGTCGCAGATCCAGTCGCGCCGCGCTCAGCGCGATGCGCAGACTGAGAAAGCTCGCGCCATGCTCTTCGGCCATCCGCGCCGCTTCAGCGAGCCAGGCGCGCGGCGTGTTCTCATCGGTGGGATCCCGCGCGGCTGTCGCCTCGCCCAGCACGCGCAACATGTCCGGAACCATCACCTTCAGGCCGCTGTCGACGAAGGTCTCGTGCGCTTCCTTCAACTGCGCGACCGCCTCGTCGGCGCGGCCGGCGCGGAGCAGCACTTCTCCGAGCAGAGACATATAAACGGGAAAATCCTCCTCGGTGCCGATGTCGCGCTGCCGGGCGATACCGTCCTGAAGCATTCGCAGCCCAGCATCGAGGTCTTCGCTGACGGCCTGTCCCCAACCTGTGAGGATGAGCGATTTCGCCTGATGGTCGGTGAAACCGTGTTCAGCCGTCATGCGCGCCAACTCGTTCGCATAGGAAAGCACCCCGCGCACGTCGCGAGCGTAGGCGCGATGCATAACCGCGCAGTCGAGCGCGTGGACGATGCTGCCCAGGTGGTTCAGGCCATGCCCCCATTCGAGCGCCAGACGCTCCTGCGCGCGGGCCTCCGTGAGCTGGCCCTTTTGCCAGAGCACCTCGCACAACTCGCCATGCGCGCAGACCTTCGCGTCATGATTACCGTAGAGCCCAGCGTGGTCTTCATAATCCCCGCCCGAGTAGATCGCCAAGCCCGCCTCGGCATGCAGGCGTGATTGTTCGAGCGCGCCAACAAAATAGTGGCTCGCCCAGGCGCAGTGGTGAGCCTCCAGCAGCGCTCCGTCATCGGCGAGCAATTGTGCACGCCGTAGCATCGACTCGGCGCGATCGGGCTTCGCGGCGTATTCCTTGGTGGTCCGCCACCATCCCCAGTAGATGGGAAAGAAGGCTGCATTCTCTGGCCGGTCGTCACAGAGCCCAGTCGCGGTTTCGTAGAGGTTGCGTGCCTCGGCCGAGCCCGGTCCGTTGAGGCCGATCAGCGCCGGGCCAAGCAGCGCCATGAATTGTAGCCGCAGGTCGGTCCATTCCTCGCCCAGCGCACCGATGCCTCGTTGCAGAAGTCGCGTCGCTTCCGTGAGGGCCGAGCGCGCCAGGCTGCGGCGCGCCGCATCCATCCAATGGGGCGCGGCGAAGTCTGGCCGGCCACCCTCGCTCAGATGCAGGGCTAGCAATTCCGGCCGCTGTGAAACCGAATCCGCTTCGTGTCGAGGCAGCGCATCGGCCACCCGCAGATGCATGCTGCGGCGCTGATCGCGCAGCACACTGTCGTAGGCCACGTCGCGCAGCAGTGCGTGGGTAAATGTGTAGGTCTCGATTGGCCCCGCGTGGTCGAGGCGCAGCACCCCGGCACTGGTGAGGGCGGCGAGCGGTTGCTCTAGCTCCGCGCGCGGCCAGCCCGCGACTACCGCCAGCAAATCCGCCTGTACCGAGCGGCCAATCACCGCGGCCACCTGGGCTACTTCCTTAGCGATCCCGGCGCGGTCGAGCCGTGCCATCAACGAATCCCGCAGGATGGCCGGGATCTCCGCGCTGGGCTCATCAGGCAATATAGGGGCGGGTAGAGCCGTTATCGTGCTGCCATCCGGGTTTTGGAGGGCCCGCAGCAACTCGACCGCGAAGAGCGGCACGCCGTCCGACTTTCGCACAACCTCCTCGACCAGCGCTGCCGGCAGTCTGCTGCGGCCGGGCAGGCCGCGCAGGATCTCGGCTACGTCCCGGGGATCCAAACGGACGAGATGCAACTTCGCGACGGATGTATCGGACAGCCACGGCGCCGGGGAACCTTCGCGCGCGCTGACCAGCAGCATCACCCGCCGATCCTCGATCCGGGCGGCCAGCCGCTCCAGCACCTCGAGCGAACTCGGATCGAGCCAGTGGAGATCCTCCACGACCGCGCAGAGCGGCGCAGCGTTCGACAGCGCGAGAAGTCGGTCGGCCAGCGCCGCAAGGATTGTTTCGCGGAGCTGTGCTGGCGAGTCGCCGATGCCGGGAGCGGCCGGTGCAACGCCAAGCAACTCGGCAAGGTCGGTTTCCAAAACCGGCCCAGCGGCGCCAGCGGTGGCGCCTGCCTCGGCGCGGAGCCAAGCGGCGAAAGGCAGGAGCGGGCTATCCACGTCGAAGGGGGAGGCTCCGAGCTGCACGACGTGACCGCCCAGCGCGCAGTGCTGAGTCAGAAATGTCTCGATCAGCCGTGACTTGCCGATGCCCGCCTCGCCGCTGACCAGCACGGTCTGCCCGACGCCCTTCATGGCAAGCGACCAACGGTCACCGAGGAAGGCGAGTTCGTCTACCCGGGCGCAGAATGAAGTGAGGTGTTGCCCCGAGGCATTCACGCCCCGTGTAGGCCGCGGCATTTCCCGCAGCACGCGCCACACTTGCCGAGGGGCCGCGAACCCCCGCATCTCGATCTGACCGAGATCCTCGCAGGCGAATAAGTCGCGGACCCGCTCATGGACCTCTGCCGCGATGACGACCCAGCCGGGCTCGGCGACCGCCTGGACCCGTGCCGCGAGATTGGGGGCCGAGCCGATGATGGTGCGGAGGTCAGCGGTGCCGCCAGCCAGCATGTCGCTGATGATGACGCGGCCCGTGGCGATGCCGATGCGTACGCGAAGCGGCGCCGGGGCGGGGGTCGCCAGTTGCGCAATGTCGCGCGCGATGTCGAGCGAGGCGCGCACCGCTCGCTCTGGGTCGTTTTCGGTCCCAACCGGGTAGCTGAAATAGGCCAAGATGCCATCGCCGACCTGCCTGGCGATGCTGCCGCCATAGCGCCGGATCGTCGCACCGCAGGCATCGCGGTAGCGGCGGATCACCTCCATCAGGTCTTCCGGCTCCAGAAGTTCGCCCAGTTCGGAGGAGCCGACGAGATCGATGAACACGATTGTTAGCGGCCGTCGCTCGGCAAGCGTGGTGGGCGGTAGGGGAGGCGGGTCGGGCTGGAGCTCAAGCACAGCGCGGCGGAAACGTCGCCGTTCGCCGATGGTCAGGCCGAGTTCCTTGAGGTCGTCCTCGGTCAGGTCACGCAGCTGCGCATGTTCGATCCGCTCGGCGCGGAAAGAATCGATATAATGCCCCAGTTCAATTGACCTAAGCCAGTCTTCCACTCAAATCCCCGGAGGCTCAATGAGCCCGGTGTCTAGCCATAGGATGCAGTCACGGCCAAGTTCAACGTCGATCTAGCGGATGATTATGCTTCCGATAGCACCGCGCCTGTCTCGCTGGCAGCGGTTGGTCGATTGGCGTTGTTGAGAGCCATGCGCTGCACGCGCATGGACAGTGCCGAAATTAAGTCGAGATCGCAAGTCACCGGCCAAAGCCGCGTCGCCATTCGGGAGACGCTCACTACCGAAATGAAATAGCCAAGACCTCAATGAGGGCTTTCAGTTCTTGCGAAAACCGCGGGTGTTTCCCGTTCGCGCCGGCATGGTCGGAACGTTGGCGGGTTCAATCCATTATCGCCTGAAGAGCATCGGGTTGGCGGAGGATAATGTGCCCATCCTCCTCGTCCAGAATGCCCTGTTCGCGCCACGATCTCAGCTGCTTGTTCACGCTTTCCCGGGTGGCGGCGATGAGCGAACTCAGATCGGCTTGCGAGAGCTTCAACTGGATCCGCCGACCCTGTTTGCCCTCCATGCCGTAACGGCTGCTCAGCTTCAGCAGCAGGCTCGCCAGGCGCATCGGGATGTCCATCAGCGCGACCTCCTCCAGAGCAAGACTGGTCGTGCGCAGCCGGTCGCATAGAACCGCTATCAGGCGAAGGGCGAGGTCCGGGTTCTGCGTCAGCAGGGGGAGGAAGTCGCGGCGCTCGATGAGTAAAACGAGGCAATTGTCCATCGCGACCACATTGGCGCTTCTGGGTCCGCCGTCCAGCAGCGCCAACTCGCCGAGTGTCGCGCCGGTCTCGTGGATCATCAGAGTCACCTCCTTGCCCTCGGCGGAGGTGGCCGTGACCCGTGCCCGGCCGGCGACCAGGACCATCATGTTCGAGCCTTCTCGGCCTTGTTCCAGCATGGTCTCGCCCTTGCGGAACCGGCGTTCCTTGACGCAATCGAACAAGCGCTCCCGTTCCGGCGGGTGCAGCACGGAGAAAAGCCAGCTTCGGCTGAGAGAGTCCCACTTCGTTGCCCGATCAATCGGGGTTATCAGCATCGGTGAAGTCCTCTTCGCGTCCGGTCCATCACCCCACGTCGCAGAAGCGCAGAGTTTCGTCTCGCGGCAGAGGGTGCGTCGAGCCACGCGGTATCGCAATGGGTGATCTGGCCAGTGCCCGCGAACTGGGAGAAGGCTATTGTGGGTTTGCCGGACGGGGGCCAATCGCCAGATGCTTCGATGGCGGGACAGTGACGGACAATAGGCCGATGATCACAAGGATGGTGGTTCAGACGACGAGCTGGCTGGCGGGGATGGGGGCCATCCTTTTCCTCGCAGCCGGCGACTGGGGCTGGCCGCAGGGCTGGGTTTTCCTGGGCGAGATCGCGATATCGAGTTTCGCATTGGGCTTCTGGCTGGCGCGCCATGACCCGGCCCTCCTCGCGACACGTCTTTCGGCGCCTGTGCAGCCGGATCAGCGACCATGGGACCGCGCCTTCATGGCCGCCGCCGCGCTCGTCTTCGTCACATGGTTGGTGGCGAGCGCCTTTGACGCCCGTCGCTTCAGGTGGTCGGTCGTTCCGTTTTGGGTGGAGGCCGTCGGAGCGTTGTTGATCGCGCTGTGTATGGTTGTCGTCTGGCAGACGTTTCGTTTCAATACTTTCGCGGCCCCGCAGATACGCGTGCAAAGCGATCGCAAGCAGCGCGTGATTAGTGACGGGCCCTACCGCATCGTTCGCCATCCCATGTATGCCGGCGCCCTGCTGATGTTCGTGGGGACGCCCCTGCTGCTGGGCTCCTGGTGGGGGGTGCTGGTCGTTCCACTCGCCATCGTGGGAATTGGTTTTCGAGCGGTGGGCGAGGAACGCATGCTGTGTGGCGAACTTGCAGGCTACGAAGAGTACACCCGGCGCGTCAGGTACCGGATGGTACCTGGTTTCTGGTGAGAAGACGGGTCTCTCGCTCGCCAGAGTGGCCCTGTCTTCTCAGCTTTCACTGGCATGCGAAGTCCACGGGGACGCGGCCTCCAGTATTCGCTCCGACAGATTGTTCAACGGCTTTCCTTCCATATTCGGTGCAATGCGATTGTGCGACCTGCTGCAGCTCGTCAGTACTCCGCAGGGCGGGATCCGCCAAGATTGTGATTCCGGTTGGGGTCGCATCGCGAACCTCATAGCCAGGCGACGCGTTCAGGGCGCAACCGGACAGTCCCAAGGCCGCGAAACCCAATGCGAGTACCCTTCGAATCATATCGCCTTCCTTCCTTATCTCGCCCTAGCGGGGCCGTTGGTGCGGCAGACTGTCAGGCCGCCGCATCCCGCGACAGTTAGCGTTCGGCTCCAGGATACGAGATGAGGCGTGGGATGCGAGCATCCATCATTTCCCCGGCGAGACTCCGAAAGCAACCTTGACATGCAAGTCGATGCTTGCCTATCTATATGCAGGTAATCACTTGCATAAGCTGCCGATGGCTGAGCGCCGAGACCATACCGACTTGCTGTTCAAAGCCCTTACCGATCCCGGCCGGCGTAAGCTCCTGGACCTGTTGCATGCAAATGACGGTCAAACGCTCAACGACTTGTGCGAGCATCTCGATATGACGCGGCAGGGCGTGACGCAGCATTTGGGTGTGCTGGAGGCAGCTAATCTGGTCGCCACCCTGCGCCGCGGCCGCGAGAAGCTGCATTTCCTGAATCCAGTGCCTCTACAGGAGATCTATGAGCGCTGGATTGCCAAATTCGAAAAACCGCGCCTGAAGGCGCTCTCGGATTTGAAACAAAGCCTGGAGAAAGCCGATGAGTAGATCGACCTTTGTCTATGTGACCTATATCCGCACCACGCCGGAGAAGCTTTGGTCAGCGCTGACTGACGTGGAGTTCATGAAGCAATACTGGTTCGGCATGCGCTGCGAAAGCCAATGGACAGCGGGAGCCTCATGGAAGCTGGTATCCGCTGACGGCCAGATCTTCGACGCCGGCGAGGTCGTCGAAGCCGATCCGCCACGGCGCCTGGTCATCCACTGGCAGCACCAGAACAAGCCCGAACTCAAGGCCGAGGGCTACTCGCAATGCACGATGGAACTGGAGCCGATTGGCACGGCGGTCAAGCTCTCTATCACCCACACCATCGAGCGCGAATCCTCAAAATTGATCGAAGCGGTGTCCGGCGGCTGGCCGAAAATCATCTCCAACCTGAAGTCCCTGCTGGAGACCGGCTACGCCGTTATGCAAGAGCCGTATCCCGTCGAGAGCGCTCACTCTGAGGAAGAGTAGCAAGGAACGGGGGGCTGCGCCCTTGACGTATCTCTTACTTAGGCTCGCAACTCCCAAACGCCGTATAGGCTTGACCATTGCCAATTGCCGCCAGACTAAAAGCACCGTCCTGATCCGCGACTGTGATGGTCCAGCTCAAACCATTCTGCACGCCGTCGAGCACAGCAAGCCCCTGATCCCGAGTCATGCGGTCGATGTTCGTTGACAGGGACGCCCCATCAGGCCTGCGAGCAGAAATGGTATGGTTTTTGCGATCAATCGTGAGAAGTTGCGGGGCGTTGATCGACTCGGAAGTCTCACGTCGGCAACCCTCCCCCGGAACGCAGGAGGCTAAATCCACTATTGCGCAGATGAGGGTCGAGTCGTCTGTCGCAGGGGATGCCGCCTCAGCATTGCTGCTCGCCATACCGAGTGCAGCGAAGAACGATAAAGCTCCCATAAAGTGTCTCATCCAACGGTGTATCCGCGTCCTTGCATACAGGTCCCAAGCGCCCGATTGTAGAGGGAACGCTGCTGAGACGCCGATGACTGCTGTTGCCTGTTTTGATCCCGCCGACGTATCCCGCCTATCAGAGCGCCGGAGGCGGCCCCGATTGCCGCTCCCTTGCCGGCATTTCCGCCGATCGCTCCTCCAACGGCACCCACGGCGGCACCGCGCACCGCTCCTCGCATGGGTGTGGCACCGTAGGGTGCTGGCTGGGGCGCGGCGAGAGACGGATCGTATCCACTCTGCTGCACAGCCCATCTATGGCATGCATAGCGATCTTGATCCTGCTGCGCGGGGCTTTGGCCCTTGGCTGGATAGATGACAAGACCTTGCGCTTGGCAAGGCGTCGCCGTGGCGACAGCTCCAAGAAGCATTAGCCCAATCAAGTGCCAGCCAAGGCTTTTTCGCCTGCTCATATCGCCGTTCCAGTCCACAACAAGCTCATGCCTTCGTGCCAGACACCAAGCCGAAAGTTTAGAAATCTGTATCAGCATGATGAGTTGGCCCGAACCGCGTCTTTGATCAACGGCATTCCCGATGACCATTCACGTAGGCGCATCCTTGCTGGAAGGCCTTGGTCGCGCTATTGCCGCGCCAGCCAGTCGCGCTCGTACCTGGTGCAACCCCATGATAGTAGCCGCCCTGCGGGGGATGATAATAACTGCCACTTTGCGACGAATGATATTGGCCCGTGTTCCTATTGTAGGAGTGGCCCGCCCCGGAGTTTTTATTATATGTCGCCGTTCCGTTCGTGCCGCTACAACCGGCAAAATTGGCAGTCTGACCGCACGACGCGAATGCCGCTGGTGCGGTAGCAAACAGCAGGCAGACAAAAACGATTAGGCGATTCATGTCCTGGCTCCATCTAAAGGATCGCCGGCAGCTGAGATCACCCGCCGCAACAAGCGGGCTTTATGAGTGGGGTACATTTCGAATTCCGCGAGGCGACGCTTTTCGTGCCACCTCCGGAAGTTGACTTTGAGTCGCAGATCATTTCGCGGCAACAGTCTTCCAACTTATTGAGACATCTCGCTTTCCTTGGCGTTTAACAGCGCTTGCAGGCAGGTGGGCGAGACTTCGCGCATATGCTTTTTCATGCATTTCTTGATTCGATTGTTGCCCGGCTCGACTTTGCCGCAGAGACGCTGGACGTCGGGCCCGCAAGCCTGCATCACCGTCTGCGCCATCGCGGCCGAGGATAGAGGGCCAGCAGTAAGCAGCAGGGCCAGAAAGATAGCTTTCATTGCCGCTGTTCCTAAACCATATAATTTGGAAAGACACGGTAGGGCATCAGACGCGACCGCGCTATGGATTTCTGAGAGCAAATATCGTCCCTATATCACTTGGAATGTATTCGCCCCGCTAGTTCCTCTCGGCAAAACGTGTCGCGGCGCGGATGGGTTGCCTCTACAATGCCTCCGCCGCAGCGCCACGTCCGGTCGATCTCGTCCCTGATCAATTTCCTTGCGCGGGAGAGTATCACCAGTGTTGTTTCTAGGATAGATTTGCGACCTAGCAATCTGAGGGCGGTGTTTCTGAGACTTACTCAAGGGTTTGCGATTGGCTTGATGGATGACATTAGGCGTGTCGTCGGAGCCGACAGCGAACATCACGCTCAATTAGCCCTATTAGGTTGAAATGACCCCAATTACCGAGAGCTTGCTCGTCCTGAGCGTGATTTTAGCCGCCGGCCTTCTCGGTACAGTCTTAACAGTCCGTTTGAGAAAGGTCAGTCATGGGCGATCCGGCGTAAAAGCAGGCTTCCCATGGCGACATGGATCATGGCCTCGGACACGTCCAGCCGGG
>NZ_LMUQ01000019.1 GCF_009765865.1 Acidisoma sp. L85
TTGCGGCCAACGATCTTCTTATTGGCATCATATCCTCGCGCTTTGGCATTCGGCGCCTTCACCGTCTGGCTGTCGAGCACACCACCAGACGGGCTGGCTTCACGTCCGCTACGCTCCCGGTCAAGCATCAGCGACACGTCGTGAATGGTCTGGAACAGCATCCGACGCACGAACCGTCGAAACCACCAGTATACGGTTTGCCACGGGC
>NZ_LMUQ01000020.1 GCF_009765865.1 Acidisoma sp. L85
GCTCCCGGTCAAGCATCAGCGACACGTCGTGAATGGTCTGGAACAGCATCCGACGCACGAACCGTCGAAACCACCAGTATACGGTTTGCCACGGGCCGAAATTCGTTGGCAGCATGCGCCAGCCACCGCCGCTGCGCGCCATATAGCGGATCGCATTGAGCATTTCGCGCAGATCGACGCTGATTTTGCGGCCGCGCTTTGGCGCCTTGGGCAGTAACGGCTTGATCCGCTCCCACTCCTCGTCCGTCAGGTCAGTTGG
>NZ_LMUQ01000021.1:0-63115 GCF_009765865.1 Acidisoma sp. L85
GACCAAGTCCGCAGACGACATCTTGGCGTCAATCCAGCGCTTCTGCCAAAGAACCGTCGACGTCCAGCAGAGATGTGGATAGAAACTTCGGAATCATGACACTAGCAGGAATTGATCATCCTGCTAGCCCAGTGCTCAAATGGGGCGGCGCCCTCTAGCTCCGAGTCCGCTGAAGCATGTCGCGCGATTAAACTTTTTGGAAGGTATTGAGAAGTGAGACTCGCAATTCTGCTCTTCCGCAGATTGGCCTAGCCTCCTGTCTCAGCCAGAAGCAAAGAGGGCCAAGTCCTCCAGATTTCTGCCGAGCCAGGAAAGCTGCTGCGTCATGCTGACCCTAATTTTTAGACGAGTAAGCCCGCACCATGCGGTTTTGATCTAAATCAAAACCTGGAACGCCCGGGTGGCGCACTACCCCGGTGCCGCTGTCGTGTTGACCAACGTCTAGGCCAACCCTGCAGAGGCAGAACGCTTTATCTGGGGGGCCTTGCGTGGGGGGTTGCGTGTCTTGCTCGTCGAGGACGATTACCTTGTCCGGCTGGTGGCCGGAGAGTTTCTCCGAGACGAGGGTTTTGAGGTCGAAGAGGCCTCTTCCGGTGACGAGGCAGCTCTGCAGCTTGTCGGGCCGAGATTTTTTCATGTGTTGTTCACCGATGTCCAAATGCCAGGGAAATATGGATGGTGTCCACGTCGCGACCCACGCCCGTGGCTTCCATCCAGCGATTATTCTAATCGTCGCGTCCGGGCTCGCGCCGCTCATCCACGACCGCCTCCAGGAGTTCCGTCCGGCCATCACCTTCTTTCCTAAACCCTATCATATGTCCGAGATCGTCCGCACGATTAGGCGTCTGGCCGCGTAAGGACCGGTCCACCCCAATCTGCGAGGGTGCTAGCCCGCCACGGGTGACGTATCCACCTAAGGCCCTCACGAGCCAGGAGAGTAAGTGGAGCGTTTCGATGGCTGATGTTGCCAAAGCCGCGATAGCTGCAAGCGCTCGAATTGATGCGTTGCCGGTGATCCTCGATGTGATTTGCAGAACGACTGGCATGGGCTTCGTGGCAGTGGCCAGGGTAACTGACGATCGATGGATCGCGTGCGATCTGCTCGACCGGATCAATTTTGGTCTCAAGCCCGGCGGGGAGCTAAAGATCGAGACGACCATTTGCAGCGAAATCCGGCGCGACGCCGAGCCAGTCGTCACCGATCACGTTGACCTGGACCCGCGACATGGCCAGCACCACACACCTCGACTCTATGGTTTTCAAAGCTATATCTCCATGCCGATCGTCAGGGCCGATGGCTCAATGTTTGGTGCTCTCTGCGCAATCGATCCACAGCCTAGGCGGCTGAGTGCTTCTGCGACCGTAGCGATGTTCAAGGCGTTCTCGGACTTGATCGCCAGTCACCTCGATGCGCAGGACGACAGCGACGCTCGTGACAAGGAGCTGACCGACCAACGCCATAACGCCGAGTTGCGGGAGCAGTTCATTGCCGTGCTCGGTCATGATCTTCTAAATCCGCTCGCCGCGATCGACGGCGGGATCAAGCTGCTGGCCAAACGGCCACTTGACGACAAAGCTGTCGTTATCATCAAGCTGATGCAAGAAAGCGCGACGCGGATGAGCGGCCTCATCGATAGTGTTCTAGACTTCGCGCGCGGGCGCCTGGGTAACGGCATCGCTCTGGAGCGCGCCTCCAGCGCTTCATTAGTGCCGTTGCTTGAGCTGGTCGTTGCAGAGCTACGGACGGCATGGCCTGATCGTGCCATCGAAACCGATTTCACGATCTACCAGCCCGTCTCATGTGACCCCGAACGTGTCGCTCAGTTATTCTCCAACCTATTGGCGAATGCCATTACGCACGGCGCGGCCGATGCCGCGATCCGGACGAAAGCCTGGACACATGGCGGCTTCTTCGAGTTGTCGGTCGCCAATTCGGGTGAGCCAATCCCCCTAGCGGCAATGGAGCATCTGTTCCAGCCATTTTACCGCAACTCACTACGCCCAACTCAGCAAGGGCTCGGCCTGGGGCTGTATATCGCCTCAATGATCGCTCCGGCGCATGGCGGCAAAATAGACGTCACATCTATCCCAGCTGAAACACGCTTCACGTTTCGCATGCCCATCATTTAGTCGAGTTTACACCCTTTGCCGCCAGCACATTTTGTTCCGATCATCGCGCCACGGAACGACGAGTCTCCGTCTAGGACGACCACCTTTGCATCATATCGGGCTGTCACAGCCTTAGGCTTTCGGAAGGAAGGTAGGACGATGGAACACGATAGCGGTTGGTTCGCCCACGAGATCATGCTCATTACGCATCCAATTGATGGCCATCGACGCCGCCTGACGTTGCCATGCCGATGGATTGAGTTCGTGCAGAACTGGGACGCGAAAGGGAATAAACGACCGTTCTTCCAAATCTCGGCTAAGAACACGGCGGGCTTGAATGAAGAGAAGTGGCACATCCTTGCATTTCAGGATGGCAGCGGCAATCAACACCAGTACGTGATCAGCGATATCAAGGAGACCAAGCCCAATGTCATCCGACTGACTAAGGCAGCTTGAACCGTGCAACACCATCATGATCAGTCAGTGAGATCGCTCACTCGCCTTCGGTGTAGGAAAGCCACAGCGGCGACTTAAGCCGTCCGGTCGCCGCGAACTCTGCCGGACGGCGTTGTGGATCTTTTGGGCTTCGTGGCTAGCAGGTGTTTTAGATGGTGATAGAATGGCCGCTATGGGACTTCTTCGCTCCAGCGCCCCAGAATGGGGAGGCTTACTCTCACACGTATCTCCACCTGTCTTGGATTTAGGATGTTTCATCATGACGATGTCCCGGTGAGACGCCGAAAGCGCCCACCAGTCGCTAAGTCCTCGCTCCGCAACATCGGCGCACGCATGCCTAGCCGAACGACGCTGACATTTTAGCGGATCGAATCACTGAACTCATGTGTCGGCTAGGGGTTGGGCCCGAATGAGGCTATTAGCGGTTCTTTGAACACAAGACGATCCTCGATAGCGACGACCCCGGGAACGGTCTCTGCCGCGACGCGGAGTGCGCTTCGCGCGATTTGATCATGGATGGTCCCGGTGAGCGTGACCACACCGGCGTGTACTTTCAAAGTCACGCGACAATTCTCCAAACAGGGCATTTCGAGGACTTTGGCGGAAACGTTGGCCTCTATATCCCGATCGCTTCCCTGGAAATTTGGAAGGTCGGCAAGCTTGCGGCCGAGTGCTGCAACGAGATCAGCGCGACTCACAATACCCGCGAGTAGCTTACCTTGCACGACTGGAATGCGCCGGATATTGTGCTTCTCCATGAGTCTAACGACTCCTTCGAGCAGTGCTTCCTCTGTCACGGTTACAACCTCGCCGGTCATGAGGTCGTCAACGCGCCGACTGTGTGCGCGGACGTAGTCGTCGGCCGCGTGCCGGTGACGCACAAGAAGTTCGAGGAAGCCGGGATGACGGCAGCCGTCAGTGTCGGTCTCGACTCTTCGCAATAAATCGCCTTGTGTCAGGATACCGACCAGCCGGCCGTCGCTTGAGACAACCGGGACGCCGCTGACGCGGTTCAACACCATGATTCTTATCGCCAAGTCAATCGTAGCAAACGGTCCGACCGTCAACACGGATCTAGTCATAATGTCGCCAGCTTTCATCAACCATTCCTTCGATCCGCTACGGTCGCCCTACCGCAAGACGCCGATTGCATGCTGTTTGTCTCACCCGAGAAGGCTACTTTCTGCGGGCACTCGATGGCCCCGCGGCGGATTGGCGGCTGCCAACCGCGCTGGTCTCAGTGACGCTTCAGACAAGCATTGACCCGGTGTCGAGAAACCGCTGGTGCCATGAAAGAGCTTCCCCCGGCAGTGAAGGTGAGTGCTGACCGTACGAATGATCTCGAGCGCGCTTGTAATAGTCGGTCAGTCCTGGCCGGTAATCCGGATGCGCGCAGTTCGCTATGATTGTCATGGCGCGCTGTTTAGGCGAAAGACCGCGCAGGTCAGCCAATCCCTGTTCGGTCACCAGAACCTGCACATCCTGAGTGATATGGTCGACGTGGCTCGCCTGAGGCACAACCGCGGAAATCTGGCCGCCTTTCGCGGTCGACGGCGTCATAAAGATCGAGATGGAGGCGTTGCGTGCGAAGTCACCCGACCCGCCGATTCCGTTTTGAATGCGAGATCCCATGACATGGGTGGAATTGACGTTACCGTAGATGTCGGCCTCGATCAGACCATTCATGGCGATACAGCCGAGACGCCTTACAAGCTCGGGATGATTGCTTATTTCCTGGGGGCGCAGGATCATTTTGTTGCTGAAACTCTCCATATCGCTATTGACCCTGACGGCCGCCTTGGGGCTGAGTGAAAACGCAGTCGCGGAGGCCATACGCAGCTTCCCCACGGCCAGCAGGTCCAACATCGCGTCCTGTATCACCTCTGTGTACGCAGTCATGTCCTCGAATGAGCTGCTTAGAAGTCCAGTGAGCACCGCGTTTGCAATGTTACCGACACCGGACTGGAGCGGCAGCAGGGAAGCCGGTAAGCGCCCCTTTACAACCTCGTGGTGTAGGAACGCCAGCAAATGCCCTGCTATGGCGTGCGCCGCCGCGTCCGGTGGAGCGAAGGCAAGGTTGCGGTCGGGCGCGTGCGTTTCGACGATGCCGACGATCTTGTCGGGGTCGCAACGGAAAAAAGGATCGCCTATGCGATCGTCCGGACGCACAAGAGGGATGGGAACCCTGTTGGGTGGCAACGCAGTCCCGTAATAAATATCATGCATACCTTCCAAGGCGGTATTCTGCCAACTATTCACCTCTAGGATCACGTTTCTTGCTCGGTCAAGCCAGGTCTTGTTGTTGCCCACGGAAGAGGAGGGGACCAGAGCGCCATCCGGCCGCACGGCTGTGACCTCGATAACCGCAATATCGAGCGGGCCTAAGAAGCCTTGCCACGCCATTGGCGCGACTTGGCTTAGATGCATATCGAAATACTCCATCGCGCCGCTGTTTATTTTCTCACGGACAACCGGATCAGAGTTGTAAGGCAACCGGAACTCGATGCCGTCCGCTTTCGCAAGCGCGCCGTCGAGTTCTGGACCGGTTGAGGCGCCAGTCCAAACTCGCACTCGAAATGGCCTTCCCGCCGCATGCTCCTTTTCGATGAGTGCCGCGAGGGCGAGAGGGACGGCCTTCGGGTAGCCGGAGCCCGTAAATCCACTCATCCCCACGGTGCTTCCGGACTTGATGAGCGAGGCAGCCTGGTCGGCGCTCATAACCTTGGAGCGCAGGCTCCGCGAGCCAATTCTTTTGTGATCGATCATTTTCCGCCCTCGACTTCAAACTTGCACTCACTCGGTTACAAGGTCGATGAGTTGCTCCACATCAAAGCAGTTAGTCGGGATGCGCCGCGATCGCATTAGCCCGCCACTTGGCAACGCCGACGCCATCGGAGGCGTCCGCCCGGCGGACTGCCGGATAGGCCGCCGCTTAGCGGGCGGATGGCAGACCGACAACACGACTACGGCACCGCCAGCCAACCTTGATTGATACAGATCAAAGACTCGAGACATCTAAACGCGGAGGCTGCGTATACCGCCACTGGGCCATCCACAACCAGGTCGGCGTTCCGGTGACACGACAAGGCTCCGCCTGAATCTAGATCAGAAGATTGCGCCCCCGATCTAACCAATCTCGTTCGCAGTCGTCTTCGCGCAGAAAGAATCGCGTCATGCGTCTCCACTCGCTAGACGAATTGGCTCGGACGGAAAGTGCGTGTTGTTGCGCGCGGACCTCATTGTGCCAATGGACGGTGGCCGCCTCGGTGAATTCTTCCGGCTGGAAAATACCTGCACCACGTTGCGCGACCTTGTGACAAGGGTGCGCGCGTTGTCGTCTGCAGTCACCTTGGCCGGCCACAGGGCGTGCGCGATCCGGCACTGACTCTGCGTCCGGTGGCTCATGCTCTGACGGGCGTTGGACTAGTGGCCGCGCAGTTGCAGTATCGCGAGGCCATTTACGGTGTTCGCCTCGTTTTGCCGGGCTTTCATCCGACATGTGGACGAACTAGTCTAGCCGCACGCTTGAGTGGATGACGTCTCGCATAGTGCAGCCAAAAGCACCGCCCATTTCGCTCCGGGCCTGGGACTTCGCTCGGGGCGACTCAGGATCACAAGGGGCACATTGCCGAAGCCATTTTTCCTACGCTCGGCGCGGCATAGCCGCATATTACGCTAAAGGCGGGTCGCTATCTGGCGAACCGTGTGCCGATCCTCCTCCGCCGCGTCCGCAGGCACTGTCATCACGAGCCTAAGGTCAGTTCGTTCTGCACGGATGCGCCGAGCGGCCGCGAGCAATGTCCTCAGGTCCTCGAAAAGGATATGGTCTTCGAAGGTATCACCTGGTCCGAGGAGCTTAAGTCGCCACAAGCTGGACAATTGCCTTAATTCTTTTCACCTAACGAATGGTATAAATGAACGGCCGGCGCAATTATTTCTCTCGACCCGGCGGGTTGCATGGCACAACGCCGTTACTGGTTGGGGCTTCGCGCCAAGGCGGCAGTTGCGTCGTCGTGAGGAGTGTGGACACCCGCGAAAACAACTGTCTCGTGGAGAAAGGCTTCTTGAGGAGGGTGCTGCCACTGAGGTGTTCAATGCACTGTCTATCGGCGCTCATCAACAGGACGCCTGCGTCTGCGGTAGCCCACGAGCTATAGCTGCGAGTTCGAGCCCGCTTAAACTTGGACCGAGATTTACATTGACGGGCAGGACGACGCCTTTCTTCGCCCGATCCAAGTGGCGCAGGGCGCCTTCACGAAGCGTCTCGGCGACGCAGCCGCGAAGCGGCCTATCGTCATCTGTGACGATGGCGAGCGGTACCGGAGGTAGCGTCGTAATGATTCCCATGTTGTCAGCAGACACCCCCTTAGGGCTCATGTCTGATAAGCATGTCGCCTTCTCCATGGGAAGCTCCACCATGATGATGTCAGGACGCAGGCTCCCTAGTTGAGGCCGACGGCATTAAGCCGTCTTGATCGAGATCAAGCCAAGCCGGATTGGGTCAGACGAGGGTGAGAAGGGTTAGCCTATCTTTAATAAGTCTTCGAACCGAAATGCGATGGACCGCGAGGGTGGGCCAGATTGACCCGAGAGGTAAGCCGTGAAGATGCGACAATTGAACCTAGAGCATTCAACTGCCGCTCAGGTGATGAGCAAGGAACCGCTGACCGTTACGGGCGAGACTTCTCAGGTCCCCGCGATAGGTCTGATGATAGTGATTAGAATCAACGGTGTACTTGGGGGTGGACGCCATTAGCGCACCCACTGGCGTGCTTCAGAATTGCGAGACGAAGGTAACGATCACGATTACTCAGCGGCTGCGATCGAACGCGTCGGCGGCGACATTGTGTGGTCGTATGAGGAGGAGGTGACGAGTCATTGGTTGATGTTGCTGGGAGATATAGGGGGCCGCCATCCAAGGTGTCCGCCGGGCACTAACGATGGCTTTCGGTTAGGCCGTCTGCAACCACTCAGCGGCCCAGTCTCGGCTCGGCCACCGAAACCTAGAATCTCTGAGTTGCAGGTCGCGGGCTCTCATCGTTGCGGCGCATCCAGGTCCATAAACGCGGCGAGCCGCGGTTCGGGCGCCATGACCCGGCAAAATTCAAAAGATGAAGTCGCGCGACCGGTGGTTGATCCGGATCAAGGCCGTCCGGCGTCTCTCGGTCGACACTAGGCTTAACGGGCTCAGGATTATGCGCGAGTGCAGGCGCCCCCGTGGTCATGACGTCGAACGAGTAGTTTAATAAGGACTAGGAAAATGACGATCGCTAGCTTGATGGTCGAGGTCGATCTTGAGAGCGACAACAACGCGCTCCTGCGCTTCACCGCAGACCTTGCGGGCCAGCACGGCGCATCAGTCATCGGTATCGCGGTACGCCAGCCTCACCAGATACTGTACGGCGATGGCTATGTGCCTATCCAAGTGCTTGAGGCCGAAGAATCTGAACTGGAGAAAAAGCTGGAGCGGGCAAGGGAACACTTTGAATCGGCGATGCACGGGCGAACTGAATCGTTCGCTTGGCGCTTCTCGACTGTGCTCGGACCATCTTCCGAATACATTGTCCAACAAGCCCGCGCCGCTGATATTGTTATAGTTGGCAGCAGCCGCCGGCGGGCGGCGCTCCTTGGTGGTATAGTGATCGGCGCCGGGCGACCTGTGCTCGTGGTCCCCAATGACCTTGAGGGGTCAAATCTGGATCGCGTTTTGATCGCCTGGAAGGATACGCGAGAGGCACGCCGCGTCACTCTCGATGCCATGCCATTTATCCGTAAAGCACGAGCAGTGGAAGTCATCGAGGTTGCACCACATGAAGACCGGGCGGATGCGGCATCTCGCTTGGAGGACGTCATTCTGTGGCTGAGGCGACATGGAGTTCAAGCTGAAGCTCAGGTTATATCTGCCTCGGGTGACAACGCCGCCCAGCTAACCGACATTGTGACCGAACATCATGCAAATCTGGTGGTCGCGGGTGGATACGGCCACAGCCGACTCCAAGAATGGATACTCGGGGGCGTCACCCGTAGTCTTCTGACTGTGCCGAAGTGCTGCACCTTTTTGTCCCATTAGAATTCGTTGCGCGACCGATCGAAGGCGGCACTGCACAGTCAATCTCGCCGGACGATTGCTAAACGCTGCCACAAGTCGCTCGGCTTCAACTTGCCTCGGCGGGAGGTGGGAAGGTATAATCTTGACAGAGACCCGGTCCGACAATGAACGACCCGGAGCACGCGTAACAGGGTCCAGATCCGAGAGCCGCACGCTCCTTTGGCTTTGGCAGCTATCCTTTATTGTCGCCGTCACCGGTCCTATATTGGCGATCTCTATGGCGAGTGAAAGTCGCGGCGCCGAGAATGCATCGCCTCGTCAGCCTCAGACGACGTTGCACCTTCCGGACTTCAGTGCAGTTGTCGCTCGAGTGCGGTTATCAGTCGTGACCGTTACCGCTCTGGACCAGGATTCGTCCGACCCGGGAGCCGACGAGGATTCTACGGTGTCGCAACCCTCCGGCTCACTGCCTTTCGGCAACGGGCTATCATTAAGCGGGGCTGCGGAAACACAGGCCTCTGGCTTCATAATCGGTGCCGATGGGACCATTCTCACCGACATTCGTGTCGTGCTCAATGCGTCGACGGCGCTGGTGACGCTTGATAGCGGTGCCGAGCTCTCTGCGCGGGTTCTCGGCCGCGACATCCGCAGCGGTATCGCGGTGTTGAAGGTAGAAGCGAGCAAGCCTCTCTTACCAGTCACTTTCGCCGACTCCTCCACGGCGAGGTCGGGCGAGTGGGTTGTCAGCATGGGCAACCCACTGGGGCTTGGTCCATCAGCAAATGCCGGCATCATCTCGGCGTTGGGCCGGAATACAGACGCCAGCCCCTACGATCAGCTCATTCGAATTGAGGCGCCGATGAATTCCGGCGACTCTGGCGGCCCCCTCTTCGACCAAGACGGCCGTGTGATCGGTGTAATGACGGCGATTTCGCTGCCACCAGTCGGCCCTTCCGGCGTCGGTTTCGCCGTCCCCTCAGAAATCATCCGACCGATTGCGAGCGAGATTGAAGCAGTCGGCCATGTGGTGCGCGGCTATATTGGCGTGAGCTTACAAGCTCTGACGCCGGGCCTGTCGGAGGCGTTCGGCCTCGGAAGGGCTTCGGGAGCGTTGATCACGAAGGTCCAGGTGGATGGACCTGCGGCCGCCGCGGGCCTTCAGCCAGGTGACGTTATCCAGGCTCTTAATGGCAGACCAGTTCAGGCGCCACGGGATCTCGTGAGCGGCATAACGGCACTGAAACCGGGAGAGCGAGCAAGGCTAGACATTTTTCGGGGGCAGGGCGGCCAATTGGTGGTGCTGCGGGTAATCCAACTGCCGGACGATCGCGAACGGCACAAGCCGGTAGGCCAAGTCCGTCAGGAGGAGGAGCTTGGCCTAACATTCGAAGAGGTATCGTCGACGCTCGTCGAGCAACTGGGACTTCCACCCGGGACAAATGGCGCAGTCATTACGGAGGTGGAGCCGGGTTCACCGGGCGATGCCAGCGGGCTACAGGTGGGAGACGTCGTGGTCGGAGTTGGGTTGCGACCTGTGACAAACATGACAAAGCCGCACGCGCTATCCGCAGTGTAAGGGAAAAAAACCGTACAGTAATCCTCCGGATTATTAGCGAGGGTGAGGCGTCCTTCGTTACGGTCGACCCGAGCGAGACGTCGAACAAAAGTAACGGTGTCGCCCAATGATCCCGCAACCCGTCGGGACAGACCGAAGGATTTGTGGGCAAGAAGATGTTACGCATAGGTATATACGCGGTCGACCAGAGTTGCAGCGGATAGCCTGGCTTAGCCCGAGTACTTTGGCCAGGCGATCGCGAGTATGCCCGAGCCTGCCTAATGACAGTCGAACATGTCGCGAGCTCCCCGCGATGTGCGGGTCTCCGTGCAACCCAGTTAAAAGCGATAGATCTAGAGATATAGGTGAGAAAATGTCGGAGCATCCCTCAACAAAGCCAGCCATTTGGTTGCTCAGAAAGCTCGCGCGCCAAACTGGCATCGTTAGGTCGATTAGCGCAGCCGTCGGAACAAAGATTGGTAAGGAAACATGGACGAACCCAGGTAGAACGCGGTCTGGACGATGCGCTACGGCGTTTCCCGGTGGATTGGTTGACATCATGCGCTCCGGCTTCAAATATCGGATGGGCCAACTTGGCATCGGATTTTGGCTAGTGATTGCGCCCTGTTCGGTTGCGTCGGCTCAGACTGTTGCGCTGCCGGTGCTTGCCTGGCCGGGCCTGACCCAAGATGATGTCAATCGCATGCATGCCTCGGCTGCAAGGCTCTATGAAGGGCGGTCGATTGGCACGGTGGAGCGGTGGCGCAGCCCCGGATCACGCGATGCGGGCGAGGCAAAGTTAGTCGCTAGCTTCGTCGCTGCCGGAATGCCCTGTAGGACTATCGATTACACGGTTCGATTTGAAACGGCTAGAAGTAGATTAGATCACTACGTCCTCAATTGGTGTCAGGTTTCAGGGGGTGCTTGGAAAGTGGTCGAACTAGCCCGAAAAAAGTAAAGACAGCGCGGAGCTGAGTGATGTCGCTCAGTTCGTTTGCACCGCAGCGGATAATAGAAGTTGGAGTCCGTTCTATGAAACTATCGAAGAGCTTTTTGTACCTAGTGTTGCTGATCCCCCTTGGCTGTACGCCGCCAGCGACTTCAGTGCCCACTAGCCAAGCTACGATACAGGGTCAGTCGATGGAGCATATGCTTTCGGATGTCAATAAGATCCGGGCATTCGCTTACGGGAGCGGCAGCGCCGCAGCCACCGAGGAGTCGGCACATGATCTAGTCTCATGGTCACGGCGCTTGGGTGAGTTGTTCCCTGCTGGGGAGGCGACAGCAGATTACGTGGATATGAGCCCAGAGCGGGTGGGGGGTGCCCCTGCTGCGATGAGAGAGACGTCCGGAATGCTGCTGGTGGCGGTGCAAAATGGCAACCGCCCGGACATTGGGAGCCAGCTCGCTAACACCGAGAAGAATGGTTGCGGCTTCTGTCATCTCATTACGAACACCAGCATCAGATGACGCCACCAAAATCCAGATTTAAGATGAGGAAAGGGACTCGGGGGTATTACGGATGACTTATGCCAACGTGATGGTCTATCTGGAACTTGGGCAGCGCAACGGCGCGGTCCTCGAAGTAACAAGAGAGTTGGCAACGCGCTTCGGGAGCCGTGTGATAGGCATCGCAGCTCGCCGGATAAAGCCCGTGGAGTATGCCGATGGCTTATGGGTCTACGTTGACAGCCACGGTCCTGATTGGGAAGAGATTGAGAGGGCGATAGAGGTTGCGGAAGAGGAGTGCCGGACTACGCTCGCGGCCAGTGTGCCCCATTTAGAGTTTCGATCCTCCACGAGCTTCGCCTCTTTGACCAGCTTCCTCGCCCAACAAGCCCGGAGCGCAGATTTATTCGTCGCGGCAACTAATAGCAACAAACACATGTCCGCTCCTGGAGTAAGGGGCGGGATCGGCGACCTGGTGATGGAGATCGGGCGTCCCGTTCTCCTGGTGCCACCTTCCTTAAGCGCACTGAAGCTGGAAAAGGTGATGATTGCATGGAAGGACACGAGGGAGGCGCGACGCGCAGCCTCTGAAGCCCTCCCTCTCTTGCAAGTCGCCAGCAAGGTGTCCGTTGTGGAGACGGTCACCGAAGAGGGGGCCCTCGAATGTCGTGCGCGCCTTCAAGACGTCGCGAAGTGGCTCGGGGAGCATCAAGTGACAGCGGCTGCTATGCCCCTGATCTCCGCTGGTAATGTGGAGGATGAGCTGCGGATGGCCGCGGCGGAGTATGGACCGGACCTAGTCGTGGCGGGCGCATATGGACACCCACGTTTGCGCGAGTGGGTGTTCGGCGGGGTGACGCGCGACTTTCTGTTGCGCTCTGAGCAACTGATATTAATGTCACATTAGCCGACTACAGCTGACCAAACCGAAAGCGTCGTTAACACCAGATTGCCGCAGGCTGGCCTCCCCATGACGGGAGCAACGAATGTCAGGTTCGGCCGGTGGGTTTACTCTTCTCGTCGCGCTACGACCACCATGCACGGTGGCGGCGGGCCCGCGAAAGGTGTAGTCCGACGCGCCGGCAGAAGCACTTTCCAGGACAGCTTAAAGCCGAGTGACCATCCTCAAGCGAGATTCAGCTCCGTCGCTGGTCTAAGCTTCGCAAGTAAGGCGTGTTGACTTGGATCAAGCGATCAGATCGATCCAATAGGCACAATGTCGCGTCAACGTTAAGGACGGCCCGATGTCGATGACAGCAGCCGACGTTATGACTTCACCCGCTATCGTAGTAAGTCCCGAGGCAGGTGTTGCGGAGATCGCGGAGTTACTTTCCGCTAAGCGGATCAGCGCCGTTCCGGTGTGTGATCCAAACGGCAGGCTGCTTGGCATCGTGAGCGAGTGGGACCTCCTGAGACCATTCTGCGAGTCAGTGAGAACGCGGCGTGACCGATGGCTTGCCAAAGCTGCTAGCGGGGAAGACCTTTCGCAGAGCATCCTCAATTACCTTCGAAGAGACTCGCGCTCTGCGTCTAGCATAATGATCACACAAGTCGTGACAGCAACAGAGCAACTGACACTGCCGCAGCTCGCGGACTTGATGATGAGGCATGGGGTAAAGCGCCTGCCAGTCCTTCGGAACGATATCGTCGTAGGCGTCGTTAGTCGCGCTGATCTGGTGAGCGCACTCGCGCGAGTTCCAACTATGCTCGGCTAGGTTGCCATCGGCATCAAGCATTCCTATTGGAAGCGCAAAAGTGCAGCCTGTTTTGCATGGAAGACACCAACCGCGCGACTGCATTATCGCGCGGCGTATTGGCTTTCTGCCTATGGCTTAGGGCACAAGGAAGGCCGAACTCCCGTCTCAGGAGACGGCAAGCTTGTCGATGACTGATACAACTCCTGGCACCGCCCAGGCAGCACGCTCAGCCGCGGCACGTTCGTGCCAAGTGTTGACCCGACCTTCGAGTACGACTTTGTTTTCATCCACCCCGACGCGAATTCCCGCCGCTTCGACCTCCGCGCTGCGCCTGAAGGCCGTTTCGATGCGGCTTTTCACGTCGCTGACTTGGACACTGGGACTGATCTCGATTAGGTCTGTTACGCCAATGACACCGGAAAGCCGATGTACAGCATCTTCAGCTCTTCGGCGTTGAAAGTCCCACTCTAGCTTTCCTGTCAGTGTTACCCAACCCTGCTGAACTTTAACCTTGACAGCCCCATCGGGAACGGCGGCGTCCCACGCAATCATGTTTAGCGCACGATGTGCGATTTCGTCATCAGCCGTCTTCTTCGCCGCAGGGTCGCGAATCTCGATTTCTTGTGCGATACCCCGAACCCCTTTGACGGATTGAACCGTCCGTTCGGCATTGAGCTTTTCACTATAGCTCGCAACATGCCCGGTAAGAGTGACGATGCCATCATCGACGATAATACCAATATTGGTAGCGCTGACGCTGGGTTCGAATTCTAGAGCAGCAATGACGTGTTGACGTAAATCAGCGTTGTTCATGAGTGTCTCCACTAGAGGTTCTCCGAGACTGACCACTTCCTTCCGGGCTTCTCGGCCGTATGACTATAGGGGATTCGCAACGCGAAGTACTGATGTGCATCAAAAATGCGCCAATCGGGGTTCACCGCTGAGGGACCTTTTTCCGACAAGAAGCTTCAACAGCAGCATCCGCGCTGCGATCGTGGCCGACGCCGTAGAAGCTCTCGTCATTGATTGAGAGGTTGACATGGATCAAGTGGTGTAGGAGCGGATCCTCCAATATCGCGTTGTTGTGGAGGCAGCATGACTAGACCCAGAAAGGTGCTCGACACGCAAACGTGCCAGGCCGCGCTCAGGTGGTGGCGGGAGGAGGGCAGCCCGGCTGGTCACCTCAGCAATTACATGCAAAGGATCCTGGACGTCCGGGTAGGAGCGAGTGAAGCGGTCAGTGAGCTGAAAAAAGTCCGGCCCATTCCGTTTCCATCAGGAGCTCTGGGCGCGTTGGCGCGAGCCGGCGCCGAGCCGACACGAACGTCTGATACTTAATTCGGGGCAGTCGATGAGCTGGGTGCCGCCCAGTACCCGCGCTCTGGCACCTCCACCATCCTCAACGCGCAGAATCGGGGCACGACATGCTCGACGCACAGATATGCAGCCCTCGACTGACAGATTTCTCGGGCGATGACGCCAAGGCGCAGAACGCGGTCTTTGCCTTCCTTCAAGACCCGTCAACCCACGGGCTAGGTCGACCGATTACAAGGATCGACACGCATGGGGCTGCGGTTTTCCTAGCGGGCGCTGATGTTTACAAAGTAAAGCGCGCTATTCGTCTTCCCTTTATGGACTTCTCGACCCTTGCTAAGCGGCATACAGCATGCGTTTCGGAGATGACGGTCAATCGCGAAAACGCTCCCGGTCTTTATCTGGGAGTTGTGCCGATCACCCAGATCGGGGGGAGCCTGCAGCTCGGCGGTCCTGGTGACGTCGTGGAATGGGCGGTCCATCTGCGTCGCTTCGACGAAAATGCAACACTTGATCGCTTGGCGGCAAAAGGTGCGCTCGGTCCGGCCTTGATCGACAAGCTGGCACGGGCGATCGTTACAGCACATGGACGTGCGCCAGTAAGGGATGGCCGGCGAGCGACCAACGCTCTGCGTGGCGTCGCGGCGGAGACTTCGCAGGAGCTTTCCGATGCCACTGACGTGTTTTCCCCGGAACTGACCGCGATCTACGCGAGGGACCTAGCCGCTGCCTTTAAGCACGTTGAGTCACTTTTGACCCGCCGTGGCGAGCTGGGTCAAGTGCGACGCTGCCACGGTGACCTTCACCTTGGCAATGTGGTTCTGGTCGATGGAAGTCCTATTCTGTTCGATGCTATCGAGTTTGACGACGCCATCGCCACGTCCGACGTCCTTTACGATTTGGCTTTTCTGGTCATGGATCTTTGTGAGCGTGGGCTGCGCAGTGACGCCAACCACTTGCTCAACCGCTATCTCCTGCTGTCAGATGATGAATCCCTTCAAGTAGAGGGTCTTGCAGCATTCCCCTTCTTTCTGAGCTTGCGTGCCGCGATTCGGTCGAAGGTGGCGGTTACCTTGGGTCGGTCTCATCCTGAGAAGAAGGCTCCCTCTGAGGATGCCTTGGCTTACTTCGAGGCCGCACGTAGATTTCTTTGTCCTATGCCTCCCCAATTGATCGCTATCGGTGGTCTTTCCGGTACGGGAAAGACCACGATTGCGACCGCAGTCGCGCCCTTCATCGGGCGCGCTCCGGGAGCACTTCATTTCCGCAGCGACGTCGAGCGGAAACATCTTTTTGGAGTTGCCGAGACTATCCACCTAGCGACCGACGCCTATCAGACAGAGATCTCGCTACAGGTCTATGGTCGGCTTCGGGAGCTTGCCCTAAAGGGACTTCATGCCGGGCAGTCGGTTATTGTAGATGCGACGCACCATCACCCCGAGGAGCGCGACGCCATTGCGGCAATTGCTGCGCGAGAAAGCGCGAGCTTCCTTGGCGTATGGCTTGAGGCTCCGGCCGAGGTCTTGCGGCACCGCGTCTTAGAGCGGAAGGGGGACGCTTCCGACGCCACGCCGTTGGTCCTCGCTTCACAGATCACGGAGCCCGTCGGCGACATCACGTGGTCGAAGTTGGATGCAGCTCAACGACTTTGCGCGCTGGAATCAGCCGTGGTGGAGCTTGCGCAGCGAGCAGGGTCCGCAACGCCAGACGACATTGGCCGCCTCTCACGTAAGGCGACAGGTTGATTCCGCTCGATGCAAACGGTCACCCGGCGAATTGGAGACGCTTGGCAAGAGGATCGACGATAGTTCCGGCAACCCCTCGGAGGATGTTGGCCGCGTCCTCCAACCGACCAATGCCCGCGAGACCGCCCGTCGACGTCACAAACTGAATGGCTCCGTCGATTTTTGGTCCCATGGTTCCAGCCCGGAAGTCACTTCGATGACCGCGCAGGCTCGTTGGATCGGATCGTCGGATCGCCCGGGCATTTGGGGTTCCGAAGCCCAGATAGGTGGCGTCCACGTCAGTCAGCATTAGGAGCCTGTCCGCGCCTAGCAGGGTCGCTAGGAGCCCACTACAGCGATCTTTGTCCACCACTGCCTCGGCGCCGGTGAGGAACCCATTTGCGTCACGGACACAGGGTATTCCGCCGCCGCCGGCGCAGATAACGGTAACGCCTGCTGCCATCAGCACGGCTATCTCAGGCTGCTGCAGAATCTCGAGGGGCTCAGGGGAGGCGACAACACGCCGCCAACCGTCGCCATCCGCCGTCATTTGCCAGCCACGTTCCGCTTTGATGCGAGCGGCCTCCGCCTTACTGTAAACTGCACCGATCGGCTTCTGGGGCTTTTTGAAGGCGGGATCGGAGGCGTCGACGCGGACATGGGTCAGGAGCGTAGCGACTTTTGCGCCAGCAGGAAGACGGTTGCGCATCTGCTGCTCGATCATGTATCCGATCATGCCTTCGCTTTCAGCGTCTAACACATCCAGCGGGGCTTGGGCATCCGATGGTCCGGCCTCCGATTGCAAAGCGAGCATCCCCACCTGCGGTCCATTGCCATGGGTGATAACCAACTGATGTCCAGCCATGACGATTTCTGCTAGCTGAGCCGCAGCCACTCGAACATTAGCCCATTGGTTGGCAACCGACTGCTTCTCACCTCGCTTAAGTAGGGCGTTTCCGCCCAGCGCCGCCACCACGCGCATGGTATTACGCTCCAATTGTGGCGACGAGGATCGCCTTGATCGAATGCATACGATTTTCGGCTTGGTCGAAGACAATCGAGCCAGAGCTCTCGAAAACCTCGTCTGTCACTTCCATGCAATCGATGCCGAAGCGCTTGAAAATATCAGCGCCGACCGATGTGCCAGTGTTATGGAACGCTGGCAGGCAGTGCATAAATTTAACAAAGGGGTTCGCGGCCGCGGCCATCACCTCACGCGTAACACGATACGGTGTAAGCAGTTCAATGCGGTCAGACCAAGCGGCCTCGTCCTCGCCCATCGAGAGCCAGACATCCGCGTATAAGAAATCGGCTCCACTTACCGCCTCCGACACTTTTTCGGTCAAAGTGAAACGCCCGCCATTTTGCCCCGCCAGCTGCGTCACCTTCTCAACGAGGGCTTTATCGGGCCACAGTTTCCTCGGCGCCGCGATACGCATATCTATACCAATCTTGGCCGCGCCTATCGCGAGGGAGAGAGCAACATTGTCTAGGCCGTCTCCGATAAAGCTGAGAACAACGTCCGACAGGTGCTTGTGAGTGAACTCTCGCATCGTCATAAAATCCGCAAGCACCTGGGTCGGATGGGCTTGGTCGGTTAGGCCATTATAGACGGGCACACCCGAATACTGCGCAAGCTCCTCCGCTAAAGTCTGCCCAAAACCGCGATATTCGATGGCGTCATAAATTCGGCCCAACACGCGAGCGGTATCCTTCATCGTCTCCTTGTGCCCAATATGGCTGCCGCTTGGGCCGAGGTAGGTGACGTGCGCGCCTTGATCGTATGCCGCCACCTCGAAGCCGCTGCGTGTTCTTGTAGAATCCTTTTCGAAGATCAGAGCGATATTCTTACGCTTAAGGCGAGGGCGCTCGTAGCCCCCGTATTTAGCGGCCTTCAGCTCCGCCGCGAGCCTCAATAGGAAGCGGATCTCGTCCGGCGATAAATCATCGAGCGACAATAGGCTGCGGCCGCGCAAATTGATCGGCATGATCTTATCCCTTCAAATTGCGTCGCGACGAACCGGGCAGGTCATACAGTGGCCGCCCCCGCGACCACGCCCCAACTCGGAACCCTCGACGGTAATTACTTCGATCCCGGCCCGACGCAGCAGCGTATTGGTATAAACGTTGCGGTCATAGCTAATGACAACACCGGGTTCAACCGCGACGACATTGTTTCCGTCATCCCATTGTTCACGTTCGGCCTCGTAAGAATCGCCGCCAGTTGCGATGAGGCGAAGTTCCTTCAGGCCGAGTGCCCTTCGTACTACCTCTGGAAAGGGTGCGTCCTCCTCAACCACGTGAAGGCAATCTGGGGTAGGTCCGACCTCTAAGGTGAAGCTCCTTAGACGGTCGACCACCGCCGGGTAGAGTGTCGCAAGGTCCGGTGCACAGAAGGTGAAGACCGTATCGAGATGCATAAAGCTGCGATCGCGCGGCATAAGGGCCGCGATAACCCGTGTGAACTGCCCTGAGGAAAACAGGCGTCTGGCAAGTCGGCTGACCGCATGCGGCGTGGTGCGCTCTCCCATACCGATCAGCACGACACCGTTGCCAATCGGCATGACGTCGCCACCTTCCAGCGTCGCCGTGCCGGCGAAGTTAGCTGTGCCGTCCCACCAAGTGTCGAACTTTGCCGCTCGGAAGCGGGGATGGAAGCGATAGACGGCACCAACATTGAGCGCCTCAGGCCGTCGCGCAGGCCAATACATGGAGTTGACCGACACGCCGCCGCCCACCCAGCAGGAGCTGTCGCGGGTGAAGATCTGGTTGGGCAGCGGTGGTAATACGAAGTCCTGCGATTCGAAGCTCCGGTCCACCAGACCCTGCGGTTTGAAGGGAAGCTCGGCGCGAGCGATGCCGCCAATTAGAGTGGTTGCTAGGTGACTGGCTGACATTTCGTCCAGCCAGCCGATCAGCTCGTCAACAAGCTCGAAACCTACCGTCTCCTCATTCACCCGCGCACGCGTCAGCCACCGTCGTGCGTCTGCATCAGCCATTGTCTCCGCGAGGAGCTTGCCGAACTCAAGCACTTCGACCCCTCGGTCCTGGAGCGTGTCGACAAATGCGTCATGCTCCTGACGAGCGCGCTTCACCCACAGAACATCGTCAAAAAGGAGCGTGTGGCAGTTTTCGGGTGTTAATCGCTGTAGGCTGAGATCCGGCCGATGCACAATTACCTCGCGCAATCGCCCAACTTCGGAATAGACTCCAGGATCACTCATAGGGGAAACCTCGCTCGGCTGGCTCAGGAGAGGGGATTGATTGCGCCGGTGTACATGAGCCAGGCCGCGGCTACGCCCGCAACAATCAGTAGCGCCGCGATTACTGCCTCAGCGGGATGAAATAGCCGGAGCTTCAATTGCCTTCGGGCGACCCAGTAAATAAGAATGCCGGGCGCATAGAGGATAGCACACATGAATAAGTATGACGTTCCTGCCGCATATACGAGCCATATGCCATAGACAGTAGCGACGAGCCCAATGACCAGATCGCGGATCTTGGCCTCTGCTTCGCCACGGATAGCGAGGAGAGCGGCATAAGCGCCAGAGAAAATATACGGGACGAGGATCGCGACTGAGGCAATAGAGAACAATGCTTGATAAGTGCTGTTCGCGAAGAGTGTTATGAGGAGGAAAAGTTGGACGAGACCATTGGTAACCCAGAGCGAAGTCGTTGGCGAGCCATTTGCATTGGCCCGCCCGAAGAAGCGGGGCATCGTGCCATCGCGCGAAGCGACAAAGGGTATCTCCGCTGCAAGCAAGGTCCAACTCAGGAAAGCTCCAAAGACCGACACCACAAGGGCAATGTTAATCAGTCCTGCACCCCATGGGCCGACCACATGCTCCAAAACGCCGGCCATCGACGGATTTTTTAGCCCAGCAAGCTCGGGCTGGCTCATGATCCCGAGTGCCAGCAGAGACACCAAGGCGTATAGCAACAGGCAGATCACGAAACCGCCGATCGTCGCCGCCCCGACATCGCGGCGCCGCTCGGCACGTGCTGACACCACGCTCGCGCCTTCAATTCCGATAAAGACCCAAAGGGTGACGAGCATCGTGCTCTTCACCTGCGTAAGAACCGAACCTAATCCTTTCGTGGCGGCGCCACTGAAGTCGAGCGCGAAGATGTTCGTATGGAAGGCTGCGATGGCAAGCACGATAAAGAGCACGATGGGCGCGATTTTGGCTATGGTCGTCACGAGATTGACGAGTGCTGCCTGACGCACACCCGACAAAATGAGCGCGTGGATGACCCAAAGCGCGACGGAAGCGCCCAGGACGGCCTGCCATGTATTTCCATTGCCGAAGGCAGGATAGAAGAACGACAGGGCGCTAAAGACTATAACAGCATATGAGACGTTCCCAACCCAAGCGCTGATCCAGTAGCCCCAAGCGCTGTTGAAGCCGACGAACGGACCGAAACCGGCTTTGGCATAGGCGTATGGGCCGGCATCGAGCTCCGGCTTGCTCCTTGAGAGCCGCTGATACACCTGTGCGAGGGCGAGCATTCCCACACCAGTGATTACCCAACCGATTAAGATGGCCAGAGGTGCTGCGGCTGCCGCCATATTCTGCGGAAGGCTGAAGACGCCGGATCCGACCATCGAGCCGACGACAATCGCCGTCAGCGCTCCCAACCGGAGCTTACCCGAATGCTTCGCGACGACGCCCGCCTGTGAGACGAGATTTGGAGGGGCGAGTGGTGCTACTGGGCTAATACTCATGACATGTTACCTCCGAACCTTTGGCAGCTCTCTCGCGTGATGATGGGGTCATGGCACCCCTCCCGTTTGATGACTGGCGATCGCGGTATCGAACTGTTTCACACCATTTGATCCGCCGATGATCACGCCTTAACACCCGTCCTCGCAAGAATGGTCGGCAAAGGGGGACCGCGCATTGACTCACATCAAGGTCAAGTGAGTCAGGTGCGGGGGTTGTTGTAAACGTCGATATGTAAGCTAGCGCGACAGGCGCTATAACGATCAACGCTTGCGATGGAGGCGATGCTATCCGAACACTTAGCAGTAAAGCCGTCCTTCCATGGGAGCAGGGGAATCTGAACGCGCCGGATAAGGAGAGGATACTGGGCGATCGACGCAACTCTCCTAGAAGGTTCGATAGAAACGACTTGATCGGCCGAGGCGACGCTGACCGTGTATCTACGTCCCGTCTCGACCGAACGACGTAGACCCTTTCCCTCAACCCCGATCTTGCGGTGGTCATGCGCAGCCAAGCGACTGGGGTTAGATGGCAACCGCTGCAGACGGACGCCTAAACCCAGGTATCAGCGGCGGGGCGCTCGGCCGAGAAGCCTCTGGCGGGTATGTTGGCGTGCGCGAGGATTGCCACAGGACATAAAACTTGGTCTGGCGGAGGGCGCCTAGTGGGAGACGAATGCGCATCGCTCGGCACGTAGGAGAAGATCTCGTGTCACACCTCCAAGCACCACCTCCCGAAGTTGACTGTGCCCGTAAGCGCCCCCGACGACCACGTCTGCTCGGTATTCATCGACAAATGCCTCGAGTTGTGCAGCATCGTCGCCATTGGCCGCGGCTGCGACAGCCTCCGCTATGATACCGTGGCGCCCGAGCCATGCAGCAACATCGTTCACACGTCTGGTCGCCGCGGCAAGATCGGCTTTGCCGGCGATCTCGATAACCGTCACTTCTTCTGCTAGTTTCAACAGAGGGAGCGCATCTGAGCTGGCGCGACGCGTTTCTCGCTTATCTTTCCAGAAAACCAATACCCGCCGGAATTTGAGTCGATCCATATTTTTAGGCACGATGAGCAACGGCCGCCCAATTTGCATCAGCAGATTGCCAAGATTAACGTGACGGGCGCGGCAGAGTGGTTGGTTGGCCGAGCTTGGTCCAGTGATGACGAGGTCGGCTACCCGTGCCTCATGCGCAAGATACTCGGAGAGGGGCGCGATTGTCACTGATGAGCGCCATTCCAGCTTGCTTGCGCGACCGAGAAGCGCCGACCGAAACTCAGTCTCTGCGGCTTCGAGTTCTCTCTCGATCTCGCGAAAATCACGTTCGATAGCGTCGTCGAAATCGAGCGCATCATTGTAGAGGAGCTGAAGTGGTTGGCGAGCAGCGATGCCAACCACTTCAGCGTGACACCTCTCAGCAAGCTCTCCGGTAACCCTCAGAAGGCCTGCATTGTCCTCTCCCGGCGCCAAGTTTACCATTATCGTGGTGTATGTCACGAAATACTCTCCCTTCAAGGATCATAAGATTGCTGACTGGATCATCTAGGGGTTCTTGACTTGGCCGGCGGTGATCGTCGCATCCGGGTCTATACGACGCAGCGACGCATCGTCGCGGTCAAGGAACAGCCTTTGGAGGTTAGATGTCCGTCATAGTTCATGCCGAACAGAAGTCATGAGCGAGGGTTTTCGCAGAAGGCTGGACTTCTGCGTATCGAGATAAGAGACTACTCCGAGTGGCGATCCGAAAGTCTTATGAACGAGTGAGGCGGCCGCCATCATCACGAGAACCACATCGTCGTAGCGTGGCTTAAGATAAGGGCATACCGGAGGCCACGAGTTGACGAAGATCAAGACGAGGCAGATCTCGAGCCCCAGCAATGACCCTCGTTCGCGGGTTATCAGGTTACCGCTCGCCGGACAGCAACCCAGGCTGCGGCGAACGACGCCAGCCCGATCAGTGCAATTGGCCAGGCGTATTGGAGCACCAGGCAGGCGGGCAAGTCTTGTAGGAACAATCCACGCGCGATGATGAGCATCCAACGTATCGGATCAGCACGCGAGACAAGTTCCGCCAGCGCAGGCATATTTTCGATCGGGGCGGCGTAGCCGGACAGCACCACCATAGGTGATGCGATCACGAAGACGCTGAGCATTGCCTGCTGCTGAGTGCGCGCTATTGAGGATATTACCAGCCCAATAGCCACGCCGGCTAACAAGTAAAGCACCAACGTCGCCTGCAGCATGGCCATGCTACCTAGAAATGGCAATTTGAACCACAACAGCCCTGCGAGGATGACGATGTTTGCATCGATCCATCCGACTATGAGGCCTGGTAGAGCCTTGCCGATCAGGATCTCTGCGGGGCGAAGCGGCGTTACGAGCAGCTGTTCAAACGTGCCCAGCTCGCGTTCGCGGGCGAGCGACAGTGCGCTTACAAGCATCGCGATCATGAGCGAAAGCACTGCCACGAGACCGGGAAGTATGAACCATTGGCTCTCAAGAGTTGGGTTAAACCAGTCGCGGGTGACCAACGTTAGCGGAACTTTGCCTTCGCCGGGTTGGATCGCCGATAGCTCTGCGACAATCTGCGTAGCATAGCTTTCCACGAGCAAGGCCGTGTTCGAACGACGCCCATCGATCAGCAGCTGTACCTCTGCGTCGCGGCCGGCGAGGACGTCAGCCGAATAGGTCTGCGGGACGTGCAGCACGGCCGCCACCTGCCTAGCATCGATTGCCGCGGCGGCTCCCGCCGGACTTTGTAGGCTCGCCACCGCGTGGAAGGCTGGGGATGCGGCAAAGCGCCTTACCAGTTCGGCGCTTTGCACCCCGGCATCGTCGTTCCAGATCCCTAGAGCAACATCACGCACGTCGTAGGTTGCAGCATAGGCGAAAACGAAGACTTGGAGAAGCGGCGGAACTAAGATGACGAAGCGGGTGTGCCGGTCCTTCCACAGGCCGGTGAGCTCCTTGGTCAAAAGCGCCATTACACGCTGGAACATCAGTCGAGACGCCGCCGAGTGACGAGGAGCGTGGCGCCGACGGCCAGGATGGCGGCCGCCGCCAAGCCACACAGATTGGGCAAAATGACGGCCCATATGTCGCCAGCCAAAAAAACGGTCTGAAGTATCGAAACGAGATAGCGAGCTGGCACACCGTAGGTGATGATCTGCAGCCAGCGCGGCATGGAGGCGATATCGAATAACATGCCTGACAGCATCATTGCCGGAAGCATGGTGGTCAGGAAGGCCACTTGGGCTGCAACGAATTGATTGCGGGCCAGTGTTGAGATGAATAGGCCCAGGCCCAGGGCGAAGACCAGGAACAGTGCCGACGCCGCTCCCATGGCGCCGAAGCTGCCGCGGAAGGGCAGATCGAATAATCCGACGGCTAAGAGCACCGAAAGTAGCATGCTGCCCATACCGAGGACAAAGTAGCAGCCAAGTTTCGCTAAGATCAGCTCAGCCATGGCCGCGGGCGATGCCAGCATGCTTTCCATCGTTCCGCGCTCCCATTCACGCGCGACGATCAGCGCAGTCAAGAGGGTGCCCGTCATGCTCATCACCATCACGATGATTCCTGGTACGATCGCGTCCGCCGACCGTAGTTCAGGATTGAACCAGTAGCGCGATGCCAGATCGATCGTGGGTCCACTAAGGCGTCGTTCACTCGCCTGACCGACAAGCCAGGTGGTAAGCGCACCGGATACGTAGCCCTCGAGAATGCGGGCAGTGTTAGGATCCGTCGCATTCACCGCGAGCTGGGCGGTTGCGGGCCAGCGGATGGGATTAGCCAGTCGCTCGCTGAAATCGTCACGCACGACCAGCATGCCGCGCACATCGCCTCGTATCATCGCCGCTTCTGCGTCATGAGTGTTCGGCATGCGTTGCGGATCGATAAAAGGCGAGGCAGCTAGCGACTGCAGCATACCACGGACCTCCTCTTCTGGAGCCGCGATAACGACCGCGATCCTCATGTGATTGGCGTCGAAGGAGATTCCATAGCCATTCACGATGAGCAGAACCAGCGGCAGAAGGAATGCGATGAGAATGGCGGAAGGGTCCCTGGAAATCTGTTTGATCTCTTTCCCCACTAGGCCGCGCATGCGAAGGGCGACGCTCACGTGGGATCGCTCGGCTGCTCGCCACGCTTTACCAGGGCGATGAACGCGTCTTCCAGGGACGGGTCGGGTAGTTCGGTTGTTCGGACTTGAGCGCGGAGGCTAGCGGGCGTCCCCGTGGCGATCATCCGACCATCACTGATGATGCCGAGACGATCGCAATTTTCGGCCTCATCCATAAAATGGCTGGTCACCAACACAGCGACACCTGAGGCTGAGAGATCCCCGATGCGCTGCCAAAACTCCCGCCGTGTAAGTGGATCCACGCCTGAGGTCGGCTCGTCCAGAAAGAGAATATCAGGGTCATGCAGCAAGGCCGTGGCTAAGGCCAGCCGCTGCTTAACGCCAAGGGGCAAAGAGCCTGAGGTAGAATTGGCTACCTCCGACAGTTCGAACCGTTTTAGAGCCAGGTCGATCGCAAGGGCGCGCTGAGCGCGCGGGAGCCCGTAGGTGCGCGCGAAAAAGCTAAGGTTTTCCAATACAGTAAGCTCGGCGTAAAGCGAGAAGCGCTGCGCCATATATCCGATGCGGCCCCGGGCGGCGGCGGCTGACCGCAGGAGGTTCTTGCCCGCGACCTGGGCGGTTCCTTCGCTGGGTCGGAGCAAGCCGCAGAGCATGCGAAAGATCGTGGATTTGCCGGCTCCGTTTGGACCAAGCAGTCCGAAGATCTCGCCTCTTGCGACCTGAAGAGTCACATGATCAACGGCTAAGAAGGTGCCGAATCGGCGCGAAAGGTCGTGCACTTCGATTGCCGCACGTGAGGCTGATGCAGAAACTGGCTGCGAAAAGGCCCGGATCATCTCATGGGACGATTTCACCTTCCGCGCGGGCAGGCGGTCAATGAATCCATCCTCAAAACGGGGCGCGAGCGAGGTCAGCTCAATGCCACCGAGCGCCGCGGCCTTCGGAACCGGCACACCTTTCCTTAACACGATCCGCACAGCGTCACCGTCCATCGTGGCGTCCAATACGCTAGGATCGTCACGCGCGCGTTCCGCGACTTTGCGGCGGGTTCCTGTAGCCGCGGTCAGGCGGAAGACGCGGCCCCACAGAGGCGCTGTAAATGCCTCGGGCTGTGTTGCCGCTAGTAGTTTGCCCTCATGGAGGAGCAAAACCTCACTGCACCGCGCGGCCTCGTCCAGATACGCTGTTGCCCAAATTACACCCATACCGTCCTTGCGACCTTCTTCAAGCATTGCTGAGACAATGGCCCAAAGTTCGCGCCGAGACGCAGGATCGACACCCACCGAAGGCTCGTCGAGCAGCAGGAGTCGCGGCTGACCCAACAACGCGCAGGCTAGTCCAAGCTTCTGCTTCATCCCACCCGACAATTGACCGGCGAGGCGGCGGTTAAACGGCGCGAGACCGGTAAAACGCAAGAGGTGCGCTGACCTCTCTGCGCGAACCGCCTGTGTGAGTCCATGGAGATCGGCGGAGAGTTGCAGATTTTCGGCGACGCTCAGATCTTCGTAGAGTCCGAAACGTTGCGGCATGTAACCGATCGCGCGATGGACGGAAGTAGCGTCGGTGACCATGTCATGGCCCAACACCGTGATCCGTCCTTGGCTCGGGCGCAACAGTCCGGCGAGCAGCCGGAGCAAGGTCGTTTTGCCAGCGCCGTCGGGCCCGATAAGGCCGGTGATTACACCGGCCATGACGTTCGCCGAAACTCCCGCGAGGGCGATCCTATCGCCGAAAGAATGATACAGATCATCGATCCGCACGAGCGGGTCGGTCATGACGTCAGTTGCTTGGGCAGATGAATTGTGACGGGCTGACCTTGCCGGATACCGGAATCCGGATCGGTCACACGGATCCGAAGCCTGTAGACGAGCTGCGTCCGCAGCTCGGGGGTTTCTACGGTTTTGGGCGTGAATTCCGCCTCGGGCGAGACGTAGCCGATCTGGCCAGCATATGGGTGGCCAGATCGGCTGTCGGTGAAAATACTCACCGCGGCTCCGGGCGCGACGCGGCCGAGCATAGCTTCTGGCACGAAAGCTCTTATCCAGACTTCTCCGGTTATGGCGATCGAATAGACCGGAGAATTTGGCAGCACAACTGTTCCTGGTTCGACCACCCGGGTCATCACGATGCCGTCGCAAGGTGCCTTAATCAGCGTGCGAGACAACTCGGTACGCGCGAGCTCAAGCGAGGCTTCAGATTGGCGAAGCTGGGCGCGAGCAATGTCGATATCCTCGCTGCGCGGCCCGTTAATGGCTTCCGTCAGCGCAGCCTGTGTCTGCGCAACAAGTGCTCGAGCGGAGTCAAGAGCCCTCCGAGCGTCGTCGAGGGCCTGGCGAGGGGTCGCATTGGTCAAGACGAGTACCTGCTGCCTGTTGAACGTTGCCTGGGTATTGGCAAGCACTGCCTGAGCGCTGGCGAGATTGGCGCGGGCCTGGTCAACATCCTCCGGCCGCGTTCCATGTACTAGCTTCTCAACTTCCGCCTGTGCTGCATCGCGGCGCGCCATTGCGAGGGAGGTAGCATTTCGATAAGTTGCGCTATCGAGCGCCGCGAGGACCTCGCCGAGCTTAACGGGGTCGCCTTCGCGCTTCTGCATAGTGGTGATAGTGCCTTCGCTGTTGAAGGCGAGGTCGACTTGCCGGATTTCGACGTTGCCGTAGAGCGTGCTGGTTTGCGGTGCTGCGCCAAGCCGCTGAACTACTTCCCAGCCCATCCATCCCATGAGAGCCAGAACAACGACGGCTAACCCGATCCGCTTCATGTCTAGGTGCCAGTCGTCATGATTGCGGTCGCCGTCATCGGTCATCATCCCTCTGTTACGGCGAGGGTAACGACACTGGTTCAAAGCGTTTTGATCCAGGTCATTCTTTGGACTAATCTGCGCGTTATGCTTCGTTCGATCCGAAGGCTGAGGTAAGACGGACGCAACTTGAGCGAGATCAACTAGTCGGGGCGACGTTCTGCTATTTGGGGTGAGATCGGAAGAAGGGGCACGACATGGCAATCAAGGCCGCGGATATCATGACACGGAGCGTGGTCACTGCTAAACCGGAGGACTCGGTCACTCAGATCGCACATCTCCTGTGCGATTTCGAGATAAGTGCCGTTCCAGTGTGTGACGATAAAGGCGGCATCCTCGGCATGATAAGCGAAGGCGATCTAATGCGTCCGTTCGGAAAAGCCAAGACGTTGAAGCGCGCTTGGTGGCTCGGCGTGCTCGCCGAAGGAACCGAGCTTGCACCATCTTTTTTGGAGTATATCCGTCAGGACAACCGACGCGCTCGCGATTTGATGACCAGTCCTGTCATCACAGCGACTGAGGAAACCGAAATTTCTGAGTTGGCCGACCTCATGGGCCGACAACGGATCAAGCGCTTGCCAATCACCCGGGAGGGGAAACTCATTGGCATCGTCAGCCGGGCGGATATCGTGCATGCGCTCGCGTATCGTCCTCAAGACATCGGCCAGGCGGCCTGATATCGGGACCGCGGTGCTGCAGGATTGTTTACATCCAGCAGCGGCTTGGTTTCGCGGCATCACGACAGCGCTGCCGGACGGCATCGTCTCGATTCTGCGGATGACCAGTACTGCAGGCGGCTGAATACTTCGGAGGATTGGTGACCAGTCGACGCTTGAAGGGTTAGCCTCTGGCCCAAGTTATGCGTTGGCTTGGCCGCAGACGCCGCAAGTCTGATGAAGATACGCTCTGCTGCCGCGATGCCCATTGAGGTGTGTTTTGTACTTTTTGGCCCTGGCGACCGACTACGACGGAACCATAGCGAACCATGGCGCGGTGACGCCCGAGACCTTAGACGCCCTTCGACGCTTCAAACAGACCGGGCGTAAATTAATTCTCGTGACGGGGCGCGAGGTTCCTGACTTGCAGAAGGTATTCCGTGAGCTGGCCATTTTTGACCGTGTCGTCGCGGAGAATGGCGCTCTGATCCTTGAACCTTCGACCGGAAGGGAGCGGTTACTGGCTCCAGCGCTCCCAGCTGAGTTTATTGACCGACTTCGTAAGATGAACGTCGAGCCACTTTCGGTGGGGCGGGCCATTGCGGCGACTTGGGAACCTCACCAAGCCACGGTTCTGAACGTTATCCGTGAGCTTGGGCTCGATTTGCAAATCACTTTCAATAAGGGGGCGGTGATGATCCTGCCGCCAGGTATAAGCAAGGCGAGTGGCCTTCTAGAGGCCCTCGTCGAGCTCGAGATCTCGGCCCACAACGTCACAGGAGTCGGGGACGCCGAAAACGATCATGCATTTCTTCAGATATGCGGCTGTGCGGCTGCCGTGGCGAATGCTCTTCCTTCGGTGAAGGAAGCCGCTGACATTGTGCTTATCGGGGATCACGGCGCAGGGGTCAGCGAGTTAGTCAACGAGATTATCGCGCACGACGCAGATATCGCGCCCGCGACGAAGCACGGATTGCTCGTCGGCGTGGATCGTGCGGGCAAGAGTTTCTATATCAAACCGCATGGCGGAAGCGTTTTGGTCATTGGTCCCTCTGGTTGCGGAAAGTCCACCCTCGCCACGGCCTTGACGGAACGCATGGCGCTGCAACGATTTGAATTCTGCGTGCTTGATCCGGAGGGCGATTATCTCGACCTCAAGCACGCCGTATGTGTCGGAAGCGCAGCCACGGCGCCCGACGTTCCTGAGGCGCTCAAGCTGTGTCACAACGTGGGCGTCAATCTGGTCATAAACACGCAAGCTTTGGGTATAGCCGAGCGTCAGTCACTTTTTGGAAACCTACTGGCGCAAATCTCCCACTTTCGGGCCTTGACAGGACGTCCGCATTGGCTCGTGATTGACGAGGCACATCAAGTCTTGCCGGCGTTTGAGGCTGGTCCACGACACCTCAGGGTGGGCGTGCCGTCGGCAGCCATTCTACTCACGATGTTCCCGGAGGCGCTGGCGGCCGATGCGGTGGCAATGGCCGAAGTCGTTCTGGCCTTCGGCTCCATGCCACTCGAGGGCCTGCGCGCCCTCAGAACGACATTTGATGTGCCTATGCCGACAGAAGTGCCGGTCCTGAACTGCGACGAGTTGCTGTATTGGGAGCCGCATTCAGGGCAGCGGCCGGTGCCGCTTAAAGTTGACCGCCCGGTCCAGATCCATAAGAGGCATGTGGGAAAGTATGCCTCAGGGGATGTTGGCGCTTGGCGGAGTTTCTACTTCAGAGGGCCGGGCGGCCGGATGAATGTTGGCGCCGAGAACCTATACCGCTTCCTCGACGTCGCGCATGCCGTGGATGATGAAACTTGGGAATATCATCGACAAGCCGGCGACTATTCTGCCTGGTTTAGGCACGTTATCAAAGACGAGGATCTTGCCCGGGAGGCTAAGACCGTAGAAGAAGACACCCATCTTAATGCTTCCGAGAGTCGCAGGATCATTAGCAAGGCCATACGCCGGCGTTACGCCGCGCCCGGAGCTCCTACTTCTGCATGCCAGAGCTATCTCGAGCCTCATGAGTTAGTGTGACGATCATCATTTCGAACCGCGCGACAGACCTGTGCTTCGCCCTCCGGGCCGCCGGCTGGCCTCGCGAGCTCCGTCGCTGCAAGGTGGCCTATCGGCCGCTAGCGCGAGAAACACTTGTCCCGATTTCGATCGGTCTGGCCGATCTCTGAGGCGCCCGCTAATAAATCTTCTGCGGCAAAGCGGGGCTCACCGGCGAAAGTTGCGCGCCGCAAAGGTCCCCAAGGCACGTCAATCGGCTGAGCAGTTGAGCTAAATCAAAGCGACGCATTCGCTTCCGGGGGAATGTTGTCAAGCCCTCGCAGAGGAAGGGAAGACTGCAGATGAGCAATGATGCGGCATTACGACGCGATGTCGAAGCCGAACTCGAGTTCGATCCGGCGATCGAGGCAAGCAGGATCGGGGTCGCGGTCAACGATGGCGTGGTCACTCTCACAGGACACGTTCCAACCTTTGATGAGAAGATACTCGTGGAGCGCGCGGTGCAACGGGTGAAAGGTGTCAAGGCTATTGCCGAAAAGATCGAGGTGGTTTTGCCGGACCATGCCAGGTTCGACGACGAGGAGATCGCCCGACGCCTCGCTAGTCTTCTTGCATGGACGGTTCCGGCCCTAGCACATGGAGTGCCGATCAAAGTCGAGGGCCGCTGGGTGGAACTCTCCGGCGAGGTCGATTGGAACTATCAGAAGCAAGCTGCCGAGAACCTCGCACAGCGCCTATTAGGCGTTGCTGGCGTCACGAATCGGATTACGGTCCGCAAGCAGGTCTTCCCTGGGAATATGAAGGATCGCATCGCCGAAGCGTTCAGGCGGAATGCCGAGTTGGATCCGGACAACATCAGCATAGCCGTCGACGGTGGACGCGTGACACTGTCAGGCAGGGTTAAAGGCTGGCGTGAACGCAATGTCGCGGAGAACACCGCCTGGGCGGTGCCGGGCGTCACGCACGTGGTGGACAGGCTGGCCGTCGGCCGATGAAGCGCATGGTCGCCGTTCGAGACCTTCCTTTATTCAAGGGGCTGACGATGAACGCCGTCGATATCATGACACCGGAGCCGTTGACCGTTAGAGCGGACGACACTCTCTACAAGGCCGTGCAGTTGATGATAGGACATCGCGTTAGCGGCCTGCCGGTTGTTGACCCGGACGGTCGCGTGATTGGGATGCTGACAGAAGGTGATTTACTGGAGCGCGCCGAGATCGGAACTGAGATAGCGCCAAACTGGCTTCTGGCTTTCCTAGCGCCAGGACGGCTCGCGAGGAACTTCGTTCAAAGTCACGGCAGGCGCGTCGGCGAGGTTATGACGGACCATCCGGTCTGCATAACTGAAACAACCTCGCTTGAAGATGTGGTGATGCTGATGCAACGCAAGCGAATTAAGCGACTTCCGGTCGTGCGGGACGAGGCATTGGTGGGTATAGTGAGCCGAGCGGACTTTCTGCGGGCTCTTGCGCCGCTTCTAGATCCGCAAGAAACGGCGGCCCTTGGGGATGCCGAAATCAGGGAGAAAGTCATCTCAAGTTTGGACGAAAAAGCTTGGGCGCCCATCGGTATCAAGGTCACCGTCGTGGATGGAAGGGTCGACCTCGACGGAATCATTTCGGACGAGCGCACACGTGACGCCATCATCGTCGTGGCGGAGAATGTCGCCGGGGTTAAGTCTGTCAAGGATCATCTCGTGTGGATCGAGCCGAATTCCGGTTTGACGGTTGGCATAAGTGGAGGCTCGCCGCTTTGACGCGGGATAATCGACACAGCTGCGGCGCAAGGGACGAGAGCGCATTTACACTTTCCATCGCGTTTTTAGGCCGCGCCTCGCAAAGTTTGATCGGAACGCAGAGCGCACCGGTCTCTGGCAGTTTCGGTGATTGGTTCGGAGCCCTCGGTGCTTGTCGCGGGATGATATCGCGGGGCAGCTTTTCAGAAGTTTGTGTGGAGTATCCATGGAAGCTAGTGCTCAGCGGATCCCGTTAAGAACCGTGCGTCGAACGGATGTGCAGTAGGTTACGAGTTGTGGAGGCAAAAGTGACAGTAGTAGATGTTCGAGTCGACGAAGCTCTTTGGGGCTCAACTATCTTGCCGGAAGGCTTCGTCGAGCGTTGGTTCGTCACCGATGGCACGCTGGTGTCTCGCGGGGATCGAATTGCCGAAGTCCGCATTGAGGACAGCCGCCACGAGATCACAGCACCGGTGACCGGCTGGCTCTCAACTGCGTCGAAGGTCAACGCCGTCGTTGAACCTGGCACCCTTCTCGCACGTCTGACAACGGACGGGAAGGGCACGCCTTAAGGCGGGTCGTCCGAAGGGTTGGACCTCGTATTCCTCCGGGACGGCAAGGAACACCGATGTGCCGGCCTTATCGACCATTGCTGTCGAGAGCAGCGAATACTCTGTTCATGATGTGAAGTAGAACGGTCCGAAATTTTCGACCTACTGTGCCAGGATACACGATGAACCAGATAGCGACGCCCGAACTCACGCACTTGAGCCCGGAGGAACTTCGGAAGGTAGACGCATGGTGGAGGGCCGCAAACTACTTAAACGTCGGCCAAATTTATCTTTGTGCTAATCCGTTGCTACGCGAGAAGCTCCGTGTCGAGCATATCAAGCCACGTCTGCTCGGTCATTGGGGCACGTCCCCAGGTCTGAACCTCATTTACGTGCATATGAATCGGCTTATCAAGAAATACGATCTCGATGCAATCTACATGGCCGGTCCGGGTCACGGGGGTCCCGCTTTGCTCGCGAACCTATGGCTCGAGGGCAGCTATACAGAGTTCTTCCCGCTGGTGACGCAAGACGAAACCGGCATGTTACGCCTGTTCCGTCAGTTTTCCACACCCGGCGGGGTGCCGAGCCATGCAAGCGTACCGACGCCGGGGTCGATCCATGAAGGCGGCGAACTCGGGTATGTTCTCTTACACGCCTTTGGCGCAGTCATGGACAACCCCGATCTCCTAGTTACCGCGGTTGTGGGGGATGGAGAAGCCGAGACGGGACCGCTGGCTGGTAGTTGGAAGAGCATCGACTTCATTAACCCAGCTCGAGATGGCGCAGTGCTGCCGATCTTGCACCTGAACGGGTATAAGATTTCCGGACCGACCGTCTGGGCACGACACAGCGACGACGATCTATCGAAGTTCTTCCAGGGGCAACGGTACGAACCACTTTTTATCGAGGGAGACGATCCGGCCAATGTGCATGAGAAATTCGCGGTTGCGCTTGAAACGGCCGTCCTGAAGATCCGTGCCCTTCAGCGTGCCGCCCGCCAAGATGGTGTGAGGAAGCGACCGCCGTGGCCCATGATTGTCCTTCGTACGCCCAAGGGCTGGACAGGTCCTAAGGTTGTTGACGGTCTGCCTGTCGAGGGCACGTTTCGGGCTCACCAGGTGCCGGTGTCGGAGGTCAAGACGAATCCGGTCCATCTCAAGATTCTAGAAGATTGGATGCATAGCTATAAACCGGAGGAGCTGTTTGACCACGAAGGGCGCTTTCGCGAAGAATTTGCCGAACTGGCGCCGAGTGGAACCCGGCGCATGGGGTCGAACCCGAACGCCAATGGCGGCAAATTGAGTGTGCCGCTGGTTCTGCCCGATTATACGGCCTACCAGGTCAGTTTCACCAACCGGGCGATAGAGCGGAGTGGCTCGACGGCGATCCTAGGAAAGTATTTGCGTGACCTGTATAGTGCTAACCCTCATAACTTCCGCCTATTTTGCCCGGACGAGACGAACTCGAATCGACTGGGCGCTGTGTTTGAAGTTTCGGACCGCTGTCTGGTCAGTGACATATTGCCGCAGGATGATCACGTCTCGCACAACGGACGTGTCATGGAAGTCCTTAGTGAACACTGCTGCCATGGGTGGCTCGAGGGTTATACGCTCACCGGGCGCCATGGCCTTTTTGCAACCTATGAAGCCTTTGCGATGATCGTTGATTCAATGGCGATTCAGCACGCAAAATGGATCGAGCACGCGAAGCGCGTTCCTTGGCGAGCGGATGTGCCATCGCTCAACTACCTCCTGACCTCGACGTGCTGGCGCAATGACCACAATGGCTTTAGTCATCAGGGGCCAGGCTTCATCGACACCATTATCCATCGCAAGCCGAGCGTGGCGCGAGTTTATCTGCCGCCAGACGCGAACTGCTTACTATCAGTCGCCGATCATTGTTTCCGGAGTGTGAATTACCTGAATCTCATTGTCATCGATAAACAGCCCCAACTACAGTGGCTAACGATGGAGGAAGCGAAGGCCCATTGTGGTCGGGGCGCGGGCGTCTGGGAGATGTACAGCAACCATCCGGAAGACCCGGACATCGTACTCGCCTGTGCCGGCGACATCCCGACCCAAGAGACTATTGCTGCCGCATGGATGCTGCGACAGTATGCGCCAGCGCTGAAAGTGCGGGTCGTCAATGTCGTCGATCTCATGCGGCTCTGTCCCCCAGATCGTCATCCCCATGGCATGGACGACGAGGAGTTTGTAAAGATCTTCACGGCGACCGTCCCGGTGATCTTTGCTTTTCACGGGTATCCGGGCGTCATCCACGACCTGCTGCATGGACGAGCAGCGCACGATCGTTTTCATGTCCGTGGCTACATAGAGGAAGGAACCACAACGACGCCCTTCGACATGGTCGTCTTGAACAAGATGAGCCGCCTCCATCTCTGCCTCGACGTGCCGCGCTATGTTCCCGATATGCTCCGAAGCAGTGGTATATTGATTGACCGATGCAACAGTCTGCTGGCAAGACACGATCCTCATATCCGAGTGCATTTTGACGATCTTCCCGAAATTAAAGACTGGACGTGGTCAAAATGACAAGCTAGCGATGTCATCAGGATTCTTCTTCGGGCGATGACGTCGCAGGGACACGGAAATTCACCGCGAGATCAAGCGATACGTGTGGTTCGTCAATCAGGATTTTAGTGTCGACCCCCTGCAGCTAACTTTTTGATGGCGGTGAGACGGCGCCCTAATCTTCCGGAGCTAACTCAGGAAAGACCGGGTTGCGTCGACCGGCACAATCTGTCCAGTACGCGGGCAGCCCACGCCGTTGGCGGAAGGCCTTTAGGACGGAGCCAGCGTGAGTATCACGCTGAGCGTCCCATCTACCCGGCGAAAGTCAATCGTAGAAACACTCCTTGAATCGATCTGCGTCAGTCACCACCGCACAAAGCGGCACGGTACTTAAGTTTGCGGGCCACTCGCACTCAAAGGGAGCCGCTCAAGAAATTCCTACCACCAAGTTCGTCAGTCCGAACATTCTCTTGCTTATCGCGCTCGCTCGTGCGTGGAGAGTGAAGGGCCGAGCGATCCCCGAGGGGAGGGCTCTCAACTGTGGCTACGTGTCTCACGGGGTGGGGTAACCGGGCACTAGGACCGTCTGCCACCGTCCTCTCCGCTCTCTCAGAGCTGCTTAAGAGGTTAGGCGACTCGAGCGTATGACTCGACGGCTTGAATGTCTTGCTCTCTGCCGTCGACGAGCCGGCTTACTTTGACGAGGCACTGATAAACACTATAGACATTGTCCGCGGCAACCTCTGCAGACTGCGCAGGGCCCTACGCTCTAAGTCACCCAGATTATTGGCTCGCCGACGACTAGCCGCACACTCGCGTACGACGGGGTGCATTTTCAGATGTTGCGGACTTCGGCCTGAGGTCCTCTGACTACTCAGCATCCGCCTTGCCCTGTCCGCTCGGGAAAGGTGAACAGCCATCGCGCATAGAAGATTTCAGCCGCGACTGTCCTCGAACTGGATCTGAGATGAGGATGCGCTCAATCCGACGAATGCTCTGCTTCAACAGCCGTAGTTGAATCGAACTCGTGCCACATGCCGTTGACGACACCGAACAACACGGCCAGCCCGACACCAAGAATCCAAGTGAAATACCACATGATACTTCTTCCTCAATAAAAGTCCGGATTTGTTGCAACTTCGTTTGTTGTCACTTTACCCCACATCACCCAATAGACCCAGGTTGTGTAGAGCAGGACGAGGGGAAGGAAGATGATTGTTGAAACCAACATAATGAACAATGTGGCGGGACTCGAGGACGCATTCCACACCGTCAGGCTGGAGTGGGCGTCGATCGAGCTTGGCAAAATATAGGGGAACATCGAGAGGCCAACGGTCCCGATAATGCCTATGACGGAGAGCGCTGAGCCGCCCAAGGCCAGGCCCTCAAAGCGGCGGCGGATGCCCGCGAAAGCTAGAACTGCTCCAAAGAAGGCCAGCACAGGCACGGTCATGAACCAAGGGTGCAGACTGTAATTCGCCAGCCAGCTTCCGGCTAGACGCAGGCTTGTGGTGTGCAGCGGGTTGGACGGCGCGTCGGGCGCCACGGCACTCGTGATATGGAATCCGATGTTGGCCCGGGCAATCCATAGGCCTCCGATTGCGAACAGCAGAGGGGAGAGAAGGGCCGCCCAGCTTCCGATCAGGCGGGCCCGTGCATGCACCGGCCCCCGCTCAACTTTAACAGCGAGAAAGGCTGCGCCGTGAAGAACGATCATGCAGACCGAGAGCACGCCGCAGAGCAGCGCGAAGGGCGAGAAGAGGCCCAGAAGGCTGCCCGCATAATACGTGCGCAAGTCATCATCGAGTCGGAAGGGAATGCCCAGAAGGACGTTTCCCACGGCTACGCCGAATACGAGAGCGGGCACCGCGCCGCCGACGAAAAGCGCCCAGTCCCAGCGCGCACGCCACGCCGTCCCAGGCCGCTTAGAACGATATTTGAATCCCACCGGGCGCAGAATGAGCGCCGCGAGGACCAAGAACATCGCTAGGTAGAATCCTGAGAAGCTCACGGCGTAGACGAAAGGCCAGGCCGCGAAGATCGCGCCGCCTCCAAGGATGAACCAGACTTGATTTCCTTCCCAGGTTGGACCTACGGCGTTGATCACCATGCGGCGCTCGTTATCCGTGCGAGCGACAAAAGGAAGAAGCGCAGCCACGCCGAGATCCCATCCATCGGTGAGCGCAAAGCCGATCAGTAAGACGCCTAACATTCCCCACCAGATAACTCTGAGCGTCGCATAGTCCAGTGGCACGTCCGCTAAGTTCATCGACGTCTCCCTTCCTACACGGCTATCGGGGTGGCCGGGATATTTCCCGGCGCCGGTGCTGGATCTTCGTGCGCTGCGTAGGGCCCACGCCGGACCGTCCACGTAATCAATCCGACCTCAATGATCGCGAGTGTGCCGTAGAGCAACGTGAAACCCGCGATCGTGAGCCATAGCTGTGCACGGCTAAGCGACGAGGCAGCAAGCCCTGTCGGCAACACGCCGTCGATCGCCCAAGGCTGTCGGCCAAACTCGGCGATGACCCAGCCCAGTTCGGTTGAAATCCAAGGAAGCGGGATAGCGCATACCGCAATCCAAAGAAACCATCGTTGGTCAAAACGCCTGCGGCTACACAGGATAAACGCGGTTCCGAACAAGATCAGGAAGAAGAATCCGAGGCCCGCCATAATGCGGAACGACCAAAACATGACAGGGACGTCCGGCACCGTATCCCAAGCCGCGTCTGTAATTTGCTGCGGCGTCGCGGTAAGCGGATTGGGCAGGGTACGCTTGAGTAGAAGCGCATAGCCTAAGTCCGCACCGTGGCTAGCGAGAACCGCGCGCGCACCGGGATCGTCAGGATTTCGCTTCAATGTCTGAACGGCTGCATACGCGAGCAATCCAGATTGGATCTTCTGATGCGCCTCGAGCACAAGCTCAGACATACCCGTGATCTGGGTATCTAAGCTGCGTGTTCCGATCAGCCCGAGTACCCAGGGTATGTGCACCGCGTACCGCGTAGTACGGGTCGCGACGTCCGGCCAGCCGACCAGGGTCAGGCCGGCGGGTGCTGGTTCAGTATGCCAGGCAGCCTCAATAGCGGCGAGCTTCATCTTTTGGTTTTCGCCGATCGTATATCCGCTCTCATCGCCCAAAACGATAACCGAGAGCGAGGCCGCGAGTCCGAAGGCAGAAGCGACAATCATCGACCGTCGTGCGAAGCCGATATATCTTCCGCGGAGAAGATATAGTGCGGAGATACCCAATACAGCGACGGAAGCGATGACATATCCAGCGCTCACCGTATGGACGAACTTCGCCTGAGCCGTCGGGTTGAAGAGAACAGCGCTAAAGTCTGTTATCTCCATGCGCATCGTCTCAGGATTGAATCGTGCGCCGACCGGATTTTGCATCCAACCATTGGCGATAAGAATCCAGAGGGCAGAGAGGTTCGTTCCCAAGGCCACCGCAAGGGTGACGCAGAGGTGTCCCAGCTTCGAGAGCCGCTGCCAGCCAAAGAACATGAGACCGACAAAGGTGGCTTCGAGAAAGAAGGCCATCAGACCTTCGATCGCAAGCGGAGCGCCAAATATGTCTCCCGCATATTGCGAGAAGTACGACCAATTGGTGCCGAATTCGAACTCCATAGTCAGTCCGGTTGCCACGCCCAACACAAAGTTGATGCCGAAGATCATGCCCCAGAACCGGGTGATATCTCTCCACACGGTGCGGCCGGTCATCACGTAGATGCTTTCCATGATGACGAGCATGAACGACATGCCGAGCGTGAGCGGCACGAAAAGAAAGTGATAGAGTGCTGTCAGCGCGAATTGAAGCCGCGAAAGGTCGACGACGCCGGGGTCCATCTCGGTTAATCACTCCTGCGCTGTTGCCGCCGAATGGCAGAGGTCGCCATAGGTTAAACGCTCGCCCAGAAAAGCGTTTGATCTAGGTCAATGCTTCGGTTGCCGACTTCGATTAGGCTCTGGGTATGCCGAATGAAACTTGCACCCGGTTGGCCATGACACGGCGGAAGACTTGGCTGCGGGTTGCGGTGGCGTCCGGCGGTCGCCGCAATCGAACTTCTGCCGCCATGCTCGTTCTAGACAACCTGGCCGCGATAGGCTTTGCCGCCGGGCTCGCCTTGGGGCTGACGCGCTTGCCGGCCGGAATAACGTCTGCGTTGCCGTGGCTTGTGCTAGGTGCGGCCAGCGTGGCCGCGCGTGGACTCTGCGCCTTAGCGTCCACGCGCATCGGCGCAGCGGCGGCGCGTGATGCTAAGCGCGTGCTGCGCGACCGCATTGTGCGCTTGACGCTCGCTTTGCCATCGGGGACCCGCCCAGCGGCGGGAGCTTTGATGACCTCAGCGGTCGATAAGGTCGAGACGCTCGACGGTTACGTTGCTCGCTTTCTTCCAGCGCGTACTGCGGTCGCGGGTATGTTTCTCATTCTCGTCGCGGTCGGTTGCGCAAGCATCGTTGCGGCCGCGATCCTCCTCTGCACGATCGTTCCTTTCGTATTTTTGATGGTTCTTGCGGGCGGCGCCGCAGCTGATGAGGCCCGCGCTCAGTTCGCGGCTTTGACGCGGCTCGGTGCACTGTTCGCCGATCGTATCCGAATGCTGCCCCTGGTCCTTGTCTTCCAGGCGGAAGAGAAGGAAACGCGTCGTATTGGCGAGGCTGCTGACGAGCTGCAGCGACGCACTATGAGCGTGTTGCGGATTGCGTTCATTAGTTCCGCCGGGTTGGAATTCTTCGCAGCGCTGTCCGTGGCCCTGGTCGCCGTCTATGCTGGCTTCGACCTGCTTGGCCTGCTCCCGGCCTTCGTGCCGGAGCATCTGGATCTATGCCGCGCTTTTTTTGTGCTCGCGCTCGCCCCCGAGTTTTACGCGCCCATGCGCCGCCTCGCAGCCAGCTATCACGACCGTCAGGCAACGGAAAGCGCAGTCGACGGGATTATCGCGTTGGAGTCCGTCGCGCCAATACATGAAAAGGTCGCTCAACGTCTGTCACGCGCGCCGCGCATCCAATTTGACCATGTCACCGTCCGCTATCCGGGTGAAGACCGCGCAGCTCTGTCTAGTCTACAGTTGGATGTGGCTCCCGGCCAGATTGTCGCATTGCTGGGACAGAGCGGCACGGGAAAGACGACGGCACTCACCTTGTTACTCGGCCTCACTCCGCCCACGAGTGGTGAGGTTAGAATCGACGGCGCACCCCTATCCGAACTCGGGTCACTAACCGAGTCGATCGCCTGGGTGGGGCAGGTGCCTGTGATCATCCCGGGTAGCATCGCCGCCAATATTTCGCTCTCTCGCCCGTGGGCGACCCGGCGTGAGGTGGAAGCTGCTGCGGAGAAGGCAGGGCTCGGGATGATGCTGTCGTCACGGCGCGATGGCCTTGATACGCACTTGGATGAGCGTGGCGGCGGGCTGTCAGGGGGCGAGCGGCAGCGGATCGCTCTTGCCCGCGCGTTGCTCAAATCCGCGCCGATCCTACTGTTGGATGAGCCGACCGCGCATGTGGACGCGGCGTCGGAAGCCTCGCTCATCGCCGCGATTGCACGCGGCGCCCGCGGAAGCACCACCATACTAGCCACCCATTCGGCTCAACTCGCCGCTATCGCCGATAGGATTGTTCGGTTGGCCGTCGCATGAGGGCATCCATTCATGCCTTGATCGCCGTCGAGCGGAGACGGCAGCGGGGCAAGCTCGCAATTGCGGCTCTGTCGGCAGCAGCCGTAACCGCGTCATCCGTGCTGCTGCTCGGACTATCCGGTTGGTTTATCGGCGGTGCGGCCTTGGCCGGTCTCGGCGGTCCAGCTGTGGTCTACGCCTTCAATTACATGTTGCCAGCTGTAGCTATCCGGCTTCTAGCTATCCTCCGCACCGGGGGCCGATATACCGAACGCATTCTTGGTCATGAGGCCGCCTTCGGGGCACTCGCGCAGCTGCGTCCGGCGTTATTCCGCGCCATTGTAGCGGCTCCAGCTGTTACCGCACTCAAACTCACGGTCGGCGATGCGTCGATGCGTATGGTCCAGGATGTGGACGCGGTTGAGGCACGTTTCGTGCGCCTGTCCGCTTCTTGGGGGGCGGCCGCCTCTTTTATTAGCGGGATGGCGTTGCTGCTTTGTGTTGGTGTTGTACCTGCCTGCGCGACGATGATAGTCCTGGGGTTGGCGCTTCTGACCGCCTGGGCTCTCTCCAGGCTCTCAGAAATCAACGGTCGGGCGGTGCAGCGGGCCAACGGAAGCCTTAAGCAGGAATACATGAGGGCGATCGCCGCCGCCGCCGAGTTGAGGGCCTATGGACTTGGCGACTGGGCCGCCGCGCGGGTGGCCGCGGAAGGCGAAGCGCTTCTCGATGCGCAGGCCCGCGCGACCGCCTGGGGTGGCTACTCCACGCTGCTCCAAGCAACAACACCAGGCTTGGCGGGCGTGGTGGCTTTGGCGCTGAGCGCCAACGCGTCGCTGCCCTTGGCCGCATTGGCGGCGCTCGCTGCGGTCATGACCGTAGACGGCGCTAACGCCTTCCTCCGCGGCTTCGAGGTTCGGGGCAGTCTCGCAGAATCTGAGGCGCGATTGGATGAGATACTGCAGGCTCGGGCGCCCTTGGAACACAGTCCCGTGTCGATGCGATTTCCACCCAACATCAGCCTTTCTGCTCCGGCGGCCGTATATCCGCCCGGCACCATCCTTGGGGTCAGCGGACCGTCTGGCAGCGGAAAATCGAGCTTGCTCGAGCGGCTTGTGGGTTTACGAACCGATGCCGACGCGATCCGCATAGGGGGCGTTGACATCGGCGTTTTGGAGCCGGCGGCGCTTCGCGGCTGCTTCGCCTATGCCCCCCAAGACGCCGCACTCCTCGCCGGGACCGTGCGAGACAATCTTTTGCTCGCCCGCCCGGCGCCCATCTCCGACGACCTACTTTGGGGGGCGTTGCACGATGCCGGGCTGGATGAGCGCATCCACGGCCTGCCCGCCAAGCTTGACGCCTGGATCGGCGAAAATGGTGCGGCGCTTTCTGGCGGCGAGCGAAGGAGGCTTAGCCTCGCGCGCAGCTATCTTCGGGAGGCCCCGTGGTTGCTCCTCGATGAGCCAACGGTGGGGCTCGACAGCGTGACGGAGGCAATCGTGATCGAGCGGCTGCGCAGCCGCCTGGCGCGGACCGGACAAGGCGCAATACTTGTATCGCACCGGCCTGCACCGCTGGCGATTTGCCAGGTTATGCGGTACACAGATGCCAAGACGTTCAAACAAACGGAAGTCCTGGAGCTGGTTTGAAAAGGCTTCATCGCGGACAGGGCCGGAGGAAGGTGGTTCACTCACCGTATGTCACGATCGATTGGCCAGCTCTGTAGACCCAGGCGATGTCGGACACCCCTCGGCCGCAATGACGAGGTTTGACCTGCGCCATCGCGCGCCCTGGGCGTTTACCTCTTTACAAGGATGGCACGTTAACTGGTTCCCGCGAGATCTTGCCGCTGGCTTAATCCTTGCGGCGATTGCCGTGCCGGAGCAACTCGCGACTGCTCGACTCGCCGGTCTGCCACCGGAAACCGGTCTCATAGCCTTTATCGCCGCGTCACTTGGCTTCGTGATATTTGGCGCCAGTCGCCTTCTCTCCGCGGGCGCCGACTCCACAATCGCGCTCATTTTTGCCGGTGGACTAGTAGCAATCGCCCCAGCCGGCACCGCGGAATATGCTCACCTCGCCTCGCTACTTGCCCTAATGGTCGGTGCGATTCTCATCGCTGCTGCTCTCCTCCGCGCTGGATGGGTCGCCGATCTTTTGTCGATTCCCGTGACAACTGGGTTCCTGGCCGGAGTTTCGTTGCATATTGCCATAGGTCAGCTGCCGTCTCTTCTGGGAATCGCGGAGGTTTCAGGGTCGTTATGGGAGCGATTGCCCGAACTTCTTGGCGAGATTGCGCACCTCAATCCCTATTGCCTCATGATTGGCCTGGTTGCGATTTGCACGACCTTGCTTTCGGAGAAACTGGCGCCGCATCTTCCCGGCGCGCTCATTGCGATCTTAGGAACGTCGATTGCAATTGCAGTGTTCCATCTCAAGCGGCTAGGCGTGACCATGATTGCCGATTTTTCGCCTGTTGGGCAAGCACCGTTTCTCTCGGACTTCTCCAATATGCAAGATTTCATGAAGCTGGTCCCTTTGGCCGGGATCGTGGCGCTTGTCTGTATGATGCAGACCGCGGCTGTGGCGCGTGCTTTTGCCGGCGAAGGGAAGCAGCTTGAGCCGATAAGTCCAAACTTTGCAGGCGTCGGCGCCGGATGCATTCTTTCTGCGCTCATGGGTGCTTTTTCGGTGAATGCTAGCCCACCGCGTACCGCGGCGCTTGTCGGAGCAGGAGCTCGATCGCAAGTGGCCTCGCTCATTGCGGCGGCCTGCACGCTCGTTCTTATTATTAGTGGCGGAGCACTGGTTCACTACGTCTCACAGGCGGCGCTAGCGGGCATTTTGATTGTGATCGCGATACGCATATTTCGGTGGAGCGAGATGGTGCGGATTATGCGGCTAGGTGGCTCGGAAATTGTCCTCGTCCTCGCCAGCGCCGCACTCGTGACCGCGCTACCCATCGAGACGGGCATGTTATACAGCATAGTGCTTTCACTGCTCCAGAGCGTCTATGCAATGGCCCGGCCGCTTTGCCTAGAACTTGCACGCGTCCCGACTACGACAGTGTGGTGGCCCCCAAGCGACGCGGAGCGTGGTGAAGCCGAGCCAGGAATATTGGTGTTTGCACCCGCCGCGCCCATCAACTTCACCAACGCTGTCTATATCTGCCGTCGACTGCAAACAGCTGTGGCCTCGGCTCGGGTGCCCTTGAGACTTGTGGTGATCGAGGCAAGCGGTGTGGTTGAAGTGGATTACACCGGCTCTATCATCCTCCAACAAACGATTGCCGATCTGCGTCGGAAGGGAATTGTGCTGACGCTGGCCCGGCTATCGTCGGAGCGGGCGCGGTTCCAGGCCGAGCGGACGGGGTTGCTCAGCTGCCTAGGCCATTCAGCAGTTTTCAGATCAGTCGAAGATGCCATCAGCAGCAGCATCAGCGGCAAAGCCGTGCCCTGACCAAAGCCGGGACGGGCGCGCGCACCAGGACCGTAGCCGCGCGTGGTGAAGCCCTCGTTCAGCTCGGGAGAGTCATCCGTGGGCGGAACGATGGTTTTACAGGGCCGCTCGGTCCGAGCAATGCAGAGCCAGGCTCGACGACACGAGGCTGCAAGAAGCCCAGTTCACCTTCGTGCCCGCTACCGTTCACGAATCATCGAATGCGGCGGCGACGCGGAGCTGTGGTCGTCATCAACGAAACCGTCAGACGATCCGACGCCCCTAAGCACGGCGGCATCCCGCAGACGACACCTGAAGATCCGCCCGCCGCTGGGTCAGGCGGCATTCAAAATCGCACCTTCGCCCAGGTCTTTGATGGCCTGGATCATCGTCACGAGCACCGCCTGGGCGTCTCCATAGACCATATTGCAATTGTCGGCGTAAAAGAGCTCGTTTTCCACGCCCGCATAGCCCCGGCCCTGGCCGCGCTTGATAACATAAACCTGATGTGCCTGATCGGCGTTGAGGATCGGCATCCCGTAGACTGGTGACGCCTTGTTCGTCCTCGCCGCGGGGTTCACCACGTCATTGGCGCCGATGATAAGCACATCGTCGGTGGAGCTGAACTCGTCGTTGATTTCGTCCAAGTCGTGGATGATATCATAGGGCACGCCCGCCTCGGCGAGCAGCACGTCCATGTGTCCGGGCATCCGACCCGCTACCGGATGAATTGCAAATTTCACATCGACGCCAGCGGCCTGCAAGAGCTTGACGAACTCATAGAGCTTTTGCTGCGCCTGAGCGGCGGCGAGGCCATAGCCCGGGACAATGATCACCTTGCCGGCGTAGCGCATGGTAACCGCCGCGTCACTCGCTTCAACCGGTTTGAGGCGGCCCTTGATCTCTCGCTCCTGCTCAATGATGACATCGCCAAAATTGCTGAAGAGGACATTCCACACCGACCGATTCATTGCCTTGGCCATCAGCAATGTAAGAAGCGTGCCCGCCGAGCCGACCACCATACCGGCGATCATCAGCGCGGGATTCTGTAGTACGAAGCCCTCGAGGGCGACGGCAAGACCGGTAAAGGCATTATAGAGCGAGATGACGACCGGCATGTCGGCGCCACCGATCGGCATCGTCATCAGGACCCCGAAGAGGAGCGCTCCTACGAAGAATAGAGCGGTGGCTCCGTTGCCAGCCGTGCCGCCTTTCGTGATGAAATAAAATCCGAGTCCCAGTGTGGCTAGGAATACGAGGCTGTTAAGGGCCTGTTGGCCCCATATTCGCCACGGGTTGTTGATGCGGCCGCCGAGTTTGGCCCACGCGATGATTGAACCCGAGAATGATATCGAGCCGATCAGCGCGCCAGCCAATGTCACGCCGAGTTGCGGTTTGCCTGACGTTCTTCCGCTGACGAGCTCCACTGCGGCGATGGCGGCGGCCGCTCCGCCACCCATCCCGTTATAGAGCGCGACCATCTGCGGCATCGCCGTGATCGCCACCGTCTTGCCACTCCGCCAGCCCCAGCCAAGGCCCAAGCCGAGCGCAATTGCCACGAGCGTGAAATTAACGAGCAAGTGTGGCCTGGCCACGGCTTCAACGTTGATGACGTAGAGCAAGCTGGCCAAAACGGCCAACACCATGCCGATTCCCGCCGCGACGATGCCCGAATGGGCCGTAACTGGCGAGGACATGCGCTTCAAACCGTAGATGAATAGGAAGGCGGCCACAAAACTTCCGGTGTCGATGATCCAATGCGAACTCATGCTGGACCTCCGCGGCTTTTCTTCGATCGGCTGGACTGAAACATTGCGAGCATGCGTTCCGTCACAGCAAAGCCGCCCGAGGCGTTGCCCGCGCCCAACAGAACACCGACGAATCCAATCACCTGCTCCGGCATCGTGCTTGCGTTAAGCAGGGCATAGATGGCGCCGACGACGATGATACCATGGACAAAGTTCGAACCCGACATTAGCGGTGTATGCAGGATCGACGGAACGCGAGAAATTACCTCGTATCCTGCGAACGCGGCGAGCATGAAAATGTAGAGAGCTACAATTCCGACGACGGGCGTTTCCATCCCAATCTCCCGATCGATTATCTGGCTATGCGACCAATTTGGTTGTCGTGATCAAGGTTTGAACGTGCTCATTCGCGATATGCCCCGCGCGGGTAAGCACCGTTCTACTTAGTACTTCATCGTCCCAGTCGGGGCTCACTCTCTTGTCTTTTATGATCAGCTCGAGCAGACTGAGAATATTCTTGGCGTAAAGCTCGCTGGCGTGTTCGCCGAGAAGCGAAGGGACGTTCATCGGCGCGACGATCGTCACCTCCCCCACGCGGATGGTCTCGCCCGGCCTGGTGTATTCGCAGTTGCCGCCGCCTTCGGCCGCAAGGTCGACGATGACGGCGCCGGATTTCATGCCGTCGACCTGTAGCTTGCTAATCAATTTCGGCGATGATCGTCCAGGTACCGCCGCGGTAGTGATGATCAGGTCGGCTTGCTGGATGTGCTTGCTGAGAATGACCGCGACCTTGCTCTGTTCGTCTGCTGTCAGCTCTCGTGCATACCCGCCTTCGCCCCGTGCATCGAAGCCAGTATCGACGAACTTCGCACCGAGCGACGCCGCTTCCTCTTTTGTTTCGAGGCGCACGTCATAACCCTCGACGATCGCGCCGAGGCGGTGCGCCGTAGCGAGGGCCTGAAGGCCGGCGACGCCGAGGCCCATCACGAGCACTGTAGCGGCCCTAAGCGACCCGGCCGCAGTGGTCATTCTAGGGAGAATCCGGGCGAGATGTGTGGCCCCGAGCAGGACAGAGTAGTAGCCGCTCAAAGAGGCCTGACTGGATAGCGCGTCCATAGCTTGGGCCCGGCTTATGCGGGGAACCTGTTCCATGGCGAAACAGGTGATCGATTTATCTTGAAGCAACCTAACGAGGTCCGGTTGCCTCTGGGCATAGACGAAGGAGATAAGGATCGCTCCCGGTTTCATTGCCAGGACAATCTCGGCGGCCGGCGGCTGGACGCCGAGCACAATATCAGCGTCGCCGACCAGCGTCTTAGCGTCGGCGACAAACTTGACCTGACTAAAGGCGCTGTCCGGAAGTTTTACGGCTTCCCCGGCGCCCATTTGAATATATACTTCCGCGCCAAGCTTCATCAGCTTGGCAAGAAGGCTAGGAACCATCGCAACACGACGCTCGTCCGGCGTGGTTTCCTTCAGGACGGCTACTTTGATTGGCATGGTGCGCTCCGTCAATTTTCTCGACAATGTTGCCGTAAATGGGCCGGGCGCAGCGCAGCTCTGCCCCTTTGGACCTTCGCGCCATCTCCGCCGCCGCCAGGGCTCACTTTGCTTGAGACCGGAGCCCCCGCTGGAGCCCCTTCCTGTGGCACGATCCAGCACCACAGGAAGGCAGAGACCTAGGCGATCACGCCTCAGAATTCGGCGTCGATATCGACGACATCAATCAGCTTGTGATTGACGAACTCTTTAATACCAAGTCCGAGCAGTTCACGACCGTACCCGGAGCGGCGAATACCGCCGAAAGGGAGGTCGGCTTTGACCATAGTCGGATGGTTTACGAACACCATGCCTGTCGAAATTTTCTCGGCCACCTCCGCGCCATGCTTAACATCCGAGGTGAAGACGGAACCACCTAGGCCAAAAGGCGAGTCATTGGCGATGCGCAGGGCATCCTCTTCGTCCTTGGCACGGAACAGCATGGAAACCGGACCGAAAAATTCCCAATAGCGCGCAGGGTTCTCTTCGCTGACATCTGTTAGAATCGTCGGTTGGACAAAGGCTCCTCGGTTTGGCACCTTGGGGCCAACTTCGGTTGCCTTAGCGCCGTGTGCGGCCGCCCGTCGGATCTTGTCCTTCAAGTCGTCGGCGGCTCCCTGCGACGACAATGGTGCTAACGTCGTCTCGGCATCGAACGGATCGCCCGCGCGCAGCCCTGCGACACCGACAGTATAGCGTTCAAGGAACCGATCGTAGATTTCATCGACGATGATCATGCGTTTGGAGGACACGCAGACTTGTCCCCCATTCCAATGACGGCCGAAGACGGCCCATTTGACTGTTTTTTCTAGATCGGCATCGGCGAGTACCACAAACGCGTCTGCCCCGCCGAGCTCCATCGTAGACTTTTTCAAGGCTTTGCCTGCTTGAGCAGCGATGATGGCACCTGCCTCTTCCGACCCAGTGAGTGCCACGCCACGAACGCGTGAGTCGTTGAGGATAAGCTCGACCTGCGAACGCGTGGCATACAGATTCTTAAAAGCCCCTGCAGGCAGACCCGCATCGCGCATCAGCTGCTCGAAAGCTGCGGCACTCTGGGGCACGTTCGAAGCGTGCTTGAGCAACATCGTGTTCCCGGCAGAGAGCTGTGGCGCGATGATGCGAGCAATCTGATAATATGGGAAATTCCAGGGTTCTATGGCGAGCAACACACCGAGCGGATCATGAACGAGCATCGCCTTGCCTTCCGCCGGATTGCCCACGGGTAGCTTTTCCGGGGCTAGCAGGGCTTCGGCGTGCTGGGCGTAGTATTCAAAAATATTTGCCGAAAGCTCGACTTCTGCTTTCGCCTCAGCGAAGAGCTTGCCCATCTCAAGGGTTAGAGTCTTAGCGTAGGTGTCGACTTCCTTTCGCAGGAGGCTGGCAGCAGCATGCATGATCTCCGCGCGTGCGGAAAAAGGAGTCTTCTTCCAAGATAGAAACGCAGCGTGCGCGTCCGCTATGGCTTGTGCGACTTCATTATCACTGGCGTTCGGAAACGTTTTCAGGACATCACCTGTGTAAGGGTTTGTACTGGCATATGTCATAGCATTGTGTCCTTCCTAGCAGCCTAAGCGTCTGAAGCGCGTGGGCTGAGTGACCCCCGCCTGTCCGGAGGCTCCCATAGTTCGATATTGCGAGCTTTGATTTGGATCACTGCAGCTTCAATTGAGGGACGGCCCGCGCACATGGCGACAGAGAACATTCTGGTGTCGGAATAGGAGTGGGACGCGTCCGAGGCTTGAATGACGGTCGTCTTCCGTCGTTCCTTGAATTTGATGATGGCAGGTCCACAAAGAGCAAAAATCACCCGCGGGCAGTGGCGACCGATTCAGCTGTAGAACGTAGTGCCGATGCGACTGCCGACGGCACGGGCAGAATGAAGCGGCGGCGCTCTGCGACACGCTGTCAAGCCAGATATGTTGTCTCCGTGCGCGATTTTAGCCCGCGGTCACTTTCCCACGTTGCAGATGATCGCACGCTTGATCTGGCGCAAAGCGCCGCTCGTGTGCGCGCCTAATCTAACCCCACTGGAAAGGGCAAGATCATGACGAAAACGATGAGAGCCGCGGTTGTTCACTCCTTCGGCAAGCCACTGGTGATCGAGGATGTCCCGATACCTGTGCCCGGGCCGGGCGAGCTACTCGTGAAAGTCATTGCCTGCGGCGTATGCCATACCGACCTTCACGCCGCTGAGGGCGATTGGCCGGTGAAGCCTGTGCCGCCGTTCATTCCGGGCCACGAGGTGGCGGGTGTGGTGGCCGCTATTGGGCCTGGCGTAAGTGATTTCAAAGAGGGCGATCCGGTCGGTGTCGCGTGGCTCCATGACGCCTGCATGCGCTGCGAATACTGCGAGACCGGTTGGGAGACGCTCTGCGAGCACCAGCACGACACCGGCTATAGCTGCGACGGCGGCTTTGCCGAATACGTCATCGCCTCGGCAGCCTTCGTGGCCCGTCTTCCGGTTGGCGTCGATTTCGCGCAGATCGCGCCGATTCTGTGTGCGGGTGTCACAACGTACAAGGGCCTAAAGGAGACCGAGGCCCGTCCGGGCGAGTGGGTCGCTATTTCAGGCGTCGGCGGTCTTGGTCACGTTGCAATCCAGTACGCCAAGGCCATGGGGCTTAAAGTCGTCGCGCTCGATGTGACCCCTGAGAAGCTTGCTTTGGCGCGCACAACAGGTGCGGACGTAGCCGTCAACGCTCAGTCGCCGGATGCGGTCGCCGAGGTTCTAAAGGCGACGGACGGCGGAGCGCATGGGATTCTTGTGACAGCCGTTTCGCCGCCAGCTTTCTCGCAGGCGCTGCATATGGTGCGACGTAAGGGTACGATCGCGCTCGTCGGCCTGCCGCCCGGCGAGTTTCCGACGCCAATTTTCGATGTAGTACTAAAACGCATCACCTTGCGTGGGTCAATTGTCGGCAGCCGTCGCGACCTCGACGAAGCGATCGTCTTCGCGATGGAGGGCAAAGTAAAGGCCGAGATTACCAGGGCACCGCTCGGTGACATCAACAAAATTTTCTCGCAACTCAAAGCGGGCAGGGTTGAAGGCCGTATGGTACTGGATTTCACGGCGCCACTGGAGACGTCAGTGAAGGAACCGGAAGTCGCGTATGCATAAGTTCGCCCGATGACTTGCGAGCATTCCCGATCGTAGCTGACGGCACGTTCGTGTGCTTGAGTGTCGGCGGCCAAGGAGTCACGCAGCGCTCTGCAGAGACCGATCGTAGCCCTGCTTCAGTTGGCGCGATCGGTCAAGAGCCCAATGGAATAGCCGATGTGCGAAGGTCAGCATGAGAGCAATGGTCTTGAGAGCGATCGGCCAACCTTTACGTCTAGAAAGCCGCCCTGACCCCTTGCCGAGTGCCGGGGAAATTCGGGTGCGCGTCGAGGCCTGCGCGGTTTGCCGGACGGACCTCCACGTGATTGACGGCGAATTGCCAGACCCGAGGCTGCCCATTGTTCCGGGTCATGAGATCGTCGGAATCGTAGAAGCCCTGGGAGAAAATGTGTCGCAGCCGGCGCTCGGCACCCGCGTGGGCATTCCCTGGCTCGGGCATACTTGCGGTCATTGTCCCTACTGCAATGCGGGACGGGAAAACCTCTGCGATAAGCCAGCCTTCACCGGGTTTACCCGTGACGGCGGCTTCGCGACCCATGTGGTGGCAGATGCCGCCTTTGCTTTCCCTCTCATTGGCTTTGACAATCCCGTCGCGGCCGCTCCGCTGATGTGTGCCGGCTTGATCGGGTGGCGATCTCTCCGAATGGCCGGGGACGGACTCAGAATCGGCCTCTACGGCTTCGGCGCCGCCGCTCACATCCTGGCACAAGTATGCAGATGGCAGGAGCGGCAGGTCTATGCATTCACACATGCCGGAGACGCAGTTGCGCAGGAGTTCGCCGCAAAGCTCGGCGCTTGCTGGACGGGAAGCTCGGAGGAAAGACCTCCTGAAGAGCTGGACGCAGCGATAATCTTCGCCCCGGTCGGCGCGCTGGTACCGAACGCGCTCCTTTCGGTGCGGAAGGGGGGGCGAGTCGTCTGTGGAGGAATCCACATGAGCGACATCCCGCAGTTCCCATACAGCTCGCTCTGGGAAGAACGTCAGCTGGTTTCTGTGGCCAATTTAACCAGGCAAGACGCGCTGGAATTCCTAGCGATCGCGCCACAGGCGGCAGTCAAAACGGTGACGACGGTCTACCCCCTCGAACGAGCCAACGAGGCGCTCGCCGATCTGCGGGCCGGCCGATTTCAAGGCGCAGCAGTCCTGGTTCCATAAACAACGCCGATCGAGTTCGCAACAACTATAGAAGTTCCCTCACGAGGGAGCTTAATCCCCGGATCGCAATCAAATCGGAGACCAGGGCTTCTGGGGCTTGAGACGTTTTAACAAAGCATCCGAGCGCACTCCACTGAGTCCTTTCAAAGAAGCCCAGCTGATCGATATCGGATATTAGCTGGGGACAACCTCGGATGTTACTGAGCACTTTCGAAGTCACGCGCCGCGCGGTCCGACAGGAAGCTCGCGTTCGCTGGACTCCGGAGGTCTCATCGGAAAACTTCGTCACGGTTGACCGCAAGACTTGTTGTGGTTTCTTCGATAGAGACCAAGGGTCGATTTTGTTCGATCGCGCTCGTTGTCAATCAAACCTGACCGTCAAGAAGCTCCCGAATGCGAACAGCTAGCTCACCGGCGGTATAGGGTTTTTTCAACCAGTTACTCGCCGGGGCCAGTTCGCGTCTGCCGGCGCGGCCTTCCGAATATCCGGAGGTCAAAAGGATTTTGATATCTGGACGGGTCGACCGCACCTCCTTTGCCAGTTCGTCACCGGTTATGTCTCCGGGCATGACGACATCGGTGAAGAGCAGCTTGATTTCAGGACGGGAGGAAAGCAAGCTCAGCGCCTCAGCGCCGTTCATTGCTTCGATGACACTATAGCCCATTTCTGTTAGCCGCGAGACGGCAACGCGGCGGACGCGTGCGTCGTCTTCGACAACAAGAATCGTTTCGGTGCCGCCAGGCATCTTCTCTCGCCTGCGAATGGTCGTCTCCGGGTCGTCGCCGCTGCGGGCCTGACTAGCAGGGGCAGGGGGAAGAAACAGCCGCACGCTGGTGCCCATGCCAGGCTCGCTGCTGAGTTGGATGTGCCCGCCGGACTGCTTGACGAAGCCATAGACCATGCTGAGGCCAAGGCCAGTACCCGCGCCCACATCCTTCGTAGTGAAGAATGGCTCGAACGCATGCTTTCTCACCTCGTCGGACATTCCGGTCCCAGTATCGGTAACGGAGATTGACACATAGTTTCCAGTGCGTGCCTCAGGATGCATTTGTGCATAAGCGGTATCAAGCCGCGTCGCCGAAAGTTCCACTGTAAGCTTCCCACCACGCGGCATGGCAGAGCGAGCGTTCAAAGTGAGATTGAGAAGGGCATTTTGCAGTTGCGACGGGTCCACGAGCACCTGATGTGTAGAGCCTGAGACGATGGTGCATAGCTCAATTGCCTCCCCAAGAGTTCGCCGCAGAAGATCGGAGAAGCTGAGTATGAGCTGACCAACATTGATCAACTGCGGATGGAGCGACTGGCGCCGCCCGAAGGCCAATAATTGCTCAGTCAGCTTCGCCCCATCACTCGCGGCATCTTGAGCCTCGCGTACAAGCAAACCGAGTTCTTTGCTGTCGACCCGGCTCTCAATCATCTCAAGATTGCCGCTGATGACCGTCAAAAGATTATTGAAGTCGTGGGCGATGCCACCCGTCAATTGTCCAACGGCCTCCATCTTATGAGCTTGACGGAGCTCCTCTTCGATTTTGTGTCGGCTGGTGAGATCGCGAATGAAACCTGTAAAAATGCGGTTGCCGCTCGTTACCGCCTCGCCGATCGCTAGTTCCATAGAGAAATGGGTGCCATCTTTGCGAAGACCGGTGACGACACGCCCATAGCCAATTATGCGCCGCTCTCCGGTTCTCAGATAGTGCGAGAGATAGCCGTCATGAGCATCGCGATCTGGCTGTGGCATCAAGATGCGAACATTCTGCCCTAGTATCTCCGTAGTCTCGTAGCCGAACAGCCGTTCTGCAGCAGCGCTGAAAGAGCTTATCTTGCCGGCTTCATCGATCACCACCATCGCCTCTGGCAGGGTTTCCAAGATCGACCGCAGATGTGCTTCCCTGGTGATGAGGTCAATCTGCGTTTGCTTTAGGGCAGTTACGTCGACGTTAGTCTCGACGATCGCGAAGCCCGACGGGTCCTCCGACAACACCGCCACCCAACGGCTGGCAACGAAGATCGCTCGTCCGTCCTTGTGCCGGTGCGTGAGCTCGCCCTTCCAAATGTCACTATCGCGTAAATGGGCGCGGATGCTTTCGAGGGGTTCTAGGAAATCGGTCTCCAAAAACTCGTGAACAATCCGACCGACTGCCTCCTCGCGGCTCCATCCGTAAAGCTCCTCGCACCCAGTGGTCCAACGGCTGATTACGCCGTCAAAGCCGTGAACGATGATGTTGGCGCTGTCGAGAATGCGGACAATTTCATCAAGGCTGTGGCCGCTAGTGACCTTTGACTTCAAAGCAGGCGTAACCTTCCTTATTGTGCCGTGTAATACTCAGGCCATACGGCTCGCCGTATCGAATTAGTTTCGTCGGAAGCGTACCCCACGTCGCCCTCGCCGGCAAGCACCAGGAGCTTCGCCAGCCTTTTTATAACAACGGCATGGCGCCCCGTCGGGGCGATAACGCCACAAGTCGTCAGCTTCGTCATCGTACGTGATACCGTTTCGATCGTGAGACCGAGATAATCGGCCATGTCCTGGCGCGTCATCGGCAGCTCTATAACAGGCTGCTCCTGCTGCTCCCGGCGCAGCCGCCGCATTATGACGAGCAGGAAGCTGCTGACACGTTCTTCAGCACTTTTGCGTGCCAGGAGCACCATCTGGTCTTGTGCGGCCGCCATTTCGTCGCAGAGCTGGGCAAAGAGTTGGGGACGAAGGTCGGGGGAATGGTTGATCTCATCTTGAAACCGAGTGCGCCCGAAGCGGCGGACTCTTGCCGTTGTTACCGCCTCGGCGGTATAAAGGTAGCTGTCTCGGAGAGAAACACCGAGGAGATCGCCGGGATACACGAAGCCCGTAATGACCCTGCGGCCGTCGCTCATAATCTTAAATATCCGCAGGACCCCTTCCGTGACGGCGAAGACATGACTTGCAGTATCGCCTTCCCAAAATACCGCCGATCCGGCCTCGAATCGTTCTGCCATCTGTTTGCTGAAAAGCTCTTCGATGGTCGACGGTTGATGGCAGGGGGGCGCGAAATCCGCGACGACCCGGGTTTGCCGTGACATCGCACTTTCCGTGAACATTGGCGACCTCTTTCCCGCGTGTTGACGCGGGCAGTTGAGCCAGCTCACGTGACGGCGTAACGATGGCAGTGTTCTCGTTGGTGCGAGATTGTGACGGACTGTAACATGGGGAGAGACGCGCTGGTCTCCAAAATTAGACGTGGCTGAACCACAGACCCGCTCCGAGCATGTTCTCGTCGTGGACGACGATGCGCGTATTCGTCAAATGCTCACTCGTTACCTTGAGGAGCAGGGCTATCGGGTCACAGGGGTCGCGGACGGCCAAGCTATGCGAGAATTCTTACGAGACACCGTGGTCGACATCATCCTGCTTGACCTTGTCCTGCCCGGTGAAGACGGCCTGGGTTTAGCCCGCTGGGTCAGGTCACTTTCCGACGTGCCGATCATGATGCTGACCGGCCGCGACGATGTCATTGACCGGATCGTTGGACTGGAGATCGGCGCCGACGACTATATCGCCAAGCCGTTCCATCTGCGGGAGGTGCTGGCGCGATTGAAGACCGTCCTCCGTCGCCGGCAACCTCCAACATCGTCGAACCGAGCCGAAGATAGAGATGTTTTTCGGTTCGAAGGCTGGGTTCTAGATTTGGGGCGGCGACAACTGCTCACCAGCGATGGCTTGGAAGTTGTCCTCACGACCGGGGAGTTCGATATGCTGGTCGCGTTAGCAAAACATCCGGGACGAGTATTCTCGCGGGAGGTGCTCATGGACCTGACACACGGAAGAACATTGGAAGCATTCGACAGGACAATAGATGCACAAATCGCGCGGCTGCGAAAAAAAATAGAACAAGATGTGAAGAGGCCAATGCTCATAAAATCAGTGAGAGGTATCGGCTACGTCTTCACGGGCAAACCGATCATCTGAATACCATAGGTTCTCAATCTTTAGCTGAGGTGTGTCCGTTCAGGATTATCACCAGACCATGATCGCGCCGGTCAATCTCCAGATCGCCAAGATCAGGCATGCACCTATCCTGCCACAGCGTCCAGACGCGGATTGTGTCACAGGCTTCCCTTTTTGCGAGCGCTTTTAGGTGTCGGAGAAGATCGGTTGCGACGCCAGCTTCATCGGCAACGCTAGTTATAACGAAGAATGACACATCCAGCATCCGGTCATGCAAAAGATGTCTTCTGACGGCACAAAGGCATAATCCTTGGACGTACCCGACGGGGTTTACCGCGACGACAATGTCGTCCTGGTCGTCACCGTGGAAGCTGGAAACCAGCCTCTCCTCGCAAAGCGCCCGCCAATTCTCAAGATCAAGCTTGGGCACAAGAGGATGGACTAGAAGGTAGGCTGGATCAATCTGCTCTCTAGCTATACGGCCGACGTTGTAGGTGACAGGCATCGTTGGTGCTCCTTATCGTCCTCCTTTAAGGTCCGGCTAAAGTCCTAGATGTGATCCAGCGCAAACCAACCCCTAAATGTCGAATAAACAAGGACGTGAGGTTCTACCGCGCGAGAAAGGATTCGAAATTTAACGCCGCGAGCACCGGAGCCCGGACGGGGTCGTCGAGGACAGCGTCGGTTGAGCAAGGAAGGTTGTGCGCAGGAAGCGGGCCTTCCTAATACACTTCGCTACGCGGTCGCACCGGATCGGCTTCGCTTGTGACTAGCCGGGTGAAGCCGGTCTCTGGATCAGCCAAGATCTAGGCGGCCCAAGCTGGCTAACCGACGTCGGCTAGGTGGAACGACATGACGAAGGTTCTCGACGAGTCGTGGTGCCGGCGGGGATCGCCGCAAGCGTGGGATGAGGCGGCCCAGAGGCGCTACACCGCTGTCAGAGGGAAGGTCTCCGCCCGGGAAACAGTTGAATGACGGGGACGTGAAACCGTGCTCGTGACATCCTCCGGCCGCCTTGATTAGGACCTGGGACTAGCCTCTCCAGCCCTGGTTGGAGCTCTGGCTCAGGCGATAGAGCAGCAGGGCGGACCGCGCTAAGGGGTGATGGTCGGAAGCGATTTCTGACCGTTGGCGGCGACGGTCGGCCGCGCTTTGAAGATAGTGGGGGCAACTTGAAGCCTTACGGGCGATCCAGCGGCGATCAAATCCTCATCTCTGCGACTGGGGAAGGCCAACCTCAAGACGTCGCCAAAAATAACTGTGGAAGCGAACAATTTGATATGAATCAAGCCATGGAAACCGCGGCAGGGCACCATCCAAGCCGGATAGTTGAGGCAGTTCAAAATGTATGAAGTTTTTGACGACTTCCTAACGACGGATACCTGGTACACGACACAGCGGCCAGACATGCACCGGTTCTACCTAGCGCTGGATCAGGTCGTCTGGAGGGAAGACTTCGATGGAGAAAAATTGGCCGCTTACATGTGCCAGAAAACGGGTCATTCACGGGACAGCTATATGGGAGCCGAAATTGGCCGGCTTGCGGACGCGGCGTGTACCGTTCACAATTTCCTCAGTGGCGCTGGACGCCTAACTTAGTCAATGCCGGCTGGCGGTAGCAGCTTGGCCTCTCCGTAGCTCACGCGCGCTCCCACCAAGCACAGTAAAGCGGCAAAAAGGGAGCCCCCGTGACAGGAATAAAGTATGCACTGCCTCAGGAAGAGTTGCGCCTGCTAGCCCATTTGCGGCGCCGCCCCGATCGCCTTCGCAAGGGGGCCATTCAACCAGGGGAGACCACAGGCGCTCGGGTATCCGATGCAGTTACCGGCATCGTCGGGTCATGGCGTTTTATCATTATTCAAAGCATCCTACTTGTCATCTGGATGATTTTGAATACGATTGCCTTAATGCGGCATTGGGATCCTTATCCCTTCATTCTTCTCAATCTAGTGTTATCTTTTCAAGCAGCCTACACTGCGCCGATCATCATGATGAGCCAGAACCGGCAAGCCGTTCTCGACCGCAGCGCCGCGAAGAGTGATTACGACGTCAACTTGAAATCGGAACTGGAGATTGAGCTGCTTCATGAGAAGATCGACCACATGCGTGAGGTTGAAGTAAGCAAACTTATAGAGATGATCGATAAGCTGCAATCGGCCATCGTTGATTTGAAGCTGCCCCAAGTTTGACAGGAGCCTGTCAAGCTGTTCGGGCGTAGCTCCAATGTGCGGCCACCAATCTCTGTCCATGCCCGGAAGCGGGTTCCCGCGGTCGTCAAACGACGACATTGACGCGGATCGCGCCTTTCTCACTCCACCAGCGGAAGCGAACATACGGCACCGCCGCAATTAGCGTGCCCGGGCCGGTGTGCCGTCGAAGACGACCTCTGTCCGGCCGCGGCGTAGGTATATCTTGGTGCCATCATCATCACCGCCGCCATCGTCACGGTCCTGCGGCGCCGGGAGTTCTCGTACACACAATCGCTTGCCGCGTTCGCTGCTCTGCTCGTGCTAGCGGCATCCTGAGCCGTTGGCCCCCCGATAGCGAAGGTGCAGCCAGAAGACGACGCCGTGGCGCAAAGCGAATGCAGCAGGTGACGTTTTCCCAGAAACATGTTAATAAATGAGTTTTCCGGAAGTTCTCAGATCCAAACAGGAAAACGGCGGCAGCTTAGTTGCTGGCTGGATCGGCCACTCGCACCAAGTTATCCGTCTACATCTGAGGAGCACCGGCTCGCGGGTATCCTCCACAACAAGCCGGCACGCGCCCGACGTAGGGACCCGTCTTCACTGATTGTCTCCATTTGTGAAACAATCGTTCCAGCCCCAGTATACCATCATCGTCGATGGCATGCGCGCTGCAACGTGCAGCAAATGGTTCCAGCAAGACCTCAGCCAATAGGGTTCGACGAACCGTCACCGTGGACATTGCCGTACCTATGCAGGAGGGGGAGGGTGGGCTGCCTTGATCACGGCGATGGGGGAGGAAGTTTCGCTGATCAGACGCAGCGGTTGGCCTCAGCGCCATCTGCCGTCGCCGAAGCCAGCAAGGGTCCAAAAGTGCGGATTGATCGGGATAGGGGGATGTCTCGCGACGCCACCCCTCCCACACCACCGGGCATACGGGTCACGTACCACGGCGGTTCGACCGGGTTAAGCCGATGCCGGAACATAGAGTCGGGGGAGACCGAGTGAGTCGAAGTGGTGGTTGCGCAGGGCGGCTTGGACCGCCGGGTGTCCTGACATGCGCCAGAATCCCGTTGGTGAGCCGGCGGCGACGGCTGCTCTGAACTGCGATACGCCGCGGCGTCGCAGTTCTTTGAAGCGGTTGTGCCCGTTCCCCCACTGTCGCCAAAGATATGAGCGTAATCTTCGGCGAATCCACGCCTCCAGATTTGTGAGCACTCGGGGGGTCTGGCAGAAGCCGAAGTAGCTGCGCCACCCGGTGAGGTATGGCGCGAGTTCCTCGATAATCTGCGACAGGCTGAGCCCCCGTATCCGGCTGGTCATTTCCCGGACCCAGTCCTTGAATTTGTCGAGGGCTTTTGGCGCGATGCGCCGCTCGCTCCCGTCATTCGAGATGCTGAATCCGAGAAACTTGCGCTCCTCTGGCTGCGCTACCGCACTCTTCGTCTCGTTGACCTTCAGCCGCAGCTTCTGGGTCAGGAACTGGCTTACCGAGGCCATGACCCGTTCCCCGGCGCGGATGCTGCGGACATAGATGTTGCAGTCGTCCGCGTACCGGCAGAAGCGGTGACCTCGGCGGGTCAACTCCTTGTCGAGATCGTCGAGCATGATGTTGCTTAGAAGGGGCGAGAGCGGACCGCCTTGCGGGGTCCCCTCATCCACCGGAAGGACCAGGCCGTCTTCCATCACCCCGACCTTGAGAAAAGCCCGGATGACTTTGAGCACGCGTTTGTCGGCTATCCGCGCGGCAATGCGGGCCATCAGACAATCGTGGTTAACTCGGTCAAAGAACTTTTCGAGGTCGAGATCAACGACGACGTTGTAGCCCTCGGCAACATAGTGTTGCGCTTGGGCCACCGCCTGATGGGCCGAACGCCCCGGCCGGAAGCCAAAACTATGCTCAGAAAACGTCGGGTCCCACCGCTCTTGCAGGACCTGCAGCATAGCTTGCTGGATCAGTCTATCGACGACGCAAGGCACGCCGAGTTTTCTGACCCCGCCGTCCGGCTTGGGTATCTCGACCCGCTTGACCGGTTGCGGCTGGTAGGTTCCGTCGAGCAATTGAGACCGTATGCTTGGCCAGTGTTCACGCAGGTAGACCTTGGCGTCGTCGATGGTCATCCCATCCACGCCAGGACTCCCCTGGTTCCTTCGAACGCGTTTCCACGCACTTCGGAGATTCTCTCCGCCACACACCTCCTCCATGAGGTATTCCGTCACAGCCGGGCTTTCGAATGCTGGTTTCGCCACAGGTGGTTCGGCCCTCGGGTGTGCGACGGCCGGGGTTTCACCTCGATCGTTCGACTCCAAGGCCAGTACGTGCTGGATGTTCTGTCGCTTTCCACTCATGAGTTGCCAGTCCTACTTGCCGCTCCCAATCGTTCGGGCCTTCAGCCATCGTTTCCGGCTCGGTCTATCCGTTGCTCCGCCTTTCGGCATGGAGTGCCTCACTAACCTTGCCGACTGCATGACCTACTATGCCCTCTGCTGACTCCTGCGCCCCGGTCAGGTCCCCTCGCGGTTCCCTCAGTTCCAAATGCGGAACGTGACGCAGGCCTCCCTAGGTAAGTTCGATCGCCTTCCCCGCACCCCTGCCGGATCTACAGCCCTGGCCTTTGATGGATGTGGACTTCGCGATCCGTTGCTCGCTCGTCCGGCCAGGGACGCCTCGTATCCGGTTTCTGTTCGTCAGGTCGCGGTTTTGCTCCACACTTCCTTCAGACATTGCCTCGCAGTGATGCCCTTGTGCTTCGCTAAGCCTTCACCTCCATCAGGTTGGCCAGGGGACTTTCACCCCCAAGCTATCGAACATGCTAGGCACGCAACGAACCCGCTAGCGCGGGAGTAAGAGAAGGCGTGGCCTGAGGTGCCTCCTGTCTGAGAGGATTGCGGTTGTCCAGACCCCAATCATCAGACAGGAGACCTTGTGATGGCTCAGATGACCCCGCTCCGTCGGCGGCTTCTTGATGACATGACGGTTCGAAACCTCTCGCCAGCAACCCAGCAATCCTACGTGTACGCGGTCGCGAAGTTCAGCCGTTTCTTTGGTGTCGCCCCTGATCAGCTCGGCAATGAGGAGGTCAGAACCTATCAGGTCCACCTCGCCGGCCTCGGTATGTCCTGGTCCCATATAAACCAGGTGTCCTGTGCCTTGCGTTTCTTCTACGGCATTACCCTCGGGCGCAAAGACGCTGCCCTTCGTATCGTGAGCGCGAAGGAACCCAGAAAGCTGCCGGTTGTGTTGAGCGTGGACGAGATCGTTCGCTTTCTTCAGGCGGTTCCTGGTCTGCGTAACCGAACGGCACTGACTACAGCCTACAGTGCCGGTCTACGGGTTTCTGAAGTCGTCGCGCTGAGGATCGCCGACATCGACAGTCGCCGCATGATCATAAGGATCGAGCACGGCAAAGGCGGCAAGGACCGCTATGTCATGCTCTCACCTCAGTTGCTCACCATCCTGCGAGCCTATTGGCGGCTCACTAAACCTGCCCACTGGCTATTCCCCGGTCGAGATGACGGCCAACCGGTCTGCGCGGCTACTCTACAGGCGGCGTGCCGCACGGCAGCACGCGAGGCCGAGATCGACAAGGTCGTCACGGTCCATATCCTGCGGCACAGTTTCGCGACTCATCTGCTGGAAAGTGGAACCGACATCCGCATCATCCAAGTGCTGCTCGGGCATGCCCGGCTGATGACGACAGCCATCTACACCAGGGTTGCCACGAACGTCATCGCCGGAACCGTCAGTCCGCTGGACCGGATGAATCTCGACGTAGGGCCACCAGGCTGAGGCCCCCCGATGCGTGGTGGGCCAGAAGTGGCGGACGTGTTCCGTCGCTGCGGCGCTGTCTATCGCGACGTTCATGCCGGCCACCTCAGCCTCGACCAAAGGAAGGTCATGGGGGCCATCGAAGCCTGCCGATCGCCGGCACTCGGTGGCCATGTCGAGCAATGCGGCGACTGCGGGCACACGCGGGTCGCATATAATTCCTGCCGCAATCGGCACTGCCCGAAGTGCCAGGGGCTCGCTCGCGCCGAATGGTTGGCCGACCGGCAGGCCGACTTGCTCCCAGTGCCATACTTCCACGTCGTCTTCACCTTGCCGACAGCGATTGCCGAGGTGGCCTACCAGAACAAGGCCGTCGTCTACGGCATATTGTTCAAGGCGGCGGCCGAGACGCTGCGCGTCATCGCCGCCGACCCCAAGCATCTGGGGGCCGAGATTGGTATGGTCGCCGTTCTGCATACGTGGGGGCAAGCTCTCCAGCATCATCCTCATCTGCACTGCGTGGTCCCGGGGGGCGGCTCATCCCCCGACGGCACAAAATGGGTCGCTTGCCGCCCAGGCTTCTTTCTGCCCGTGAGGGTGTTATCAACCCTCTATCGTCGTCTCTTCCTAACCCTGCTCCAAGCCGCATTCGACGAGGGCCGGCTGAAGTTCTTCTGCGAGCTCGCCGCGCTGGCCAAGCCGGCGGCGTTCGCCGCCCTCCTGAAGCCGCTGCGCAAGGCGCCCTGGGTCGTCTATGCCAAGCGTCCGTTTGGCGGCCCCGCGAAGGTCCTTGAGTATCTCGGCCGCTATACTCATCGAGTTGCCATCGCCAACAGCCGTCTCGTTGACATGACCGGTGGTCAAGTGAGCTTCCTGTGGAAAGATTATCGACATCACGACAAGCGCAAAGTGATGACGCTCGACGCGGACGAGTTCATCCGGCGGTTTCTGCTGCACGTTCTTCCGAACGGCTTCCATCGCATCCGTCATTACGGCTACCTCGCCAATGGCCATCGTGCCGCAAAACTCGTGCAGTGCAGGCGACTACTCACAGCCCCTGCTCCCCAGGACACTGGAATGGGTGGGGATTACCGGTTACGCTACCTCCAGTTGACGGGCCGTTCCCTCGTTATCTGCCCATGCTGCGGCGGCGGGATGATCAACGTCGCCGCCA